>OMYB01000022.1 GCA_900315155.1 uncultured Selenomonadales bacterium | reverse complement strand
CCGAAGGCCTACGTGAATGTGCATGATGTGGATATCTAAAGGCCTACGCATGTTGATTTTACAAGGCACATAGGCTGTTTCCCATGTGCGAAGTTTGAGGTCGATTATTTGCTGTACAAGGATTTTATGAATTTATGCCAGGTGCGGGAGACACTACTGCTGCTTCAGTTGGAATGCGTGTGAGACGCAGCTGACAGGTTGTTTTCTGCCTGGCGGAGGGAGAAAGCATCTTGCAATATCGGGATATTTCTATAGAGGAGTTTGTCGCTCTGGCGGAGAAGCGTCGTGTCGTGGTGTTTGGTACGGGGCGGTTGCTGCAGCGGGCTTGGGAGCAGCTGGTGGCGCATGGTATGAATGCCGACTGTGTGCGACTGTTTATGGATAACGGGCGTGCTGGTACATCCTTGACGCTGGGCGGTAGGACGTGGGCCATTCAGTCGGTTGAGGCAGGCGTGAGGTCCATTGCGCCGGATGACCTCATCCTTATCACGCCGTACGAGCCTTTCGCCGCCATGTCGGAGCAGCTGGAGGCGTATGGGCTCACGAATATTTGCTGTCTGTATTCGTTGTTCGAGGTGCAGGCGATGCTGGCGCAGGGGCGGCGTGAGATGTATCCGACGCGGCGGGCGGAGCAGCCGCTGATTCCGCGGGTGATTCATTATTTCTGGTTCGGCGGCAAAGAAATGCCAGACTGGCAGAAGCAATGTGTGGCGTCTTGGCACCGTTATTGCCCAGACTATGAGTTCCGTCTCTGGAATGAGGAGAACTACGATGTTCATCGCTGCCAGTATATGGCCGACGCCTATGCTTCGGGGCGTATGGGATTTGTGCCGGATTTTGCGCGACTTGATGTGCTCTATCAGTATGGTGGCGTGTATCTCGATACGGATGTAGAACTGTTGCGGCCGCTGGATGAGATGCTGTACCAGCCAGCGTTTTGTGGCGCGCAGGTCGGTAACGCGGTGAATTTGGGTTCGGGGTTCGGATGTGTGCCGGGGCTGGAGATTATCCGCGAGCTGCGTGACGAGTATCGCACGGCGGTGTTTCGTCGTGCGGATGGCACATATGAGCTCACGAGCAGTCCAACGTACCAAACGCGCACGCTCGCACGGCATGGCTACCGTACGGACAATACGTATCAGGTCATAGATGATCTGGCTGTGTATCCCTCCGATGTGTTTTGCGGGCCGACGTGTCTGACCGGCCGTCGCGATACAACGCCAAACAGCTATGCACTGCACCTGCCCAGCCTTTCGTGGGCCAATCTGGAGCGCATATCCGCTGCTGGCCGGACGCTCCGGATGATTCAGGAGAAATTTGTGACAGCTTGAGATGTATGCAGCAAGGCGTAGTAAGGTTAGGCACTGTGTTGGTGTGATTTATCTGCTTGAGAAAACTTGCGCGATGCGGTACAATATGAGATGATCTCGCAATAGGTCTTCTTATATTGTATTTTTTTATCTATAGATTTCCTAATTTTTAGGTGGTGAAACTATGAATTCACTTTTGCAAGTTGGCATTGACGTGGGATCGACGACCATCAAGCTGGTGGTCCTGGATCACGAGAAAAACATTCTCTACAAGAATTATGCGCGGCATTTTTCGGAGATTGGCAATGCCCTGCAGGAGAATCTGACGCATCTCAAGGATATCGTCGGTGAGAAGAAGTTCCGTTTCGCGCTCACGGGTTCGGCCGGCATGGGCATTGCCCAGCGCATCGGCCTGCCGTTCGTGCAGGAGGTTATCGCCTGTGCGGCGGCCGTGCGTGAGCTGATCCCGCAGACGGATACCGTCGTCGAGCTCGGCGGCGAGGATGCGAAGATCACGTATTTCGGTGATGCCCCGGAGCAGCGCATGAACGGCGTCTGCGCGGGCGGAACGGGTTCGTTCCTCGATCAGATGGCATCGCTGCTGAGCACGGATACGGCCGGCCTCGGCGCTCTGGCGGAGAAGGGCAAGCAGATCTACACGATCGCTTCCCGTTGCGGTGTTTTTGCGAAGACCGATATCCAGGCACTCATGAACGATGGTGCGGAGAAAGCCGATATCGCGCTTTCCGTCATGCAGGCCGTCGTCAACCAGACCATCGGCAATCTCGCCCAGGGGCGTCCTATCGATGGGCATGTCGCTTTCCTCGGCGGCCCGCTCCATTTCCTTCCCGTGCTCAAGGAGCGTTTCATCGAGACATTGAAGCTCGATGAGGAGCACGTCGTCAACGTCAAGGACGGCAATTATTTCGTCGCTATGGGCGCGGCGCTCTCGGATGAGGCGGAGACCCTGGATGTCGTGAGCCTCGAGGACAGCATCGAGAAGGCGAAGCAGGCCGCAGCCGGGGAAAGCCGCAAGGCCGATTTTACGCTTTTCGAGAACGAGGAGGAGTATCAGGCCTTCCGTGCGCGTCACGATCAGGATAAGGTGCCGCGCGGGGATCTCGCATCCTACAAAGGGCCGCTTTACCTCGGCATCGATGCCGGTTCGACGACCACAAAGATGGCAGCGATCGGCAAGGATAAGCAACTCCTTTATACGGCATATGGCAGCAATCATGGCTCGCCGCTCAAGAGCGTCGTGCAGGAACTGCAGGCGTTCTATGAGGTTATGCCGGAGAAGGCCTATGTGGCAGGCTGCATGACGACGGGCTATGGCGAGAACATCGTCAAGGCGGGCGTCCATGCGGATGCGGGTGAGGTCGAGACCTTTGCGCATCTGCGCGCAGCACAGGAATTCTGCCCGGAAGTCACCTTTGTCATGGACATCGGCGGCCAGGACATGAAATGTTTCTACGTGCATGACGGCAATATCGGCAACATCACGCTGAATGAGGCGTGCTCCGCCGGCTGCGGTTCGTTTATCCAGACGTTCGCGGAGGGACTCGGCATGACGCCACAGGAGTTTGCCCAGCTCGCGCTGAAATCGAAGGCGCCGGTGGACCTCGGCACGCGCTGCACGGTCTTTATGAACTCAAAGGTCAAGCAGGCGCAGAAAGAGGGCGCGGAGGTCGCGGATATCTCGGCGGGTATCGCTTTCTCGGTCATCAAGAATGCTCTGTTCAAGGTCATGCAGCTCAAGGATGTGCGCGCCCTCGGCGACCACATCGTCGTGCAGGGCGGCACGTTCTACAACGATGCCGTGCTCCGCTGCATGGAGAAACTGCTCGACCGCCACGTGACGCGCCCGGATATCGCGGGCATCATGGGGGCCTATGGTGCGGCTATCCTGTCGCTCGAGAGCGGCATCCAGAAATCGGCCCTGCTTTCGGCCGAGCAGCTCGATGCCTTTGACGTGGAGACGAAGTCGTACCGCTGCAAGGGCTGCGGCAACAAGTGCCTCATCACGATGTCGAAGTTCCCGGACGGTGGCAAGTACTTCACGGGCAACCGCTGCGAGCGAGGCATCGGCGGCGTCAAGCACGACGAAGACGCGCCGAACATGTACCAGTACAAGTACGACCGCCTTTTCCATCATTATAAGCCGCTCGAGCATGCGAAACGCGGCCGCATCGGGCTGCCGCGCGTGCTGAACATGTACGAGGACTATCCGTTCTGGTTCACGTTCTTCACGGATCTCGGCTACGAGGTCGTGCTCTCGGGCAAATCGAGTGCCAAGACGTATTACAAGGGCATGTCGACGGTTCCTTCCGACTCGCTCTGCTATCCGGCCAAGCTTGCGCATGGCCATATCATCGACCTCATCGAGAAGGGGGCCAAGACGATTTTCTACCCGTGCGAGCCGTATAATATGCCGGATGAAAAGCATCCGTCGGCCAATCATTTCAACTGCCCGATTGTGGCCTCCTACGCCGAGAACATTCGTGGCAACATGGATATCCTGCGCGAGAAAGAGATAGACTTTATCCAGCCGTTCCTGCCGATCGACGACCCGAAACGCATGAAGGTGCGCCTCGCCGAAACGTTTGCACCATACGGCGTGGATAAGAAGGAGATTGCACGCGCGGTCGACCTCGCTTATGAGGAACTCGCGCACTATCGCGAGGATGTGCGCGAGTATGGCCGCCAGGTCCTCGACCTCATCGAGAAGACGGGGCAGCAGGCCATCGTGCTCGTCGGCCGCCCGTACCATATCGATCCGGAAATCAACCACGGTATCCCGGATATGATCCAGTCGTATAAGCTGCCGATTCTCTCGGAGGATGCGCTCTACCATATCCCGGTTCATGGCAATAAGCTCGAGGTCGTCAACCAGTGGAGCTATCATGCACGCCTTTACCATGCGGCGCAGTACGTTGCCGAGCATCCGAACCTCACGCTGATCCAGTTCAGCTCGTTCGGCTGCGGCCTCGATGCGCTCACGACGGGCCAGACGCGCGATATCCTCGAGCGGCATCACCGCATCTATACGATGATCAAGCTCGACGAGGTCTCCAACCTCGGCGCGGCGCGCATCCGCCTGCGCTCGCTCATGGCCGCGCTCGCGCGCCGCAAGACGCCGGTCTACGAGCCCGTCGAGGATATCGAGCGCCCGCATTTCACGGCGGAGTGCAAGAAGACCAACACGATCATGGCGCCGCAGATGGCGCCGACACACTTCGCGCTGTTCAAGGCGGCACTCAAGAAGCATGGTTATGATGCGTTCATCCCGCCAATGCCGGATAAGCATGCCATCGACCTCGGCCTGCGCTATGTCAACAACGATATGTGCTATCCGTGCATCGTCGTCACGGGGCAGATGCTCGCAGCGCTCAAAGATGGCCTCGTCGACCCGGATCATACGAGCATCATGTTGTTCCAGACCTGCGGCGCATGCCGTGCCACGAACTACCTCGGCGTCATGCGTCAGGCCCTGCGCGATGCGGGCTATGGCCAGGTCGCGGTATTCGCAGCGTCTGGCCTGCCGGAGGAGACAGACTCCTTCCACATGGACCGCCATATGCTCAGCGACGCCATCAAGGCGGCTATTTACGGCGATACGCTCATGACCGTGCGCAACCGCATGATGCCGTATGAGATCACGAAGGGCTCGACCCAGAAGCTCTATGACAAGTGGCTCGACCGCTGCCGTGAGGACCTCGTGCATGGGAATTTCTTCACCTATCGCCGGAACCTCAAGGCCATGGTCAGGGAGTTCGACAACCTGCCGATCGATGAGGAGCTTTGGAAACCGAAAGTCGGCGTTGTCGGCGAAATCCTCGTCAAATACCATCCTGTGGCAAACAACCACATCGAGAAGGTCATCATGGACGAGGGTGGCGAGGTCGTCATGCCGGATTTCGTGGACTTCTTCCTCTACGGCGCGCATGATGCGATTTCGAACCATACCCTGCTTGCGGGCAGGAAGAAGGACGTGTACCTGAGCAAGATGTTCATCCAGGTCATCGAGTTCTTCCGCGCGCCGATGCGCAAGGCACTGGCGAAAAGCCGCCATTTCCTGCCGCCGCAGAGCATCTACGAGACGGCGAAGCTCGCCTCGCGCCACGTGAGCCTCGGCAATATGGCCGGTGAGGGCTGGTTCCTCACGGGTGAGATGGTGGAGCTCATCCATGAAGGCGTGCCGAACGTCGTCTGCCTCCAGCCATTCGGCTGCCTGCCGAACCACATCACGGGCAAGGGCGTCATGCACGAGCTGCGCGAGAGCTATCAGGGCGCAAACATCACGGCCATAGACTGCGATGCCGGTTCGTCCGAGGTCAACCAGCTCAACCGCATCAAGCTCATGATGGCCGTCGCGAAGGATCGTGGCCCGAAACCTGTCATCGTCCACGAGGAGAACTTCGTGAACGCAGAGCGTTGATACCATCACGCATTTTCATGTCGTCATTCGAACGAATGACGGCATTTTTTTGCGCGTTTCTTTCCATTAAGAAGTTTTATCAGCGAGGTGAAAGGAAAAGTCAAGGACATGCGTCCGTTTTTGTTGACATATCGTTTTTTCCCCGCTATGATGGAATATAGGTTGATACTGTGATATCGGCTTAGTGCCAGAGAATCCCCTCTGGCTGGTATAAGAATGGAGGATGATGATCCGTGAAAGCAGCTGTACTTATGGGAAGCGATTCGGATTGGCAGGTTCTGAAGCCGGCCGTGGAGCTCCTGAAGCAGTTCGGAATCGAATCGGTCGTGGAGGTGGCTTCGGCTCACCGCACCCCTGCGAGAGTGCGCGAGTTCGTGCAGTCCGCTGCCGGGCAGGGCATTGGTGCGTTTATCGTCGGTGCCGGTGCTGCCGCGCATCTCGCCGGCGTTGTTGCCAGCTATACGACGCTGCCGGTTATTGGTGTGCCGATTAACGCTACGCCGCTGAATGGCATGGATGCCCTGCTGTCGACGGTGCAGATGCCGTCCGGCGTGCCTGTGGCGACGATGGCCGTCAATGGCGCAAAGAACGCCGCGGTTCTTGTGGTGGAAATTTTTGCCGTGGCGGATAAGGCGCTCCAGCAGAAGCTCACGGATTACCGCGCCGATATGGTCAAGGGTGTAGAGGCAAAAGCAGATCGCGTCAAGGCACAGCTCTGAGAGGCTGGGCCTGACGTGGTCTGCTTTTGTCGTTTTTCAACAGGAGAAAGAAAACAACATGTACGATAAGATACCCAAATGGAAAGAGGAGTGCGGTGTCTATGGCGTCTACTCCCGTACCGAGGATGTCTCGACGCTCACGTACCTTGGCCTTTATGCCCTGCAGCATCGCGGGCAGGAGAGTGCCGGTATCGCTCTGACGGATGGCGCGTGGATGGATGTGACGCGCGATATGGGCCTCGTGAACGAGGTGTTCCGCCATCAGCTGCCGCACATGGAGAACCAGTATATCGCCATCGGTCACGTGCGCTATTCGACGACGGGCTCGAGCCTGTTCTGCAACACACAGCCGCTGCTCGTCAATTTTTCGGGCGGCAAGCTCGCGCTTGCCCATAACGGAAACCTCACGAATGCCGCAGAGATCCGCCACGATCTCGAGCAGCAGGGCACGATTTTCCAGACGTCCATCGACTCCGAGGTCATCGTGAACCTCATTGCGCGCAGCCGTAAGGAGACCATCGAAGAGAAGACCATGGAGACCCTTAAGCAGGTCAAGGGTGCCTACTGCCTCACGCTCATGACGGAGGAAAAGCTCATTGGCGCGCGCGACCCGCAGGGATTCCGTCCGCTCTGCCTCGGCAAGACGGCGGAGGGCAGCTGGATCCTCTCCTCGGAGACGTGCGGTCTCGATGTCGTCGATGCGGAGTTCGTCCGCGACATCAAGCCGGGCGAGATGGTCGTCATCGATGACGACGGCGTGCATTCCTATATGTTTGCGCCGAATCAGAAGCTCGCTTCCTGCATCTTCGAGTATATCTATTTCGCACGTCCGGACTCGGTCATCGATGGCCAGAGCGTCCACGATGCGCGCTTCATGATGGGGCGCATGCTCGCGCGCGAGTCGGGCTTTACGGGCGACATCGTGATTTCCGTGCCGGACTCCGGTACGACGGCTGCGACGGGCTTTGCCTATGAGTCAGGCATCCCGTTCGTCGAGGGCCTCATCAAGAACCGCTACATCGGCCGTACGTTCATCCAGCCGACGCAGAAGATGCGCGATCAGGCCGTGAAGCTCAAGCTCAACCCGATTGCCTCGGTGATCCGGGGCAAAGACGTCATCATGGTCGATGACTCCATCGTACGCGGAACGACGAGCGGCAAGATCGTGAAGATGCTCCGCAGCGCCGGTGCAAAATCCATCAAGATGTGCATCTCGAGTCCTCCCATCGGCTATCCGTGCTTCTACGGCATCGACACGAGCGTACGCAAGGAACTCATCGCCGCGACGAAGAGCGTGGAGGAGATCCGCCAGTTCATCGGAGCGGATGGCCTTTACTTCCTTTCCATCGACGGCCTGAAGAAGTCCGTGAGCGCCGTGGATCCGGAGCAGATGTGCTATGCCTGCTTCAACAGTGCCTACCCGATCGAGGATGGCGAGAAGCCGGCCGGTGACAGCAAGTATGTATTCGAGCAGCGGAAACGCTGAGGCTGGACGATAAGGAGAGAAACATGGCAGAACAACTTACGTATAAAGATGCCGGCGTCAACATCGATGCGGGCAATTACTCCGTCAAGCTCATCAAGGACAGCGTGCGTGCAACCTACCGTCCGGAGGTCCTCGGCGACCTCGGCGGTTTCGGCGGCCTTTTCGCGCTGAAGAAATACCATGAGCCGATCCTCGTATCGGGCACGGATGGCGTTGGCACGAAGCTGCGCATTGCGTTCCTGCTCAACAAGCATGATACGGTCGGCCAGGATGCCGTCGCCATGTGCGTCAACGATATCCTCGTACAGGGGGCCGAGCCGCTGTTCTTCCTCGATTACCTCGCAGTCGGCAAGCTCGATCCGGAGCAGGTCGCCTCGGTCGTCAAGGGCGTCGCCGGTGCCTGCAAGGAGTCCGGCTGTGCGCTCATCGGCGGCGAGACGGCGGAGATGGCGGGTTTCTACCCTGAGGGCGAGTACGATATCGCCGGCTTCTGCGTCGGTGTGGTCGAAAAATCGAAGCTCATCACGAGCGAAAAGGTAAAAGACGGCGATATCCTGCTCGGCCTGCCGTCCACGGGCGTGCATTCCAACGGTTTCTCGCTCGTCCGCAAGATCGTCTTTGAGCACCAGGGCATGAAGGGCGATGAATACATCGACGAGCTCGGCAGGACGATCGGCGAGGAACTCCTCATACCGACGCGCCTCTATCCGAAGACCTGCCTGCCGCTCATCCGTGATTTCGATATCCACGGCATGGTCCATATCACGGGCGGCGGCTTCTATGATAACATCCCGCGTGCTCTGCCAGAGGATATGTCCGTCGTCATCGACACCGCTGCATGGGAGATGCCGCCGATTTTCCGCCTGCTTCAGAAATGGGGCAACGTCGACTGGAAGGAAATGTACCGTACGTTCAACATGGGCATCGGCATGGTCCTCATCGCCGCACCGGAAGAGGCCGAGCGCATCAAGGAGCGCCTCGAGCTCGAGAACGAGCAGGTCTATACCATCGGTCAGGTCCGGAAGGGCAATCACGATGTGACGCTCAAAGGCGGGGTGTTCCATGGCTGAGCAAAAACAGCGCCTGGGCATTCTGGCCTCGGGCAGGGGGACAGACTTGCAGTCCATCATCGATGCGGTCGCCCGCGATGAAATTCACGCCGATATCGCCATCGTGCTTTCGGATAATCCGGACGCCTATGCGATCGAGCGTGCAAAAAAAGCCGGCATCCAAGCCGTCTGCGTTAACCGCAAGGAATATGCCGACCGGAAATCCTTTGAGGAAGTCCTCGTCAAAGAACTGCGCGATGCGGGCGTCACGCTCGTCGTGCTCGCCGGCTTCATGCGCATCCTGACGCCGTATTTCGTGCGGAGCTTCCCGGGGCATATCCTGAACATCCACCCGGCCTTGCTGCCGAGTTTCCCGGGCGCGCATGCGCACCGCGATGTGCTTGCCTATGGCGTGAAAATCAGCGGCTGCACCGTGCATTTCGTCGATGAGGGAACGGACAGCGGCCCGATCATCGCCCAGCGCTCGGTACCGGTCCTCGATGACGATACGGAGGAGACACTCGGTGCCCGCGTGCTCATTCAGGAGCATATGCTTTACCCGCAGGTCATCGAGCTCTTCTGCGGGGGCAGGCTGCAGGTGGAGGGGCGCCACGTGCGCATCCTGCCGCCAAAGAAATGAAATCAGCTTTTGACAGGCAGAAAAATGTAAATACTGGAACTGAATTTTGTGAGGAGAAAAGAACATGAAAATCAAGCGCGCACTGATCAGCGTTTCGGATAAGACGGGCGTCGTCGAATTTGCCCGCAAGCTGCACGAGGCTGGCGTAGAGATCGTCTCCACGGGCGGCACGATGAAGGCAATCAAGGAAGCCGGCATTCCGGTCACCTATGTCAGTGATGTCACGGGCTTCCCGGAAATCATGGACGGCCGCGTGAAGACGCTGAATCCGTACATCCACGGCGGCATTCTCGCCGTACGCGACAACCCGGAGCACGTCAGGGAGATGGAGGAACACCACATCACGGGCATCGACCTCGTGGCGGTCAACCTCTATCCGTTCAAGCAGACCATCGCGAAACCGGACGTCGAGCTCGCCGAGGCCATCGAGAACATCGATATCGGCGGCCCGGCCATGATCCGCGCTGCGGCGAAGAATTTCAAGTTCGTCACGGTCATCACGAATCCGGGCCGTTATACGCAGATCGCCGATATGGTCGCGAAAGACGGCGAGGTCGACGACCACACGCGCATGGAACTCGCGCAGGAGGCTTTCGCGCATACGGCGGACTACGATACGGCCATCAAGGATTATCTGGCTGAGCAGCTGAAGAAGTAAGCATCCTATCGTTTCAGGAGAGGGTTAGCAATGAATATCATGGTAATAGGCGGCGGAGGCCGCGAGCATACGCTGGCGTGGAAACTGGCGCAGTCCCCGAAATGCACGAAGCTCTATGCCGTGCCGGGCAATCCGGGCATGGCCGAAATCGCGACGTGCATCAGCGGCGTGGATATCACGGATAACGCCGCGCTCGTCGCAGCTGCCAAACAGCACGATATCGATCTCGTCGTCGTTGGCCCGGAAGTGCCGCTGACGAACGGTGTCGTCGACGCGATGACGGAGGCCGGCATCAAGGCATTCGGTCCGTCGAAGGAAGCCGCAAAGCTCGAGGGCTCGAAGGCGTTCTCGAAGGGCATTATGCGCAAATACCGCATCCCGACGGCGCGGTATGAGGTCTTCGCCGATCCGGCAACGGCGATCCAGTTCATCGAGGAGCAGGGAGCACCCATCGTCATCAAGGCAGACGGCCTCGCTGCAGGCAAGGGCGTCGTCGTTGCGATGACCGTCGATGAGGCCGTACGTGCCATCAATGAGATCATGGAGGACAAGGCATTCGGCCAGGCCGGTGCCCGCGTCGTCATCGAGGAGTTCATGGATGGCGAGGAGGCAAGCCTGCTGGCGTTCACGGATGGAAAGACGGTCCGCCCGATGATTTCGTCGCAGGACCACAAGCGCGTCTATGACGGAGATAAAGGCCCGAACACGGGCGGCATGGGTACCTATGCCCCAGCCCCGGTCATGACGCCGGAGATGGTTGAGCGCGCGACGAAAGAGATTCTCGAGCCGGTCATCGCGGCCATGGCAAAAGAGGGACATCCCTACAAGGGGTGCCTCTACGCCGGCCTTATGATCACGGATGAAGGACCGAAAGTCGTCGAGTTCAACTGCCGTTTCGGCGATCCGGAGACGCAGGTCGTGCTGCCGCTGCTGCAGGGCGACCTCGTCGATATCATGCTCGCCTGCGTCGACGGCACGCTCGATCAGGCCGACATCCCGTGGAGCGATGGCGCAGCGGTCTGCGTCGTCCTCGCCTCGGGCGGCTATCCGAAGAAATATCAGAAGGGCTACGAGATCACGGGCCTCGATGCGGCCAAAGCGGCTGGCTGCCAGGTGTTCCATGCCGGTACGGCGGAGAAAGACGGCAAAGTCGTCACGAATGGCGGCCGCGTCCTCAACGTCGTCGCCCAGGCACCGACCATCCATGAGGCTGTGGACAAGGCCTACGAGGGTATCGCGAAGATTTCCTTTACGGACAGCTTCTACCGCAAGGACATCGCACACCGCGCTCTGGAAAGAGAAAAAAAATAAGTTCACGCAAAGAACTCCTGCCGGGGAAATGAGATTTCCCTGACAGGAGTCCTTTTTATGTCTGGTTAGGCCTGGACGTCGATGACCTTGCCGGACGTGGCGTCGATGACCACATGGTAGCGGGCACCGTTTGCCATGCAGAGGATGTCGTACAGCGGGCGGAACGGCTTTTTCATGCCTTTACCGGCTGTTGTCCTGCTCGTGCTGGGGAGCGCAGTCCTGCTGCTGTTCCAGTGGGCCGGCAGGGACCCGCTCGGCGCGCTCTCCGTCGTCTGGCCGGAGAAAGGAGCGGCACTGACGGTCCAATACGTCACGAGCGACCTGCGCATGCAGGCTGAGCATCAGGCAGGGAAACAGAAACTCGCGCGTGCGCCCGAAGCCATGGTGAAGGACTGCCGACGCCTCGAGAAACTCGGCATGGCCACGGCCATCGTGCAGCGCGGGCAGGTGCTCTATGTGACGGAGGGACAGGATGCGCATCTCTTGCGGGATCAGATTGCCCGTCATATGGGACATAGCCGGTCTGCGGAGGTATGGGACGAAAGAGGCTTCTTTTTCGTTTATCAGTCGCGTCATGGCCTCGAAGTCCTCGCTAAGGGCGGGCTGGACACGATGCCGGAGGAGCGGCCGCAGCGTATGGGGCCGCCACCAGACCTCGTTCCGCCCATCATCGGCATCGTGCTGCTCCTGACGGCTGTGGCCGTCATCGTGCTGGGACGCCTGCTGGCGCGCATGGTGTCGAGGCAGATTCTGGGTCCTTTGGCGGAGCTCAGCCGGGCGGCAGACGCCATCCGGAAAGGCGATCTTTCCCAGCCGGTATCCATTCCCTCGCATGACGAGGTCGGACAGGTCTGCGCGGATTTCGAGCAGATGCGGCGGGAACTGGGAGGCAGAAGGGGAGCGCAGTCCTAGGGAAATCCGCGTCGAGGGCAGCCCGGTGCACGACCTTGCGGCCATCGACCGCAGGCAGTTTGCGCGCGTCGTGGAAAATTTGTTGAGCAACAGCCGGAAATACAGCCGGGACGGACAGGCGCAGATCGAAATCCAGCTGTCGGAGCATCGCGGTCCGGTGGAAAAAAATAGCGAAGCAGATGAGGGAGACTGGCTGCAGATCCGCTGGCAGGACCATGGGCGCGGCGTGGAGCCGGAGCAGCTCCCTAAGCTTTTTGAGAGCTTCTACCGCACGGATGCCGCGCGATACGGCGCGAAAAGGAAACGCCGATCCTCATGGTGACGGCAAAGCAGGAAGAGATCGATGCCGTGCGCGGCCTCGGACTCGGCGCGAACGACTATATCGTCAAGCCGTTCCGCCCCAATGAACTAGTAGCGCGCGTCAAAGCACATATCACGCGCTACGAGCATGCAGCAGAGCACACAAAAGAGGACAGCATCCAGTCTGGTGATCTCTGCATTTATCCCGCAGCCTACCGCGTGACGGAACGCGGCGAGGAAATCAATCTCACGCGGCGCGAATTCGAGCTGCTGCTTTTCCTCGCGCAGAATGCGGGCATCGTATTCTCGCGGGAGACGCTTTTCGAACGCGTATGGGGAGAGGAGGCCATGGGCAACTCGGCAACGGTCATGGTCCATATCGGCCGCATCCGCGAGAAGATCGAGCCGGACCCCTCGCACCCCATTTATATCGAGACGGTATGGGGTGCCGGATACCGCTTCAAAAAATAAGGTAAAAAATGCTTGACAAGCCATGCCCTCCTGCGTATAATATTATTTGTGATTGCGGGATGTGGCACAGTTTGGTAGCGCGCCTCGTTCGGGACGAGGAGGCCGCAGGTTCAAGTCCTGTCATCCCGACCATTTGCAAACACAACGTCAGCTGAGCAGCTGGCGTTTTTTAGTGCCTGAAAATCAATCTGCAAAAGAAAACTCCCTTGAAAAAAACCAGCTTTACGGAAAAAGTCCCTTGAAAAAAACCAACTTTGCGCAAAAACTCCCTTGAAAAAAACCAGTTTTGGAGAAAAAGTCCCTTGAAAAAAACCAGCTTTCGCTTAAAATAGATAATGGGAGGAGGTTGGAAGCATGCTGAAACGTAAGGTTACACAGAAGCTGAAGGAATGGAAGGACAAGCCGAAGCATCGTCCGTTAGTCATCAAGGGATGCCGTCAGTGTGGCAAGACGGTAGCCGTGCTGGATTTTGCACAACACAATTATGCCCATGTCGTGTACGTGAATTTCTTTGAAAAAGCAGCATACCGTTCGATTTTCCAGGGAAATCTCGATGTCGATACGATCACGATGATGATGACGACTATGCTGGGTGCACAGGCTGTATTCGAGCCAGGCAAGACAGTTATCGTCCTGGATGAGATACAGGAGTGCCCGGAAGCCCGCACGGCATTAAAATTCTTCTATCTGGATGGGCGTTATGATGTCATCGCGACGGGATCCCTGCTGGGTGTCGAAGGCTATGGCAGGACGCCGCGCTCGATTCCGGTCGGATACGAGACGACGATGCGGATGGTACCGATGGATTTCGAGGAGTTCCTTTGGGCGAATGAAATCCCGGATGCGGCGATAGACCTGCTGCGCAGCTGCCTGCAGAAGGAGGAACAGGTCCCTTTGGCCCTGCACGAGAAAATCAGGGAGCTGCTTCTGCAATACGTTGTTGTCGGTGGCATGCCCGCTGTGGTACAGGAATTTGTGGACAGCCACAACCTTGCCGAGGTGCTCTCGATGCAGCGTGACCTGGTGCACACGTATGAGGACGATATGGTCAAGTACGCTGCGGAACGCGATAAGGTACGTATCCGCGCGTGTTTCCGCTCCATCCCGGTTCAGCTCGCAAAGGAGAACAAGAAATTCCAGTTCTCCCTCGTTGAGCGCCGTGGAACGTCAGAAAAGCTATCCAGTGCCATCAACTGGCTGGAGGACGCGGGACTGGTTGCACGCTGCCGGAACCTGTCTGTACCGGAGCTGCCGCTCAATGGCAACGCAGAGGAAAGTGTTTTCAAGCTCTACCTGATGGATACCGGGCTTTTTATCAGCATGCTCGATGATGGTACACAGGCGGATATCCTGCAGGGGAACCTGCTTGGCTATAAAGGCGCGATCTTCGAGAATCTGGTAGCGGATTTCTTCCACAAGATGGGGAGGAAGCTCTACTATTTCCGGAAGACGAGCGGCCTGGAAATCGACTACGTCATCCGTTACCGTGGTGAAGCATCGCTCATCGAGGTAAAGGCTGCGAACGGCAATGCCAAAAGCATGCGCACGGTCTTATCCCATCCGGACAAATATCACGTCGCCCAAGGCATCAAGCTGGCAGACACGCAGGTGGGCCGCTCCGGTCAGATCCTGACACTGCCGCTGTATATGGGGGCGTTTCTGGAGCAGGTGTGATAGAAAAGGTGTATAGCAATAGAAAGAACTAGTTGATTTAACGAACGGGGAGACGATGACAGTAATCAGTTTATATACGAGAAAATCTCGTTCACACAGGATTCAAGATCCTTTTTGATGTCACTTTCCCAAAACCGCAAAACAAGCCAACCCATAGCAGTGAGCTTGGCCACCACTTCACGGTCGCGCTCAACGTTACGTGTTAGTTTCTTTCGCCAAAAATTCTGTCGCGTTGCTATTTGCTCCCCCGGATGCTCCTCATGACCTCGTGCATGCCAAAAATCTCCATCAACGAAGATGGCAATATGTTGCCGCGTAAGAGCGATATCCGGCGAGCCTGGCAGTCTCCGGTAATTTTTCCGATAGCGCAGGCCGCGATGCCACAGGGCTTTCCGCAACATGACTTCGGGCTTCGTGTCCGTGGCCCGGATATGCTGCATGTTACGATGGCGCTGCTCCTTTGTGTGGTCATCCATCGAGCTCACCTGCCCTGCTGGTCGTCGTCATTGTCTCCGCTATCTATCTCCTCCGTTATCGGATCATAGACGGTATCAGCGGACTTCAGCAGGACTTTTCTGCCCTCCGTATAGGCACGCCAGACAGCATCGGCATCGAGCTGCCATGCATGCAGGGGCGTTTTCGTGTACTGGTCGAGCAGATGCATGCGGACGTTCGCCAGAGGCGTAGCGAATGGCTGGTCATCGTGCGCGCGCGGAAGCAGGAAAATGTTCTGTACCTCACTCAGATGGAAGTAGTCGAGGAACTCCTGATAGGCCATCTGATAAAGGAATTGCTTCGTGACCGACTCGAGCCCCGGCTGCCCGCTGATACGGTTTCCCGTGACGTGCGGCGTGTAGTATTTCGCATCATAGATGAGGAACCGGCCCGGATGAACGGCTATCGTATCGGGGATGAACGTATCCGTCTCAATGCCATTTACATATCCTGTCGGCGTCCAGACCGGATGCTCGATAAGGTCGCCCAAAGCTTTCTCCCGGTGCGGGTAGGTTTTCCGCAGATTCTCGGGAAGTGCCATGATGCTCCGTACCGGCGTATGTAACTGGTCATCCAGTATCTCAGCCAGTGCCGTCTCCCATACGTTGTTCATGGCATTCGTGCCGTAGAAAACCAGCGCGGACCTGATGCTGCTACCGCGATGCTCAAGGTAGTGAAGCATGAGCGTAAGTGTAGTGCGGCGACGCTCGGAATACTGGCGGGCAATCTCCTGACGTAATCTCCGCATGACAGTGCGTCTGCTGGCAGGCAGATGAGATCCGGGGAAACGCGCCGCCTGCACCGGTATCAGCGAGGATAGGCCCAGCTTCCGCACGGTCGCTGCGCAGAAATCGAGAATGGCCATATGGGAGATCCGAAAGAAGTTCTCCTCGTCCGTGCGGTGGCGGATGGTCTCCCGCTGCATATAGAGCGGACGTCGCCCAGACGGCGTATGGAGCAGGGCTGCCTGATGCCTATCGATCGTGCGCTGCCAGTCCGTCTCGCCCTCGCCGTTGATCTCATACTCATCATTCGCGACACGGTAAAGCCCATGCGCACGGTAGTCAGCAAGCAGGGCGAGAATAACCGCGAAAAGCCCGCCTGGCTCGGCATGCCTGCCTCCCTGCTGCAGATGATGGCTGCGATGGTTCTTGTATTTCATAATCGCAGCGACGGCGAGCTGGAAAGCCTCCTCCGGCTGGGCATCCATCGGCAGATACTTCGGATATACATGGATGAGGCAGTCCCCGACAAGAATCATCCCGCAGAAATTGAAGGACAGCATCGGGGCATCATCCGGGTCGATGGCAAGAAACTCTGTGAAGTCCGGATCCGTTTCGCCACGGCTGACCTGCCGGAGGATATTGGCACGGATGAGCCTCTGGATGATGTGGATGCCATGCGGGCCGAAGTCCTGCTCCAGCTTCTCACGCGGGTAGCGGGCAATCTCCCGATACCAAAGACTGCGGATGGACGTGGAATCCTCCATAGGTCAGCCCTCCTGTGCGCCGCCCGCTGGAAAAATCGCCATGCCTTTGTCACGGAATGCCTGGCACAGGTCACTATAGGTGACATAGTGGCTGGCAAAAATCTCACTGTCCGCATACTGGGCGATATCCTGAAACAGGTACATGAGCACCTTTGACTGGAACAGACGGATGAACGCCTCCGCATCGCCGTCCGGGATATTCACCTTCTGCATGAAGAACGGTCCGAGAAGCCGGTCCTCGGTAATGCCGCCAATAACCTTCAGGCGGGCATTGATGCGGTCGCGAATCTGCAGCCACGTGTAAGAGCCGTCTGCGAGCTCAAACGGCCCGAACTCTGCCTCTTTCCGTTTCTCCTTGTCCGTGATATCCACGCCGACATAGGTAAACGTCCAGCGGCGCTTGAAAGCCGTATCCAGCGGCATGACGCCCTGATCCGCACTGTTCATCGTCGCCCACAGGTACATATTCGCCGGGATATACAGTTTGCCATCCCGCAGCGCGCCCTGCAGCAGGCCGTGGTAGAGATAGACCTCGTGGTCTCCCTGCGTCTCATGGTGGTCCTGTAAATAGCGCTTCAGATCCTCTGGGATGTTGATGTCGTAAACACTGCGACCATCCGCATCGCGGTCGAGCAGCTGGAACACATCGCCAAAGACTGCCGCGACATCCGCGCGGTTTATCTCCTCGATGATGAGCAGGTAGTTCCTGTCCGGATGCTGCAGAGCCCGCAGCAGCATCGTGATGAACGGTCCCGGCACGAACTGATAATACAGCTCCTTGCCCTCGCTGACCGGCTTGTACGTGCCAAAGAACTGTGCATACGAGTAGGCCGGATGAAACGTCACGCGCTCGAAAGAGGCAGCATCCGGGAAATGCTCCTCTTGCGCCCGCATCAGGTCGAAGCTCTTACCCGTACCCGGTGCGCCAAACAGAATCCAGTTGAGCGGCTGATTGAGATGTGGTGCCGTAACATCGACGGGAGGAACCGGCGGTTCCTCGATTTTCGTATGTGGTGCTATAGCATTTTGTACAGAACTCTTTGACTTATAATCAGCGGTGGATTCCCCAAGCAATGCCTGTGGCTGCTCATGATGAAGGAAAAGCAGGTAGGCGGAAAGGGCAGCACGATATGGTTTATCACTGTTCTTTTCCAGCATATCTAGTTTTTCAGTATCAGTGGATTCCAAAACATTTATCGTATCATCCCCATCAGGAAACTGCGAAAGCAAATTGATATAATTCATGATGGTGCTCTCTTTATAGGCGCTTACTTTTTCAATTGTGGCATCTTTGGAGCTGACCGTAAAGCGGGAGTGTTTCATCCAGTCCATGAACTGCTCGCGACGTTGCCCGGTTACAGCATAGTTCACAGCACCATCGCGGGTTACCATCGCAGGCTGATTATTCCGGATATGCCAAAACTTCGCAAAACGTCGGTAGCTGAACCTATCGAAGAAAGTTCCCTTATTGATGGTATCGTCGATAGGGAACTCCTTCTTGATGAAAGCTACTCCATTGCGAAGAGCTTCTATGTTCTCTGGAGCTACCATGAGTAAGTGCGAGGTTTCCTCTGTGTGGCACTCTATCGGATAGCCAAATGAACGGAAGGTATTGAACTCGATGTCTGCGCTTTTTCCATCACCGCATATTTCTTCATGAACGGCATCAAAATCAATCGTATGGTTTTCGGCCTCGAGGATTTTTTCTGCATAGGCACAGTAAAGAAGGGCCACAGGATCCTCATCACTCCCTTTTACAAATGGATTAGGAGCATAATAGGTCTTGAACCAAAAGATCAGATATCGCTTCAAATTTTCGTCATCGAAGGAAAGGAGGTATTTCTGAAACCGGAACCTCGCTTCATTACTGCGATCTTCCAGCCCCAGCTGACATGCCTGTTGGTAGTAACTTCTGGCATAGCCCTTCATCTTTCCTTCCAGGTCATCGCGTATTTCACGCCACTCTGTATCATAGAGCAGATCCGGATACATGGCCAGGAACTGCTTCAGATTATCTAGAGTTATGTTTCGCACGCGCGCAAACGGTGTAAATCCCATAGGCTCATACCTCCCAAAATGGTAAAAAAAGCCGCATGATCCATCATCATGCGGTAACAATTACTCAGCAACAACTTTGTTTTCCTGTGTCTCAGCCAATGACGGATGGGCTTTTAGTATCTCGCCCATTATAGCTATTAATACGTCAACGACTATCGAATTTCCTGCCTGCTGATACATGGAAGTGTCCGAAACAACCTGTTTGAAACTGTCACAGAATCCCATAAGACGCAGGCACTCTCGTGGAGTGAGCTTGCGGAGACGTCCCTCCGTTGTAACATAGTTGTCGACGCCGGCGCGATGCATCTTGTGCATTGTCGTAAGCAGTGGGCGCGCAATATCAAGATCCGTCTTCGGACGGGAGTAGAAATTCTTCGTGCCGGTAGCCATCACATACTTTCGGACCTTTTCCGACAGGAAGTATTTATCCAGCTCTTCCATTGTTTTTTCCTTGTCGTGATTTTCTTCGACAAAGACGAAATCACCATGCCAGTTGAACTGCTGGTTCTTCTTCTGGCAGAGAGCAACTTTTCCATCTATCTGCGTATAGCGTTTCGTGAGATTCTTCTCCATTGTCACGAAGTCCACGCCCTTGGCTGGAAGATAATATTTACCGGACACGTTGTCCAGCAGGAAATCTTTCATCGTTGTAGTTAGTTTCACAGGCTGCGGAAAATCGAATTCCTGCTCGAGAGGCAGATCCTTTCGGAAACCTACTACAAAGAGACGCTCGCGATTTTGTGGAATGCCGTAATCTTTTGCGTTCAGAACCTGAGCTTTCCAGCAATAGCCGAGCTCATCGAAAACATGCTGCATAGTTTCCCAGGTGCGACCGCTATCGTTACTTTTTACAGCCTTGACATTCTCGTAGATGAAAACCTTAGGCTGAATCTCTTTGATGAGTCGTGCATATTCGTAAAACAGTGTGCCACGTGTATCTTCAAGGCCACGCTGCTTACCAACCAGGCTGAACGACTGGCACGGGCTCCCACCGACGAACAAATCAATCTGTCCTCGGTATGGGCGGCCATCGAGGAAGGAGACATTCCAGTAGAAATCCTTCGGATCGAGGTCATAGTTAGCGAGATAACTTTTTCGGACCTGGTTCTTGGACTCATATGGTTTGTACAGTTCATCCACGATTTCTTTGCGCGTTTTCATATCTTTAGCTGCTTCGACCTTCTTGCGCAGGTGGTAGGTTTGGATTTTCTCGTGCAGCATGCCGAGGCGTTCGGCAACATCCCGTACGCGTCGAATGACTTTTTTGCCATTCATAGCTTCATTTTCGACATAGGCCTCGGCGAGCAACTGCCAGCAGGTCTCCCAGTCAATCCTATCGGAGCTCTTAAATGTCGGGGCTGTATCGTCAGTCAGTTTTGGCGTTACAAGTATATTTAGAGGGTTGTCCTTTTTAAAATCATTGACAACCTCAACCGTGTACTGCATACGGTGGAGTAAGCGGGTAGAGGAATCCTTATCCTTCTGCAGCTGGAGAAGAAATTTTCGATATTCCCTTAGCCGGGCAGGCTTGACGTTCTCTTGCTCAGTGATATCCTCAAGTACGCTCTCAATCACCGAGACAGGGCACTTTTGAGCAAATGCATCGAGTTCTTTCGTCAGCTCTTCGAACGTATCGTGGTTCTTTTTGAATGCATTCTCCAACTCAGAGCGATACTTACGATCCGCATCTGATGTAGGCTTGTAGGCCTGTATCATAAGGCCTAGTGTCCCAAATTCATTGGATATGGCCTCTATGTCTACTGGGATATTTTTGCTGAATATATCAACATCGCCATTATCGCAGGCAAAGATAATTTTGTGGTTGATGCCCATTCGCAACAGGGCGTGCTCAGGCGCGCCGATGCCGCTGAATACAGTAGCAACGTTCATAGCTTCCTCCTATTCTTTATAACCCTTATATTCTAACATGCTATATAAGGATTTACTACTCTTATTATATACAAAATTTCAAATTAGCGAAAGTATGCTCGGGTTAAAAACAGAAAAAATGTTCTACTAAGGTGACGAAACTGATGTATGATAAAAATCCTCCTATTTTCGATACAGATACTTTACCTGTCGTCCGGCTGTTCCTAACTATTTCTTAACATGCATTAAAACTAGGATTTCATGAATGAAAAATTAAGAGTTAAAGGAGTTATCTATTTTGTATAGAAGTATATAAATATAGATTTTTTCTTTAGGGGGAATGACGATCATGAAGAAACAGTATGAGGATGAGCGGCTGCAAAGCTGGGTCATACTTCTAAATAAAAAGATTAGGCGTCGCGGATGGACGATGGATCAGGTCCGGATGCTGGGCAGGGATTCCGAGGATGACCTGCTGGATGTGTTGGAGGCCTACGATGAGGATGTTTATTACCCGTTTGATAATCTCGATGACTGGTATGATTTTGTCGACTACTATCAGGAGCAGAGAGAGCAGACCATAGAGGCTCGGATTATTCGGGACAGTGAGAGGGGAACCGGAGACCGAACGGTATCGGAATTGCCAAATAAGCCGTGGCATGCATTTCGTGAGGGACTTATTGATAGAAAAGAGATTCCTATCTCAAGCATTGAGCAGATGAAGGCCAGTTCGGAGGATGTACTAAATCTCTTGGCTGATGGCTCAAATGACGATCATGGCCCGGTTCGCGGACTGGTCATGGGTAATGTTCAGTCTGGTAAAACGGCCAATATGGAATCGCTGATGGCGATGACAGCAGAGTTTGGTTGGAATGTGTATATCATCCTTACGGGCACAATTGAAAGTCTTCGTATCCAGACAGAAGAGCGTATGCACAGGGACCTGCCGAGTAAAGGCGTTGGTTGGCAGTTTATCCCACGGATCAGTTTCAATGGAGCCTTTGCTCCATCATCACTGAAACTGAGAAAAGGTGACAGTGATCGATATGTCATTACCTGTCTGAAAAACTCCAGCCGTTTAAAAACACTTCTGAGATGGTTGAACTATGATCAGAGCAAAAAACAAATGATGCGCGTGCTCATCATTGATGATGAGTCCGATCAGGCCAGTCTGAATACGAAAAAAATATAATGGCACGGTTGTCAAGACAGAAATCCGATAATTTTATAATGAATCAGGCGGCTGCTTTCGCTGCATCCAGCAACATGGCTGGGAAGTATGCTTC
>OMYB01000018.1 GCA_900315155.1 uncultured Selenomonadales bacterium | reverse complement strand
GAAGCATACTTCCCAGCCATGTTGCTGGATGCAGCGAAAGCAGCCGCCTGATTCATTATAAAATTATCGGATTTCTGTCTTGACAACCGTGCCATTATAAAAGGCCAGAACACTCTCCTTCATATCGGCAGATGCAGGTACCTGACGCAGAGCACGATGAAGCAGACGACGGCGAGGCCGAATGTGAAGACCTCCACGCGGCGTACGGCGTAGACCGAGTGCAGCGGGATGTCGATGACTTTCGGCACATTGCTTGCGAGCAGGGAGATCGCCACGGACACGTAGAGCAGCACGTTTGTGACGGGCGCGACGTGCATGATGGCGAACGCGCGCAGCAGCAGGTACACGGCAAAGGCGATGAAGAAATACGCGAGCTTGTCGCGATGGTTTTTTACGAAATCCATGGGATCACATCCTATCTATGGACCTCCCTTCGGGGAGGCTTTTTTATGCGTTTGAGAGATTTTCTTCTGTGGGTATTCTTCGCCAAAAGTGGGCAAAATCCTGTTGACGTGGCATGAGTTTTGCCTTAAAATAAAGTAAAGCATGGAAAACATATCGATTAAGTATATATAAGCGTATAAAGGAGCGGATACCATGACGGAGGAACTTCGGGAAAAATATGCGGCGCTGCAGGAGATCCTGCGGAGGCTCGGCAGCGTGGCCGTGGCTTTTTCGGCAGGCGTGGATTCGACGTTCCTGACGTATGCGGCGCACGAGACGCTCGGGGAGCGGATGATGGCGTTCACGGCGCAGTCGGATTTCGTGCCGCAACGCGATGTGGACGATGCGGCGGCGTTCTGCGCGGAGCATGGCATCCCACATGCGATCGTGCCGTTTCCGATCCTCACGGTACCACACGTGCAGGAGAATCCCTCCGATCGCTGTTATTTCTGCAAGTATGCGTTGTTTCAGCGTATGAAAGAGGTCGCATCTGCGCATGGTCTCGCTGAGGTCGTCGATGGCTCGAACCTCGACGATGACGGCGATTACCGTCCGGGGCATAAAGCGCTGAAAGAGCTTGGCATCCACAGCCCCCTGCACGATGCAGGCTTGCGCAAGCAGGATATCCGTGACCTCTCGCAGGCGTTCGGCCTGCCCACGTGGAACAAGCCGAGTTTTGCCTGCCTCGCCTCGCGCTTCCCGTATGGGGAAAAGCTGACCCCGGAGGGCCTCACCCGCGTCAACGCCGCCGAGGAGTTTCTCATCGCGCATGGCTTCACCCAGTTCCGCGTGCGCGACCACGAAAACGGCACGATCGCCCGCATCGAGATCCCGCCGAAGGAGATCCCGCGTCTCGCGGCCAGTCCCCTGCGCGAGGCGGTCACCGAAAAGCTCCACGCGCTCGGCTACCGCTACATCACCCTCGACCTCCAGGGCTACCGCACCGGCGCCATGAATGAGGTGCTTCGGTAAATTTAGACAAAAGGGAGGTCGGGGCTATATCCATCTGGCATGTATACACGATCGATGGTATAATTCAAATATAGATTCGTTTTATCCTGGGAAAGGTATAGGAGGAGAGATTATGTCGGAAAGACCTATTCGCTCCAGCGCTGCGGAATACCTGACGTATGTTGCTTCGACGGGTGCGGATAAAGAAAGTGTAGAAATTCGGTATGAAGATGAAGATATATGGCTGACACAGAGAATGATGGCAGCATTGTATCAGGTGGACGTAAAGACCGTAAATTCGCATATTCAGACCATTTTGAAGGATAGAGAGCTGCGTGAAGGGGCAACTATCCGAAAATATCAGATAGTTCAACAAGAAGGAACACGCATGGTTCATCGGGATGTCAATCACTATAATCTGCAAATGATCATAGCGGTTGGATTCAAAGTGAATTCGGAGCGGGCGGTTCAGTTCCGCAAATGGGTCAACCAGGTTGCAAGGGAATATACGATAAAGGGATGGGTCATGGACGATGAGCGCCTAAAGCGCGGCACCTATCTTACGGATAAGTATTTTGAGGAACAACTTGAAAAGGTCCGGGAAATCCGTGCTAGTGAAAGGAAGTTCTATCAGAAAATCACAGATATCTATGCGACGGCGGTAGACTACGATAAAGATGCTAAGGCGACACGGAGGTTCTATGCGACCGTGCAGAATAAAATGCACTACGCCGTACACGGTCATACAGCTGCTGAGCTGATTGTGGAACGTGCAGACCATACGAAACATCATATGGGGCTTACAACGTGGAAGGATGCTCCTGACGGAAAGATCCAGAAAACGGATGTTGTCGTGGCCAAGAATTATCTTTCCGCTGACGAATTGGGCCAGTTGAACCGCATGGTGACGGCATATCTCGATTATGCTGAGAACATGGCTATGCGTCATATCCCTCTTACGATGGAAGACTGGGAAAAGCGCCTGAATCGTTTCATTGAGATGTTTGAATACGGCATGCTTAAAGACGCTGGCAAGGTATCTGCGGAAGTAGCCCGCCTGCATGCCTTGACCGAGTTTGAGCAGTATCGTGTAATTCAGGATACTGAGTACGTATCGGACTTTGATCGCTTTATGCTGGAGCAATCCGATCAGTAAAGCATGCCATTATCAAAAGCTACCTGAACAATGCTCGCTATCTTATCCGCGCGAAGTTCGGCATGTGAGGCAGGATGTTGGTGAGCAGGTTATTGGGATGGTTTGAGAAAGAGGAGGATGAAGGCAAAATCCGTTCCATTCACATGAGTAACGCGTTTTGGGGATAATTGAGAAAACCAGAGAACATAAAGCAAGGCGCCGCACGAGCAGTTCGTGCGGCGCCTTGCTTTATGTTCTTTGTGTTTTACGCAGCCGGATGGTATTTTTTCTCTGTCTCGTTGATGACGCAGGCGACGGCGGCATCGCCCGTGATGTTCAGGCAGGTGCGGAACATGTCGAGGACGCGGTCGATGCCGGCGACGAGGGCGAGACCCTCGAGCGGCAGGCCGACGGACTGGAGTACCATGGCGAGCATGATGAGGCCGGCACCCGGGACACCAGCCGTGCCGATGGAGGCCAGCGTACCCGTGAGCACGATCATGCACATCTGGCCGACGCTCAGGTCGATACCGAATACGTTCGCGATGAAGAGCGAGCAGATACCCATGTAGACGGCCGTGCCATCCATGTTTACCGTCGCGCCGAGCGGCAGGACGAACGACGTGACCTCGCGGGAGACGCCGAGTTTTTCCTGCGTGTTCTTCATGTTGACCGGCAGGGTACCGGCGGAGCTGCAGGTCGAGAACGCGATCATCATGGCCTCACTCATGCCCTTGAAGAACTGCAGCGGCGTATGGCCGCCCCAGACTTTCGCGAGCGTGGAGTAGACGCCGACGGCGTGGATCGTGCAGCCGATGGCCATGCAGGCGATGACGGACAGCAGCGGCAGCAGGACGGCCGGACCGTTCTCTGCGACGACCGGCAGCAGCAGGCAGAAAACACCGATCGGGGAAACGGCCATGACCATGGCGATGATCTTGTAGCAGACCTCTGCGCAGGCGTCAAAGAAGCCGATGAGCGTTTTCGCGCGCTCGCCGCCGACCTGGATGATGCCGACGCCGACGAACAGAGCGAACACGATGGTCGGCAGGATGTCCGCCTTTGCCATCGAGGCGAGCGGGTTCGCAGGAATCATGGCCACGAGCACCTGCATGATGGACGGGGCTTCCTTGACCTTGACCGCCGCATCACTCGTGATGCCCATGCCGATGCCCGGATGGATGACGCCTGCAACGCCGAAACCGATGAGGATGGCGATGGCCGTCGTGACCAAATAGATGAGCACGGTCTTGACGCCGATGCGCCCGAGCTTTTTCGTATCGCCGATGCTCGTCATGCCGACGATCAGCGACGTGAAGACGACGGGCACGATCATCATCTTGATGAGGTTGATGAACATCGTGCCGATCGGTGCGATCCACCACTTGATGAATGGCACCGCATCTGCCCCCGCGAGGAGCCCGACGATGACGGACAGCACGAGAGCGATGAAGATCTTGATGGAAAGATTCATAAACAGTCCTCCCTTTCCCGTAAATAAAGCATTACAAAATGATTTCTGCCAATGCTTATTATACCGAAAAGGCAGAGCGGGTGTCTATATCCATTCAGCATGTATACACAATAGATGGTTCCATTGACTTTTTCCTAATATCTGCTAGAATGGAAGTGAATAAGTTGATATTATCAACGACAAGAATGACATGGGGAATTTCGGGTTATGGGTTTGAGAGAAAGGTGATTCCTATGGATGACGATTATGTAAACATCGGCCGCTGGTTTTCGATCCTGCACCGCAGGTCGCAGTTGTTCGTCGTGGAGGCCAGTGAGAAGCTCCACCTGACGTATTCCGAATATGTGATGCTGATCCGCATCTTTGATAATGAGGGCGCGAAGCAGGATGACCTGGCCTCTATGCTGTACCTCGATAAGGCCGTCGTGACGCGCACGATGAACCTGCTGCAGGAGAAGGGCCTCGTCGTGCGCAAGCGCGATGAGCAGGATCGCCGCGTGCGGCGCGTGTACCTGACGGATTTCGGCCGGGAGCAGCATGCCTATCTGCGCAACGTGATCCAGCGCTGGGTCGATTACCTCGCGCACGATATGGATCCGGAACAGGTCAAGACGATTATCCACGGCTTCCACGTGCTCGCAGACCGGGCGTCGCAGGCGGATCTGCACCGCATTGCGAAGGATATCCCCGAACGGGAGCAGGGGGAAGGCCTCATTGAAAGAGAAGGAGCGTATACGGAAGATGCGCAGAAGAAATAAAGGACTGGCCATCGCCTGTGCGATGGTTTTGCTCGTATCGGCTGCGGGCTGCGGTCAGAAACAGGCCGTGCAGGAGAAGCCTGCCCTCGTCAAGACGCAGCAGGCCGGCGATCAGGCCGGTACGGCCGCAGGCGTCTATGCGGGTACGGTCCGCGGACGCTACGAGACGAATATGGCGTTCCAGGTGGGCGGCCAGATCCTCGCGCGCAACGTGCAGGTCGGCAGCCGCGTGCAGGCGGGCGACACGCTCATGGTCATCGACGCGAAAGATGTCGTGCAAAAGGCCAATCAGGGCGAGGCGGCCGTGAGCCAGGCGCGCGCTCAGCTCGAGCTGGCGCAGAAAAATCTCGCGCGCTATACGGAGCTCTATCAGGCACAGGCCGTCTCGGCTGCCGTGCTCGACCAGTATCAGACGAACTATGACGCGGCGTTTGCGAGCTACCAGAATGCGCTCGCGCAGGCTGCACAGGGACATAATGCCGTGGGCTATACGAACCTCATCGCGGGCGCGGATGGCGTCGTCTCGGCTGTCCAGGCCGAGGAGGGACAGGTCGTAGGAGCGGGCCAGACCGTGCTGACGCTCGTGCAGACGGATGAGCTCGAGGTCGAGATCAATGTACCCGAGAGCCGTCTCGCGGACGCTGTCGTCGGAAAGCCGGTCCGGGTGTCCTTCTGGGCGCTTGGCGGCTCCGTCGATGGCGTCATCCGTGAGGTGGCGCCGATGGCGGACAGCGCGGCGCGGACGTACCGTGTGCGCGTCTCCATCCCGCAGCCACCGCAGGGCATGGAGCTCGGCATGACAGCATCGGTATCGCTTGAGGAGAACGGACCGTCCGCAGAGGGTGCATCCGTGCTGCCTCTTTCCGCTATCTACCAGACGGGGGCGGATCCGCAGGTCTGGGTCGTGCAGGAGGACCATACGGTTGCGCTCCGCACGGTTTCCGTCGAGAATTTCGACGCGAACAACGTCCTCGTCCATGGCCTGCGGCCTGGCGATCTCGTCGTGACAGCCGGCGTGCATAAGCTGCGCGAGGGCCAGGAAGTCCGGACGGAGGCTGACGAGTGATGCGTAATCTGACCGAAGTCTCCCTGAAACACAAAGGCATTGTCTGGTATTTCATCATCCTGATTTTCCTCGCTGGCATTTTCAGCTATTTCAAGCTGGGCCGCATGGAGGACCCGCAGTTCACCGTGCGCCAGATGGTCGTATCTGTCGCCTGGCCGGGCGCTACGGCGTCCCAGGTCGAGGAGCAGGTCACGGACAAGCTCGAGAAGAAAATCCAGGATACGCCGGGACTCGACTACGTGACGAGCGAGTCGCGCGAGGGGCAGGCTGTCATCTATGTGAACCTGCGCCAGGACCTGCCGAAATCCGCGATCCGGCCGACGTGGCGCGATGTGCGCAATTTCTGCGAGGACATCAAGAGCGAGCTGCCGGATGGCACGGTCGGCCCGTTTTACAACGACCGTTTCGACGATGTCTATGGCTCGGTCTATGCCGTGACGGGCGACGGCTACAGCTATGAGGAGATGCGCGAGAAAGCGGAGAAAATCCGCCGCATGATCCTCTCGGTGGACAGCGTACAGAAAGTGGAACTGCTCGGCGTGCAGAAGGAGAAAGTCTACGTCGAGATCGAACAGGCGAAGCTCGCCGAGATGGGCGTCAGTCCGCAGGTCATCATGAACGCGCTGAAGACGCAGAACGAGATGACGCCGTCGGGGGATATCCAGACGGATACGGATGACGTCTATCTGCGCGTGTCGGGCATTTTTGATGATGTCGATGCCATCCGCGAAACGCCAATCAACGCGAACGGGCGGATTTTCCGCCTCGGCGATATCGCGAAGGTCGAGTGCCGCATGGAGGACCCGCCGGAGCCCATGATGTATTTCAACGGCGAGCCGGCCATCGGCATCGCCGTGTCGATGGAGGACGGCGGCAATATCCTGAAGCTTGGCGAGGATCTGCGTCATCTCATCGCAGGCGTGCAGCAGGAGCTGCCGCTCGGCCTCGAGGTGCATCAGGTGTCCGACCAGCCGAGCGTTGTCGACGAGTCCATCCACGATTTCGTCAAGACGCTGCTTGAGGCCGTCGTCATCGTGCTGGCCGTGAGCTTCCTTTCCCTTGGTTTCCGCACGGGCCTCGTCGTCGCGGGCTGCATCCCGCTCGTGCTCACGGGCGTGTTCACGGCGATGTACCTGCTCGGCATCGACCTGCACAAGGTCTCGTTGGGCTCGCTGATCATCGCGCTCGGCCTGCTCGTCGACGATGCCATCATCGCCGTTGAGATGATGAGCGTCAAGCTCGAGTCCGGCATGAACCGCTTTGATGCGGCCTGCTATGCGTTCAACGCGACGGCGCATCCGATGCTCACGGGCACGCTCATCACGTGCTCCGGCTTTATCCCCGTGGCGTTCGCGAACGGCATGGCGAGCGAGTTCTGCCAGGCGCTGTTCCCCGTCATCGGCATCGCGCTGCTGCTCTCGTGGATCGTGTCGGTCATGGTCGCGCCGCTCTACGGCACGTACCTCATCAAGGTGGACGTCAAACGCGACGCGGAGGGCAGGATCGACCCGTATCAGAGCCGTTTCTATACGTGGTTCCGCAGCGTGCTGAACGGATTCCTCACGCATCGGCGCATCGTGCTCATCGGCACGGCGGCCCTGTTCCTCGTGTCGGTTTTCTGCATGAAATTCATCAAGCAGGAATTCTTCCCGCCCTCCCTGCGCCCGGAAATCATCGTCGAGATGCGCCTGCCCGAGGGCTCGTCCATCGAGGCGTCACAGGCGGAGGCAGACCGCATGTCGGCCTTCCTGCAGGAGCATGCTTCGGAAATAGACAACTTCTCGTACTACGTCGGCGAGGGGGCCCCACGCTTCGTGCTGACGGCAAACCCGGTTCTGCCGGCGGATAACTATGCGCAGTTCGTCGTTGTCGCGAAGGATTCGGAGACGCGGCCGAAGCTCACGCAGGAAATCCGCGCGGAGCTCGCCGATGCGTTCCCGAATGTGCGCAGCAATATCAAATTCATCCAGACGGGGCCGCCGGCGGACTACCCGATCATGCTGCGCGTCTCGGGTTACGATAAGGAAAAGGTCCGTGCCCTCGCGAATGAGGTCGCCGACCAGCTGAATGCCGACCCGAATACGTACGACGTGAACCTCGACTGGAATGAGAAAAGCAAGGTCGTACATCTGGAACTCGATCAGGATAAGCTGCGCAGTCTCGGCGTTTCGAGCCAGGCCGTGGCGCAGACGCTCTATACGGAGCTTACCGGTGCGCGCGCAGCCCAGTTCTACACGGGCGACCGCACGATCGATATCGACCTGCGCCTCGCGTCTGTCGACAGGCAGGATCTTTCCCAGCTGAAGAATCTGCCGATTTACCTCGGCCAGGCCGGCTATGTGCCTCTGCAGCAGGTGGCGAAAATCTCCTACGATGCGGAGGATGGCCTCATCAAGCGCCGCGACCTCAAACCGACAATCACGGTTCAGGCCAATATCCGCCAGGGTACAGCCAACGACGCGACGCAGAAAGCCTTTGACGCAACGGAGCCGTTGCGGCAGAGCCTGCCGATGGGCTACACCATCGAGCCGGACGGCGCGCTCTCCGACAGCAATGAGTCGACGGATTTCCTCATGGTGCCGGTGCCGGCCATGATCATCATCATCATGACGCTGCTCATGTTCCAACTGCACAGCGCCAAACAGATGGTTTTGACGATTCTCACGGCTCCCCTGGGGCTCATCGGCGTCTGCTGGGGCATGCTGCTCACGGGCAAGGCCATGGGATTTGTCGCCCTGCTGGGCGTGCTCGCGCTCTTTGGCATGATCATTCGCAACTCCGTCATCCTCATCGACCAGATCCAGAAGCATCTGGCCGAGGGGGAGACGCCGTGGGATGCCGTCGTCGATTCGGCGGTGCTGCGTTTCCGCCCCATTATGCTGACAGCGGCCGCGGCCATCCTCGGCATGGTTCCGTTGATGACGAGTGCCTTCTGGGGGCCGATGGCCGTGGCTATCGCGAGCGGCCTGCTCGTGGCAACGGTGCTCACGCTGCTCGTCCTGCCGACGATGTATGCTGTGGCGTATCATGTGCAGAAAGATTCCTGATATTTTCGCAGAACCTTACCGGCAAAGGCAGGATTTTCCACCCTTTTGCTAGAATGAAAACGGTACAGAGAACAGAAGGGAGCGAATCGCATGGAGCAAGGAATTTTCCCGCCTGTCGTGGCGGACATGCTCATCATCCTGAGCTTTGCTGTAAGCATTATTGCCCTCATTGGAGCGGCGTTGTCCATCACTTCGCAAAAGCAGGTCCGGGATAGGCTGCACCGTGTCTCGGAGCTGGAGGAAGAGGTCCGGAAGCTGCAAGAAGAACTCGCCGCACAGCCGCAGGGCGGCGGGAAAGCACAGGCGAAGAGGGCAGAGCCGCCGCTGCGCAAAGCTGCACCGGATGCGAAGGAACTTTCGGCGGAACGCCAGATTTGGCAGGATTTCATCGATGACTACAATAGCCTTGCGGCGAGCATGAATGTACCGCGCGCCGATGAGGCCTGTGAGGCCTTCATCTCAAACTACAAGCTGCAGGTCCTGCGCCTCGACGCTGCGCAGATGCAGCCGGGGTCCGGGCAGGATACCCCCGTCTTCGTGCCGGCAGACGATGTGAAATCGAGCGGGTATTGGGCGTGGCCGCTGCCTGGCGCACAAAACCGCTTTGTTGTCGTGCCGAATCCACTGCATGGCTATACGAAAACACTGCATGAGAAAGGCGGCATGAAAGAGACGTTTGCCTCTAACTACGAGACCGGCAACTTTAAGCTGATTTCGGTCAAGATTCCCGCCGTATTCCGGCAGGACAAGAAGCTCTGGAAGATTGACCAGCCCGGCGTGATCCGCGTCAAATAAGGCGGGGCGGCGGATTCAACAAAGATAGCAAACGGGAGGAACTGCAGGTTGCAGGACCTCCTGTTTTTTGTATTCTTGCGGGAACAGGTTTACAAAGTGACAATTTATGATATAACATAGTTTGTGCTTTGTACGCGACAGAAGTACAAATGAGTGCACAAGCTACAAGAATATCTTTCACAGGAGGAGTCTTTATGAAAGACGAACAGAATGAGTTCATGCAGCACGAACTGCGGCTGCCTGGGCGTGCTTTTCACGATTCCGCTGCGCCGCGCCATGGTGGTGCACAGTGACCTTGCTTACCCGGAGGGCGTCGCTCTCGAGCGGTGGCAGTGATGATCCGCTGGGCCTCGTCGGCAAGGACTTTGCTGACACGGCGGAGTGGCTCGGCCTCGTCGTCTTCCTCGTCGTGCTCGCTTACTTCGCGAAGCTCGTCAAAGGCAAGGCTGCATAATCTAAAATATCGCATACGAAAAGCCCCCGCAGGGATGACCTTGCGGGGGCTTTTTGTGTGGGTTTACTGTACGTTCATCGACAGCTCGATGAATTTGTTGGCGAGTTTTGCCTTCTGCAGCACTTCCTCGGTGATGTCCTGGCCGGCCTCGACGATGACGATGCCGTTGTCCATCTTGATCGTGCGCGCGGCTTTCTTGCCGAGCAGGAAGCGGCGATGGCGCTCCTCCGTTGCCCTGTCGGCAGCGGCCTGCTTCGGATCTTTGGCCGGAGCAGCCTTGGGAGCCTCGGTCTTTGGAGCAGGAGCCGGTGCGGCTTTCGGAGCGGCCTTGGGCGGTTCCGGCTTTACCTCCGGTTTCGGCTCCGCCTTCGGAGCCTCGGCTTTCGGTGCAGGAGCCGGCGCCGGTTCCGCTTTCGGGGCTTCCGCTTTCGGTGCTGGTGCCGGTGCTGGCTCAGCTTTTGGAGCCTCGGCTTTCGGAGCCGGGGCCGGAGCAGCCTTCGGTGCCTCAGTCAGCGTTTTTTTTTGCGCGCCATCCGGGTCGATGACCGTGACCTGTTTACCGAAAATGGAGATCTGGTCGGCCGTCACCTCAGAGGTCGAGCCGTCCGGAGCCGTGATCTCGCATTTCTCGATGTCACCATTATCGCCGATGAAGAGCTCGGAAATCTTGCCCTGGATCGTACCGGATTTCGTGATGGCCTTCGTGCCGATGACGCGGATGTTCTCGTCGAGCAGATGCTCATAGTCACCGGCGTCCTCGAGCGTGAGGATGTTCTCGCTGTTCGTGACCGTGACGGCGTCATCACCGATGGCGATGACGGAGCCGTACGGGATCAGCTTGACGCCGCGGTACCAGTCCTCATCCTCGATGGTAATGGCAGCGACTTTTCCCTGTGCGGCATCGATGAGGAGCGTCTTGCTCATGCCCAGCTCACGGCCTTCCGTGATGCTGATGATGGGCAGCCCAAGGATTTCTACGGTTTTTTTCATGTTGCAATTCCCCCAAATCAGGATTTACGCCTGAGCCTGCTGGGATGCTTTATCGATCTCCAGCAGAAGTTCGCCGGGGATGTCCGGGAACTTCGTGGCTTCGGCATGATGTTTGGCTAATATGGATTGAACGGTGCGCAGGTAGCCAATGGTTTCTTGGAATTTGGCTGCCATCGCATCGTTATCGACAATGATCGGCATGCGCAGGCCGCGCTCATAGGCGCGGATCGCATCGCCGTAGGCGGCGTTGTCCTTGTAGAGCGTAGCGAGCTCGATGACGAGGAACGGCGCATAGTCGTCGTCCGCGTAGCGCGCAATGGCCTGCTGGTAGATAAAGGCCGCATTGGCGGGAACCGGCTCCGCGTAGGCGAGGTCGAGCAGGTCGTCGAGCGTTGAAAGCCCCTTGACCTGTTCCTGCACCGCGAGGTCCGGCTTGTCCAGATGGATGACCGTTGGCGCGAGCGTAACCGGAGCCGGCTTGTCCTTTGGTTTCGGAGCCGGTTTTGGCTCTGGCTTTTGCACCACGACAGGCTCCTGTACCTCGGCCGGCTTGTCCTTCGGTTTCAGCAGATGGACAAGTTTGGGCTTTGCCTCCAAAGGCTCCGGCTGCTTTTCCGGCTCTGGCGCCGTCTCGGGAACGGATTTTACGTCCAGGATCGGCTCGGGAACGCTGACAGGCTCCGGCGTATGCACCGCTTCGGCTTCCCCGGCAGGAACGGGCTCCTGTGCGGCATCTGTGGATGCTGCCTGTGCCGTTTCCCGGCGCAGCAGGCGCTCATTGAAGAGCGTGACGATGCCGGCTGCGATGATGACGAGCCCGCCGAGGCGGAAGTAGTGCGCGTGATCGAGAAACGGTGAGAGCGTGATGGCGAGGCCGTTGACCACAAAGGCCATGACGGCGCAGAGAATCAGCGAGGACCGTTTCAGTGCGATGTGGAAATACCGGCAGAGGTGATCGATGAGGAAGATGCTCACGGCCATGATGGCGATGATGATCAGGATAAAGTTCATATCGTCATCTTCCTTTCTGCTATACTCCACACATCACTACTTCGACACGTAAGGGAAAAGTCCTGCCATGATGGCGCAGAAAAGGCACAAAACAAGACTTTCCTACTAAATTTATAGCACCAAATGGGCGCGGAGGCAAACTTTTTTGATAATTTATTGATTTTGGCAGACTTTGACGGGGATTTATAGTATAATGAAAGGGAACCGAAAGCAATACGGCAGAGGAAGATGAGCATGGTTTTTGAGCGCGAAGCGGTAATTCACAACGAAGCGGGCATCCACGTCCGCGTGGCGGCGCAGATCGTGCAGAAGGCCAAAGAGCTCAGCGAGACGTTTGGCTGCACGTTCTACATCCGCAATAAGCACAGCGAACGCATCGAAATGCACAGCCTCATGAAGCTCATCGCGCTCAAGGTAGGCTGCGGGGACTCGGTTTTCGTCTCCGCCGAGGGCGGGGATCCAGAGCCCGCTGTCGCCGAAATGGTGCAGTTCCTCGAGGGCGACTTCGAGATGCATGATCGCACGGAGGAGCGCGAGGTCGATGCCCTGCTGCACAAGAACGCGCTCATGCAGGAACGCCTGCAGAAGATCCTCGAAACCGTGCAGGATGGCATCTGTGTCGTCGAGAATACCGGCGAAGTCACCTATGTGAACCCTTCCTACCTGCGCATCGTGCACAAGACGCCGGAGATGGTGCTCGGACAGAATGTTTTCGAGTCCGCGCCGAACGGCAACCGATGCGGGGTCCTGAAGTCCGGTGTTGCGCGTATCGGCGCCATCAGCCACAAGAAGGACGGCACGACGCTCGTCGCGAACGTCAACCCCATCTTCATCGATGGCCGCATTGCCGGCGTTGTCTCGGTCGTCAAGGATATCACGGAGATCGAGAAGCTCATGGAGCGGCTCTCCCAGGTCTCGGCAAAGGCCGAATACCTGGAGCAGGAGCTCCTGCGCACGAAGAAGACGGCCACGGCCTTTTCCAATTATATCGGGAAGAGCGGCAAGGTCGTCGATGTCATCGCACTGGCCTCCAAGGCAGCGGATACCTCTGCTACGGTGCTGATCCGCGGCGAAAGCGGTACGGGCAAGGAACTCATCGCCGAGGGTATCCACTATGCGGGCAAGCGCCGCCGCGGACCCTTCATCCGCGTGAATTGCGGAGCCATCCCGGGCACGCTGCTCGAGTCGGAGCTTTTTGGCCACGAGAAAGGCGCGTTCACGGGCGCGGTGAAGCGCAAGCTCGGCAAGTTCGAGCTCGCGAACCACGGCACCATCTTCCTCGACGAAGTCGGTGAGATGGACAAGAGCCTGCAGGTCAAACTGCTGCGCGTGCTGCAGCAGAGGGAGTTCGACCGCGTCGGCGGTGAGGAGACGATCCACGTGGATGTGCGTATCATCGCCGCGACGAACCGCAACCTCGAGCAGATGGTGCACGATGGCACGTTCCGCGACGACCTCTACTACCGCCTGAACGTCATCCCGATTATCCTGCCACCGCTCCGCGAGCGCGTCGATGATATCCCGCTCCTCGTCGAGCATTTCCTGGCGAAGATCAGCGCGCAGGCGGGCAAGCATGTTGCCGGCATCACGCCGGAGGCGATGAACCTCCTCATGCACTATCGCTGGCCGGGCAATGTACGCGAGCTCGAGAATGTCGTCGAGCGCGTGATTACGCTCATGGACAGCGAGACCATCACGGTCGCGGCACTGCCCTCCTATATCAAGGGCGATGCAGCCGACCAGGAGCTCCGCGGCATCACGGCGGATCGGACCGTTCTCCCCTGGCAAGAGTATGAAAAGAAGATCATCGCGAATGCGCTCGAGCAGTGCGGCAGCTTCAATGCAGCCGCCAAGCAGCTCCACATTACCCATAAGACGGTAGCCGCCAAGGCGAGGAAGTATGGTTTGGTAAAAAATACCGACATATAGTAAAAATTACCAGCTGTTTGCTTAAACATGGTAAATTTTACCAACAGTACGCGCGATGCAGGCATAGAAAAGCGCGAATCCAAACAAAGACGTTTCCTGGAACCCTTGCTTAACAAGGGATTTCAGCGAGATAGATATTTTTTCTTCTGTCCTGAAAAAGTTGGCACACTGTATGCATTATATAAAGGGCAGAGAAAAAAGAACCATTTTTTCACAAGCTTTATTACAGGAATGGAGAGATTATCATGACGCAGGCAACAGTTACGATCGAAAACAAGACGGGTATCCATGCACGTCCGGCATCCATCTTCGTCCAGACGGCTACGAAGTTCAAATCCAAGGTTCAGATCCAGGCTAAGGGCAAGACGGTTGATGCCAAGAGCATCCTCATGATCATGAGCATGGGCCTGGTCAAGGGCACGGAGATGACGATTCTCGCGGACGGCCCGGATGAGGCTGAGGCAGTCAAGGCTCTGACGGATCTCGTCAACTCCAAGTTCGGCGAAGAATAATCCCAAAAGACCAGGCAGGGACCGTCCCGGGGGAGGGTGCCTCCGGTGACGGTTCTTTGTCGTATAAACAGATAGAAAATTCGGAAAAGCTGTACTGCGGGGTATTTCAGGATGGCTGAATCCGAAGCAAGACGTGGTATGGGGGAAAAAGAAATGGCAGAAAAAGTACGTGGTAAAGGCGTTATCTCCGGCATCGCCATGGGCAAGATCATGCTCGCAGGGCAGAACCTCGACGGCTATCTCGTCAACTATAAGCCGGAGGACAAGGACACGGAGAAGCAGAAGGCAAAAGATGCCATCACGGCTGTTGCGGAAAACCTGCGTGCCAGCATCGAGCAGATGAAGAAGGATGATATGGCTGAGCAGGCCGCCATCCTCGAGGCGCACCGCATGATGATCCAGGACCCGATGATGGGCCAGAACATCGAGACCAAGGTCGAGGAGCTCGGCAATGCGCCGCGCGCCGTGCTGAAGGCAGCGGAGGAGCAGGCCCAGATGTTCGAGCAGATGGAGGACGAGTATTTCTCCGCCCGCGCCGTCGACCTGCGCGATGTCGGCAAGCGCGTCGCGAAATACATCCTCGGAGTCAAGGAGCCGGAGATCGGCAAGGAGAAAGTCATCCTCTGCGGCCACGAAATCGAGCCGTCCGTCATCGCAGGCATGCCGACGGATAAGATTGCCGGCGTCCTGCTCGGCGCAGGCAGTACGACGTGCCATGCCGTCATCATCGCGAAGTCCCGTGCGATTCCGACGATCGTCGGCCTCGATAAAGAGAACCGCATCGACCGCATCTCGGATGGCGATCTCGTCATCATCGATGGTGAGCGCGGCGAGGTCACGATCAACCCGGATCGGACTGAGGTCACGGAGTATGAGGAGAAGTTCAAGAAACAGCAGGAGCTCGCTGCGCACTATGCAGCTCTGCGCGACCTGCCGGGCGAGACGACGGATGGCGTGAAAGTCGATCTCATGGCGAACATCGGCACGCACATGGACGTCGAGAATGCGCTGAACTACGGCGCGGAGGGCGTCGGCCTGTTCCGTTCCGAGTTCGTCTTCATGGGCCGCGAGGAGATCCCGACGGAGGAGGATCAGTTCAAGGCTTACAAGCAGGCTGTCGAAAAATGCAACGGCAAGCTCTGCGTCATCCGCACGATGGATATCGGCGGCGATAAGCCCCTGCCGTACCTCAACATCCCACAGGAGGATAACCCGTTCCTCGGCTACCGCGCCGTCCGCATCAGCCTGCAGCGCCGCGACCTGTTCCTGCCGCAGCTGAAAGCGATCCTGCGCGCCGGTGTCTATGGCAAGGTCGGCATCATGATCCCAATGGTCATCAACATTTCGGAGATCAAGAAGGTCAAGGAGTTCGTCGAGGAAGCGAAAGTCGAGCTCGCCCATGAGGGCAAAGCCTATGCCGACAACGTTCAGGTCGGTATCATGGTCGAGACGCCGGCAGCGGCTATCATGACGCCGATGCTCGCGAAATACGTGGACTTCTTCTCCATCGGCACCAACGATTTGTGCCAGTATACGCTGGCGGTTGACCGCGGCAATGCGAACATCTCCTATCTTTACAACCACTTCAACCCCGCTGTGCTCCGCCTCGTGAAGCGCACGATCGAGAGCGCCCGCGAGAACGGCATCTGGGCTGGTATGTGCGGCGAGATGGCGTCCGATCCGAATGCAGCCGTCCTGCTCATGGCAATGGGCATCAGCGAGCTGTCCATGAGTGCTCCGTCCATCCCGCGCGTCAAGGAAAAGCTCCGCTCCATCAGCTCCATCAAGGCCAAGGAAATCCTGGCCGACGTCATGAAGATGGAAGACGGCGACGAAATCAAGGAGTATCTCCAGAAGGTTCTCTGAGTCTGAACGTAAGAGCGATGAAAGAGGCATCCCGTTATGGGGTGCCTCTTTTTGTATGATAAGCATAGAGATCAAATAACAAAACACGCGCGGCTCTTGCCACGCGTGTGAAAATATCGTATAATAAACATAGTGAGAGCACCGTCTAGGCGGCCACCCTCACAGAAAAAACGTTCGTTAGAAGAACGACCGCGTTCGGGCTGCTACACTAGAAGCGGTTACTTCTTCTTGGTTTCTACGGCAATCAGCCAGATTAGCACGAGTGCAATCAAAAACTGTTCCATAGGCCTGCACCTCGTTTCTGAGGGCAAATTTTGGCCGCCTTGGTGCTCCCGGGCTGATTGTAGCACAGAAACGGGTCGTCTGTAAAGACGACCCGTTTTCTTTTGAGGACGGACGCTGCTGAAAACGGAAGAATTTTGGCAGTAGGCCAGAAAACGAAACAAAGAAAGCTGTGGATAACCAGCAGGAATTCCTGCGGTTATCCACAGCTTTTTGCGTTTTGTGCATAATTTTGTGGATAAGTGCGGTTATACTTCTGGTTTATCAAAAAAAATATACATAGGCATACAAATTTTTCAAAAAGTACTTGAAAGTATTTTGTATACACGTTATAATAAAGGCACAAGGTCAAAGAAAACATGTCATCCCGTTCAAAATCTCTTGTGTATAGGATATAACGGTATCGGGTGTGGCCGCTAGGCCAGAAAGAAAGGGTGCAGTATTATGAGAATCGAACATGATTTCATCGGTGAGCTCGAGGTTCCGGAGAATGTTTACTACGGTGTGCAGACGATGCGCGCCATCGACAATTTCCATATCACAGGCCAGACGATCGATCCGGATTTTGTTCAGTCCATCGCCAAGGTAAAGAAGGCAGCTGCTCTCGCGAACATGGCTACGGGCCGTCTCGACAAGAAGATCGGCGATGCGCTCGTACAGGCTGCTGATGAGATCATCGGCGGTCAGTTCCTCGACCAGTTCCCGGTCGACCCGATCCAGGGCGGCGCTGGCACGTCGATCAACATGAACATGAACGAGGTCCTTTCCAACCGCGCTCTCGAGATCCTCGGTCAGCCGCGCGGCCGCTACGACATCGTCTCCCCGAACAACCACGCGAACATGGCACAGTCCACGAACGATTCTTTCCCGACGAGCATCAAGGTCTGCCTCAACCATAAGGCTGGCAAGCTCACGGATGCGCTCGACCGCCTCGCCACGGAGCTCGAGAAGAAAGCCGTCGAGTACAAAGATGTGCTGAAAATGGGCCGCACGCATCTGCAGGATGCCGTTCCTATCACGCTCGGCCAGGAGATGGGCAACTACGCATCGGCTGTCCGCCGCGGCATCCGTCGCATCCAGCACGCACAGGAAGGCATCCACACGATCAACATGGGCGGCACGGCCGTCGGCACGGGCCTGAACGCAGAGCCGGCCTACATCCGGAAAGTCGCTGAGACGCTCTCCGAGGTCACGGGCGAGAAATACGTCACGGCTGACAATATGATCGATGCAACGAACAATACGGACGGTTTTGCCGATATTTCCTCCTCGATGAAGGTTACGGCACTCGTCCTCATCAAGATGGCGAACGACTTCCGCCTCATGGCTTCCGGCCCGCGCTGCGGCCTCAATGAGCTGAAGCTGCCGAAACGTCAGCCGGGCTCTTCCATCATGCCGGGTAAGGTCAACCCGGTCATCGCCGAGGTCCTCGACCAGGCCTGCTATCAGGTCATCGGCAACGACCTCGCCATCACGCTCGGCGTCGAGAACGGCCAGTTCGAACTCAACGTCATGGAGCCGGTCATGGCGTTCAATATGTTCAACAGCATGATGTACATGACGAATGCCGTCAACACGTTCGTCGACAAGCTGCTCATCGGCCTCGAGCCGAACCGCGAGCAGTGCCAGGAGTGGCTCGATAAGAGCGTCGGCGTCGTCACGGCCATGCTCCCGCACATCGGTTATGAGAAATCCGCGATGCTCGCGAAGGAAGCCTACAACACGGGCAAACCGATCCGCCAGGTCATCATGGAGAAACACCTCATGGAGAAGGAAGTCATGGAGCACATCCTCTCCCCGGAGGCCATGACGACCCCGGGCATCGCATAAAACAGACACCCGATACAATATCCATATACACAAAAGGGCTATTGCATGAGTTACGTGCAATAGCCCCATTTTGGTATCAAATGTCCCTTTCCGTGAAATCGCCAGAGAGGTAGGTCGAAGCCTGTCCCTTTCATGTTCCGTGCCAATATGGTATACTGGAAGCGGATAAATGCCACTGTGAAGAAAGGCAGGGAGGGTATGAAACAGGCAATCAAACTGCCCATCGGTGTAGAAGATTTTCGCAAATTACGCACGGAAGGGTACTATTTTGTGGATAAGACACGGTTTATCCGTGCGTTGCTGGCAGGTCATGCGGACGTTACCCTCTTTGCCCGTCCAAGACGTTTTGGTAAGACGCTTTCCCTGAGCATGGTGGAGGCCTTCTTCTCTCAGCAACATCGGGACGAGGCCATGCATCTTTTTGCGGGGACCGAGATTGCGAGCGATACTGCAGTGATGCGTGAGGCGGGAAGCAAACCGGTGCTGTTCCTTTCTCTGAAAGATATTGAAGCCGATCATTTCACGCAAATGCTGGCGGCCTTTGCACGCAAAATGGCGGTTACCTATTTGCGGTTTCCTGCCATCAAGACATCGTTGCAGCCGGCTGAGCAAGCGTATTGGGAACGTGTCGAGTGGCAGCAGGCTTCTCTGGTTGATTTGCAGGATTCGTTGCGTTCGTTGCTTGAATTTATGGTGCGGCATACGGGGAAAAAGGTGCTGCTGCTCATTGATGAGTACGATGCGCCGATTCAGCAGGCATGGGCGCACGGCTATTACCAGGAGGCTATAGACTTCTTTCGCCCGTTTCTGAGTGCGGCACTCAAAACCAATCCTGCGCTTGATTTTGCACTTATCACTGGCGTGCTGCGCATTGCGAAGGAGAGTATTTTCAGCGGGCTCAATAATCTCGAGGTATCGACTGTGCTCTCTGGTGGTTATGCCGATGTTTTCGGCTATACGCGAAGAGAAGTAGAGCAGATAGCCAAGGATTTCGATTGTATGGCGCAGCTGCCGGAAATTGCCAGCTGGTACGATGGGTATGCCTTTCAAGGGGTGGATATCTACAATCCCTGGTCTGTCAATAACTATTTCCGCCAGGACTGCAAGGCAGCAAAGTACTGGGCAAATACCTCTGGTAACACCATTCTTGCGCAACTGCTCCATGATGCAGACAAAGCACGCTGGCAGGACTTGCAGGCATTGATGGACGGACGTTCCATCGTCGCTGGTGTTGATGAAAATGTCATCTACGGATCCATTGACACGGACGAGGCTGCTCTCTATACGCTGTTGCTACTGACGGGGTACCTCAAGGCCGTGCGCACGGTGGATGAGGAAAGTGGACTATATGAGTTGTCCATACCCAATCAGGAGGTACGGCGGGCTTACCGAACGGAAATCCTTTCCCGTTTCGGCGGCGGTGAAAAGGACCCATCGCTGTACAAAATGTTCCAGGCGATGACGAATGGCGATGCGCAGGCATTTGAGGAATATTTGCAAAAGATTATCCTGCGCACCGTCAGCCTCTATGACGCGGCCAGGCCAGAGAGCTTTTACCACGGCTTGATGCTCGGTTTTACTCTGTATTATGAAAAAGACTACCGTGTAGTCTCAAACCTCGAAAGCGGGTACGGCCGGTTGGATCTTGCTCTTTTTCCGCACCACAGGGGCATGCCGGGAATCCTCATGGAATTTAAGGCTGTTAAGCAGGAAGATAAGTTAGATGCAGCCGTCAAGAAGGCGCTGACGCAAATACAAGAGCGCGCGTATACAACGCAGCTGCAAGAAAGTGGTGCCGAGAAGATATGGTGCTATGGCATTGCGTTTTGCAGGAAACAGGTTGTTGTAAGATTGTCGGAAAGGACTACAAGATATGAATGACGGAAATTTGATTACACAGAATGAGTATAATCATTTGGATTTTAAGGCTAAGGAGAAATATCTTCAACAACGTTTAGGGTCGTCTAATGATAAACGGATCATATGCCAGATTACAAGAAGAACCAAAGGGGGCTTCCTTCTGCAGCCATTGGCCGTTGAATGCATGGGCAATGATGATGGACAAAATGGGAAAAGCCGTATAAGTGAATTTGCGCTGTTTGCGCAAAATTCAACACCAGAAGTTTTAGCTAATGGGGAAAATGTCGAAAATCTGAAAGTTGAGGATTATGTAAGCTATGCCTGGCAGATTAACAAATCACCAAAAACTAGCGATATATACCCTTTACGAGCATCTTTAGATAAATTAAAGAGGATGCAGTTCCCTAAACGAACGTATATTGATTTAATGCATATGTATGCTTGTTTACAATCAAAAGATTTCGAGCCAGCAATATTGAGTGAAAACCTTGGCACGCATCAAAAATCAGGGTTATTGCTGCTCGATGGCATAGACAAAATATTGAATGCCAAGACTCACGAGATACAAAATATCAATAAAGAAATTGATAGCAAAAATAGGGAAATCGAAGATAAAAATGTAGCTATACAAAAGGTGTCCGAAGAGTATGAAAAAGCATACAATGCCCAGCAAGAAAAAATTGATAAAGAATTGAGTGCGTATCAGAGTGCACAAGAAAACAAAATTACCGATGCAATAAACAGAAAACGGAAGACGCTCGATGAATTAGAAAAACAACTTACGTATTGGAGTAACTTTTCCTATGAGGAAAATGTGGAAACATATGAGAATATTAGGCCAAGTGATATACGTAAAATGGCTAATTTCTCTAATATGATTGACAGCATCAAGAGCATTATGGACGACGAATACGGTGTGGATTATACCAAAGCCGTACTAGCGCAATTTTATTTGGGATTGCAGAGCAACCAGATGCTACTGTTGGTGGGAAATCCCGGTGTCGGCAAGACGTCTTTGGTAAGACTGATGGCTAAGATTTTCAGCCCGCGCGATGCGTATGTGGTTCCGGTGCAATCCAACTGGTCAGATAAAAGTGATCTTCTTGGCTACTACAATCCCCTGGACCGTACTTATGTCACGACGCCGTTCCTGGAGGCTTTGCTGGATGCTTGTGGAGAAGCTGCCAAGCCAGAGCATCAGGATGACATATATTTTATTTGTTTGGACGAGATGAATTTAGCGCATGTAGAGTATTATTTTGCTGAATTCTTGAGCGCCATGCAGACGGATAGAAAACTGAGGCTATACAACCCTGAGATTGCCATGAATGTAAAGCGCGAAATTGAGGCCTTTGTGGCTGCAACTGGGTTAAATCCTGAACAAGGTAATATTGAGGCCGAGGACTTGAAAAAATTATCTACAGCGGATCGAGAGTATTATTTCAGATTATGTCGTCAGAATGACATGTGCTTGCGTGTAAGTAGCTGCCTGACAGTGCCAGATAATGTGAAGTTCATTGGTACATTAAATCAAGATGCAACAACCATAGATCTTAGCCCTAAAGTCATTGACCGTTCGTGGGTTATTAGGCTCTACCAACAGAATCATTTTGGAGATAGAGTGAGCAATTTTTCTCACGATAGTCGCATAGGCTTGCAATACAATGAATATGGATTTGAACTTACCGAGGAACTGAAAGATGAGCTTTCGGAACTCCTAAGTCTCTTCAATAACAATTCGGTTTCGGTGGGCAATCGCATGATCCAGGCCATATACAGATGCTGCGCTGATGGTGGCAAAAATGAACCGTTTAAAAATGATATTTCCGCACAGCAATTTAAGGGCATTATATTGGCGACAATTCTTTTGCCTAGGCTGCGGCTTACCAGCGAGCATAAAAACTTTGAGGAAATCAAGAACAAACTGCGGGAAATCGCAGAGTACCCCATCTGCGATGCGTGCCTTAAGGCCATGCTGGCTGACGAAGATATGATTGATTATTGGACGGTAGACTAAGATGAGATTACTTATGGAAATGGCGTCGTATTATTGCGGCCCAGAAGGTGGTCCCTTCCATTTTCGTATATTGCGCCCCGAAGAGTATGCTGCTTATCCTTTGCTGAATCGCGAGGATGATGGGGCGGAGGGTGCGTTTGTTGCGACCAATTACTTCCGTACCGATGATGAGAACTATGACGAGTTGACTCCGGCGTTTCGTTTGCTAGATTTACCTGCAGGCAAAAGCGCGAGTGACTACGAACTGTTTTCTTCCCCATATGACAATGTAGCGGACGAGCTGTCGCAAATGAATCCGTTGCAATATGATGGTGGGAGGGATTTGTTTCATTTCAAATCTGAAAATAATAAATATCCTGGCAACCAGTATATCTATGTCAGAGAGAGGTATACTGGAGCAGTCATTTACCAGCGTAGGGTGCTGTATTTGCCGGATACGCTGGATGTCGACGAGTATCTCAATATGGTTAACGAGTTGCTGCATATACGTCGCGAACTGGTGGAATTCATCGCTAAGGAAAAAGACAGAAAGAGGAAGGCCAGTATATCGTTACACACGGACGGTAGCAGGACACATACGGGGGATAAGGAAAACCGTGTTGAAGATTTTAGGCGCCAGATTAAGCAGCTCGGCAAGGCTGTTTCTGGAATAGCGCAACGACCGAGGTTTGGCCTGAATGGACGTAAATTGTCATCGTCTGTGGTAAAAAAGATAGATGGCAGAATCATTCAGCAATACGTACGCGCCCCGTCGAAAAAGAAATTTACGTCGGTGGTTGGAGAGCAGACATATGATATCTACGAAAATAGATGGATCGCCAATCAATTGGCGATGCTGAAAAAGTATTTAATTGACTGCGGCCAATTTGGGGAGGAAGACATCGTAGCCCAGCAAAATGCATTGGCCAAGGAGAAACAACGACTGCTTAGCCAATATCCGCAATTTGCAGATTGGGATGCTTTTTTTGAGGACATCAAGCTTAAGTACAATAATATCAGAGACCATTACTCCAAGGAAAGCGTGCAGAAAAAGCTCGATTCAGTTATTGCGTGTGAGGATGAAGGCCTTATCGCAGGAAAAAGAATGATATTGAAAAAGGATAATTCTGAATCGAATCAAGATGACCTTTTTTATCTTGAATCTCCTCGTAGCAGTATTTACATCAGACAAGATAATATTTTATCTAGGTATTCATATAAAGGTATCGTTATAGTAGATGGTATGGAATATCCTTTTAAGTCGTTATACGTAAAATCTAATAATATAAATGTACAGGCCTATTTTTATGGCTATTTTGAACGGTTAAAACATAATTCAAAGTCGGGAGAAATTCTTGATTTCGCTGGCAACTATTACCTGAAAGCAGGCGAGCTGCATATTGAGAACATCTTGGTTGATGCGCCTGATGATGTTGAAGAGACGATTGCAGCTTTCAAGGAGCAATACGTAAAGGATAATTATGATGCACAAGTATATGTAAAACGATTGTATTCTCCTTATAATCACATATATGTAGGGCCTGCGTATTTTACGGCTGTGGCTCTTCATGCGAAGGAAAAGGCGCTATCTGCTAACCAAGCATATATTAGGGAACTTGGAAATCTGGCACAGCCAGTAACTGAAATGCTGGAAAAGCCCTGTTTCCAAAGTGTTTTGGCATTAAATGGCGCAACCCGGCGGGAAAAGTGGCAGGTCACGCAGATTTTCACCAATGATGTCAATTATCGTACGGCAGCCAATATCTTGCGCAAGTTGGACAAGGAAACAGAATTTTCCTTTGTACCGTCGGCAGATGCCTCGGTACAGAAGAATACTTGTGATTTGTATGAGTACTGGATTCTATATAAGCTCCTGGAGGTACTGATTCTCAAGACAGGTTGGCAATTGACCCACGTTTCCGTGCATGGGCAAAAGAAAAATCGCGAGTATATTTACAGCGTTTTGCGCACCTTCTTGGGCGATGAGGGAAAAAGTCGCGGCGAGCTGAAGGGCATGAAAATCTCGTTGCAGCACCAGTTGCATGGCAGCGAAGAGAATGTGGAAATGGATTTGTATTACAACGTACGAATTAGTGATATCTTTCCGGATGCGGGTGGTCAACACGCAGATCCAAATGCGGGTTTATTGACTCCGGATTATTTTATCAAGTTAAGGTTGGCTGGTAAAGAAATTTACATCATCCTGGATGCTAAATATCGCAAGTATGCCGATATGAGTGGCGATGAGGGTAAATATTGGTATTGGCTGAATGATGATATCAAGGGTGTATGCTGGGATAAATACATTAACAGGCTAAGGGATTATGGGGTAGATGTTGCGGCAGCCTTTATTATTCATTGCGATGACACCATAGAAAATCAACATGATAAATATGTTGACTTTGGTGGCAACGTGCGGAAGGAATTCAAGAATGAGCCGTATATGGAAGCTATCAAGTCAATGTTTGCTGTCTCCGGAGATAATGCGGTTACTCTCTTGCCTAAACACCGTGTCGGTGCTTTTTATATGCGGCCAAGAGGTAGGGAAAGGGAGAATCATACCGAGAAAAATATAATAGCTTTCTTCTCTATGCTTATGGAGCATTTTTTAGCAGCAAATATGACACGAAGGACCGGAGAAAGCTTTTTGCAGATGCTTCGAAATGAAGAACCCCATGGAAGTCTGAAAGAATCCCTATATTTTACCTGTTGGCACTGCGGATGTACGGAAACGAATGTGGAGGAATTAAAGACATCTGGCGGATTTGCCAAATATTATATTACGTGTCCCAAATGCCACGAATTTTGGGTGAAAAGTCATTGTTATGCAGGGGGACATCACAACCTGGTAAAACACATGTTTAATTATAATGCACATCGTGACGATGATAACTGGTTCGTGGTGTGTCCAACCTGTGGGAATGGGGATTGATGATGGAGACAAAATATTTTTTATATCTGGATGAAAGTGGTGGGTTCAGGGAACACAATAATATGCTGGGTCCATCCATAGTTGGTGGCTACCTACGTAAAAATACAGCTGCCCGAGATGAATGGGCCGAGCAATGCCTGCAACGGGTGCATGCATACACTCCAGACTACAGTCATGTCTCTATCAAGCCGTTTCATGCCATGGAAGATTTCCGCAAGGGCGTGCCGGGCGTTGGTGCCTTTATCACAGATTTATTGTCATTCTTTGTTGGCGGGAATACCAGGATGGTTGAATTCATCAACCAGAAGAACGTACGCATTGTAGATGAGACGACGACCTATTTGCATGTTTACGCGGATGGTATTTTAGCCTTGATTAAGGATCTGTTACAGGAATCGTCAGACAGGTTTGAGCTGCAGGTGGTGGTGGCTCAACGCCAGGATGATAAGAAGCGCGAGCTGAAAAAGAGCGGTATCATACCACAGGATGAGAATATCTCCATCCCTTATGAGGAATATAGAAGACGGCTGGATGAACGTGTGCAGATTTTGCGCGCTAAGCTACCAACGGCTGACCAACGTCGTATCAGGAATATCAGCATCTCCATTGCTTCGGCAACCAAAGCCAAGCCACTCATGCTTGCAGATGCGGTTTGCTTTGCTTTGCGCGGCGGACGCAACGCCTTGGATGAGTCGATGCGTAACAGAATCCGTGACTTGCCGATTATGCGATATGAGGTGCCAGAGAAGGAATCATGGGAAGCCATTAAAGATTGTTTTATGCAAGGTCGTTATGCTGACGCTATCAGTTTATGGTATAGCTTTGAGGATCAGTCACTGAGTAAACACTATCAGGAAGAGTTTGTTCAACGTATTTTGCAATATTTCCAATTGTCGAATACCAAGGAAATAGAAATCACCTGCGCCATTTTGTCCAAGACCATCAATCAGTTGATGAATAATCGGGCGTTTGCGGAGGCCAATGCTTTTATTGCCAAATTAAATGAAAATCTTTTTCCTTCACTGGAGGAGAATTTGCCAGACGGGAAAAAGGACTTGTTGGCAAGATTGAAATTCGATATTGGTTTCTATCGTTTGACTAGTGCCACCCATGAAGGAGATAATGAAGCAGCAGAGCAGGCTATCGCGTATTGTCAGGCGTTGTTGCCCAGTCTGCCCAAGACGTATGAAACCATAGACTATTACGTACGTTACCGTTTGCGTGTGGTGGAATATCTCAAGAACATCTATGGTTTTACGGAGGCTAAGCAAAAACTCGGCAATCTGGTCAAAAGTATGGAAGAACTCATGGATGTTGTCAAGCTGATTGATGGCTTGGAGGAATATAGTCGGCACATGACATCGGACACTTTGGGACGAATTCTAGGTTCGCGTGTTCAGACACGGTTATATCTGGCGTTGTCAGATATCAGCCAGTTGGCAGAGGCAGCACGTGATTGTGACAAAGCCGAACAACAATTTGTTAATTTACGGGACAAGAAACGTATATATCAATATCGTGCGGAGATTGCCAGTATGCAACGTAATACGGAACAAGCGTTACGTTGGTTATCCATGGCATTTGCGGATCAGGCAGTAACAGATGGTAGTCTTTGCTTACAGGCTATTTTGAGTAGTAGCGAGAAAAATAATCAGAAGTTTGGTTTGATGCATTTTTCTAATATTATGGCACAAGCTATGTTACGCGGTGACATGACGGGGACAAACATGTTGCAGGCATGGGGAAGATGGCGGGACAGCATACAGGGAGTATTCTCGTCTGACCGTTATCCTGCTTCGATTATCTTATGGCGGTTAGGCACGTGCTATGCTTTAATTGGAGAAAAACGGGCCAAGGGCTATTATCAGCGTGCAGTGGCAGCGTCGGAAATGGACAGGAACAGTTATACGAATATGGCTGCGGCTTTGACGATACGCATGGAGGCAGCTGCTTTATTGAAATATCCTAAAGATAGGGACATCACGCAGTTGCAAGAAAACTACCAAATGTTTATGCGACAGGATTTACCTGATTCATTGCGGGAGTATTTGCATCCGTGGCATGATGCTATAGAGAGATTGGATAACAACATCACGGATACGCAGCGGAACATGCTGTTGCAATATGTGCAACGTATGCCAATTTTGTGATAACGAAGGGAACTGTGCGCTCGTGATAAATCACTGGCGCAACAGCTCCCTTTTGCATGGTTGAAGCAATCAGCTCACCGAGTAGGAGTCGGTGTGGAGAAATTCTTTTTTGGCCAACGTGCCGCCCTGGTACCAGAGGCGGTAGATGGATGGCTGGAGGGGGGAGCCCTCACGTGAGAGGCGGACGGTCTGGCCGCCGAGGTCGGAGGGGGTGCCGAGCACGTAGATCGTGACGGTGTCCATGGTCAGGCCGACTTTCAGCAGCACGTTGTGCGGCAGGTCGTTGCGGAACTGGAAGTCGATGAGCCCATCTGCCACCGTGGCATCGAGGCCGGGCGGGCAGTAGGCCGAGGGATAGAAATGCGATGTGCGCATGGTCGGCGTGAGCCCGGCGAGCAGGATGGCATTGTAGAGCGTCGAGCTCACCTGGCAGACGCCGCCGCCGATATCCTGCTCGGCGCGCCCCTCGATGATGACGCCGGCATCCCGGTATCCGGCATCTTTCGTGCGGGCACCAACGGTATCGTTGAAGGAGAGCACGCTGCCGCTCCGCACGAGCGCATCCTGCAGCTTGCTGGCGGCGATGTGGATGTTCCGCCCGCGGTCGCCGGGGACGAACGTCGTCGAATAGGCGGCGAGCACGCCCTGCACGGAGGCGAGGTCGTCATCGGTCACGTCGGGCGGCTGCTCCACTGGTTCGAGCGGTATCCGGATGGTCAGGTCGAGCTGTGCGAGCTTCGGCTCAATCTGTTCCTGTACGCGGTCCATGTCGATGGTCCGTCCGATGACGGCCGGCGTATGCTTTATCGAGCCATCCTCGTTGATGGTGACAGAAGCATTGACGGGCTTCTTGTCGACGTCCTGCTTCACGGCATCCAGGTGCGCGTGCAGGGCTTGCTGGTCATAGGCGGCCTTCAGCGGGATGTCGATGCCCGTGATGGCGTAGCGCATCTGATCCACGATGTTCCTGAGGGGAGACTGGCCACGCCCTACCGCATAGGCGGCATCCGCAGCCGCTTCCGACTGTGCCGTGAGGCTGATGTCCTTCGCGTCGATGGTGTACTGCTTCTTGCCATCCTGCAGGATGATGGCCTTGCGGTTCAGTTTCTGCTTTTCCTGTGCAGCAAACCATGCGGCGGCCTCATCCCGGGTCATGCCGCCCAGGACGGTGCCTTCGGAGGAGACGCCCAGGGCAATCCGCCCCTGATTCTCGACGGACAGGGCGATGCCGCCGACAACGGTTACGGCGAAGAAGGTGCCGCCGATGACGGCAGCCGCCAGCCTGGCCATTCCGATGGATTGGATATTTATGATCGAAGCACCTCCTTCCTGAACGAGATATGTGCCCTTAGTATACCATGAAAACGGCGATTTTGCATTTTTCCTGCCAGCGGAATATAATCGGAACTATCAGAGATAGGAAAAGAGGGAATTTCATGGAAATTTTCCATAATGATTGGGCTGACTGCCTGACCAGCGAACTGCAGCAGCCGTACTACCGCAAGCTGCGTCAGTTCCTCATCAACGAGTACCGCACGCAGCGCATCTATCCGGGGATGTATGATATCTTCAATGCCCTGCATTACACGAGCTATGAAGATACGAAGGTCGTCATCCTCGGGCAGGATCCGTATCATGGCCCAGGACAGGCACATGGCCTTTCGTTCTCCGTGCAGCCCGGTGTGCCTGCACCGCCGAGCCTGCAGAACATCTTCAAGGAGCTGCACGACGATCTCGGCTGCAGGATCCCGAACAATGGCTGCCTGAAGCCGTGGGCGGACCAGGGCGTGCTGCTCCTCAACACGGTCCTCACGGTGCGCGAGCATCAGGCGAACTCGCATCGCGGGCAGGGATGGGAAATCTTTACGGACAAGATCATCAGCCTGCTCAATGCGCGCGAGAAGCCGATGGTCTTTATTCTCTGGGGCACGCCGGCGCGCCGCAAGAAGGCGATGATCACGAACCCGGCACACTACGTCATCGAGTCGCCGCACCCGAGCCCTCTCTCCGCAAGCCGCGGTTTCTTCGGCAGCCGCCCCTTCTCCCGCACCAATGATTTTCTCCAAAGCACCGGCCAGACACCCATCGACTGGCAAATACCAAATATTTAAATCCTATTTCCACTGCCTGTTATCGGTTTCATCTTGCATTTCTTCGCAACATATCGTACAATACTCTCAGAGTATTGGAGAAATGGAGAATCGGTATCATGGAACATAAAGTGACCATCAAGGAGGTTGCCGAACTCGCCGGCGTCTCGAAGAGCACGGTGTCGCGCTATCTGAACAGCGGTTATGTCAGCGAGGAAAAGAAGGAACGCGTGCGTGCGGCAATCCAGGAGACAGGCTTCAAGTCGAATTTCTTTGCGAAGCGCCTCAAGACCAAGGAAAGCAAGCTCATCGGCATCGTCCTGCCCCGCATGGATTCGGTGACGGTGGGCAAGCTGCTCATGGGAATCAACCGCATCCTCGATCCGTCAGGCTATCAGGTGCTCGTTCTCGTGAGCCAGCTTTCGCAGGAAAAGGAGCTTCGCGCGATTCACAGCCTGCAGCAGCAGGGCGTGGACGGCATTCTCGTGGATTCGGTCGGGCTGACGGCAGAGCATGAGAAACTCGTGCGTGAGATTCCGCTGCCGGTCGTCTTTACCGGACAAAAACATGACGGCCTCACGTGCATCAAGGTCGATGACTACGGCGCAGGCCACCGCATGGGGGCCTACCTGCGTCAGATGGGGCATCGACATGCGGTTTTTGCCGGCGTCAGCGAGTCGGACCGGGCGGTCGGTGTAGACCGCAAGCGGGGGTTCCTGGATGGCTTCTGCCCGCATGACCAGGACGATGCGCAGGTGGACTTCGTCCATACAGGGTTCGATTTTCTCTCTGCCTATGACGCCGCAGCTGAGATGTGCAGCCATCATCCGACGGTGATCGTGGGGGCGACGGATAACATCAGCCTGGGTATCCTGCGCTACCTGCACGAGCGCGGCATCCGCGTGCCGGAGCAGGTCTCGGTTACGGGCTTCGGCGGCTATGAGGTCGGTGCTGTCGTCTATCCGGCACTCACAACGGTTGCCTTCGATTTTGAGCTCATCGGCATGCGGGCGGCTCAGGCGCTGCTGGACCGGCTGAAGAATAAGGAACCGGATGTCTGCCGGCTGGAGCCCTCCCACCTGATCGAGCGCGAGAGCGTCCGCAACCTGCACCGCCCTTATGTATCCGCTGAGCAGAAGGGACTCACGCTCTAAAGATATTGACGGATTCCCTAAAATATCTGAATGTACGCAGGAAACAAAACACGATATAATGAGAGGCAAAGAGAGAAACTGAGCGGCGGAGCCGCGGATCCGTGAACTTGGGAGGAATCGTCATGAAGCGTTTGCTGTTTGGCCTTTGCGCGGCCATGCTGCTGGGCGTGTGTCTGCTCGTGGGGGCGGGCGTATCCGAGGCAGCCGGCATGAAGGTGAGCTATGAAGTCGATGATGTGACGCTCGATAAGGATGTCATTGTCATGAAAGGGCATTTCCACAATCATACGGAATATTTCCAGCGCGTGACGGACATGTCGCTGAATTATACGATCCGTGGAGGTGCTTCGGGCGATGCAGATGATCAGGCGCAGGGCTACCCGCTTCTGACCGGCGTCTATGAGAACGAGGATATGAAAGTCGATATCGGGGGCGAGGATGTACCGTTTACGATCCGCGTCCAGGATATGCATGCTTCGGAGCATACGACGGCGGATATCTTTGGATGGCGCATCCGTTCGAATATCGAGATCGAAGAGTAAAAAAAGGCTGCCCCTGAGTTTCCTCACGGACAGCCTTTTCTATTGGTTCCCAGCCGTTACGGCAGAGCTTATTTCTTGACGAACGTGATGTGCGCACCGATGGAAAGCACCGGCATAGCTGCGCCCTTGACGATAATCTGGCCGGGCATCGAGCCCTCGCCATTGAATACGACGGTGCAGTGGCCTTCCTCGCGGAGCGTCTGGTTTACGACGTCGCCGACCTTCTCGATCGTGTACTTGATACCGCCCATGAGCAGTTTGTCGCCCTTCTTGATGTCTTCTTTGAGCTCACCCGGCGTGTGCTCGATGACCATCTCGGCGAGGTTCGGGCGGATGCCCTCATCGAGCAGGATCGTGCTGCTGTTGTTCTCGAGGAACGTCCTGGCCAGGCTGCCTATCGCCGTAATCGTTACATCATATTTCGCTTCCATCGCAAAGTCTCCTTTAGGTTCTCGTTTCCCACACATACACCATTATTATATCATAAATGCGCAAACTTGTATGCGAGAAACCGGGGAAAAAGTGAGGTTTTGCGCGAAGATAAATTTTTTCCGTTTTTTGCAGAAAATCCCTTGACAAGCGCTGTGCTGATGCGTATAATATCTATTGTTGACAGCGAAAGCCAGTCACATAGGGGCATCGCCAAGTTGGTAAGGCACAGGATTCTGAATCCTGCATGCGTTGGTTCGAGTCCAGCTGCCCCTGCCATTGAACTTACAAAGCACCGCGCGAGCGGTGCTTTTTTGCATATCCTTTTAAGGAGGCAGAACGTTATGACAATGAATCGCAGCACATTCCTGAAAACCATGGCAGCCGGTGCCCTCGGCCTCGCGGCAGGCACCGCCCTTTCCGGCACGCGCGCCGAGGCGGGGGATAAGGCTCCCGTCGTAAGCTGCTTCGGCGATTCGACGACCTGGGGCGCGAATGGCATGTCCTCGGGCGGCGGCAACGAGATTGCCTGGCCGGCCCAGCTCCATAAATATATGGATGTTGCCAAGGTCTATAATTTCGGCAAGAAGGGCTCGCGTCTGGCTGTGACGGAGGATCGCCACGACAGCTTCGTCGAGCGCCTGGATGGCGTGCTGGCACAGCCGGCGGATGTGATCCTGCTGCTCGGCGGCGTGAACGATTTCCAGCACGACGTTCCGCTCGGCAAGCCGGGCGATACGGATACGTCTACGGTCTGCGGTGCGATGGAGACGATTCTCACCAGGCTTATCACGAAGTTCCCGGGTGCGCATCTCGTCGTGATGACGCCGATGAAAGAGAACTTCAAGCATCCGACGAAATCGTATCCGGACAGCTTCACCGCCAACGGACAAGGCCTCGTCGAGGCGGATTACGCGCAGGCCATCGCAGACTGCGCCGCGCGGTACAGCGTGCCGGTCATCGACCTGTTCAACGGCAGCGGCATTTCGCCGTTTGTCGAGGCGCAGCAGAAAAAATATATGCCAGACGGCCTTCATTACAGCCCGGAGGGCTATGACCGCCTGGCAAAGCGCATCGCTGCCGGACTGGAGAGCATTCTCGATTAAGTTATTCTGCATCCTCGAACGCCTGCCGCAGGAGATCCTGCTGCTCGCGGTCGATGGTGATCTTGCCGTGGAGCAGGCCGATGAGGCCTGCTTCTTTCAGTTTCGTGACGCCGCGGTTGACCGTCTTGACGCTCGTGCCGATATCGTCGGCAATCTGCTGGCGGCTCGTATGCAGGATGAACAGGTCTGTATCGATATCGCCGAGGCGCTTGAGCAGGTAGCTGTGCAGGCGCTCGAGGCTCGGCTGGAATTTGATGCGGCCGTTTTCATTGGATGTCGGATACATCTTGGCGGCGAGCTGCTGGGCGACGGCAATCGCGAAATCACTGTCCAGCTTCATCCAATGCAGGAAGGTTTCTGCGCTCATGGCGATGACTTCGCAGGTCGTCGCTGCCTCGCAGGTGGCAGCAAAGCGTTCCTGCCCCGCGAGGATTTCCAGATCGCCGATGAGGTCGGCGACATCCAGCTTGCCGAACGTGAACCGCTGGCCTGTCACGAATTCATTGCTGACGCGCATCGTGCCCTTGGTCAGCAGATAGATGCGGTCGGCGCGGCCGCCTTTGCTCACGATTGCGGTACCGGGCAGGAAGACTTTGCGCGTCGTGTGGCGGGCGATGTCTTCTGGCATATGGGTAAACATTTCCTCCAGTGTCATCTTGCGGGGAGACCTCCTTGCTTTTGCATCGTATTTTTCTATTATTCCTATTATAACGCAATCTGCCCGATGCCGTAAATTGTCTGAAGATTGCAAAGCGAAATTTTTGGGACACTCAGGACGGGTGTCCTTTTTTTCTTGTTGCGGATAGGGTACACTATATCCAGCATCGAAATTCGAAGAGATGATGCAAAAGAAGAAGAAAGGAGATAACTCGATGAAAGAGTGGTTTGGTGGCGTGCTTCATGACCGCAGCCTTTGGCAGCGGGAGGCCATCGCTGGCATCACGGCGTTCTTTGCTATCTCCTACATCATCATCGTCAATCCGTTGATCCTTGCTGATGCAGGGATTCCGGCGGAGCTTTCGGTTTTCGCGACGATCTTCTCGTCGGTGATCGGCTGCTTCATCATGGCCTTCGTGGCGGATGCGCCGATCGTACTGACGCCGGGCATGGGCATCAACGCATTCTTCACCTATACGGTGTGCGTGAACATGGGCCTGCACTGGCATGAGGCCATCGCGATTTCGCTCGTCGCTGGCGTGATCTTTGCTTTCGTGGCCTGCACGAAATGGGGCGTACGCCTCTCGCAGGCCGTGCCGGGGTCGCTGAAATGCGCGATTACGGCAGGTATCGGCCTCTTCCTCGTGGAGATCGGCCTCGAGAAAGCACAGCTCATCAAGGCGGGCACGAACTCGATCATCGAGCTCGGCAACCTCGGAAGCCCTGTGGCGATGCTGGCCATTTTCGGCCTCATCATCAGCCTCGCCCTTTACCTGCGCGGCGTGATGGGGAGCTTCTTCATCGCCATCATCCTCACGAGCATCGTCGGCGCCGTCTGCGGCATACACGACGCGGCTCCGATCGATCTGAACCTCAGCAATCTGGCGAACTATCCGCAGCTGTTACTTCAGGCGGACTTCACCCACGTGCTGAGCATCCCGTTCCTGCTGGCGGTCTTTTCCATGTCCATGATCATGATTTTCGAGACCATGGGCCTTTTGGAGGGCATCCTGCCAGATCAGGCTAAATTCAAAAAGACCTTCGAGGGCTCGGCCTTCACGACCATGCTCTCGAGTCTTCTGGGCACAAGCCCGACGGTAGCCGCTGCGGAGAGCGCAGCGGGTATCGCCAGCGGCGGCCGCACGGGACTCATGGCCCTGGTCGCCGGGATATTGTTTGCCCTTTCCCTTTTCTTTATTCCCTTACTCTCTTATGTACCCCAGGCTGCCATCGCGCCGGTCATCATCATCACCGGCGCCATGATGATGCAGCAGCTCCAGTACGTGGAGTTCAACGATTTTTCGGAATGGTTCCCCGCCTTCCTCATCGTTGTGCTCATCCCCCTGACGGGCAGCATCTCCACGGGCCTCGCATTCGGCTTTACAGCATATCCCCTGCTGAAGCTCCTCAACGGGCGGGTCGGCGAGGTTCACAAACTGGGGTTTGGGCTCGGCTTTCTTTTCCTCATGAATCTCGTTTTCCAGGCGGGATTCTGAAAGCATGGCACGAAATGTGCCATCCAGAATTTACATAAAGCTTACGCAAAAAGGTCTTGCCTCCGGGCAGGGCCTTTTCGCGTTATCTCCGTTCTTATTTTCATTGCGTTATGCGCGTTTACGCCGTATAATAGAAGTTAGGTATCTATATGTGAAAAGGATTGAGAAGGTGATCGTTTGGAGGACAAACCAGTGATGCTGATTGTGGATGATGTGGAGATCAACCGCGTCATCCTGTCCCAGTTCTTCCAGGACGACTATGCGATCGTTCTGGCAGAGAACGGCAAACAGGCCTGGGATATCGTCAGGAAAGAGCCGGTCAATATCGTATTAGCGGATCTGGTCATGCCGGTCATGGATGGCTTTACGCTGCTTTCCCTCATCAAGAAGGATGAGCGCACGGCAAATATCCCCGTCATCGTGATGACCGGCAGCAGTGACAGCGACAATGAGGTGCGCGCGATGGAGATGGGCGCAGCGGATTTCATCACGAAACCGTATCACCCGACCATCGTCCGCTATCGCGTCCGGAACGTCATGGCACGCCTCGAGAACGAGTGGCGCAAGCTCGAGCAGGCGGCCAAGGACCGCCAGCTCTCGGAGATTCACCGCTATGTCGACCGCGACGCGCTGACGGATCTCTACAACCGCGAGTCGTTTTACCGGCGTGCAGCAGAGATCATGCAGTCCAGCATGGATGTGCCGTACGATATCATCTATCTGGATATCAGCTGTTTCAAGATCATCAATGATTTGTTCCGCATGGAGACGGGCAACATCATCCTGAAGACGGCGGCCTATTATTTCCGGGCCGTCGTCGGGGAAGACGGTATCGTCGGCAGGCTGGAGGCGGATCATTTTGCCCTCTGCATGCCAGCGGAGCAGTTCGACCCGGATACGTTCTTTGACGGCCTCGAGAGTACTGTGCGCTCGCTCGGCATCAGCCATAATATCGTCTTCTATGCGGGCATTTACCCCGTGGAGGATGCCTTCCTGCCCGTCGACCAGATGTGCGACCGCGCCCGGCTGGCACTCGAGCGCGTGCGCGGCAGCTATGTGAAGCGCTATGCCTTCTACGATAAGAGCATGCGCGAGCAGATGCTTGAGGAGCAGATGCTTGTCCGCGATATGGAGTTTGCCCTGCAGGACCACCAGTTCTGTTTCTTCCTCCAGCCGATCTACAACCTGCATACGAACGAGGTCGTGAGTGCGGAGGCTCTGGTCCGCTGGAATCATCCGACGGAAGGCGTGATCTCGCCGGGGAAATTCATCCCCATTTTCGAGCGCAACGGCTTCATCGTGCGCCTGGACCGCTATACCTGGGAGTCCGTCTGCCAGTACCTGCGCAAAGAGCTCGATCAGCATGGCCATGTCGTGCCGATTTCTGCGAACGTCTCACGGCTCAATTTCTACAATGAAGACCTGCTGGAGTACCTGCTCAGCCTCATCGGGAAATACCAGCTCGAGCCGTGGATGCTGAGGCTCGAGGTGACGGAGAGTGCGTATACGGAGAATCCGCGCCAGATTGCCGCAGTCATCCAAAAGTTCCAGGAGAAAGGTTTTCAGGTCCTCATGGACGATTTCGGCAGCGGCTTCTCCTCCCTGAATATGCTGAAGAACCTGTCGATGGATGTCCTGAAGATCGATATGGATTTTGTGCCGGATATCGATAAGAAGAACAGCCGTGCACAGATTATCATGAAGGACGTCGTCCGCATGGCGCAGGAGCTCAAGACGGATATCATCGTCGAGGGCGTAGAGACCAAGGACCAGATCGATTATCTCGACAGCATCGGCTGCGAGAAGATCCAGGGCTACTATTACTCCCGCCCAGTGCCGCAGGAAGACTTCGAGAAGCTTCTCTATAAATGATTTTTTCAGGAAATGAGGTTGCTCATGCAGGGATTCATCTTTGATATGGACGGGGTTATCATCGACAGCGAACCCATTCATTCCACAGTCAAGATGGACACGTTCCGTCATTTCGACATTCCCTTCGAGGAGAGGGAACTGGTCAATTATATGGGACGTACGAGCCGGGCACTGTTCGAGGAAGTCCTGGAACGGGAAAAAAGAACGGACATCGATATCGAGGCCATCACAAAGTACAAGCATGACCATTATTTCGAGGTGCTCGAACATGGGGATATCGGGCCGGTCGAAGGCTCGGTGGAACTCATCCATGCCCTGCATACTGCGGGCATCCCGCTCGGCTTGGCGACCTCGTCGAACCGCCACGTCATCCGCATCGTCATCGATCGGTTCGGGCTGGAGGACTGCTTCCAGTCGGTGATTTCCGGCGGTGACCTGCCGGCGAGCAAACCGGACCCGGAGATCTATTTGCGCACGGCGTCGAATCTCGGACTCGACCCGGCGCAGTGCGTCGTCCTCGAGGATACGGAGAACGGCGTTCTGGCGGCGAAGCGCGCGGGCATGGTCTGCATCGGCTATCAGAATCCGAACAGCGGGCAGCAGGATCTGTCGAAGGCGGACCGCATCGTTACCAGTGTCCGCAATCTGACGCTGGCGGATATCCAGAAACTGTAAGGCGGCACATCAGCCGCATGGGGGAGAGGAACAAGGAAATCTATGAAGCATGTTGTCGTTGATTTGGAGATGAATCCCGTCAGCCGCGACTACCGCGAGGTGCGCCGTCAGCTGAAGGATGAAGTGATCGAGATTGGGGCTGTGTGCCTGGATGAGAACTATGCGCAGAAATCGAAATTCCGCTGCTATGTGCATCCGCAGTACGGCAAGCTCCGCAAGCATATCATCGAGCTCACGCATATCACGCAGGACATGGTCGAGGGACAGCCGGAGTACGGCGAAGCGTTTTCGCGTTTCATCGACTGGGTCGGCGATGACGAAGACACGAAGATCTATTCCTGGAGCATGTCGGATATCAAGCAGCTCCGCAATGAGTGCCGGTACAAGCTGCCGGATTTCGATGTGAAGTGGCTGGACAAGCGCTGGATAGACCTGCAGCAGGCATTCGACGACCGTCTCGGCCTCCACAACAGCCTCGCGCTGAAATATGCGCTGGGGGCCATCAACCACGATTTCGAGGGCAGCCAGCATACGGCGCTCGATGATGCCGTCAATACGAGTGCGATCCTCGTGCTCATGCAGGACGATGCAAAATTCCGCGAAAAGATGCAGCCCGTACTCGATGTGCTGCAGCCGAAAGAGGAGCTCACGACGTCGATCGGCGACATGTTTCCGGACCTGGCAGCTCTGAAAGAGAGTTTAGGATAAAATTCTTTTCATGGCGCACACCATGAAATAAAATATTGCAAAACAGGGAGAAATATGCTAAGATGTGATACACGTCTCAGCATGTTTCTTTTATTTTGTATACGAACAGCGGATAAGGAGGGATTTTCTTGACGGTACGTATGGGAATCCTCGGCCCGGAAGGCACGCATAGCGAGGCCGCGGCGGTCTGGCTGAACCGGCAGATCGCCGAGCCGAGGAAACTCGTCATCTATCCGGATATCTTCGCGGTCATGCAGGCCGTGACGGACCATGAGGTCGATGAGGCTCTCGTGCCCGTGGAGAACTCCCTCGAGGGCTCGATCAACATCACGCTGGACACGCTCGCGCGCAGCGATGGCATCGAGGTGGAGCGCGAGCTCATCTGGCCCGTGCGGAACCAGCTCATGGCCAAATGCCGGCCGGAAGACATCCGCCGCATCTACTCGCATCCGCAGCCGATTTCGCAGTGCCGGGCCTTTTTGCAGGCGCATTATCCCGATGTGGAGCTCGTCAAGGTGGCGAGCACGGCGAGGGCGGCGGAAATCGTGTCCGACGTGCCAGTGACGGACGGGGCAGCGGCCATCTGTACGAAACGTGGCGGCGAGCTCAACGGCCTGCGCACGATTGCATCCAATATCCAGGACAACATGGCGAACAGCACGCGGTTCTATCAGCTCTGCCGCCGTCAGGCCCGCCCGAAAGGCCGCGGCGAGTCCTCGAGCAAGGTCCTCGTCATCTGCCAGATCGATGGCCGCAAAGCCGGCTCGCTCTGTGAGGTGCTCGAGGAGTTTGCCACGCGCCATGTGAACATGACGCGCATCGAGTCGCGCCCTGCGCGCACGGAACTCGGCAAGTATATCTTCTTTTTTGACCTCGAATGTGAGGAGGGGAAAGACCGCACCATGCAGGAGGCTATCGCTGCCGTCGCGCAGAAAGCCGTCTGGCTGAAGCAGCATGGTGCATTCCCCGTCGTCGAGGCGAAGCTTTGAGATAAAACGTTGAAATAACAGGAGGAAACCCCTATGGTAGTTATCATGCAGCCGGACGCCTCGGCGTCCAACATCAAGGATGTCATCGAAGTCATCGAGCAGGCCGGCCTCCAGGCTAAGGTCATGGAGGGTACGCAGCAGAAAATCGTCGGCGTCATTGGCGATAAGACGAAACTGGGCGATGCGAACTTCGAGTCGATGGACGGTGTTGATGAGGTCGTCTCCATTTCGAAGAGCTACAAGCTCGCGAGCCGCGAGTTCCACCCACAGTCCAGCGTCATCGATGTGGCCGGCGTCCAGATCGGCGGTGGGGTGCCCGTCGTCATGGCCGGCCCGTGCGCCGTTGAGTCGCGCGAACAGCTCTTTGAGGCGGCGGATATCGTCAAGGAAGCCGGTGCACAGTTCCTGCGCGGCGGCGCGTACAAGCCGCGCACGTCCCCGTACTCCTTCCAGGGACTCGAAGAACTTGGCCTCAAGTACCTCGCCGAGGCACGAGAGCGCACGGGGCTGCGCGTCGTCACGGAGGTCACGACGGTCGAGGCCGTGCCGCGCGTGGCGGAGTACGCCGACATGCTGCAGGTCGGCGCGCGCAACATGCAGAACTTTGGCCTGCTGAAGGCCGTTGGCCGCGCGGGCAAGCCCGTCCTGCTGAAGCGCGGCCTCGCCGCCACGCTCAACGAGTGGCTGAACGCCGCGGAGTACATCATGAACGAGGGAAACCCGGACGTCGTGTTCTGTGAGCGCGGCATCCGCTCGTATGAGACCTACACGCGCAACACGCTCGACCTCTCGGCCGTCGCCGCGATCAAGCACCTCTCGCATCTGCCCATCATCGTCGATCCGAGTCACGGCACGGGCAAATGGCGCATGGTCAAGCCGATGGCCTTCGCCGCTATCGCAGCCGGTGCCGACGGCCTCATGATGGAGATGCATCCGAACCCGGCCAGGGCCCTCTCCGATGGTCCGCAGTCCCTGACCCCGGAGAACTTCCGCGAAGTCATGGATGGCGTCCATAAGATTTCCGCCTTCATGAAACAGGAACACATCGTTCCGATGACCATCTAAAAGATAAGAAAAAGCCGTTACCTGTGAGGAGCCTCGCAGGTAACGGCTTTTTTGCTATGCAGTTTTATTTGTCGAGCAAAACGACTTCCGGTTTCGCGCCTTCGTTGATGCATTCCGGCGTGATGATGACTTTCCGGTGCTCGTCGGTCTTCGGGATGTCGAACATGACATCGAGCATGACGTCCTCGATGATGCCTTTCAGGCTGCGGGCGCCCGTCTTGCGCTCGATGGCTTTCTGCGCGACGGCGCGCAGCGCACCCTCGGAGAATTCGAGCTGGACGTTGTCCATCGCGAGCAGTTTCTCGTACTGCTTGACCGGGGCGTTTTTCGGCTCGGTCAGGATGCGCAGCAGGGCGTCCTCGTCGAGCGTCTCCAGCGTGCAGATGATGGGCAGGCGGCCGATGATCTCCGGGATGATGCCGTACTGCATGAGATCCTCCGGGCGCACCTGGTGGATGAGCTCGTCGTACTTCGGCTTTTCGTCCTTGCTTTCGACCTCGGCGCCGAAGCCGATGGAGGCGTCGTTTTTCTGCAGGCGCTTCGCGATGACCTCATCGATGCCGACGAAGGCGCCGCCGACGATGAAGAGGATGTTCTTCGTATCGACTTTGATCGTCGGAGCCTCCGGATGCTTGCGCTGACCGCGGGACGTGAACTCGACGACGGAGCCCTCGAGCATCTTCAGCAGGGCCTGTTGGACGCCCTCATGCCCCGGGTCAGCCGTGATGGAGTTGTTCGCGCCGGACTTGCGGGCGATCTTGTCGAACTCATCGAGGTAGATGATGCCGTGCTCAGCCTTTTCGATATCTTTGTCGGCGGCGTAGTAGAGGTTGCGGACGGCGACCTCCACGTCGGCACCGACAAAGCCGGCCTCCGTGAGGCTCGAGGCATCCGTGACGGCGAACGGGATGTCGAGAAGCTTCGAGAGATGCGAGAGGAGCGCCGTCTTGCCGCAGCCGGACGGGCCGATCATGATGACGTTCGATTTCTCGATTTCCGTGCCTTCCTCGTTCTCGTAGCCGTACTTCATGCGCTTATAGTGGTTGTAGATCGCGACGGAGAGGACCTTCTTCGCGCGGTCCTGGTTGATGATGTACTGATCGAGGTACTGCTTGATGATATGCGGCTTGTTTTTCTCGAGCACTTCATCGAGCTGCTTCGCGAAATCCTGCCGCTCGGCCGTCTCGGATACGTTCTCGTGCTGGTCGAGGTAATGGTTGATTTCCCGGATGCAGTTCTTGCAAAGCGCGAACCCTGTCTGCGGATCGTAGACCGGCATGTCGTACTGGTCATGGATCTCCACGATGCGCTTGCAAAAGCTGCACTGATATTTCTGCGTATGATTATCCGCCATGGTGATTTTCCTTTCTCGTCTGTCAAAAGAAACAGTCCACTTCTTATTATCCTATATTGAAACCGTTTTTTCAAGCAGAAGTTGCTTTTCGCCTTGCATTGCGGATTTTCCTGTGATATAATAGCTCCCGTACTGGACGTACTGACGTCTGGTTCCATGTCTTTGTGACTGGCTATTCCCCAAAACGGGAAGCTAGGTCTAAACCAAGCCTGCGCATAGTGGGCTTGTATCAATTCCCAGTCTTTGGGGAAAAGCGAGGTGTAAAAGCAATGAAACAGGGTATCCATCCGAAGTACTACGAAGCTACCGTTATCTGCGGCTGTGGCAACACGTTCAAGACGGGCTCCACGGTTCCTGAGCTTCATGTCGATGTCTGCTCCAAGTGCCATCCGTTCTTCACGGGTCGTCAGCGTGACGTCAAGGCCGGCGGTCGTATCGAGAAGTTCAACAAGCGTTACGGCAAGCACTAAGGTGTCCTTTCGGAAGCAGAGCAGATTCTTGCTCTGCTTCTTTTGTTTTTCCGAAATTTTTCAGCAGAAAATGCGAATTTGATATAGAATATAGAGTAGATTGGATCATAGAGCAGATTTGATGCGAAGGGAACTGCTGAGGCAGGAGGTATCGAGATATGGCGAAACTCATGGTGGGCGGCCAGGCCGTCATCGAGGGTGTCATGATGCGTGGGCCGGGACTCACCGCGACGGCCGTGCGCGATCCGCAGGGGAAAATCCAGGTGGAGACGAAGCCGGTCCATTCGATCAGCGAGCGTTTCCCCATTCTGAAGAAGCCGATGCTGCGCGGCACGGTGTCGCTCGTCGAGTCGCTCGTCATCGGCATGAAGTCCCTCTCGTACTCGGCCAAGATGGCGGGCGAGGAGGATGAGCAGCTCTCCGATAAAGAGATGGCGATGACCATCGTCTTTGCCCTCGCGCTCGCCTGTGTGCTCTTTATCGCGATCCCGACGGGGGCGGCGAAGTTTTTCCATGTCGTCACGGACGACCCGTTCTTCCTGAACCTCATGGAGGGCTTCCTGCGCCTGGCCATTTTCCTCGGCTATATCTGGGCCATCTCGCGGATGTCGGATATCCGCCGCGTGTTCCAGTACCACGGTGCCGAGCACAAGACGATCCACTGCTATGAGGCAGGCCTGCCGCTGACCGTGGAGAACGTGCAGAAATTCAGCCGCCTCCATCCGCGCTGCGGCACGAATTTCCTGCTCATCGTCATGCTCGTGTCGATTTTCGTGTTCGCTTTCCTCGGCTGGCCGTCGCTCTGGGAGCGCATCGCGAGCCGCGTCCTGCTGCTGCCGGTTGTCGCGGGCATCTCGTATGAGCTCATCCGCGTCGCGGGCCGCACGACGAATCCGATTCTCCTGCAGGCTATCAAGCCGGGCCTCTGGCTCCAGTACCTCACGACCCGTCCCCCACAGGACGACATGGTCGAGGTGGCGATCGAGTCCCTCAAGGCCGTCCTGCCCAAGGACGAAATCCCCGCCGGCAGCGGAGAATACATCAATACAATCGAAGAACCAGTGCCGGAGGGCGTACCGACGGTTGACTGTGCGAAAGGATGAAGCAGGCGTGCTGGAGAAATTGCAGGCCGTAGAAGATAAGTACCGCGAGCTGGAGTCGCTGCTCGCGGATCCTGCGACGATGCAGGATGTGGCGCGCTGGCAGCGTTACAACAAGGAGCATGCGCGCCTCGAGCCCATCGTGGCGAAGTTCCGTGAGTATAAATCGGTCATGAAGTCCATCGAGGAGGACAAGGCGATGTTCGCGGAGTCCCTCGACGAGGAAATGCGTCATCTCGTGGAGGCGGAGCTCGCTGAGCTTTTGCCACGTCAGGAGGCACTCGAAAAGGAGATTCCGGTTCTCCTGCTGCCGCCAGACCCGAATGATGAGAAGAACGTCATCGTGGAAATCCGCGGCGGCGTGGGCGGCGATGAGGCCGCCCTTTTTGCGGGCGATCTGTTCCGCATGTATTCGCGCTACGCAGAGAAGAAGGGCTGGCGCATCGAGCTCATCGACAGCAATGCGACGGGCATCGGCGGCTTCAAAGAAGTCGTGTTCCTGGTGAACGGCTATGGTGCCTACAGCCGGCTCAAATACGAGAGCGGTACGCACCGCGTGCAGCGCGTGCCCGTCACGGAGTCGGGCGGGCGCATCCATACGTCGGCGGCGACCGTGGCCGTGCTGCCGGAGGCCGAGGAGGTCGATGTCGCGATCAACCCGAACGACCTGCGCATCGATACCTACTGCGCATCGGGCGCGGGCGGCCAGTACGTCAACCGTACGGAGACGGCCATCCGCATCACGCACATCCCGACGGGGATTGTCGTGCAGTGCCAGGACGAGAAATCGCAGCTGAAGAACAAGGAAAAGGCCATGACGGTCCTGCGCGCGCGCATCCAGGACCAGGCGCGGCAGGAGCAGGAGGCCGCTGTGGCCGCCGACCGCCGCAGCCAGGTCGGTTCGGGCGACCGCAGTGAGCGCATCCGCACGTATAATTTCCCGCAGGGCCGCGTGACGGATCACCGCATCGGGCTGACGCTGCATAAGATCGACGCCATCCTGAATGGCGATCTCGATGGGCTCCTCGATGCGCTCATCACGGCCGATCAGGCCGAGCGGTTAAAACAGCAGGATTAAAAGCAGGTGACGAAGTGGCAACACAGGAAGTTTGGACGATTGGCCGTATCCTGAAGTGGACGCAGGATTTTTTCGCAAAGCATGGCGTGGAATCGCCGCGGCTGGATGCGGAAGTCCTTTTGGCGCACCTCCTCGATAAAGAGCGCATCTATCTGTACGTGCATTTCGACGAGCCGCTGGAGAAACCGGAGCTGGCGCGGTTCCATGATATGGTGAAGCAACGCGTGTCGCATGTGCCCGTGGCGTATATCCTTGGCGAGAAAGAGTTCATGGGGCTGCCGTTCCGGGTGACGGAGGATACGCTCGTGCCGCGCCCGGATACGGAGATCCTCGTCCAGGCTGCCGTGGAACGGCTGAAAAAGCTGGCAGGCGTGCAGGCAGAGGCTGCTGGCGAGGCTGAGCCAGAGAAGGGAAAGCCCGTGCTGAAGTTCGCGGATATCGGGACGGGGACGGGCGCCATCTGCCTGTCTGTGCTGAAGTTCACGAAGGATACGGAGGCGGCGACGGTCGATATTTCCGAAAAGGCAAGGGCTGTGGCAGAGGGAAATGCGGAGGCTCTGGGCGTCGCGGACCGCGTGACGTTCTATACGGGCGACCTGCTCGGGCCGGTTCAGGGGCAGAAGTTCCATGCCATTCTGTCGAACCCGCCGTACATCCCGGATGCCGAGGTCGGGCAGCTGCAGGCAGATGTGAGGCTCAGCGAGCCGCATACGGCGCTCGCGGGCGGAGCCGATGGACTGGATTTCTACCGCAGGTTATGTGCCGAGGGGCCGGAGATGCTGCTGCCGGGAGGGTTCCTGGCGTTCGAGGTAGGGATTCATCAGGCGGAAGCGGTCGCAGAGCTGGCAAAGGCCAACCCGCTCATTGGCGATACCGAAATCATCAAGGATCTCGCTGGCATAGAACGTGTCGTTGTGGCTGATTTGAAATAGAGGAAATCATGGAGACAGAGATAGTTCCAATATCGGATAGTAAAAAGCAGGCCGAAGATTTAGCGCGTGCGGGGAAAATCCTGCAGTCGGGCGGCCTCGTGGCGTTTCCGACGGAGACGGTGTACGGGCTCGGCGCGAATGGGCTCGATGCGGAGGCGTGCGCGAAAATCTATGAGGCGAAGGGGCGGCCATCGGATAATCCGCTCATTTTGCACGTGTGCGACCGCGCGATGGTGGATACGATTGCGGCGGAGGTACCGCCGATGGCGGAACGGCTTTTGGCGGCGTTCTGTCCGGGGCCGATTACGCTCATCCTGAAACGGAAGGATATCGTGCCGGACCGCATTACGGGCGGCCTCGATACGGTGGGCATCCGCATGCCGGAACATATGGTGGCGCGCGCGATGATCCGGGCGGCTGGCGTGCCGGTGGCGGCGCCCTCGGCGAATATCTCGGGGCGGCCGAGCCCGACGACCGCGGCGTCCGTCCTGCGGGATATGCGGGGGCGGATTCCCCTGATCCTCGATGGCGGGCCTTGCCATTTCGGCGTGGAGTCGACGATCGTGGATTGCACGGGCCCCGTGGCGACGATCCTGCGCCCCGGGGCGATTACGCGGGAGATGCTCGCGGAGGTGCTCGGTGGCGTGAAGCTGGACCCGGCCATCGTGGGCGCGAAGGTCGTGCCAAAGGCGCCGGGCATGAAGTATAAGCATTACGCGCCGAATGCGCCGATGACGCTGCTCGAAGGTGCCCCCTCGAAGATGCCGGCGGCGTTCCGTCGGCAGGTGCGCCTGCTGCAGGGCGAGGGCCATCGCGTCGGCGTGCTCGCGAGCCATGAGGTCTGCGAGGCACTGCGCGGGCTGGTGCCAGATGAACTGCTCGCCGATTACGGTGCGCAGGGCGACCTCCTGACGATTGCCTCGCGCATCTACGAGAGCCTCATCGCGTTCAACGATACGGATGCGGATGTGCTGCTCGGCGAGGGCATGAGCGATGCGGGCCTCGGCCTCGCCATCATGAACCGCCTGCACAAGGCGAGCGGGTTCCATTCGATACCGGTATGAAAAAGCGCAAACACCTTGCCAATATGCGGTGTTTGCGGTATTTTTTTGTGCGAAAATTTTCGTAATGTGGTAGACTAGAAATAGTGTGTATAAACTCGTTGGAAAGGTGGATTTTCATTATGAAGATTACGATTGGCAGCGATCATGGTGCTGTGCAGCTGAAGGAAGAGGTCAAGATGGTGCTGAAGGAGTTCGGCGACATCGAGGTCAAGGATGTCGGTACGTTCGGCACGGAGTCCGTGGACTATCCGGATGTTGCCGAGAAGGTCTGCGCGGATGTGACGAGCGGTGCGGCAGACCGCGGTATCGTCCTGTGCGGTACGGGTATCGGCATCTCGATCGCGGCGAACAAGATCAAGGGCATCCGCTGTGCCCTGTGCAACGATGTATACTCGGCGAAGATGTCGCGCCATCATAACGATGCGAATGTGCTCGCCATGGGCGGCCGCGTGCTGGGTAACGGCCCTGCGGGCGAGATCGTGCGCGCGTGGGTGACGACGGAGTTCGATGGCGGCCGTCATGAGCGCCGCGTGGGCAAGATCAAGGCGCTGGAGGAAAAGCAGTAAGCCGCTGGCCAGATAGGCGGGGAGAAATCCCAAAATCGTTTGCTTTATGTAATGAGAATCTGCTTTGTGCAAAAGAAAGGAATAAGAACATGGCTGAGGAATTAAAGGTTCATCTGATCGATCACCCGCTGATCCAGCATAAACTCACGATCATGCGCCGCAAGGAGACGGGCACGAAGGATTTCCGTGAGCTGCTCGCGGAAATCTCCATGCTCATGACGTATGAGATTGCGCGTGATTTCCCGCTCGAGGATGTGGAGATCGAGACGCCGGTCGCAAAGTGCATCGGCAAGAAGCTGTCGGGTAAGAAGGTCGGTGTCGTGCCGATCCTGCGCGCCGGTCTCGGCATGCTGAACGGCGTCGTGAATATGATTCCGGCTGCCCGCGTCGGCCATGTGGGCCTGTACCGCGACCCGGAGACGCTGAAGCCGGTCGAGTACTACTGCAAGCTGCCGAATGATGTGGCAGACCGCACGCTCATCGTCGTGGACCCGATGCTCGCCACGGGCGGCAGTGCGGCGGCCGCGCTCGATCTGCTGAAACAGCACGGCGCGAAAAACATCATCCTCATGTGCCTCGTCTCGGCGCCGGAGGGCATCCGCGTCGTGAACAAGGAGCACCCCGACGTGCCGCTCTACGTCGCCGCCATCGACGATAATCTGAATGACAAAGGCTACATCGTCCCCGGCCTCGGCGATGCCGGTGACCGCATTTTCGGCACGGTTTAAATTTAGACGCAAAGTCCCTTGGCTCCCCAACTGGGGGAGCTGTCGCCGCCAGGCGACTGAGAGGGTCGTCACCCCAAAAACATAGAAGGTGGAATATTAGTGAGCAATTTAGAAGTAGGCATCGTGGGCCTGCCGAATGTCGGCAAGAGCACGCTTTTCAATGCCATCACAAAGGCGGGCGCGGAGGCCGCGAACTTCCCGTTCTGCACGATCGAGCCGAATGTCGGCGTCGTGGCCGTGCCGGATCCGCGTCTGCAGGTCCTGCATGAAATGTATAACTCGAAGAAGACGACGCCGGCCTCCGTGCGTTTCGTCGATATCGCGGGCCTCGTCAAGGGCGCGTCGAAGGGCGAGGGCCTCGGCAACAAGTTCCTCGAGCACATCCGCCAGGTCGATGCGGTCGCGCATGTCGTGCGCTGCTTTGATGATGCGAACATCACGCACGTCGAGGGCAGTGTCGATCCGCTGCGCGACATCGATATCATCCAGACGGAGCTCTGCCTCGCGGACCTCGAAATCGTCGAGAAACGCATCATGAAGCTCGCGAAGATCGCGAAGTCCGGCTCGAAAGAGGCACGCGTCGAGGATGAGATCCTGCGTCGCATCAAAGCCAGCCTCGACGAGGGCAAGCCGGCCCGCCAGGTCGAGCTCTCGAAGGACAACCTCGAGATGATCAAGGAGATGAACCTCCTGACGCTGAAACCGACGCTCTACGTCTGCAACGTGTCCGAGGACGAGGTCTCGACGGCATGGGATGAGAACGCGTACGTCCAGCAGGTGAAAGAGTTCGCCGCGAAAGAGGGCGCAGAGGTCGTCGCCATCTCGGCAAAAGTGGAGTCGGAGATCGCGGAGCTCGATCCGGAGGAGGCCAAGGCGTTCCTCGAAGATCTCGGCGAGAAGGAGAGCGGCCTCGACCGCCTCATCAAGGCTGCATTCGACCTGCTCGGCCTGCAGACGTTCCTCACGGCCGGCCCTGATGAGTGCCGCGCCTGGACGATCGTCAAAGGCACGACGGCGCCGAAGGCCGCCGGCAAGATTCACACGGATTTCGAGCGCGGATTCATCCGTGCCGAGGTCGTGAACTTCGATGACCTCGTAGAAAACGGCAGCGTAGCCGCGGCCCGCGAAAAAGGCCTCGTCCGCGTCGAAGGCAAAGACTACGTCATGCAGAATGGCGACGTCGTCAACTTCCGCTTCAACGTGTAAAAAAATTCCCGTCAGCATTTGCTGATGGGAATTTTTTTTATTTGCGCTTGTTATACAGCTCTGGTCTCCGGTCATGATATACGTCGATGGTCTCCTGGATCTGCTTGCGGATAATGGGGCGGAGGTTGGCCTGCAGGATGGCTTCATCCTCTCCGGCTTCCGCGAGAATTTCGCCCCAGGGGTCGATGATGGTGGAGTGCCCGGCGAGAGGCACGTCTCCCGGCATTTTGCCGCATTCGTTGCAGGCGACGACGAAGATCTGGTTTTCAATGGCCCGCGCGCGCAGGAGGGTCTGCCAGTGGAAGAGGCGCGAGGTGGGCCAGGCGGCGGGGACGAAGAGCAGGGCGATATCCTGCAGGGCGAGCGCGCGGGCGGCTTCGGGGAAGCGGATGTCATAGCAGACGAGCACGCCGCATTTGAGGCCGTCGAGGGTGAACGTCACGAGTTTGTCGCCGGGCGTGAAGTCCTGGTTTTCGCCGCTCGGGGAGAAGAGGTGGGTCTTGTGGTAGGTCGTGATCTGCTGGCCCGTGCGGTCGAAGATGTAGCAGGTGTTGAAAACCTGCCGGCCGATGGCGTTGGCGACGGTGCCGCCGACGATGTTGACCTGGTATTCGCGCGAGAGGCGGGCGAGGGCCTGGCGCGTTTCGGTGCCGTCGGGGTCGGCGTAGTCGTAGATGGGCTTCGGGTAGAACCCGAGGCGCCAGAGTTCGGGCAGGAGGATGACGTCGGGGCGGTTTTCCATGGCCTTGGCGGTCATGCGGTAGAGCGTCCCGAGGTTCTTGGCGGGCTGGCCGTTCTGGACGGGCATCTGCAGGACGGAGACTTTCATGGGCTTGCACCTCACATTGGTTTTCGATACAATACGGGCAGGGAGGGTGATACGATGGAGAAACCGGTCTATCACGTCGGTGATGTCGTGCGCGTGAAGAAGCCGCATCCCTGCGGGAGCAATACGTGGGAGATCCTGCGCACGGGCATGGATTTTCGGTTGAAATGCACGGGATGCGGGCATATGATCCTGATTCCGCGCGCAAAATTCGAGAAGATGGTCCGCGCCATTGTACAGGGTGCGGAAGAAAAGTGAATCAGGTTCATTATAACACAGGAAACGGATTCGGGCTATTTGTGGTCACGAGTCCGTTATTTTTTATTCGTATTTCGATTTTGTTCAAAAGATATCCTGTATACCGACACGATTTTATGCTGAACAAGCTTGCCAGAACTTTTTTTGTATGATATGATAAGTCAAGTTCTTTTGGAAGGGAGTTTCGTGCGAGGAAACATGGAAACTCGGATGGAGACCCCTCCCGAGGGAACGTGCCGATGTATTGTTTTTATAAGGAGGAGTTTCCATGAAAAAGACTCTCGTATCCGCACTGACGGCTGCACTCGTTGTTGGTGCTGCCAGCACGGCTGTATCCCAGCTCGCTGCGGATGGCGTCATCGAAGGCTATGGCGACACGACGTTCCAGGGCGACAAGAACATCACGCGTTATGAGATGGCGCAGATGGTTGCCAAGGCTATGGCAAAGAACACGGCTACGGGCAACGACAAGGCTCTGCTCGACAAACTCGCTGCTGAGTTCTCCGATGAGCTGAACAACCTCGGCGTCCGCGTCTCCAACCTCGAGCGCAACGCTGACATGGTGAAGTGGAACGGCGAGATGCGTAACCGCGTCTGGAGCACCCGTGAAGAGGGCGAGCACATGAGCAACGAGTATCAGACGAAGTTCCGTCTGAGCCCGTCCGCTGAGATCAACAAGAACTGGCAGGTCAAGGCTAAGATTGATGCCAACATCAAACCGAATGAGGATAACACGGCTGAGGCTACGCTGCTGGATGTCTATGCACAGGCAAACTATCCTGGCTACACGCTGAAGCTCGGCAGAATGCCGCTCTTCTCCGATGTGGATGAGGGCCTGACGTTCGATGATCATTTCTCCGGCGCTGCCCTGACGTTCGGCAACCAGCTGCAGGCTACGCTGCTCGGCGGCCGTTATGCTGGCGTTAACGACGCAAAGAAGAATGCTCTCGATACGGCTGATTTCGCTGGCCTCGAGCTCCTCTACAAGACGGGTAAACTCGGTGCGGGCCTCGGCTACAAGCATGTACAGTCCGATAACTTCAAGAATGCAGGTAAATTCGCTGAATACAGCAAGAGCGGCAAAGAGGATAAAGCGGATATCTATTCCGGCTCCCTCCGTTATACGTTCGACCACAACTCCGCTCTCGAGGGCGCTTATGCTCAGAATGAGAAGGCTGACAAGTACGACAATTCCTTCGCTTATGAGTATGATTACAAGAACGCTGACCGTGCCAACGCTGGCACTTGGGGCGCATTCGTTGGCTACCGTTATGTAGGTGCGAATGTTTCCCTGGCTCCGACGTACGATGGCGTTGACAACAACACGAAGGGCGTACAGTTCGGCGCAGCTTATGTTCCGTTCAAGAACGTGATTGCTAAGGCATCCTACTTCTTCGGTGAGGATCTCGCCACGGCAAAGGATCACAACAAGCTGTTCGGCCAGGTCAGCCTCTACTTCTAATCCCGTTTCGGATAGGAAGTCCCGGTAAAAAAACACAGGGTCCCGCAGAAATGCGGGGCTCTTTTTGTTGTTTTCATGTTTTCTTCATCTGAAATTTACCTGTACGAAGGTTGCAAATTCGTCAATAAAATGTTACTATTGACTTAATCAAGGAGCTCGGCAAGGAGACTGAGGAAACATGGACACTCATGAGGAATTGCTCCGCGCCTTGAGAATACAATGTTTTGTGTTTTTATTTAAGGAGGAGTTTTCTTATGAAAAAGACTCTCGTATCCGCTCTGACGGCTGCACTCGTTGTTGGTGCTGCCAGCACGACGTTTGCTGCTGCAAACCCGTTCTCCGATGTCCCGGCTGACCATTGGGCTTATGATGCTGTATCCCAGCTCGCTGCGGATGGCGTCATCGAAGGCTATGGCGACACGACGTTCCAGGGCGACAAGAACATC
>OMYB01000013.1 GCA_900315155.1 uncultured Selenomonadales bacterium | reverse complement strand
CACGCACGCCGAAAGTACTTGTCTGGAGACGGGCTGGGAGGATAGGACGTTGCCGGTTAAGCAAAGGCACTCGCTGCATGGCGGGTGCTTTTTTGTGTTTCCTTTCTTTTATCCCCTGTTATCCACATTTTCCACAGGAGGTGTTGTGGATTGTGTGGATATCTGTGGATAACGTGGGCTTGTTTTCTGCAGTCTGATGTGGTAAAGTTTGGTTTGTGGCAAAAGATGACATCGCGGATGCGAGTTATACTTCATGTCCATTTCAAACGCAATCATGAGAGATAGGCTGCTTTGATCCAGGTGCTGGACGGAGACGGTTTTTAGGCTCATGCTTTTCGAATGGAATCATGCGGGTCTCATCTTTTGACGAGACCTTTTTTGTTGCTTCTTTTGCCTCAGGAAAATTCTATATGTTAAAAGGGGGCTTTTCTTTTGAAGAAAATCTGCAAACTGCTCGTGGATAACATGGCGTTGCTCGTCATCGCTATCGCGGTCCTGGGCGCCGTGCGGCCGCAGACCCTGACCTGGGTCGGACCGTATGTGTCATGGATGCTGGGCATCGTGATGTTCGGCATGGGCATGACGCTCCGCGTGGAGGATTTCCGCACGGTGTTGCGCCACCCGCATGAGGTGGCGATCGGTGTCGTGGCGCAGTTCCTCGTCATGCCGCTCGTGGCGCTGCTGCTCGTGAAGGCGTTCGGCCTGCCGCCGGAGCTCGCCATCGGCGTGATCCTCGTCGGCACGTGCCCGGGCGGTACGGCATCGAATGTCATCTCTTATCTCGCAAAGGGCGATGTTGCTCTGTCTGTCTCCATGACGATGACGACGACGCTGCTCGCACCGATCGTGACGCCGGCGCTGACGTATCTGCTCGCCGGTGCTTGGATTCAGGTGTCGTTCACGTCCATGATGATTTCCATCGCGGAGATGGTCCTGGCGCCGGTTATCCTCGGCCTCGCGGCGCATCACTTCTTTGAGCGCCAGGTGACCCGTGTGATGCCGGTCATGCCGCTCGTCTCGGTCGTCTGCATCGTGCTGCTCGTCGGCGGCGTCGTCGCGCTCTCTGCGGGCAAGCTCCTGGAGGTCGGTCCCATCATGTTCGCGATCGTCGTCCTGCATAATGCGTTTGGCCTGTCGCTGGGCTATGCGTTTGCGAAGCTGTTCCATCTGGACTCGAAGAAGTCGCGTACGGTGTCCATCGAGGTGGGCATGCAGAACTCGGGCATGGCGGCGAGCCTCGCGATCCTGTATTTCAACCCGGCCGCAGCGATTCCGGGCGCCATCTTCTCGGTATGGCATAACATTTCCGGTTCGCTCGTTGCCAACTATTTTGCACGCAAAGAAGAAAAGAAAGAGGTTGTTCTTGAATGAAGATTTTCACGACGGTCAAAGAAATCCAGGCTTATGCGAAAGAGCAGAAGGCGGCCGGCAAGACGATCGGACTCTGCCCGACGATGGGCGCGCTGCACGAGGGGCATATGACGCTCATGCGCGCTGCACGCAAGAAATGCGATATCGTCATCGCCTCGGTCTTCGTCAATCCGGTCCAGTTCGGCCCGAATGAGGACTACGATAAGTATCCGCGCCAGTTCGATGCGGACTGCGAGAAGCTCGAGAAAGAGGGCGTCGATGCCGTGTTCCATCCGGAGCCGTTGGAGATGTATCCGGAGGGCTATGGCACGTATGTGACGGTCGAGAGCGGCATCACGAACGTGCTTTGCGGTGCCCGCCGTCCGGGCCATTTCCGCGGCGTCGCGACGGTCGTGACGAAGCTCATGAATCTCGCGCGCGCGGATGAGGCATTTTTCGGCCAGAAGGATGCCCAGCAGGTCGCGGTCGTGCGCCGTTTTGTCGCGGACCTGAACCTCAACGTGCATGTGAACATGGTGCCGATCTGCCGCGAGGAGAGCGGCCTGGCGCGCAGCTCGCGCAACGCCTACATGAGCGCGGAGGAGAAGCAGGCAGCCCTCGTGCTTTCCCGCAGCCTGAAAAAGGCGCGGGAAGCCTATGATGCGGGCGAGCGCAGCGCTGCGGCTCTGAAGGATATCGTTTCGAAGGAACTGGCGACGGAAAAACTGGCAAAAGTGGACTACGTCGACGTCTATACGTTCCCGGCCCTGCAGCCCGTCGAGACGGTTTCGGAGGAGAGCCTGCTCGCCATCGCCGTGTACATCGGCAAGACGCGTCTCATCGACAATATCATCCTGAAATAAAAAACATCGGTTAAGGAGAAAGGCATAACCATGATTTTGAATCTGTTGAAATCGAAAATCCACTGTGCGACGGTGACGGAGGCGAACCTCCAGTACATGGGCAGCATCACGATCGATGAGGCGCTCATGGAGGAGGCACACATCCTGCCGAACGAGCGCGTGCAGGTCGTGGATAACAACAACGGCGCGCGTCTGGAGACGTACGTGATCCCGGGACCGCGCGGCTCGGGCGTCATCTGCCTGAATGGCGCGGCGGCGCGCTGCGCGCAGGTGGGCGATATCGTCATCATCATGGCGTATGCGTTCTTCACCGAGGACGAGGCGCGAGGCTATCGGCCGACGGTCGTCATGGTGGATGAGAAAAATCATGTCCGCGAGGTCCGTTCTTTGGAGTATCACGGACAAACCGACTGATTTTATGGTATACTAGAGCTGTTGCCGCTAGGAAAACACGCGGCAATGGCTTTTCTTTTGCCATAAAATATGCGTTTGAATATGTTAAGGGAGTTTCATCATGGATTTATTGGCAGAAACGGTGGGTAGGATCCGGCCTTTGGATCAGGCGGCGATGCGGGCTGCGAGCGCGCGTCTGTCTGAGGCGTGGCCCCAGGCGGAAAAGTGGGGCGTACTGCGCAACCTGATCGTAAAATATGCGGGCGTTAAGGGGAGCAAGCATCTGCTGCCGCCGACCGGCTGTACGGTGATCGCCTGTGCGGATCACGGCGTCGCCCGTCAGGGAGTCAGCGCTTATCCGCCGGAGACGACGCGGCAGATGATCCAGAACTATCTCATCCACCGTGGGGCCGTGGCCAATGCCATGTCGAATTTTGCCGGAACGCATCTCTATGTGGTGGACATGGGCGTCGATGCGGATCTGCAGGATCTGCCGGGGCTCATCGATGCCAAAATCGCGCGCGGGACGGGCGATATCTCCGAGGGACCAGCCATGACGCGGGAGCAGGCACTGCGCGCGATCGAGACGGGCATCTGCCTGGCGGAGCGCTGCAACGAGCGTACGGCAGCCCGTTGCCTGCTGCCCGGGGAGATGGGCATCGGCAACACGACGTCGAGTGCGGCCATGGCGGCGGTGCTCTGCGGCTTGACACCGGAACAGGCCGCGGGGCGCGGCTCGAACATCTCGGACGAGCGGCTGGCGCACAAGATCGATATCCTCGCCAGGGCGCTGGCGGTCAACCCCGTGGATCCGGAAGACCCGATTGATGTGCTGGCGAAACTCGGCGGCTTTGAGTTCGCCTGCATGGTCGGCCTGATACTCGGTGGCGCGGCGAGTAACATGCTGATCCTGCTCGACGGCTTTAACAGCTCTGTCGCCGCGCTGCTGGCCGTCATGCTCTGCCCGGCGGTGAAACCCTATCTCGTTCCCTCGCAGCTCAGCGGGGAACAGGCGCATGGCGCTGTGCTCGAAAAACTCGGCCTGCAGCCGCTTATGCAGATGGATTTCCGCCTCGGGGAGGCCTGCGGCTCTTCGCTGGTGTTCGATATGCTCGTGCTGGGCGTGACTTGCTATGCTGTGATCACGACGTCGCAGAGGGACGATGAGGATCTGGATGCCACCTTTACCATCGAGCACATGCCAGCCAAGGAACCCAAGAATATGGATCGGAAATTCAACCGCATCCTTACGTTCATCCAGGATCTGGACGAGAAGAGCATGGCCGCCTGCAAGGCGCATTTGGACGAACTCTCGAAACCGGTCGGCAGCATGGGGTGTCTCGAGCAGATCGCCGTGGAGCTCGCCGGGATTCTCGGCGAAGAGCGTCCAGAAACCAATATGAGACCCTACCTCATCGTTATCGCGCGCGATCCGGTCAGCGATGCACAGAAGCGGTTCCTCAGAGCGTATGGGATGCATCGCGGTGTATCCATTACCCTCGCGAACCTGCGGCCACACGCCGCGGCGCTCGCGGCGTTTGCCTACGGGCTTGATCTCGCGGATGACTGCTGCTTTGACGCGCCTGTGTGCAGCGTCGCCCTCGCGCGGGATATCAGTCAGGAACTGCGCGAGCTGCTGCTCCATGAGGACGGCAGCCTGCGCTACGAGGCGGACGAGTTCCTGCGCGTCCTGCCGGAATCCCTGCAGCCGGAGGTCAGCGTCGTGATCGGGGTGCTCGCGATGGCGGCGTATAGCGACACGCTCGTCGTGCTGGATGATGAGGCGGTAGAGATCCTCGCGCGCTACACGGAAAAACTCATCCCCGCTGTCCGGCCGTTTTTCCTCCATGTCCAGCCCGCCATGCTGCAGCTCGGGATCCACGTGCCGGGCGGTCTCGTGGCGATGCTCGGTATGAGGCTTGTCAGCGCCTCGCTGCATATCCTGAATGACATGAAATCCTTTGATGAGGTCAAGGTCGCAAAACCGCTTGACAGGCCTTCTGTCCTTATGTAGAATGATTATAAATGGAGAATAAATCTCCTTTAACGAGAATCATGGAAATTCTGCGGGCGGAGGGACGGCTATGCTGAAGGCAAGGGAAGTCACGCAGGTGCTGCGGGAACACGGATTCAAGGTCACGCCGCAGCGACTGGCGGTCTATGGGGCACTCGCCCATACGAAGGAACACCCGAAGGCAGAAACGCTCTATGCACAGCTTCTGCCGTACTATCCGACGATGAGTCTCGCGACCGTCTACAAGGCACTCGGCATCCTCTGCGAGGTCGGTCTCGCCCAGGAACTGAATACCGGGGAAGATGCCTGCCGCTACGATGCGAATACCGCGATGCACCCGCATGTGTGCTGCGTGGCATGTGGCCGCGTCGACGATGTACCGCAGCTTGACCTTTCAGCGGTGGGCGCACAGGCTGAGGCGGCGACCGGCTATGCGGTTACGGGGCAGCAGGTCTATTTCTACGGCGTCTGCCCTGCGTGCCGAAAAGCGTCCGGCGGGGTGCATTGAGCCCGCCACTGTGCTATACTAGAAAAGGAAATGTGCCTGCATGCACCGTGATTTTATCGCGCATGCAGGCTTTTTACAGGTTTCGGCTTTAGGATAGGAGATAGAGAACATGCAGGTAACGGTTCTGGCCAGCGGCAGCAGGGGCAATGCCACTTACATCGAGATGGACGGTGTGCGTCTGCTCATCGACGCGGGCATCAGCGCGACGCGCATCCGCAAAGGGCTGGCGGCGGCCGGGGCCAATGCGGCGGATCTCGATGGCATCCTGATCACCCATGAGCACCAAGACCATATCGCCGGGCTGGCGATGATGCTCAAATGGTATCATCTGCCGGTTTTCTCGCGGCAGGCGACGCTCGCGAGCCTTTTGAGCGCGAAGCACCTGCCGGAGGACTGCCTGCATGCGATCGAAGGCGAAATCACCTTCGGGGATGTGCATGTGCATGCTTTTCCCACGTCGCACGATGCGGCGGATCCGGCCGGCTATCGTATCTGCGGGTCTTCCTGCTGTGCGCTGGCGACGGATCTGGGCTTTGTGACGCAGGACGTGCAGCGTGGCATTGAGGGAGCGGATGCGCTCATCCTCGAGGCGAACCATGACCCCGACATGCTGCGCCAGGGCGGCTATCCCTGGACGTTGAAGCGGCGCATCCTGTCGAACCGGGGGCATCTGACGAATGCGGATGCCGCCTGGGCGCTCGTGCGCATGCAGAAAAAACCGAAGCAGGTCATCCTCGCGCATCTGTCGGAGGAAAACAACCGGCCTGCTCTCGCGCAGGAGACCGTGGAAGGTATCCTGCAGCAACAGGGACTCGGCATTCCCATCACGCTGGCCTCGCAGAACGAGGCGGTCGGGTTCCGGTCCTGAATCCGTTTCATCCGCTAGTTTTATCATTCGGAGGGATCTTTGATGCAATCATTCTTTACGAAACTGACGAAAAAGAAAACCGGCCTGATTCTCGCGGCGGTATTCGCTGCCTCGGCCGTTACCTTTACGGGATGCTCGGCCGGCACGGCTGCCGACACGACGGAATCCTCTGGCGCGGCTGCCCAGCAGGCCGCAGCGGAGGCCAGCCTGTCTGATGCCCGCAATACGCCGGTCGTCCGCGCCGCCAAGACGGTTGGCCCGACGGTCGTCGGCATCACGAACAAGGCTGTCGCGCGCGACTGGTTCAACAACCCGGTCGAGACCGAGGGCGTCGGTTCGGGCGTCATCTTCCGCAGCGATGGCTACATCGTCACGAACAACCACGTCGTGGCGAATGCGAAGGAACTCAACGTCTCGCTGGCCGACGGGCGCACGCTGAAAGGCAAGCTCATCGGCACGGATGAGGCCACGGACCTCGCGGTCGTCAAGGTCAACGCGAAAGACCTGCCGACGGCTACGTTCGGCAACTCGGATAACATCGTCGTCGGCGAGCCAGCCATCGCCATCGGCAACCCGATGGGCCTGGAGTTCAAGGGCAGCGTGACGGCCGGCGTCATCAGTGCGCTGAACCGCACGCTCTCCGTCCAGGACCGCAGCTTTAAGCTCATCCAGACGGATGCCGCCATCAACCCGGGCAACTCCGGCGGCGCGCTCGTGAATGCTGACGGCGAGGTCATCGGCATCAACAGCGCGAAGATTGCCACGGAGGGCGTCGAGGGCATGGGCTTCTCCATCCCCATCAACACGGTCAAAGATGTCATTGACCAGCTCATGGATAAGGGCTATGTCTCCCGTCCGTACCTCGGCGTGACGGTATTCGATCCGGAGTCGGCGGCGCGCTATGGCTACATGCTCAACATCGACAAGGGCGTCTATGTCTTCCAGCTCATGCTCAACGGTCCTGCAGGCCGTGCCGGCATGCAGCGCGGCGATATCATCCTGAAGATCGGCGACCATGAGACGAACAGCGTCGCAGACCTGCGCGCCGAGATCGCCCAGCATAAGGTCGGCGATACGGTCCAGGTCACGTTCGACCGCAACGGCAAGGAGCAGACCATCGATGTCTCGCTCGATGAGATGCCGCAGCAGAACCGCTGATGAAAGTCACGATCGTCTGCGCCGGGAAACTGAAAGAGAAGTACCTCACGACGGGCATCCAGGAGTACCTCAAGCGCCTGCAGCCTTTCGCGCAGGTGGACATCCGGGAAATCCATGAGGAGAAGATGCCCGAGGACCCGTCGCCGGCAGAAAAGGAGCAGGTCCTCCACAAGGAGGGCGAACGCCTGCTGAAGCTCGTTCCGCCGGGCAGCTACCTTTTCGTGCTCGATGTCTACGGACAGGAACTGTCCTCGGAGGACCTCGCGGCGAAGATGGCGGACCTCGGCCTGCACGGGCGCAGCAGCATCACGTTCCTCATCGGCGGCGCTTTCGGCCTCTCGAAGGAGGTACGGCAGGCAGCGGACCAGCGCCTGAGCTTCTCGCAGCTGACGTTTACACACCAGATGGTGCGGCTGCTGCTCATCGAGCAGATTTACCGCTGCTTCAAAATCAATCACGGCGAGAAATATCACTGGTAATCCAGCAGGAATCAACCCTTTCCCATTCACGGGGAAGGGTTTTTTGTGTATAATGGAGAATGTATCAGTATGTCGTATCCTGTCCACAGACGGGCGGACAGAAGGGAAGAAGGAGCGCCATGAAGTATAACCGGCAGAAAGTCCAGAATCGTATTTTGCGTTCTACGCTGATATTCCTGGGCCTGTTCGGCATCGTTATCCTGCGGTATGCCTGGATTCAGATCGTCGATGGGGATGCCATGGCCAGGCGTATGGACAGCCTCGTGAACCAGGATGTCAAGATCGAGTCGCCGCGCGGGCGGATCCTCGACCGCACGGGCCGCGAGCTCGCCGTGAGCACGATGACGAAATCGCTCTACGTGGATCCGAACCACGTCAAGGACGCGGATACGCTCGCAGCGGACCTCGCACCGCTCATCGGTCTCAGCGAGGAGGATATTCAGCAGAAAATCGCCATCGGCGGCGGTTTTGTCTGGCTCAAACGCCGGATGCCGCAGGAGGAGTACGAAGCCGTGCGCGACCTCATCCGCGCGAAGTCCTATTCCGAATGCCTTGGCTTCAAGAGCGAGGCAAAGCGGTTCTATCCGAACGACGAGCTCGCGGCGAACATCCTCGGTTTTGTCGGTACGGATGACAAGGGCCTCGATGGCATCGAGCAGTCCATGGATAAGCTCCTGAAGGGGGAAATCCAGGATGCGATGCTGCAGACCGACGTGCAGAACACGCCGATCCTCGACTCGATTTTCTCGAGCAAGCGCACCTACAAGGGCGATGCCTGCAAGACCGTGCAGCTCACGATCGATGCGGGCGTGCAGTTCATCGTGGAGCAGGAGCTCGACAAGGCGATGGCTGCGAACAATCCGCAGGCCGTGACCTGCATCGTCATGGACCCGAAGACGGGCGATATCCTGGCGATGGCCTCGCGCCCGACCTACAACCCGAGTCGTTTCTGGGAGTACAATGCCAATGTCTGGCGCAACCGTGCTGTTTCGAACATCTACGAGCCGGGCTCTACGTTCAAGTCGGTCGTGGCCGGGGCCGCCCTGCAGGAAAAGGTCGTCACGCCGAACATGACGATTTTCGATCCGGGATTCATCATGGTCTCGGGGCACCGCATCCAGAACGCGGATAACGAGGCACTCGGTCCGGTTTCCTTTGCCGATGTCGTCAAGCATTCGCTGAACACGGGCTTTGCCCAGGTCGGCCTGCGCCTCGGCGCGGAGAACCTCACGAAATATGCGAAGCTGTTCGGCTTCGGCGAGTATACGGGCATCGACCTGCCCGGCGAGGAGCAGGGCATCCTGTTCGAAGCAAAGAACATGCGCGAATCCGATATCGCGACGATGGCCATCGGGCAGAGTATCGCGGTGACGCCGCTGCAGCTCGTGACGGCGATCTCGGCAATCGCGAATGACGGCGTCCTGCTGAAGCCGCACATCGTGAAGTCCGTCCAGAACCCGGACGGCTCGGACTACCTCGTCAACGAGCGCACGGAGGTCCGCCGCACGATCGACTCGGCCACGGACAAGACGCTCGAGGGCCTGCTCGAGCAGGTCGTTTCCTCAGGCAGCGGCAAGAAGGCCGCCGTCAAGGGCTACCGCATCGCAGGCAAGACAGGTACGGCGCAGAAAATCCGCAACGACGGCGCGGGCTATCTCGACGGCCACTACATCGCCTCGTTCTGCGGCTTTGCTCCCGTCGAGGATCCGCAGCTCGTCGTGCTCGTCATCATCGACGACCCGGGCACCGGGCGGTTCTACGGCGGACAGATCGCCGCGCCGGTCGCGGGCAGCATCTTCTCGCAGCTGTTCCGCTATTTCCATATCGAGCCGTCGAGCGATCCGTTCGCGGATATGGAGCAGAAGAAGGAAACGCCGAAACCGAAGAAAACGTATGAAGGCGTCGTGCCGCAGGGCAAGGTCATCGTGCCGGACTTCAGCGGCATGAGCATCCGCGAGGCTGCGAAAAAGGCCTCGGAGGTGGGCGTGACGTTCGAAAGCGAGGGCTCGGGCTACGGATCGGGGCAGAGCATCCCCATGAACACACTCGTGGACCAGGGAACGACGGTCACGGTTTATTTCAAGCCGGATTGATTTAGGAGGTATAAATTCATGAATATCATCGTCACGGGCGGAGCGGGCTTTATCGGCTCGAACTTCGTCTATTATCAGCACAAACATCATCCGCAGGACAAGATCATCTGCGTGGATAAGCTCACGTATGCGGGCAACCTCGAGACGCTCGAGCCGCTCATGGAAAAGGATAATTTCCAGTTCATCAAGGCGGATATCGCGGATCGCAAGGCCGTCTACAAGATTTTCGAAGAGGAGAAGCCGGACATCGTCGTGAATTTTGCGGCGGAGTCGCATGTGGACCGCTCCATCGAGAATCCGGAAATCTTCCTGCAGACGAACATCATCGGCACGAGCGTGCTGCTCGATGCCTGCCGCAAATATGGCATCGACCGCTATCATCAGGTCTCGACGGATGAGGTCTACGGCGACCTGCCGCTCGACCGCCCCGACCTGTTCTTCACGGAGCAGACGAACCTGCACACCTCGAGCCCGTACTCGGCCTCGAAGGCCAGTGCCGACCTGCTCGTCATGGCCTATCACCGCACGTACAAAGTGCCGACGACGATCTCGCGCTGCTCGAACAACTACGGGCCGTATCATTTCCCTGAGAAACTCATCCCGCTCATGATCATCCATGCGCTGGACGACAAGCCGCTGCCGGTCTACGGCGATGGCCTCAACGTGCGCGACTGGCTCTACGTCGGGGATCATTGCTCGGCCATCGATCTCATCATCCGCAAGGGCAGGGTCGGCGAGGTCTATAACGTGGGCGGCCATAACGAGCGCGCGAACATTGACGTCGTCAAGACGATCCTCAAGCAGCTCGGCAAGCCCGAGAGCCTCATCGAGCACGTCACGGACCGCAAGGGCCACGACCGCCGCTACGCGATCGACCCAACGAAGATCCACGACGAGCTCGGCTGGGAGCCGACGACGAAGTTCGAGGACGGTATCAAAAAGACGGTGCAGTGGTACCTCGACAACCGCGACTGGTGGATGGGCATCATTTCCGGTGAATACCAGAGCTACTATGACCGCATGTACGGCAAACGCGAAGTGCTCGAATACGCAAAAATCTAATATCACAGCTTTTTCAGGCTGGTACGCAGAATCCAAACGGCGTGCCAGCTTTTTTTGTGCCTCCGTTGAAAACATTTCCAAAAGGTGAAAACAAGCGGAACGCGGGAAACCCTATAATATTCACTGTAGAAAGGAGAGAGGCCTATGATCCGTACATTACCACGGGATTTCGTGCTCGGTGCCACGTCAGCGGCCTATCAGGTCGAAGGAGGGCTCCATGAGGGCGGACGCATCCCCGCAGCATGGGACAGCTGGCTGCAGCGCCCGTCGAACCTGTTCGATGCGGAGATCGCGAGCGACAGCTACCACCGGTGGCGCGAGGATATCGAAAACTGCCGCCAGTACGGCATCAAAAGCCTGCAGATCTCCTTTGCCTGGACGCGCCTGCAGGACGAGGAAGGGCAGGCGAACCCGGAAGGGCTGAAGTTCTACGATGCGGTCATCGATGCGTGCCTCGAGGCGGACATCGAGCCCTACGTCGCGCTCTACCAGTTTGACCTGCCCGCCGATCTCGCGGACCGCGGCGGCTGGCTCGACCCGCTGACGACGGAACGCTACCTCGCCTATGCCAAGCTCTGCTTTACGCATTTCGGCGACCGCGTCCATCATTGGCTGACATTCAAAGATCCCGTCACGGAGTCGTTCCACACGCACATCACGGGCCTGTTCCCGCCGGGCAATTATTTTGCTCCCGAGGATGCGCTGCATCAGCTTTACCGCATGACCGTCGCGCACAGCCGGGCCGTGATGCTCTACAAGGGCATGTACCCGGGCGGAAAGATCGGCATCGCGCACCGTGCGGAGCCCGTCTATCCACTGCAGGATACGGAGGCGGACCGGCGCGCAGCCTGGCTCGACGATGCTTTCTCGAACCACTTCCTGCTCGACCTCGTCCTGGATGGCAGATCGCGCGAGGATACGCAGCAGGCCATCAACACGGTGCTGGTCCCGCAGCGCAACGGGTATTTCATGCAGGATCCGCAGGAGGCCTCGTTCCTCCAGGTGGCGGCATCTTCGCTGGATTTCCTCGGCGTCAACTACTATGCGAGCCATTTCACGACGGCATGGCAGGGCGGCAATGTCATCCACCACAACGGCGCAGGCGAGAAAGGCACGACGACGTATGCACTCGCCGGTATCGGGCGGCGCGTTGCCCGCTCGGAGATACCGACCACCGACTGGGATTGGTCGATTTTCCCGCAGGGGCTCTACGACATGCTCATGCGCATCCATCGCGAGTACCCCGCAAAGCCCATCCTCATCACGGAGAACGGGCTCGGGATGCATGAAGAGCTCGAAAAGGGCACCGTGGAGGACGATGACCGCATCGACTACCTGCGTCAGCACATCTCGGCGGTTCTCGATGCGATCGAGGACGGCGTCGATGTGCGCGGGTTCTTTATCTGGTCGCTCGTGGACTGCATGTCCTGGACGAACGGCTATGAGAAACGCTACGGCCTGTTCTACGTCGACCGGGCGGACGGGCGGCGCTATGCCAAAAAGAGTGCGCACTGGCTGCGGGATTTCTCGAAACGCCGCATCATGCTGACGCTCAGCGGCCTCGGCACGGCTTTCCATGCGGATCCGGACGCCGATGCAACTATGGATTCAGAGGGTGCCCAGCAGGGCATTCAGGGATAAAAAGGAGATAACCAACATGAAACTTCACAACACGAAACAGATGCTGCTCGATGCACAGGCGGGCCACTACGCGGTCCCGGCGTTCAACATCCACAACCTCGAGACGCTGCAGGTCGTCGTTTCCACGGCTGCCGAGATGCGTTCCCCGGTCATCATCGCCGCAACGCCGTCCACGGTCGAGTACGCAGACAAGGACTACCTCGTCGCGCTCGTCGGCGCAGCCATGGAGAAATACGACATCCCGATGTCGTTCCATCTCGATCATCACGAGGATGTACAGCAGATCGAGGAGACGATTGCCGCCGGCTGCCGCAGCGTCATGATCGATGCGTCCCGCCTCCCGTACGAGGAGAACGTCGCCAAGGTCCAGAAGGTTGTCGAATTCGCACACACCTGCGGCGCAACGGTCGAGGCTGAGCTCGGCAAGCTCGTCGGCCGCGAGGATAACGTCGAGGTTTCTGACGCCGAGAGCGCGTACACGGATCCGGATGATGCCGTCCGCTACGTCGCGGAGACGGGCATCGACAGCCTCGCCGTCGCCATCGGCACGGCACATGGCCTGTACAAAGGCCGTCCGCATCTCGATTTCGACCGCCTCGAGAAGATCCGCAGCAAGGTCGAAATCCCCTTGGTCCTGCACGGTGCCTCCGATGTCCCGGACGAGCTCGTCTCGAAGGCCATCACGCTCGGCATCTGCAAGGTCAACATCGCAACGGATCTGAAGATCCCGTTCGCGAATGCCGTCAAGGCTTTCTTCAAGGAGCATCCGGAGGCCAACGACCCGCGCAAGTACATGACGCCGGGCAAAGAGGCCATGAAGAAGGTCGTGCAGCATAAGATTGAGGTCTGCCTCAGCAAGAACCGCTATTGATGCCGGTTCCTGAGTTTTCATAGAAAAGAGGCATCCCCATGATTCTCGTACTGAACCTGAACGCCTCCATCGACAAGCGCTACACGCTCAAAGACCTCGTCAAAGGTGAAGTCCAGCGCGCGGACGCGGTCGATAACACGCCGGGCGGCAAAGGCCTGCATGTGGCCAATGTCGATACGATTCTCGGCGAAGACACGCTCGTGACGGGCTGGCTCGGCGGCAAGCCGGGCGAGTTTATCGCAGAACGTGTCCGTGACTACGGTATCCGGGGCGATTTCGTCCCCGTGGCGGGTGAGACGCGCTCGTGCCTCGCCATCATCACGGAGGATGGCGCCCAGACGGAGATTCTCGAGCCTGGCCCCACCATCTCTCCCGACGAGCTGGCGGCCTTCCGCGGGAAGTTCCGTGCCCTGCTGGCAAAAGCCGACGTCGTCGTGGCGTCCGGCAGCATGCCACGCGGCGTCCCCGATACCTTTTATGCAGAACTCATCCGCGAGACGCATGCGGCAGCAAAGCCGTTCCTGCTCGATACGAGCGGCAAGCGTCTCGAGGAGGGTATAAAAGCAAAGCCCGATTTCATCAAACCCAATAAAGATGAGATCGAGGCCCTGCGCGGCCGCCCCGTCGAAGATGAGGCCGCGGTCGTGCGCGAGGTACAGGCCTTCCTGGACGATGGCATTCCCCTCGCCGTCGTCTCGCTCGGCGCGGCTGGCTCTATCGCCGGTTGCAAAGAGGGCCTGTTCCGCATCACGGTGCCGCACATCGACTGTGTGAACCCCGTGGGCTCGGGTGACTCCTTCGTCGCCGGCGCGGCGGCCGGCTTTGCCCGGCACCTGCCCGTGCCGGAGCTCCTGCGCCTCGCCGCTGCCTGCGGCACGGCGAACGCCATGGAGGCTGAGAGCGGCTTCGTCCGTAAGGAGACAGTCGAGTCCCTCCTGCCACAAATCACCGTTACGCAACTGTAACAGCATAACGGTGGCAAAATCCCGATTCCTTTTCTCTCATTATCCCTATCCCCCTATAACCCGTTATTCCCCTAATTTCCCATATATTCCCTGATTTTATTCCCCTAACATTCCCCTACAGGCGCTCCCCTAGGCGCCACAAAACCCGCTCCGGCATCGCGCTGGGGCGGGTTTTGCTTTACGAGAGTATGGAATTAAATCCTGTTATATGTTATAATAACTGTACTTTGGGATTTAATTCCTAAAATACAGTGAATTGACAGCAGATATGGATTTATATCCTGGGAAACGAGGCGTGCTATGATTAATAGACCACATTATATGGCTTTTCTCAACCGTCACCGTGATCACCAGATTATCAAGGTCGTCTCCGGGGTGCGGCGCTGCGGCAAGTCTACCCTGTTTCAGCTGTTCCGTGAGCAACTGGCAGCCGAGGGCGTGCCCGCGGAGCGCATGCTGACCATCAATTTTGAAGATTTGGCCTTTGAGACTCTGCAGGAGTATCATGCCCTGTATGACTACGTCTGCAAGCATCTGACCGAGGGTGAACGCACGTACGTTTTTCTCGATGAAATACAGCACGTGCCGCAGTTTGAAAAGGCTGTAGACAGCCTCTTTATCAAGGGGAATGTTGACCTCTATATCACCGGGTCCAACGGCTTCTTTATGTCGGGCGAACTGGCAACGCTGCTCTCCGGACGCTATGTGGAGCTGCGTATGCTGCCCTTGTCGTTCAAGGAGTTTTGCAGTGGCTTGTCAATGCCAGCGCAGACAATGCCTGCGGTGCTCTATCAGCGTTATCTGCAGCAGAGCTCGTTCCCTTATCTCACGCAGGTGGAGGCCGACGAGGCGGGCGTACGCGAATACCTGCAGGGCATCTACAACACGATACTCGTCAAGGATACGCTGACGCGGCTGGGGAGTGGGGCGCCCACGGTCATCGACAATATTATGAAATATCTGGCCGCTAACATCGGCAGTCTGATTTCCCCCAGCAAGATTGCCAACACCCTGACGAGCATCGGGCGAAAAATGGATAACAAGACGGTCGAGCGCTACCTGCAGGGGCTGCGGGACAGTCTGCTGATTTATCAGTGCGACCGCTACGACGTGCGGGGCAAGAGCCTGCTCAAAATCAACGCGAAATATTACCTCGTCGACACGGCCCTGCGCCAGCTGCTCGTCAATGCGACCGGGCGGGACACGGGGCATATACTGGAAAACGTTGTGTATCTGGAACTGCTGCAGCGTGGCTACCGCGTCTACGTAGGCCAGCTGCCTAAGGGCGAAATTGACTTCGTCGCTGAAACGCCCCAGGGGCTGGCCTACTATCAGGTGGCACTGAGTACCCTCGACCCCGACGTACTGGCCCGCGAACTGTGCCCCCTGCAGCAGACCGGTGACCAGTACCCGAAATACCTGCTGACGCTGGACGAAATCGAGCCCGAGGCCAACTACAACGGCATCCAGAAACGGAACGTGCTGCGGTGGCTGGTGGATAAATAAAATACTACGCAATAGACACTGTGCATTATGTTGGCTCAGCAATGATAATCATTGACAGCTGCAATCATATAAGTCATGTCAACATTCATATCTGCCAGCAGGAATTCTCCGAGAGCCATAAAGTGCATCGGATTATTCATCGTATCGACAACATTGATATAGAAAGAGTCATCTTCATTAATAATTCTGTTAATATCGAATAACAGCCCATAATCGTGAGGGGGCGCGGCCAAGAATTGTTCAGCTTTGGCTAAACGTTTGAGTAGATCGGTACGGATGTAGCTCCTATCCTTAGAAAAGTGGAAGACATGGCCCGGTTGCACGTCGATGAATGGATGGTGCTCTAAACAATGTTCCAGGTCAGTCAAATGCCAATTCCCGCTGTCTTCAGAACACTGCACGTAGTCAGCCCTATCGCCCATGCTTTCAAGTAGCTCGTCTACATCGGGGGAGGTAAATTCTCTGTGTAGGCGCTTAAGGTCAGTTGGAGTAGTGGGGGCTTCGTCAAGCAAGGATATTACTGTAAAAATTGCACTGTGCATACAATCATCCTCCTGTACTACAATGTGTTCTAATTAATTTACTTGCTAACTCATTATAGTCTGTAAGTAGCACATTGACCATCAGAAGCACATTACAAATAATGGCGGCTCGTATGTGCAAATAGGAGGATTTTCCGGGACGCATGTCGAAGATAAATTCTAGTTGCTAACATTTTTGTCTGTCTGTAAGGGAGGTGGAGCCATGGAAGAGCGGAAGGTGCCTTTTGCCTACGGCGCGGAGCTACAGGCCTATTTTGCACAGTATTTGACAAAAGTGCGTGGGCTGTCAGCGTCGTCGGTACGGCATTATCAGGACGCGCTCAACACGATTTCACGCTACATGCGTGAGCGCCATCTCGTTCAGCGTGATATTTACGAGGTAGGGAGCATTGAGCAACTGCATGCGCGATGGGGAATACTGTCTCAGGATGAGGATTTTATGCAACTGAACCGGCGTGGGCACCAGATGTACAGTGCAGGTTATCGGCGCTACAACGAGTTCGTGCAGGGTGAAGGGATGCTCGGGCAGCCGGAGAGCCTCATGGCGCTGGACGCGCCGATGGCCGTGGCAGAGCCTGCACACATCGAGTATCAGGTGTGGCGGCGTTCGGGTATTTTGCGCGCACAGACTATCGCGGCGGCGGGCTACCAATGTGAACTTCATCCGGAGCACCGGACCTTTATCGCAGAGGCCACGCATGAGCCATACATGGAGGCGCACCATATTATCCCTTTGGGACAGCAGGCAGAGTTCGGGCACAGTCTCGACGTCTATGCCAATGTCATCTGCCTGTGCCCCGTTTGCCATCGCCAGCTACATCATGGGCTCATGGCTGAACGACGGGATATCGTAGACCATATCTACGAGACGCGGCGCGAGCGTTTCGCGCAGAGTGGCTTGGCCTTGGGCAAGGATGAATTTGAGCGGGTGGCGCTGGGAGAGCGTGAGAGTTAGTGGCTCTATAGTTTTGCTAACCGCTGTTAACATATAAGGAGTTGACTGGATATGCAGCAGGATGTCTTGCGGGCGTTGTTAAAGGGCGGGCGGACGGCTTTGGTGGACCGTAATTATCGTTCGGACGAGGAGTTTCGCCAGCAGTTTGTCTATAACGACTACCGTAAGGGCATGAAGGTGCTGGATGCGCTAGAGCGTGAGCTGGCGCATTGCGAAGAGTTTGTGTTCAGCGTTGCTTTCGTGACTATGAGCGGCCTGATTGCTTTGTTGCCTATCTTGGAGGAATTAGCGGCCAAGGGTGTACCTGGAAAAGTCTTGACCACCAACTATTTGTGGTTTAGTGACCCAGAGGCGTTGCAACGCTTGCAGGCATTTGAAAATATTGACGTACGCATGTATTGGACGCAAAGTGAAGTCGGCTTTCATACCAAGGGCTATATTTTCCGGCGGGGCGATGTCTACCGTATGCTCATCGGCAGTGCTAACTTGACGGCCAATGCCTTGACGAAAAATGAGGAATGGAATATCAAGGTTGTCTCCTTGACGCAGGGGGAGTATACCTATGATGTCATCAAGCGCTTCCAGCAACTCTGGCAGGATGAACATACGCAGGAATTTGCGGCCTTTTTCACGGATTATCAAGCGCTTTATAGGCAGGAAAAGGCCAGGCGGGCGGCACGAGAGGCGCCTCGGCCTACGTTATTGCCTAAGCAAAATGAAGGACCGGACGAAGTCGATGGTGAGTATGTGGCTGAGGCAGCAGGGGCTGCCTATCATACCGGGCGTACTGCACCAGCTTTAAAACCGAATACCATGCAAACGGAATTCATCCAAAGCATGCGTGATTTACGGGCCCAGCAAGCCGCGCGGGCGTTGCTCATTTCGGCTACAGGCACGGGTAAAACGTATGCGGCCGCGTTCGCGGTGCGGGATGCCAAGCCACGGCGGATGTTGTTTCTCGTGCACCGTGAGCAAATAGCGAAGCAGGCACTGCGTAGTTTCCGTCGCGTCTGTGGGCCAGATGCCAGTATGGGCTTGCTCTCAGGTAATAGCAAGGAAAGCGGAGCGCAGTATGTCTTTGCCACCATGCAGACGATGGCACAGGAACATGTGCTATATAGTTTTGCCCGCGAGGCCTTCGATTTTATTATCATCGATGAAGTACACCGTGCCGGTGCCGCGAGTTACCAGCGTATCATGGATTATTTTAGGCCGCAGTTTTACCTTGGCATGACGGCCAGTCCGGAGCGTACGGATGGCTTCGATATATACGCTCTGTTTGACCACAATATCGCTTATGAAATTCGGTTGCAGCAGGCGCTGGAGGAGGATTTGCTCTGCCCGTTCCATTACTTTGGCATTACGGATATTGCCGTTTATGATAAGGATAAGTCTGTACAAGCTACGGCAGAAGGCGATGAGACTGAGGATACAGCCGGCGAACTATTTAAGCGCTTGACGAGTGACGAGCGCGTGACGGCTATTTTGCAAAAAGCAGATTTTTATGGCTTTAGCGGTGAGCGTGTCAAGGGCTTGATTTTCTGCAGCAGTCGGCGGGAGGCCGCGGAACTTTCGCGTAAATTCAACGCGCGCGGTTGGCATACGGTCAGCATCGGTGGCGAGACGACGCAGGAGCAGCGTGAAAACTATATTGAGCGCTTGGTCAGTGATACGTGTGACGACCAGCTCGACTATATTTTCTCCGTGGATATCTTCAACGAGGGCGTGGATGTACCGGAAATCAATCAGGTCATCATGCTGCGCCCGACGCAGAGTCCGATTGTTTTTGTGCAGCAGCTGGGGCGTGGTTTGCGCAAGGCACAAGGCAAGGAGTATGTGGTTATCCTCGATTTTATCGGTAACTATCTCGATAACAATTTCATGATACCGATGGCTTTAACTGGCGACCGAAGTTTCAATAAAGACAATATTCGCCGTTGCCTTATGGAGGGCTCGCGCATTATCCCTGGCGCCTCGACGATTCATTTTGATAAAATTGCCAAGCAGCGTATTTTCGCTTCCATCGACCATGCGCGGCTAGGCGATGTCAAACGTATCAAAGAAAGCTACCAGCAACTGCGGCAGAAGCTGGGCCGTATCCCGAGCATTTTGGATTTTGACCGCTATGGTGAGATGGATGTGACCTGCATTTTCCGCAATAAATCGCTGGGCTCATATTATATGCTGTTGAAAAAATACGAGAAGGAGTACAAAACAGTGCTGACGTCAGCGCAGGAGGAGGTACTGCATTTTATTTCCCTGAAATTTGGCGAAGGCAAGCGGCCGCATGAATTGCTCTTGCTGCAGATTTTGTTACAGTCACCACAGAACGTGTTGGCACAACTCAGTAACCGCTTGCGGGTAGACTATCAGCTGGAGCTCAATACTTTTGCCCGACAGAACGTCATCAACATTATGACGGGTAATTTCCTGACTGGTTCCGGTAAGGGGAGTTTTAAGCATTGCGTATTCTTGCAGGCCAATGCCAATGGTGACTATGACATCGCCCCCGCATATCAGGGAATGTTGGCTAGTGATGCATTCCAGCAGCTGCTGCAGGAGACGCTGGCGTTTGGGCTCAAGCGTTATCAGGACTGCTATAGCAATCCCTATGAGGACAGCGGCTTTAGTCTCTATCAAAAATATGAGTACGAGGATGTGTGCCGCATCCTGAATTGGGAACAGAACATCGTGCCGCTCAATATGGGCGGCTACAAATATGACAAGCGGACGAATACCTTCCCCGTGTTTATCAACTATGACAAGGCGGCGGATATTCAGGATTCAATAAATTATCAGGACCACTTTGTCAATCGCCAGCGACTCGTGGCTATGTCCAAAGGTAAGCGCACGTTGGCTTCGGATGACGTGCAGCGTTTTATGCACGCGCGGGAACTGCAAACGCCGATTGACCTTTTCGTGCGTAAAAACAAAGACGACAACGATGGCGCCAAGAGCTTTTACTACCTGGGTCGCATGACGAATGTGGACGCGCGGCAGGAACAGATGGCAGGGACTGGCGATGATGTGGTAGAATTGCAATGGCATCTCGATGTGCCCGTGCGTGAGGATATATACGATTATCTGACAAGCAGTGAGGGCTGAGTGTTGAAGGAGCATAGTGTACGATGAAACAGGTGCAGGTCGTGGCGGCCGTTATACGCGAGGGCGATAAAATACTCGCGACGAGACGTAACTACGGCGAATTCAAAGGCGGCTGGGAATTCCCCGGCGGCAAAGTCGAGGTCGGTGAGACACCGCAGCAGGCGCTCGTGCGCGAGCTGCGGGAAGAATTGCACGTCAAAATCGTGCCGGGCGATTTACTGGATATTGTGGAGTATGACTACCCAACGTTTCATCTGAGTATGCGCTGTTATTGGGCCACCATCGCTGCTGGTGAACCGACACTTTCCGTGCACGATGCGCTGCGGTGGCTAGGGGCCGAGGAAATAACTTCCGTGGCCTGGTTGCCAGCCGATGCAGGGTTGGTGCAACAAATTGGTACTATATTGCGTTCTAGTGAACAAGGATGACAGTATGTCAAAGGCCCCGCAGTTGCGGGGCCTTTGCGTTGTGCTGTATAGTTTTATGCGTCTATGCTCTCTTTCCAGTCTGTGATGTTGCGTACGTCTTTGTCGTAGGAAAAGTTGATGGTGAGCTGGTGCAGCTGCTGGTGTTTCTCGCGGGCCTGCAGGCGGTAGCGCTCGGTGTAGTCCTTTTCCTCAATTTGGGCGAGGCCGGTTTCGGCGGACTGGTTCAGTTTGAACTCGATGATGTAGAGATGGTTGGGGGACTTCAGGACAGCGTCGATGCGGCCCTTGTTCGTGCGGACCTCCGTCTGCATATCGGCACCGCATAGCAGCAAGACGCCGTAGACGAGCGATTGGTAGTATTTTTCCTGTGCGATTTGGATATCGTAGGGGATATTGGCCAGGTATTCTTTCAGCCAGCTGATGAAGGCCTGCGTGTCACCCTTTTGGACGGCCTGTATCAGCTGGTACAGATAGTTGCTGAAGGTGAGGCGTGGGTGGTAGGCGCGTGAGAGCTGATCGGTGAAAGAGGTTTCGATTTCGTAGTTCGGGAAGCGCAGCGTGTACATGAACATGGCACCGCTGGCCTGTTCCGTGTCGAGCGTCAGATAGCCTGCCTGGAGCATAATCTGGAAAATCTGTTCATTGGTGGCCTGTCCCTCAGCCAGGCGGGCCACGTCAAAGGTTTCAAAGTCGATGTCGCTGACTACGGCACCGTCAAGGTCGGCCAGCGTCAGCTGCTGCTTGCGGAGAATATCGATGAGGAAAGTCGGCGTGCCCGTTGCAAACCAGTAATTGCGGAAGCGGCCGTGTCCCTGGAAAAATTTGCCGACGGAGACCGGGTTGTAGACGGTCGGCGCACCGTCGGTGAAGCAAAAGCCATCGTACCATTTCTTGATTTCCGCCAGCAGCTGTGTCCGGTTGAGCGGCTGCTTGTTGAGACTGCGTACGCCTGTGGCCAGCAGGTGATCGAGGTGTTCGGCAAATGCCTGCTCGAATTCCTCCTGCGTGTAGCCGAGCATAGTGGCATATTCCGGGTCGGCAGTGATATCGGTCAGATTATTCAGCTTACTGAAAATGGAGACTTTGGCAAATTTCGTGACGCCGGTAAGGAAAACGAAATGCTCATAGGCATCCATGCCCTTGATGACCTGATAAAAGCTCTCACTGAAGCTGCGGAACGTTTCCGCGTCCTCTGCCGTCTTCATGTGCTCTAGGATGGGTTTGTCGTATTCGTCAATCAGGATGACGACGCCCTGCCCCGTTTTTTTATAAAGTTGCTGAATGAGTGCCAGGAATAAAACCGGGGCATCATCTTTTTTGCGTGGGGGGTCGAGCTTATAGGATTCGTAAATCTCTAAAAGCTGCAGGCAAAGGGAATAGGACAACTGTGCCAGCGTATCCATCGGGCAACGGGTAAAGTCGATATGGATGACGGGATGCACGGGCCAGTCATAGTCAGTACTGTCCAGATAAAGCCCGTGAAAGAGCTCGCGTTCGCCTTTAAATATGGCTTCCAACGTGGAGACGGTCAGGCTTTTGCCGAAGCGGCGCGGGCGGGAGAAAAAGAATTGGCCACCGGAGGCCTGCAGCATTTTGTAGATGTATTTGGTTTTGTCTACGTAAAGACAATCGTGCTCTCTTAAGCGGCGGAAACTGTAGGTAGATGTGGATATTTCCTTCATGGGTACGGTCCTCCTTTGTTATTTTGTCCTGTCCCTATTATACCTTGTGCCATGCGGGATAGCCATACAAATTTAAGGTGGCCTGTCGGCTGGTCGTTGCAGGGGGGGACAAGGCGGCAGTTGCAAATAAAGCGTTTTCTTTTTGCGTGTTCCGTTGTATAATAGTGCCGGTTGAGCGAGTGAAACAGGAGGTATCATCATGCAGGATTTACTGGATGTACATACGCATACGATCGCGAGCGGGCATGCTTACAGCACGGTGCGCGAGATGATCGAGATGGGGGCAAAGCGCGGGCTGGAGCTCGTGGGGATGTCGGAGCATGGGCCGCGCATGGAGGGGTCGTGCCCGGAGATTTATTTTTGCAATTTCAAGGTCGTGCGGCCGGAGTGCTACCCGATCGATGTCGTCATGGGGGCGGAGCTGAATATCATCGATTACACGGGCTCGACGGATCTTTCGGCGGCCTATCTGCGCCGCATCGATTACGCCATCGCGAGCCTGCACGATATCTGCATCGAGCCGGGCACGGAGGAGCAGAATACGCAGGCCATCGTGAATGCCATGCGCAATCCGCGCGTGAATATCATCGGCCACCCGGATAACCCGATGTTCCCCGTGGACTTCCGCGCTATCGCGCAGGCGGCGCGGGAGCAGCACGTGCTGCTGGAGATCAACAACAGCTCATACCGCCCGAATGGCAGCCGCCCCGGCTCGTGGGAGAACGGCCTGAAGCTGCTCGCGGCATGCAAGGAGTTTGGCACGGAGGTCATCATGGGCAGCGATGCGCACATCGACCTCGACGTGGGCAGCCACGAGTACAGCCAGAAGCTCATCGCGGAGGCCGGCTTCCCCGAGGAGCTCGTCATCAACAGCGACGTGGCGAAATTCAAAGCCTATATCGGTAAATAAGCGGCACGGACGGTGGTCTGTGGCCTTTTCCATACGCTGAAAAAGCGGCGGCACCTTGTTTGTGGTGCCGCCGCTTTTCGCGTGCGTTTTTCGTGGCTGTCAGACCTGGAAATAATGCTGGCGGCGGTAGGCTTCATCCTTTTTGCGCTTTTGCTCGGCTTCCTGATTTTTCTGCATGGTCAGGTAGTCGATGAGGATGCGCGAGATGACGTAGAGCGGCAGGCGCGACGTCGCATCGACGCTCTTGATGGAGACGTGCTGGTGCTTGTAGCCGTAAATCGTCAGGTGAGCGATACGCGCGAGCGGCGTCATCGGCGAGCCGCAGGTGATGCACACGATGCGCGCGCCGAGGCTGGAGGCGTTTTCCGCGGCCTTCAGGAGCTCCGGTGTCTCACCGGAGAGCGAAAAGATGATCACGAGCTCATCGTGTTTGACGTGAGCCGTCACCTCGCGCATGATGGACGGATCGGAGTTCTCGAAGATATTGTAGCCGAGAATCTGCAGTTTCAATGCGAACTCCTGCGCCACGTGCTCCGACAGGCCGCGCGAGAGCAGATACACGCGGCTTGCGCTGCGCAGCTCCTTGACGACGGAGAGGATATCCTCGATCGAGAGGTGATCGATCGTGTTCGTGACCTCGAGCAGCGATTTATTGAAAATCTCGTTGACATCCGTATCATCCGTGCGTGCTTCCTGCTGCTGCGCGAGCAGATAGCGCAGCTCCGCAAAACCGGAGATGCCGCATTTCTTGATTGTGCGCGACACCGTCGCCGGCGAAGAAAACGTCGCATCGGCCACGTCACTGATGGACATGGAGGCGATCTTCTCCACGTTCATATTGATGAAATTGATGACCTTCTTCTCGGTCTCGGTCAGATGTTCGTGAAAATTATGGTCAATCTTGATCAGCATGAATGGTGTTCCTTTCCCCTAGGTAAATTCTCCCCTGGAGCTATTCTACCATGAACCTGAGAAGAGATAAAGGAAACCGATACCCTAGGAAAAGATTTTCAAATTGTGAAAACAAAGCGCCCCTGGCAGTCCCTATAATAAAACCATAAAGCGAAAGTCATGTGGGGGCCGGGCAGGCCTCTTTGATACAGAAAGGAAGAAGAAACATGAAAGTTGCTATCGCCGCCAACCAGGAGGGCGCACATCTGAAGGACGTCGTCAAGGGCTACCTCGAGGGCAAGGGCTACGAGGTGCAGGACCTCTCCGACAACGATATTTTCACGGCCACGATGAATGTCGTGCACGCGATTCAGGGCGAGGACGACGTGAACCGCGGCATCGTCATCGATGACTACGGTGTGGCGCCGTTCATGATCGCCTCCAAGAACCACGGCATCGTCTGCGCGCCGACGTACGAGGACTACACGTCCTCCATGACGCGCCACCACAACGCGACGCAGATCATCGCGCTCGGCGCGAACATCACGGCCGAGGTGCTCTCCTGCCAGCTCGCTGAGAACTTCGTCAAGACGGAGTACGACGGCGGCCGCCATCAGGTGCGCATCGACATGCTGAACCGTGAACTTTAATCCGTAAAACAGGAGGACATACAGACATGAAAATCGCTATTGGCTGTGACCATATCGTCACGGATATCAAAATCAAAGCTGCCGAGTTCCTGAAGAAGCAGGGCCATGAAGTCATCGACGTCGGTACCTACGACTTCATCCGCACGCATTATCCGATCTACGGCCGTAAAGTCGGCGTGCTCGTCGCAAAGGGCGAGGTCGATCTCGGCGTCTGCATCTGCGGCACGGGCATCGGCATCAACAACGGCGCGCAGAAAGTCAAAGGCGTGCGCGCTGCCTGCGTAACGGACGTGCAGACGGCCGTTGCCGCGAAAGAGCACCTCAATGCAAACGTCATCGGCTGCGGCGGCCGCGTCGTCGGCATCGGCACGATCGAGTACATTCTCGATGCGTTCCTCAAGGCGCAGTACCAGCCGACGCCGGAGCGCGACGCCCTCATCAAGAAGATCGACGAGATGATCCCGGACAACGACTGCATCGAGAACGACCACATCTTCGACCTCTACAACCAGCGCTGGGCTGAGGGGTATTATCACGACTAATGTGATATAATAGAAAGACACACTGCGAAAGAAAAGGTGAACGATATGGCAATGACGAAAGACGATATGGCAATGGTCGCGATGGAAATCGTCGCGTACTCCGGCGATGCGCGTACGAAATACCTCGATGCGCTCGACGCCATCAACGACGAAGATTTCGATAAGGCAGAGGCACTCGTCAAAGAGGGCGATGACCTCATCCTGAACGCCCACAACCAGCAGACGGAGCTCATCTCCAAAGAGGCTGCTGGCGAGGACATCGAGATCGGCTTCCTGACCGTCCATGCACAGGACCACCTGATGACGGCCATGCTGTTGTCGGATATCGACAAGCGCCTCATCAAGGCAGGCCGCAAGAAGCAGGGGTGATCGTATGGCGACGAAGAAATTCCCGAAAGGCTTCATTTTCGGCGGCGCCACGGCGGCCTATCAGGTCGAGGGCGCGACGACGGAGGACGGCCGCGGCCCCTGCGCCTGGGACGAGTACCTGAACCGCCCCGAGAGCCGCTACCACGGCGACCCGGCCAGCGATTTCTATCATCAGTACAAAGAAGACCTGCGCCTGTGCAAGGAGTTCGGCATCAACGGCATCCGCATCTCGATTTCGTGGACGCGCATCCTGCCGGAGGGCAAAGGCAAAATCAATCAGGCGGGCCTCGACTATTACGACAAGCTCATCGACGCGTGCATCGCGCAGGGCGTCGAGCCGTTCGTCACGCTGCATCATTTCGACACGCCGCTGCCGTTCTACAAAAACGGCCACTGGCTGAACCGCGACCTCATCGACGAGTTCCAGAACTTCGCGAAAATCTGCTTTGAGCACTTCGGCGACCGCGTGAAGAAATGGGCGACGTTCAACGAGCCGTGGTCCATCGCGCAGAACGGCTACATCGCCGGCAACTTCCCGCCGAACGAGACGTTCCAGATCGGCAAGGCCATCCAGATCGAGCACAACCTCATGGTCGCGCATGCAAAGGCGGTCACTCTCTATAAATCCATGAACCTGCCGGGCCGCATCGGCATCGTGCACACGCTGGAGGGCAAAGAGCCGATTACGCCGACGCCGGAGAACATCCACGCGCGCGACCTCGACGACGCAATTTCCAACCGCTTCATGATGGATGCCTGCTTTAAGGGCGAATACACGCCGGAGGTCATGGCGCTCATCAACGAGATTCTGGATAAAAACGGCGCGAAGCTCGTGACGGAGCCGGAGGACTTTGAGGCGCTGAAAGAAGCTGCGCCGAAGATGGACTTCCTCGGCATGAACTACTACTCCAGCCACTTCCTCCAGGCCTACGACGGCGAGAGCAAGGTCGTCAACAACAGCACGGGTGCGAAGGGCACGAGCGTGTTCTGCCTGCAGGGCATCGGCGCGCGCGTCTCAAACCCCGAGGTGCCGACGACGGACTGGGATTGGCCCATCTACCCCGAGGGCATGTATCGCCAGCTGAAGCGCATCCAGAAATACTACCCCGAGGTCACGGAAATCTACATTTCCGAGAACGGCATGGGCTACAAAGATGACTTCGTCGATGGCGAGATCGACGACACGCCGCGCATCGACTACGTGACGAAACATCTCGAGGCCCTGCTCAAGGCCGTCGACGAGGGCGTGAACGTCAAAGGCTACTATATCTGGAGCCTCATGGACGTGCTCTCGTGGAGCAACGGCTACAACAAACGCTACGGCCTGTTCTATGTCGACTACGAGACGCAGAAGCGCTACCCGAAAAAGAGCGCGTACTGGTATAAAGAAATGGCCGCCAGCGGCGAACTCCAGCTGCCGGAGTAAGGCAGCTCCCCTAAACCCCTGACAAATTCTTATTCCCCATTCCCAAATACAAATCGGAAATTCCCTATAAATTCCCATTCCCTTTTTATACATTCCCCAACAGGAGGTGTAGTGACAGGTATCTGCCCCTACACCTCTTTTTTGAAAGTGAGGTATGATGATGAAATCCTGGCATAAAATCCTGACCGCCGCCCTGTTATCCTGCACGCTGCTCGGCGGGACGGCCCTGGCAGCGGAGCCTGCTGCTGCGACAACCGCGGCCACGCCGATCACGACGTTTTACAAGGGTGGCGATTTTTCCATGCTGCACTACATCGAGCGCAAGGGCGGGAAGTTTTACCGCGCGGACGGCACGCAGGCGGATGCGCTGGACATCGCGAAGGACCGTGGCGTGAACATCGCGCGCGTGCGCATCTATAACGACCCGGGCCCGGGGCGCGGCGACGGTACGTGGTACTGCCCGCCGAACTACGTGACGGAGTTCGATGCGCTGCGCATCGCGGAGGAGGCGCGTGAGCGCGGCATGGCGATCGAGCTTTCGCTGCACTACAGCGACTACTGGACAAACGGCGAGCGCCAGAACGTGCCGCACGAGTGGGCGGACCAGCTGAAGGGGCTCCAGGGCGAGGCCGCCATCGCAAAGCTCGAGCAGCTCACGTATGACTACACGAAATCCGTCATGGAAAACTTCAAGGAAAGCGAAATGACGCCCGAGTTCATCTCGCTCGGCAATGAGACGCAGGGCGGCATGCTCTACCCCTACGCGAAGCTCGACACGCCCGACGGCTGGCAGCACTACGCGCGCCTCGTGAACGCGGGCGCCCGTGCCGTGCGTGAGGTCGCACCCGAGACGCGCATCATCCTGCACATCGCAGACGGCGGCCACATCGATAAAGGCGACTACTTTTTCGGCAACTGTCAGAAATACGGCATCGACTACGACATCATGGGCGCGTCCTACTATCCGTTCTTCCATAAAGTGAAAGCGGACAAGGTCGCCGAGTACTGCGATTTCCTGCACAAGAAATACGGCAAGCAGACGATCATCATGGAGACGGGCTACGCCTGGGACAAGAACCGCTCCGACGGCTGGCCCGGCCAGCTCGTGAACAACGGCCCGTACAACGACATGAGCAAGCAGGGCCAGAAAGCCTTCATGCAGGAGCTCTTCGCGGCGCTCCGTGCCGTCCCCGACCACGGCTGCATCGGCGACATCTATTGGGACCCCATCATGATCAAGGCCCCGGACGCCGGCTGGGCCCAGTTCGAGTCCAACCACGCGACAGACGTGAACGTCGTCGACAACACGACCTGGTTCGACTTCGAGGGCAAAGAGCTGCCGGTTCTTGAAGTCTACGAAAAATAATGGAAATAGGCTGAAAATCTTTTCAGAACGTGAAAACACGCAAAAACGATTTTTTCGTATACTGTTTACAGAAAGAGAGAGAAGCAGAGGAACTGAGGATCCAAAACCCCTGCTCGGAACTTCTGTAACAAGCAAAAGAAGGGAAAATATCATGGAAAAACTGATCGCGCTTGTTGAAAAACTGAAGCCTTTCTTCGAGAAGGTTTCCAACAACAAGTACCTGAGAGCAATCCGCGACGGCTTCGTCAGCTGCATCCCGGTCATCCTGTTCTCGTCACTGTTCATCCTGGTCGCCAGCGTGCCGGAGATCTTCGGCATCAAGCTGCCTGAGTCCGTCAGCACGCCGCTCTGGCAGGCCTACAATTACTCCATGGGTATCCTCGCGGTGCTCATGGTCGCCACGATTTCGAAAAGCCTGACCGACAGCATCAACCACAAGCTGCCAAAGCTGCGCCAGATCAACGACGTCTCCGTCATGATCGTCTCGATCATCTGTCTGCTGCTGCTGGCCGTGGAGCCGATCAAAGGCGGTATGGCGGCAGAGTTCATGGGCACGAAAGGCCTGCTCTCCGCGTTCGTCGTTGCGTTCTCCGTACCGAACATCTACAAGTTCTTCGTGAGCCGCAACATCACGATCAAGTTGCCGGATGAAGTCCCACACTACATCGCGCAGACGTTCGCCGACCTCATTCCGCTGTCCGTCGCCGTCTTCGTGTTCTGGCTCGGCAGCCTCGTGTTCAAAAACGTCACGGGCATGATGTTCGGCGTCTGGGTCCTCGAGCTCTTTAAGCCGCTGTTCGTAGCCGCGGATGGCTACATCGGTGTCGCGATCATCTACGGCGCTATGGCCATGTTCTGGTTCATGGGTATCCACGGTCCGTCCATCGTCGAGCCGGCCGTGACCGCGATCTACATCGCCAACATCGAGGCCAACCTGCAGATTTACTCCGCCGGCGGCCACGCGGTCAATATCCTCACGCATCCGACGTCCTACTTCGTCGCCACGCTCGGCGGCACGGGCGCAACGCTCATGTTCTGCGCGATGTGCGCCTTTATCGCGAAATCCCAGCAGCTCAAGGCTGTGGGCCGCGCATCCATCATCCCGGTCACGTTCGCCGTCAACGAGCCGATCCTGTTCGGCGCCCCGATCGTGCTGAACCCGGTTCTGTTCTTCCCGTTCATCCTGACCCCAATTGCCAACGTCTGGGTCTTCAAATTCTTCGTCGATAACCTCGGCATGAACTCGTTCCTGTACATCCTGCCGTGGACGACGCCGGCCCCGATCGGCCTCGTCATCGGCACGGGCTTCGCCAAGCTCGCGTTCATCCTCGCTCCGCTGCTGCTGATCATGGATGCCGTCATGTACTATCCGTTCTTCCGCGTCTATGATAAACAGCTCGTGGCCCGCGAGACGGCCATCGCCAACGGCGAAATCTCCGCCGACGACGAGGAGACCGCAACGCCGGCCGACGCCGAGAAAGAGGCCGAGGCCATCGAGAGCGGCGTCGCGATGCAGCCCGCTATGGCTGGAGCCGCCGCAGGTAACGCTAATGTGAGTGAGGCCTCCAGCGCCGCAGCCCTCCAGAGCGAGGCAGCGCCAGAGGACATGACCGAGCGCCGCGTGCTCGTACTCTGCGCCTCCGGTGCAACGAGCTCCATGCTCGCGAAAGCCATCAGCAAAGGCGCCAAGCAGCGCGGCGTCCCCGTCGAGTCCATCGCCATGGCCTACGGCCAGCACAAGGACATCATCAGCGACTACGACCTGATCATCCTCGCGCCGCAGATGGCCTCCATGTTCGAGGAGCTGCAGCAGGACTGCAACGCCGCCGGCGTCAAGAGCGCCACGACCAGCGGCCGCGAATACGTCGGCCTCACGCGTGACCCGCAAAAGGCCCTCGACTTCGCCCTGAACATCATCAACGACTAAAAGAGAAGGTAACAGAGCAATCTGTTCACCATACAAGGCAGCCCGGTCAACGGCTGGCAACAAGGAAACAACCGCACGCCGCCTGCCACACACCAACCGACTACGAGGTGAAAAGGGAACCTCATAGAGAGAGTAGTAGGAGGAGAAAGAAAAATGAAGAAAAAAGCACTCGTCGCTGCCATCCTGGCAGCCACTACCTTGTCGGCTACGCCGGCCTTCGCCGCGCAGAACCCGTTCAAGGACATGCCAGAGGGACACTGGGCATACGACGCTGTGAACATGCTCGTCAAAGACGGCGTTGTCGATGGCTACGGCGACGGCACGTTCGGCGGTGACAAACTCATGAACCGCTACGAAATGGCCGAAATCGTCGCCAAAGCCGCCGAGAAATACGGCTCCGTCGGCATGAAAGACAAAGGCGCCATCAAGAAACTGCAGCGCGAGTTCAAAGCCGAGCTCAAAGACATGGACGCCCGCCTCGCAGGCCTCGAGCAGGACGTGGCAGAACTGCGTAAGGGTCAGTCCAGCTTTAAATGGTACGGCGATACGCGTCTGCGCTATTTCCAGAATAAAGACGGTCGTATGTTCAAGGGTAGCGCCGATCAGAAAGGTAAGGAGCGCACGTATGAAAAGCGCGTGCGTCTCGGTATTTACGGTGAACCCGCTAAAAATTTGGTCGTGGATGCGCGCATAAAATATGAGGATAATACGGACGAACATAATGGTTGGGGCGGCAATCACCAAAATGTTTGGGATGATAACTATAAGGATCAAAGCTCTTTCCGCCTCGATAAGGCCAGCCTGATTTGGAATAATGCCGGTACCAAGTTCGCCATTGGCCGTAATGAAATGAATCTTGGTCAGGGCCTTCTCTGGTGGGAGAACGCTATGGATGGCGCGTATGTAGCTCATCAGTTTGGTCCGAAGGTCAATGTCATGGCTGGTTATGGTGATATGGCTGCTGCAGGTTGGCATGATTCGACGATGTGGGCATATTTCACCAATACCACGTTTAAAGCAAGCCCTGCTACGACGTTTACGTTTGCAACACTGCATACGAATAGCGACTTGAACACCGCTTCGAGCAGCTATGATACAGAAATCACGGAAGGGTATACGAAGTATGTATTAAAAGATTCTAACGGAACGGTTAAATCAGCAGCCGATGGGACTCAGCAGAAGACGTCGACTATTTGGTATGATGGCTCTCAAGCAATGGGCTGGAATAGCACCTTGGGGAATTTCAAAGTAGATACTTCGGATACGTCGAACCTTAAGGTGGATTCGGTTGTTCCTACGACAGCTACGACAAAGAAAAATACAACATGGACCAAGAAAGACTATAAGTTTAACCAATTCGCGTTGGGCATGAACACGCAGCTGGCTCCTAAATGGAACCTTGTAGCTGAAGGCGTTTATAACAACATCGCCGAGAAGAATTCTTATGGCCAGAAACTGGATCGTAAAGGGTTCTGGACCCGCTTGACTTATGGCAAGATGGAGTGGCGGAAAGCGAATACCTGGGATATTTATGGTGAGTATTTCGCTCTTGGCAACGCTTCCATCGACTCGAAATTCTGGGGTCACCACCTGAATATTTCCGGTGGCAACAGCTATTGGAAGGACGACAACAACCTCTGGGGCAACGGCGTCCGTGGTTGGGGCCTTGCTGCTGAGTATATGCTGGCTGCCAACACGAACATCGAGGTTGCTTATTACAAGCTCAAGCCGTTTGATCGCACGCCGGCTGGTCAGTGGGGCAATACCTTCAACGACTATAACGATGTTGCACTGGCTGCTCTCACGTACAGCTTCTAATCCGACAGCATATTCCTACTCAAAACGTATACTTTTCCCATCTTACGCCAAGTGGCCGCACCCCCGTGCGGCCACTTTTCTTTTATCTCCCCGCAGCCCGCCCCACGTCCCGCGCCGCCATCCCTCGCCGCACCCCGCCGCCACCACGCCAGCCAGTCCGGCGCGGCAAGCCCCTATCCAGAGCAGCAGCCACTTTGTGCCAAAAAAGAACTGGCCGAAGCCAGTTCTCCTGCTCAGTTTGCGAGGCTGAGACTTTTTGTGCTTTTGCTGTTTTCGTGCCGAATTTTCTTGCGCCTGTGTCGGCGATGTGGTAAGATAAACATGTCAAAGCGTGTCGTAAAGACATGTCAATGCCCCCTTCCTCACCAGATTGGTTTGGTTAGGGCCGTGGCAGTATGATTATAGCATGTACTAACTAAATCTACAAGTGTCTATTGCTGTATGTGAGTGTCAAGCCAATTTGCACGACAAAGCCCCTCGGGTCACGACTCCCGAGGGGCTTGTTGCTATAGCCTCTATTATACGTTGACACCTTATTTGGTGTCAGTGTATAATGAGATCATGGAGGAGATAACGTGTCCTAGTTTGAGAAATTGCTGCAGAGAATCCGCAGCTTGGATAAGAATATGCGGTACCGCGAAATCAAGAAAATACTGGAGGCCTATGGCTATGTGGGCAAGGAAACGGGCGGCGGCAGCAGCCATATTACGTTTCGCAAGCAGGGTAAGCCGAGCATTACGGTGCCACGGCATGGCAGTATCAAGACGGTATATGTTGAAATGGTGCGCGATGTGATTTTGTCGCAAGAGGAAGAACGGTGATTATCATGACTTTCGCTGAATATATGCAGTTGCCGTATCGGCTGGAGATCGTGCCGGATACGGCAGAGGGGGGCTTTGTGGCGCGCTATCCGGAACTGCCGGGGTGCCTGACCTGCGGTGAGACCATGGCTGAGACTGTGGCGAACGCCGAGGATGCGAAACGTTGCTGGTTGTCAGCAGCTCTTGAGGATGGGGCAGCAATACCATTGCCGCAGGCGCATAAAAATTATTCGGGGCAGTTCAAACTGCGCATACCGAAATCCCTGCACCGGGCCTTGGCAGAACATGCGAAACAGGAAGGCATGAGCATGAACCAGTATTGCCTTTATCTGCTGAGCCGCAATGACGTTATGCATCAGGTAGGGTGAAATCCAGGACACCGAAAAGCTCTCTGCTAAGCAGGGAGCCGTGGGCTGGTTAGGCCCTTTCTCTGTCAGTGCCACAGTATGTGGTGACCTACCACGCTAACAGATGGAGAATCAGCCCCGCGTACGACAAAGCCCCTCGGGTCACGACTCCCGAGGGGCTTTTGCTTCGCCCATGAATAATTCTTCAACTATCCAGCTATCTAAATTGTAGCATCTCTTGTCAAAATAGCAAGGGCTGGTTATAGCTGTGAAAATCTTTTCAGGATGCGAAAACGGTGGTAAATGCTTCCAAACTATAATGAATCGTGAGTATAGGAATAGAGGCGCGTGGGACGTGGCCCTGGGGAGGGGGCGCTGCCCGTGTCCGTAGTAAAAAGGAGAAGCATTTTATGAAAAGGAACATGCTGAAACGTTTGGTGCTGGGTGCGCTGGTCGCGGGCTCGCTGGCGGCGGGGATGCCGCTCGCGGGGGCGGCGGTGCAGGTGAATCCGATCCCGGGGCTGCCGGCGGATTTCATCAAGGGCGCGGATGTCTCGATGCTGCCCGAGATGGAGAAAGCGGGCGCGCGGTACTACGATGTGGACGGCACGCAGCTCGATGAGATGCAGATCATGAAGAACCACGGCGTGAACTGGGTCCGTTTCCGCATTTTCAACCACCCGACGCAGGGCGGTGGTTTTGTCGATGCGAAACGCGCCCTCGAGCTCACGCAGCGCGCGCATGCACTCGGGCTCAAGGTGCTCATCGACTTCCACTACAGTGACTGGTGGGCGGACCCCGGCCATCAGGTGACGCCGGCGGCCTGGGCGGGCCATAGCGCCGCGCGGCTGGAGAAGGATGTCTACCAATATACGAAAGACGTACTGAGCATGTTCCAGCAGGCGGGGCAGCAGCCCGAGATGGTGCAGATCGGCAATGAGGTCAAGAGCGGCATGCTCTGGCCCGCGGGTAAGCTGCCCGCCAAGGACGGCGGCAAGACGTTCGCACGCCTCATGGCGGCAGGCCTGCAGGCCGCACACGACTGCGATCCCACGCATAAAACAAAGCTCATGGTCCATCTGCCGGATGGCGGCGACAACGCGGTATACCGTTCGTTCTTTGACATGCTCATCAAGGACAACGGCGTGGACAATTTCGACATCATCGGCCTCAGCTACTATCCGTTCTGGCACGGTACGCCGGCCGCACTGCAGGCGAACATGAACGACATTTCCGCGCGTTACAATAAGGACGTCGTGGTCGTGGAGACGGCGTTCGGCTATACGAACGAGAACCACGACCGCTGCGAGAACCTATACGGCGTGAAGGAGGAGCGCGCGGGCGGCTTCAAGTCGAGCGTGCAGGGACAGGCCACGGGTCTGCGCACAGTTATGGAAAAGGTCGCGCAGGTACCGAACGGCCGCGGCCTCGGCATTTTCTACTGGGAGCCGGACTGGTACTCCATCCCGGGCGTCGGCGGCGGTGTCGGCGACGACAACGGCTGGGAGAGCCTCGCCATGTTCGATGGGCAGGGCAAGGCACTCGAGTCCTGGGAGACGTTCAGCAAAGTCAGCGACGCCTCGCAGCCCGTCGTGCCCGTGACGATCGAATACGTAGAGACGCTCGGCGCCGAGGGTGCGCAGGAGAGCCCCATCGCGCTGCCGAAAGAGGCGCGCGTCGTGTTCAGCGACGAGCACACGGAGCTGCTGCCCGTGACCTGGACGACGCCCGCGCCCGTCTACCACGCGCAGGGCCAGTACAGCGTGGACGGCACGGTCACGTATAACGGCGAAAAGCATGACGTGCTATGCGTCGTCGACGTGAACGACAACATCAACTACGCCCAGAACGGCGATTTCGAGCAGGGCTCGCTCGCTGGCTGGACGATCACGGGCGACAACTGCGTCGATGCCGTGCAGAAAACGGGCGACGCGCTCGGACAGACGGCCATGCACTACTGGAGTGACAAGGCTTTCAGCTTTACGGCCAGCCAGACGCTCAAAAACTTGCCCGACGGCAAATATACGCTCAAAGTCTCGACGCAGGGTGGCGGCGGCCAGAGCAAATACGAGCTGTTCTGCGAGGTGAATGGCAAGCGCCAGAGCACCAGCATTCAGGACACGAAGTGGAACGACTGGCATACGTTCACCATCGAGAACATCGAAGTCAAAGGCGGCACAGCCACGATCGGCGTCACGATGCAGGCCAAGCCAGGCACCTGGGGCTCCCTCGACAATTTCGAATTCGTGCGCCAGCAGTAAACCACATATCAAAACCAAGGCTCCCTCTCTGAGGGAGCTGTCACCGTCAGGTGACTGAAGGTGTCCTAGCAGTTTATGGAGACACCCTCAGCCCTGCGGGCAGCTCCCTCAGCGGAGGGAGCCATTTGCCGCAAGAAAAGATTTTCAAAATCTGAAAACCCCGGCAAACGCTTGCAATCTATAATGAAGAATAAAGAGAAGTGTTTATCAGACGTGTCCTGGGGAATCATCCGTGTTTTCCCGGGGTGCGTCGGGGGTATGAGGTGAAGATGATGAAGAAAAGTATGCTGAAACGTCTCGTGCTCGCGGCTGTGGTCGCGGGTTCTTTCGCTGCCTGGCAGCCGGCCTCGGAGGCCGCGGTGCAGGTGAATCCGGTGGTGGGGATGCCGGCGGATTTCATCAAGGGCGCGGACGTCTCGATGATTCCTGAAATGGAGAAATACGGCGCGAAGTTCTACGACGTGGACGGCACGCAGATGGACTGCCTGCAGGTGCTGAAGAACCACGGCGTGAACTGGATCCGCCTGCGTATCTGGAATGATCCGAGCAAAGGCCAGGGCGGCGGCGGCAACACCGACGAGGCCAAGGCGCTCGAGATGACGAAGCGTGCGAAGGCACTGGGTCTCAAAGTGCTCATCGATTTCCACTACAGCGACTGGTGGGCAGACCCCGCGAAGCAGTACAAGCCGTATGCGTGGGAGGGTCACAGCAAAGAGCAGCTCGTGCAGGATGTCTATGACTACACGGCGAAAGTCGTCAAGGATTTCAACGAGGCGGGCCTGACGCCGGATATGATCCAGGTCGGCAATGAGATCAAGAACGGCATGATCTGGCCGGAGGGCAGGTTCCCGGGCGAGAACAACAGCCAGGAGCTCGCGAAGATGGTCGGCGCCGGTCTCAAGGCCGTCCACGATAACGACCCGGGCCACAGGATCCAGACGATGATCCACCTGCCGGACGGCGGCAGCAACGACGTCTATCAGGATTTCTTCAATACGCTGATCCTCAAGAACGGCGTCAATGACTTTGATATCATCGGCATGTCCTACTATCCGTTCTGGCATGGCACGATGCAACAGCTGCAGCAGAACATGGACGATGTCTCGAAACGCTACAATAAAGACGTCATCGTCGTCGAGACGGCGTTCGGCTACACGAATCAGAACTTCGACGATATGAAGAATCCGTATGGCGAGGCGGCGGAGCGCATCGGCGGCTACCGCAGCACGGTGCAGGGCCAGGCCACGGGTCTGCGCGACCTCATGGAGCATGTTGTCGCCGTGCCGGATCATCGCGGCACGGGTATCTTCTACTGGGAGCCGGAGTGGTACGCAGTACCGGGTGCCGGCTGGAAGACCGGGGAAGGCGACGAGTGGGATAATCTCACGATGTTCGACGATAAAGGCAAGGCGCTGGAGTCGATGAAGGTCTGGAGCGAAGTCTCGAACCCGAAGGCCAAGACGGTCAAAGCCACGGTCAAGGAAATCGATAATCTCACGGCCGAGGGCGGCGCCGGTGCCCCCATCGAGCTGCCGGACAAGACGCGCGTGACGTTCTCGGATGATCATGCGGAGAATCTCGCGATCACGTGGGATAACGCAAAACCGGTCTTCGACAAGACGGGCGTGTACACGGTCAAAGGTGTCGTGAAAGACGCGGGCAATAAGCTGGTCACGTGCAAGGTCACGGTCATCAAGAAGGTCAACCTCGTGCAGAATCCGGCGTTCGAGTCGGTGAAGCTCGACGGCTGGACAATCACGGGCGACAAGCAGGCCGTGGACTGCGTGAGCAAGGCGGGCGACGCGCTCGGCCAGGGTGCGATGCACTACTGGGCGGCGAATGCGTTCCACTTCACGGCGCAGCAGAGCTTCACGGGCCTGAAAGATGGCAAGTACACGGTCTCCGTCATGACGCAGGGCGGCGGCGGCCAGAAACTCGCCCAGCTCTTCGTCATCGGCGACAAGGGCCAGAAGCTGACGGCAGACATCAAGGATCAGGGCTGGAACAAGTGGATCACGACGACCATCAAGGATGTCGTCGTCAAAGACGGCAAGGCCACGATCGGCGTCGACATGGACGCGAACGCTGGCAACTGGGGCTCTTTCGATAACTTCGAATTCTATCTGCAGGAGTGATTCCGCGCAGTGGGAAAAGTTCTTTGGGGTGTTGTCCTTTTTTCGGGGACAACACCCCTTTTGTGTCCATTTTTTGTATTTACAGAGTGGAAATCTTTGCGGTATACTATGGGTAGAAGGAAAGGAATTTTCTAAACGGAGAAGGAGGTAATGCCATGGCAAAAAAGAAGATCTGCGTCATCGCGACGGGCGGCACAATCGCCTCGCGGCCGACGGAAAACGGGCTCATGCCGGCGCTCACGGGAGAGGATATCCTCGATCTCGTGCCGGAAATCCGCGCGCTCGCGGATGTGAGCTGCGCGCAGCTGCTGCAGCTGGACTCGAGCAATCTCCTGCCACAGCACTGGCAGAGCATGGCGCGGACGATCGCGGTCGCCATCGGGCAGTACGATGGCTTCATCGTGACGCACGGTACGGATACGATGGCGTACTCGTCCGCCGCGCTCTGGTACATGTTGCAACATGTCCCGTGTCCCGTCGTGTTCACGGGCTCGCAGCTGCCGGCGGGCGTGCCGGGCTCCGATGCGGAGCAGAACCTGCTCACGGCGTTCCATGCGGTACTCTCGGGGCGCCCGGGCGTCTACCTCGCGTTCGGCGGGCGTATCCTGTTCGGCAACTCTGCGCGAAAGCTCTGCACGCGCCAGCTCGCGGCATTTGGCACGATCCAGAAGCCCGAGGCCGGCACGTATGCCGGCGGGCGGCTCGTATGGAACGTGCCGGCCGTGAAACCTGCGGGCAAGTTCCGCCTGCGCGACCAGCTCGATACGAAGGTCGGCGTGCTGAAGCTCGTGCCGGGGCTCCCGCCGAAGATGCTGAAGCTGTTCGTCGATGAAGGTTTTCATGCGCTCATCGTCGAAGGCTACGGCATGGGCGGCATCCCGGACCAGGAGTCACCGCTGGACTTCCTGCCGACGCTTGCGTACGCGCGGGACAACGGCTGCCTCATCGTCTGCACGACGCAGTGCGTTTACGATGGCGCGGATCTCGACCACTATGAGATGGGCGTGCGCGCCCAGCGCCTCGGCGTGATACCGGGCGGCGACCTCTGCACGGAGGCGCTGCTGCCGCGGCTCATGCTGCTGCTCGCCGAGACGAGGGACGCCGCATACATCCGTGGGCAATTAGCGAAGGAGAGATAAAAGTTGTTGCTCTGGGCAACAATTTCAGATTTCTTTCAGACAATTTCATATTGTTTCAAGGGCATGATGGTAGAGTATAACCTGTAATCAGAAAAAGCGATTAAGCCACAAGGACCCCTTCAGTCACCTTCGGCGCCAGCTCCCCCAACGGGGGGAGCCATACTCGGGCGGAAAGGTTGGCACAGAGAGGGGAGGACTTTGCAGATTGGAGGTATCTGCTGTGACACCATCTACGAACAATAAGGATAAGGGCGATGTGCCGCTGAGACAGGTAAACCGCACGCTGCGGTGGATGACGGCACTGATGTTTTTCACGGTCAGCGTCCTGGCTCCGTCCGGGCTGATGCGGGCGGCCGCGGCACCGGATGACGAGGGCGTCGAGGCCGGTGCAGAGCTCATCACGATGGGCGATGACCGGGATGGCGGCCGTGGCAGCCGGAACCGTCGCAACCGCACGCAGGAGGCAGCGTTCCTGTCGAGCTGGCTGCTCTGGCGTGCCCAGCTCGCGGAGCCGGAGATCACGGCGGCGTTGCAGGACGTCTCGGCAGGCACGGACATCGGCCGCCGGCAGTGGGAGCTCAAAGGCCTCGAGTACCGGTTCAAGGACCACGGGAGCCTGACGCGCAAGATTCTCAGCAAGTCGGTGGATGACGCTGTGAGCCTCGAGGAGGCTGCACACGGTATCGGCGATGTGCTCCGCTACACGCTTGTCAGCACGGATGAGACTATGTACGCTGGTGCGGTGCCGCAGGCGCTCACGTTCCTGACGCAGCGCGGTTTCCGCGTCACGAAGTTCCACAATGCCTGGGGCGGCAAATTCTATCAGGGCATCAACGTGAAGCTCGTGAGCCCCGTCGGGCAGGTCGTGGAGCTGCAGTTCCACACGCCGCAGTCGTTTGCCGTGAAACAGGCGTCGCACGAGGTCTACGAGATCCGCCGCAGCCCGCGCTCCACGCCGGAGGAAAAGGCCGAGGCCGTGCGCCAGAGCCTCGCGTACAACGCGATGGTGCAGGTACCGCGCGGTGCGGCAGGCGTGCAGTGGCCGATGGCCGCTTAGCAGGCATGGCGTGTATATGCCGGAGAACAGGCGGGCGTTTGGCCTTGCTGAGGCAGGGTAGTCAGCGAGAGGGAATCCGCAGCTGTTCACAGTATACACAGACAAACACACAGTTTATCAACAGGCTTATCCACAACTTGTGGATAAGCCTGACTTTTGGTTGCATAACCCTGGGGATAGGATCAAAGGGGAGGGGAAAACGATTATGACATGGATGCTGTTCGACTGGCTCGGCACGGTGGCTTTCGCCGTGTCCGGCGCGATGGTGGGACTGTCGAAGCGTATGGATATCTTCGGCGTCGTCGTGCTCGCCGTGCTCACGGCCGTGGGCGGCGGCATGGTGCGCGATGTGCTCGTCGGCAATACGCCGCCCGTCGCGCTCGTGCAGCCGGTGGACCTGCTGCTGGCCATCGTCACGGCGGTCGCCGTCTCCGTCGTCTACGAGGTGCTGCCGCTCACGTACGAGCGGAAAAAGATGATGGGATTCCTCTACGACGTCTCGGATACGATCGGCCTCGCGGCCTTTACGGTCACGGGCGTGCTCGTCGGCATGAAGGTGCCGGGCGCGGCGTACATCCTGCCGATGATGCTCGGTTGCATTACGGCCGTCGGGGGCGGCATGCTGCGCGATCTCATGGCGCAGAAAGTTCCCGTCGTGCTCCGCATGGATGTTTACGCCGTGGCCTCGCTCGCCGGGGCGTTCGTCATGTGCACGGCCTGGCCGTACGGTGCGGACGGCGCGTCCTGGATCGGGTTCTGTGTCGTGCTGCTGCTGCGCGCGTGCGCCATTCACTTCGGCTGGCAGCTCTATCACCCGCATCCGAAGCGCAGCATCTTCCGCCGCCGCCGCGTGCCCAGGGACAAAGCAGTAGAGAAACAGGATAACAGATAACCGCCGTATTTTGTATACTTTTCATAAAACGTGTAAATTATTGCCCGTTCCCTTGACACTATAGTACGAAAGGGGTAGTATATACATAACATCTTTTCCAAGGAAATCACAAAACGGTTTCGCTATCCTGCAGGTTTGGAAAAGGTCGTTCTGAATCGCATAGCATTCATTTTTCCAGGAAACAGACAAAGGCGTCTGCATCGGCTTCGGCCGGGCAGGCGTCTTTTTTGTGCGGGAAAGGACTGATTTTTATGTATTCCTCTGTCGATACGATATGGGTATTGTTCGGCGCCGTCCTGGTGTTCTTCATGCAGCCAGGATTCGCGATGGTCGAGACCGGCCTCACGCGGGCAAAGAACGCCGGCAATATCTGTATGAAAAACCTCATGGATTTCGCGCTCGGCACCGTGTTCTTCTGGATCGTCGGCTTTGGCCTCATGTTCGGCCAGGATATCCACGGCGTCATCGGCACGCCGGACTTCTTCGTTTCCGCGTACCAGACTGCTGCGGATGCGGGCTATCCGGCCATGGCTTACCTGATTTTCCAGACGGTCTTCTGTGCGACGTCCGCGACGATCGTCTCCGGCTCCATGGCAGAGCGCACGAAGTTCTCCGCGTACTGCCTCTACAGCGTGCTCATCAGCCTCATCATCTATCCGATCTCGGGCCATTGGGCATGGGGCGGCGGCTGGCTCTCGGAGCTCGGTTTCCATGATTTCGCCGGCTCCACGGTCGTCCACATGGTCGGCGGTATCCTCGCGTTTATCGGCGCGTTCCTCCTCGGACCTCGTATCGGTAAATACAACAAAGATGGCTCGGCGAATGCTATCCTCGGCCACAGCATCCCGCTGGCCTGCCTTGGTACGTTTTTCCTCTGGTTTGGTTGGTTTGGTTTCAACGGCGCTTCGACGGTCTGCGCAACGGGCGATGAAGTCATCGAGAGCATGAGCTCCATCTTCGTCACGACGAACCTTGCGGCAGCGGCTGCTACGTGCACGGTCATGTGCCTGACGTGGCTGCGCTACGGGCATCCTGATGTTTCCATGACGATGAACGGCGCGCTCGCCGGCCTCGTCGCCATCACGGCCGGCTGCGATGTCGTGAGCCCGATGGGCGCATTCATCATCGGCGTGATCGCCGGTGTCGTCGTCGTCTTTTCCGTGGAGTTCATCGATCAGAAACTTCACGTCGATGACCCGGTCGGCGCCGTCTCTGTCCACGGTGTCTGCGGTGCCCTCGGCACGATCCTCACGGGTGTCTTTGCCGTAAAGGATGGCCTGCTCTTCACGGGCAAGGCGGATTTCCTCGGCATCCAGGTCCTCGGCGTCGCTGCCGTCGCCATCTACGTCGCCATCATCGGCTTCGTCGTCTTCAAGGTCATCGACGCGGTCGTCGGCCTGCGCGTCTCCGCAGAGGAGGAAATCGGCGGTCTCGACAGCGTCGAGCACGGCCTGCCGTCTGCCTACGCGAGCTTCCTCGTGCTCCCGGACAACTACGGCGAGGGTGCCGAGTACACGGAGGAGCCGGCAGCGGCGGTTGCTGCAGCCCCGGCTGCGGCTCCTGCTGCGGCGGAGTCCGTTGCCCCGAACGTCGCGGCGGCGGAGGCCTCCGGTATCTCGAACGTCCGCATCATCACGTCGGAGGAGCGCTTTGACCGCCTGAAGGACGCGATGGAGCGCATCGGTATCACGGGCATGACGGTCACGCACGTACAGGGCTACGGCATCCAGAAGGGCCACGAGGAAGTCTATCGTGGTGCGAAGATCCCGTCCCGCCTGCGTCCGAAAGTCCAGTGCGATATCGTCGTGTCGAAAATCCCGCCACGCACGATCATCAACGCGGCCAAGAAAGTCCTGTTCACCGGCAAGTACGGCGACGGCAAGATCTTCGTTTCCCCGATGGAGAACGTCGTGAAGATCCGCACGGGCGAGGAAGGCTACGATGCCCTGCAGGATAAGCCGCTGTAAGGCTTAGGCCCATCACGCATCACACCATAACCCACGTTTTCTCCTGAAAATACCCATATACACAAGGCAATACCCATACACAAAGCAAACACAAAAAAAGCAGCTGCGCGAAACCCATCGCGCAGCTGCTTTTACGTGGCAAAATTATGGCGGAGAGGGTGGGATTCGAACCCACGCTGCCCTTGCGGACACTGGCGGTTTTCAAGACCGCTCTCTTCAACCACTTGAGTACCTCTCCGTAAACAGAAACATTATAGCAGAGGTAGGCTTTTCTTGTCAAATGGGAGGCCTCCTGCTATAATGGGTTTCAGTACCATTTTCGCAGTGTTTTGGAGGCTTTTTGGATGAAAATCGCGGTTTTTGATTCGGGCATCGGCGGGCTGTCGGTGCTCTACGAGGCGCGCCGTCAGCTGCCCCGCGAGCCGTTTATCTTTTTTGCCGATGAAGACCACGTCCCCTACGGCACGAAGACGCCGGAGGAGGTGCAGGGCTTCGTCGCGGAGGCGTTCGATTTCCTCATCCGCCAGGATGTCAAGGCCATCGTCGTCGCCTGCAACACGGCGACGTCCGTGGCCGTGCCGGCGATGCGCGCGCGCTACGATCTGCCGATCATCGGCATGGAGCCCGCGGCAAAGAAGGCGCTCGACCTCGATGGTGAGCACCGCGTCCTCGTCGTCGCGACGCCGATCACGGTGAAGGGGCAGAAAATGCAGCTCCTCATCGACCGCGTGGATAAAGACCATCTCGTCGACCGCCTCGCGCTGCCGCGCCTCGTCGAGTTCGCAGAGCGGCAGGACTTTGACGGCCCGGACGTGCTCGCCTACCTGCGCGCGGAGCTTGCGCCATACGATCTTTCGCAGTACTCGGCGCTCGTGCTCGGCTGCACGCATTTCAACTACTTTAAGCCGGCATTCCGCGAGATCCTGCCGCCATCGATGCATTTCGTCGATGGCAACGAGGGCACGGTCCGCGAGCTCCGACGCCAGCTCGCGTCCCGCCATCAGCTCGAGGACCTCGGTCCGCAGGTCACGTACTACTACTCCGGCCGCGAGGTCACAGACGCCTCCGAGCAAAAGCGCTTAAACGATTATTTACAGCAACTGGAAAAAGTTTATACCCTGTAAAGGAGCAAGGAATATGAATTTTGCACACCGCATGGACCAGTTCGGCGAGGGCGTTTTCTCGCGTCTCGCCGCCGTGAAGCAGCAGAAACTTGCCGCGGGCGTGGAGGTCATCGACCTCTCGGTCGGCGCGCCGAACATCGCCCCGCCGAAGGCCGTCATGGAGACGATCGCCCAGGAGGCCATGAAGCCGGCGAACTATCTCTATGCCCTGCACGACCGCGATGCGCTCCTCGAGACGGTTGCCGAGTGGTACAGCACCCGCTACGGTGTGACGCTCGACCCGAAAACGGAAATCTGCTCCCTCATGGGCTCGCAGGAGGGCCTCGCGCATATCTCACTTTCCATTGTTGATGAGGGCGATGTCGTGCTCGTGCCAGATCCGTGTTACCCGGTGTTCCAGGACGGCCCGCGCATCGCAGGCGCCGATGTGCACTACATGCCGATGAAGAAGGAGAACGACTACCTCATCCAGTTCGACGAAATTCCCGAGGACGTCGCCCGCCGCGCGCGGTTCATGATCGTTTCCTATCCGAACAACCCGACGACGGTGCTCGCGCCGGACAGCTGGTACGAGGAGCTCATCGCGTTTGCGAAGAAGTACGACATCATCGTGCTGCACGATAATGCGTACAGCGAGCTCGTCTTCGATGGCAGGACGGGCGGCAGCTTCCTCGCGTATCCGGGCGCCAAGGACGTCGGCGTGGAGTTCAACTCGCTCTCGAAGACCTACGGCATGGCCGGTGCGCGTGTCGGTTTCTGCGTGGGCAACGCCGAGGTCGTCAGCCACCTGAAGACGCTGAAGTCCAACATGGACTACGGCATGTTCCTGCCCGTGCAGATGGCGGCCATCACGGCGCTGAAAAGCCCGCGATCCGTTGCCGAATCGACGTGCGCTGCCTACGAGGAGCGCCGCGACGTGCTGTGCCAGAGCTTTGCCGAGGCGGGCTGGCACATCGACCGCCCGCAGAGCACGATGTTCGTCTGGGCGCCGATCGCGCCGGGCTACACGGAGTCGGAGCGGTTTGTGTTCGACCTGCTGGAAAAATCCGGCGTCATGGTCACGCCGGGCAGCGCGTTCGGCCCGTCGGGCGAGGGATACGTGCGCATGGCCCTCGTGCAGGATCCCGATGTGCTGCGCCGCGCCGCCGAAAGGATCAAAGCGAGCGGCCTCTTTGCCTGATGCCATAGGTATCGACGAACAATAGGCATACCATCAAAATCGAATACAACGCATGACACAATCCGCGGGAAGCCGAGATTCCTTGACTTTTCCCGCGGATTGTTTTAGGCTATAGGTTGTGTTTGAAACAAGCAGATAGAGGAGGCATCGACATGCCGATCACGGCAAAGCATCACGTAGACTACTATGAGACGGACGCCATGGCGGTCGTCCATCATTCCAACTATATCCGCTGGTTCGAAATCGGCCGCGTGGAGTTCCTGCGCAAGGCCGGCATCGACCTCAACGTGCTCACGGAGCATGGGTTTTCCTACCCGATCACGGCCGTGAGCGCGAAGTATGTGAGCCCGGCCCGCTTCGATGATAACGTGCTCATCGAGACGACGGCGAAGGCCATGACGCGCGCGAAGATGGAGTTCACGTACCGCATCCTCAATGCGAAGACGGGCGAGCTCCTCGTGACGGGCATGAGCCGGAACGTCTTCACGAGCCTCGCCACGGGACACATCACGCGCCTGCCGGAGGAGTATTACCGGCCTCTCGCCGACGCGCTCGCCCGCGAGAAAGCAGAACAAGCCGCTAAGGAGGAAGAAAAGTGATCATTTTATATGCCATCATCGGCCTCATCGTGCTGGCCGTCGTCGTCGCGAATCTGTACCTCGCCGCAGCCGGCAAGGAAGAGATCGTCGTCGATACATCCGCACCGTTTGAGGTGGAGAAGAAAGACGACGAGAGCATCGTCATCTCGAAGAAGCTCGCCTATCGCAACGAGGGCAAGCAGTGCGCGACGATCATGGATGCCATCGTGCGCCCGCAACTGCCGTACGAGCAGTACGACGGCATCGAGGCACGCGGCAAGATGGACCGCGAGCTCTATCCGCGCGAGACGAAAGACGGCGCCTCCGGCAGGAGAATCCACCGCGAGGACGACTATTTCGAGGCCGTTATCCTCGAGAAAAAGGGCTCCGCGAGCAAAGAAGACAAGCTGAACCTCTATGCCCTGGTGCAGCTCAAGGCGCGCAAAGGTATGAAACTCGAGGAAGCGCTGACGAAGATGGTCGATGTGCCGCTGGATATCATCTGGCAGGAGACGGGCCGCACGCCGTGGCATTACCGCAAGGTGCAGGTCATCCTCTCCGCCGGGGAGATCGCAAAACTCGCCGGTGTCACGCTGAAGTTGGACTAAGGAGGAAGCAGGTATGGCAGAAGATTTGGAACTCATCCCGGTGCATACACGCATCCTGACCGAGAAAGATGATATCGTAGACAGCATCGCCCGCTACACGGAGGGCAAGGTCGGCCCCGATGACCTCGTCTGCAGCGCCGAGAGCGTCGTCGCCATCACGCAGGGCCGTTACGTCCGCCCGGAGAACCTCAAGATCTCCCGCGTCGCGCAGTTCTGCTGCCGGTTCATCCCGGACTACGGCTCCCTCGCCTCGCCGCATGGCATGCAGTCCCTCATGGACGTCGAGGGCAAATGGCGCGTAGCGTTCGCGCTGTTCGGCGGCTTTCTCGCGAAGCTCGTCGGCAAGCCCGGCATGTTCTACGTCTGGGGCGGCAAAGAGACGGCTATGATCGATGACGTCACGGGCACGATGCCTCCTTTCGATAAATGCATCGTCTACGGCCCGGCGGATGCGGATAACGTCTGCCAGGCGATCACCGACCGCCTCGGCTGCTATGGCGCCATGATCGCCGACGTCAACGACCTGAAGCGCAGCCGCGTCGTCGGCATCACGCCGAAGGTGGACGGCGACATCGCCCGCATGCTGCTCATCGACAACCCATTCGGCAACGCCAGCCAGAAGAGCCCGATCTGCATCATCAAGAACTACCGGCAGTATCAGGAAGCCAAGAAATCTGGCAAGTAAGACAATTGGAGCCTCCCCGCAGGGGAGGCTTTTTCTGTAAGGAGGGATCATCATGTCGAGATGGGACAGGCGCGCGGCGGACGCGATGCGGCCGTGCCGGATGACGCGTCATTTCCAGCGCTATCCGGCCGGCTCCGTGCTCATCGAGATGGGCGCGACAAAGGTGATATGCGCCGCGACGGTCGAGGAGCGCGTGCCGTTTTTCCAGCGTGGCACGGGCGAGGGCTGGATCGCGGCTGAGTACGCCCTGCTGCCGAGTGCGACGGCCGTGCGCACGCAGCGCGAGGCCGTGCACGGGCGGCAGACGGGGCGCACGCAGGAAATCGAGCGCCTCATCGGCCGCAGTCTGCGCTCCGTCGTCGATCTCGCGGCACTCGGGGAACGCACAATCCACATCGACTGCGACGTCATCCAGGCGGATGGCGGCACGCGCACGGCGTCCATCACGGGCGCCTTTGTCGCGCTCGTCGAGGCCTGCTCGACGTTCTACGAAAAGGGAAATATCTTCCCCGTCAAGGATTTCCTCGCGGCCATCAGCGTCGGCGTCAGCGAGGAGGGCGAGCCGATCCTCGACCTCTGCTACGAGGAGGACGCCCACGCCATCGTCGATATGAACGTCGTCATGAGCGGCGCCGGGAAGTTCGTCGAGATCCAGGGCACCGGCGAGGGACGCCCGTTCTCGCACAGCGAGCTTACGAGCCTCCTCGCCCTCGGGGAAAAGGGCTGCACGGAGCTCATCTCCTACGAAAAAGACGTCCTCGGCAGCACCCTTGATTGGCTGGTTGGACGTGAAGGGTAGCCGAGAACTTGCCTCCCTCTTTGAGGGAGGTGGCCCGTCAGGGCCGGAAGGTGTCTTGTTGCGCTTGGCACGAAATTGGAGGTTGTCATGAAACAAGTTGTTTTAGCCACGAAAAATGCCGGGAAGGTACGCGAGCTGCGCGCGGCACTGACCCATCTGCCGATCGAGCTGTTGTCCCTGGCGGACTTCCCAGCGATGCCGGAGCCCGTGGAGGACGGTACGACGTTTACGGAGAACGCGCGCATCAAGGCGCGGTTCTACGCCGAGCGGACGGGCTGCGCCTGCATCGCGGACGACTCCGGCCTCGAGGTCGCCGTCCTCGGCAATGCCCCGGGCGTGCATTCCGCGCGTTTTGCGGGCGTGCACGGCGACGACGCGGCGAATAACGCCAAGCTCATCGAGGAGCTGCGCGCGCATGGCACGGACCGCTCGGCGGCCGACTACCGCTGCGAGCTCGTCTTCCTCGATACCGATGGGCATGAGCTCACGGCGGGCGGCCGCGTCGACGGCGAAGTCCGCACGGAGGCGCGCGGCACGAACGGCTTCGGCTACGATCCGTATTTCTACGTGAGCGGCGCGCCGGATGCCCGGACGATGGCGGAGCTCACGCTCGAAGAGAAGCAGGCCATCAGCCACCGCGGCAAGGCCGTGCGGGCCTTTACCAAAGCACTGGAGGAATATTTGAAATGAAGATCGGAATTGTCAGCGATACGCACGGCAGCACGCGCGCCATCGATGCGATGCTCGAACGGCCGGAGGCGCAGGAGGTGGCGTTCTGGCTGCACGCGGGCGATGTGACGACGGATGCGGACTACCTCGCCATGATGACGGGAAAGACCGTCCACAAGGTCGCGGGCAACTGCGACTGGCCGGGCTTCGTGCCGGATGAGACCATTGTCGAGGCGGCGGGGCATCGCATCTTCCTCGCGCACGGGCACACGTACGGCGCGCAGTACGATACGGATCGCCTCATCCGCGAGGCCGCGTCTCAGGACTGCGATATCGTCGTCTACGGCCACACGCACTGCGCCGAGTTCCTGCCCGCCGCCATCACGGTCGTGAATCCCGGCAGCCTCGCACGCCCGCGCGACGACGCACATGGCTCCTTCCTCATCCTCACGCTCGAGCCGGACCACCTGCCGGAGGGCGAGCTCATCCGCATGGAGTACCCGGACTTTTTTCCGGGTATGCATGGCATGCATATCGGTCATAAATAAAAAACATAAAAATTTCTTATTGCGATAATCAGCAAAAATAATCTTACTTTTTTTTACGCAATAGCAGGAATTTTCCTCTCAACGGCAAATACTACCAGTAGATGTGAGCAATGTCACATCCATGAGCGAAATCGGCAGCATTCTGACGGAGGTAAAAGTGAACGGAGTTCATGTTTTTCGCGGGTTCGCGGGCCTTCGAAACGTCTTGTAACCCCCGTCAAAATATGCTATGATGAAACTAATCATGTGTGATAAGTTGTATTTATGGGAGGGATCACTTTGCGAGAACTCGACGCAAAAACAATCACGGAAAACGTGGCCGAAATGTGCAAAGAGGCTGCGTATTATCTGCCGGAGGATGTCGTCGCAGCCCTGAAGAAAGGCCGCGAGACGGAGAAATCCCCGGCTGGCCAGGCTGTGCTGGATCAGATCCTGAAGAACGCGGAGATCGCGCGCACGGAGGATCGTCCGTACTGTCAGGATACCGGTATGGTCATCGTGTTCCTCGAGGTCGGGCAGGACCTGCACATCACGGGCGGCGACCTCAACGACGCTGTCAACGCTGGTATCGCAAAGGGCTACACGGAAGGCTATCTGCGTAAATCCGTCGTCGGCGAGCCGCTGTTCAACCGCGTGAACACGAAGGACAACACGCCGGGCGTCATTTACACGAAACTCGTTCCGGGCGACCAGCTGAAGATCACGATCGCACCGAAGGGCGCTGGCTCCGAGAATAAGGGCGGCGTCCGCATGCTCGTGCCGGCAGACGGTGTCGAGGGCGTCAAAAAAGCCGTCATGGACATCGTGCTCCATGCCAGCATGAACCCGTGCCCGCCGACGGTCCTTGGCATCGGCATCGGCGGCAACATGGACCGCGCCTGCGTCATGTCGAAACTGGCTCTCACGCGTTCCGTTGACTCTCACAACCCGGATCCGCGCTATGCGAAACTCGAAGATGAACTCCTCGACCTCGTCAACCAGACGGGTATCGGACCGCAGCTCGGCGGCTCCACGACCTGCCTCGGTGTCAACATCGAATGGGGCCCGACGCATATCGCCCAGCTGCCGGTAGCGGTATCCATCTGCTGCCACGCGATGCGTCATAAGAGCCGTACGCTTTGATCAGGAGAGGAGAGATAACAATGGCAGAACCAATTCGCATTCACACTCCGTTCACGGCGGAGGATTCCAAGAAACTCCATATCGGCGATTCCGTGCTCATCACCGGCGAGATCTACGCGGCCCGCGATGCGGCACACAAGAAGATGACCGAGGCTCTCGCTGCTGGCGAGGAACTGCCGATCGACTGGCATGACAAGATGGTCTACTATCTCGGCCCGACGCCGGCAAAACCGGGCGATCCGATCGGTTCCTGCGGCCCGACGACTTCCGGCCGTATGGATGCCTACACGCCGACGATGCTCGACCAGGGCATCAAGGGCATGATCGGCAAAGGCTCCCGTTCCGAGGCCGTTGTCGAGTCCATGAAGAAGAACGGCGTCACGTACTTCGCTGCGGTCGGCGGCGCTGCTGCTTACATTGCGAAATCCGTCAAGAAGTACGAGGTCATCGCTTATCCGGAGCTCGGTCCGGAGGCCCTCGCCAAGCTGACGGTTGAGGATTTCCCGGCCATCGTTGTCATCGACTGCGAAGGCAACAACCTCTACGACGTAAACCAGAAGAAATATCGTACCCTCAAGGGCTATTGATAGATAAGAGAAACCGGGGAACCGGGCGGGGGTTATCCCTGCCCGATTCCTTCGGCGTTTCTCTGGAATTTTAGGAGGTATAGAATGTTTCACACAACCTTTTATCTGCGTCGTCTGCATTCCCTCGTAGGCCTGTTCATTCTTGGCGGTGTCATTTTTGAGCACATCTTCACGAACTCGATGGCTATGGGCGGTGCAGCAGCACTGAATGGCGCACTCGCCATGATGGAACTCATCCCGAAACCGATCTTCCTCGGCATCGAGGTATGCGCAATCGCCGTGCCGCTGCTTTTCCACGCCATCTACGGCGTCTACATCGCACTGCAGGCCAACAACAACCCGCGCCGCTTTGGGTACATCCGCAACTGGCAGTTTGCTCTGCAGCGCTGGACGGCATGGTACCTGGTCGTATTCCTTATCTGGCATATCGGCTATCTCCGCATCTTCACGAAGGGCATTACGGGCACGCCGATTTCCTATGAGCTGCTCCAGAACCTCTTCACGAGCAGCCCGATCACGACGGTGCTCTACATCCTCGGCATGTGGGCCGCGATCTTCCATTTCTGCAATGGTATCACGACGTTCTGCATGACCTGGGGCATTGCCAAAGGCCCGCGCGTCCAGAATGTCGTCGGTGTCCTCAGCATGTGCCTCTGCGCTGTGCTCTGCCTCATCACGCTGGCATTCATGGGCAGCTACTTCGTAATGTAAGGCTGTCGGTGTAAGAAAAGGAGATTGACTCATGGCTAATAAACCAGAAAAGAAGATTATCGTCGTAGGCGGCGGCCTTTCGGGCCTCATGGCTGCGCTGAAAATCTGCGAAGGCGGCGGCAAGGTTGACCTGTTCTCCTACTGCCCGGTAAAACGTTCGCATTCCCTCTGCGCTCAGGGCGGTATCAATGCCTGCATGGATACCAAGGGCGAGCACGATTCCATTTACGAGCATTTCGATGATACGGTCTACGGCGGCGACTTCCTCGCTGACCAGCTCGCTGTCAAAGGCATGGTTGAGGCTGCACCGAAACTGATCAAGATGTTCGACCGCATGGGCGTGCCTTTCACGCGCACGGCTGAAGGCGTTCTCGACCTCCGTAACTTCGGCGGCCAGAAGAACAAGCGCACCGTATTCGCCGGCTCCACGACGGGCCAGCAGCTCCTGTACGCTCTCGACGAGCAGGTCCGCCGCTGGGAAGTCAAGGGCGGTGTCAAGAAATACGAGTTCTGGGAATTCATCAAGATCATCCGCAACAAGCAGGGCATCTGCCGCGGTATCGTTGCCCAGAACATGAACTCCAACGAGATCGTTTCGTTCCCGGCTGACGCTGTCATCCTCGCAACGGGCGGCCCGGGCCAGGTCTATGGCCGCTGCACGGCTTCCACGATCTGCAACGGCTCCGCTGTCTCTGCTGTTTACCAGCAGGGCGCAGAGCTCGGCAACCCGGAGTTCCTCCAGATCCATCCGACCGCTATCCCGGGCCCGGACAAGAACCGTCTGATGTCCGAGGCTTGCCGCGGCGAGGGTGGCCGCGTCTGGGTTTACCGCAAGAACCCGGACACGGGCGAGAAAGAGCGCTGGTACTTCCTCGAGGATATGTATCCGGCATACGGCAACCTCGTGCCGCGTGACGTTGCATCCCGCGCCATCTACAAAGTCGTCGTCCACATGGGGCTCGGCATGCACAACCCGAACCGCGTGTACCTCGACCTCTCCCACATCCCGGCTGCTTACCTCGAGCGCAAGCTCGGCGGCATCCTCGAGATGTATAACGACTTCGTCGGTGAGGATCCGCGTAAGGTCCCGATGGAGATCTTCCCGTCCATCCATTACTCCATGGGCGGTATCTGGGTCGATCGCATGCATCACACGAACATCCCGGGCCTCCTGGCTTCCGGCGAGTGCGATTACCAGTACCACGGCGCAAACCGCCTCGGTGCAAACTCCCTGCTCTCCGCTACGTATTCGGGCACGATTTCCGGCCCGGAGGCTCTGCGTCTCGCACGCAGCAGTGAAGTCGGCGATCCGCTGACGGATGCCGAGATGGAGCAGGCCCGCAAGGAGTGCGTCGACGAGTTCGACAAGATCCGCAACATGAACGGTTCCGTGAATGCACATCAGCTGCATCATAAACTCGGCGATATCATGTACAAGTACGTCTCCGTCGAACGCGATAACAACGGCCTGAAGCAGTGCCTGGTCGAGCTCAACGATGTCCTCAAAGAGTGGGATAGCATCGGCGTTACGGATCACGGCACCTGGGCAAACCAGGAAGCTATGTTCGTCCGTCAGCTCCGCAACATGATCATTTATGCAATGGCTATCACGAAGTCTGCACTTCTCCGTGATGAGAGCCGCGGCGCTCATGCGAAGATCGTCCTCGATACGGATTATCCGACGATGGATCCGGATCTCAAGGAGCGCATCGAGAAGAAGGTCGGCAAGTTCCACTTCGATCCGGAGACGCATCGCGCCATGGATGAGAAGGGCGACCTCGTCTTCATGGAGCGCGATGACAAGAAGTTCATGCGCACGACGATCGTTACCTTCAATCAGGAGACGGAGCAGCCGGAGGTTTCCTACCGCGAGTTCGAACACTCTCTCATCAAGCCGCGTCTGCGTAACTACGCTGTAGCTAAGAAAGAGTAAGAGGGAGGACAAATAGAATGGCAGATCAGAAAACTGTAAGACTCATTATCGAACGCCAGGACGGCCCGAATGAGAAGCCGTATACGCAGGAGTTCGATGTTCCGTATCGTCCGGGCCTCAACATCGTTGCAGCCCTGATGGAAATCCAGAAGAACCCGGTGACCGCTGACGGCAAGAAAGTCGCTCCGGTCGTCTGGGAGTGCAACTGCCTCGAGAAAGTCTGCGGCGCTTGCATGATGGTCATCAACGGCAAGGCCCGTCAGGCTTGCTGCTCGCTCGTCGACAAGCTCGAGCAGCCGATCCACCTCGCTCCGGCACGCACGTTCCCGGTCATCCGCGACCTGCTCATCGACCGCTCCGTGATGTTTGAGTCCCTCAAACGCATCCAGGGCTGGGTCGAGGTCGACGGCACCTGGGAGGTCAAGGACGCTCCGATCCAGAACCCGTACACGGCGCAGACGGCTTACGAGATCTCGCACTGCATGACGTGCGGCTGCTGCCTCGAGGCCTGCCCGAACGTCGGCCCGCAGTCCGACTTCATCGGACCGGCTCCGACGGTACAGGCATACCTGTTCAACCTCCATCCGCTCGGAAAATTCGACGCGCCGAAGCGCCTGAATGCCCTGATGGAGAAAGGCGGCATCACGAGCTGCGGCAACAGCCAGAACTGCGTCCAGGCCTGCCCGAAGAACATCAAGCTGACGACGTACCTCGCACAGCTGAACCGCGATGTCAACAAGCAGGCTCTGAAGAACATTTTCAACCACTAAGATTCGCTGGTTAAAACGAAACCCACGAAAGAATTCCCTTTCTTTCGTGGGTTTTTTTGTCGTTCTGGGCATTTCTCTTGCCATTTCCCGCTCTTTTCGCTATGATAGGTTTATGAGAGTGTATCTCACGGACCCATGGACGGATAAATTACAAGGAAATAGGATGATGATGATGAGAAGAGCAAATCGTATCCCTTTGAGTCCTCTTCTCCGCCGGGTCAAGTATTACTTTGACCTGCTGAAGAAGACGACAGACGAGTACCTGTTCCTGGAAGATCTCCAGGAGGGACTCGTCATGGTTTCCTCCAACCTCGTGCAGGATTTCGACCTGCCGAGTGAAGTAATCCGTGATTTCGATGCGCATTGGACGCCGCTGATCCACCCGGAGGAACGGGCGGGCTATGAGGCGTCGATGCGGTCGGTGCGGAACGAGCAGGGCATCTATGAGCAGATGCAGGAGTACCGCGTCAAGACACGCAAGGGCGAGTACGTCTGGCTGCGCGTGCGCGGGCAGGTCGGTACGGACCGCGACGGTACGCCGAATCTGTTCGCGGGCATCGTCTCGCGCATGGCGAAGCGCAACCAGGCCGATGAAGTCACGGGCCTCCTCAACAAGTATCAGTTCGAGCACGGCGTCAAGATGGCGCTGGCGGAGTACCGCGCGACGCAGGAGGGCGGCGCCATCATGGTGTTCGGCCTCGACAACTTCAAGATCGTCAACGAGACCTACAACCGCGTCATGGGTGACCATGTGCTGAAGCGCGTGGCCCGTCTCGTCGATGACCTGCTGCCCTCGCAGCAGACGCTGTACAAGCTCGATGGCGATGAGTTTGCGATCATCTACCCGGGAGCGGGCGAGAAGGAAATCGCGGAGCTCTTTGAGAGCATCCAGGCCTGCCTCTCGCGCCCCCAGGATATCGATGGCAAGCAGTATTTCTGCACGGCTTCGGCCGGTACGGTGTTCTATCCGCAGGCGGGCAAGGACTATCTCGTGCTGCACAAGCACGCCGAGGCAGCCATGGACCTCGCGAAGCGCGACGGCAAGAACCGCAACTGCCTGTTCAGCAAGGAGCAGTACAACCGCTGGGTGCGCTCGATTTCGATGCGCGACAGCATCTGGGACAGCGTCGAGAAAGGCTGCGAGGGCTTCAGCCTGTTTTTCCAGCCGCAGGTCAATGCCACGGATCAGCGCATCATCGGCGCCGAGGCCCTGCTGCGCTGGAAGAATCCCAAAGGCCGCATGGTTGCGCCGATGGAATTCATCCCGATCCTCGAGGAGACGAAACTCATCATCCCCGTGGGCAAGTGGATCTTTGAAGAAGCGCTCAAGACGTGCAAGAAATGGCGCGCTGTCATTCCGGATTTCCGCGTGAGCGTGAATATGAGCTACGAGCAGGTCAAAGACCTCTCGTTCCAGGATTTCGTCGGCGAGTGCCTGAAACGCTATGATATGCCGCCGGAGTCCGTGATCCTCGAGCTCACGGAGAGCAAGATCGTCGCAGACTGGAACTTCGTCAATCAGCAGTTCGACCGCTTCCGCAGCAACGGCATCGCGATCGCCATGGATGACTTCGGCACGGGGTACTCGTCCCTGTCCTCGCTGAAGAACCTCTCCTGCGATATCGTGAAGATCGACCGCGAATTCGTCAAGAAGATCCTCGAGACGAACTTCGATAAGAAGCTCGTCGCATCCACGGTTGCGCTCTGCCACAGCATCGGCATCAAATGCTGCATCGAGGGCGTCGAGCAGGAGGCCGAGTACGACCTCCTCACGAAGGAATGCCACGCCGACACGATCCAGGGCTACCTGTTCGGTCACCCTGAGAGCATCGAAAACTTCGAGTTGAAATTCCTCGAACCGCTGAAAACGGTGAAACAGTAACGAAAGAAAGGCAGATAGACACAACATGCCCAGAGATAAAGAGAAAGAGAACATCACGCTGCTGGGGCAGAAAAAAGTCCCATACGACTACGACTACCATCCGGAGGTCCTCGAGACCTTCGAAAACAAGCACCCGGACCACGACTACTGGGTGAAATTCAACTGCCCGGAGTTCACGGCGCTCTGCCCGATCACGGGACAGCCGGATTTCGCGACGATTTATATTTCGTATGTCCCGAATATCCGGATGGTCGAGTCGAAATCGCTGAAGCTCTATCTCGTGAGCTTCCGCAACCACGGCGACTTCCACGAGGATGTCGTCAACGTCATCATGAAGGATCTCATCCGGCTCATGGACCCGAAATACATCGAAGTCTGGGGCAAGTTCCTCCCGCGCGGCGGCATCTCCATCGATCCCTACACGAACTACGGCCAGCCCGGCACGAAATACGAAAAGCTCGCCGAGCACCGCTTCATGGAGCACGACCTCGTCGCCATGGACAAAGTCGATAACCGGTAAGGGGAGGAGGTCCTCTCTCTCAATGAAACGACAAAAACGCATTGCACTCGTCAACGACATCACGGGTTTCGGCCGCTGCTCCATCGCCGTGGAGCTCCCGCTGATCTCCGCGATGAAAATCCAGGCCTGCCCGCTGCCGACGGCCATCCTCGCCGTGCATACGGGCTTTCCGGACTACTATCTCGATGATTACACGGCCCGCATGGGCAGCTATATCAAAAGCTGGGAGAAAAACCATCTCCATTTTGACGGCATCGCAACGGGGTTCCTCGGCTCGGCGGAGCAGATCGAAATCGTCCTCGATTTCATCCGCCGCTTCAAGCAGCCGGCCACGCGCGTCATGGTCGATCCCGTCATGGGCGACCACGGAAAGCTTTACTCGTCCTATACGGAGGAGATGTGCCGCCGCATGCGCGACCTCGTGGCCGTCGCCGACCTCGTGACGCCGAATCTCACGGAGGCATGCAACCTCCTCGATATCCCGTATCCCGAGAACGGGCACGTGGAGAAGGGGAACCTGGAGTACATGGCCGCCGGGCTCACGGATATGGGGCCGGCGCAGGTCGTCATCACGGGGCTCGGCTCCGAGGATTCGGTCGCAAACTTCATTTACGAGGCGGGACACGGCACGCTGCAGGAGCAGCCCCGCGTCGGCGGCGACCGCTCAGGCAGTGGTGATGCCTTCGCCGCCATCGTGGCCGCCGGCCTCATCCGCGGCGACTCCCTCACGGAGTCCGTCGAAAAGGCCGCCGCGTTCGTGAGCCGATGCATCGCCTACGCCGTGCAGCTCGACCTTCCCTGGAACTACGGCCTACCATTTGAACAGTTTCTCACGGAGTTAAAGTAAGAGGGAAAAACGATGATCGTATACGCAACGCACGCGGGCGGCAGGTATCTGCCACTCGATGAGTCCCTGCGGGAGCAGCCCGAGGGAAAACGGAATCTCTATGTCAATATCACGAACCAGTGCAACTGCAGCTGCACGTTCTGCCTGCGCAACATGAAGCACATGGCGGAGAACTCGTCGCTGTGGCTGCGCGACGGCGAACCGTCGGTGGAGCAGGTGGAGCGGGAGCTCGACGCCGTCCCCTGGGACTACATCAAGGAAGTCGTCTTCTGCGGCTTCGGCGAGCCCACGATGCGCCTCGATGACCTCGTGAAGCTGCTGCGCTATGTGAAAGAGATGCACCCCGGCATGCCGACGCGCCTCAACACGAACGGTCTCGCAGAGCTCCAGTACGGCCGTGACGACATCGCCGCGCAGTTCGATGGGCTCCTCGATACGGTCTCGATCAGCCTGAACGCTTCGAACGCTGAGCGCTACTACGAGCTCACGCGCGCCCGCTTCGGCGTGAAATCCTGGGATGGCATGCTCACGTTCGCGATGCATTGCAAGCCATACGTCAAAAACGTCGTCCTTACGGTCGTCGATCACGTCGAGAGCGACGAAGAAATCGCCAAATGCCGCAAGATCTGCGAGGAGAGAGGACTCACCCTCCGCGTGCGGCCCTACGAGGAAAACTGAAAAAAGACAGCAAAAGACCCCGCCACATCAAATGGCGGGGCTTTTTGAGTGCTTTATGGTTTTGGTAAAAGAAATAAGGAGCAAAACCGGCTCGCATCCTTCCACGGTACGAGCCGGTTACATCCAATCTAACATAGATACCTGCTAACGTTCCCTTCGTGTCTCTGACGTTGTGCTCCATACTTCGGGGCTTTCCGGTCCGCTGGTGCTCTCATCACTGCGCTGCCTTACTCGCGTCACATCGATAGTCTTGTACTTCAACAATGCACTTGCTAGTCAGTACGGAGAGAATCTTTCTGGCAAGGAATCATCAATACACATCATCCTTTCCAAAATCTCGCGGAACCATGTCACCGGTGACATCTTCGGGGGTACTGGGTTTTCCTGCTCCCTCGCCCGACATGACTTGGGGGCTTTACCTTGTTCCCTTGGTTCTTTTTACACTTATATGATAGCATAGATGTCAGATAATTGCAATGCTTTTGAGAAAAATATTTACAAAAAGAAAAAAGAAAGAAATTGCATGCAAATGCGAGCGGATTCGCGGCCATGTAGTCACGTGGGATAGAATCTTTTGGGCAAAAAGCGTATAATAGGGAGTGATTGGTAACGATTTCGAAAGGGGAGTTACGATGAAACATCTGGTTATTGTCCGCGGCGGCGGCGAGCTCGGCACCGCGATTGCGATTGCGCTGCACCGCGTGGGCCTGCGCGTACTGATCCTGGAACGGGAACTGCCGACGGCGACGCGTCGGCGCGTGGCCTTCTCCGATGCGATCGCGATGGGCGAGGCGACGGTGGAACGCGTGACGTGCTACCGTGCGGAGGATGCCGATGCAGCGAAGAAAATGCTGAAAGAAGGCAAAATCGTCATGCTCGGCGACCCGGCGGGCAAGAGCATCCGACATCTGGAGCCGAATGTCGTCGTCGATGCGATCACCGACGAGAAGAACAACGGCACGAACCGCGCGATGGCACCGTTCACGGTGGCGCTCGGTCCGGGTTACTGCGCGGGCCGCGATGTGGATGTCGTCGTGGAGACGGCCCGCGGGCATGATCTCGGACGCCTGGTCTACGATGGCTTCTGTGCCAAGGGCGGCGAGCAGGCGGACGCGCGGAAGGGATATGTCGACAGCGACGATACGGTCGAGCATATCCTCTTTGCCCCCGTCAGCGGCTCTTTTGAGGCGGCGCATGCGATCTCGCTCATGGTGAAGAAGGGAGACATCATCGGGCGCATTACGGATGCGACGGGCACGACGAAGAACATCGAGGCCCCGCTCGACGGCGTCCTGCGCGGCATCCTCCCGAATAACAGCGAGGTCGAGGAGGGCGAGCGCATCGCGGACGTCCATCCGACGCTCGGTCAGGAAGAATGCTTTACGATTTCCGACAAAGCCCGCTGCGTCAGCGGCAGCGTCCTCGAGGCCGTCATGGTGTGGAACGCGGAGCATGTGAAAAAACATCGGTTCTTCTAAGAAGACCCCCTCAGTCGCCTGACGGCGACAGCTCCCCCAACGGGGGGAGTCAAACATAACATCCGTCTGCGGGATTTGTGTGTATGGTGGTTTCTATGTTTCTGTCACATTGTTGGTCGGCTTTGCTCGACTTTATTTACCCGCCGCGGTGCCCGCTTTGCGGGGCTTATGTGGAGGAGCGGGGAGGCTGGTGCCCGGGCTGCCTGCGGGAGGCGGCTGTGGCTGGGCGGCTCGTACTGGCGGAGGACTCGCCCGTGCGCGCGGCCTGGGCGGCGGGGCTGTACCGCGGCGGGCTGCGCGAGCTCATCCGCGGCCTGAAATATCACGGGAAAAAGGCGAATCTGCCCTATATCCGCACGGTGCTCGATACGCTGCCCGCCGAGTTTCTGGGAGGGGCCGAGGCCGCCTTTATCGACCTGGCCGTGCCCGTGCCGCTGCATCCGGAGCGCGAGCGGCAGCGCGGCTTCAACCAGGCGGAGCTCATCTTCCGTGACTGGCTCGATGCCTGTGGGATCCCGCTCGTCCGCCTCCTGCAGCGCACGCGGGCGACAAAACCGCAGTTCGGCCTCGACCGTCAGCAGCGCCGGAAGAACCTGCAGGGGGCTTTTGCCCTGGCCGATTTGGCGGAGGAAGAATTGGCAGATTTTCAAGGACACCAAGGATACCAAGGATATCAAGGGCATCATGATAGGCATCCGTCGGGAGATCGTCTGCTTTCCGGCCATGATGTGCTGCTCGTCGATGATATCTGCACGACGGGAACGACGCTCGAGGCGTGCGCGGAGGTCCTCCTCGATGCGGGTGCGCGCCACGTCTACGCGCTCGTCCTGGCCAGCGACCACGATCGCGTGTAAATTTTTCATCGGTGCAGGAATCTGCACGTCCGTAGAGAATATAAAAAAGCAAGAGAAGCCTCTCCCCCAGGGGAGAGGTGCCGAGCATAGCGAGGCGGAGAGGGTTTCGTCGGAGAGATGCTCTCCAGCGGGACTAGAGGAGGAAATACTATGGCTGGAAAACTGAAGAACTGTCCGATGTGCGGCAAGCTGTTTGCCGATTTTGGCGCGCACGTGTGCCAGGACTGCTATGAGAAGATGCGCAAGATGGAATCGGATGTCGTGAACTACGTGCGCGACAACCCAAACAGCAAGATTCCGGAAATCGTCGAGGCGACAGGTGCCGACGAGAAGATGATCAAGCGCATGATCCGCGAGGGACGCTTCGTACAGGTCGGCGTGCCGCTGTCCTATCCGTGCAAGAAGTGCGGCGCCCCGATCACGCAGGGCGATCTCTGCCAGAAATGCATGACGGAGATGCGCGAGTCGCTGCAGAAAGAGACCGCGAAGATCACCGCTGCGAAACAGGCGGCGAGAGACAGAAGCGGCGGTATGCACTCGATGCAGCACGAGACGCGCACGAAACGCAAATAAGGCGCACAGCGCGGAGCAGGATTGGAAATTTAATCCGTGAAAAAGTTTTTAGGAGCAGGAGGTTAAGATTCCTGCTCCTTTTTCCGATATAAAAAACAGGAGACTAGTGTGGCGTGGAAGCCGCTATATCTCTAGGAAAACAAGAAGATTAGGAGAAAAACAACACACAGGTGGTGAACAACGATGATGATCAACAATGGCATCCAGTCCGTGGCAAGCGTCTATGCGACGACGCACGCGACGCCGGCCCGCCGGACGAAAGCGGCCGAGCATCCGCAGGCTGACAGCCCCGCCTTTATGGTTTCGAGCGAGGCACGCAGCTTCAGTGATATGCTCCAGGAGCTGCAGGGCATGAACGATATCCGTCAGGACAAGGTCGCAGCCATCCAGCAGCAGATCACTGCCGGTACGTATGGGCCCAGCAGCAGCGACGTTGCCGCTAAGCTTCTCGATACGCGCTTCTGAATCGAAGCATCGAAGGATAAGACGGGGAGATACCGCTATGGACAAGGATTTTATCGACCTGCTGACCCGGCTGAATGCGGCGTATGAGCTGCTCATCAAGCTCGGCAAGCAGAAAAAGAAAGCCCTCATCACGATTGATATGAAAACGGTCGCAGGGCTCAACGACCAGGAGGAGAAGATTACCTCCGCCATCACGCAGATGGAAAAGCAGCGGCAGGCAAAGCTCCTCGGACTCATCAAGGCGGATGCACATATCCGGCCCGATACGACAATGGCGGAGATGATCCGCCGGGCAGCGCCGGCCCAGCGCGAAACGCTCACGAAGCTCTACGATGCGCTGACGAAAAACGTCGCCGGGGCACGCCAACTCTCGGAGGACAACCGCGTCCTCGTCGAGGCGGCGCTCCGTGCGGTCAACTATCATCTGAACCGCATCGGCGGCACGACGGTGCAGCCCTCGTACGGCAAGGCCGGCGAGACGGGCGTCCAGCAGCACAGGCGCCTCAATTTCGAGGTGTGATGCCGAAACGCAGCAGCCTCAAGATAAATCTCAAGATAAAGGAAGGGACAGCCATGAAGGAGATTCTTCCCATGCTCCAGCAGCAGCTGAAGCTGGAGGATACAGCCGTCAAGCGGCTGCAGGAGCTCCGCAGGATCCTCGTGGATAGCACGTCCGGGCAGGGCGTTGCCGAGGCGGCATCTACCGTCACACCCCTGCTGCAGGAGCTCGGGGAACTGGTCAAAAAACAGGAGGAATGGCTTTCCTTTACGGGGCAGGATACCGCAGCCGCCTATGTCGAGACACAGGCGGACTCCCCGGAGAAACAGCTCGCACAGAGGCTGCTCGCGGCCATCGGGGTCATGCAGGAACGCCTGCGCAACGCCCTCGCGGCCGACCAGCAGCTCCTCAAAAAGAGCGGCGCCTTTATCCAGTTCCATATCAATGTCATGAATCAGGCACAGGCCAGCGATATCTATGCGCCGCCGGGAGCGGCTGCGCCGGCCGGTGACCCGCGCGGCAGGCAGATGTTCGACGCGGGCGTCTGACCGGATGAAAATAGTCAGGAAAGGATGATTACCCATGCGTTCTACCTTCGCCGGCCTCAATACGATGGTATCGGGCATCACGTCCAACCAGCTCTCGCTCCATACGACCGGCCATAACATCACGAATGCGAACACGAAAGGCTACTCGCGCCAGGCCGTGAACCTCGGCACGACGCATGCGCAGGAGGTCTCGACCTCGAACGGCACGATGCTCGCGGGCACGGGCGTCGCAGCGAGCAGCATCCAGCGTGCACGCAACGTCTACGCAGATAAACAGTACTGGACGGAGAACTCGACCAAGACCTACTACGAGACGCGCCAGACAAACTACGACAAAATTGAGACGATCTTCAACGATACCGAGGACACGGGCGTGCTCAACGAACTCGAAAAGTTCTATAAGGCCTGGCAGACGCTCTCCAGCGGTGCCTCGACCTCGAGCAACCGCGTCTCCGTCATCTCCGATGCGCAGTCGCTCATCGACAAGCTCCAGACGGCGGCCACGCAGGTGCAGAGCCAGATCAACTCGCAGTACGATGACCTGAAATCCGACCTCACGAAGTTCAACGACCTCTCGGCTCAGGTCGCACAGCTCAACAAGAACATCGCCCTCACGGAATCCATGGGCGCAACGGCCAACGACCTTCGCGACCAGCGCGATAACCTGGTCGATGAGATGTCGACCTACGTGAACCTCAACGTCTATGAGGATCAGCACGGCATGTACAACATCGTCTCGAATGGCGCGAGCCTCGTATCCGGTTCCTCGTTCATGTCGCTCGAGCTCTCGGATCCGATCAAGAACCCGACGTATGGCATCAACGACTACAACATCCGCCTCAAGGAGGCCGATATCGACTTCATACCGCAGGATGGCAAATTCAAGTCGCTGCAGGATACGGTCGCGGAGGACAAGACGTTCATCGATAAGCTCGGCAACATCGCAGCGTTCTTCCTCACGACGTTCAACGACCTGCACCAGCAGGGCGTCGGCATCGACGGGACGGATTCCGATATCCGCGCCTACACGTCGACGGAACGCGGCTACACGGGCCCGAGCTTCGGCGTGAACTTCTTCGGCAATGACGATACGATTTATACGTGGGATGATGGCACGCAGAGTGTCGTGGCGCGGCAGTACAGCAGCATCACGCGCAGCCTGGATCAGCCGGACAGCGAGACCAGCATTCCCCGCGTCACGATTGCCGGTACCCCGGGAGCTGCGGAGAAAGCGACGACGATGAAGGGCATGCAGCTCATCGATGCGCTTTCCATCAACAGCCGCATCACGGATGTCTCCGGGCAGAACCTCATCGCGGCGCGTACGCTGGCCGTCCAGCAGAAAGTCAGCTCGACGGGCGCGCTCATCGAGAACGAGTACGAGGCCGTGCCGAACGGCGCCGGCGATGGCACGAACGCCGTCTACCTTTCGAACCTGTTCAACCTGAACCAGTCGGAGACGCAGGACACGTACACGGCACGTCCGATCGGTGTCATTTCGCTGAACAGCTACTACCAGAGCATGACGAGCAAGCTCGGCAGCGACTCGGAGAATATGGACCAAAAACAGGATGCCCAGGATGACCTCATCCAGCAGATCACGAACTGGCGCAGCTCGACGGCCGGTGTCGACTGGAACGAGGAACTCACGAACATGATCAAGTTCCAGACGGGCTACAGTGCCTGCGCGCGCTGCCTCACGACGATGGACGAGATGCTCGACAAGCTCATCAACAGCACGGGCATGGTCGGCAGATAATGGATAAGGGGTGACACAACATGTCGATTCGCGTATCGAGTACGCAGAATGTATATAACTATCAGAAATCCCTCAATGAAGCGGATGCAAGACAGGCGGACCTGCTCCGGCAGGGCGACGGCCAGAAACTGCACAAACCGTCGGATGACTCCGTCGGCTACAGCAAATACATGCGCTACGACGTCTCGGACAGCGAGAACGATCAGTACCAGGCTAACATCGGTACAGCGACCTCGTGGATGAAGACAGCGGATGCCGCCATGGTGTCCATGACGGATATCCAGAAGACGTTCAAGGAGAAGACCGTTCAGGCGGCGAACAGCACGAACACGACGAGTGATATGCAGGCCACGGCCAAGGAGATGCTCGCGGAGATTCAGGAAATGATCTCCCTCGGCAACACCCAGCAGGGCGACCGCTACGTATTCTCCGGCCAGTCCGATACGACGCAGCCGTTTGCTCTGTCGAAAAGCGAGGTTGACCGGGGCCTCGCCAAGACGCTCGACGACAAGCAGGCCGCTTACTTCAGCGGTGTGCGCGGCGCGGACAGCTCCGGCAGCCTCACGCAGATGCTCACGCTGAATGGCGACGACGGCAATACCTACTACCTGAACACGACGGACGGCTACATCTATACGCAGGAATTCGTCGAGGAAGGGTACAAGGACAAGACGGCACAGGATGCCAATGCCATCGTCGACCCGGCACTCGATGCGGTCGGCCAGCTCTCGGATTGGAGTGACGGTACGGCAAAAGTGTCGGATTACTTCAAGAACACGGGCGAGATCATCCAGAAAAACGCCACGCTCAAGGGCGCCGAAGACATCAACGGCACGAACCCGGACATCACGAAGGTCAGCTTCACGTTTGCGACGGTCCGGCAGCAGGTTGCCACCTATACGGGCGACCAGAAATACATCTCGATGGTCAAGCAGAACGGCCCGACGGACCCGTCCTCGGATACGGTCAACGTGACGGGACAGGATCTCTTCGGTTCGGATATCTTCGATGATGCGAACTCCGGCAACCAGGTCTCCGGCACGGCCATGCTGAACCAGATGATCACGGTGTACGCGAAGACGAATGGCGGCGACAACAAATGGCTCACGACGGATGGCCAGACCATTTCGGACCGCGCCAACGAGGTGACGCTGAACGCCGAGTCGAAGGTCGGCGCCCGCCAGAACCTCTACAACTCCGTCAAGGAAATGCTCGGCAACCAGAAGGAGAACATCACGCAGGATATCACGGATGTCAGCGCAACGGATGTCGCGGATCTCGCCGTGAAGCTCATGGAGGCACAGGCCATCTACAACATGAGCCTGAGTCTCGGCGCGCGCATCCTGCCACAGTCGCTGACGGATTACCTCAGCTGATAAAACGCTGAAAAGTCCATTAGATTGCTCAGGATGAGCAGGATTTGACCAGGGAGAAGGTGAATTATCTATGTTGCGATTGAATATCCGCCAGACCTGGCCGATGCTCCGCATTACAACGCACCTCGGGCGGCTCGAGACGCACTCGACGCCGGCCGTGCTCTCCTCGGAGAACCGGCAGGCGCGGTCGAATGCCGGCTGGACCCAGCCGAAGATCGACATCGACGCTTACGAGAGCGAGAAGGCCTACGGGCACCTGAACCCTGCCGACTTTGCCGCAAAGTACGGCCAGCAGGGATTCAGCGACCTGCAGCAGGCGACGCGTTCGGCGACGGGACGCGCATGGAACAACATCGATAATGCGGCGCGGCCCGGGACAGACCTCATTCAGCAGTTCTACGAGGGGAAGGTCATGAAGACCGCCTCGGAGGCAAAGAACCGGCATATCGTCGCTGAGCTCATTCCGCCGCCGAAGATAACGGTGACGCCGGGGCATGTGATGGGCGAGCCGGACCTCGGCGACCTCACGCAGCACGCGCAGTCGGATCCGTTCGCGACGTCGCATTTCACGCCCGGTCAGGTGGATGCTTATCTGCAGCAGAAAGGAAATGTTCGTCAATGGGTCACGGAAGACCATTATGATATTTACGCGTGAGGCGGGCTAGGCGGCCCGGGGACTCACGAAAGATGTTGGAGGCGTAGATATGAAAAAAGTCAATACCGTGCGTTTTGGCGAAATCGAGGTCGATGAGGCAAAGATCGTGCACTTCGAGCAGGGCATCCCCGCTTTCGAGGATGAGCACGAATTCGTCATCATCCCCTATGATGAGGAGAGTCCCTATGTGTTCCTGCAGTCCCTGCAGACGCCGGACCTCGCGTTCCTCATGACGATGCCGTTCATCTTCTTCCCGGATTACAGCTTCGAGATCGATGATGAGAACCAGCAGAAACTGGGCCTGACGAGCCTGGAGGATATGCTCGTCTACGTGCTCATCACCATCCCGAACGGCAGCGTGCCGGACATGACGGTCAACCTCATGGCGCCGGTCATCATCAACAAGAACACCATGCAGGCCAAGCAGGTCGTGCTCGAAAAGAGCCCGTACACGACGAAACATCGTTTGTTCCCTGCCAAGGAAGAAAACGTGACACAGGGGGAATGAACCATGCTCGTACTCACCAGAAAACCGAAACAGCAGATCATGATCGGTGACGATATCACCATCCACATCGTGGAGGTGCAGGGCGACAACGTCCGTATCGCCATCGATGCGCCGCGCAAAGTCAAGATCTACCGCGGCGAAATATACCGCGCTATCCAGGAAGAGAACAAGCAGGCCGCCGCACCGGCACCTGCCCATCTCGACCTTTCCAACGCCCTGCCGGAAAAATAAGCAGGCGCGCCGTTCCCCAAGGTTCGGGGATATTGATTCTATGGAGGGATTCAGACATGATAGGAAAGATTCAGGACATGGTGAGCGCCGCCATCGTGCTGGGCTCGACGGAGCCGCAGCAGAGCAGCGCAGCGGATGTGTCGCCGGCTCAAAGCTATGGAGCCGATGGCGGCAGCTATGCTGTGGATGGCAGTGCAAAGCCACAGGACAAGCAACTCAATGCGACCAGTGGCCAGCAAAATCCGAACGAGACGGATGAGGACAACAAAAAAGATGACAAGATGACGGAGGACCAGGTCAGCTACATGACCGAGGAACTCAACGAGCTCATGAGCCGCATCAACGCCAGCCTCGAATTCAAGTATCACAAGGAAGTCGACACGATGTCCGTCAAGCTCGTCGATAAGAAGACGGGCAAAGTCCTCAGCGAAGTACCGCCGGAGGACATGATCAAGCACATGATCAAAGCGAAGGAATGGCTCGGCGCGTTCATCGATGAGAACGCCTGAGGCGCGAAACGTATCTAGGGAGGGAGTAACATGGCAACGAGAGGTATCTACGGTCTGTCCGGCTCGGGTATCGACGTTGACTCGATGGTCAAGGTCGGTATGCTGTCGAAGCAGAACCAGTACGACAAGATGTACAAGAAGGAGATCAAGAACGAATGGATCAAAGAGGCCTATGCCGATGTCTATTCGAAACTGTCGACCTTCACGAATTCGACGATGTCGACGTATAAGCGTTCCTACACGATGAATCCGATGTCGGTCAGCAGTGGCAACACGTCCATCGCCACGGCGACGGCGAACTCCGATGCGGCGCAGATGAGCCACACCGTCACGGTCAAATCCGTCGCGAGCAATGCCTACCTGCAGTCCTCGTCGAAGCTCACGCGCAACAGCGACGCCTCGGAGACGAGCGCGACGCTGACGGATCTCTTTGATGCGTCGCAGCTGAAATCGGCTTACGAGGCAGACGAGAGTCTGGCCAACGAGACGGCGCTGTCGTTCACGATCAGCGACGGCGACGGCGCGGGCGCCAGCGAGGCGACGATCCGCTTTACGTATGCGGACTTATTCGACAGCAAACAGACGCTGAACGACCTCGTATCCAAGGTCAACGCGGCCGGCACGGATATCCAGGCCAGCTACGATTCCGTGAACGACAGCTTTGCGCTGTTCCAGAAGAACGGCGGCACGGAGAACAAGATCAACATCGAGGCGACGGACACGAATGCCCAGTCGTTCCTCAATAACCTGAACCTCGCGCAGGTCACGACGGCGGCGGACGGCACGCAGTCCCTGACGGATCTGGCCGACTTCTCGAGCACGACGACGACGGCGTCCATCGCGGGCAGCGACGGCACGGCTGTCATCGACGGCAAGGAATACAAGACGACGGGCCAGAAACTCACGGTCGCGAATGTCACGTATACGCTCGGCACGACGGGCACGACGACGATGACGGTATCGCAGGATACGGATAAGATCATCGATAACGTCAAGCAGTTCGTCGAAGACTACAATAAGATGATGGACGAGCTCACGTCGAAGTACAATGAAAAGCAGTACAGCGACTACGACGTCCTCACGAAATCCCAGGAAAGCGCGATGACGCAGGAGCAGATCGACAAGTGGAACGAGAAAGCCAAATCTGGCCTGCTCTACCACAACCAGTCCATCGGCAAGATCCGCTCTGCGATGCGCGAGGCCATGTACACGCCGGTCGAGAGCGTCAACAGCAGCTATAACACGATGATGTCCATCGGCATCGAGTCCTCGACGGACCAGGGACATATCCGCCTCGACGAGGACAAGCTCAAGAAAGCCCTCGCGGCTGATCCGGACTGCGTCTACCAGATCTTCGCATCCTCTGGTGATGTCAAAGATACCGATGGAACGACCACGACAGATTACGATCAGCAGGGCGTCATCAACCGCATCACGGATTCGCTCTATGCGAACATGAAAGAGATGAAGAGCTACGCGGGCACGTCGACGGAGACATCAGACGGCAGCTCGCTCGGCACGCTCATCCTCGAGATGCAGACGAAGATGTCGAACTTCAAGACGCAGATGGATGCGTTCGAGAACTCGCTCTACAAGAAGTACGATGCGATGGAGACGGCCATCCAGCAGCTCACCGCCCAGTTCAACTATATGGTAGGTGGCAATTCCTGATTGCTGCCTCATGCGGGCTGATGGGCTATCGATAAGGAGGAACAATCTATGGTAAATGCAGCTGAGGCATATAAGCGGCAGCAGATCATGACGGCAACCCCGGAAGCACTCACGCTGATGCTTTACAATGGCTGCCTGAAGTTCATCGATGAAGGGCTCAAGGCGCTCGAAGCCAAGGACTATGAGCATACGAACTACTACATGCAGAAGGCGCAGGCCATCGTCACAGAGTTCCGCGCGACCCTGAACATGGAGTATGAGATCTCGCATCAGCTGATGCCACTCTACAATTACGCGTATGACTGCCTCGTTGAGGGCAACCTCCGCAGCGACGCCGCCAAAATCAATGAGGCGCGCGATATCCTGAAAGAGCTCCGCGATGCCTGGGCGCAGGCCATGATGAAAGCGCGCAAGGAAAAGGGCGCCAAGCAGAATGTGCAGGGTGACAGCTATGTCGGATGAAAAAGATACGCCAGCAGGCAAGGAACCGCAGGCTGAGGTGAGACGTCTCTGGACGCTCTACCGTACGCTCTCGCAGGAACTGCTCAAGTTCATCGAGAAACAGGATGTGGATGAGTTCCTGGCGCTCGCCGCACAGCGCGGCAAAGTCGTGGATGGGCTGAAGGCTCTCCCGCGCGAGGTCGTTGAGGCCTACCGTGTGACGCTGGAGTGCCAGGCCATCCAGCAGGAAATCCGGCCGCTCGACATGCAGATCGTCTACAAGGCGAAATCATGGCTCAACAAGAGCCGCCGCCAGAATGCTATGGTGCGCAGTTACGACCTCACGACGGAGCACCTGAACCCGCTCGGGAACATCCTGAATCGGGAGTTCTGAGCAGAAAAACATTTTTTGATTTTCAGCAATCTTTAATCGAAAAAGGCTTAACTTTCGGAGCCGGGATCCGATATAATAAGTGAAAAGCAAAGGTAATAAGTCAGGCGCGGATGCAGTCGGCTAGCAGCTGCAGAGGCGGATGGCTCATTATACAGCTAGGGCAGGAATGGATATCCTGCCGATCAAAAATTATAACTGTATATCAGGGAGGAATTTACTATGTCAATGGTA
>OMYB01000017.1 GCA_900315155.1 uncultured Selenomonadales bacterium | reverse complement strand
TATGCGGCGGTCAACTGATGATGCCTTCGTAGTCGCCGGTGTAGTTCTTTCTAAGCCGCCTATGCGGCGGTCAACACGCACTGATGGCAGGTTATACGGACACGGAATTTCTAAGCCGCCTATGCGGCGGTCAACTGCGTAAAATTGCACCGAGAAGCTTATCCTTCAAGGCTTCTATATCCATCATACGCAAAAAGGCTTTTTCTTGCAACTGATTTTTCATCAGGAAATACGGGGCATTTCACATCATGTAAAAATTTTGGTAAAAACTGGCCGAACATATAATCGAAATCTCCTGTACCGGCTCACGCATGAGGCCAATCTCGTTTCCCAGACAATCGATCAGCAGGACTGTGAGCCGGGGCCGGGGTTGCGCACGGTTTTTCTGAAGGATGTCCGCGCGCTCCACCCCTACCTCGTGCAGATTACGAAAGACCAGTTCCCCCTGCATTCCCATCATCCTCGAGGAGATGCGCCGTTTTGCGAGCACGCATGGCCAGACTGACGAATTTCGTCCGCATAAAAAAGGCACGCGCCCAATCGGGTACGTGCCTTTCGTTTATGCAGCTATGCTTATTGGATTTCGTGTTTGCGGTGCTCCTCCTCGAGCGCAGTGATTTCCTGATCGCGCTCGGCGATATCCTGCGGGCGCTGGATGAACATGGCATCACCAAAGGAGAAGAACCGGTATTTTTCCTGAACGGCTGTCTTGTAGCAGTCCAGGATGTATTTCCGGCCGGCAAAGGCGGAGATGAGCATGATGAGCGTGGATTTCGGGAGATGGAAGTTAGTGATGATGGCATCGACGATCTTGAAATCGTAACCCGGGTAGATGAAAATCCCCGTCCAGTCGCTCTTTGCGGCAATTTCATTCTTGGCCGTGGCAGCGGATTCGAGGGTACGAATGGAAGTCGTACCAACGGCGATGACGCGATGCCCGGCTTTTTTCGTGTCCATGACGAGCTTGGCCGTCTCGGCGCTGATCTGGTAAAACTCCTTGTGCATCTCGTGTTCCTCGATATGCTCGACGTTCACGGGACGGAACGTGCCGAGGCCGACATGGAGCGTGACAAAGCCGAGGTTCACGCCCATGTCCTTGAGCTCCTGCATCTGCTCTTTCGTGAAATGCAGGCCGGCCGTCGGGGCCGCTGCGGAGCCGACCTCCCGGTTATAGACCGTTTGGTAGCGCTCGCTGTCCTCGAGCTTTTCATGGATATACGGCGGCAGCGGCGTCTCCCCGAGACGGTCCAAGATTTCCTCAAAGATACCCTCATAGTGGAATTCGACGATGCGGCCGCCGAAATCCGTATGCGCCGTGACCGTGCAGGACAGCTCATCGCTGAAATTGATCACGTTGCCGATCTGCGCCTTTTTGCCCGGCTTCACGAGCGTCTCCCAATGATCGGCATCGATGCGGCGCAGCAGCAGGACTTCGACCTTGCCGCCCGTCTGGTCCCGGTGCCCGATGAGGCGTGCCGGCATGACGCGCGTATCGTTGAAAATCAGCGTATCGCCCGGCTCCAGATAGTCCTTGAGATCATAGAAATGGCGGTGCTCGATGGATTTCTCCACCGGATCCAGCACCATGAGACGCGACGCGTTGCGCGGCTCCACCGGCGTCTGTGCAATGCGCTCCTCCGGCAGATCGTAGTCAAAATCGGATAATAACATGCTCATGGATATTCCTTCCCATCTATTCCTGTCAGGAAAACGAAAGCAGCTCGTTCCTGACCTTCTTTGATATCTTCGTAACTTTATAAGTATACCACACTCCACAGGGAAACGGAAATCCCGTTTGTCCTTTATAGATCCAAATAGCGCACGCCTGGAAGAGCCGCCATGCGGTGCGAAATGGAAAGGATGGTACGTCCCTCAGCGGCGCGCGCCAAAGCAGATAGGATCTCCGTTTCCGTCTGTGCATCCAGGTGCGCCGTAAACTCATCCAGCAGTAAAAGCGGCGGCTCGTATAACAGTGCCCGCGCCAGGGCGAGAAGCTGCAGCTGTCCCTGCGAGAAGCCTGCCTCACCCATGGGAGTATCCAGGCCCTTTGGCAGCGCACGAACCGGCTCATCCAATCCTGCCTGCTTCAGGCTCTTCCATACGTTCTCATCGGTCGATGATGCATCGTCTGCCCGGTTCTCTCCCTGCCGAAGGGTAATCTGATCGCGCACCGTCCCGAGAACAGGCTCAAAGGCCTGCTCGACGACGCCAAACAGACGACGCCGCGCCTCGGGCTGTATGGCCGATACAGGTTGGCCGAACAGTAACACTTCACCGCAGTCCGGTTCGCAGAGTCCCGTAAGAAGACGGAAAATCGTTGTCTTGCCTGCGCCCGTTCGACCTCGCAGGACCACGCGTTCCCCTGTCCGGACCTCAAAGCCCAATTGGTGCAAAACAGGCTTAGAAGCATCATAGCCGAACGTCACATCACGGAATGCGCATACGGGTGTATCGATGGACCGATCGCGGGCCTCTGCCGCAGTATCAGGCAATGGCACGTTTTCAGGCAGGTCGAGGAAATCCTGCACGCGCTCGAGTGCTGCCGCAGCGGTCTGGATACTCTGGATCTCCATGCCAAGCGCCTCCAGCGGTGCAAACAGCGTGAGGATATAGGACATCATCGCGACAGCCTGGCCAACAGACAGATGGAAGAATGCCCTGGTGCTCTCTCCTGCCGCGAGTACCATCATGCTCGCGATGACGGCAGCCGTAACCGACTTGATGACCGGCGAATACACCGAATCGAAAAAGTTCGTTTTCGCCGTTGCGCGAAAACTGCGGCCGATTGTCTCATCATACCGGGCCGTCATGAATGCCTCCGCTCCCAGATTGCGAATGATCGGCAGGTTCCGGATGGTTTCGGGCAGCCAGGCGAAAACATCGGCTACAGCACTCCGCTGAGCGAGCTGTGCGGCCCGTACGCGGCGCTGACAGGCCCGTGTAAAAATCCAAAGCAGCGGCAGAACGACGGTGATGAAGCAGCCCAGTGCCGCATTCGTCCAGAAGATGATGGCCAGCGTCGCCACAATCTGCAAAGACGTGGCAAACAGGGTGACGATGCCCTCAGTAAACAGCACATTGACCGCATCGACATCGTTGAGCAGGCGGGAACTCGTCTCCCCCGCCGGGTGCGAGACATAGTACATCGACGGCAGGCGCGTGAGTTTCGCTGCAAGTTTCGTACGCAGGAAATGCATGAGCTGCTGGCCCAAGGCGATGATGCCGCTGTTCTGTGCACTCTCCGCAATGCCAGCCAGCATGCTGATACCCAGATATGCGATACCCAGCCACACCATGGTCTGCCCCGATGCCAGCATATCGACAAAACGTCCGAGAACCAGCGGCGCCAGAAGTGCCGTACCAGATGCCAGCAAAATCAGCATAAACATGAGACCGCAGCATTTCTGGTGCATCCGCATGTATGCGAGAATCAGCCCGCCGCCTGCGAGGCCCCTCCGGGGCTTATGCATCTCACTTCGCAGGACATCACATATCATTTTGCGCGCCCCCTTTCCCTGCCTGCTCCGCTGCCTGCGCCGCAAAAGGCTGGCAGTCCTGCATCATGGCTTCATAGTTTCCGGATATAGCACGAGCATCACGCAGATAAAGCACTTGCTCGCACTGCGAGAACATCGCGAGCCGATGGGAGATGAGGACGATGCTCCGCGTTCCCTGCCATTCCCGCAGACGGGAAAAGACGATCTGCTCCGTCTCGCGATCGAGTGCCGCAAAGGGATCATCGAGCACGAGAATGCTGCCTGCATGCGCGAGTGTCCGGGCAAGGGCAAGGCGCTGCTGCTGGCCGCCGGACAAGGGACTCCCATCCCCGAGGATGCGCGTGTCGAGCCCGTCTGGCATGGCCCGGACCTCTGCGTCGAATGCAGCAAGATGCAGGTAATACCAAGCGTCGATTTCTTTCCCCAGGCAAAGATTGTCCCGAATCGTTCCCGTAAAGAAACACGGCTCATGCCCCAGGATGGTGACCAACTCCCTCCTGCGCTGCTCAGGGAGTTCAACGAGTTCAAAGCATCCGGAATTTCCACACGCCTCACGGGATTCATCATGCCGGTCTTCGATCGTGACAGTCAGGTGACCGGTATAGGGCAGGAGCCCTGCGATAGCCTGTCCGAGAGAACTCTTCCCGCACGCTACAGGCCCAGCCACGGCCAGGATCCCGCCCGGCCGCAGCGTAAAGGAACCATCTTTGAGAATCGTCCTCCCTTCGCGCTGAATGCTGAGTCCATCTGCTGCCAGCGTCACAGGTGCCTGATCGGCCTGCCGCAAGGGCAAGGTCTCCACCGGTTTGAGCAAAGGTTTTACGCGTGCCCATGACACCTGTGCTTTCTGCACGGCATTGAAAAGCTTCGCGGCATGCGAGGATTTCTCCGCGAGCCGCAGGAAACAGGCGAAGAAGGCGGTAAAAGCCGCGATATCCCATTTCCCGCTCAGCACGTAACCCCCGCCCAAAAAGAAGATAGGCAGCGTGCCGATGAGGGAAAGGATACGGTATAATGGCTGCATGGAATTTTCCCAGAGTCCCGCACGCACAGAAGTCTTTTCATATTTTGTGAGATGCTTTTCATAGACGGTATTGCGCCGCTCTTCATAGCCGTTCAGTCTCCAGGTCAGCGCATGCTCGATACGGTCCATCGTCGCAGACGTGAGCTCCCCCTCTGCCGTCCGTGCGAGCAGGCTGGCACGGGATACGCCGCGCCGCACATGATAAGCGACCACATATGCCACAGGCAGGAATACGCAGGCATAAAGCGTGAGCCGTGGATCATAGGCGAGCAGGAATATGAGATAGGATACCATGACGACGCCGGTATCGAAAAGTTCCGTCGTGAATTTCCGGACGCCCTCCGTGCAGATATCGACATCGCCGACAGCCTTTGTCATGATGCGCCCCGTCTCTGCCGCAGAAATATGCTGCAGGGGCTGCCCCAGCAGGGAACGGTACAGCATGAGCCGCATATTCCGGCTGATGTCGTTCGCGAAGACGCGCACATAGAGGCGCTTGCCTGCCCGCGCAGCCTGGACGATGCCAACAATACCGACATAAATCAGCGCAAGCTCTGCCATCGCGGCGAACCCGCGCGAGCCGCCGAAAATATCCGCGAGACACTGCGCCATCTGCCCCTCGAAATAGGGGCCTGCCGTCATGCCGACGTTATAAATCAGTCCAGTAATCGTCGCGAGCACCAGTGCCCGCTTTTCCTGCACAATATAGGATAGCAGGCGATCCGAACGAAAATTGTTTTCCATACTGACCCTTCTTTACACTCTTTTCTCCAGTATAGCACCAAATTGCCCCGACCTGTGTTATACTGAAAAGAGAATCTAAGAAATGTGGTGTCGTAATTTTCATGGAAACCTATACGAAACTGACCGTCCTCAAACATACCTACCCTCGGCTCGTCGTTGCGCTCGGCATGTTTGACGGTGTCCATATCGGTCATCAGAGCATCATCCGCCGCGCTGTGGAGCTCGCGCGCAGCATCGACGGCAAATGCCTCGTCTTCACGTTCAGCAACCATCCGCGCGCTATCTTTGCGCCGGACTCCCTGCCGCCCGTGATCAGCAGCGCACGCCTGCGCCAGCAGCATATGGAGGAGCTTGGTGTCGACCTCTACATGGCCATTCCCTTCACGCGGGAGTTCGCGAAGCACTCGCCCGAGGATTTTCTCGCTATGCTGCAGAGTCATTTTGCCCCGCGCTACGTCGTGACGGGGCCAAACTACACGTTCGGCTGCAAAGGCAAAGGATCGGATCGCACGCTCCTGCGCGAGGCGCACAACTATGGGTTTCAGGCGGAGATCTGCCCCGCCGTCCTGCGCGACGGCCGCCCCGTGAGCTCCACGCGCATCCGCCGGCTCATCCTCGCCGGTGACCTCGCGACTGCGGAGGACTTCCTCGGCCGCCCGTTCACCGTGCTCGGGCGCGTCATCCACGGTGACCAGCGCGGCCGCACGATCGGTTTCCCGACGGCGAATCTCGTCATCCCCGATGACCGTGTCATGTTGCCAAACGGCGTATACGCCGCAGAGGTCATCTACGAGGGGCAGCACTACCTCGGTCTAGCCAACATCGGCAACAACCCGACATTTGAAGGCTGCAACCGCCGCCTCGAAGTCAACCTACAGGGTTTCCACGCCGACATCTACGACCGCCTCATCGAAGTCCGCTTCCGCGCAAAACTCCGCGACGAAATCAAGTTCCCCAGCGTCGAGGCCCTCGTCACACAAATGCACAAAGACAAAGCCCACGTCACCCAGCTCGCACAAAAATGGCAGCTCCGCTGAAAACGGAATATACGCCATAAACAAAGCCCCCGGACACCAATCGTCCGGGGGGTATTTTGTCTACAAAAGCATGGCTTACATGCTCAGAATATTGAAATAAGGGCGCAGTTTCGTGCCGCCAGTGCCGGGAACATCCGTGCCGTCGGGATTCTTCGCGGGCGACTTTGCGGGATCGGCGACGGCGATCAGCTCTGGGCTGTAGCGGTAACGGTTCTGCACCTTGCCGCCTTTGAGCTCCGTCACCATGATGGTGCCGTCGGGCATCAGGCGGCGCGTCGTCGTGCGTGCGCTATCCTTCAACTCCTGCGCCCGCGCCTCCTCACGTGCCTCGGCCCGCTTCTGGAGTTCACGGCGCACAGTTCCCGTGTCCGTCAACTCCGCCATGACCGCGTGGAACGACTCCGCTCCGGCACTCCCCTGCCGAGCCTCGCGTGCCAGCACGGTCTCACCAGCCGTAATCGGTTTGACCTCCATCCTGCTCGCCTCCTCATTTTTACCATCACTATATTTATCGTCAAAAAAACCCGCTTCTAAAGCGGGCAAAGTCATTACCCGCGCCAGCCGTGCTGGCGTTTCCAGGTTTTGATTTCCTGGATGCGGTCGGCGAAGCGGCCTTCGATGCCCTGATTGCCGGGGTGGTAATAGACCTTTCCCTGCAGGGAGTCCGGCAGGCATTGCATGTTGGTGACTTTTTCCTCGGTGTCGTGCGCGTATTGGTAGCCTTTGCCGTAGTTGAGGTCTTTCATGAGTTTCGTCGGTGCGTTGCGGATGACGAGGGGGACGGGCTCGGCGAGGTGCTGGCGGGCGTCGTCGCGGGCTGTGTTGTAGGCGACCTCCATGGCGTTGGATTTCGGCGCCACGGAGAGGTAGATCACGGCCTCCGTGAGGTGCACGGAGCACTCGGGCATGCCGATGAAATGGCAGGCCTGGTATGCCGCTACCGCGAGTTCGAGCGCGCGCGGGTCCGCGAGACCGACGTCCTCGCTCGCAAACCGCGTGACGCGCCGCGCGATGTAGAGCGGGTCTTCGCCCGCTTCGAGCATGCGCGCCAGCCAATACACGGCGGCATCCGGGTCAGAGTTGCGCATGGATTTGTGCAGCGCGGAAATCAGGTTGTAATGCTCCTCCCCGGATTTGTCATAGAGGAGCTGCTTGCCGGACAGGCACTGCTCCAGGATTTCCTGCGTGACGTGCACGACCTCCTTGCCATCGACGGTCTCCCGGTCGGCGTTGAGGATGACCATCTCGAGCGTCGAGAGCGCGCTGCGGGCGTCTCCGTTCGAGAACACGGCGATCGCATGCAGCATATCGTCCGGGATCTGGACCTTCTCGTCTCCGAATCCCTTTGGACTCTGCACGGCCCGTTTGAGCAGCGTGACGAGATCCTCCGGGCTGAGCGCCTTCAGCACGAACACTTTGCACCGGGACAAAAGAGCGCCGTTCACCTCAAACGAAGGATTCTCCGTCGTCGCACCGATGAGCGTGATGCTCCCTTTCTCCACATAGGGCAGAAAGGCATCCTGCTGGGCCTTGTTGAAGCGATGGATCTCGTCGACGAACACGATCGTGCGGATGCCGGCCAGCCGGTTCTTTTCCGCCTGCTCCATGACTTTGCGGATTTCGCGGATGCCGCTCGTCACGGCGGAGAAGTTGATGAACTCCGACTGCGTGCGATGCGCGATGATCTGCGCGAGCGTCGTCTTGCCGACGCCCGGAGGACCCCAGAAAATCATCGACGAAATCTGGTCCGTCTCGATAAGCCGCCGGAGGATCTTGCCCTTGCCCAGCAGATGCTGCTGACCGGCGAATTCATCGAGCGTTTCCGGCCGCAGCCGGGCCGCCAGTGGCTGGGGAACCTGTTCGGCGAAAAGTGAAAATTCATCCATATCGTTTCCGTCCTTACGAAGTACTATTCGAAAAAACTCAATATCCTCAAAAAGCGGGACTGCCTGGTGCAGCCCCGCTTTTATCGTAACTGATGGGTATATCGTTGTCAAATCTTGAACACGGCGATCGCATTCTGGAGATCCTGTGCCTGCTCGGCGAGCTTGCGGCTGGCCGTGGCAATCTCGTGCATCGATGCCGTTTCCTCCTCGGTGGCGGCGGAGACGTTCTGGGCCTCCTCCGATACCGAGCGGCTCTTCTCGTTGATCTGGGCGATGGCCTGGCTGATCTGCTCAATGCTGCTGTTCAGCCGCACTACTGAGCTCTCCATGCTATGCGAACTCGAAGCGACTTTTTCGACCATGCCGACGATGCCCTGGAACGAAGAACCCGTAGACTGAACGGTCTTCGTTCCATCCATGACCTGCTGCAGGCCACTATGCATGGCGTTGACGGCTTCTTCCGTGGCTGCCTGCATCTTGCCGATGCGGGTTGCGATTTCCCCCGCAGCCTCCTGCGACTGCTCGGCGAGTTTGCGGACCTCATCGGCGACGACGGAGAATCCACGCCCATGCTCGCCGGCACGGGCTGCCTCGATCGCGGCGTTCAGGGCCAGCAGGTTCGTCTGCTCGGAAATCTCCGAAATCGTAGCGACGATCGTACCGATTTCCTGCGAGTTCTGACCCAGCCCCTCGATGAGCTCAGCGATGTGGCTCACGTTCGTCTCGATGGATTGCATGCTCGTGACCGCCGACTCAACATCCTTGCCACCTTTCTCAGCGACCTCGTTCGTCTGCTGGACGTTCTTACCGGCACTGTCGAGGTGGACGCGGAACTGGCTCATGTTTTCGTTGAGCTGCTGCGTGTGCTCGTTGGCCGTCTCCACATCCGTGAACTGCTCGCTGCAGGAACCGGCGACATTGACGACGGAGTTTGCGATGGACTGGCTGACCTCTGCTGCCTGCTCGGCCGTGGACGTCAGCTCCTCGGATGCCGCCGCAAGGTACTCTGCCGTCTGCGAGACATTCTGCATGAGCTTGCGGACCTGGTTGTTCATCTCCTGCATCGCATGGGCCATCGTGCCCAGCTCATCCGTGCGGCTGGCAAGCTCCGTGATTTCGGCAGCCGCCTCTCCCTCGAGGCAGAAATCGCCCGTACCCATGACCTTCATACGTTCCGTAACCTTCTGGATCGGACGCGCCAGGTTCGCGCCCACATACCGCGCGAAAGCGATGAAAATCAACTGCAGGACGATCATGACGCCCACGGCGGTCAGGATGCTCGAGCGGAGCTGATCGCTCAGTTCCTGCTCACGCTGCGCGACGATGCCGTCGATCTCGTCGATCCAGACGCCCGTGCCGATGACCCAGTTGAACGGCTTGAACGTCACCGTATAGTTGCGCTTTGGCAGCGGCTGCGTCTCCCCCGGTTTCGCAAAGGCGAGGTCGGTAAAGCCGCCGCCTTCCTGCTGGCCATTCTTGATCATTTCCTGGATAAAGTGTACGCCGTTCGGGTCAACGGAATCGATACGGCTCTTGCCCTCGGTATCGCGCCCCAGGAGTACGACGTTGACGCCCTCTACCGTGTCGATCCAGAAATAGCCCTTGCCGTCATCGTAGCGCAGGTCACGGATGCGGTCCGCGGCCTCTTTCTTGGCCTGCTCCTCCGTGAGTTCGCCGGATTGCTGTTTCTTGTAGTATTCCTCCAGGATGCTGTAGGCGACCTGCGTCTCCCCTTTCAGGGAATCCTCCACGTGGGTCTCGAGATCCTGCCGATAACTTTGCAGCTGTGCATGGTTCGACTGGACATCCTCATAAATGAAGAACCCACTGATCAGCAGCGTCGATGCCAGCGAAATCGCACTGATTGTGGCCATCAGCCGTGCCTTCATCGAAGATAACTGAAACATACTATCAACTCCTTATTGCTTTTACATAAAACCTTTATCATTAGGGTTCGATGGAAGCAGGGGAATTCCTGCCTATTTTTTAGAATTTACTGATATACAAGTTAACGATGTTCTTTTTTGAATCCATGGACCTCTGCCTCATTGCTTTGGATTTTCATAGGAGGCGGCGAGCATTTCTGCGCGCAGGCCGTCGTAGAATTTCTCGAGGCCGTCCCGAATCGCGTCGAGGTTTTCCTGGCCGACATCCGCGTTTGCCTTCAGCGCCTGCGTCGACGTGAGGATGTTCTCGATCGTGAGGATGTAGTTGTACTCCATCTCGAAAATCGGCGCGGCGTCCTGCGGGGGCAGGCAGTCCTTGAGCTTTGTGAGCTTTTCGTATTCTTTCTTCAGCTGGCGCAGGTTCTTTTTCTGCGTCAGGGCGAGCGTGAGGTTGTCGCCATGCACGCGTGAAAGGCACTCGTTGATCGTGCCGCGCAGCTTGTGCATGGCCGTGATCTGCTCCTGAAAGGCGATGAGCTGGCGCTCGAGCTGCTGCTTCTGCTGGATCGTCATATCCTGTGGGTTTTCAAAATCCAATGTTTTCTCCTTATAAATCCGGGCGGATGCCGGTCTTGCCTGTGAACTTGTGGTAATCGCTGCCTTTGCGGCGTCCCATGAGCTCGGAGAACAGTGCCTCCGGGCTGATGCCGTGGTAGGCGAGCAGGACGAGGCAGTGGTACCAGAGATCGGCCATCTCGTAGACGACTTCCTTGCGGCTCTCGTTCTTCGAGGCGATGACCGTCTCCGTAGCCTCCTCGCCGACCTTCTTCAGGATCTTGTCCTGACCTTTGGCAAAGAGATAGTTCGTATACGAGCCCTCCACCGGGTTGAGCTGGCGGTCCTGGATGACGTTGTAGAGATCGTAGATGACCTCGGCGAGCGGGCGCTGAGGCTCCTCCGTGACGACGGCAACGCTCTTCGTATCCGGCGTGAGCTTGCGCCCGCTGAAGCAGGAGTACGTCCCTGTATGACAGGCGACGCCCGTCTGGTGCACCGTGACGAGCAGCGTATCGCCATCGCAGTCGTAGGAGATATCGATGACGCGCTGGATGTTGCCGGACGTCTCGCCCTTGCGCCAGAGCTGCTGGCGGCTGCGGCTCCAAAACCACGTAAAGCCCGTCTCGAGCGTCTTTTTGAGCGATTCCTCGTTCATGTAGGCCAGCATGAGTACCTGGCCGTTCTCCTCCTGCACGATAGCTGGTACGAGGCCTTTTTCGTCAAACTTGACCATGGAAAGGTCGATGTCTTTTTTGTTTTCGTTTTCCATCAAAATCTTACCTCCACTCCGCGGGATTTGAGATATTCCTTGACCTGTCGCACCGTGAACGTGCCGTAGTGGAACACAGAGGCAGCAAGCACCGCATCGGCTTTGCCCTCGGTGAGCACGTCATAGAAATGCTCGAGCCTGCCGGCACCGCCCGAGGCGATGACCGGCACATCGACGGCCTCGGAGACCGCCCGTGTGAGCTCGATATCGTAGCCGTCTTTCGTGCCGTCTGCGTCCATGCTCGTGAGCAGGATCTCACCGGCACCGAGGCCAACGGCCTTCTGCACCCATTCCAGGCAGTCCAGCCCCGTCGGCGTGCGGCCGCCGTTGATGTAGACCTCCCAGCGGTGGTCGCCGCTGCGGCGCGCATCGACGGCCAGCACGACGCACTGGCTGCCGAATTTCTCCGCGCCCTCACGGATGAGGCCGGGATTCCGGATGGCCGCCGTATTCAGCGACGTCTTGTCTGCGCCAGCTTTCAGCATCTGCTGCATATCGTCCGTGCTGCGGATACCACCGCCGATCGTGAACGGGATGAATACCTGTGACGCGCAGCGACGGGCCATGTCAACGGTCGTCTTGCGCTGATCGCTCGAAGCCGTGATGTCGAGGAAGACGAGCTCATCGGCGCGTTCCTCATCGTAGCGGTGAGCAAGCTCTACGGGATCGCCTGCATCGCGCAGGCCGACAAAGTTCGTTCCCTTGACCACGCGGCCGTCTTTGACGTCCAGGCAGGGAATAATCCGCTTACTTAACATTTTAGTCCTCCTCCGCTGCAATTTCAATAGCCTGCGGCAGGTCCAGCGTGCCCATGTAAATGGACTTGCCCACGATGACGCCTTCGATGCCATCCTTTTCACGGGCTTTGAGTGCGCGGATATCCTCTACGGATTTCACCCCGCCCGAAGCCACGACATGGACGCCGGACTCACGGGCGAGAGCCGCCGTCGCCTCGACGTTGACGCCCTCGAGCGTGCCATCGCGGCTGATATCCGTGTAGATAATCGTCCGGACGCCGACCTCTTTCATGCGTTTCGCGAGCGTCACGACCTCGACATCACCGGAGACGCCCCAGCCGTCTACGGCGACGATGCCGTCTTTCGCATCGATGCCGACGACGATGCGGTCGCCGTATTTCCCGCAGGCCTTCGCGACGAGCTCGGGATCGCGTACGGCGACGGAGCCGAGGATCACGCGGCGCACGCCGAGGCAGAGCACCTCGTCGATATTCTCCATCGTGCGGATGCCGCCACCGAGTTCCACAGGAATATGCACCGCATCGATAATCGCTTTGACGGTTTCGAGATTTTCACTATGCCCCGCACGCGCGCCGTCGAGGTCGACGAGATGGAGGAACTGCCCGCCCTGGGCTTCCCATTTCTTTGCCATATCCGCAGGATTGTCGGAGAACACCGTCTCCTTAGCGAAATCGCCCTTGAGCAGGCGGACGCATTTGCCGCCGCGGATGTCGATAGCTGGAAATACGATCATAGTCAGCCCTCCAAAAAGGTCTTGAGAATCGCGAGGCCCACATCGCCCGATTTCTCAGGATGAAACTGCGTCGCCTGGATATTGCCCTTTGCCACAGAGCCCGTGAGCAGTCCGCCGTACTCCGTCTGCGACGTGATGATGGCAGGATCCTCCGGCACGGCGTGATAGCTGTGGACAAAATAGACATAGGGCTTTTCGGAGAGCCCCCGGAACAGGTCTGTCTTCTCGCGCTGCGGACGGATCTGCAACGAGTTCCAGCCCATGTGCGGCACCTTGAGCCCCGGCGCCTCGATTTTGCGGACCTGCCCTTTGAGCAATCCGAGCCCCGGTACGTCCGGCGACTCCTCGCTGCCCTCGAACAGGATCTGCAAGCCTACGCAGATGCCGAGGAGGGGTTTGCCCGCATCGAGAACTTCGTGAAGCACGGGGATGAGCCCCGTTGCCTCAAAATTGTGCATGCAGTCGCCGAATGCCCCGACGCCCGGCAGCACGAGCTTGTCGGCTGCGCGCAAGTCATCGGCTTCGGCTGTGACTTTCACCGCTGCGCCCAGTGACACAAGCGCCTTTTCGACGCTGAACAGGTTGCCAACGCCATAATCCAGAACGGCAATCATGGTCATTTCTCCTTTCGCCAGACGAAATCAGAGCATGCCCTTCGTCGAAGGCACGCCGCTCACGCGCGGGTCTTTTTCCACGGCCTGGCGCAGGGCATGGCCGAGGCCCTTGAAAATCGCCTCAACCTTGTGGTGCGAATTCGTGCCGTAGAGGACGGCCACGTGCAGCGTCACGCCGGCGTTCACGGCAAAGGCGCGCAGAAACTCCTCCGTAAGCTCCGTGTCGTAGCTGCCGATCATCGGCGCCATCTCTCCGCCATCGTAGACGAGGAACGGGCGGCCGCTGATGTCGAGTGCAATCCGCGCGAGTGCCTCATCCATCGGCAGGAAGAACGTCGCATAGCGGCGGATGCCGCATTTATCGCCGAGAGCCTCACGGAAGGCCTGTCCGAGCGTAATGCCGATATCCTCGACGCTGTGATGCCCGTCTACCTCGAGGTCGCCATCGCAGCGGACTCTGAGGTCCATGAGGCTGTGCGCCGTGAGCAGGTTCAGCATGTGGTCGAAGAACCCAATCCCTGTCCTGATATCCGCCTTGCCCGTCCCATCGAGGTCGATCGTGACCTCTACCTTCGTCTCCGCCGTCGCGCGGTGCACGGTCGCGCAGCGCGGACGTTTCTGTAAAACCTCTGCCATCAGCCTCTGCCCTCCGAGAATGCCTTCATGAGGCCGAACCACGTATCATTTTCCTCGCGCGTGCCCATCGAGATGCGGATGTAGTCTTTTAGCCGTTTGTTGTCCGGGCTGAAGAACCGCACGCCGACGTCGTTTTTCTCAAAGAGCTCGACGAGCTCCGGCTGGTCATTGACGTGTACGAGCAGGAAATTCGTCTCGGACGGGAACACGGCAAAGCCCGGCAGCTGCTTGATCTGCTCCGCCATGCGCTTGCGCTCGGAAATCATGATCTGGATGTGCGGAACGAACTCCTGGCGCATCTGATAACAGATATCCGCCGTCGCGAGCGAGAGGCTGTTCATGTGATACGGCATGAAGGACTTGCCGATCATCGCGACGACCGGACGGGCGGCGAGCATGTAGCCCACGCGGGCACCGGCCAGGCCGTAAGCCTTCGAGAACGTGCGGCAGATGATGAGGTTCGGGTAGTCTTTGAGCAGGCTCACCGCGCTGCGGCCGTAGAACTCGACATACGCCTCATCGAGCAGGAACGCCGTCGTCGTCTTGATGTTATCGAGGATATACTGGATATCGCTCACAGGGAGCGCACCGCCCGTCGGGTTGTTCGGGTTGCAGAGCACGGCGAGTGCGGCATTGTTATCGTTGATGGCCGTGACGAACTTATCGATATCGAGCGTGAAATCCGTCTCGAGCGGAACCGTCACCGCATCGGCCTGCGCAGCCTGCGCGTAGATGTGATACATGGAAAACGACGGATCCGGGAAGACGATTTTCTTGGCCTTCGAACCGCCGAAGCAGTAGAAAATCTTCTCGATGAGCTCGCTTGAGCCATTGCCGAGGAACACGTTCTCCGGCTGCAGCTTGAAATTGCGCGCGATCTGGTCGACGAGGTTGTCGTACTCCTCGCCCGGATAGCGGTTGATAGGAACGCTCTGCAAACGGGCCATGAGGCGCTCCGCCACGATGGGCGGCATCGCCATGTTGCACTCATTGGCATTGACTTTGATGTTGTAGAATTTATCCGTCCCATCGTACGGCGGCATATCATTCAAACCCTTGCGGTATTTCAGCATAAAAAGCTCCCCCTTACTGGTTCTTGCGGATGCGGATGGCATTGGCATGCGCCTGCAGGCCTTCGGTCTCGGCGAGGCGGATGATGTCCTCGCTGACATCCATGAGTGCCGGCTGCGTGTACGAGATGATGCTCGTGCGCTTCATGAACGTCTCGACATTGAGGCACGAATAGTAGCGTGCTGTGCCCCCCGTCGGCAGGATGTGATCCGGACCGGCAAAATAGTCACCGAGCGGCTCCGGCGAGTAAGCACCGAGGAACACGGCACCGGCGTGGCGCACGTACGGCAGCCACTGGAACGGCTGCTCCACGAGAAGTTCCATATGCTCCGGGGCGGAAACATTCGCGAACTTCATCGCCTGCATGAGATCCTCCGCAACGATAATCTTGCCATTACGGTCGATGGATGCCTGCGCGATTTCCTTGCGCGGGAGTTTTTCGAGCTGGACTTTTACTTCCGCAGCAACCTTGTCGGCGAGCTCCTGCGAGTCCGTGATGACGATGGAGCACGCGAGCGGGTCGTGCTCCGCCTGGCTCAGCATATCCGCTGCCGTGTAAACGGGGTCCGCTTTCTCATCCGCCACGATGAGGATTTCGGACGGGCCGGCGAGCATATCGATGTCGCAATGCCCATAGACCTCTTTCTTCGCGAGCGTCACGAAGATGTTGCCCGGTCCCGTGATCTTATCGACGCGGGGAATCGTCTCCGTGCCGAACGCCATGGCCGCGATGGCCTGCGCACCGCCGATCTTGTAAATCTTCTTGATGCCTGCGGCCTTTGCGGCGACGAGCACATACGGATTGATCTTGCCGTTTTTCGGCGGGACCATCATGATGATTTCGCCGACACCAGCGACGACAGCTGGCATGGCATTCATGATAACCGAGGACGGATACGCTGCCGTACCGCCTGGCACATAGATGCCGACGCGGTCGAGCGGAACGATCGTCTGACCGAGGATGGAGCCGTGATCACGGTAAGTCATCCAGGAGTTCGGCTTCTGCTCTTCATGGTAACGGCGGACATTCGCGGCAGCTTTCGTGAGGGACTCGACGACGGCGGGATCGACAGCCTTTTCTGCGGCTGCGAACTCCTCCTCCGTCACGAGGAACTCTGCGGGTGTCATATCCACGCGGTCGATGAGCTTCGTATAATGCATGACGGCCTTATCGCCATCGCGGCGGACATCGCCGACGATCTGACGGACGAGCTCCGCGGCGCTCATGTCGCGGCCGAACGTCTTCTTGTTCGCCTCGCGGATTTTCGGGCTGAGCTCTACTTCATCAAATGCTGCCTTCGTGAGCAGGCGCTCGACCTCCTGCTCGCCAACCTCTGCTGCCTGAATGATTTCCATAAATAAAAGCCTCACTCTCTGATCTGGTTACCGGTTATTTGGCCTGCTCGGCGAGGACCTTGCGCAGGTCCTGTACCATCGTGTTGATACGGTCGAACTTCAGCTTGAAGCTCACGCGGTTCGCGATGAGGCGTGCCGTCGCATCCATGATGTAGGCAATCTCCTCGAGGTCATTCTCGCGGAGCGTCGTGCCTGTCTCGACGATATCGACGATGCTCTCGGAGAGTCCCACGATCGGGCCGAGCTCGATGGAGCCGTTCAGCTTGATGTACTCCATCTGCATGCCGTGCCGCCCGAAGAACTGCTCCGCGATATGCGGGAACTTCGTCGCGACGCGCGTATGGGCGTAATCCGTAAGCTTCGCGCGCTTCGCCGCCTTCGGTACGGCCATCATGACGTGGCATTTGCCGAAACCGAGATCCAGCAGCTCGTAGACATCCTTCTGTGACTCAACGAGCACATCCTTGCCGATGACGCCGATATCCGCAGCGCCGTACTCCACGTAGGTCGGTACATCCGCCGTCTTCGAAACGATGAAACGGATTTTTTTCTCATCGTTCGAAATGATGAGCTTGCGGGACTTATCGGAAAGCCCCTCCGCCGTGTAACCGATCTGTGCAAAGAGGTCAGCCGACAGGCCGAACAGCTTGCCCTTCGGCAGAGCCACCGTCAAATACTCGTTATCCTTCTGCTGCATGAGCAGGCCTCCTATTCCAACGGCTCCCGCCGTTTTGATTCTTTACCCAATTAAAGTATTAACATGTAAATATACTAACACGTTATACAAATCTCGTCAAGCGATTCAAGAAATTTATTTTCTGTTACATATTGTACACATTAAAGACACATCTGTAAAGTGCATCAATTCCGCTCATCCGCCTCTCTCAGCAGATTCAGCGCCATCCCATCGCCGGGCTTGGCGGGACTGTGATGCCAACGGATGACGTCTGCGATGTCGTCGTCTCCGATGGCGCGCAGCTTTTCCGCCCCGATTTCGGCGTGGTGGTAATAGACATATAGGAAATGCACGCACTTTCCGTCGGCGAGCCTCCTGGAGAGCTTTGGCAGATAGTGATGCGCGAGCACGGCCCAGACCTTGCCCCAAAGATCGAGATCGCCTTTGACGCGGCCGACATCGTGCAGAAGCGCACAGCGGAGCAGGAATTCGCGCGGCATCCCACATCCCTGCTCCTCTGCCTCATCCGCAAGCCTCGCAGCCGTCTCAGCGACATGGACGGCATGAGCCTGGTCGATGGGATGCATGGCGTAGAAAAGCCTCCGTTCCTCCTCGTTCAGATGCGCGGCGACGAGCCGTTTCTCGTTCTCAGAGAGATGCGCATGCAGGGCGCGGAAGAACTGCCGGACGCGCTGGATCATTTGACGTAGACCAGCTTGCTGTAGCCCTTAGCCTCGCAGCTGGCCTGTGCTTCGCCCTCCGTCTGCGGCTTCAGCGCCACCTCGACGCTGTGCCCCTCATCGCGGAGCACGCGGCTGCGTTCGATGGCCGCTTCCGTCCTGCCCGGTACATAGGCGAGGTAGACGTCCTTCACGGCTGTCGGAGCCTTCGCTCCTGCCGCCTCCAGGGCCAGCATAATGCGCTCGATACCGAGGGCGAACCCCGTTGCGGGGCAGGCGTTGCCGAAATCGGAAAGCAGATGGTCGTAACGGCCGCCGCCGACGAGCGGATAGCCGAGTCCCGCCGTGTATCCCTCGAAAACCATGCCCGTGTAATAACTGAAATCGCGGATGATGCCGAGGTCGAACCGCACGTACTGTGCGACGTCGTAGGCTTTCAGCAGACGATAGATTGCGCTGAGGTTGTCGAGCGCACGGCGGCTCTTCTCGCTGAGCGCGACGTCATAGGCGCCCTGGAGCATCTCCTCCCCGCCGTTCATGAGCGGCAGATTGCGCAGGACACGCTTGCTATCCTCCGGCAGGTCCAGACCATCGACGAGGGTATCGAGGGCGACGAGATTGCGCTGCTCGAGTGCCTCCTTGATAGCATCGCGCGTCTTCGCATCGAGCGGATACTGCTCCATGATGCCACTTACGAAATCGACCTGGCCGAGGCATATCGTGAAATCCTTGAGTCCTGCGCCGAGCAGGCATTTTACGGCCAGAGCGATGACTTCCGCGTCCGCGGCGGCCGAAGAAGACCCCATCAGCTCAACGCCAGCCTGATAGAACTCGCACTGGCGGCCCGTCTGCGTCTGCTCATGACGGAACACGTTGCTGATATAGGACACTTTGAGCGGCATCGGCGCATCCTTCAGGCGGCTGGCTGCGAGACGTGCGATCGGCGTCGTCATCTCATGGCGCAGCGCCAGCGTGCGGTTATCGCGGTCAAAGAGCTTGATGAGATGCGCTTCAAGCCCATCGCTGCCGCCGAGGGCGAGCGTATCGACAAACTCGATGCTCGGCGTCACGACCTCGTCATAGCCCCACTTACGGAACAGCGCTGCGATTTTCGTTTCGATGTCGCGTTTTTCCGCTGCCTCATCAAAGAGGAAATCACGCGTGCCGTAGGGAATTTCCAAAACCATTTTTTTCAGATCCATGCTCTCGTCTCCTGTCTATCTTCGCTTCTATCTTTGCTGCCTGACTCTTTCGTCTTACTCCTGGCTGCCTTCTTTTGCCCGGAGGCGTTCGAGGACGATCTTGTACCCGTCTGCGCCATAGTTCAGGCAGCGCTTCACGCGGCTGATGGTCGCTGTACTCGCACCCGTGCGCTCGACGATATCATCGTAGGTGTGCCCCGCCTGCAGCATCCTTGCTACCTCCATCCTCTGGCTCATGGCCTTCAGCTCTCCGATGGTGCAGATATCCTCGAAAAACTGATAGCATTCCTCGACGCTCTTCAGCGAAAGCACCGCCTCGCAGAGCTGGTCGTTCAGATCATCTTTCAACTTAGGATTTACCATGCTCAAGCCTCCATCATCGTATCTTTGAATCTTTAAGTCTTTAATCCTTTATGCTATGAAAGTCAGTATAACACAGATCCGCATAAAAAGAAAGAGCCCTTATCGTAAATTCACGATAAAGACTCTTTCATCCATCAATGATTCAAGGCAAACTTCACGACAGCGGACATACCGGGCCTGAGCTCAGTGACACCGCTGGGGATAGAAAGCTTGACCGTGATGCGCGTGTCCGACGGTTCATCACCGCCGCCATTGGCACCGCTGCTTTCGCTGTCCTGCCCATCGGAACCGGAGAATGTGCCTGTTGCCGCTTCATCGGCAGGGTCTTTGACTTCCTGGACGGAGCCCTGGTATTCCTTGCCGTCCACCGTATACTTGGCGAACTGGCCGAGACGTACCTTGGCTTTGTCTGCCGGCTGGAGCTTTGCCTCCACCCAGACGTTATCTGCATCGCCGATGTTCACGACGATGTCGCCAGCCTTGACCTCCGTGCCTTCCTCCACATCCGTGGCGTAGACCGTCCCCGAGACGGGAGCGACGATATCGGTCTGCTGCGCATCCTGCTGCGCGTTCGTGAGCGCGGCCTGAGCCTGCTTGACAGCGAGCTCCGCGGCCTGCAGGACTTTCGGATCCGTCGGCTGGTTCACGACGCGGGGAGCACTCTGCACGGGAGCAGATGGCGCTGGTGCAGGCGTATCGGCCGCAACGGCGGCCTGATAGTCTGCGATGGCCTGGTCGCGCTCGACCGCACTCACGGCGCCCATGCTGTAGAGCTCCTGCATGCGCTGCATGCGGCTGCGTGCCTGCGCCACAGCAGCGGAGTTCCCGCTGCTCGGCGCCGGGGTATAGCTTGGCGCTGGGGCCGAGGAAGGCATAGCCACCGTCGTGCCCTTTTTCAGCTGCTCGAGATTCTTTTGTGCCATATCGAGATTCTGCTGGAGCTGCTCGAGATTCTCCTCGGTCACATTCGGCTGGATATGCGCGATGACATCGCCTGCTTCGACATGTTCCCCATCGCTGACGACCATTTCGGTAATCGTGCCGGGTGCCTTGGTCCGCGCGGCAACCATCGTGCTCGTGACCTGCGCATCGTAGACCGTAAAGGACTGATGCGAATGCTGGTAATACCAGATACCAGAGGCACAGATCACAGCGAGGGCTATGAGACCGATGAGACCGTAGCGCAGGAAATACTTCACACGCTTCGTCAGGTCGATCTCACTTCCCGCGTTGTTCTTCTTATCTTTCTGTTCTTTCTGTTCTTTCTGTTGGGATACTTTCTTTTCTTCGACGTCCAATGAAAAGACCTCCTCATCCAAGCTGTGCCTGGATGACCTCCATGGCCTTTTCGAAAGCCTTCGGCAGGGCTTCCGGCTTCTTGCCGCCAGCCTGTGCCATATCCGGACGGCCGCCGCCGCCACCGCCGACGACTGCTGCTGCTTCCTTGATGATCTTGCCCGCGTGGATGCCCTTCTTCGTGACATCCTTCGAGGCTTTGACCACGAGGTTGACTTTGTCGCCCGCTACACAGCCGAGCACGACAACGCCGCTCTCGAGTTTTGCCAGTGTCATATCCGCGACTTCGCGCAGTTCGTCCATGCTGCCCACTTTGGCAACACCGCCGACGATCTTGACGCCGCTAACTTCCTTCATGCCGCCGAGGAGGTCCGCTGCCTGAGCTTTCTCCTGCTGTGCAGCGACTTCGGCGAGCTTGCCTGCCATGTCTTTGTTCTCCGCGACGAGCTTTTCGGCCGCCGTCGGGACGTCATCGGCATCCGTTTTCAGAAGAGCTGCCGTCTCCTGCAGTTTCGTGAGCTTGCCATTCATGTAGTCGAGCGCAGCCTGGCCCGTGATGGCCTCGATGCGACGCACGCCAGAGGCGACACCGGACTCGCTGATGATCTTGAACATGCCAATCTGGCCGACGTTCTTGACATGGGAGCCGGCGCAGAGCTCCATGGAGAAGCCCGGCACCTTGACCACGCGCACGACATCGCCGTATTTCTCGGAGAACAGCGCCATCGCACCGGCTTTTTTCGCCTCATCGAGGCTCATGTGGCTGATATCGACGTCCTGCCCTTTGAGGATGACCTTGTTCACGAGTTCCTCGACATCCGCGAGCTGCTGCGCCGTGACCGGCTCAAAGTTCGTGAAGTCGAAACGCAGGCGCTCCGGCGTAACGGAGGAACCGGCCTGGTTGACCTGATCGCCGACCACGCGTTTCAGCGCAGCCTGCAGCAGATGCGTAGCCGTATGGTTGCGCGCGGAGGCGAGCTTCTTCGTCTGGTCGACCTCGATCTTGACCGTATCACCGACCTTCAGCTGGCCTTCCTCCACATAGGAAATATGATAAACCGTGCCATCCGGCAGTTTCTTGGCATTCGTCGCCTTGATGTGGCCGAACTCGCTGATGAGCGCACCCTCATCGCCGACCTGTCCGCCGCCCTCTGCATAGAACGGCGTCGCATCGAGGATGATGCCGGCCTCGTCGCCATCGTGGATTTCCTCGACGAGCTTGCCGTCCTTCCAGATGGCAACGACCTTCGCCTCTTTGGCCTCCGGATCGAGCTTCAGCTTCGAGACATCAATGCCCGAGAGATCCGGGACCTGGACGCGGATGTTTGCGGCGCGGGCGCTGCGGGCGCGCTGGCGCTGCTCCTCCATGGCCTTGTCGAAGCCGTCTTTATCGAGGTCGAGACCCTGCTCGTGCAGGATTTCCTCCGTAAGCTCCCACGGGAAGCCGAACGTATCATAGAGGCGGAAACCGACTTTGCCGTCGAGTTCTTTCTTGCCCTCTGCCTTGACGGCCTGGATTTCGCCGTCGAGGAGCTCCATGCCCTGATTCAGCGTAGAGGCAAAGCGGTCTTCCTCGAGGCTGATGACTTTCTTGATGTAGTCCTGCTTGGCAACGAGCGCGCCGAAATCGCTGGCATCCTTGTAGATGTCGACAACCGCATCGACAGCACCCTCGAGGAACTTGTCCTTGATGCCGAGCATGCGGCCGTGGCGGATGGCGCGGCGCAGAATACGGCGCAGGACGTAGCCGCGGCCCTCGTTGGACGGCAGGATGCCATCCATGATCATAATCGCCATGGAGCGCGCATGGTCGGCGATGACCTTCAGCGAGATATCTTTCTGCGCGTCGTCACCGTACTTCACGCCGGCGACCTTCGCGGCGTACTCGATAATCGGATACAGGAGGTCCGTCTCAAAATTCGTCTTTTTGCCCTGTACGACAGAAGCCAGGCGCTCGAGACCGCAGCCCGTATCGATGTTCTTATGCGCGAGATCCTTGTAAGAGCCATCCTCCTGGCGGTCGTACTGCGTGAACACGAGGTTCCAGATTTCGAGGTAACGATCGCAGTCGCAGCCAACGCCGCACGTCGGCTGGCCGCAGCCGCGCTCCTCGCCGAGGTCGATGTAGATCTCGGAGTCCGGGCCGCACGGGCCAGGGCCGATTTCCCAGAAGTTATCGTCGAGTTTCACGACGTGATCCTGCGGGAAGCCCGGCTGGGACTTCCAGATGGCAATGGCCTCATCATCGTCCGGATAAACCGTGACCCAGAGCTTGTCTTTCGGCAGCTCAACGACCTCCGTGAGGAACTCCCATGCCCAGGGGATAGCTTCTTTCTTGAAATAGTCACCGAAGGAGAAGTTGCCGAGCATCTCGAAATACGTCTGATGGCGCGCCGTGCGGCCGACGTTCTCGATATCGCCCGTGCGGACGCAGCGCTGGCTCGTCGTCACGCGCGTGCGGGGCGGCTTCATCTTGCCCGTGAAATACGGCTTCAGCGGAGCCATGCCTGCGCCGATGAGCAGCAGCGTCGGATCATCCTGTGGAATCAGCGAGAACGAAGGCATACGAAGATGGCCCTTCTTCTCCGAGAAGAACTGCAGATAAGCTTCGCGCAGTTCATTACCAGTCATATACTTCAAAAAAATCTACCCCCATATCAGGTTTTGGTATCAAAAAGATTGGCGTGCCTTCACACAGCCAATCTAAAGTATAGCATATTTCGAGCCACTTAGAAAGGAAAAATCATCAGCCGGCCGTTCCCCTCTCGGAATGAGGCTCCATGGAAGCCTCCTGCCCACCTTTCTGCCTCGCGAAAAGTACCTGAAACGCCTCCTTCCGGACATCGTCCTCCGTGGAGAGGAGGCTGGAAAGAAGCCCGATTCGCTCTAATGGGTTCTCGGCAGAAAGAAGGAAGGAATGAAGACTCTCTGCTTCCCAGGTATTATAGAATAGGCTTGAAAAGACAACCTTCCCGATGGCTTTCTGAAGTGCAGCACAGGTATACTCGCCCGGTGTCTGCATCGCCAGATTGACGGCAGAGTGCAGATCTTTCATATCCTTGATGGCAAGGCAGCGGGATGTCCGAAGGATATCTTCCTCTTTCAGTCCCGCCTTCTGAGGAAAAGCCAGCATATAAACAAGCTGGCCCTGGATGGTACTGACAGGAACCTTTCCCTCCTTCTCCACGACTGACGACAGACAGGCATCAATCATGTCGGACCTCTGTGACATTCCCATCTTGACCATGCTGAGGAGCATCGGGTCGCCGATAGCACGGGAAAGCGTGCGCTGCGGAAGAATCAGGCACTCCATACCGCTATCATCTGCGGCAGCGAAAGCCCCTGACTGTACTCACGCCCAAACACCTCCCAGATGCCGGAGCGTGGCGTTCCGGCCGGAAAGTCCTGCCAGTCGGTCGAGAGAACAAGTTCGCCATTACCGTCGCAGGAAAAAGGTACCTCGCTCAGCGCCTGCATAGCTGCCTCGATGGCACGATCCATGCCATCAACCTCGGCAATGCGGGAAACGCAGCCCTCGACGAAATCCGGGGCGGAAACCGGATGGGGAAGCTCCTTTCCCATGACGTAGGCCGCGCAGATAACGAAGTCCCCCATCGGTCCAGGGAATCTTGACGGGAAGCCGGACTTGGCAACATAGGCCGTATCCTCGATAGCGTCCAGGACATGGAAGGACTGCTTCCGGTCCGTGAAAACAAAGATAGCCCCGCGCTTGCTGATATACGGCTTAAGATCGTCCATGAGCTTCCGGTAGTCTGCCATGTCCGGCTCGTAGTGTGTAAAGCCGCCTCGGCGGTCCAGAAGTCCCTGCCCTTCCGCGAAATCCAGAAGGTACCGAGCACGTTTCTCATCCATCTTGCTCTCCCTTATACGATATCCTGCATTATCATTTGTAGCCGCTAACTCCTGTTAAGTAGTGACTTTTGTCAAGCCCCTATTTTCAGGAATCCTAAAAGGATTCCTGAAAATCTTCTTCTCTGCCTTACTTGTCGTCCTGCAACGCAACATCATGCCGTGGCGTCAGGATGGTAAAAGGAATCTTCTGCTGGTTGATGACCTGCTGGCAGAACAGGATGATCGCACCGCTCAAGCTGAGCCCCATACTGTGAAGAACGTCCTCCGTCTCCTGCTTCAGCTCATCCGGATTTCGTAAAAAGAGCATAAGGATTCCCTGCCTGACTTTGATACTCTATTATCAGTAAAGAAAGCAGCAAAGGGAATCCCTATGGATGACCGGATGAAAGACAAAGGAAGGACGATGGATATGGGATTATTTGGCGGAAGAAATACCTTCAATGACGACGTGAACAGTCATAACAAGGATGTATTCGTTCCAGAGGACCGCGATTACACGATGATGTGCTCGCAGAACATGAACAATTACGGCACCATCCATCTGGATAAATGGCTTGCCACGTTCGCACCGAATACGGCACATAAGATTAACATGATTGAGCTGGTGAACAATAATTTAGTTAAATCCACAAATATTATAAGAGAAAATCAGCAAGTTATAGTAGATAACCAAGGTGAAATTTTTAAGCTCTGCAAACAGATGAACCAAAGAATTCAGGAAATGCAAAATCAACAGATAGATACTAAAAATAACAGTCCTAAGATTTATCGATAAAAAAAGCCTCGGCATATAAAGCATGCTGAGGCTTTTTCTTTAGGGCTTATGCGCATCCCTCTCCAAGTTGGAGACGGATTCTTCTTTGTTGACGGTTGTTTCCTGATGGGTTTGTGGTGAGCCTGCCGAAGAGGAATCGTATCCCTTGGGCAGGATGATTCCTTGGTGGCTGGAATTGGCAGACCAGCCGGGAGCCATATCCTGTGCTTTCTGCGCACTTGGGGACGGCTGAGCAGAAGCACTGGTTTCCGCAGAAGATGTCTTGTTTCCCTGGCCTCGGTTTCCTTCCTGCGAAACTTCCATGCCTTTTTCTGCCGCGATGCCCGCACCAGCACCGAGAATCGGATTGCCTGTCGCCTGAGTAGCAGCGGCATCAGCGGCTGCATTGGTACCTGCTTTTACAGCCTCATTGGCTAATTTATCATCGGAAACATGTAAATCACCATTTTGCTTCCCCGCGCCAGAAGATCTCGTTCCACCTTTCCCGGATGTCCCACCCTCTGGCGTACCGGAAGTGGCAGGCTGTGCCTGCGGTCCGGATACGGCCTGGCGCAGGCGCTCCATCGGGGAAAGACCGTCGGAGCCGTTGTAAGCCTGTGCGCCCTGATGCAAGAAATTACTAAGGGCAGAACGGCCGGAACCCTTTACCGGTTTGCCGTTCTCTCCTTTCTGGCGCGTATCCTGAAGATTGCCGGAAACACCAGCGAAGATACCGCGGCCATTTCCGCCGCCGCTGGTGCCTCCCCCACCGCTGCCGTTGCCGGAGCCCTGCGCGCTGCTGTTGCCGCCGAGGAGCTTCTGCGTGGCATCATTGAAGCCCTTCATGAGGGAGGAGTTGGCTACGGCGGAGTTCAGGGCGGACATGGCCATACCAGCACCGGCAACACCGACACCGGCAAGGCCTGCTTTCCATCCGCCGCCACCGGATTTTCCATCCGAATAGCCTTTGGCGAGTCCTGCGCCAACCGAGGCAGCCGTACCTGCGGCAGAGCCTGCGCCATGCATGGCTTTGCTGCCTGCGCTCTTGACGGTTTTCGCCGAGGAGATGAGGTCTGCACCGCCGAGGCTCGGGTTGCCGGAGAGGAGTCCCTGCACGAGTGCCGGCACCTTGGACACGAGGAGCCAGAGGAAGATGACCAGCAGCAGGAACTGCAGGAGCAGGGAGATATCCCCGACGAAGCCGGTCTTTGCCGATGCGGTCTTGACGTTTTCGGTGAATTCCGAAAGAACCCTCGCGATGAGCACATTGAAGAAGCCGATGCACATGACCTTGATCGCAAGGTTGAACATCGCGCCGATCGCTTTCTCGAAGAGGAACTTGGTCTGCGGGAGCGGGGCGAAGCCCAGGAGCGGGAGCGTCAGCATGGCCATCGTATAGAATTCGAGCTTCGCGACGAGCATCTGCAGGCCGATGAGGAAGATGAAGAGGACGCCGACCAGGGCGCCGATGACACCAACAATCTTCGTGACAAGGGAACCATCCCCGATATGGGTGTGATAGGATTCCCAGAACGTGATGCCATTCGCAAAAATCGAGTTGACATGCCAGCCGCTGTCCGGGTCGCCGGCTGCCGTATAACCAAGCGCCTCAAATCCCGATGCAAGCCGGTGCATGAGGTCCAGCTGTCCGGTTGGATTTCCCGGAGCTGCCAGCCAGTTCACGATGAGGAACAGGTAGATGCCCGTCTTCATGACAAGCTTCAGGATATAACCGAGCTTATCGCCCTCCACCAGTTTCAGGGCATCAGGGCAAGCCCGATGCCGAGCATCCAGTTCCAGAATGCCTTGCGCCCGTCCTGGACGTTGAATGCCACCATGACGCCCGCGATGGCCATCATGCTGATCGCGATGATGCGCGCCACGGCACGGAAGCCGCTCACAAAGATACCCCTTTCTTTCAGTATCGAGGAAAAAGATTTTGTAGGGTATCGTCTTTGCTGCAAAAAAAATGCCCATTGTGGGCATCCGATGTTTCCTTAGTCCAGATAGCCATGTCTCCTAACCGGGGACCAGAAGCAGAATTTCCTGTATTTGAGCCAGTTTTTTCAAAAAGAAAAGCTCCCCTCCATATCTGCATGAAGGGAGCTTAGGAAGAATTCAACTATATACACAAAAACCGCGGGTCACTACTCCGCGGCTTGCATGCTGACCACTCTTATCTCTACCTTGGTCTGATTTCATTATATGCTACGGTTGTTGTTTTGTCAACAAATATGCTATACTATTATCCATGCAGGCACCCCCGAAAGGAGGTGATAGCATGTTGACCGCGTTGATACTCTCTACCCTGTCGTCTATCGTGGCAAATGTAGCCGGTCACTACATTTGCAAGTGGCTGGATAGGCGCTGAGCTCTGCAGAACAGCCCGAAAGCCGTGAGAGCCTCACTAACTCGTCACGGACACCACCTGCTTCGGCAGGTGTTTTTTTTAGGAGTTTCCGGGCTTCGGCGGATCGGCATAACCATGATAGCGTTCAGGACATGGAAGGATTTTATTCTCCTCTTATGTGTTATCATCCGAGCCAACTAAAATCATCAGCCGGCCGCTTCGTCCCCGGCCATGGCCTGCGCGACGATTTTGGATGCCTGGTCCTGGCTCATGAGGATGTCGCGTGGCTTGCTGCCTTTGCTCGGGCCGACGATGCCGAGCTCCTCCATCGTATCGACGAGGCGCGCCGCATGCGTGTAGCCGAGGTGGAACCGGCGCTGCAGGGAGGAGGACGAGGCGATGCCGGTGCTCATGACGAGATCGACGGCATCGGGCAGCAGTTCGTCCATCGCGGACTTGCGCTTTTTCTTGCCCTTGCCGCTTTCCTCCTCTTCCTGAGCCGCGAGTTCTTTCTCGGTGAAGGCGACGATTTCCTCGTTCGTCTCCATTTCCTGTCCCTGCGACTTGATGCAGTCGAGCAGTTTCTCGACTTCTTCATCGCTGATGAATGCGCCCTGTACGCGCACGGGCTTCGAGGCACCGACCGGGTAAAAGAGCATATCGCCTTTGCCGAGCAGGTTCTCTGCACCGCTGCGATCGAGGATCGTGCGCGAATCGATCTGCGAGGAAACGGCGAACGAAATGCGCGACGGGATATTCGCCTTGATGATACCCGTGATGACATCGACGGACGGACGCTGCGTCGCAAGCACCATATGGATACCTGCTGCACGCGCTTTCTGCGCGAGGCGGCAGATGGCATCCTCGACGTCATGCGGCGCGACCATCATGAGGTCGGCGAGCTCGTCGATGATGATGACGATGGCCGGCATCTTGTCGTCCGGGAACTTTTTGTTGTAGGTGTCCATATTGCGGACGTTGTTCTCAGCGAACTTCGCGTAGCGTTTCTCCATCTCCTGCACGGACCAGTTCAGCACGGACGCGGCTTTCTTCGCCTCCGTGACGACCGGCACCATGAGGTGTGGGATGCCGTTGTAGTTCGAGAGCTCGACCATCTTCGGGTCGACGAGGATGAACTTGACCTCATCCGGCTTCGCCTTGAACAGGATGCTGCAGATCAGCGTGTTGATGCAGACGGATTTACCGGAGCCTGTGGCACCGGCTACGAGCAGATGCGGCATCTTCGCGAGGTTCGCAAAAATCGCATTGCCGCCGATGTCCTTGCCAAGGCCCACGGTCAGCTTCGATTTCGCCTGGGCGAACTTTTCGTTCTCGAGCACTTCGCGCAGGCGAACGCCCTCCAGCTTGCTGTTCGGTACCTCGATGCCGATGGCAGCCTTGCCCGGAATCGGCTCGATGCGCACGGATGGCGCCGCGAGTGCCAGCGCAATATCCTCGGCGAGACCCGTGATCTTGCTGACCTTGACGCCCGGAGCCGGCTGCAGCTCGTAGCGCGTGACGGCAGGTCCATGGCAGGCGTTGAGGATGGTCGCACTCACGTGGAAATCCTCGAGCGTCTTGTGCAGCTTCTCCGCGTTTTCCTGAATCTCGATCTCCATGGCCACATCTTTTTTCTTGACCGATTTTTCCAGAATCTCCGTGACGCTTGGAATCTCATACGGCTTGGGCGGAATCTTTGGTTCCTCGCTCGGTTGTTCTGCCGTTTGTACCTGGGTCTGTGCCCCGGGTGTCCTCGGTTTTGCCCCGGCATCCTCCATCGCACGTGAAATCGCGATAGAAAGCGCATCCGGTTTCGGTGTCGGGCGCAGATAGCCGCCATGCGACGGATTATCGCCAGGAGCGGGTACGCCGATGCCCAGTTCGGCATCCGTTTGCCCGCGTGCGATGGCATCGAGGGCCGCGCCGGTATCGATGGGCTCTTCCTCCGGTTCCTCATCCGAGCTGTACTGGATCGTGAACTTTGGCAGCGGCGCGTCCACATGAGGCTCAGGTGCCGGCGATACAGCTGGTGATACAGGAGGAACTTTCGTGACCTCTGCGGCCGATACGGTCTCGATATGCGCCTCTGCCGCTGGAGCCGGTTCTGCATCCAGTCCATGCGCATCATCTGGTTCCCCGGCAAAATGTTCATCGGCTTCCTGGTTATAAAAGGAACGCTTCTGCCGCAGGCTGTCCATCTTTTCGGCGATATGCTCCTCGACGGCGCTGCCAGCTGCAGCAGCCGTGTGGCCGGCTGCGGTGAGCACCGATCCTGCCGCACTGGCCGCAACGGTCGCCCCCTTCTCCGCCGCACCTTTTGTCTTCAGCAGGCCCGCACCGAGAGACCAGCTCGTTGCGAGCAGGACCGAGCCGACCGTACCGATGGCCAGCAGGATGATGCTGCCATCCACGCCGAAGAACTTCCGCAGGACAAAGAGAATCGCCCCGCCGAGCAGACCGCCGCCCCGCGGCAGGCTGTCGGGCAGGATTTCTGCGCCCTCCGGGATGACGATATGATGCCAGATAGCGAGCACGGAAGCAAACAGGGCAAAGAGACCGAAGAACCGCAGGGAATAATGGATGCCACAATGCTTCGTCATGTATTGCCAGCCTACGAGCAGGAATACGAGCGTGGCAGGCACGGCACCGATGCCGAAGAGGTAATGCAGGAATTTGGCAAAATAAAGCCCCACCCAGCCGACGTTGAGTCCGAACAGGCCGCAGAGCGAAATCAGGCCGATCGCCACGAAGGCAAGGCCGATGAGCTCGTATTTCCGCCCCGGATTCGAGGACGGCTTCTCCCCCTTCTCCGCTTGGCGTGCCGTCTTGCGCTTCGGCAGCTTCCGCACCGGGGACTTCGTACTGCGGCTCGTCGTTTTCTTCAAAGGATCACCTCATTCCATAGCAAAATCCGCCCCTGTCACAGCGGGGCGGATTCCGCCGGTTTTCGATTTTATTTCGTCAGTCTGTCTGCACAGCGCTGCGTCTCGTGCATAATGCGCTCGATGTCGAGGGTCTTGAACTCTCCATTCTCCAGGAGCACTTTACCGTCGACGAGGACCGTATCCACATCGCGGGAACTTGCCGCATAGACCAGCAGGGAGACGAGGTCATGGCGCGGACACCAGGTGATGTTGTTCATGTCGAACAGCGTGATATCCGCCTTGTACCCTTTCTCGATCTTGCCGATATCGGAGATGCCAACGGCCTCAGCGCCGTACTCCGTTCCCATCTTGAGCGCCGTATCAGCCGGGATGGCGAGCGGATCGAGCTCGTTGACCTTGTGCAGCATCGCGGCGAGGTTGACTTCCTCCAGCATATCGAGGTTATTGTTCGAGGACGTACCATCCGTGCCGAGAGCCACGCAGATGCCTTCCTGAAGCATGTGCGGGACCGGGGCGACGCCACTCGCGAGCTTCATGTTGCTCGTCGGATTGTGCGCGACGCGGATATGATGCTTCTTGACGATCTCGATGTCCTTGTCGTCCATATGAACGCAGTGCGCGGCGAGCGTGCCCTTGCCATCGAAAAGACCGGTCTTCTCGACCCAGCTGAACGGGCGCTCACCATATTCCTTCATCGAGCCGTTGATCTCATCGAGCGTCTCATGCATATGGATGTGAATCTCTGCACCGAGATCCTGGGCCGTCTTCGCCACCTTCTCGAGGAACTTCGGCGGGCAGGTATACGGAGCATGCGGTCCGAACATGACATGGATGCGGCCATCGCCCGCTCCGTTGAAGTCGTTGAAAAGGTCCACATTCGACTGCAGCTTTTTATCGCTGTCCGGTGCCACGCCGATAATGCCACGGCAAAGCACGCCGCGCAGGCCGCTGTCCAGCGTTGCCTCAGCCACGCGCTCCATATACGGTCCGTACATATCCGCGAACGTCGTCGTGCCCGTGCGGATCATCTCCGCTACAGCGAGCATCGCGCCCCAGTAAATATCCTCCGATGTCATCTTGTCCTCGATGGGCCAGAGCTGATGCAGCCAGTCCATGAGCGCCATATCATCCTTGAAGCTGCGCATCAGCGTCATGGACGTATGCGTATGGGCGTTGACGAAGCCCGGAATGGCGAAATGGTCTTTGCCATCGATGACTTTCGCGGCATGGAAATCCTCCGGGATATCCCCGACGCCGGCGATACGGTCCTTATCGATGAGGATGTTCGTCAGCGGCGTCGTGCCGTCCGGCAGGTAAGCATAGACATTCTTGATGATCGTTTTCATGTGGTTACAAATCTCCTTACTGCGTTGTTTTTGCTTTCTTTTCCAATAAACAAAACCAGCAGCTTAGTCCAGATTCAGGTATTTCCGCTGCTCCTCCGTCAGCGTATCAATCGTCACGCCGAGAGCCTGCAGCTTGATTTCTGCCAGGCGCGTGTTGATGTCCTCCGGCATGAGATAGACCTTGTTCTCGAGCTCGTCATGATGCTCGAGGATATGGAGGGCGCAGAAGAACTGCACGCCGAACGACAGGTCCATGATCTCCGCCGGATGCCCATCGCCTGCGCCGAGGTTGACGAGACGCCCCTCTGCGAGCAGATACAGCTTGCGGCCATCCGGCTGGAGGAACTCCTCGATGTTCTTGCGCACGGTGCGGCGGGATTTCGAGAGAGACTCGAGCTCCGGGATGTTGATCTCGCAGTCGAAATGGCCGGCATTGGCCATGATGGCGCCGTTCTTCATCGACTCGAAATGGCGCTTGCGGATGACATCTTTATCGCCCGTGAGCGTGAGGAAGATATCGCCGATCTTCGCTGCCTCATCCATCGGCATGACGCGGAAACCGTCGAAAACAGCCTCGATGGCCTTGATCGGATCGACCTCCGTGATGATGACATTGGCGCCGAGGCCGCGTGCACGCATCGCACCGCCCTTGCCGCACCAGCCATAGCCGGCGATGACGACATTCTTGCCCGCGACGACGAGATTCGTCGTGCGCATGATGCCGTCCCAGGTCGACTGGCCCGTACCATAGCGGTTATCGAAGAGATATTTCATATAGGCATCATTTGCGGCGAACATCGGGAATTCGAGCTTGCCTGCCTTTGCGAGGCCGCGCAGGCGGTTGACGCCCGTCGTCGTCTCCTCGGAGCCGCCGAGGACTTTCGGCAGGAGGTCGCGGCGCTTCGTATGCAGCGTGTGCACGAGGTCGCCGCCATCATCGATGATGATATCCGGCTCGATTTCGAGGGCCTTATCGATATAGGTGTAATACTCCTCATCCGTGCAGGCATGCGTAGCAAAGACATGCACGCCGTCCTCGACGAGGGCTGCGGCGACATCGTCCTGCGTGGAAAGCGGGTTGCTGCCCGTGACAGCTACCTCAGCACCTGCATGATGGAAGATTTCCGCCATATAGGCCGTCTTGGCCTCGAGATGCAGCGTGATGACCATCTTCTTGCCGGCGAACGGCTTTGTCTTGGAATATTCCTTATCGACATAGCTCATGACGGGCATGAAGTTCTTGACCCATTCGATCTTATCGTGGCCGCTCGGTGCCAGCTTGATATCTTTGATCATGGATTCCATCCTAACATCTACCTCCTGCATGCGTTCCGCATCGATTTTTATCATACAGTACTATTCTAGCAGAAACTCTGTTTGTTGTCACGGAAAGAATCACTGCCCGAGGCGGCGATCCAGCTCCGGATAGTCCGTTGCATCGATGATGAGCGGCGTCACCGAGACATATCCCTGCTCCGTCGCGTAGATATCCGTCGGCTCCCCCTTGTCCGTATCGTAGATTTCACCGGCCATGGTGTAGAAGATTTTCCCGTCCTTCTCCTCGCGGTGGAATGCGTTGAGATAGTCACGCTTGCCCTGGCGGCCAAATACGTACTGCACGCCATCCTCATGGAACCGCACGGGGAAGTTCACGTTGTAGAACAGAGGCTTCTCCCGGTTCTCTTTTTGCACGACACTTTGCTCGACGAAGCTGCGGAATACCTCTGCGACCTCATCATAGGAAAGCTCGCTGGCCGAATCCAGGGATACGGCGAAAGCATCGATATCGTGAAGATATCCCTCCATGGCTGCGCCGACCGTTCCGGAATACGTGATATCCGTCGCGAGGTTTGCGCCGTGATTGATGCCCGAGATCACGACATCCGGTTTCTGCTGCGCGATGGCTTCGACATAGAGCTTCACGCTGTCCGTCGGGGTCCCGTCTATAGCCCAGGCCTCTGTGACGCCCGGGATGGCCTCGAGCTCCGCATCATGCGATACCTCAATCGGTATGCCCACGGTGAGGGCATGTGCCATGCCGCTCTGCTGGCGGGCCGGTGCTGCCACGATGACCTCATGATGCGGGGCAAACGCCCTCACGAGAGCGCGGATGCCCTCCGCCTGGATACCGTCATCGTTTGAGAATAAGATACGCATGAAAGATTCCTCCTCCGTGATACGAAAAGCCTCCCCGTTTCCGAGGAGGCTATGGTGTCAAATGGTGATCCACCGGGGAATCGAACCCCGAACCTACTGATTAAGAGTCAGTTGCTCTGCCAGTTGAGCTAGTGAACCATGGTGATCCACCGGGGAATCGAACCCCGAACCTACTGATTAAGAGTCAGTTGCTCTGCCAGTTGAGCTAGTGAACCACATTTTATTTTCTGTCTCGTGCGATTTATCTCTCGCAATCAACAAATAGTATTATAACCAAACCATGGTGGCCTGTCAATACTTTTTTCGTATTTTTTACTCAGCGATGGAACTTCTCGCCCGTGAGCATCTCATAGGCTTCTTTGTATTTCGCAATCGTCTTGTCGATGATATCCTGCGGCAGCTGGTAATCGCTGTCCGGGTTCGCCGTCAGCCAATCGCGGACGAACTGCTTGTCATAGGACGGCTGGCCATGGCCGGCCTCGTAGCCCTCTGCAGGCCAGAAACGGGAGCTGTCCGGCGTGAGCATCTCGTCACCGAGCACGATATTACCCTGCTCGTCAAGACCGAACTCGAATTTCGTGTCGGCGATGATGATGCCGCGCGTGCGCGCATATGCCGCGCATTTCTTATAGAGCGCAATCGTGAGGTCGCGGATCTTCTCGACGTATTCCTTGCCTTTGCCCGGGAATGTCTTGTCGACATAGGCAGCGCCTTCCTCGACGGAGACGTTCTGGTCATGCTCGCCGAGCTCCGCCTTTGTGGAGGGCGTGAAAATCGGCTCCGGCAGCTGCTGGCACTCTTTGAGGCCTTCCGGCAGCTTTATACCGCAGCACGTGCCGTTCTCTTTGTAGCTCTCCCAGCCCGAGCCCGTGATATAGCCGCGCACGATGCACTCCATCGGGATCATCGTGAGCTTCTGGCACTTCATCGCATTGCCCTGGAACTGCGGTTGCTGGAAGAATTCCGGCATATCCTGGTTATCCACGGAGAGCATATGATTCTTCACGATATCCTTGGTGTAATCGAACCAGAAGCGGGACATCTTCGTCAGAACGGCGCCTTTGTCCGTGATCTGATTCTTCAGGATGTGGTCGAACGCGGAAATGCGGTCCGTAGCGACCATGATGATGCTGTCCCCGGCATCATAGACCTCGCGCACCTTGCCAGACTTGAACGGCTTGTACTCTTTCATCTGTGCTAACCTCCATAAAAAGACAGTCGGAATGCTTCCCTGAACAGTATAGCACAAAAGCCGGGAAATTTCTCCATTTTCCTGCAAAAGATGTCGCATGTCCTTGACTGGCAAAATTCCCGAATCAAAAACGGAAAAAATTCCTATGAAAAGAAAGGTATTCCCGATAAGAAAGTCGAATATTACCATTATGAATATCGGAAATACGCAAACATTTGCCCGAGCATGATGAAAAAACAGGGCACGCAAAGGAAGGGATGACCTCATGGAGAGAACGGACCTCATCGCTTTGACGAAATCTCTGCTCAAGGAATATTACGAATACGGCAGCCAGACCAGCATCGTAAGCCGCCTGGCGCCGGACGCCGTGGTTTTCAGCATACATTCCAAAGAATTTGTCACAGGCCGCACCGATATCTATGATCTGCTGCAAAAGGAAACCGCCTCATTTCCTCATGCCCGGATCACGAAGATGAAATGCCGGGAAGTATCCTCCGAAGGAGGACCTGTCATCCAGGCCGACCTCGTCTTCCGCCGCAAGGACCTCGTCGCCGTGCTTCATCGCGCGTATTTCATGTACGACGTCCACGAGGACGGGTATGCCTATATCCGCGGCATCCATATCCAGCGTGACGCCCAGCGCGAGCTCGTCTACCGCATGGTGAGCTCCTCCATGCTGAAATCCCGTTCCAAGGATAAAGATACGTCCGAACGGGTATTGTCGCGTTTCATGGATTCTTATGTGGACTGCGCTTACGTCGTCTACCGTTCGGACGGAGACCTGCCGCTCACGTATGCCGGCGATGAGCTCTGGCAGATGCTCGGCTACGATTCCAAGGAAGATTTCACCCAGGACGGCGAACTGCCGACGATGGAATCGCTCATGACGCCGCACGATATCGAGCTCGTGCATCAGTCGCGCAGTCAGCAGCTCCTCACGAAGGATAACTATCAGGTCGAGTATCACCTGAAAGGAAAAGGCGGCAACCTGCTCACGGTCATGGAAGTTGGCCGTCATCTCATCGACGATGAGACGGGCATCGGCACGTTCAGTGGTGTCATTACAAATATCATGCCACTGCAGCGTACGCATAACCATTTCCTCTACATCATGCATCACGACAGCCTCACGGGGCTCTACAACAAGGCCACGTTCTGCCACCATGCAGAAACACTCCTGCAGCAGAATCCCGATGTGCACTTTGAGCTCATGGTCGTCAACATCAACCGGTTCAAGGCCATCAACGATATTTTCAACGAAAAGACGGGCGACGAGCTTCTGATGCATATCGCCAGCCTGTTCAAGACGATGACGCTGCCGAACTGCGCTTTCGGCCGCCTGCATGCGGATAACTTCGTCATCCTCTACCCGGCGAAGAAAAAGATGCGCGAGCACCTCATCACCTCGCTGAACATCACGGTAGACAGCTTTGCCCTCGACTACCACGTCGACCTCTCCTTCGGCGTCTATCCCGTCACCGACCGCCAGATTTCCGTTAACGCGATGTGCGACCGCGCACTCATGGCGCTCTCGAAAGCCAAGAACGACAGCACCAATCCCTGCGGCATCTACGACGACGATATGCGTCAGGACCTCGTCAACGAGCAGATGCTCATCAGCGGTATGGATAAAGCCATCGAAGATGAGAATTTTGTCATCTATCTCCAGCCGAAATACGATTTCATGACCGAGCGCATCGTCGGTGCTGAGGCCCTCGTGCGCTGGCTACACCCGAAGCTGGGCTATATCTCCCCGGGCAAGTTCATCCCCGCCTTTGAGCGCAACGGCTCCATCCTGAAACTGGATAAATACGTCTGGGAAAAAGCCTGTCAGCTCCTACGCAGCGAACTTGATGCCGGCCGTCCGGCCGTGCCGATCTCGGTCAACGTCAGCCGCGTCGACCTCAACAGCCCGAACATGGTGCAGTATTTCCTCGAGCTCGTCCACAAATACGAGCTGCCCCCTGCCCTTCTCGAGCTGGAGCTCACCGAGAGCGCTTATGTCGACAACCCGCAGTACATCATCAACATCACGAAGGAACTGCAGAAAGCCGGTTTCCCCATCCTCATGGACGATTTCGGCTCCGGTTACTCCTCGCTGAACATGCTGAAGAACCTGCCTGTCGATATCCTGAAGATCGACCTGAAATTCTTGGCTGATGCCGAACAGGCAGATGTGGATACGCGCAGCAACGATATCCTCATCTCCATCGTACGCATGGCGAAATGGCTCCGCATCCCCGTCATCGTCGAGGGTGTCGAAACGAAAACGCAGGTCGATTTCCTGCGCACGATCGGCTGCGAGATGGCACAGGGCTACTATTTCTCAAAACCCGTCCCCATCGACGTTTATGAGAGCATGCTCCACGACAACTACCGGACCGGCCTGCCGAGCCTCCACCTCGATCCCAAACATAACGGACAGAATCTCGGCACGAACGAACAGGTTACGCTGCTCAACAGCCTCGGCGTCTGCATCGCCCTTTATGAGCTCGTCGGAGAGCGCATGGAGGTCCTGCGTGTCAACGAGAATTACCTGAACCTTTTCGGCAACAAAGCCGAAGAACTCTATCAGCCGGAATTCACGATCCGCAAAATCCTCTCCAAAGAAGATTGGCAGACACTCCGCGATACCATGGACGAGGCAGAACAGACGCGTACCGTCAAACGCTGCACCATCCAACGAGAATGCAAAGACGGACGCAAACTCTATGTCCATGTCCGCATCACGCTCATCATGCTCGACCGCAACCGCAAGGTCTTCGGTTTCAGCATCACAAACGTCGATGCCGGCCACCGCGAGAACATCCGCCTCCGCCGCATGGCTGAAAAGCTCTATGAGCTCGACCCTGCGCTCGCCGAACGGATGGAAAGTGAAACCATATAAAGCATCATCGAATAGAAAAGCCGTATGGCCAAGCACAATACGCTCAGCCATACGGCTTCTTTTATGTTTCAAAATCTGCTCAGAACGGGATATCTTCATCGGCGAGCGGCTGACCGAAGCCACCGCCCTGCTGACCGCCGGCCGGAGCAGCACTGCTCTGCTGGTAGCCGCCGCCATTGCCGCCGAAGCCGCCACCCTGCTGGCCGCCATCATAGCCGCCCTCGTTATCCCGGCGCGAGCCCGTGAACTCGATGTTATTCACGATAACCTCCGTGACATAGCGGCGGCCGGAACCGTCCTTCGCCTCGTAGCTGCGGACCTGCATGCGGCCCTCGACGAGCATCGGGCTGCCCTTGTGGAAATATTTCTGCACAAACTCAGCCTGGTGCTCCCATGCCACACAGGGAATGAAATCTGCCGTTGGCAGATTCGGGTTCTGCTCCTGTGCGCGACGGCTCATGCGGCGATCCACAGCCAGCGTAAAGCTCGCAACATTCTTACCGCTCGTCGTGACACGCATCTCCGGGTCTCTCGTCAGACGGCCGGTCAAAATTACCTGATTCATGAAACAATCCTCCCTAACTTTGGACATAACGTCCTCGATTCTTCGTGGCAGCTGCCCTCGATTGGTGCGCTGCCTCACTTGCTTTCTATTGTACTACGCACGAACGTATATTTCAATAGCCAGGGAGTATCCTTTTGAAAAATATTTTTGTAATCTGTAAAAGAATTTACTTGATGCGGTCAATATCCATACTGATATCGAGCGCCTTGACGCTGTGTGTGAGTGCGCCGACAGAAATGACATCCACGCCGCTCTTGGCCGCATCGGCCAGCATCGTCTCATCGATGCCGCCCGATGCCTCGACAACAGCCTTGTGGTCAATGAGTTTTACCGCCTCGGTCATGAGCTCCGGCTTCATGTTATCGAGCATGATGACATCCGCACCGCCTGCGAGCGCTTCCTTTACGCCGTCGATGTTCTCGACTTCGATCTCAATCTTCGTCATGTGGCCCGCATAGGCGTGGGCGAGATCCAGCGCCTCACGAATGCCGCCAGCCACCTGGATGTGGTTATCTTTGATGAGCATGGCATCATAGAGACCGAGACGGTGATTCTTGCCGCCGCCGACCTTGACGGCGTATTTATCGAGCAGACGCAGGCCCGGCGTCGTCTTGCGCGTATCGACGAGAGCGGCCCCATACGGCGCTGCGATGGCTGCGAGCTTTGCCGTGCGCGTGGCGACGCCGGACATATGCTGCAGGAGGTTCAACGCGAGACGCTCCCCTGTCAGGATGGCGCGGGCACTTCCCTTCACCTCAGCGATGACGGACGCCTTCGTGAGTTTCGCGCCGTCCTGCAGTTTTGCCGTATACTCGATGTTGGGATCGAGCAGGCGGAACACCTTCTCTGCGACCTCAACGCCGGCGAGCACACCTTCCGCCTTGGCATGGATGATGCCCGTCGTCGTACGCTCCGGCCCTACGATCGCATTCGTCGTGATATCGCCGCTGCCGATATCTTCCTCAAGCCATGACGCCAGCTGCGCGTCCAGTCCAAACATCATATCCATTGTTTTTGTCTCCTGTCTCTTCTTGTTCTGTGATTCCGGCGAAAAGGCCTTCCTCATGCTTCTCATCCAGCACATGATGGGCCCATGCTTCCCTCGTCTCCGGGAAATCCGTGCGGTAGTGGCCGCCGCGGCTCTCCTGGCGGCGAAGGGCTGCCCGTGCGATCAGCACATCCACCGTGAGGCGGGCGCGCAGGTCGAGCTCCTCCGCGTTCATGGCCGCACGCCCCATGCGGCGCCGTGCGATCCAATAGAGCTCCTCGATGGCCTTGCTCATGTCCTCTGCGTTACGGCGGATGCCGAGGTACTTCGTCATGATGTCCTGCGTCTCAGCGATACACGCTGCCGTATCATCAAAGGTCTCCTCACGCAGGCTGTTCTCCTGCCAATAGAGTCCCTGTTCAGCCTCCGGCAGCGGGTTATCGACGATATCCTTTGCAGCACGGCGGCCGAAGACGAGTCCCTCGAGCAGAGAATTGCTCGCGAGGCGGTTGGCCCCCTGCAGGCCCGTTGCGGCGGTCTCCCCGCAAGCATAGAGCCCTTGGATATTCGTGCGTCCCCATTCATCTGTGTGAACGCCGCCCATCATGTAATGTGCCGCAGGCGCGATCGGGATCGGCTGCTTCGCAATATCCACGCCGTACTGCCTGCACGTCTCCGCGATCATTGGGAACTTTTCCGTGACATCCTCGATGCCCGTGGCATCGAGATAGATGAACGGGCTGCCGGCTTCCTGCATCTCCTTGAAAATGCAGCGCGCAACAACGTCGCGCGGCGCGAGTTCTTTCATCGGATGGTACTTCGGCATAAACCGCTCACCCCTGAGGTTGAGCAGGATGCCGCCTGCACCGCGCACGGCCTCCGAGATGAGGAAGTTCGGGCATCCCTGGATAGAGAGCGTCGTCGGATGGAACTGCACGAACTCCATATCCATGACGGCCGCACCGGCACGCCATGCCATCGCCATGCCGCTGCCCGTTGCGCCCTCCGGGTTCGTCGTCTTGCTATAGAGACGTCCCGTGCCGCCCGTGGCAAGCACGACGGCGTTTGCGCGGATGACGACTTTCCGGTCCTCATGCAGGGCGACCGCGCCGTAGCAGCGCCCATCCCGCACGAGGAGATCCGTGACATAGCAATGCTCCATGGGCTCGACGTTCTTCTCTTTCGCAACGAGCGCGTTCAGGCTTCGTGCCACCTCGGCGCCCGTGGCATCCCCGTGGGCATGCACGATGCGGCTGCGGCAGTGGCACCCCTCGCGGCCCAGCATGAGCGTGCCATCGGGATTCGTGTCGAACTCGGCGCCGTTCTCCCAAAGGACTTTGACATCCTTTGGGCCCTCCTCCGTCACGATGGCGGAGATATCGCGGTCCGAGAGGCCGGCACCGGCGATGAGCGTATCCTCGAGGTGCAGCTCCGGGTTATCATCCGCACCGAACGATGCGGCGATGCCGCCCTGCGCCTTGTTCGTATTGCTGTCGAGGAGCGTATCACGGACAGCCAGGAGCACGTGTTTCCCCGCGCGCGCAAGATACCACGCGGCCTGGAGCCCGGCGACACCGGAGCCGATGACGAGCGCATCCGCATCATAGGACGGCAGCTCGCGCGTATCGAAATTCATGAGATATTCCTGCATGATGGTCTGCCTCACTTTCCCGTAATCTCGAGCATGCGCTGCAGGGCGGCGATGGATTTTTCGCGGATCTCCTGCGGCACGACCACACGCGGCTCGAGCGTCTTCAGCGCATCGCGCACTTTCTCGAGCGAGGTCTTCTTCATATTGACGCAGAGCATGCGGCGCGAAGCCATGTAGAATTTCTTACCCGGGCAGCGCTCCGTGAGTTCGTACAGCACCCCCTGCTCCGTCGCGATGATGAATTCTTCTGCCGGGCTCTTCTCCGCGTATTTGATGATGCCCGTCGTACTGCCGACGTAATCCGCGAGGTCGCGGAGTTCTTTGCGGCACTCCGGGTGCATAAGCACGAGTGCCTCCGGGTGGGCGGCTTTTGCCGCCTCGATTTCCTCGCGGCGCAGCGCCTGATGAATCGGGCAGCCGCCATGCCAGCAGATGACCTTATGGTCTGGGCATTTCTCGAGCGCAAAGGAACCGAGATTCTCGTCTGGCACGAACAGGACCTCGCGGTCCTTCGGCAGGGAGTTCACGACAGCTGCCGCATTCGAGGACGTGCAGCAGACATCGCTCATTGCCTTGACCGAGGCCGGCGTATTGACATACGAAACCAGCAGGGCATCGGGATGCTCTGCTTTCATCTTCCGCACGCCTGCCTCCAGCGTGTCATCGAACATCTGGCAGCCCGCATCGGCGGCCGGCAGCAGCGTGATCTTGTCCGGCGATAGGATATTCGCCGTCTCGGCCATGAACCGCACGCCGCAGAACACGATGACTTTCGCATCGGTGGCCGCAGCCTTGCGCGAAAGGGCAAACGAATCGCCGCTGAAGTCTGCGATTTCCTGGATTTCCTCTGGCTGATAGACATGAGCCAGGATGATGGCCTGGCGCTCCTCTTTCAGCCGCATGATTTCGTCAATGATATCTTCCATTTCAGGATTCCTCTCCAATCATGTGTAATCTACTGTCAAGACAGCAGACATTACTCTGATTATACCGTTTCTCCTGCGATTTCGCAACCTGCGATGAAAAGAGAAAGATTCTCTGGAAATAAGGGAAAGCAAGTGATTTTCGCTGCAGCCTAAAGTTTTCCTGTCAATCGTCCGATAAACAGGTTAGGAATCGGTAACTTCGCAAGGAGGCATGTCCATATGAATGAATTCCAGAACAACAAGAACGATATCATCGAGGAAATCCAGCCGCAGGGAGCACCGGTCAAGCATTGGCGCACGGTGCAGCTCTCGATCAACGGGCTTGTGCAGAAAGTACGCTACAACGAAAGCACGATCACGGGGCTGTTCCGTCCTTTCCTCCAGCGTCTTACGACCCTGCAGCAGCAGAAAGGCCGGCGCATCCTCGTCTTTCTTGCGGCACCGCCGGCCGTCGGCAAGTCGACGCTCGCCCTGTTCCTCGAGAAGCTCTCCCGTGGCACGACGGGGCTCACGCCAATCCAGGCCATCGGCCTCGATGGATTCCACTACCATAACGATTATCTCCAGAGCCATTCCATCCAGAAAAACGGGCAGTCCATCCCGCTATACCAGATCAAGGGCGCACCGGAGACGTTCGATGTCATCCATTTCCTCGATAAGATCAGCCACATAACGAACGAGGATATCCGCTGGCCCGTCTACGACCGCATGCGCCACGATGTCGTCGAGGATGTCCAGCGCATCCACCGCCCGATCATCCTGCTCGAGGGCAACTGGCTCCTGCTCCGCCATCCGGACTGGCAGCGCGCCCGTTCCTATGCCGACTACACACTGTTCCTCTCCGCCCACCCGAACGACCTCAAGACGCGCCTCATCAACCGCAAGATGCAGGGCGGCCTCAGCTATGAGGCTGCCGCCGCCTTCTACCAGAAAAGCGACAGCGAGAATGTCATGCGCGTGCTGCAGCAGTCCGTGCCCGCGGATGAGACCTGGATCATGGGCCACGACGGAGACTACCATACCGAGGCGGATATCCAGCGCCGCAAGAATGTCTCCATCATGGATGACAGCGACTTCCCGCTCGCGACCATCCTGCGCGGCCTCACCGAGACGCCGACCGGCGAAGAGCACCCGCCCACGTGGCAGGAAGGCTACGTCGAGGGCCTCACGGCCGCACGCATGGCGATCCTGCGCCAGCTCTACCTGACGGGCTCGCTCTCGAGCAAAGAACTATGCGAAAAGTTCCAGCTCAAGCCGGAAGAGCTCAAAGAAATCGTAAAACCGGCTGAGCCGAAAAAATAACCGTTCGAGCATACAAACCACATACAAAAATCCGCACCAGCAAAAACGCTGATGCGGATTTTTTATGGCGATATCCGGTTATTTCTCATTGAGCAGTTCGTAGAGCTCATCGTAGTCTCTGCGGAGCTGGCAGTACTCGTCTGCGATCTGCAGGGCACCGAGCACGGCGATTTTCGTCGAGTCAAAGCTGTGTGCATGACGCGCCGTCTGCTTCATCTGCTTATCCACGACGCCCGCCAGCTGGCGCAGGTACTCGGGGTCATCGGTACGCAGGGCATAGTCCTGGCCGAAGATCTCGACCACCACGCGTTCCATCGGCTTCTTCGGCTTTTGCGCCGGTTTTTCTTTTTCCTCTGCCATGAACTCTATCACCACCTATCAGCTGCGCAGTTCCGCATCGAAATGCTTCTCTACGGCCTGCAGGATCTTCTGGAAAGCCTGATCGACTTCTTCATCCTTCAGTGTACGCTCTTTCGACTGGAAGTGCAAGTTGAACGCGAGACTCTTCTTGCCCGCGCCGACCTGGATGCCCGTGTAGACATCGAACAGCGTGATGGACTGGAGGTCGTTTCCGCCGTTCTTCTTGACAACGCGCTCGATATCGGCTGCGGCCACATCGTCACGGACGACCATGGCGAGGTCGCGCTCGATCGCCGGATACTTCGGCAGGTCTTCGATCTTCGCCGCCTTGCCGCTGTACTTCATGAGCGTCTGCACATCCATCGTAAAGAGGTAGACTTTCTGCTTGATGCCGAAGTTCGCCGCCGCTTTCGGGTGGAGCTCACCGACCGCAGCGAGCACGTCGCGGCCTTTCTTAAAGAGCGCCGTCTTGCCCGGGTGCAGGGCGAAATGCTCGCCGGCCTCTACCGTATAACGCGTGAGGCCGATCTGCGCGAACAGCTCCTCGACGATGCCCTTCATATCATAGAAATCGACCATGTCGTTCGCCTGGTTCCAGCCCGTCTCGTTGCGGCGGCCCGTGATGAGGCCGACGAGCTCGAGGCGCTCCTCCGGCAGCTCCGTGAGCGGCAGCTGTTTCGGGAAAAAGACCGGCGCGATATCAAAGTACTTGAGATCCATGTTCTTGCGGGAGAAGTTGCGCAGGGCATTCTCCATGATGGACGTCAGGAGGCTCGTGCGGACGAGCGGCGCCTCATCCGTGAGCGGGTTCATGATGGGGATCGCCTGGCGGAGCTTCGAGTCCGCCGGGACGAGCAGCTTATCGAGCAGATCCGTATTCGTAAAGCTGAACGACAGCTCCTCCGTCATGCCGAGACCGACGAGGACGTGCTTGATCTTTTCCATAAAGACCTGTTTCTCGCTCTTCTGCCCCTGCATGACATGGCCATACGGCGTCGAGCTCTGGATGTTATCAAAGCCGTGAATGCGGGCGATTTCCTCGGAGAGATCCTCCATGTACGTGCAGTCGTTGCGCCAGTTCGGGACTGTCGAGGTATAGGTCTCATTTCCCTTATCCTCGGTAGCAAAACCGAGTTTCTCGAGGATTTCGACCATCTTCGTGCCCGGCAGCTGCGTGCCGAGGCGGCGGTTGATCTGCTCAGCCGTCCAGTCGATCTTGACGGCCTCCTTCGGCTGCGGGTAGACATCGACGATCCCCTGCGTGACCGTGCAGGCGCCCATGTCCTGCAGGAGCTGCGCGGCGCGGTCGAGGGCGCGCGGGACATCCGGCACATTCACGCCGCGCTCGAAACGCCCCGAGGCCTCCGTGTGCAGACCGCAGGCACGCGACGTGCGGCGGATGCTCGGACCGTTGAACGAAGCCGCCTCGAGAACAATCGTCTTCGTGTTCTCCGTGACCTCGGTCTCGAGACCGCCCATGACACCGGCAAGACCGGCCGGATGCGCGGCGTCGGCGATGACGAGCTCCGTACCCTTTGCGACGCGGTCGCTGTCATCGAGCGTGTGGAGGTTCTCCCCCTCTTTCGCGAGGCGTGCCGTCAGCGTATGTCCCGTGATCTGATCGTAGTCATAGGCATGCATCGGCTGGCCGAGCTCGACCATGACGTAGTTCGTGACATCGACGACGTTGTTGATGGCGCGGATGCCGGCGCCGTCGAGGCACTGTTGCATCCAGGCCGGGGACGGACCGATCTTGACGTTCTTCAGCACGCGTGCCGTATAGCGGTCGCAGAGATCCGTGGCATCAATGCCGCAGCTGATGAGGTCTGCCGTCTTCTCCGCGTCATCCTCTTTGACGGCAATCTCCGGCCATTTCGGCGTGTTGCCCGTGAGGACGGCGATCTCACGCACGAGACCGAGCACGCTGAAGCAGTCGCCGCGGTTCGCCGTGAGCTCGAACTCGAGCACAGCGTCATCAAGACCGAGCACCTCGGCCACGGGTGCACCGACCGGCGTATCCTTTGGCAGGATATAGATGCCGTTCAGCTGCTCCTCCGTCAAATTCGTCGTATCGAGGTGGAGCTCCCCCGCGCTGCAGAGCATACCGTTCGACGGCAGACCGCAGAGCTTGCCCTTTTTGATGTGGAGGCCGTTCGGCAGATGGGCGCCGACCATGGCCACGGGGACGATATCGCCCTGGTGCACGTTCTGCGCGCCCGTCTGGATCTGGATGAGGTCTTTCTGCCCCACGTTGATCTGGCAGACCCAGAGATGATCCGAGTCCGGATTGCGCACGATCTCATCGACGCTGCCCGTCACGACGTGGTCGAAACCCTCATCCTGACGGACGACATTCTCGACCGGGACACCGGCCATCGTGAAACGATCCGCGAGTTCTTCCGCCGTCCAGTCGAAATCAATATACTGTTTTAACCATTTAATGGATACCTGCATTGTCTCTTTCCTCCTCGATCTCAGAACTGGCTCAGGAAACGCTTGTCGTTATCGTAGAACAGGCGCAGGTCGTTGACGCCGTACGACAGCATCGCGATGCGCTCGACGCCCATGCCGAAAGCGAACCCGCTGACCTTCTTTGGATCGTAACCACTCATCTCGAGCACGTGCGGATGCACCATGCCTGCGCCGAGGATCTCGAGCCAGCCCGTGCCCTTGCAGACGTTGCAGCCCTTGCCGTGGCAGTTCGAGCAGGAAATATCGACCTCCGCCGATGGCTCCGTAAACGGGAAGAAACTCGGGCGGAACCGCACGCCGACATCCTCGCCAAAGATCTGGTGCAGGAACAGCTCCAGCGTACCTTTGAGGTCCGCGAGGCTGATGCCCTCATCGATGACGAGGCCCTCGACCTGCGTGAACATCGGGGAATGCGTCGCATCGTACTCATCGCGGCGATAGACACGACCCGGTGCGATCATGCGGATCGGCGCGTTCGCCTTGTTTTTCTGCATCGTGCGCGCCTGCACCGGCGACGTCTGGGAACGCATGAGGATCTCGTCCGTGATGTAGAACGAATCCTGCATATCGCGCGCTGGGTGATCCTTTGGCAGGTTCAGCGCCTCAAAGTTGAAATAATCCTGCTCGATCTCCGGGCCCTCCTCGACAGAGAAGCCCATGCGGAAGAAGATATCCTTGATGCGCTCGAGCGTGAGCGTCAGCGGATGCAGATGACCGAGCGGCTGACGGCGGCCCGGCAGCGTGACGTCGATCCTCTCCTTTGCGAGGCGCTCCTCGAGGGCGCGCGCCTTCAGCGCCTCATTTTTCTCCGCGATGAGCGCCTCGATCTGCGCCTTGGCCTCATTCACGATCTTGCCGATCTTCGGGCGGTCTTCCTTTGCGACGGCGCCCATGCCGCGCAGGATGGACGTGAACTCACCCTTCTTGCCCAGGAACTTGACGCGGATATCGTCGAGCTCGCTGAGATTCGTTGCCGCGTTCTGGATCGCCTCGGCCGCCTGGGCCTTCAGCTGATCGATTTTCTCTTCCATTGCCATGTTTGAACCTCCTCAAACCAATCGAAAAAGCCTCCACCTCGGGAGACCGATTTCCCAGAGGCGAAGGCTGTGTTTTGCATGCTTTCGCGGTACCACTCTGATTTATCACTTTTCGCAGCCTTAACGCGGCGTCGACGTCCTGGCTACTGCATTCTTCACCCGGAAGCTCCAAAGGGAACTTCGCCAGCCCTCCGCGACCCCGCTCGCACCTGCCGGGGCTCTCTGTGCGCATCGGAAACGGACTACTTTCCTTCTTCATCGCTACGATAATCCTCAGTATAACCCAAACTCCGGTAAAATGCAAGCGTTATTACAGTCTCGGTTTCGAAAGTCCTCCCCTCGGCAGGAAATTGTTGACTGGGTCAATGCAGAGAAAACTAATGTATACCTTAACCTGTTGCAAGCATGTTCTGCTGTCCTTATCCTTTAAAAGAAGGAGGTGATTCCTATGCTCCATCTGGACCGCGTCAATGCGGTGGAAGCAGCGCGATCGGCTTATGCCTATCTCCCCTACCAGCCTTATCCGGCAAGGGGGAGCGACAACCAGGAACCTGCGGCCAAAAATTTTCAGGACGTGCTCGAAGAAACGAAAGCACAAGTCCCCGTCGTCCACCCGGATGACAGCAGCCAAACGGGCGACGCCCCCAGCAGTACCGGACTCATCACGAGTACCTGCACCCTCGCTGACGGCACCCTGCTCGTCGAGCAGAAATACCCCGACGGCCGCGTCGTTGCCAGCCAACGCATCCATCTCAAAACGTCCTGGGATAGCCAGCCCGACAGCGTGGATACTGTCAGTCAGGCCTACACCAGAACAAACACCGCCGATACCCACACCGGCCTGCTCTTTCAGGCAGCCGTATGAGCATCCCAAGGAACCTGCCCAGGCCAGGCGTGCCACCAGCACAACCAGCACCTTGGGCAGTTTTTTTATTTAGAAAATATTTGTTCGATACTATTGACATCCATGCGGGCATGAGTTAAGATATTTTCATAACCAACGGGAGGGATATCGATATGGAATACGCTATTGATCGACAGAAAGTACGGCTGGTCATGGAGGCTCAGGGTATTAAAACACAGAACGACTTAGCAGAGAAGATGCACATCACCAAGAACCAGGTTTCTGTCCTTCTCTCTCCCCAAAAGAATCCATTCAAGAGCTGCTACCAAAAACTCTTTGATACGCTTGACATTGATCCGAAAGTTGTGCTTACGCCAAAATCGCGCCTCATGCAGAACGAGGAACCGCATCCCGTTCGGAAAAAGGCGCATCCGCGCACGGTTGACTGTACAGAGGAAGACCTCTTTACTGAGTATGTGGACACGTCCACCATCAAGGCAAAACGAGCCTACCGTTCCATTGAGTTATTCGCTGGCGCAGGTGGACTGGCCCTCGGCCTTGAAGAGGCAGGATTTGACGCGCAGGGATTAGTTGAATTTGACCCATCGGCGGCGTCAACTCTTCGAGCGAATCGCCCAAAATGGAACGTTATCGAGGAGGATGTCGTAAAGGTTGCTGAACGCGGCATTCGCGCCTACCTCCCCAAAGATTGCGGCGATATTGACTTTGTATCTGGTGGATATCCGTGCCAAACTTTTAGCTATGCAGGAAAGAAAATGGGACTTGATGACGTCCGCGGCACCATGTTCTTCTATTTTGCGAAAATCGTAAAAGAGCTCCAACCTAAAATATTTCTTGCCGAGAATGTACGCGGCCTGTTAACGCACGATCATGGTCGCACATTGCAGACCATGTTGGATATTTATCATTCCTTGGGATATCGCTGCGAGACGCATCTCATTCACGCTGTTGACTACGGTGTCGCACAAAAACGTCAGCGACTCATCATTGTCGGCATTCGCGGAGACCTCAACGTCTCCTATCGCCTTCCCCAAAAGTATGCAAAAAAACTCGTTTTGCGGGACGTTCTCAAGAATGTCCCGCCGTCTCCTGGCGAGAAATACCCGCCCAAAAAGGCTAAGGTTCTCGAAATGGTTCCGCCTGGTGGATACTGGCGCGATTTACCTGACGAAGTGGCAAAGGAATACATGGGCAAGAGCTATTACTCCGGGGGCGGACGCACTGGCATGGCACGCCGTATCTCATGGGATGAACCATGCCTGACGCTCACTTGCAGTCCACAACAAAAACAAACGGAACGCTGCCATCCCGAAGAAACGCGTCCCTTCACAGTTCGTGAATACGCACGAATCCAAAGCTTCCCCGATGAATGGAAATTCGAGGGCTCCGTCGGGCAGCAATACAAGCAGATTGGAAATGCTGTTCCCGTCGAAATGGCGCATGCCATTGGGCTATCCATTGTGGATGTCTTAAACCAACTCGAACAATAATTGACATCATCAGCTAAACCTCCTATACTTTCAAGTAAACGTGTAGGAGGTTTTGTTATGCCTGAAAATCGCAAATATCTAAGTTATATGAGTGACGAGAAGCTGTTGGATGCTATTGAAAAACTGTACAGAAGCTACCAAAAAGCATTCGCGTCAAAAACATTGAAGGATCTCAACAAGAACATCATTGACCCGTTCAAATTCCAGTTTGATACGGAATTTCTCCATGGCGGGCACCCAGAGGAAACGCTGCGGAGTGAAATTTTTCGCCAAAGTGACAAGACGATCGCCAATGCAATCGGCCTGTTCCATCAGCAACTTCTTGGTTCCATTGATGGTTTTGAGGAAAGTCCCACCCTCCCCTGCGACGTACGAAAAACGGATGATACTATCTTTGCGGAAGTCAAGAACAAGTACAATACGATGAATGTCCGTTCTGCCGCCGGTGTCTATGACGAACTCGCTGGCCTTGCAAAATCCTACCCCAAGGCCATGTGTTACCTTGTGGAAATCATTGCGAAGAAAAGCACCGACGAAGTTTGGAGCATAACGATTAACGAAAAAAAGCAATCCCATCAACGCATCCATAAAATCTCGGCTGACCGCTTTTACGCACTTGCAACAGGCCGAAAAAATGCTTTCGAAGAATTACGCCAAGCACTCCCGCAGGCCATTCACGATTTCCTTAATACTCAGGCAAAGGAAGCATCTCTCGCGAACGACAATTCATCTCTCGGCGCCTTTGACGAGCTAACCGAAACCTCCGCAGCATACGGTACCAGCATGACGGAAACCATTTACCGCCTTGCGTTATCCGATTATTACAAGGGAGACTAACCCATGGCAACAAAAATCACACAAGAAGACAAACAACGAATCCTCGACAGCGTGCATGGCTTCATTGTTGATACTCTATATGTGCACCACCGAAAAAATACGGAAAAATTGTAAATGTCAATGAAAAAGTGAGCCACGTGACAATGAATTTTTGAGCCACTGTGCTAGCGAAAAAGTGAGCCACGTGCTGGTGAAACATTGAGCCACTTAGTGGCCCTTGTTGGTTGGAGTCTCTGTCTTGCGGTTGGCCAGACGGTAAGAGTTGCCATTCATGTTCAGCACGGCCGAGTGGTAGGTCAGCCGGTCAATCATGGCGGCCACCAGCGTCTCGTTCGTAAACATCTCCGGCCAGCGCGAGAATTCGAGGTTCGTTGTAATCACGGTGCTGGAGCGCTCTGAGCGCTCCGAAATCACCTTGAAAAGAAGCTCGGATTCCTCCTGGTCGAATCTGGCATAGCTGAGCTCATCCAGAAGCAGCAGATCCACCGCAGCAATGCTCTTCTCGAGCCGCCGCAGCTGGTAGCTGTCGCGGGCTTCGCGAAGCTCAGAGGCCAGCGTCGCTGCGCTCTTGAAAAGGACCTTGTAACCAAGCAGGCATGCCTTCACGCCGAGTGCGGTCATGAGATGCGTCTTGCCGGTTCCGGGATTGCCAATCATCACGAGGTTCTCGTGACGTTCCACAAAGCCACAGCTGGCAAGCTGCTTGACATATTCCGGCTTGACGTGCTCAAGACGGCTGAGATCAAATTCCTCCAGCGTCTTGAGCATCGGGAAATGCGCCCGTTTCAGGCGGCGTTTTCGCTGGTTCTCCTGCCGGGCTTCGTATTCCCTTTTCAGGAGCTGGAGAACGAATTCCTCGAGCCCCTGCCCCGGTTTGTAGCGGCTTACGGGGTCACTGAGATTTCCGAAAGTCGGGATTTTCAGCTGCTTGGCATAGAACTTAAGAGACTCTTTCACGCCTGTGTCCTGCATGGCGATTCTCCTTCCTGCAGGATCTTATCGTAGACGGAAAGGTCTACCGCCTGCACCTTCACAGTATTGTGGATATCTGGCCCTTTCGCCTGCTTCATGAGGAACTCAGGCATGCATTTCCAAAAGGCATCTTCACCCTGCTCGGCAACAATCGTCAGGATCTCGACGAGCTCCTTTCCGCTGAAATCCGTCGTGCGCAGAAGGTGCAGCAGCGTCGGGCTCACATTCTGTTTCACAGGCTGTGCGAATCGGATGCTGCGCGGCTTGCGCTCGAGGATAGGCAGATAGTGGCTGAGGTCGAAAATCCGCTGCCCACGCTGGTAGCAACGCGGATGCGCAGCGATTTCCCGGCCATCTGCCAGAATGCGGACGCGTTCTGCATAGGCTTTTACGGCCACTTCCTGCCCGACATATTGTACTGGAACGGAGTAGGCGTTGGCATCGAAGCGTACCGTAGCATACGCGGAAACGCGGCAGACGGCAGTCTGGCTGGGATCGTAAGGGCATCCGGGAAGGGGCAGGAGCTTCTGCCGGTCACCAGCAAACATCTCGCAGACAGGGCCGGGGCGCCCCGCGACCTGGTGTGAGTCAATGTAGTGCTGGCAGCGTTCCTGCACGAGCCGGTTCACTTCAGCAAGGCTTTGGGCATGAGGGAGTGGAACAAATACATTTCTTCTGGTCAAACCGACGAGGTTTTCCACAAGCCCTTTCTCATGGCCCTTCCGCACGTTGCAGAAGACCATCTCGAAACAGTAATGAGCTGCCATAGCTGCATAGCTCTCCTGAGCCACGGCGCGCTTGCCGGACCCAGACTTCACGGCAACGCGCGCGTTGTCGAAGACAACATGGCGCGGAACGCCGCCGAAGAAGTCAAAAGCCTGCATAAGCCCTTCGAGGAAGGATTCGGTATTCTGTTTTCGGAAGCACATGGCAAAGGGAGCACAGCTGTAGCAAAGCCGTGCGCAGAAGCAGTTCAGCTTCGTGCGCTGGCCGTCAAGATAGACGAAAACTTCGCCCCAGTCGATCTGCATGGCCTCGCCCGGCTCGAAAGAGAGCGGAACAAAGACTTCCTGCAGGGTGCCACGCATCTTGCGGACCACGGCACGGACGGTGCTCTCAGCTCCCATGAAATCCATTTCGTCGACGAGACGCTCAAAAATCCGCCGCGCCGTGTGGTGCTGCTTGCGGTTCGGCTCCTGCGCATCCTCCTGTAAGCACTTTTGGATGAATGCGATGATTTCCGGCGTCATGACACCAGCGTCCCTGTGATAGGGGGTACGCTTCCCGGGATACGTATCCCCCTTACAGTACTTTGCAATGGTGTTTCGCGAGAACCCCAGTTCCTTGGAAATCTGTCTCTGGCTCTTATGCTCGATAAGGAACATATGCCGGATTTTCTTATAATCTGTCACTGTGATAACCACCTTGAATGCTTCCCCCTATAATCAGATTGTATAACCTGATTATAGAGCAGCGTGATGAAAGTGGCTCATTTTTTCATCATCACTGGCCCCTCAAATGGCTCACTTATATAATATCATTCACAGAAAAATGCCGTCACCTAAAAGCATTTAAAATCAATCCACTATTGCTGCATTACGTGGCAAGCTATGGATACGGTAACGATACTGCTGAAAATCTTGCAAAAGCACTTGTATATCCACGCGTGTTATGTACTTCCATCAATACTTCTTTTGGCACTCTGATACAGGATTTCTGCCATCAGTGGCTCAAAGAAGTATATCCTACTGGAGTCGACGGAATGGATCTTGAATTCAACGATGCCATCGACGGGCGGCATAAATTATGTCAGCTCAAGGCAGGGCCAGAAACAATTAACCAAGGCGATCCCGCTGTAATAGTAAAACATTTCAAAGATTACTCCAACCGGGCAAAAAAGAATGGCGATAAAACGTTTAACTTCAGCACGGATGGAATTGTAGGTATTGTTTACGGAACACATGATCAGATCAATTCTTGGTATAAAGAAATAGAAAAAGAAGGCCTTACCATATACTGTGGAAAAGAATTCTGGTTACACCTAACTGGGGATGAATCCTTTTACGATGACTTAATTGCTGCATTTTCTGACGCTGGGGCAAAAGTAAAAGGGAAGGCTCTGATTCGTAGCGTCATTAAAGATCTCAACTTTCCCACGCCAAATTTCCCAGTAATCCCTGTACATATCTGCTTTGAGAGGCAAGCCAGTCTGCCAGTAGACTTTTCACGAATTTCGTGCTCT
>OMYB01000011.1 GCA_900315155.1 uncultured Selenomonadales bacterium | reverse complement strand
TGAAGCTGATCAGTACTAATAAGTCGAGGGCTTATCTTTAAGCAGAGAGCCATGTTTGAAGGAGCGAAGCGACGCGCAAACATGTGCGAATCGCTCAGGAAAAATTGCGAAGCAATTTTACCTTCCTAAGATGTTTGAATTTCTTCTGTATAGTTTTGAGGGTATAAACCTTCAATTGAATATCTGGTGATGATGGCTGAATGGATCCACCTGTTCCCATGCCGAACACAGTAGTTAAGCATTCATACGCCGAAAGTACTTGCTTGGAGACGAGCTGGGAGGATAGGACATTGCCAGTTGAATCAAGCATCCGCTGAGGCGGGTGCTTTTTTGTTTTCTTGTTACAAGAATATCCTATATCTTCACTTTTTCTATCATGTTGTGCTATAATAAAAGTAATGACATTTCATTTGTCAAACATACCTTAGGAATATAACATTTTATGACAAGGAGAAAGTAATATGGCTATTCTTAGTTTTGATGTCGGTGGCAGCAGTATCAAGTATGGTGTCGTCCTGTCGGATGGTACGTTGACCGAAAAAGGAAAAGTGAAGACGCCGGATAGCATCGAGGCATTTTACGATGCAGTTGTCGCTATCCGTAAGGCTTGCCCGGTGGAGGTGGAGGGCGCTGGCTTCAGCTTTCCAGGTGCTGTGGACTTCGAGCATGGCACCATCGGCGGTGACAGTGCCGTAAGGTATATCCACAAATTCCCAATTGTCAAGGCTCTTTCGGAGCGCCTCGGCATGTGCGTCTCGATGGAGAACGATGCGAACTGTGCCGGGCTTGGCGAGTGTGCCTGGGGGGCAGGCAAAGGGTTCGATAACGTCATTTTTATCGTCATTGGCACAGGCATAGGCGGTGCGGTGATCCTGGACCATAAGATCTATCGCGGCAACCATTTCCATGGTGGAGAATTCGGCTATATGATCATGAATCCGGAGATGGAAATCCTGAGCAACACGGGCTCGACGCGTGCCCTTGTCGAGCGTGTAGCCAAGGCAAAGGGCGTGGATGCTGCTTCCCTCGATGGGGAAAAAGTCTTTGCTATGGCGGATGCAGGAGATGGGGTTGCCAATCGCGAAGTAGAAGTGATGTGCGAATATCTCGCCAAAGCTATCTTTAACCTGCAATACGCTATCGATCCAGACGTCGTTCTGCTCGGCGGCGGGGTGAGTGCCCGTCCGGACATCGTACCGAAGGTTCAGGCTCATGTGGATGCTATCCTGGAAAAAGAAGAGATGGCACATATCCGTCCGATTGTCCGTGCCTGTGAGGCAGGGAATGATGCAAACCTTCTCGGTGCAGCAGCGTTCTTCCGCCAGGTTTATCTGGCCTGATGGGTTCTATGGGGCAGGGAAGAGAAACTGGGAGATTTGAGGAAATGGATTCGTTGATTCGAGTAAAAAAAGGAAGAGTAATTGAAATTGTTGAAGTACAAACAGATTGCCGATGATATCCGTAAGGCTATCCTCGATAAGAAATATAAGCCGGGCGAACAGCTGGCACTTGAGAGGGAGATGTGTAAGACGTATGGCGTGAGCCGTATCACGATCAAGCGGGCCATCGATGAGCTCGTGAAATCCGGTCTCGTCGTCAAGCGCCGCGGCTCCGGTACATTCGTGAAGTCCCTAGAGGCAAAGGAAGTACGCGACCTCGGGCAGGCCGATCAGTTCAGCGGTTTCACGGCTACGTTCCCGCACAGCAAGGTCAAGACGCAGGTCATGAAATTCGATATCGTCCACCCGACGGAGAAAGTGGCAGCGAAGCTGAACCTCACGACAGAGGATTTTGTCTACGATTTTATCCGTGTCCGTATCCTCGATGACAAGCCTATCGTCGTCGAGTATACCCAGATGCCAATCGAGACGATTCCCGGTATCAAGATGGATGTGCTGCAATCCTCCATCTACCAATATATCGAGAAGAAGCTCCATTTTCATATCCAGTCGGCACATCGTACGCTGCATGCTGTGCTGCCGACGGATCAGGAAAAAGAATGGCTGGCTATCGACAAGCCGATGGCGATCCTTGAGGTCGAGCAGGTCAGCTACCTCGATAATGGTGCGCCGTTCGAATATTCGATGGTCCATCATCGCGGCGATTATGGTGAGCTCCGCACGGTGTCGCTTCGCAAATCATAAAAGATATAACATTTTTACAAACGAAGTATTGACTTTTGAGACGCTCGGACATATAATAGAAACATGAAGAATATCAATGAGGAGGAAATCATCATGAATATTTATCTCGTTTGTAATGCTGGTATGTCCACGTCGATCCTGGTCCGCAAGATGCAGGAGGCGGCTGAGAAGCAGGGGCTTTCGGATACGCACATCGAGGCCTTCTCCGTTGAGGTACTCGAGGATCGCATCCCGGATGCGGATGTTATCCTGCTGGGACCGCAGATCCGCCATATGAAGGGCGATCTCGAGAAACTCGTTGCCGGACGCTGCCCGCTCGATGTCATCGACATGCGCGACTATGGCATGATCCGTGGTGACAAGGTGCTGAAGAAGGCACTGAAAATGGTCGAAGAAGCTAAGAACTGATCGATGGGGCCGTCAGAAGCGGTATCCGGGCTGTTTATGAGCCCGGATACCGCTTTTTGTATACGATCTTGTTTCTGATAGGGGAAAGCCCCTGGCGGATGGCCAGGGGCTTAAGCTTTTTTTCCAATAGGGAAATATGAGCTTGGGGGGAATTTAGGGAAATAGAAAAATATGTGTAAGGAATCTTACAGTGCTTATTATATTTCATCGATAACTTTTTGTCAAGAAAAGATATGACATATTGTTGACAGATTATGCTGACTGTTATATAATAAGACTATCAAATCGGAAGGAAGAGATTTATCCGACTTCCGGATCCATCGGTTGTCCATTGTCTATGTCAGTTTAGGAGGACAGGATTATGAATTCAGTGATTTCATCTTTCGAGAGAGTGATGATGCCGCTGGCAGCGAAGATTTCGAGCAATCGTTATCTGCTGGCCATGCGTGATGCTTTCTCGATGCTGCTGCCGTTCATCATCGTCGGCTCGTTCTTCGGTATCATGGAGTGGGTTGTACTCGATCCATGGGGCACGATCATGGGTGCGAATGGTATGAACCTTGGCCAGACGTTTACGGGGCTCGATACAGCGGGCGACGCGTACAAGGCGAGTGGATTCGTCGCGACGATGCAAGTGCTGCAGGGACTTTGCAATAACGTCGTCACCGTTGGTTTCGGCGTGTTCTCGTTCCTGCTCGTTGCTGCCTTTGCGTATCGCCTCGGGCAGAACTGGGGCGGCGATCCGTTCCAGACCGCACTCGTTGCTCTCGGTGCCTACATCATCATGACGCCGCAGGCCATCCCGGGTGCAGATGGCAAGATGGTCGGCGCATTCAGCCTCGACTACTTCGGCAATAAGGCGGTTCTTACGTCCATCATCGTCGCAACGGTTTCGGCATGGCTTTTCGTCAAGCTTTCCCAGAACAAGAAGCTCCGCATCCGGATGCCGGAGACGGTTCCGCCAGCGGTGGCGAAATCCTTTGAGGTTCTCGTTCCGGTTTTCTTCACGCTCGCGATTTTCACGGTCTTCGCTACGATCCTGTCGCAGGGACAATTCTTCGGCAAGAAGGCGCTGAATGACCTCATCTACGCCATCATCCAGGCACCGCTCATGGGCTTCTCCCAGGGCCTCGGCTTCTCGCTGCTGTATCAGTTCATCGTATGGTTCTTCTGGTGGTTTGGCATCCATGGCCACAACGTCACGGCGGCCATCCAGAACATGGTCTACATGCCGGCGCAGCTGGCAAACCAGGCGGGGGATGCATCCTACATTTTCAGCAATGGTTTCTTTGAGGCGGGCCTCATGCATGTCATGGCTCTCGTCATCGCCATTTTCATCTTTTCGAAGAAAGACAGCTGGCGCGCGGTCGCCAAGGTCGGTGCTCCGGCGATGTTGTTCAATATCCAGGAGCCGCTGGCCTTCGGCCTTCCAATTGTCCTGAACCCGCTGCTGCTGATCCCGTATATCCTTGCTCCGCTCGCGAATACGGTCGTTGGCTGGCTGGCCCTTTCGTCCGGTCTCGTGCCGATTTTCAAATACGTCGTGCCGTGGACGATGCCGCTGTTCTTTGGTGGCACCATTGGTACCGGCTCTATCGCCGGCGGCCTGCTGCAGGTTGTCTGGCTTGTCATGGATGTCTTCATCTACGCGCCGTTTGTCATCATGGGCAACCGCATCAAAGATGAAGAGGAAGAAGAGGAGGAAGCTTAACATGGATGAGAAAACCGTAGAAGAGTCGATGCAGCTGATCCTGCACTCGGGGAATGGCCGTTCGATGGCTATCGAGGCCATCAAGAATATGGTCAAGGATGGCGACACGGAGAAGGCACGCAAGCAGATCGAGGAGGCTGGCAAGGAAATCGGCGAAGCGCATGATATCCAGACCTCGATGATCACGGCGGAGTGCGATGGCCATCCGGTGGAGAAAAATATCCTGCTGATCCACGCACAGGATCATTTCATGACGGCACTTGCCGTTCGCGATATGGCCAACCTCATGGTGGATATGTACGAGAGCCTGCACAAAGCAGAAAAGAAATGAGATAAAGGAGTATCTGGTTATGGCACAGTATCAATTTCCAAAAGGGTTTTGGTGGGGTGCGGCAACCTCTGGTCCGCAGAGTGAGGGCCGTTTTCATAAAGCTCACCGCAACGTCTTCGATTACTGGTATGATAAAGATCCGGAGTCGTTCTTCCATGAGGTTGGTCCGAATACCGCATCGAATTTCTATAACGACTATAAGCAGGATATCGCGATGATGAAGGCAGTCGGCCTGAACTCGGTGCGCACGTCCATCCAGTGGACGCGTCTCATCAAGGATTTTGAGACCGGAGAGACCGATGCGGATGGTGTCCGTTTCTACAATGCTGTCATCGACGAGTTCCTGCGGCAGGGCATTCGCCCCATCATCAACCTGCTGCATTTCGATCTGCCAGTCGATCTCTATAAGCAGTACGGCGGATGGGAATCCAAGCATGTCGTCGACCTCTATGTGCTTTTCGCCAAGAAATGCTTCGAGCTTTTCGGCGACCGCGTCAAGGACTGGACGACATTCAACGAGCCGATGGTCGTGGTCGAAGGCGAGTACCTCTACCAGTTCCATTATCCACTGCTCGTCGATGGAAAGAAAGCATGCCAGGTGCTCTATAACCTGAACCTGGCCTCGGCCAAGGCCATCCAGGCCTTCCATGAGACGGACTGTGCAAAGAACGGCGGCCGCATCGGCATCGTCCTGAACCTCACGCCGGCTTATCCGCGTTCCGAGGATCCTGCGGATGTTGCCGCTGCCCAGTTTGCCGAGGATTTCAAGAACAATTCGTTCCTCTATCCGGCGGTCAAAGGCTGCTTCCCCGAGAAACTCGTGGAGACGCTGAAGAAAGACGGCGTTCTCTGGGATTCCACGCCGGAGGAGATGGAGATCCTCGCGGCAAACACCGTGGATTATCTCGGCGTCAATTACTACCAGCCGTTCCGCGCCAAGGCCCGCGAGCATGAGCTGCCCATCCATAACACGTGGCTGCCGGATCGGTATTTTGAGCAGTATCACATGCCGGGCGCACGCATGAACCCGTACCGTGGCTGGGAAATCTACCCGAAAGCCATCTACGATATCGCCATCAACGTCCGCGATAATCTCGGCAACATTCCATGGTATATTTCTGAGAACGGCATGGGCGTTGAGGGCGAGGAGAAATACCGCAACGCTGACGGCTTCATCGAGGATGATTACCGCATCGATTTTGTGAAAGAGCATCTCGCATGGCTCCATAAAGGCATCGAAGAGGGCTCGAACTGCTTCGGCTATCATCTGTGGACGCCCATAGACTGCTGGTCCTGGATGAACGCGTACAAGAACCGCTACGGCCTCATCGCCGTCGATCTCGTGACGCAGGATAAGACCATCAAGAAGTCCGGCCGCTGGTTCCGCCAGCTCGCCGCCGACAATGGTTTTGAGGGAGAAGAAGTAAAATGAGGAAAGCATATCTGACGGCGGCCCTGCTCGCCGCGCTGAGTCTCACGCAGGGTATCTGTGCCGCAAGCCCGACGGATGATCCGATGGACAGCGTTTATGTCGAAAAGACCGTGCAGGCCGATAACGCCAAGGCAAAGGCGGAGATGCCGAAACCAGCAGACCTCGCCAATGTGGAGCCCGCCTATGCGAAGACCGCACGTCTCACAGACCGCCAGGCCATCCCGGCTGTGCGCTCGCTCTACCGGTACCTCGCGGCACTGCCGCAGAAAGGCTATGTACTCTATGGCCATCAGAACGATGCGCATCATAAGATGTTCCGCATCAAATCCGGCACGGAGTCAGATACGAAAGATGTGACGGGCAGCCTTTCGGGCGTTGTCGGCATCGATGCGCTCTCGCTGACGGGGGATGAACTGCATCCGCGTGAGGCAGCGAAGATTGAGGGCACGACTCTTATGGATAAGACGGTGAACCTCAGCCTGAAGGCAGCCAAAGAGGGCGCCATCCTCACGATGTCCATGCATCTGCCGAATTTCGAGGTCGTCTCGAAAAAGCCGAAAGTGAACGGCAAATACGATTTCCTCGGCTACTCGGCCAATAAGCTCGAGGGCAATGTCGCACACCGCATCCTGCCGGGCGGCGACCTGAATCCGGTCTATACGGCTTATCTCGATATGGTCGCGGAGTATGCCCTGCATCTGCAGGCAGCCAATGTGCCGGTCCTGTTCCGCCCGTTCCATGAGCACAACGGCTCCTGGTTCTGGTGGGGTGGAAATAACGTCAACGATGAGGACTTCGATGCCCTTTGGAAGTTCACGGTGAAATACCTGCGCGACACGAAGGGCGTGCATAATTTCCTCTATGCGTACTCGCCGAATGGCCCGTTCGACGACGCGGATCGATATTTCGAACGTTATCCGGGCGATGCCTGGGTGGATATGCTCGGCGTGGACTACTATCAGGACAATGGCAATGATGCCTACTATGATCAGCTCGAGACGACGCTCGCGCTCATGCGCAGCGAGGCGGAGAAGCGGCATAAACTCATCGGCCTCACGGAGTGCGGTGTGCGCGATGGCGGCAGCCTGGCGCTCACGCATAACAAGGACAAGAAATGGTTCACACGCATCATGCAGATCTGCCAGAAGGAGAAAGTGCCCTACTATCTGACCTGGGCAAATTTCGAGAAAGAAGCGCATAACTTCTTCGAACCGTACATGGTCAATGACACGCGCGGCCATGAGATGGTGGACGATTTCGTGCGCTTCTACAACGAGCCAGCCAGCATTTTTGCGGATGGCAATGCAGATTACCGCCAGATGCCCTGACCGGGATATGGCGCATGGCGAGGAGCATCGAATATGAGGAAGATGGATTTTCTGCGCAAGGTTATCCCGCTGACCCTGTCGGCGGGCATAATCCTGGGCATCCCGGCTGTCCTGCCGGGGCAGGTGCCCGCTGCCCTCGTGCAGCAGGCTGAGGCCGCGGCAAAGGTGCAGACGGCTTCGTGGACATTCCAGAACGATATGGAGGGATGGAAATACGGCGGCAAGTGGGCGTATAAAGGCAAGCCGACCGTGACGCAGTCCAAGGAACACGGCGGCACCGTGAAACTCGGTGTCGACTACTCGAAATCGGCAGACTCCAGCTGGTCCGAGGTCAAGCTCGAATATGGCAAGGCTGCATCGGAGACGCTCGATATCCACGGCTGCAACACGGTTTCCTATGACTTCTATTTTAAGCCGTCTTATATGACGGGCGGCCAGTTCAAGACCAAGGTTTATGCCAAGGATACGGACGACAAAGAGGCCATCAATGCGACGGCGGAGATCGATACGGATAAGGCAAAGGATGCGGGAGACGGCTGGAAGGTCGCGAAGGTAACCATCACGTTCCAGCCGGCCCAGAAACCGCTGAAATATTTCATGGTGAGCATCGTTGGCTGCAAGACGAACTATGTGGGCGATGTCTGCATCGGCAAGCTCGCCGCCAGCTGGCAGAAAGTGCCGGATGGCTATGTCGATATCCGGACGAAGGTGAAGAAGCAGACGCCTTTGGCGCTGAAAGACCTGCGTATCCCACAGACGGTTCCGCTCGCTGATAAGGACGCGACGCCGAGGACGGCGGCTGTCTATGGCTATATGAAGGCCATCGCGGACTCGGATCGGGTGCTTTACGGCCATCAGAACGAGATGAACAAGAAGGCCAGCAAGCTTTCCGGCCCGTCCGACACCTATGATGCCGTGAAGGACTTCCCGGCCATCATCGGCGTCGATGCTCTCGCTCTCACGGGTTCGGAGCTGCAGCTCACCGATGCGGAGAAAGCCGTGGGCACGACGTACAGCGAAAAGCTCGCGAAGCTCGTGCTGCCGGCCGTGAAGCAGGGCGCTATCCTCACGATGTCCTGCCACATGCCGAATTTCGATGAGGTCTCGAAGCGCCCGATGAAGAACGGCCATTACGACTATACGGGATACTCGCCGAACAATACGAGCGGCAATGTCGTGTGCCGGATCCATCCGGGCGGCGATCTCAACGCAGTCTATCGCGGTTATCTGGATATGGTCGCAGAGTTCCTCGGCCGCATGCAGAAAGAAGATGTACCGGTCATTTTCCGTCCGTTCCACGAGAATAACGGCAGCTGGTTCTGGTGGGGCGCCGCGCACTGCACGCCGAGCGAATACAAGAATTTGTTCCGCTATACGGTTGAGTACCTGCGCGATACGAAGGGGTTGCACAACCTTATCTATGCGTATTCGCCGGGCGGCCCGATTGCCGATACGGCGGATTATCTCTCCCGTTATCCGGGCGATGCCTTCATCGATATCACGGGGCTCGATATGTATCACCACGACCCGCGCAAGGATGATACCTGGATGAAAGGTTTCGACCAGACGATGACGGTCGTCGACGCGTTCGCAGCAGAGCACAACAAGCTGGCAGCCGTCACCGAGGCGGGTATCCTCGTCGGCAATACGGGCGGCGCACTCGCGCGTACAGGCAACCAGCGCCTCGACTGGTTCAACGAGGCCATGCAGACGATTGCGCCGCACAAGATGGCCTATTTCCTGACCTGGGCAAACTTCGATGAAGGCAACTTCGACCAGCCCTATGTCATGACGAATAGGCGCGGTCACGAAATGATCAACCAGTTTATCGACTTTTACAACAGTCCGCAGTCTGTCTTTGCGCATCAGGCGCCGGACCTTTCAAAGGTCCCGACAAAAGCCGCTGCGGCAAAGGACGCATACGGCTATCTGACGGCTCCGGATGCCATGGAGCGGCTGCTCGGCAGGAAAACCATCCGGGCACATGTCGCCGGGAATTTCCAAAACGCACAATTCGTGCTGAAAAAGAAAGATGGTACGGTGGCAGCGGTGATCCCTGCTGTATCGGCTGGGAAAGGTCTCGTTAAAGGCGAGATCACGGCTGCCGACCTCGCGAAAGTGGGGAAGACAGTCGGCCATGTCGAGTTGCAGATGGATGGGCAGTCCGCAGATGACGTTACGGTGCTGTTCAACATGCCTGCTCCGCCGGCGGATCCGGCTCTCGTCGATGATTTCGAGAGCTATTACAGTGATGGCGGCCTGCTGAAGGCAGCCTACTCGACGAATTGTGGTGCCGGCTGCTCCGTCGATGCATTGTTATCCAAGGGAGAGGAGCGTCAGCATGGCGACTCCGGCCTGGATTTCCACTATCAGATCGGCAAGGGCGGCTATGCGGGCATCGTCAAGAGCCTGCACGGCGTCGATTGGTCGCAGGAGAGCGCCGTACAGTTCTGGCTGAAGCCGGATGGAGAGGGACAGAAACTCATCTGCCAGCTCAATTCGGGCGGCGAGGACTTTGAGGCGGATCTCACAGAGTACGCCAGGAGCACGCAGGCGCAGCTCGTACGCATTCCGTTCTCGGCCTTCAAGGGGAAGAACGGCGGCACGTTCGATAAATCCGCCGTGCAGCACTTCGGCATCTACTGCAACGCCAACGGCGACAAGGCAGTGGATTCGCACATCTACTTCGATGATATCCGTGCGGTAAAGTAAAACAGAATAGAGAAATAAGAATGGAAGGGGTTCCTGAGGAGATGAAAATCTCCCGGGGACCCCTTCCGTCGCCTTCGGCGCCAGCTCCCCCCAGAGTGGGAGCCTATCTCAGGCGTGAGATTACGGCATAGAATAAGGGCCTGCCGGTCGATGGACTGGCAGGCCCTTCAGGGGTATTGGGGATAAGGGGAATGGGGAGGGATTACTTCAACTGGATGTTGTCCAGATAGATGTCGCCTTTGTAGCCGAGCATGTAGCCGACGAGGCTGATCTCGAGATGGCCGATGTTGTCCGTCACCTTGTCCTCAAGGATAACGCGGACGTGAGCTTTCTTCATGTTTCCGGAGACCGTCTTGGCACTGCCGAGACCGAGATCATCGACCGGCTGATCGATGACGACGTCGCCTTTGACGGAGCTGCCGTAAACCTTGGCTTTCAGGGCAGCATCGCCTTTGATCTGGGAGGCATCATAGGTGATGTCGAAGGAAACCTGGGAGACACCGGCACCGACTTGGATCGGCGTGGCATTCGTGACCGCACCGTCGGAAAGCTTGACTTCGCTCCAGGACTGATCCTTATCATCGGAGAAGTCGACGCTGACCTTCAGGCGGCCGCCATCCGCAGCGTCCCATGCCGTCGTGGCATCGCCGCTGTACTGCCAGCCACCGACGAAAGCCCACTGGCCTGCGTCTTTGCTGAAGTCCCAGGCCTTGACGGCCGGTGTGGCGGCCTCGCAGGAAGCAGCTCCAATATAGGAAGCTGCTGGTGCATTGGTACCGACCGGGCAGAAGCTGAATACGGCTGCGGCACCAAGTGCCATAAAGATCTTGTGATTCAAGTTCATCATGTAAATTCTCTCCTTTCAAAATCCTATAACAATTATACTGCTGAAAGCATTGAAAAGTCAAGTAAGATATGTCTAGAAATTTATTCTAGAGTGTATAAATTTTAAAATTAGATATATCTTTTGCTTGACAAAGAGGAGAACTTTGTTTTATACTAAAGACGTCAAATCAAAGACAATCCGATAACAATAGATAAGATGACCGGGGAGGAAGAACCTCGGCAGCGGATTGTTTCAGAGTATCAAAGGGGGATTTCTTGTGAAGCAATCACAGGTTATGCTGGGCGCATGTACAGCACTGATGCTGGCCGGTGTCTGTGGAGGCACGGCCTCGGCAGCAACGGGGCAGGCCATGTTCGCCGATGTGCCGTCCGGCCATTGGGCTTATGCAGCCGTCGATCAGCTCCGTGCCGATGGAGTGATCCGGGGGACGGATGCGCAGCGTTTTGATGGAAACGGACTCGTTACGCGCTATCAGATGGCGGCTGTCGTCGCACGCGCCATGGCGAACGCCGGCAACATGAACACAGCCGATCAGGCAGCGCTCGATAAGTTGTCGCATGAATTCGATGATGAGATCGAGTCCCTGCATTCGTTGTCCAAACGTGTGGATACGTTGGAAAAACATGCGAAGAAAACACATGACGAGTTCACCGTACACGGCAACTTCCAGCAGACACTGGAGTCCCATAACCATGCGGGCGGTGATGGCTCGCACAAGAATGACAGCAAGAGCCGCTGGTGGGCGAAAGAGCTCTACATCAACATGGAAGCCAAACTTCCGAACGTCGTCGGCGATTGGAAGTTCAAGACAAAGCTGCAGACGAAATGGGGCGGCAAGCGCTTCAATGAGGAGCCACTCATGGCAGGTGACAATGCCAATGGCTACAATGGCGGTCACATGTATGACGAGAGACTCCGCCCGGACCTCGCTTATTTCGAAGGTACACTCGGTAAGACACAGCTCTGGACGCGTATCGGTATCCTGCAGCCGTGGGTCCAGAACGGATACGTCTATGGGGCCAACCTGCGCGGCGCGATGCTCGAACATTGGTCGAAGAAATACGTCTGGCACGCATTCGGTGGTCTCGTCGACAGCAGCGATAACGATCTCGCTGTCGGCGCGGGGGCCGTTTATGATAATGCAGCCGGAGCATGGGCTCCGGAAATCGGTCAGGACTGGAACGATAACGTCCGTGCCCATGAGAGTTTCAAGGTTGTGCAGACGCAGAATGCATCATCTGGTGAGTGGGAGCGTCATCTTTCCCGCGATGGAGTGAATGCCCTTTCGGCGGAGGAAGAGGCAAGTGTCCTGAGAAATGGCGGTACGGGCTCCGATAATGCCAAGGGCAATATCGAGGATATGTTCGGCAGCAATCTCTCGACGAAGAAGACGGTTTATGGTCTGGCCTATGACCGTATGTACAGCAAGAAACTTAGCTATTCGCTGGGCGCTTACCGTTACACGTCGGCGGCATACAACCGCCGTCCGCTTTACATCGGTTCAGCCAGCTTCGATTACAAGCTCATGCCGAAGGTCATCCTGCGCGGCACGTATGCCCAGGGCAGCCAGCATGGCGAGAACAGCAATCCGCGCGGCTGGATGGCCGATATCATGTGGAACTGCAATCCGTGGATGGGCGCAGAGAAAGCGCATCAGTTCGGCGCTTACGTCGGCTATCATGTCCTCGCTCCGGATTCCTACATCCGCTGCGGTTATGGCGATGAAATCGATAAGGGCCAGCGCGGCGTAGCGATGGGCATGTATTACAATTTGACGAGCAACCTGCAGTTCACGCTCAAATATGGTTTCGGCAAGTCGCTGACCTACAACAATCCGGCGAAACGCGACCGCGACAAGCTCTACAGCGGCGTTTTCTGCTATTTCTGATGAACGGTATCGGATATCATACGGAACATGAACGAACTTTAGGGAGGATAACTACCATGCATAATAAGAAACTCGCCCTCGCGGTTCTCGCCGCGTTTGCTTTCAGCACGTCCACGGCTTTTGCTGCCTCAGGAGATGACCTGTTCAAGGATGTCCCGAGCGACCATTGGGCTTATCAAGCGGTCACGCAGCTCGCCAAAGACGGCATCCTCACGGGCTATGGCGATAACTCGTTCCAGGGCGACAAGACGATCACGCGCTACGAGATGGCACAGATTGTCGCGAATGCCCGCACGCATATGACGCAGGCCAGCGCGCCCGACCAGAAGATCATCGACGACCTCTCGAACGAGTTCCGCGATGACCTCGACGCCCTCGGTGTCCGCGTGACGCGCCTCGAAAAGAAGCAGAAGAACGTCCGCCTTTCCGGTTCTTTCGCGCAGGAATACCAGAAAGCAAAACATGAAGGCATTGCCGGCCGGGATGGCGACGAGCACTCCCGCCGTTGGCGCAAGGAAATCAAACTCAATCTCGACGCCAGCGTACCGAAGACGCCCATCGAGTTCCACAGCACGTTCACGACGCAGATGGACAGCTATGATGGCAACGGATTTAACTCCGAGGAAGCCAATGACGAAACGTGGAATAACGGAAATAAGCGTTCCAATGTCCTGCGTCCGGAAACGGCATACGTTGAAGGACCAATCGATAAGACGGGACTCAACGGTGCCTTCGGTCTCTTGATTCCGCATGCACAGGAGGACTTCGTCAACCATGCGGCCATGAAGGGCTTTAACGTTACGCATAAGGGCAAAAAGAACTGGTTCAATGTGTTCACGGGACGGCTGGATTTGAAAGACAATGATGCTTCCGAAGATGTTACACAGGGATCTGCGGATTACCAATTCACGTATGCGGATATCGATTGGGCCTCCAAACAGTTTATCGAACAGACGGAGACGACTTATGTGCAGAAATATAACATTAAGGCATCTTCCGTTGAGGCTGCGGCAGCTTCGGTGAGTGGAGCATCGGCGAAGAACGATTTCCTGCGTTATCATAAAGCGTCAGGCGCGCAGGCAACGTATGCTCCTATCGATACGAGCAAAACTTATACGGTTACGCAGACGGCAACAGGCTCGAATTGGACGTACGATTGGAATAATCCTTATAATGATTTTTCCGATGCAACGTATTCCATTTCCGGCAAAAAAATCGCTACGCCGCAATATCGCCGCCGTACCCTGACGGGCGCTACGTTTGGTCATCAGTTCACGGGTCGCTTTGATGCTACGGTTGGCTACTATGCATATAAATCGGCAGCCTACGATCAGGACTATCTGCGCATCTACGCGCTGACGCTGAACCAGAAACTCGGCAAGAAGGGCAATCTCTACGGTGCATATTCGCACGGCGATCAGGACGGCTATGACAATGCCTGGACGGCCGAGTATCAGTTCAATGGCGGCGATGCCATGAGCGCTGCGCCGAACCATGCTTTCGGCTACTATCTCGGCTATCGTTATCTCGCGCCGGATGCGCTCGTCAAGACGGTCTACGAGGATGGCGCCGAGATTGGCCAGCGCGGCTGGGAGGGCGGCCTCCTTTACAACTTCTGCCATAACCTGCAGGGCAAGGTGAAGTATTTCTACGGTTCCAGCATCACGAACCCGGGCAAGGACCGCAGCAAGGTATACTCCAGCGTAACGTTTAATTTCTAAACGATTCCAGTGAAACAACACACAGGAAGGTGCGAAATTTTATGAAGTTTTTTCGGCAAAGCGCGGCGGTACTGGCCGCAGCAGCATGCCTTTTGGGAGGTTCGATGACCGTGAACGCAGCGATGGCGCCCATCCATCTCGTCAGCCGCAACGTGCCGGCGTATGCGTCGAGCGACCACGCGGAGATGGCGAACGATGCGAACTATCAGACGACGTGGAATGGCGATGCGCCGGGCTGGCTGGCCTATGACCTTTCAAGCGTACCGGCGGATCAGCTGAAACAGGCCGTGGTCGTCTGGTACAGCAGCAGCTACGATTACGATCCGACGATCAAGACGCGTCAGTCCTACGGCAACCTGCAAACCTATGATATCGAGGCGAACGATGCACCGGGCGGAAAGATCCCGTCCAAGGGCTGGAAGAAGCTCGCAACGGTGAAGGGCAATGTCTACCATTCCCGCCAGCATGTTGTCGATCTCTCGGGATATCATTGGGTGCGCGTCGTCGTGCACAGCGTGGATAACGCGAGCGGCCCGCATGCGGCCATCAATCTCGATGTCTACAGTGCACCGCAGGGCCTCGATGATGACTGGATCGTCTACGGCGACAGCATCACGGCAGGCTCGGGCAATTTCTCGGGCTCCCCATTCGGTCCTGCCGGGCAGATGGTCAACGCCGCGAACCCGGCCTACTATCCGATTTTTGAATACGGCGGCACGGGCAGCATCAAGTCGAAAGACGGCGTGAAGTATATCGACAACTGGCTGTCGGTTTTTCCCGGCAAATACGTCGGCATCGTGCTCGGCACGAACGATGCCTGGGGCAAGAGCAACGGCATGGATAAATTCGAGGCCAATATGTCGACGGTCATCGAGCACGTGCTGGCGGCAGGTAAGGTGCCGGTCGTCGGAAAGATTCCCTGGTCGGCTGAGCCGGGCGTCGCGAATAACGCACCGATGTACAACGAGCGCATCGACAAGCTTTACCAGAAATATCCAGCCGTGATGAAAGGCCCGGATTTCTGGGAAATCTTCAAGGGGCATCGCGAGTGGCTCGGCCCGGACGGTGTACATCCGAGCCCGAAAGGCTACGGCATCATGCGCAAGTCCTGGGCGGAGACGATGCTGAACCTCGTACCGCGCACGGGCACGACGCAGGAAATCACGCCGCAGCTCGCGAAGGCGGCATGGCATAAGAAGGCCGGTGACATCGGCCAGGGGCAGGCACTCCAGGGCGAGCAGACGGAGATCGATATCCAGAAAGTTCGTCATGCCAACGATAAAAAATAAGCTTTTGACCGGGAGACGAGGAGAGGATAACGATGAAAAAGAAAGCAGTCCTTTTGGCGGCCATGCTCCTTGGCATGGGCGTCATGAGTGCGGGTCTGCCGACAGCAGATGCTGCGGTCGAGGTGGCGCCGAACGATGCGAACCTGCAGTATTTCGGCCGCTGGGACCAGTCGAATGCCAACGAATACCAATGCGCACAGGGCGCCGTCTACATCAAGGCGAACTTTACGGGCACGAGCATCAAGGTCAAGATGCGCGACCCAAACGACAAATGGCGTGTGAGCATCGACGGCAGCCCGTTCCGCAAGTTCAAGCCACGCGGACAGGCCACGGTACTCGCCGAGAACCTGAAACCCGGTACGCACAAGATGCTGCTCGTGCGCTCGACCGAGGGCTATATGGGCGTTACGCAGCTCAAGGGCTTTGAGCTCGATGATGGCGCGAAGCTCCTGGCGCCGGATGCGCGCAAAGGGCGCACGCTCGAATTCGTCGGCGACAGCATCACGGCGGGCGCGAAGAACGACGGCGAGCTGAAGGGCGAGAACTACAATGACATCGAGGATACGGACCAGGCCTATGGTCCGAAGGTATCCCGCCTGCTCGATGCTGACTACAGCATCGTCGCGAAGTCCGGCGAGGGCGTCGTGCACAACTGGGCAGATGACTGGCCGACGAATCAGGTCCACACGTCCGACCGCTACGTCTGGACGATGTACTCCGACAAGAAGGCCGGTGAGCATGCGATGTGGGATGCGAAGCAGTTCCCCGTCGATGCGACAATCATCGCCATGGGCACGAACGACTTCAGCAAGCCGGCGAAGCATACGCCAACCAAGGAGGAATTCGTCGCAGGCTATGTGAAGCTCATCCAGACGATTCGCCAGGTCAATCCGGGCAAAACCATCATCTGCACGGAGCCGGTACCGAACTGGGTCGGCAAGCGCGGCCGCAACTGGGTCAAGGCAGCTGTCGACCAGGTACAGGCGGAGGGCATGAAAGACGTCTATTTCATCGCTCTCAACGACCCGCAGCCACTGCTCGAGGAAAGCGACTACGCCCACGACAGCACACATCCGCTGCAGACAGGCCACGACGAGATCGCCGCGTTCCTGAAGGATAAGATCGCAGCCATCATGGGTTGGAAATAAACCGCGCACACGGCGCGTAAAAAAACCGTATCGGCAGGAAAATTCCTGTTGATACGGTTTTTTGATGGTCAATATGTTTTATTCCGGTTAGCTTTGCAGGTACATGGACGGGTCAAAGCTGAGCTCGTGGATGAAGTGGCGGAGTTCGTTGTCGGCGATGACGAGCTGGATTTTTCGGTTGCCGTCCTCGACGGTGGAGAGGTCGAGGGTATACGGCTCGATGCTGCGGCCTTCGAGGTTGGCGAAGACGACGATGGTCGGGGTCTCGGTCTTGCCAAAGGCGGATTCGCGGACGATGCCGTAGCCGTAGTCGGTCTTCAGCACGGTGCCGACGGGGTAGAGGGCCACATTGTTGAAGAAGAGCGTCAGGAGGTCCGGGTCGAACTGGCCATGCGTGACGTTGCACATGATGTTGTGCGCGATGTTCGGCGTGTAGGCCTTTTTATACGGGCGTTCGCTCGTGAGGGCATCGTAGACATCGGCGATGGCGACGATCTTCGCGAAGCGGTGGATCTTGTCTCCCTTGAGGCCGCGCGGGTAGCCCGAGCCGTCGATGTGCTCGTGGTGCTCGGAGGCAATTGTCGCGAGCAGCGTCGCGTGTGGGAGGTCGTTCTCCATCGCATGGATGCGGTCGGAGCCGGCGAGCGGATGCTTTTTGATGAGGTCAAACTCGTCGGGGTTCAGGCGCGTCGTCTTCGTGAGGATTTCCTCCGGGACGCCGATTTTTCCGAGGTCGTGCAGGAGGGCGCCGAGCGTCAGGATCTGCAGCTCGTTTTTCGTGTAATGGCAGAGCATGCCGAGCATGGAGGAAAGAATGGCGACGTTGACGCAGTGGCCGAACGTGTAGGTATCATGCAGGCGGATATCCGTGAGCTGCACGAGGTTTGCCTTGCGGTCGATGAGGTCGAAGATGATCTTTTCGGAGACATCCTCCATCATATCGACATCGAGATGGCCGCTTTTTTCGGTCTCCTGGAAGGCATCATAGACGTGCTCGATCGCATCCGCGCGTGTCTCCTCGGCTACGACGTCCTCCGGCGGCATCAGCTTGAAATTCGGGTTTGACGAAGTGACCGTGATGGTCGGGATACCGATTTTCTGAAGCTGATTGATGTAGGACTGCGTGATCGGCTGTCCTTTTACGAGATAACTGGCTCCATGATGGTTGAAAATGCTCTGAGCCAGGATCATGCCATGTTTGAGTTTATTGACTGGTAAACGAAGCACAGAAGCTCCTCCTTTGCTATACCGTCTGGAGAATGAATTCTTACCCTCTATCATAGCGTATTTTCCCGAAAATGAAAAGGAAGAATTGCCCTTGTCTTCTATCTTTGCTATACTGTATTGGTTAGGGTATAGACAGATGCTTTACCGTTCGGTATTTTCGATATAGATAGGAGTTTTGGCGAAATGCGGAAAAAGCGCAAACAACGGCGCAGTTTTCAAAATCTTTGGCGGGCCATGGCTGTGCTTCTGGTGCTGCTTCTCGTGGGGCTGGGGGTATATTTTGGCTTGCAGCAGAGGCGGAGCCATACGGCCATCAACGAGGCCGGCGAGGCGGTCACGAGCAACATCACCTACGTCATGATCATGGGCGTCGATGCCCGCGATGATGACGTGGGCCGCAGCGATACGCTCATGGTCGCCGCACTCGATACGGCGCAGAAAAAGGCGGCGCTGCTCTCGATCCCGCGCGATACGCGTGTACCAATCGAGGGGCACGGCGATGACAAGATCAACCACGCCTACGCGTTTGGTGGGCACAGTCTCACGCAGCAGACGGTCGAGCATCTCCTCGGCGTGCCGATGGACCACTATATCATCGTCAATACGAAGGCATTCCCGAAACTCATCGATGCCATCGGCGGCGTGGATATCAACGTCGAGAAGCGCATGCACTACGAGGATCCCTGGGATGATAACGGTGGTCTCGTCATCGACCTGTATCCCGGCGAGCAGCACATGGATGGCGCGAAAGCTATCCAATACGTGCGCTACCGCGACGGCGAAGGCGATATCGGCCGTATCGGACGCCAGCAGAAATTCATGAAGGCCGTGCTCGAGAAGCTCGTCTCGCCGTCCATCCTGCCGAAGCTGCCGGAGATCGTCAAGACGTGCAGCTCGGTGCTCAAGACCGATATGAGCGTGACGGAGCTTTTGGATTTTGCGCAGCAGATGAAGTCCATCCGCGACAACGGCCTCGAGGCGAAGATGGTTCCCGGGCGTCCGGCATATCTCAAGGATATCAGCTATTGGATCCCGGACATCACGGACCTGCGCGAGCTCATGCGCACGGAACTCGGCCTGGCGCTGACGGATCAGGAGAAAGAGAAGAACCAGGCTGATGAGGATGCCTATAATGCATCGTTGCCCTCGGGCATGAACGTCGGCGACAAGACGGACGGTTCGCAGGAGAGCAAGGATGACAAAAAAGAGACAAAAGAGGAAGATAAGCCGATGAAGCCCAATGAGATCCGCGTCATGGTCATCAATGACAGCGGGATCAACGGGGCTGGCGCGGAGGTCGCCGGTATCCTGCAGCGCAAAGGATTCATCATCTCCGGCGTCGAGACGGGGCGTACGAGCTCGCGGCAGGGTACGATCATCGTGACGTCGAAAGCGAATACGGATGTATTCTATGGCATGCCGTTCCCGTGTGTCATCATGGATGGCGGCGGCAGCAACCAGGCTGTGGTTCACATTGGACTCGATTATAAACATACGGGCAGGAAGTAAGCAGAAAGCAAAGCAGGTGAAAATTGCATGACGATGATGAAGGTGACGGGACTCAGCAAGAGTTTCGGCATCCATGAGCTCTTCCACGATGTGACGTTCGAGGTCGCGAAGGGGGAGAAAGTCGGCTTTGTCGGCGTGAATGGCGCGGGCAAGACGACGCTCATGCGCTGCCTCATGGGGCAGGAGGAAACGGATGGCGGCAGCGTCCAGTGGGACAGCGCCGATACAATCGGCTACGTTGAGCAGCAGGCGGATTTTGGCGAGGGTACCCTTTGGGATGAGTTCCAGCGTGCCTTTGATGATGTCATCGCGCTGGGGGCGAAGAAACGTGAGCTCGAACAGCGGTTGAAGACGGATGCCAGTGAGGAATGCATGGCAGAATACAGCCGCGTGATGAACCGTTTCGAAAATCTCGGCGGATACGACTACGAGGCGCAGATCCGCCGCATCGCCTACGGTCTCGGTTTTACGGAGGAAGATTTCCAAAAGAACGTTCAGCATTTCTCCGGCGGGCAGAAAACACGTATCACGCTGGCGAAAGCACTCATGCGCGAGCCGGATTTCCTGTTCCTCGACGAGCCGACGAACCACCTCGATATCCACATGATCGAGTGGCTGGAGCAGTTTCTGGCCGGCTACCATGGCGGCGTGCTGCTCATCTCGCATGATCGCTATTTCCTCGATAAAGTCGCGACGAAGATCCTCGAGCTCGACCACAAGACGGTCACGACGTATGAGGGCAACTATACGTATTTCATGCGCGTCAAGACGCAGCGCCGGGCGGCGCTGAAGTCGGCGTATGAAAAGCAGCAGGAGCACATCAAAAAGACGGAGGAATATATCCGCAAATACAAGGCGGGCATCAAGAGCAAGCAGGCGCGCGGGCGGCAGAGCCAGCTGAACCGCCTCGAGCGCATCGTCCTGCCGCCGGAGGATGCTTCGTTTAATTACTTTGCGTTCCACAAGCCGGAGGAGTGCGCACAGCGCGTGGCAGAGCTCGAGGATGTCTCGATGGCGTTCGGCAGCCATTCCGTTTTTGAGCATGTGAATATGCTCATCCGCAACGGCGATGGTGTCGCGCTCGTGGGACCGAATGGTGCAGGAAAGACGACCCTGCTGCGCGTTCTCGTCGGTGAGCTGGAGTCTCCGACAGGACGCGTGAAGATCGGCAACCGCGTGAAAATCGGGTATTTCTCCCAGCAGCATGAGGGCCTGCACAAGGAAAATACGATTCTCGAGGAGCTGAATTTCGAGTTCGGCATTGACGAGGAACAGGCGCGCAAGTATCTGGGTGCCTTCCTTTTCAAAGGCGACGACGTCTACCGCCGCATCGGCGACCTGTCGGGCGGCGAGCAGTCGCGTGTCGCGTTCCTGAAGCTCATGCTGACGGGCGCGAATTTCCTCGTGCTCGATGAGCCGACGAACCATCTCGATATCCCGGCCTGCGAGGCGATCGAGGAAGCACTCATGGCCTATCCGGGTACATTCCTCGCGGTTTCCCATGACCGCTATTTCCTCGATAAGGTCGCGAACTGCACGATGGAGCTCGAGGATGGGAAACTCACGGAGTACGATGGCAACTACAGCTATTACCTCATGAAGAAAGAGGCGGCGGAAGAAGCCGCTGCCGAGGAGGCGGCTGAGGCCGAAAAAGAGCGCAGGATCCGTGAGGCGCGCGAAAAGGAAAAGGCGCGCAAGGCGGCGCACAAGGCAGGCAAAGCCCATCCGGATGCGGCGAAAGCGGCAGCAGATGCCGAAGCAAAGGAAAAGGCTGCCGCTGAGGCACAGAAGCAGGCAGAGATCGGCCGGATCCAGAGCATGAGCGATGCGAAGCGCGACGAGCTCATCCAGCGCGCGGAGGCGGAGATCGCGATGGCGGAGGCCGAGCTCAAGGGGCTGGAGGTCGAGATGAACGATCCGTCCCTGCAGCAGGATCCGGTGCGCAGCCAGGAGATCGCTGAGGCTTATGCGGCGAAAGAGCAGGAGATCCAGCAGCGCTACGAGAAATGGGAGCGCCTGACGGAAGCCTGACGGGCAGTCCATGAGGCAGCAGCGGACAGGCAGAGAAGAGAGGGGAGGACACGATGCGGCAGATTCCGGATGATCAGCCCACGCTGTATCGGGATGAGGACGTCGAGGAAAAGCTCAGCGGCCTCGTGGACAGCATTATTTTTTCGAGCGGGGATGGACAGTTCTGCGTGTTCCGCCTGCGGCCGGACCGCCAGAATGGCCGCGTGAACGTCACGCTCAACGGATCGGCTCCTCTCATCGGGCAGGAACTGCATCTGCGCGGCAACTGGGTCGAGCATCCGCGTTTCGGTCATCAGTTCAAGGCCACGGGGCTCATCGTCGAGTCCCCGACGGATATCCTCGGCATCGAGCGTTTCCTCGGTTCGGGCGTGATTAAGGGGCTGGGCCCCGTGCGCGCGCATAAAATCGTGCAGAAATTCGGTGAGGAAACGCTGCGCATCATCGAGGAGCATCCATCGCGCCTCGCGTACGTCGATGGCATCAGCAAGAAGCTCGCCAGGCAGATCGCCGAATCGTATCAGGAACAATCCGAGCTGCGCGAGGTCATGATCTGGCTGGAGGGGCATGGCGTCTCCGGCGCACTCGCCGGACGCATCTACGAGCAGTACAGTTCTTTTGCCATCGATATGCTCGAAAATCACCCGTATGCACTGGCGAGCGAAGTACGTGGTATCGGCTTTACGACGGCGGATGCCATCGCCTCGAGCATCGGATATGAAAAGGATGATGCCGCGCGCATTGCGGCGGGCATCGACTACACGCTGGTGCAGATCTCGCAGAACGGGCACTGCTGCATCCCGGAGAAGCCACTCGCGGACAAGGCGGCGCAGATCCTGCAGGTCAGCAGCGGACAGGTGCTAGACGTCCTGCGGGAGGAGCTGGCGGCGGACCGCGTGATCGCCGAGGATCTGGGGCAGGGGCCGCTCCTCTACGCGCCGCAGCTTTACCGCGCGGAGAAAAAGACGGCAGACAAGCTGCTCTATCTCCAGCGATACGCCGAGCCGCTCCTCGTTGCGCACCCTGAAAAAGAGGTCTCGAAGTGGGCGGCCAAATCCGGCATAACGCTGTCCGATGGGCAGCAGGCGGCACTTTGCGGCGTCCTGGAGCACGGCGTATTCGTGCTCACGGGCGGGCCGGGCACCGGCAAGACGACCGTCGTGCGCGGCATGATCGCCCTGCTCGAAAAGCAGGGGCTCACGATCCAGCTCGGCGCCCCGACGGGACGCGCGGCGAAAAGGCTCTCCGAGGCCACGGGGCGCAAGGCCATGACCGTCCACCGCATGCTCGAGGCACAGGGCGGCGAGAGCGGCATCGGCTTCGGCCGCGATGAGGATACGCAGCTCGAGGCCGATGCGATCATCCTCGATGAGGTCTCGATGATGGACATCGTGCTCATGCAGCATTTCCTCGCGGCAGTACCGGATGGCTGTCACGTCATCCTCGTCGGCGATGTCGATCAGCTGCCGTCCGTCGGACCAGGCTCTGTGCTGAAGGATATCCTGCGCTCGGAGGTCATCCCGAGCGTGCGCCTCACGGAGATTTTCCGCCAGGGCGAGGGCAGCGATATCGTACTCAATGCGCATGCCATCAATGCAGGGCGTCTGCCGACGTGCACGGACACCGGCGATTTCCGTTTCATCGAGATCGCCGATGCCGATGAGGTGTCAAAGGCTATCGTGGCGATCTGCGCGGAAGTCATCCCGTCATGGAAACTTTCCCCGATGACGGATGTGCAGGTGCTCTCGCCGATGCATCGGCTGGCCTGCGGCGTCGACAACCTCAACCACATGCTGCAGCAGGCGCTCAATCCGCCGGGACCGGAAAAGAAGGAATTCGGGAACAGCGTGCAGACGTTCCGCCTTGGCGACAAGGTCATGCAGACAAAGAACAACTACCAGAAGCATGTGTTCAATGGCGATATCGGCTTCGTCACGAAGATTGGGGACGATCACCTCACCGTACATTTCGGTGAGGATCTGGATGTCGACTACGAAAAGCAGGAACTCATCGAGCTCGCGCTCGCCTATGCGATGAGCGTGCACAAGAGCCAGGGCAGCGAATACCCCATCGTCATCCTGCCGCTCGTCGCAGGGCATCGCATCATGCTGCAGCGCAACCTGCTTTATACGGCGGTAACGCGGGCGAAACGGCTCGTTATCCTGCTCGGTACGAAGGCGGCCCTGAATACGGCCGTATCGAATGACCGCACGCGCAAGCGCTATACGCTGCTGGCCGAGCGGCTGAACAAGACCATCTGAACGGGAGAGGACAGCGATGAAATCCGTTAGGAAAGAAGAAAAAGAATGGACGCCCATACCGCGCGTGCTTACGATTGCCGGGAGCGACTGCAGCGGCGGTGCCGGTATGCAGGCAGACCTGAAGACATTTCTCGCGCACGGCGTCTATGGCATGAGCATCATCACGGCGCTCACGGCCCAGAACACGATGGGCGTGCTCGCCATCCACAACCTCGATGCGGCGTTCCTCGGGAAGCAGTTCGAGGCGGTTTTCACGGATATCGTGCCGGATGCCGTAAAAATCGGCATGGTCAGTTCGGCGTGGACGGTCCGCGTCATCGCGGAGGAGCTCAGCAAACGCAAGGCGCGGCATATCGTCGTCGACCCCGTTATGGTCGCGACGTCCGGTGCCCGTCTGATGGAGCCGGAGGCAGAGCGGGTCCTCGTAGAAAGCCTGCTGCCGCTTGCGGAGGTCATCACGCCGAACCGGGCGGAGCTCGAGGTACTGAGCGGCTGCCGGGTCGATGGCCGTGACGGCATGCGGCAGGCAGCACAGGGCCTGTGCCGGAGCCTGGGCACGAGTGTGCTCGCCAAGGGGGGCCATATCGGCGCGGATGCCGACGACCTGCTCGTGACGCCGGATGGGGAGGAGCACTGGTACCCTGGCGAACGCATCGACAACGCCGATACGCACGGCACGGGCTGCACGCTCTCGAGCGCGATAGCCTCAAACCTCGCCAAAGGCATGGACCTCGATGCCGCCGTCGGGCAGGCAAAGGCCTATCTGGCAGGCGCGCTGCGGGCGGGGCTGCATATCGGCCATGGTTCGGGTCCTTTGAACCACGCATATCGTTTTTCTTTTACCTAAAAGATGGGAGATTTTTATTCTATGTTTACTCATCATCGTTCCATCCTGCGGACGGGGCTCTGCCTTGTCCTGAGCCTGTCCATCCTGCCTGTCCTGCCTGGCATCCTATCGGCAGTGACGGCGGAAGCAGCGGCGCCAAAACCATCCGCATCGGCACCGGCAAAGGAAGCGCCGGGCGCCAAGGCGGTCCCCGTGAAGCAGGCACCCGATAAGATGGACGTTATGGCAAAAGAGGCACCGGTGTCGGGACCTATCCGCTCCGTCTGCCTCACGTGGCCGGTCGTGCCGGGGGCGGTGCAGTATCAGGTCGTCCTGCTGAAGTCGGCGGAGGATACGCCGGCGAACATCGCACTCACGCAGGACCAGGTCTTCACGACCGGACTCGAGGTCGATCTCAGCCGCTTTGGCAGTAAGGCTGCGGACTTCTACTGGAAAGTCTGCCCGCTCGATTATGATGGCAAGGCCATTGGCAGCTTCAGCGAGCCAAAGCCGGTTGCTGAGGCCACACTCAACCCGTCGGCACCGGTTCCGACGACGCAGTTCGAGCAGATGGATTTCATGCCGATGTACCCGGTATACTCGTGGATCCCGACGCCGGGAGCGAAATTCCATGAGGTGCAGGTCTGGCGCGCCAAGACGTTTGAAGATAAACTCATCCGCACGCTGCAGGCAGGCGAGTACGATATCTACGAAGATGGCGGCTATACGCTGCCGGGCAAATACTACTGGCGCGTGCGCTCCACGACGGAGGACGGTACGCCGACATCCGACTGGTCCATCCGCGTTCCCTTTACTGTGACGGAAAAGGCGCAGATTGCGGCGCTCGGAGACAGCATCACGCACGGCGGCGGCGTCATGAGCGTACCGCCGGGATATACGACCTATGATTGGGAGACCTACGCGCCGGTTCCCGTGAAAAATCTCGGCTTCAGCGGCAATACGACGGCGGATATGCTGGAGCGTTTCGACCGCGATGTCCTGCCATTGCACCCGCAGGTGCTCGTCATCATGGGCGGCGTCAACGATTACCGCACGGGCATCATGGGCTCGGAGACGGTGGTGCACCTCGCGGAAATCCGCGACCGCTGCGAAGCGGCAGGCATTATCCCCGTGTTCATGACGGTGACGCCCATCAATCCATCGCTGTTCCACCGCGCGGGCATCGAGACGCCTCCGACGGACTGGCTCGTGCATCAGCAGTATATCAACCACTGGGTCATGGAGCAGAAATACAGCGTCGATGTCTCCACGATGCTCACGGATGGCGTTGGCTGCCTGCGCCGCGACTACACGACGGACGGCCTGCATCCGGATTATTTCGGCAAGAAGTACATCGGCGAGACGGTCGGCCAATACATCCAGAAGCATTTCCCCGTGCTCTGCAGCTTCCTGAAGAAAAAGCAGGCGTAATCCCACTATTCAGCTGTTTCTCAGCCGAATATGGTAAAATAAGGATATTCGCAGGAAAGGATTCCCGGATACAGGGGAGGGATATTGTATGAAGACAAAGATGAAAGTGATACTGGCTGTGCTGCTGCTCATCGTACTGGCAGCCGCCGGTGCCAGCGCATATGCCTATCAGTCCGAGCGCACGCCGCAGTACGCGCTCGAGCAGCTGGCCGAGGGACTGGCGAACCGCGATGCCGCAAAGATTCACCGTTATGCGGACGTCGAGTCTGTCGTGACGAAGTCCTATGATGAAAGCACGGACATCCTCGCGGTGCACATCGAGGACCTGCACCAGACTTACCCACAGGATTGGTTTTTCCGCCACGATACGGCGTTCATGAAGGACTACATCGCGAACCGCCGCAGCGATGATCTCGTGTTCATCCAGCGGTGCATCGAGTTCTATGCGGACGATAACCTCACGCCGATCAGCCGCAGTGACGGCCAGGCGAAATGGCTCTCCGACGAGGGCGTGAAGTTCCGCGATAACTATACGGTCTCGCTGAAGGGCGTCGAGCAGAAGGGTGACACGGCCTTTGCCACGATAGAGTTCACGGGCAAGGACACGGACTACGGCCGCCTCGTCCCACACCTCACGGCCATCGCTGAGCTGCATCAGCGGAGCGACGGGCATTGGCAGCTCACGCGCTTCTCCAATGTCGGGGAGATGTTCTACCCCATCGTCAAGGGCATAGAGGACTACTGGACCATGCAGGGCTGGCAGTAAGATACAGCTTCCTAACAGAAAAAGGTGACTGGCTCACGAGCCGGCCACCTTTTTTATGCTATACTGGTAGGAGATTCACGAGAAGAGGAGGAATCCGATATGGCAGTAACGACGGATGTATTGGTTATCGGCGGAGGGCCGGCGGGCGTGTCGGCGGCTCTCTACGCCCGCCGCAGCGGACTGGATGTGACGATCCTGACGAAGGGAAAAGAAACGGGCAGTCTCGCCAAAGCACATCTCATCGAGAATTATTACGGCTTTGCCGAACCCATCAGCGGTGCTGAGCTGGAGGCACGCGGTATCGCGGGTGCCAAGCGCCTCGGCGTGAACGTAGAGAATGCCGAGGTCATGAGCCTCCTGTTCAAGGATACGATGGACGGGTTCCGTGTGGAGACGGGCGGCGAAACCTACGAGGCTCCTGCCGTTGTGCTCGCGGCTGGTGCCGTGCATCAGGCACCGCCTATCCAGGGGCTCAAGGAGCGCGAAGGACACGGCGTGAGCTACTGTGCTATATGCGATTCGTTCTTTTATCGGAATAAGACGGTGGCCGTGCTCGGCGCCGGTGCCTATGCGCTGCACGAGGCAGATATCCTGAACCAACCGGCGGAGAAAGTGCTCATCCTCACGGACGGCAAAGAGCCGGAAGTGGATTTTCCCGCGAATTACGAGGTCCATACGGCAAAAGTCAGCGCCGTGGAAGGGGATGGCAAGGTCGAGCGCGTCGTTCTTGAGGATGGAACGGCTCTTGATACAGCCGGTGTGTTCGTCGCGTTCGGCACGGCGGGCAGCAGTGAGCTTGCGCGCAAGATCGGTGCTCTGCTGAATGGTACATCGGTGAAGGTCGATGAAAACATGGCGACGAAGGTGCCGGGCCTTTTTGCGGCCGGCGATTGCACGGGGGGTCTGCTGCAGGTCAATAAGTCTGCCTACGAGGGGGCGAAGGCTGGTCTCGCCGCAGCGAAATACGTGCGCCAGCAGCGCGCGAAGGCGAAGTGATTTTGCTATACGGGTCCGCACGTGGGCGGGCCGGGGGCAAGCATCCGTATGACGGGGCAGAGCGATCCGCTCAGGGAGGGAAGATGCCTACTATGACACAGGAGAAAACACAAACCGATTTGTATATCCGGCAGCTGAGTTTCTGGCCACATTTATCGACGCCGGAAAAAGCACTGCTCAACAACAATACGCGCACGGTGCGCTATGAGGCGGGGGAGCAGGTGCATCAGGGCACGCTGGACTGCATCGGCGTGCTGCTCGTGAAAAGCGGGCAGCTGCGCGTCTACAGCCTGTCCGAGGATGGACGGGATGTGACGCTTTACCGCCTGTTTGCGGGGGATGTGGCCATCCTCTCCGCGTCCTGCGTGCTCGAGGCCGTGACGTTCCCCGTGAACATCGACGCCGAGGAGGATACGGAGGTGCTGCGCATCGATGCCTCGACGTTCCGCCAGCTGGCACAGAATAATGTCTATGTACGCTGCTTCGGCTACGAGAAGGCGGCGGGGCGACTGTCGGATATGCTTTGGAAAATGCAGCAGATCCTGTTCCTCTCGGCGGATAAGCGCCTTGCCATTTTCCTGCTGGAGGAGAGCGAAAAGACGGGCAGCGATACCATCCATCTCACGCATGAGCAGATTGCCCGCTACATGGGCAGCGCCCGCGAGGTCGTCAGCCGTCTGGTCAAATATTTCAGCCAGGAGGGCTGGGTCAAGTCAGGGCGCGGTCACCTTACGATCCTCGACAAGGAAGCACTGGCCACTTTATCCGGTAAGGAGTAAAATAAGGAAAATACACGGAAAAGAGGCCAGGCTATGATCCATGAGACGAAAAATAAGATAACCACAAGCGGGAGCGTGCCGACTGGTTTGTCTGACCGGCATAGAGGGATTCTCTACGCTGTTTCGGGCGGTGTGCTGTGGGGCGGCTCCGGTGTGGCGGGGCAGTACCTCCTGCAGGATGCCGGATTTACGACGGAGTGGCTCGTGACGGCGCGGCTGATTTTGGGCGGGCTCATCCTGCTCCTGATTGATGGATGGCAGCATCATGGGGAGATCTTTCGCATCTGGAAAAGCCGTCAGAATGCCAGGGAGCTCGTGGTGTTCGCCCTTTTTGGCATGATGCTCGTCTCGTATTCGTATTTTGCCTGTATCCGTTACGGCAATGCGGCAGCAGCCACGGTCATGCAGTACCTCATGCCGGCCGTTATCGTGCTCTATACGACCGTGCGTTACCTGCGTCTGCCGACAAAACTGGAACTCGGCTGTGTGGGGCTCGCGATGCTCGGCACGTTTCTGCTCGTCACGCATGGGGATATCCGCTCCCTGGCGATCCCGTTCATCGCTTTCGTCTGGGGTGTCGTCTCGGCCATTTCCGGTGCCATCTATACGATGATGCCGCGGCGGCTCATCCGCGCGTGGCGGGCTCCGCTCATCATCGGCTGGGGTATGCTGCTCGGCGGTCTGGCGCTCGGACTGGGGACGCAGCCGGATCTCGTGAGCGGCGCGTGGACGGCGGTGTCTGTGTTTGCGTTTGCCTACCTCGTGCTGGGCGGCACGGTGCTGGCGTTCTCGCTATACCTCGGCAGTACGAAATATCTCGAGCCGAGCGAAACGGGTGTCCTCGGCTCCACGGAGCCGGTCACGGCCATCGTCCTCTCCATCCTCCTGCTCGGCCAGCCCATCACGCTGCTGGACGTCCTCGGTAGCGCGTGCATCCTCCTCACGGTCGTGCTGTTGGCGCGACGATAAGTTTACAAAAACTTAACAAAAAGGTTACAAAAGGACCTCTGTATCCATGTATACTTAAGCTTGAAAAAGCAGACAGACAAGGATATGGAGGCATTTTTTATGTTCAGCATCAGCAACAAACATGAGGAGTTTTTCGATTACCTCATGAGCAATGCGGAGGTTTTCCACCAGGAGGCCGTGATCGCCGAGACTGCGATGAAGAATCCGGGCGACCTGAAAACGCATCTGAAGGATTTTGCAAAGTTGCAGGAGCAGGCGGACAAGACCAACATGGAGGTCATCCGCAAGCTCGCCGTCGTCTTCATCACGCCGATCGACCGGGAAGACTTTTACCGCCTGTCCTGCTGCTCTGCGCGGCGGCGATGGCACTCGGCACGAGCGTCGGCGGCTGGAAAATCATCCGCACCGTCGGCGGCAAGATTTTCAAGATGCACCCGATTCATGGATTCGCGGCCGACCTGAACTCGGCCGTCGTCATCCTCACGGCGACGCTCCTGCACCTGCCAGTCTCCACGACGCACGTCGTCTCCGGCTCCATCATGGGCGTCGGCTCTGCCCAGCGCGTCAAGGCCGTCCACTGGGATGTCGCGCGCTCGATGGTCGTCGCCTGGGTCATGACCATCCCCTGCACGGCGATCATGGGAGCGGTCTCCTACCTCGTCGCCACGACGTTCTTCGGCGGCGCACTCTAAAAAAGCATAGGAAAAAGGCGCTGTTGCACGATTTCATGCAGCAGCGCCTTTTCTTGTACGGGATGTTCTGAGCCAGAATCAGCCGAGGAGTTCTTCGACTTTCTCCTTCGGGATCAGGCCGATGGACTGATTGACCGGCTTGCCGTCTTTATAGACCACGAGGGTCGGGATGCTCGCCACGGAAAACTGGTTTGCGAGCGCCGGCTGTTCATCGACATTGATCTTGCCGAGCTTGATCTCCGGATGCGCAGCGGCCACCTCATCGAGAATCGGGGAAAGCATGCGGCAAGGCCCGCACCAGGGAGCCCAAAAATCCAGCAACACCGTGCCCTGCGCCGTCTCCGTCGCGAAATTTTCACTCGTAATCGTAATCGCCATGAGAAAACCCTCCTGTTCGTTCTCTGTGCTTCTTTCAGGATCTATTATACGGTAGAACACGTTGCAATTCCGTGATTCGCTCACACCAGAGGCGGATTTTTGCGCTTTTTTCCCGTGCGCATCTATGCTAAAATATGGATAGAAGTTTCTTGACATAGACAGGCGGGGGCGAGAACCGCTCTTGTATGGGGCGAGTCTGGTGTCTGTCAATGGATGCGGATTTATGAAGGAGATCGAATGCGGCATTTAACGGATGTTTGCAATATTCAATATGGATATGCATTTGATGCTAATCAATTTATAAATCAACCTCGGTCGGATAGTGTACCATTGGTGCGTATCCGCGACGTGGTAAGAGGATTCTCCGAGACCTATACGTGCGAGCCGTATGCAGATGCTTATCGGGTGCAGGATGGGGATATTTTGGTCGGTATGGATGGAGAGTTCAATATCGCACGCTGGCATGGCGGAGAGGCTGCGCTCAATCAACGGGTGTGCAAATTGCTGCCGCACAGTGATGTGGATGGACAGTTTCTATTGTATTTCATGCGTGGTGCCTTGAAGCGTATTGAACGGCAAACGTCATTTGTTACGGTTAAGCATCTTTCGGCCAAACGTCTGAATCAGGTTGTATTTCCTGAGGTTTCGTTGCAATGTCAGCAGGAGATGGCTACCATCCTGGATGGAGTACAAGCAGGCCTCTCAAATCGTCAGCGTGTGCTGGTGCTGCTCGATGAACTGGTCAAAGCACGGTTTGTGGAGATGTTCGGGGATCCGCTTTTAAATCCACGCAAATGGGAGATAAAGCGACTCAAGGATGTTACCACTAAGATTGGTTCTGGGGCTACACCAACGGGCGGCCAGAAGGCATATCATGATGAGGGGATCTCTCTGATTCGCAGCATGAACATATACGATAACGATTTCGCTTATAAGGATTTAGCCCATATTGACGCGGAGCAAGCGGAGGCCTTGTCGAATGTTGTAGTACAGTCGGAGGATGTACTGTTCAATATTACTGGCGCGTCAGTAGCAAGATGTGCTATTGTTCCGGTTGATGTTTTGCCTGCACGCGTAAATCAGCATGTGGCTATTATTCGCTGTAATATTGAAAAGCTGAATGCAATTTATTTGAATCAATTTTTGATTTCTCAGGCAATAAAGGAAACATTACTGCGTATGGCAGAAGCAGGCGGTGCGACTAGGCAGGCGCTTACTAGACGCCAGTTGGAGAATATTGAGGTAGTAGTTCCACCACTACCATTGCAAAACCAATTCGCCGCCTTCGTCCATCAAGTGGCCGCGAGCAAGGCGGCGGTGCAGGCGCAGCTGGCGGGGCTCACGACACTGCGCGCGAAGCTGATGCAGGATTTTTTTGGGTGATTCGATAATTTGAGGAAGGTGGGCTCGCGATGGCGTCGAATTTTGACTTTTTGCAGGCGGAGCCGCTTTTTCGGGAGTTTGCGCCGATCGCGGTGCAGGCGGAGGCGGCGATGGCGTTTGCGCCGGAGATGGCGGCGATCTATGCGCGCAAAGCGTTGGAGACGGCGGTGACCTGGGTGTACCGCCACGATGATGCGCTCTCGCTGCCGTACCGTCCGCAGATTTCGGCGCTCATCTACGAGCCCGCCTTTCAGGAGCTTATACCCACTGAGTTGTTCCCTTTGCTGAAATACGTCATCCGCATGGGAAATTTCGCTGTGCACCGCACGGATCCCGTGAGCCGAGGGCAGGTCGTGCTGTCGCTGAAGGGGCTGTTTTCCTTCCTCGAGTGGGTGGCGTGCTGCTATGCCACGGAGTATGAGGAGCGGCAGTTCGACGAGGCGCTCGTGCCGCAGACGGGCGCAGACCAGCTGACAGCGGCGGAGCTCAAACGTAAAAAGGAGGAGATTGCCCGCCAGGAGGCAGCGCTCGCGGCAAAGGACGAAGAAATCGCGGCGCGGGATGCGGCACTCGATGAGGCACAGCGGGAAAATGATGCGCTGCGGCGTGAGATGGAGGCGCTGCGGCAGGCTAACCAGCGCACGCGTACGTTCGCCGTGGATGCGGCGACGGAGCGGGAGACACGCGAGCGCTTTATCGACCTCGACCTCGCGGAGGCGGGCTGGACGCTGGGCGGCGACTGCCGTACGGAGGTCGAGGTCTCGGGGATGCCGCCCGAGGCAGGGCGTACGGATGGGCTCGGCTACGTGGACTACGTGCTCTACGGGCCGGATGAGCGGCCGCTGGCCGTCGTGGAGGCGAAGCGGTCCTCCCATGACGCGACGCAGGGCGCGCATCAGGCCGCGCTTTACGCCGCGGCGCTGGAACAGCAGTATGGGCGGCGCCCCTTTATCTTCCTCACGAACGGCTACGAGGTGTATTTCCTCGATGAGGCGGCGGGCGAGCCACGGCGGCGTGTCGGCGGCTTTTTCTCGCAGGCGGATCTCCTGCGGCGCATGGCGCGGCGTCCCGGTCAGGCCACGGCACGGCAGAGCATCGCGGCGCCGGCGCTCGATGACCGCATCGCGGGGCGGCCCTATCAGCGGGCGGCCGTGCTGGCTTTTTGTCAGGCGGCGGAGCGGCACCAGCGGCGCATGCTGCTCGTGCAGGCCACGGGCACGGGCAAGACGCGCGTGGCCATCAGCATCGTGGACGTGCTGACGCGCTATAACTGGGCAAAGCATATTCTCTTTCTCGCCGATCGCACGGCGCTCGTGAAGCAGGCGAAGACGAGCTTTACGGAGTTTTTCAAGCATCGGCTCACGCTGTGCAACCTGCTGGAGAACACGGAGGATCCCGCGACGAGCCGCATCGTGTTCTCGACGTATCCGACCATGCTCAACGCCATCGATCACCGGCGCACGGCGGACGGGCGCCGCGTGTTCTCGCCAGGGCATTTCGACCTCATCGTGATCGACGAGTCGCACCGCAGCATTTACCAGAAATATCAGGCCATCTTTGATTATTTCGATGCGCTGCTGCTCGGCCTCACGGCAACGCCCAAGGCGGAGGTGGGACGCGACACGTACCGCGTGTTCGGCCTCGAGGCGGGCGTGCCGACGTACGACTATGACTATGGCACGGCCGTGGCCGAGGGCTACCTTGTCGACTACGAGCTGCGCGCCTATACGACGCACCTCCTGCAGCAGGGCCTGCACTACCGCGACCGCAGCGAGGCGGAAAAGGCGCAGATGGAGAGCCTGTTCGGTGGCGTGCGCGAGGCGGCGGAGGCGGGCGCCTACGATGTCGAGCCGCCCGCGTTCAACCGCTGGCTGTTCAACAAAAGCACCATCGAGCTCGTACTCGCGCGGCTCATGGACGAGGGTATCCATATCGAGGGCGGCGATAAAATCGGCAAGACGATTATTTTCGCTACGAATACGCGTCATGCGCGCTGCATCGTGGACTGCTTCCACCGCATGTACCCCGAGCTCGGCGAGGACTTCATCCAGCAGGTGGACTACAGCATCGACTATGCCGATGATATCATCGACCATTTCCGTCAGGCGGACGGGCGGCCGCAGATTGCCGTGTCCGTGGACAAACTGGACACGGGCGTCGATGTGCCCGCCATCGTGAACCTCGTCTTTTTCAAGAAAGTACACTCCTACAGCAAATTCTGGCAGATGATTGGCCGCGGCACGCGGCTCTGCCCGAACTTGTTTGGCCCGGGGCGGGACAAGGAGTATTTCCTCATCTTTGATTATGCGGAGAATTTCGCTTACTTTGCCGAGGCGGGACGGCGGCAGCCCACGGCGGCGCTGCCCCTGCCACTCTCGGCGCGCGTGTTCCTGCTGCGGGCGCGGGCGGCGAAATGCCTGCAGGGCGCGACGACGGACGAGGAAAAGCAGCTGCATGCAGAGCTCGTGCAGGAGTTGCAGGCGGCCGTGACGGCGCTGGACCCCGCGAGCTTCGTCGTGCGCCAGCACCGGCGCGCCGTGGAGAAATACCGCCAGCCCTATGCGTTCCATGCGCTCAGTGACCTCGCGCTCGCGGAGTTGCAGCGCCATATCGCGCCGCTCGTGCGCGACGCGCAGGAGGTCGAGACCGTGCGGCGTTTTGACCAGCTGATGCTGACTATCCTCTGCGGCACGCTGGAGGGGCAGCCGGATGCCATCACGCGGCAGATTGCTGCCGTGCAGGAGACGGCGAACCTGCTGGCGGCGGAGCATCTGCAGGCCATCCCGCAGGTGCAGGCCCACCGCGCGGCCATCGAGCGCCTGCGGCGGCCGGATACCTGGGCGACCATCCGCGCGGCCGAGATAGAGGGTCTGCGCCGCGAGGTGCGCGCACTCGTCGCGCTCATCGAGCCGCCACAGCATTTCTACGTCGTGTCGGATTTCGCGGACACACTGCAGGCGGGGCGGGGGCAGAAAATCGCGCCGCCGCAGCCCTCGGAGAACTACCGGCAAAAGGTGGAGTTCTATCTGCGCGACCACCTCGATGAGCTGCCCGTGTACAAACTGCGCCACAATGAGCCGCTGACGGCCATGGACATGGATGAGCTCGAGCGCATTTTCTGGCAGGAGCTCGGCACGCGGGAGGAATATGAGCGCGTGTATCAAAAGGAGCCGCTCGGTCGCCTCGTGCGCGAGATTACGGGCATGGATGAGGATGCCGTGCGTGAGGCTTTCCGCGACTTTTTGCGGACGAACCGCCTCACGCGCGACCAGCTGGATTTCGTCGAGAAAATCATCCGTTATATCGTGAAGAACGGTTTCGTCGATATCACGCCGGCGAGCATCCAGCAGGAGCCGTTCCGCGGCACGCAGATCCAGAAACTGTTCCAGGGCAACGTCCCTGATTGGCAGGCCATCCTGGCCCGCGTCAAAGCCATCTCCGCCAACACCGGCGTGGCGTGATCGAGAAATAGTGTTTTCCTAAAAAATAGATTGTAGAAGAAAGGCGGGCAGGTATGCTGCAGGGTGAGGAACGTAATAAGGTGGACCGCATCTGGGAGGTCTTTTGGACGGGCGGGATTACGAATCCACTGGAGGTCATCGAGCAGTTCACGTATTTGCTCTTTATCAAGCAGCTCGACGACGTGGAGACGGCGAAGGAGTCGAACGCGGTCATGTTCGGCCTGCCGTATGAGGGTATCTTTGCGGGACATGATGACTACCGCTGGAGCCATTTCCGCGAGCTGGGCTCGCCGGAGGCCATCTACGATATCGTGGGGCAGGGTGTGTTCCCTTTTATCAAGGGGCTGCATCCTGACGGCGACTCGGCCTACGCGAAATACATGGGTGATGCGGTGTTTAAAATCCCCACGCCGGCCATGCTGGTGAAAATCATCGACGGCATCAGCGGCCTCGACCTCGCGGGAGAGGACAGCAAGGGCGACCTCTACGAGTACCTGCTCGCAAAAATTGCTACGGCGGGCACGAACGGCCAGTTCCGCACGCCGCGCCACATCATCGACATGATGGTGGAGCTTGTGGCACCGCGCCCTGCGGACAGTATCGTCGACCCGGCGATGGGCAGCGCGGGCTTCCTCGTGAGCGCGCAGAGTTATCTGCGCCGCCACTATGGCAACGAGCTCAGCAGCGACCGGGCGTTTGCACAGCATTTCCACACGGCGATGTTTCACGGCTATGATATGGACCGCACGATGCTGCGCATCGGCGCGATGAACATGCTGCTGCACGGCGTGGAGAACCCGGATATCGCCTATAAAGACAGCCTCTCGGCGAAGAATGAGGACGCGGGCCTCTACACGCTCGTGCTCGCTAATCCGCCGTTCAAGGGCTCGCTCGACGCAGCGGCTGTGGCGGACTCGCTGCTCGCCGTCACGAAGACGAAAAAGACGGAGCTGCTGTTCCTCGCATTATTCTTGCGCATTCTAAAAATCGGCGGCCGTGCGGCGGTCATCGTGCCGGACGGCGTGCTGTTCGGTTCGTCGAAAGCGCATCGCGAAATCCGCCGCGTGCTTGTCGACGAGAACAAACTCACGGCCGTCATCTCCATGCCGAGCGGCGTATTCAAGCCCTACGCGGGCGTGAGCACGGCTATCCTGCTCTTTACGAAAATCGGCCGCGCCGGTGAGGGCACGACGGACAGTGTCTGGTTCTACGATATGCATGCCGATGGCTACAGCCTCGATGATAAACGCCAGCCGCTCGACGCGAGCGATATCCCTGACATCATCGCGCGCTTTCAGCACCTCGACGCCGAGGCCGCGCGCCCGCGCACGGCGCAGAGTTTTTGCGTCCCCGTGCAGGAAATCCGCGACAACGGTTATGACCTCTCCCTGAATAAATACAAGGAAATCGAGTACGTACCCGTAGAGTACCCGAGCACGGCGGAGCTGCTCGGTCACATCGGGGAGGCCGATAAGTCCTACGGAGAGCAGATGGACAAATTGCGCGAGATGCTGCAATAACCATAAAACAGCCCTCACGGATGAGCATCAGTGCTCTTGCCGTGAGGGCTGTTTGTGTGTTTACGGTTTGTACGGATTTTTACTCTTGCGTGGTCAGCAGTTTTTGCAGGGCTTCCCAGTCCGGTTTTTTTGCGGCGCGGCGCACCTGGCTCTCGAAGTCGCCGAGCGGCTGCCAGTCGACGACGGTATGCTCCACGGCAAAGGCGAACGTCGAGCCCTCGCCGTAGGTGCTCGCAATCTCCATCTGGCTGTGCATGAGCTGCAGCAGGCGCTGCGTGATGTTCATGCCGAGGCCCGTGCCCTCGATGGTGGCGTTGCGTTCCTCCTCGATGCGCTGGAAGGCCTGGCCGAGTTTCGGCAGGTCTTCGGGCTTGATGCCGATGCCCGTATCCTTGACACTGAAGCGCAGGCGGATGCGCTTTTCGTCCATTTTTTCGAACGTGACGGCAAGCGTCACGCTGCCCTGCGGCGTGTATTTCACGGCATTGGTGAGGATATTCATCGCGACCTGTTTCAGCCGTACCTCGTCGCCGTGCAGCACACTGGGCAGCTGCGGGTCAGCCTGTACGATGAATTGCAGATTTTTGTTTTTCGCGCGGATTTCCGTCATGTTCACGGGGTCGTTGAGCAGGGAACTCAGGCCGTAATCAACGGGCACGAGCTCCATTTTGCCTGCCTCGATTTTCGAGAAGTCGAGGATATCGTTGACGAGGCCGAGGAGGTGCAGGGCCGAGCCGCGCAGATCGGAGGCGTAGCCCTCGATGGCAGGTTCCTTGCTTTCGCGCAAAATCATCTCGTCCATGCCGATGATGGCGTTGATAGGCGTGCGGATTTCGTGTGACATATTGGAGAGGAACAGGCTTTTTGCCTGATTCGCGTGCTCGGCCTGCGCCTGGCAGGTTTCAGCGTGCGCCTTGGCTGCCTCGGCACGGGCTTTCTCTGCCTCTACGCGCGCTTTGGCCTCTTTGGTGGCTGCCAGCGCCGCCTCGGTTTCCGCCTGACCGCGCAGCAGCAGCCGTGTCTCCAGCACGAAGATATAGAGCAGCATGAGCACGACGAAGGAAACAAACAGCACATAGCCATAGCGCTGAAAATTGGCGATGTCCTTGACAGGATTGACGAACTCATCGCCCTGGATATAGCCGACGAGATAGAGGTCGGGGCGAATTTCCGCGAGCGTGACGAAATTGCTGCCCGAGTGCGTATCGTTTGCCGCCTGTACGACGACGGCATGACGCTCCAGTTCCGGCAGCATCGTGGCGAGGCGGTCGCTGGCCATGAGCTCTACGAAATGCTGTTGACTTTCCTCACTCGCGGGGTGACTCGGGCGGCTGATGGCGTTGAGTTTGTGGCTGACTAACCAGAAGGTCGAGCCGTTGATGTGGTGGGCATTTAACAGTTCAGAGACCACGCTGTCCGGCGTGGCCTTGCAATAAAGGATGGCGTTGACATTGCCCGTCGCTTTGCCATGCAGCGGCGCCGCAATCAAATAGGCCGTGCCTGCATCGTTGACGATGAGCATCGCCCGTCCGCGTTCGATGCGCCTGAGCTCTGGGAATTCGTCAAACGTGACGATACTGTCGGCAGGGCCGCGCAGGCGCGTGCCATCAAAACGCAGGATGCCGATCTCACCGTCGAGGCCCTGCTGCATCAAATTGATGGTGAAATCCATATCTTCCGGAGTTTCATCGAGTGCAGAACTACAATCCTCGAGCCAGGAGAGACGGTTATTGATGATGTCGTTGTCCATTTGGGACATCATGGTGATGCTCTGCACAATCTGGTCTTCCATGTAGGCATGCAGCATGTTCCCGAGCCGGTACTGGATGCTATAGCCAATGCCGCAGGTGAGGACGAGGGTGATGAACAGCAGCGTGAGTACGTGGCGTTGCTCTGAGCAGGTGCAATATTTTTCGATCAGGCGGTTCAGGTACTTATTCATAGACGCTCACCCCCTCGACGAGCCAGTCGATGCTTTCGCGCAGCGTCTCATCGCTGATATATTCACCCGCGCGGCAGCGCACAACACCCTCGTTGTCCCGGATGTCGCCGGAAAAGGGCTCGAAGCCCTGCCGCAGTTCTTCCTCTGCCTGGGCGATGAGTGCCCGCTCGTCTGCGGTGACGTCTGGCGAAACAACCGTAAATGACATGTCGGCCTCGTTGTAATCGAACCAGTAAAAAGCCTGGGGGTTTGACTTGCGCACGTCGTCCTTGAGGAGTTCGGCCCATGTCAGCTGCCAATCAACATTTTGCCGCGCGAGGAGCAGAGGACTGTCCGGTAAATCGCCGTAGTTGGCGAGTGTGTAGACGCCGTGCGCGATGGCATAGGCGGGCACAGCATCATTCGAGCGGTGCGCGGCCATGACGTCGACATGCGCCTCGCGTATCATGCGCTCTGTGGCGGCGATGGCATCCGCATCCGGCGCCGTCAGACCTGGCTGGAAGGTGGCGAGCACGCGGGCATGCGGATTCGTGCGTCGCACGCCGAGCGCGAACGCATCGAGCTCCTGTACGTTGTCCGGCAGGCGGTCGTAGCTGATGAAGCCGATGCGTCCTGTTTGTGTTTTCAGGCCGGCCAGCATGCCTTGCAGGTAACGCAGCTGGTAGATGCGTACGAAATACGTGCGGATATTGCCGCCATAGTGATAGGGCGGAACAGCTCCGTCTCATGGATGCGGTCACCAATGCGCCGGCCAACGCCCGTGGCGTTGTCAAAGACCAGCAAGCGAGGCACGCCACCAATGTACTTGAAAATGTTCTTCAGGCCCTGACAGACGCACTCGGCGGTCTCGCCGCCGAAGACCTGCGCGAAGCCATCGTTGCTGTAAGGAAACGAGACGACCAGATACTTCCGGCGACAGGGCTTGCCTTGTACCACGAATTCAGCCTCGCCGAAATCCACCTGTGCCGAGCCTGGCTCCCAGACCAGCTCCTGTGAGGCCTTCTGTATGGTCTCATGCCGGATGCTCTTGACATAGCGCTGGACGATTGAGTAGGATCCGTCGAAATCCGTCTTTTCCTTCAGCTCATCAAATATACGCTTGGCCGTATGGTGCTGCTTGTGCCAGTGGTACTGGTCCTTGTGCAGCCACTGACGAATCATGGGCTTGTACGGATCCAGCTTCGACGGCTGTGCGGCCTGGACTGGCGGCTGGGGCGAAAAATCGTCCTCCTCAAGATATTTGCGAACCGTCTTGCGGTCGATGCCTAATTTCTTAGCAATATCTGCAATCCGGTATCCACTTTTGCTCAAATCTCTGATAGAATTGATTTGGGACATTTTGAGCATTTCCTTTCCTCCTTTATTCTGGTGGTACAAAATAAAGGATACATAGGTTAGTGGAGCGTTTCAAGGTGTCCTGATTTTTATGGGGAAATTCCCCAGCTCATAATGGGGAATTTAGACGATTTTTCTGTCCATATTTATGGTATCACATACAGCCACCGCAGGACGAAGATTTCAGCGGCAAGTTCAACCTGCGCATCCCTCGGAGCCTGCATAAACGTTTGGCTATGCGCGCGCAGGCGGAAGGGGCAAGCCTGAACCAACTGGCCATGTACCTGTTGGCAGATGGTTTGAAAGTGACAGCTCCTTGATTGTTGCGCCTTATGAGTATGCTACATAAAGAAATAGTCAAATCATATTCAGATTGCGCCCGGCTTGCAAGAATTTTTGAGGGAACGCATCATGGAAGAACGAGTGAAACATGGAACAAAGCGGCGCATCTGCACGTGGTTGGCGGCGCTGGCATTCGTAGTCGCCGCATCCTCGCCGGTGCTTGCAGCGACGCAGCTAGGCTATTTTTGTTATTGACTTATGTCGATAAAATAGATATAATAATTATTGACAAAAGCCGATAATATGATTCGGCAGTTGAGAGGCTCCACTGCGGACAGATGCCATAGCGTTGCGTCTGTCCGCAAACGGAACGAGGATTTCCTCAGAAAGGACGGAAGAAATCATGAAGATTGCAGTCACGTATGCAGACGGCCAGGTTTTCCAGCATTTTGGCAAGAGCGAGGCGTTCAAAATCTATACGGTGGAGGATGGCGTCATCACGGCGAGCGAAGTCGTCAGCACGAACGGACAGGGGCATGGCGCGCTCGGGGAGTTCTTGAAGGCGCAGGGCGCGGATGCCGTGATCTGCGGCGGTATCGGCGCCGGGGCGCAGGATGTGTTGCAGCAGGCCGGCATCCGCCTGTATGCAGGTGTCGAAGGATCCTGTGATGAGGCGGCAGCAGATCTGGTGGCCGACAAACTGGTCAGCCAGTCCGCAGCAACGTGTGACCATCATGGGCATGGGCATCATGGCGAGGGCTGCGGTCATCATGGCCAGGAACATCACGGGGAAGGCTGCGGGATGCATGGCCATGGCCAAGGCGGTCACGGCATGGGCCAGGGCAAAGGCCGCGGCATGGGCCGGGGTGGTCGCTGAAATCTGTACCATCCGATGGGAAGTATCCGATTTTTGCAGGAGGTGGGGAGATGGCAAGACCGGTAAAGGAGCGCAAGGTCTATCAGTTGCCAGAATGGGAGTGCTATGGGCCGGTCGCGGCGTCAGAGGCTCGGACAGAGGAATTGATGGTGCTGTCGGCAGAGGAGTATGAGGCCATCCGCTTGATTGATCTGGAGGGCTGCTCGCAAGCAGAATGCGCAGCCAGCATGGAAGTGGCGCGCACGACCGCGCAGGCGATCTACAGCGAGGCGCGGAAAAAACTGGCAGCAGCGCTGGTGTATGGACGCCCTTTGCAGGTCACAGGCGGGAACTATGAACTTTGCGCGATGGATGCAGAGCGTCCAGATCGGCATCGCTGGGGCTGTCCGCGCTGGGCACGGCGCAGGCAGCTGCAGGGAAAAGGGGCTAGGATGAAGATCGCCGTTCCCTATGCGGACGATGTCATCGATCAGCACTTCGGCAAGAGTGAGGCGTTCAAGCTTTATACGGTGGAAAAAAATACCATCACAGCTAGTGAGATTGTCAGTACGCAAGAACAGGGCCATCGTGCGATCGTAGATTTCCTGACAGCGCTGGATGTGGATGCCGTCATTTGCGGCGGCATCGGAGCTACTGCTCGCGACATGCTCCAAACGTCCGGCATCGCTCTTTACGCCGGCGTCAAAGGCATCTGTGACCGGGCTGCCGCTGAGCTCGTGGCGGGGGCGCTCCAGAGTCAGCTGGAGGATGCCAGCTGTCATCGCGGGCAGGCGGTTCATGGAACTGGCTGCGGCAGTCATGGGATGGGACACGGTATGGGATGCCGCCATGGCAGACGGCGTTCCTGATGGATGATCTAATGGATCGATTGGCAGAATTCCTGGAAAAGCAGATTTTCTACATTTACTAATATTCGCTTGCGAGAATCATCGCATGCCCCGGAAAGGATGCCCGTATTAGGATGGTTCAGAGATGCGGCGCGAATGTGAGCATACCGTGCGCATCGACGCGGCTCAGGTGGCGGATGAAGTTTTGAGCAGCCTGAGGCGTGGAGGGAGCTCGTGCAGGGCGATGTCCTGTTCTCCAGCCTCGGCACGTCGAAGAAGCAGGCGGGAGGCAAGGCGCAGCAATGGCGTGTCGACCATGACTATCAACTGATGGACGTTGCTTGTGCGATGGCACAACTCGCGAAAAGCGGGAAGCAGGGGATGACGGTTGTAAACGACCAAGAAATTCTTCTGCGGAAATAGAATCACGTCGAAGTGCAGCGGACTTTAGAAAACAGAAGTAATGATTGACATTACGGTTGTCTCGTGCTATATTATATGTAATTTTCATAGATACAGCAAAGGGAGGTCGATCATCATGCAGATATCCAGCCGCTTTACCATCGCCGTCCATGTACTGACGTGCGTCCATGTGCTGGACGGGCAGATGCAGCTCAACAGCGAGACGACTGCAAAATCTCTGGGACGATGTGCTGCAGCGAGAGAACGTCATGCTGATCCTCTGTGGCAGTTCCATCAGCTTCATCGAGCGAGAACTGCTTGGAGAGAAGAATCCTTTGTATGGTCGCGCCACGGGAATTTATCGCTTGCAGCCGCTTTCGTTCCGAGAGACGCGCGGATTTTTCCCACACAGCTCGTTGGAGACGCAGCTGACGTATTATGCCATCCTCGGTGGCATTCCGCATTATTTGCAGCAATTCGATGACGATGCGACAATCGAAAAAAATGTTGAAGCGCAGATTTTGAAACGCGGCAGCATCCTGGCCAGTGAGGTCGAGTTCCTGCTGCATCAGGAACTCCGGGAGACGGCGGTCTACAACGTCATCATCGAGGCCATCGCCCAAGGCTGCACGACGCTGAATGCCATCCACGAACGCACGCAGCTGAACAGCGCGAAGATCAACGCGTACCTGCGCAACCTCATCGAGCTCGGTTTGGTTACGCGGGAGTTTTCCGTATTGGCGCTGCCGAGGGAACGCACGGCGCGTGGCAGGGGACTTTACCGGATCGCTGATGATTTCTTCCGTTTCTGGTACGCGTTCTGCTATGGCAACGCCTCGGACATCGCAGTTGGAAATGGGGAAGGGCTTTATCGCTATCAGATTGCGCCCGGCTTGCAAGAATTTGTTTCACAGACCTTCGAGCGAGTCGCTCTGGAAGCTTTGCGCTGCCTGAACCGGCAGGACGCGTTACCGTTCCATTTCACGAAAGCCGGACGCTGGTGGGACAAAGTCACGCATACCGATGGCAGCAAGAAACGGACGGTAGCCGAGGAAATCGACATCGTCGCCGCGGATGCCAAGGCGGAGGACTACTTGCTCTGTGAGTGCAAATATCGGAAGGAGGGGGTCGGCCTCTCCGTACTCCACCGCATGCGCGGAAAATTCCCGCTGGAAAAATATCCAGGCCGCCTGCACTATGCCTTGTGCTCCTTTTGGGGATTTAGCGAGGAGCTCGTGCAGCAAGCAACGAAGGAAGGCATCTTGTTGCTCGGGCGCGAGAGTATAGATCAGATCCTAAGAGAGTGAAACATCAGAAATGTCCACGACCATGATCTGCCGTTTGAGAAATTGACGGAATGGATGTCGGATTTTATTGAGGAAAGAAAATTTTCAAACCCTTGTTCGATATGGTAGAATCATCGGGACGAGGGTATTTTTTGATTCAAAGTGGTTTGTTTTGCGTCAAGCACCGAGCGCCTGATCGATGCCGGATTCGGAAGCGGGTTCCTTTATATAAACTGCGTTAAGCCCGATTGTTGCCTGTGCGGCGGCAGTCGGGCTTTTGCGTTGCGTGTTTGACAATGTGGCGTATCAATAAAATTTACAAAAAGTTTTGATGTATGTATTGACACTACTTCAAATACATGCTATTCTATACATGTAATCAAGATTGATACATCAAATCAACCATATCATGTTTCAACAAGCAAAGGAGAAATGCATCATGAAAATCGCAGTTGTAGCCGCTAATGGTCGTGTCGCACGCAAAGTCATCACGGAGGCACTCGGGCGCGGTTTGGATGTCACGGCGTTCGTCCGTGGGGAGAACAAGACGGACGCGAAGCAATTCGTCGTCAAGGATATCTTCGATCTCACGAGCGAGGATCTCAAGGGTTTCGATGTGGTCGTCGATGCGTTTGGCGCCTGGAAGCCGGAACTGCTGCCGCAGCACTCCACGACGCTCGCCCATCTCTGCGACATCCTCGCAGGCAGTGATACGCGTCTCGTCATCGTCGGCGGCGCCGGCTCGCTCTATGTGAACCCGGAGCACACGGTGCAGGTTATCGACACGCCAGATTTCCCCGAGGAGTTTAAGCTGCTCGCCGGTGCCCAGGTCAAGCAGCTCGCTGAGCTGCGCGAGCGCAAGGATGTGCGTTGGACGTACGTGAGCCCGGCCGGTGATTTCCAGGCCGAAGGCGAGCGCACGGGTAAATACATCCTCGGCGGTGAGGAGCTCACGCTGAACAGCAAGGGTGAGAGCATCATCAGCTACGCCGACTACGCCATCGGTTTCGTCGACGAGATCGAGAAAGGCAACCACATCCAGCAGCGCATCTCCCTCGTCCGTGCGTAATCCCCCTTAGATAAAGCTGACGCATGACGAAAAAAACGACTTCGGGCATTTTGTCCGGAGTCGTTTTTTCTACAGCAGTGGGAGATATTTTATCACTCCTTCAGGGGGAGGAACGGCGGGAAAAATGGCGAATGAGAGAAAGAGGTGAAATTTTCCATGGCTATGTGGCAACGCAACCTTTTTATCTGTTGTATGGCATCCTTTATTGTGTCGGTGGGCATGAGTCAGATGGCACCGATCCTGCCGCTGTATATTCAGGAGCTCGGCGTCGAGGCGCCAGAGGATGTGGCGCGCTGGTCGGGTATCGTGTTCGGCTGTAATTTTGTTTCGCTGGCGATTTTTTCGCCGATATGGGGACGGCTCGCCGATAAATATGGGCGGAAACCGATGATTTTGCGCGCCTCGGGCTGGCTGGGGCTTATCATGATTGCGCTCGGCTTTGCGCAGAGCGTCTGGCAGCTCGCGGGACTGCGCCTGCTGCAGGGCGCGATGAGCGGTTTTCAGGCGGCGGTCGTGCCGCTCATCGCGGCCGAGACACCGCGCGACAAGTCCGGATGGGCGATGAGCATGTTCTTCGCTTCACAGGTGACAGGCGGTCTGCTCGGGCCGGTCTTTGGCGGCGGGCTTTCGGAGGTCATCGGCTATCGGCATAGCTTTTTCCTCATCGGCTCGCTCTGCCTGCTCGGCTGCCTGGCACTGACGTTCCTGCACGAGACGCGGCGGCCTGCTCCGGCTGCGACCGTGGCCATGAGTACGCGGGAGACGTTTGCGGGGCTGCCGTACCGGACGGCTACGCTTGCGGTGTTTCTCACGACGTTCCTTATGCATTTTTCCATCACCTGCGTGCAGCCGATGCTCACCGTGTACGTCGCGGAGATTGCGCCCGATACGGAGCATCTCGCTGTGGTGTCGGGCTTTGTGTTCTCCTGCTCGGGTCTTGCGAGCATGCTGTTTGCCTCGCGCCTCGGGCATATGTCGGATACGATCGGTGCCCATCGGGTGCTGCTGGGCTCGCTGACGCTGGCGGGGATGGTTTCCTTTCCGCAAGGGCTGGTGACGACACCGCTGCAGCTCGGCGTCCTGCGCTTTATCCACGGTATCGCGATGGCGGGCCTCATCCCGGCCACGAATGATACCATCCGTAAGATGACACCCTCGTCCTGCCTCGGCCGTATCTACGGTTTCAACCAGTCGGCGCAGTTTATCGGCATGTTTACGGGGGCTTTCATTGGCGGCCAGCTGACGGCTTGGATCGGCTTCGCGCACATGTTTTTCGTCGTCGGTGCATTGCTTCTGCTCTGTGCATTCTGGTGCAAGACCCGCGTGGTGGATGTTTTGCCGCAAGCAGGATGAATGCCCGTGACGCAGATGAGCAGCACGAGCAAGACAACTTCTTTGGCGTCATAAATCGAATGATGAATTTGTAATCATTGACATTACAATATGCTTGTGTTATAGTGTCTGTAATATTTACAAATACAATCAAGGAGATGGCTTCACTATGCAGATTTCCAGCCGTTTTACGATGGCGGTTCATGTCCTGACGTGTGTTGAGGTGCTGGCCGGGCAGATGCAGCTCAACAGCGAGACCATCGCTGGCAGTGTCGGCGTCAATCCCGTTGTCGTGCGCAACCTTTTCCGTCAGCTGAAAAAGGCCGGCCTCATTATCGTGCAGCGCGGTGGCAACGGCGGTGTGAAGCTGGCGCGCGCGGCGAAGGATATCACGCTGCTCGATGTGTACCAGGCCGTCGATCCCGTGGCTGACGGGCAGCTCTTCCATTTTCACGAGAACCCGAATGCCGCCTGCCCCGTTGGCCGTAACATCCATCACGTCATGGATGGGCGGCTGGCAGAGGTGCAGAGCGCCATGGAACAGCAGATGTCGCGCCTGACACTCGCCGATGTTATCGAGGATACGGAAACATTTATTGCCAAAGAACATCAGACTGCATGAAAAGTAGCGCTCGCGCTGCTGCAGGTCGCGGGTCCCTGGGCGCTGACGTTTTTCATCAAGCCCGGCGACACGGCCCTTATGGATTTGACGCTCACGGCGCTGTCCATTTTCGCGCTCTCGTACCTCGTGAAATGGGTCGACATCTGCGTGTCCAACTACTTCACAGCGTTGGAGCAGCCCGCTGTCTCCCTCGGACTGTCCCTCGCGAGCCTGTGGCGGCTGGCATCGGGCAGATGAGGAGGCGTGGTACTTTGGATAAAAAGGACGGAATCGCGATGGTGTGGTTCCGTCCTTTTGTTTATGGTAGTGTGTCGTAGCTCGGCAACTATTGAGATGAGTCCCCAAAGCGCTGAAACAGCACAGCCGACAGATTACTTCAGCAGCACTTCGCCCATGCCGACGAGGGAGGTCACGAGCAGCAGGATGTTGATGGATTTGCGGATCCAGGTTTTCGGCAGGTATGGGAACAGTGCGTCGCCGAGCAGGATGCCGGCGGCGAGGCCGGGCAGCAGGTAGACGTACTCCGTCAGTACGAACGTGACGGGCATCCCGCCGATGGCGTGTGAGGCGAGCGACGCGATATTGCAGAGGAAGAAAAACGCGAAACACGTCGCCCGCAGCGTCTGGGGCGGGATGCGCGTGTGCGCCATGTACAGGAGAAACGGCGGCCCGCCCATGCCGGTCGTAGCCGAGGTGATGCCGGAGAGCACACCGGTTTTGACGGCGTTGGCGTTGGTCTCGCGGAAACGCGCGTGCGTGATGCCGGTGAGCAGCAGCGAGGCGAGCACCATGGCGTTGATGCAGAATTTCAGCGTGTCACTGGAGAGGGTAAAGAAAATCCAGGCTCCCAGCGGCTGCCCGAGGATAACGCCAGCGAACAGGCAGGCCACGAGTTTCCTGTCGGCATCGCGGACATGCATCACGCCCTGCACGAGGTTGCCCGTGACGCAGATGAGCAGCACGAGCGAGACGACCTCTTTGGCGTCATAAAAGAACATCAAGAGCGGTGCGAGCACGATGGCAAGCCCGAAGCCCGTGAGCGATTGTAAAAACGAAGCCGCCACGACACAGCCGAGCGGCAGCAGGTGCGCGAGCAAGCCGGAAAGAGAAAGTTCCATGGAAACATCTCCTGTCGTTGAAAAAAATTATTACCCCTATTATACTGGAAATGCCATGATATGTGAACATCGAATGATGACAGGAGAGCGTGCTCGGCAGTTATTCTGCAAGCAGGTTTCGGCCGAGTTCATACGCCTTGGCCAGATCCTTCGGGAATGCTTGCTCGTGAACGGCTTTTTTATGTGTTTCGTCGAACATGCTGGACGCATATTTGCTGTAATCGTCGAATTGCAGCGTGTCATAGCTCCGCAGCTCTTGATACGAACCGAAGAAGCGCTGGAACATTGCGGCCGTCATGTTCCAGCCGTTGTCCATATGGAACGTTTTCGTCTGCTCGGCCGTCGCATTCATCGTGTAGATGCAGAGGACGGGGAGGATGCGGTCCAGCAGCGTCCCGCCCTCGGGCGAGTAATCGTAGTATTGGAAGAGCAGCCGTTCTTGGAATGCCTGCATCTCGGCCGAAGGATGCCCCCAATAGATGGGCGCGCCCAGGATCAGGCCGTCGGCTTCCTCATGGATTTCCTTCAAAACCGTTTGCAGGTCGTCACCGTGGACGCAGCGGCCGAATGCCGGACTGCCGAGGCGCTTGCAGGCAAAGCAGCTGTAGCAGCCGTGGAACTTCAGTTCGTACAACCGGACGAGCTTCGTCTCCGCGCCGGCTTCGGCCGCGCCGCGCAGGGCTTCTTGCAGCAGCTGTTCCGTGTTCTTGCCTTTTCGCGGGCTGCCGCTGATAGCGATGATTCTCTTTGACATGGTGATCGCGTCTCCTTTTCGTTCAAATATATTTCTCAAAGCGTCGATTCTTGTGCTGCGACACGTTTTACTTCGTCGATGACATCTTGGAGCGTTTTGTGTTGCAGGATGGCATCGACGGAGCGTTCCATTTCGCGGAAGAGGTCTTCCATCACGGGTTGCTCGCAGCGGCAGAGGATGATGTTCGTATCCGGATTTTGCGACAGGCTCATGGTGAGCTTGCTCACGCCGGGCTCTACTGCATTGTAGATATCGCTGAGCAGGATTTCCTCTGGCTGTTTCAGCAGGCAGCAATCCTTCGACTTCGTGGCGCTCGTGATCATCCCCGCCTTGACGAGTCCGGACAAGATTTTCCGAACATAGCTCGCATTCGTGTGCAGTGTCTGGGAAATCGTCTCCGACGTCTTTGGCTCTGGCGACTCGCTGATGAACAAAAGGGTGTGGACTGCCACGGCAAACTTTGTATCCATGTGTTGCTCCTTTTTGAATCTGTATCTTTTACAGATACATAATAATATAAGACACATCCGTTGTCAATCCCTAGGAGGTACAATATGAAAGAAATCAAAAAAACAGAGCGGACGCAGCTCCTCGTCGAGCAACTGCTCGATGTTTGGGAACGCTCCGTGCGAGAAACGCATACGTTCCTCCCAGCAGACGATATTGCAAAGATCCAGCCGTACGTGCCGCAGGCGATTGAAGCTGTCGCGCATCTCGTCATCGAGACGGAAGCGGACGGGCAACCTATCGCTTTCCTCGGCGTGGAGGATCATCATCTGAAAATGCTGTTCCTCGCGCCGGAGGCGCGCGGGAAGGGGCTCGGCAAGCGGTTGGTGGCATTTGCCATCGAGCACTATGGCATCAGCACTGTCACGGTCAACGAAGAAAATCCACAGGCGCGCGGGTTTTACGAGCATATGGGGTTCGCGGTCGTCGGTCGTTCGGACATCGACGAGCAGGGGAATCCGTATCCTGTTTTGCTGATGGAAAGAAGGGATGATGGAAATGCATCGGAAAGATGAAGCGGCGGTTGCGTCCGTGTGGTATGTCCCACGGATTTCTCCAGCGGCGTCGCACCGTTCGCGCTCGACAAAGCACTCGTCGACCGCCCTGGACGTTTGCCGAGCTCATCGACGTCCGCTGGAACCGCGTGTTCGCGGCGATGGGCATCGACTTTGACGGCCGTGCGTTCGAGCGCTATTTCCGCGATGCGCTGCACGAGAGCGCGATCCCTGAGGCGGGCGCAAAGGAGTTGCTGGCGTACCTGCACGGCAAATACACGCTCTGCGCCGCAAGCAACGGGCCGTACGAGCAGCAGGTGCACCGGCTGGAGGTCGGCGGTATGAAGGACGTGTTCGCGCACTGCTTCATCTCCGAGGCCGTCGGCGCGCAGAAGCCCGACCCTGCGTTTTTCGACCACTGCTTTGCAAAGCTCCGCGCGTCGGGATTCCCCGACCTGCGTCCCGAGGAGACGATCCTCATCGGCGACTCGCTGACATCGGATATCGCAGGTGGCAAAGGCTATGGCATGCAGACGTGCTGGTATCGGCGGGAGCCGAAGCCCGTTCCCGCAGGCGGCGAGCCGGACTTCATCGTTGACCGTTTGGAGCACGTGCAGGAGATCTTATGACAGGAAAGAAACTACTCATTTTCTGCGCGGTCGCGGGTACGCTGCTCTATGGCGTCAGCGCGGGCGTGCGCGGGGACATCGGACTGCTGCTGAATCCCGTCGCGGCGAGCAGCGGGCAGTCGTATGAGGGCGTGAGCATCGCCATTGCGCTGTTGCAGCTCGCGTTTGGCGCAACGCAGCCATTCTTCGGCTGGCTCGCGATGCGGCGGTCGAACCGTTTCGTGCTGACGCTCGGCGCGGTGTCGTATGCCATTGGCCTCGCGCTGCTGCCGTTCGTCCATTCGATGCCGGCCGTGCTGCTGGCCATCGGCGTCTTCATGGGCGCGGGTGCGGGCGCCGTCTGCTTCGGCATCATCCTCTCGGCCATCGTGCAGCGTGTCGGCGAGCGGAACGCCATGCTGATTTCGGGCATCCTCAATGCGTCGGCCGGCCTCGGCTCGACGGCGTTCGCGCCCATCATCTCGGGGCTGCTGTCGACGGGCGGCTTGCCGCTTGCATCGCTCGGCCTCTGCGTCCCCATGCTCGTCATGCTCCCCGTGCTCTGGGCGATGACGGCAGGAAACGCGGCGGGAGGCACGGACGAGGCGGCTGGCGCACGGGAGACGGCGGGATTCCGCGAGATTTTCCGCGAGGCGTTCCACGATCGCACATATCGTTTGCTCATCTGCGGCTTTTCGACGTGCGGCTTTCACATGGTGCTCATCGAGGCGCATCTCTTTTCGCAGTTCGTCTCGTACGGCATCGAGGAGGCGGCAGCAGCGTGGGCGTTTTCCGTCTACGGCATCACGACGATCGCGGGTGCGTTGCTCTCGGGCTGGCTCAGCACGCGCATCGCGACGCTCATTGGCTTTCTGTTCCTCTGCCACCAGATCGGCGCATTCCTCAGCGCATGGCTCGGCGGCCTCTGCGTCACGCTGACGGGCGGCTACACGCTCGTCTGGTGCATGGACATCGCCGTTTGCACGTTCGCCTCACTCGCGAGCCTGCGGATTCGCTGAGCTTTTGAAATGGTACTTCCGGTGGCTTATGCCCGATAGTCGCAGCGCTGGCACTGTTTCATCGTGTGTTCGTTGTCCTCCTTGTGATACGCGCCGGCCCAATGACAGATGCTCTGGAGGATCGGGATGACGGATGCGCCTTTTTCCGTGAGGTGGTATTCGACGCGCGGCGGGATCTCGTTGTACTGCTGACGCGTGATCATGCCGTCGTTTTGCAGCTTCTTGAGCGAGGCGGCGAGGACGGCGTCCGTGATGTTCGCCATTTCCTTCCGCAGCTCGCTGTAGCGCATGGGTGCTGCGGCGGCGAGTACGCAGAGGATGCGCGAGTTCCATTTGCCGCCAAAGATTTCAAGGCCGTATTCGAGCGGGCAGCGGATGTCATCGGCGAGTTTCTTCTGATACATGATGTTCATCTCCTCGCTTTGATGATAGCAAGCAAGGCAGCGTTCTTCAAGTCACTCTGAAATTTATGAGTGACTCATAAATTTCTCCATATCTTGAAGCTTTTGAGCCGCAGGGATACACTGGAGTCGTCAAGGGGTAAAGCGTGAGGCTTTGCAAAAGATACAGGACGATGAAAGTGAGGATATTTCAAATGAAGCTGTCGGAAAATGTGAAGAATGTGCTCAAGAACAATCTCTGGGATCTCGCGACGTGTGCGGACGGCCAGCCGAACGTCGTGCCCGTGGCGTTCAAGGATGTGACGGAGGACGGCAAGCTCGTCGTCGGCGACGTGTTCCTCGCGCAGACGCTTGAGAATCTTACGGCAAACGACGGCCGCATCGCGATTTCGGCGTACGATGTGAAAACGATGGAAGGCTACCAGATTCAAGGCCGCGCCGTGCATGAGACGGAAGGCGAGACGGTCGCCACGTTCAAGTCGATGGTCGAAAAGATGTTCCACGGCGCGGCCACGGCAAAAGGCGCGCTGGTGATCACGCCGGAGAAGGTCATCGTGACGACGCCGGGCAAAGACAACAAGAACGTGCTGGCTTGAAACAGCCGAGCGGCAAATAGGACGGAATCGCCATCGTGCGGTTCCGTCTTTTTGTCTATCGAGAAACTACTATTCACACATCATGATGTGTGGTATAATGGAAACGAAGAAAGAAAACGTGAAGATAGCGATAGGGGGCGTGTGTTTATGGCGACGAATCTGGCTTTGGATGACAACCTGTTGAATCAGGCGGTGGCAATCGGTGGATTGAAGACGAAGAAGGATACGGTTACCTTGGCACTCAAGGAATTCATACAGCGCAGGGAAGCTGAAAAGCTGATTGGTGCTTTCGGCACGGTGGATTTTGATACGGACTATGATTACAAGGCGGAAAGGAATCGCCATGTCTGAGTTTTTGGTCGATACGTGCATCTGGTCGGAGGCCTTGCGAAGAAAGAGTCCGGATCCTGTCATATGCGAGCAGCTCGCGAAGATGTTGCGGAACTTGCAGGCCGTCCTCATCGGCCCTGTCCGGCAGGAAATTCTTTCTGGCATATCTGATGATGCAAAATTCGCAAAACTAAAAGAAAGGCTCTCCTTCCTGCCGGATGTTCCCATCACGACGCCGGACTATGAACTTGCCGCCCAATATTCCAATATGTGCAGACGCAAGGGTATCCAAGGCTCTGCGGTTGATTTTTTGATCTGTGCCGTAGCTGTCCGGCATGAATTCATCATCTATACAGTCGATCGAGACTTCGAGCACTACAAAACGGTTCTACCGCTCCATCTTCGGATGGAACAGTTGCATCGCTAAGATCATCGTATTAAAAGGGCGTGGTTTTTTGAAAATCTGGCCGATGCCATTCGTGACATTCTGACCGCCCAGTGAAAAGCCTCACGGCGAGGCTTTACTTTTAGCACTAATATATGCATGAATATACAACAAAAGGAGACAGTATCATGGGAAAGACAACGCAGCAGTACAAGGCCATCGGGAAAAACGTGCTGACGATCCAATCCAAATAAACACGCAAAGGGGGAATCTCCATGAACGCCATCACCATCGGTTCCACGGGCGCTGTCGGACGCGACCTGCTCACGGTGCTTGCCGCTGACTCCGACTATGAGCGCGTCGACGTGCTCGTGCGCCGCCTGCCAAAGCTCCCGCAGGAGCACGCCGAGAAATTCCATGTCCACATCATCGACTTCGAGCAGCCGGAGGCATGGCAGCACTTCGTGCAGGGCGACGTGCTTTTCTCGAGCCTCGGCACATCGAAAAAGCGGGCGGGCGGCAAGCAGCCGCAGTGGCGCGTCGATCACGACTACCAGCTCGCCGTCGCGAAAGCGGCACGCGAAAACGGCGTGCCGCAGATGGTCGTCATTTCCTCGGTCGGCGCGGATCCGAAGTCCTCGTTTTTCTACCTCCGCCTGAAAGGCGAGATCGAAAAAGACCTGCAGACGCTCGGCTTCCCTGCACTCACCATCCTGCGCCCGCCCTCGCTCATCCGCCATCCGACGAAGCGCCTTACGGAGACGCTGTCCGTGAAAGTGCTGCAAGCGCTGAATGCCATCGGCCTGCTGAAGCACATGAAGCCCATGAAGACGCTGGACGTCGCAAAGGCGATGGCACGGCTGGCGAAGGAAAGGACGCAGGGAACGAACATCGTGAGCGGGCAGGATATCCTTTTCCATAGATAGAAAGAACGCGGGAGCAGTATGGTGGATGCTCCCGCGTTTTTCTATCTATGGATTCTGTACACGTTCTTTGATGAAGCGACATATTCTTGCAGGCAGATGCTTTACACGCATCGGAAAAGCGTGCAGGATAGAGCGCGAGCGGCATGGCAAATCCTCTTTTTTGTGCTTTTTTTTGAACCATGCCGTCATGTATGTGTCAAAAAATTTTTCCTTGTGTCACCGAGTTACATGAATCCGATTCATTTTTTGCTATACTACAGACAGAAAAGGAAAACAGAACCTAAAAGGAGTCGATCATCATGGAAATCCTGCGTAATATCCCGAAAGCAGAAGTGCTGCACCTCGGAGATCTCGTCGCGTATGCGGACGGGCAGGTCGTGAGCAAGACGCTCGTGCAGAATAGCGGCCTCGGCATCACGCTCTTCGCCTTTGCAAAGGACGAGGGCATCAGCACGCACGAGTCGAAAGGCGACGCGATGGTCGTCGCACTCGACGGCAAAGGCCGCATCACGATCGACGGCAAGGATTACGAGCTTGCGAAAGGCGATTCCATCGTCATGCCGGCGAACCATCCGCATGCCGTCTATGGGCTGGAGCCGTTCAGGATGCTGCTCGTCGTGGCATTCCCTGAGGCAGCGGCTAAATCGTGAGGCGTACAGAAAATAGTTGAAAAAAGTTCTCAATATGATATACTCTAGCTGTTGAGAAAAGTTTTCAGTTAAGGAGACGATTTCATGAAAGAGTATCAGAAAATCATGCAGGTTATCGGTCGCGAGATTATCGATTCGCGTGGTAATCCGACGGTGGAAGCAGAGGTCACGCTCGCAGGCGGTGCGGTCGGGCGCGCCGCAGCACCGTCCGGCGCGTCTACGGGCGAGTTTGAGGCGCACGAACTGCGCGATGGCGACAAAGCGAAGTACGGTGGCAAGGGCGTATCGAAAGCGGTTGCGAACGTGAACGACCTCATCGCGCCAGCGCTCATCGGCCTCGATGCGTCAGACGTCTACACCGTCGATGCGGCGATGCTCGCGCTCGATGGCACGGAGAACAAGACGAAGCTCGGCGCGAACGCCATCCTCGCCGTTTCGCTCGCCGCGGCGAAAGCGGCGGCCCAGGCGGAAGGCGTGCCGCTCTATCGCTTCCTCGGCGGCGTGGCGGGCCGTCACCTGCCCGTACCGATGATGAACATCCTGAATGGTGGCGCGCACGCGACGAATTCCGTTGATACGCAGGAATTCATGATCATGCCGGTCGGCGCCCCGTCGTTCCGCGAAGGGCTGCGCATGGCGACGGAGGTCTATCACGCCCTGCAGTCTCTGCTGAAAAAAGAGGGCGAGACGACGGCTGTCGGCGATGAGGGCGGTTTCGCGCCGAATCTCAAGAGCGATGAGGACACGATCGAGCACATCCTCGCGGCTATCCGCGCAGCGGGCTACGAGCCGGGCAAGGATTTCGTGCTCGCCATCGATGCGGCTGCATCGGAGTGGAAGAGTGATAAGGGCAAAGGCCACTACAAGCAGCCAAAGTCCGGCAAGGAGTTCACGTCGGACGAGCTCATCGCACATTGGAAGAGTCTCATCGAAAAATACCCGATTTTCTCCATCGAGGACGGCCTCGACGAGGAGGACTGGGACGGCTGGCAGAAGATGACGGCGGAGCTCGGCAGCCGTGTGCAGCTCGTCGGCGATGATCTTTTCGTCACGAACACGAAGCGCCTCGCGAAAGGCATCGAGCTCGGCTGTGGCAACAGTATCCTCATCAAGTTGAATCAGATTGGCTCGCTTTCGGAGACGCTCGCGGCCATCCAGATGGCGCATCATGCCGGTTACACAGCCATCGTCTCGCACCGTTCGGGCGAGACGGAGGATACGACGATCGCCGACCTCGCCGTCGCGCTGAACAGCGATCAGATCAAGACGGGCGCGCCCGGCCGCAGCGAGCGCGTCGCGAAGTACAACCAGCTCCTGCGCATCGAGGAAGACCTCGGCGCAGCAGCCATTTATCCAGGCATGGATGCATTCCTGTTCCGCAAGTAAGACATCCCCATAAACAGCAAGATGGCCTCGTGCATATAGTACGAGGCCATTTTGTCATTCTTCACAACCAGCGCGTCCGTGAACCATTCATGCTTTCCTTCTGGTTGCTATAGGTAAAAATATAACAAGCTTATGCGTATATATCTATAGCAGACGGGGCAGTGGATTCATGCAAAACTAACCGAGAGTTTATGCAGCTGGAATGGTGAATCATGCTGGAGCGTGCTAACATAAGCTTTGTCAAAGAAGTATGGGAGGTTGATATCATGAAAAAGCAATTACTGGGTGCACTCCTGTTAGCGGGTGTCTTGGCTGCGGGCGGCACTGCCAGTGCAGCGGCACAGCAGGACGCTCAGCCTGCTGCAGCGGCAGTTGCCGGAGAAACGTTGGACGGCGGCTGGCAGGTGACACAGGGACGGATCAAGCTGGATAAACATACCAGGACTGTGTTTAACAAGGCGGTGGACGGGCTGCTGGGCTGCGACTACGAGCCCGTGGCCCTGCTGGGCACTCAGGTCGTCGCCGGCACGAACTACTGCGTGCTCTGCCGGCTAACGACGGTCGTGCCGTATGCCAAACCCCATTGGGGCCTGGCCTATATCTACGAGGACCTGCAGGGCAATGTCAAGTTGCTCAAAGTAGATGATTTGCCGTTGGGAGCATGACATTTTTGGGACAAAAAGGACGGAATCGCGATGGTGCGGTTCCTCCCTTTTTTTGATGGTAGTGTATCGTAACTCCGTAGCTCGTGATACGAGCATCCAAAGCGCTGGCACGTTGCAGCCAAATATTATTTCAGCAGTACTTCGCCCATGCCATCGAGGGAGGTCACGAGCAGCAGGATGTTGATGGACTTGCGGATCCAGGTTTTCGGCAGGTACGGGAACAGCGCGTCGCCGAGCAGCGCGGAAGATGCCTTGTTTCAGCTTGCAGGAAAGGAATACGTTGGCCGTTCTGCATGGCAAAAGGCAGCGGGAGAAAAAGCCCGTCACGAGGATTTTTTTGTACAAGCGAGGAATTTATGACAGGAAATGACGATCCAATCCAAATAAACACGCAAAGGGGGAATCTCCATGAACGCCATCGGCCTGCTGAAGCACATGAAGCCCATGAAGACGCTGGACGTCGCAAAGGCCATGGCACGGCTGGCGAAGGACAGGACGCAGGGAACGAACATCGTGAGCGGTATGGCGGAAGGGAATGCGTGAAGAGCAGGTCCCACCGTTATCTACGAATACACGACAAGACGGTCCAGTGCGGTGTACGAGGCCGCCTTGTCGTTGCAGGACACCAGAAATGCTAAAAAAACGATCAAAAAAGAATTGACAGGAATCGTGGAGATTGATATAGTGTATATGCAACAAAATGGGACAACCTTCAAGCTGTCCCGTAAAAAAATCAAATAATGATGTATATACACTAAATACTATCGCAAGCGGAAGCAGGCAGCACGGGAGAAGAAAGTCGTGAACCTTTGAACCGCTGGATCAACAGGCGTCCTCGTGACATTCATCCGCAAGAAAGGAAGCATTCGCATGGCTACTTTGACAGGTAAACAAATTCAAGAGGCGGCGCTGGCGTGCGGTTTTGATGACTGCGGCGTCATCCCGCTGTCGGACCTCGCGGGCTATGAGGACCGCATCGCCGAGCGCGAGGAAAAGATTCCGATGAGCGCGATGGTCTATGATCATCTGAAACAGCTCGCCCATCCGGAGGAGGAACACCCTTGGGCGAAGGCGGCCGTCGTCATAATCACATGGGTCGGGAAGTATAAATTCCCAGAAACGCTGAAAGGGCGTTATGCCAAAGAGTTCCTGCTTTCGCAGGAAACGCTGCCGGAGGGCAATCACGGGAAGCAGCGCTTTGAGGACTGGATGACGGAGCAGGGCATCCGCTGGGCCGGCGGCGCGCAGGATGCAGGGAGCGTGATTCCCTTGCGCTATGCAGCCGTGCAGGCGGGGCTCGGCATCTTCCGCCAGAACAATTTCTTTTACGGCCCGAAAGGCTCGTGGTATGAGATCGACGGTTATCTCATCGATCAGGAGGTCATCTACAAGGAAAAAAGCGAGTTGAAGCCGTGCTCGCCGAAATGCACGATTTGCCGGAAGGCTTGTCCGACCGGCGCGCTCTGTGATGTCTATACGATGAATCCGCTGCACTGCGTGTCGTTCATGAACACGTTCGGCGACGGGCATCCCGTCCCGCCGACAACGTTCGCGCAGGCGGGCGAATGGATCTGCGGCTGCGATGCCTGCCAGGACGTCTGCCCGCACAACCGGCGGCATGATTGGTCGGAGGGCGAGAATTTCCCCGGCCTCGATGACATCACGGAGCTCCTCAAGCCAGAACAAATGATCGTGGCTTCGGACGAAGAACTGCGCGGGAAGGTCATCCCGAAAATGGCAAACCACCTGCGGGATGACCAGACCGACCTGCTGCGCCGCATGGCAAGGAACTGCTTGGAGCAACAAGAAAAGGAGATGGCGTGACACGATGTGGCAGGAAAAAGATTGTTTTTGCCTGCGGCTCAAACGGGCTGCGGAAGAATTGATGAAAACGTATCAAGAGGCATTGGCGCCCAGCGGCGTGACCCCCGTGCAACACATCATCTTGGGGCGAATCCATGCCTGCAAAGGAGCGTCCTTATGCGAGGTTGCGGAGGCTGTTGGCGTCGAGCGTTCCACCTTGGCACGGACGATCAAGCCCCTCATCAAAGAAGGATACGTGGTGGATGCCAAGCCGGCACGAACCCGCAACAGCAGGCTCTTGCTGACGGAAAAAGGCGAAGCGGTTTTCCAAGAGGCGCATCGGCTGTGGGAGCAGGAGCAGGACAAAGTGGCATCCGGACTGGGAACGTCAGGAGAAAAAACGTTTTCGGATTTCCTGCAGCTGATGGGACGCGTATCTGCGTAAGCCCCTCTTTTTTATGGGAACGTTTGTAAAATTCGGATGGAATGGAAATCTCTACGTCCTGCCAATGTTTGTTGTGTGCGAGCTCCGTCGTTTCCGTGACAAGGCGTTTGACCGCTTCGATGTCTACGGGCAGCTCTTTTTTCAGCCCGTAAATCTTTTGTGTTTATATATAGACATTGTATGTATGTTGATATATAATGTATGTATGGAGGTGGTTATATGACGATGGTTTCTTTTCGGACAGACGAGGCTTTGAAGGAACAGGCATCGCAGGTGTATGAGGCTTTGGGCATGAACTTGACAACGGCACTGAATATGTTCCTGCGGCAAACGGTGATTCAGCAGAAGTATCCGTGTAGTCTGGAACTGGATGTAGTGAAGGACGCCAGGAATACCTATGGATCGGGCTTTTTTGCTCTCTTTGGTCAGGGCAAGGACCTGGGGCTTGATGAGGAACCGAAGGATTTGCCGCCGGAGGATGTGACACTATGAAGTATTACCTGGATACGAATATCATCATTTACGCGCTGAATGGCCGCTATCCTGCGGTGATGCAGCACTTTCAGCAAATCCCGGCCATGGCTGTTGTCATACCAGCGGTGGTGCTGGCAGAGATCGAATATGGCGCCAGGAAAAGCCACGATTATGGTAAGACCATGGCGTTGTATCAGCAATTTCTGTCCTATTTCACTGTGGAGCCTTTTACGGCGCGGGCAACTGCCGACTATGGGCGCATCAGGGCAGAACTGGAAAAGCGGGGGCAGGTCATCGGTGCCAATGACCTGCTGATTGCAGCCACAGTGAAGTCTGCCAATGGCATCCTGGTCACACATAATACCCGTGAATTTGCACGTATTGATGGCTTGCAGATAGAAGATTGGACGCAGTAAACTTCGCTCAAAGGTATGTTGTCGGCCTGCCGTTGCACGCGCTCACCTCGTTGAAGTATTTTCATTTGTTGGTACATTCTAATTATACCAAACGGGCACGGCTCGTGCTATTTTTATAGCTGAAAATATTGATTTTTCAAGGCTTACAGACGCTTATGCACCTGCGAAGTTTGAGGAGGAGTTATTTATGCCACAGCCGAAAGCTATCGAGGTGCGCGGGGCGCATGTGCATAACTTGCGGAATCTCGACCTCGATATCCCGTTGCATGAGATCGTCGGCATCGCGGGCGTGTCTGGCTCTGGGAAGTCGTCGCTTGCGCTCGGCGTGCTGTATGCCGAGGGCTCGCGGCGGTATCTTGAGGCGCTGTCGACGTATACGCGGCGGCGCATGACGCAGGCGGCGCTCGCGGATGTCGATGAGATTCGCTATGTGCCGGCGGCGCTCGCACTGCGGCAGCGGCCGGGCGTGCCTGCGCTCGTCGGCGTTTTCGACCGGCTGCTTGCGCAGGGTGCGACCGTCATCGTCATCGAGCACGACCTCGACGTCATCCGGAGCGCCGACTACATCATCGACATGGGCCCCGCCGGCGGTACAGACGGCGGCCGCATCGTCGCGTGCGGCACGCCGGAAGAAATCGCAAGGTGTCCCGAAAGCGTTACGGGGCGTTACCTATGAAGATGTGATGGAAAATGGACTCCGTTCGCAAGCTTCAGACCTGCACGACCTCGATACCCAGTTTCCGTGCCCCGGCGACGAAGGCATCGTCGGCTTCCTTGTCCGTGACGATGGCGTCGAGCTGGCGCAGGTCGCAGACGCGGAGGAAGGCGTCTTTATTGATTTTCGTGTGATCGACGACAGCGTCTCGACCGGGGAACCGTCGAACGCATTGCGCGTGGAATGGAGTACGTTTGGAATGATGATCCGGCGTGTGATCCATTTGCACGCATTTCCTGACGGAAAACGTTGGTGACAATGAGAAAGGACGCGGTTTTTTTGAACATCCGACATGCAACAAAAGACGATTGGAAAGTATTGAGCGACATCGCGGCGAGGGCTGCGCACGTCGGCTACTCGAGCGCGTGATCGCCGATGCGCGGCCAGAAGGGCGCAAGGGCATCGTACTGACGTGCAAGGATCGTCTTCTGCCGTTCTACGCGAAATTCGGATTCGTTGATGAAGGAATCTCTGCATCCGTGCACGGGAATTCCTCATCTTCTGCGTCGGCGTGAACCTGCTCTGGAACCTCGGCATCCGCGTCGCAAACCTCCTGCCCGCGCTCGTCATCGCCATCGCATGGGCGTGGATGTGACAGCGCATCGATGCTGTCGAAATAGAATGAAAATTGCTATGACAAAAATAACGACCGGCCTGGCCAAGGTGCCAAGCCGGTCGTTTCGCGTTCTTATTCTGCCATCAGTACACGCTGCGTGATGTCTTCTTTCTCCTTTGCCTCCGGTTCCTTGGCGATGCCGCCGAAGGGCATCTGTGCGATGAGTTGCCAGCGCTCGGGGAGGTCGAAGAGTTTTTTGACGGCGTCGTCGATGACGGGGTTGTAGTGCTGGATGTTCGCGCCGACGCCGAGCTCGCGCAGGCCGGCCCAGATGGTGATCTGGAGCATGCCGTTCGACTGCTGCGCCCAGATGGGGAAGTTCTCGGCGTAACGCGGGAATTTCTCCTGGAGACCTTTCACGACGTCGGTGTCGATGAAGTAGAGCACGGTGCCGGCGCCTGCCTTGAAGCCGTCGATCTTCTCGCGGGCGACCTTGCCGCCGAACGCCTCATAGATGGCATCCCAGAGCGCATCTTGTTTCGCGCCGAGCGCGAGCACGATGCGCTGGCTGTGCATGTTGAACGCATCCGGTACGAGCTCCGTCGTCTCAGTGACAAGGCGTTTGACCGCTTCGATGTCTACGGGCAGATCTTTTTTCAGTCCGTAAATGGAACGGCGCTTTTGCAATGCTTCGCGAATACTCATGGCAAACACTCCTTTTTCGTATTGTTTGGACTGTATTCAGTATAGCAGAGCGGCTGAGATTTTTCAACGGCCGTATCACTGTAATGGGACACAAGCGGTCTGACTGCACAGGTGCTGGACTTATTTGCCTTTAGTCAAGAGTTTTCACAGTTTGACTGGATATTTCCATCATTTGGTTAAACGTGACGAGCCGAATATTGGCCATAGTTGCCGCTTTGCGCTGGCAGCGGGCGGAGAAACTGCTTTTGGCAAAGAGAATGTAGTATTTCTTCTGAGCGGGGAAGAGCTCACTGCGGGCTATGAGCAGGTCAAGCACGTCGCTGTCCAGGGGTTCATTGCGCCATTTGCATTCGCAGAACAGCATCTCGTGTGCGCTGTTTTGTGCCAAAATGTCGATTTCGGTTTGTCGCTTTTGTCGTGGGTCGGTACCCCACCAGCGGCCGACTTCTTCAAATAGCAGGGGGAGCCGCCCCGTACGGTTTTTCCTCCAGAGCCAGTCCAGGCAGATGCGCTCAAAGACTTGTCCCATAAAGACGGGCAGGTCTTTTTCTATGCGCTGGTAGACAGCCTCGCCCATGCCGTTCTGAATCATCGAGTAATGCTGCGGCACGAAGCGGTACCAAAAGCGGAACAGGCTGTCCTGCAGCAGATAGATACTGCGCTTGGACTGTTTTTCGCCGAGTGGTGTTTCACGCTGGACGATGCCGAGCGCCATGAGATTTTTCAGGTACCCCGTGCAGGCACTGACCTCGATGCCTACGGCCGTCGCAATCTGGCTGACTTTGGTCCTGCCATCGGCGATGGCCTGCAGGATGGCGTTGTAGGTTGCCGGTTCGCGCAGTTCCTGCTTGAGCAGGTTGGCTGGCTCCTCGAACAGGTAGCCGAGCGGGTCAAAAAACATGCGGATGAGATTGTCAGCAAGCGAGGACTGGCCATCCATTTGCGCGAGGTAAAAGGGAATACCACCCGTGGCTCCGTACAGCACGGCCACATCGTTGAGCGGCAGCGACGGAAAAAAGGCGCGCGTGGCAAAAATATCGAAGGGCTGGAGTTTTATCTGTGCGGTGCGTCGGCCAAACAGAGGACTGGTGTGCCCCAGCACCTGACGCTCCATGAAACTCATGGAAGAGCCGCACAGGATGACGAAAAGATTCATGGCCTGCCACGTGTGATCCATGATAACTTGCAGCAGAGATGAGATGCCAGGGTAGGCCTTGGCCAGGTACGGGTACTCATCGATGACCAGCACGAGCTTCTCCTTTTGCGCCAAAGCGGTGATGGCAGTGAGTGCAGCTGAGAAATCGGCATAGACAGGCGCGGTTCCCGTGCCACCCTGGGCCTCATAGATGCTCTGACTGAGGTTCTGCAGGTTCTCCTTCGCGGTTGTCTCCAGTCCGGTGAAAAAGAGGGTACGCTTTTCGCGGCAAAATTCGCGAATCAGCGCGGTTTTTCCTACGCGGCGGCGGCCGTAGATGACGACGCACTCGAAATGATTGCGCGCGTAACGCTGCTGCATAGCAGCCAGTTCGCGCTGTCTACCAATGAACATGACACTCGCCTCTGGTAAGTTACGATTTAGTAAGTTTTGATTTACTAAATCGTAACTTATATTGAACCATAAGTCAAGAGATGACGAACCTTCTTGGCAAGGTTTGTATCATCCATGTCGTTATTGCGCATTGGCACAGGGCAGGGAACAATCGTCAAGCATTTGCCGTATTTTGATAAAAGCATGGCACGAGAAGATGTTTTCGTGCCATGCTTTTTTTGTTATCGTAGGGACAAGATGGAGTCTGCGGCGATGGCCGCAAATACTACACGGATGGCCCGCATGTGCATGAATATCTCAAGGAGCTCGTGCACGACGCCGGTATCGACGGCATGGTCACGGTCGGCGAGATGAGTTCGACCTCCATCGCGAACTGCATCCGTTACTCGAACCCCGCGGAGCACGAGCTCGGCATGACGAATGCGGGCTTACAGCGCATCGACGATTATCGCGATGTCGAAAGCATCAACTACTATCACATCCTGCGGCAGGCCGGGCACGGCGAGGCGGAGACACTGCGCATCATCGGTGAGCGCTCCCGCGACAACGGCCGTACGCCGATGCAATGGACGGCGGGAGAGCATGCCGGCTTTACGACGGGCACGCCGTGGCTGGCCGTCAATGCGAACCATACGCGCATCAACGCGGCACAGGAGACGGCGGATCCGGAGTCCGTCTATGCGTTCTATTGCCAGCTCGTGCGCTTGCGCAAGGAACTGCCCATCGTTGCGGAGGGCGATATCCATTTCCTCGAGACAGAGAACAACGATGTCCTCGCCTATGAGCGCACGCTCGGCGAGCAGCATCTCCGCGTGATTTGCAACTTGCGTGGGCACGACACGGCGACCACGACGCCACTATCTGTCTACCGTCAGACGACGCCGCAGCTGCTGCTCGGCAACTATCCCGCAGCACAGCGCGATACCTTACGGCCTTACGAGGTGCTGGTATATCTTGACCAATAATCATCTGGATGCACAAAACGGCTGCAGGAGCCAATCCTGCGGCCGTTTTTCTTTACCCGTGACATGTATGATTCATGCCTGCAAGGCATAGGATGGCATCTTGCTTAGGTATTTTCCATATTCTGCGCCGTTTGGTATAATCAAGGTAGATTCATTTGGACTCGTTATTGGAAAGAGGAAGTGAGATTATGCGACGCTTTGGGCTGGATATACTGCTGCTTTTGCTGTTTATCCTGACGATGGGGTTCCGCCTGCTCGCGCAGACCTGGCATGAGGTGCTGGGGCTCGCGCTGCTCGTGGGTATGCTCGTGCATTTGTGGCTGAACAGGCGCTGGTTCACGAGCTGGCTGCGTGGGCGCTGGGGGCGCGTGCGGGTGCTGCAGACGGTCATGAATGTGCTGCTGCTCGTGAGCTCGCTCGTGGCACTGGGTACGGGCATGGTGATTTCCAACCATGTGCTCGTGCAGTTTCTCATTCATGTGCCGCTGCATCACAATATTCTGGTGCATCAGCTACATATCGCGAGCTCGTTTGTCATGCTCGCGTTCCTCGGCATGCACATAGGCATGCACTGGCGCGGCCTCTGGCAACGCCTGCGCCGCGTGCCGGTGCTCGGCCGGCTCGATGCCCACCCCGTGCTGCGGGGCTGGCTGCTCGTCCTGTTGTTTTGGGGTGGCTGTGCCTATGCACGGCTCGATCACATGGGCGACCGCCTGCTGCTCCGGCATATTTTCAGCACGCCGGCCTCACAGCTGCCCGTGGGCGTGAGCTACCTGCTGCTCGTTTGCCTTCTGGCGTTGTTTGCAATTTTGTTCTACTATCTGCAGGCGCATTGGCAGCAGAAGGCACAGGCTAAACGTGCGGAAGAGGTAGGTGCACGGTGATGAAAAGACGTTCTTTCCTTAAGGCGCTTGGCATCGGCGCGGTCGGCGCGGCACTGGGCACGGCCGACTACGATGCATTGTTCGCGCCGCCCACGACATGGGGCGGTGAAATAGCGTTAGCCAAATGTCATTGGCGACGACCGAGCGAAAAAAGATATGCTCAAATGGGCTGACGATTTAGTCAGTGTCAACCTGGTCTTGACCAGGTATTTACGAGGAGGAATTCAAGATGAAAAAGCTATTTACGGTATTGCTTGCGAGCCTCATGCTGCTCGTGCTCGGTGGTTGCGGTGGCAGTGACGGCGCTGCGGCCACGTCTTCGCAGACGGTCAAGCCCGCAGCATCCACGAGTTCGGGCGCTGGTGCGGGTCAGGCAGCAGGCTCCAAAACGCTGGTGGTCTATTTTTCGGCTACAGGCAACACGAAGGCGCTGGCCAATACCTGCGCCAAGGTGCTGGGGGCGGACCAGTTTGAAATCGTGCCGGAAAAGCCCTACACGAAAGAAGACCTGAACTACAACGACGAAACGACGCGTGCGACGGTCGAGATGCGGGACGAGTCTGTGCGCCCAGCCATCAAAAACAAGCTCACGAATCTGGACCAGTACAGCACCATCGTGCTCGCCTACCCCATCTGGTGGGGCCAGGCGCCGCGCATCATCGACACGTTCATGGAGAGCTACGACCTGAACGGCAAGACCATCGTGCCCGTCTGCACGTCCGGCTCCAGCGACATCGGCTCGTCAGCTGAGTACCTGCACCGTTTCGCACCAAACGCAAAGTGGCAGGATGGCAAACGCTTCGCCAGAGGCGCCTCGGAGTCAGAAGTCAAGCAGTTCCTGACTAGCGTCGGCGTGGTGAAGTAAGAAGTGGTTGGAAATTGGGGTCGCTGCTTTTGGGGCAGCGGCTTTTTGCTTTTAAATACCCAAAAAGTATTTAAAAGCATGTTGAACAAAGTATTTTACATAAATAGAGCGGTAAGGTATCATAAGTCCCGTAAAGAGCAGTCCATCAAGGTCAGCTAAAGAAAGGGAGAAACTTATCATGAAAATCGCTATGCTTCTTACGGTTTTTGTTATCGTCGTGACGGCGTTTGCTGCGCCGGGCGTTGCGTCAGCAGCGTCGGCAGCGGATGGTGCAAAATGAGCGCGTCAGAGGATGCGTACGCAGCGCAGGATAAGGGACATGCACAATATGACGGCATGGCTGAGCCATTAGACGTCGTCGCCCTTGGCCGTTGCTTACGTTCGTGCAGCACAGAGCCGCAGGAACGGCAAGCCTTTCTGCAGGCGTTCGAGCAGGCGGATAACCGCCTACGGTATCATATGCTGCTGCACGAACGGCAGACGCTGCTGCACAACATACACGAAAAAGAGAAAGCACTCAGCCAGCTGGATTATATGCTGCACTTGCTCAATCAGCAGCTGGCATAGGTATACAGGAGGGGCAGAGCTATGAATCGCAGGGAATTTTTGCAGCTCAGCGGGATGGGAGCGCTGACCGTGTTCTTGAGCGGTTGCGGCCTGCCATCGCTGATAGGAGGGACAACTACCACGGCCGCTGTCCCGGAGCAGGGCAGTATTTCAGGAGGGAAGAACATGAAAATTGTCGTTATCAATAGTAGTCCACATGCGGATGGAGACTCAACCTCAAAGTATATTTCGCAGGCGTTCGTTGAGGGGGCACGGGGTGCCGGTCATGACGTATTTGTCTTTGATGCGGCGAAAGCTGACACGCATCCCTGCGCGGGCTGTGATGCCTGCCACATGGACGGGCCGTGCATCTATACGGACGACATCGAGAATACGCTGATGCCGAAGATGCTCGACGCCGACCTCCTCGTGCTCGTCACGCCGCTCTACTACTGGACGATGTCGGCGCAGCTCAAGACCATCGTGGATCGTTTTTACTCGCGCACGGAGCGGCTGCATCACAAGAAATCCATGTTGATCGCGACGTGCTACGACAGCGGCAGCCACGCCATGGACGTTCTGACGGTGACGTACAAGCGCCTTTGCGAGTACATGGAGTGGACGGACGTCGGCATGGTGCTCGGCACGGGTTGCGGCGCGCGTTCGCTCGTCGAGAGCTCGCAGTTCCCCGAGCAGGCACGGCAGATTGGCGCGAATCTCTGAGATTGTAATAGAATTTCATTTTAGCAATAAGAGGGCCTCGTGCATGAATGGTGCACGAGGTCCTCTTGTTGAGTCTGAGAGATTTTCTCAAAAAAAAGAGGATTGACATGGGACTGTATCAATGTTATCATATGTATATACAGATGAGAAAGGTGAGGAATCCGATGGAAGCCAACGAAACCACGCTCAGCACGTGCCTCTTTTTTACGGCCAATCGCCTGGCCAACGTGCTCCGGCGCATTGTGAATGACGTGTTTGCCGAAACGGAGATTGCAACGCCCCATGTGTATCTCCTGATCGTGGTGAACCAATATCCGGGCATCACCATCTCCGAACTGAGCGAGAAGCTTGATGTCGCTCCATCGACCTGCACGCGTTTCGTGAACGCTTTGGTGAAGCAGGGTATCCTCCAGAAAAAGCAGGAATGGAAAACCGTCCATCTGAGCATTACTTCTTTTGGCAAGGAAAAAACCGAGGGGATTGACGCCTGTCTCAAGAACCTGCACGAGCGCTGCAAGGCGGTCATCGGCGAGGAAGCGTATCAGCAGCTGTCTGCTGACATGTGGCGCGCAGCAAACCAGCTTGATCATGCGTGATATATTCATGTGTATATGCAAATTATATTTTGAAAGGAATGGATGAGACATGAACCCGAACGCAATTGCTACCCTACATGCGGAAAAACCGAATTTTTCGCCCGCTGAGGTTTTGGGGGCGCTGAAGTACCGCTATGCGACGAAGAAGTTCGACCCCAACGCAAAAATCCCGCAGGAGACGTTCGATGCGCTCCTGGAGGCGGCGCGACTCGCGCCTACTTCCATGGGATTCGAGCCGTGGAAGATGATTGTGCTGACGGATATGGAGGTGCGCCAGAAGCTGAAGCCGTTTGCGTGGGGCGCGCAGAACCCTCTCGACAATGCCAGCCACTTCATCGTCTTTCTCGCGAACAAGCGGGTGGACGTGACGTTCGGCTCGGCGTACCTCGATCATGTGCTGAAGGAGATCCATCAGATTCCGGACAAGGTATATGACTTCTTCCAGGAGGCCTATACTCAGTTCTCCACCAAGGACTTCAACACGCTGGAATCCGAACGCGCCGCCTTTGATTGGTCGGCGAAACAGGCCTATATCGTCATGGCGAACATGATGACGGCGGCAGCGTTCCTCGGCGTGGATTCCTGCGCCATCGAGGGATTCCAGCCCAAGGAGCTGGATCGCATCCTGGGCGATGAGCTGAAGCTTTATGACACCGAACATTACAGTGCGGCCGTGACCTTGGCACTCGGTTACCGGGACGAACTCCCGCACCGCGACAAGACCCGCCGTCCGCTTTCTGAGTCAGTTATTTGGAAATGACGATGGGTAGGAGGAGTTTAGCATGAAAGTTTTGATTATCAATGGTTCTCCGCATCCGAACGGCAACACGAGCATTGCTGTTGCCGAACTCACGAAGACGTTTGACGCGCTCGGCATCGAAACAGAAGTCGTGCAGATCGGGCAGAAGGCCATCCGCGGCTGTGTAGCTTGCAATTACTGCAAGTCACACGGTAGCAAATGCGTGTTCGATGACGGCGTGAATGAGATTGCAGAGAAATTCGCCGAAGCGGACGGACTCATCGTCGCGACGCCTGTATATGTTGGCTCGGCGAATGCGACGACAGTCGCTTGCCTCGACCGATTGTTCTGGAGTACGGATTTCGACAAGACGATGAAGGTCGGCGCATCCGTCGTCGTCTGCCGCCGCGGCGGCGCGTCCGCGACGTTTGACGAGCTCAACAAGTATTTCACGCTCTCCGGTATGCCTGTCGCTGCGAGCCAATACTGGAACAGTGTCCACGGCCTCGTGCCGGGGGAAGCGGCGAAAGACGCCGAAGGCCTCCAGACGATGCGCACGCTCGCGCGCAACATGACATTCCTCCTGAAGAGCATTGCACTCGGAAAGGAGAAATATGGCCTGCCGGAAAAAGAACCATGGCAGCCGACGCATTTTATCCGCTGATCCGCCAGTACACGAACAACAGAATGATCCCTATGACAAGCACAGCCCTCACGACGAAACCTCGGATCGTGAGGGCTGTGCTGTTCTTGGAGGAGAGGGGGAAACCGTCGTGGACGAACGCCGGCGGTTCTTGTTCAAGCAAGCGCAGCCGCTCCGCGCCGTCGCGTCCAAAAAGAAGCGGGCTGGGGGACGACGCTCGGCCTATGATGTTTCTTTTTTCGAAAACACGCCGAAAAGCGGTGTCGCGCCGTAGAGCAGTTTCTCTTTTTCATCCCAAAGTTCACGCGTGATGTCCGAGAGGACCTCGATGTCGTGGAAGCCGCAGGCGCGCAACGCCTGTTCGTCCCATTCCGGGCGCTGGATGGAGGAAAGCGGCAGCTTTCGGACATCGAGTTCCGTCTGGATCGGCGTCTTGCTTTCATAGGCATCCCCGTACCGTTCCATGCAGAGCTGGTAGCGGCGTTTCGTTTCTGCTCGGAGATGTGCCTCGAACAGCGGCAGATGCCAATTGGCATCAAAGACAAAGAGCGCCCCGCCTGGCTTCAGCAACTGGTAGCAATCGCGATAGGTTTTCGCAGGATCGCGCAACGTCCACGTCACGTTCCGGCTCATGATGACATCGAACGATGCCGGTGGAAACGCCTCGCCAAGGTCCGCAACATCCAGCTCCCGCCACACGATCTGTTTCGTTTGTTGGCCGAGCGCAAGCGCATGCTTTTCTGCCAGCTTCAGCATCTCAGGCGAACTGTCGATACCCGTCACCCGGTATCCGAGCGTCGCCACGACGATGCTGAGGAACCCCGGCCCGCATCCTATGTCCAAGACGGTCTCCGCATGCGCCGGCATCTTTTCCCGAAACAGCTGCTGCCAGGCGGACACACGGAAGCTTGCCAGTTCGTCCGCGATGATGCTCCCGTAATTCGGCGCGTCTTCGTTCCAATGACCAATCATTTCCTCGTCCATCAATCATCCCTCCATGTACTCGGTACGCGCTCATCTTAGCACAAATTCAGTCGATGCGGGCGATTCTGTTCCATGCTTTTTTTCTATGCAATTTTATATACAATCAAGTATTCGACATATCATGTTGCCTGCCGTACAATGAAAGCATCAACAGGCACACAAAAGACAACTTTTGACAGAAGGAAGAAGGAAACTGACATGACGACGATCACGGAAAAAAGCGAAGCGGGGAAGGCAGCGTTTCAGCAAGAGCTTATGTTTCCGATTGGTGAAAAGAATCCGTATGGCAAATTTTTCGATGGCCAAAGCTATCTCGCGGCTGTTTCCGACCGTCAGGTAGTCATCCATAACGTGACGTTCGAGCCCGGCTGCCGCAACCATTGGCACGGCGCGGCGGACAGTTGGTTCGCACACCTCGCCATCGAGGTCGACGGTGAGGAAACCTCGAATGAATGGCTCGAGCCCGTCGATGAGGCCGCGTATGCAGCCGTGAACAAATAAATTGGTGCAGTCACACGTAGAAAATCCTGTAGCGGAAATATTTTTCTGTCGCAGGATTTTTTTGTCTGTGGTAAGATGAAAGAAATCGACAGGAAGGGAAGAACAGACATGGAACTACGTGTGCTCAAATATTTTCTCGCCATTGCGCGGGAGCAGGGGATCACGCGGGCGGCGGAGGTGCTGCACATCACGCAGCCGACGCTGTCGCGGCAGATTGCCGAGCTCGAGGAGGAGCTTGGCGTGCAGCTGTTCGACCGCTCGGGACGGTGCATCCAGCTCACGGACGAAGGCATTCTGTTCCGCCGACGGGCGATGGAGATTCTCGAGCTCGTCGACCGCACGCGCGAGGAGATGACGGAGCAGGACGAGCGTATCGAGGGCACGGTCTCCATCGGCTGCGGCGTGCTGCACGCGTTTCAGACGCTCTCGGAGGTCATCGGTCGTTTCCGCGCGCGCTATCCGCAGGTGCATTTTCAGATTCACACGGGCAACGCCGATGACGTGCGGCAACGCATCGACCAGGGCCTGCTCGACCTCGCACTGTTCATCGAGCCTGTGGCCGTGGAGACTTACAATTACGTGCGTTTTCCGGGGAAAGAGCTTTACGGCGTCATGCTGCCAGCTGACTCACCGCTCGCGGCGAAGGAGGCCGTCACCGTCGATGATCTCGCGGGCCTGCCACTCTGCCTTCCGTCGCGTCTCAGCGTGCACAGCGAGGTCATGAACTGGTTTCAAGGCGCGAAACAGCCGCTCAACATCCCCTTTACGAGCAATTTGAGCACGAATGCGGCAATGCTCGTCGCGCATCACCTTGCCGTCGCCATCATCGCGCTCGGCTCGCAGCCCTATGCCGACCCGGCAAAAATCGCCCTGCGCCCGCTGGCACCGGAGCTTGCAGAGACCGCCATCCTCGCCTGGCGCCGTCAGCAGCCCTATACGCGCGCCGTCAAGAAATTCATCGCGTTTGCGCAGGAGGAAATCCCTAGAATAAGTACAAAACCAGTTGCCTAGTACAAAATATTGTTTGCGCTAATTTTCAATAGATACTGCAATACTGAAAATCTCAATCAAAATTAGGCATAGTTTTCCGTGAGGCGTGTGGGGATAACGCGAGCAATCGAGAACGGCTGCCAGATGATTGTAAAGGAGATAGAGAAATGTTGATTTTGGCTTCGGGGTCGCCGCGGCGGCGGGAACTTTTGGCGCAGATTGGCGTAACATTTCAGGTGGTTGTGAGCGAGGTGGAGGAGTGCCAGCAGGCGGCGACGCCGGCGGAGCTCGTGGTGGTCAACGCGCGGGCCAAGGCGTTGGCAGTAGCGGCGCAGTATCCGCAGCAAGTGGTGCTGGGTGCGGATACGGTCGTGGCCGTGGATGGTCAGATTTTCGGCAAGCCGCGCGACGCGGCGGACGCGGCGCGGATGCTCACGCAGATGCAGGGGCGCAGTCACGAGGTCGTCACGGGGCTGGCACTGGTGCGTGATGGCCAGGTCCATACCGACGCCGTCAGCACGACGGTGACGTTTTCACCCATGACACCCGCCCAGATAGAGTCCTACGTCGCCACGGGCGAACCGCTGGATAAAGCTGGTGCCTACGCCGTGCAAGGTCGGGCCGCCGCCTACATCGAGCGCATCGACGGCTCGTACTCCAACGTCGTCGGCCTGCCTCTGCACGCCCTCTACGTTTTGGCAGAGCGCGCGGGTATCAAGCTGCTATAATGTGGCAATACGTGTGGTCTGCCTGTACAAGGCTGGTCTTGTGCAGGCATTTTTTGTCAGAACGAGGAGAGTTTCTCTGTTTTAGCAGGACAAGACGTTCAAGTGACGAAATATACAGGTAGAATGTGTAATCTATATTCGAAGGAGGCAGGGTATGGAAATCAAGGCAGTGTGTTTGGATAAGCGCGATAATGTGGTGACGTGCACGCAGGCGGCGCGGCAGGGAGATGTGGTGACGTGGCGCGGCTGCACGGCGGGCGTGACGGCAGAGGAGGAGATCCCGCAGTGGCACAAAATTGCCCTCGTGGATTTGCAGCCGGGCGACCGTATCTATAAATATGGCGAAATTATCGGCGAGGCCACGGCGCCGATTGCCCGCGGGCATTGGGTGTCGGATAAAAATATCCATAGTGTACCGCGTGCCTACGCGGAGGAATTGCTCGGTGAGGACACGGCGGCGGCCGCGGAGTTTGCTAAAACGGCGGATGCGCGTCAGGCGGAGCTCGCGTCGAAGCCAAAGGGAAAGCCGTTGACCTTCTGGGGCTATCGGCGGCCAGAGGGGCGGCCTGGTGTACGCAACCATGTGCTTATCCTGCCGACCTGTGCCTGCGGCAGTGAGACGGCGCGCATCGTGGCCTCCCAGGTACGCGGCGCGGTGAATATCGTATTCAACACGGGCTGCAGTGATGTGGCGGCCAATACGGCCATGTCGCAGAAGGTGCTCACGGGCTTTGCGACGAATCCGAACGTCTACGGTGTGGTCATCATCGGACTCGGCTGCGAGACGGTGCCGCATAAAGCACTGCGCGAAAAGGTGCAGGCGCTGACAAAGCGTCCGGTCGTTTCCTTTGGCATCCAGGAGGAGGGCGGCACGCTGAAGACCATCGAGAAGGCTGTGCGCGCGGCGCGCATCATGGCGGCCGAGGCCGGGGCACAGCAAAAGGAAGAGTTTCCCATCAGCGAGCTGCTGCTGGGCATCGAGTGCGGCGGCAGCGATGCGACATCGGGCATTGCGGCCAATCCGGCTGTGGGCAATCTCTCCGACCGCCTCGTCGACCTTGGCGCGACGGCGATGATGAGCGAGTCCATCGAGTGGATCGGCGGCGAGCACGTGCTGGCGCGGCGGGCCGCTACACCGGCGCTGCACGATGCGGTTATCCGCGTCTGTGAGGCCTACGAGCAGCACCTGCTCGGTGCGGGGCAGGATTGCCGTGCAGGCCAGCCAACACCAGGCAACAAGGCGGGCGGACTGTCAACGATTGATGAAAAGAGCCTCGGCTGTATCCGCAAGGGCGGCACGCGTCCCATCAACGAGGTGCTGGAGCAGGCCGTGCGGCCGACGCAGCGCGGCGCCCTCGTCATGGACACGGCTGGCTACGATATTTCCTCCGTGACTTCGATGGTGGCGGCCGGCTGCAACATCGTCTTCTTCACGACGGGACGCGGCACGCCCACGGGCAATGCCATCGTGCCTGTCTGCAAAGTCACGGCCAATGAGCATACCTATAATTGGCTGGACGATAATATGGACGTTGACCTCAGCGGCATCATCCGCGGCGAGGCCACGGTCGAGGAAATGGGCGCGGAACTCCTGCAGAAATTCCAGGCCATCGCGAACGGCCAGCTCACCAAGGCCGAAGCCTACGGCTTCTCCGACATCGCCGTCGACCACGTCTGCCGCTTTGTGTGACTGGTATCCGATACCGTACGAAAAAAAGAGCCCGCGAGGGCTCTTTTTTTCGTTTTATATAGGATTGGCAGGAATGTTATGCCTGAGAGACGAGGGAGTAGTGCTGATCGTCGTTCGTCATGACGGCGTAGCGCGTATCCGCGAGGATGCCGGCGATGATCTGACGGCGAAGCGTGTTGTAGTCCTCCGCCGAGCGGCCATTTTCCGCCCAGCGGTCGCCGTGGACGTCAAAACGGCGCTCCCAGCTGAAGTGCTCGGGAACCTTGTCCGTGACGAGATTGACACCATCGCAAGGCATGCCATCGAGTAAGACGTCCTGGATAGCATCAAAGCAGTCCTGCGGACGGCTGTCCGGCTCGGCTGCGTGTTCCTTGCCAAAGTCATAGGCAACGGCCTTCAGGTCGTCGAGACGGTCGTCGTGTCCGTTCAGCAGGCGGCCGGCAAGCGTCGCATAGCGTTCCTCCGCTGCATCGATGAGGGCAGACAGTCCGCCATGGATATCGTCGCCGACGAGCTCCGCCAGCGGCTTCGTCTCCTCATGGATGAAGGCTCCTGCATCCTCTGGCGTCAGCCAGCCCTTATCGACGGCAAGCTTTGCCATGCGTGCTGTCAGCGCATCCTGTGCCTGGATTTTGGCAAACATCCACGAGTGAATCGGTGCTAAAAACATGCTCATAAGAAAATCCTCCGTATCATAAACCGTTCTGAGTGTATCATAGCACGGGGGAGAAGATAATTCTGTATGAAATGTTACAAAAAACTCTCTTGACATAATCGCCTTTTTGTGATAAAGTATCTACACAATTCATGATACACCTAGTTGTGTACTTTTCGGGGGTGTAATGGTCTCGACGGGGTAGACTGGGGCATGAATAGCGAGCCGGGGGGTCATCAACCCGTTAGTAAGGTGAAAACTTTTATTAAATATAAAAGCTAACGAAGACTACGCTTTAGCCGCTTAAGGCTGACCCCTGTCTTTCTTTCTCCCACGGGGAGAGATAAGGGGACAACAGTGGGATACCTGAGGGCCAATTCTCGGAGGCCTGACTGGGAACTCTTATCGAGATCGGTGTGACGGAGCCTGCCGATGGGCGCCTGAACGCTTAAAGCAAATCATCTGGCTGCGCTCGGAGAAGTTCGTGTGACATCTGCTTCGGACAGGAGTTCGATTCTCCTCACCTCCACCATTTGACAGCATGCTCTGATGGTGGACCTTACAATCCCAAGAGAGCTTTTCGATAGGCACTGGGCCGATGCCCGGTGCTTTTTTGTGCGCGAATGTTGTCATTGGGTAAATTTCCCCGATGTCCTAGACAAATCCTATATATAAGTAGTAAAATGATAGGCGGAAAAAAATTAAGGTGCTGCTGGCTGCACAGGCGTGCGGCTGATAAGGAGCAGGAAAGGCTGGTGAGGATAATGGACGATCACCCTAGTTCAACGGACCCCAAACGATGCAAAACTGAATATGGGGAACCTGTGCCCTTATCCTGCCAGCTGTGCCGTGCCTGACACGGCTGGTGGTGGCATGGTTTCCTCGCTGGAGAGGAGCATAAAACATGCTGCAGATCTACAAATCCCTGGAGAGCGGTCCGTTGGTGGAACTGTCGCTGAAGACGCTGGAAAAAGGAGCCTGGATCAACATCATCGATCCGACGCCTTACGAGCTGAAGGTCGTCAGCAATCTCACCGAGGTCGAGCCGGATTTCCTCCGCTCCGCCCTCGATGATGAGGAGCGCTCGCATACGGACGTTGAGGACGACTCGGTCATGGTCCTGACGAATGTACCGGTCTGCCGTGGCAAGGATGACTACGATGCTTTGCCATTGGCGATTATCGTGACGGAGGATTACATCATCACCGTCTGCCTGGAGGAAACGCCTGTGATGGCGGAATTCAACGAGCGTACAGCGCGCTTGTTCCGCACCTATAAAAAAACGCGGTTTCTGTTCCAGATCTTGTACAAGTCGGCGACGTACTTCCTGCGTTACCTGCGCCAGATCCAAAAGATTTCGGATGAAATCGAGGATCAGCTGCGCCATAACATGAACAACAGCGAAATCCTGCGCCTGCTTTCCCTGCAGAAGGGCCTGACGTACTTCAATGCGGCCATCCGCTCGAACGGCGCCGTGCTCGATAAGCTGCTGCGCATGCGCAACAACCAGAATATCGCGCCCATCCTCAAGGCGTACGAGGAGGATGAGGACCTGCTCGAGGATGTCATCATCGAGAACAAGCAGGCGAAGGAAATGGTCGAGATGTATTCCAAGATTCTCGCCCGCCTTGCCGATACGTTCTCATCCATCATCTCGAACAACCAGAACTTAGTCATGAAATTCCTTGCTGCGATGACGATCATCCTCGCGATTCCGACCGTCATCTCGAGCTTTTTCGGTATGAATGTGCCGGTGCCGATGGCGGATAACCCGCTCGCGTTCCTGTACATCATGGTTCTCGCTGCCGGTATTGCCGGGGGCAGTGCCTACGTCCTTTGGCGCAGGAATATGTTCTGAACAAAAATTCCGTACCGATTTTATGCGGTACGGAATTTTTTTGCTATTTTTTCAGCGTGACGGAGTCGAGCAGGCTTCCGTTGACGTAATGCGCCTCGACATGCAGCGTATCCTTGCTGGCGGCGAGGGTGAGGTAGTTGTCCGTCGTGGGCTGAGGGCAGGAGACTTTATCGTAGTTCTTGTCGACGGGGACGCTGTAGTGCTGATCGCCGCTCGGGCCGAAGAGGATGTAGACAGGACCATGGTCTGCCGGTTTGCTGCCATAGAGATGGCCGCGGTTGCGGTAGGTGTGCATATGGCCGGAGAGCACGAGGTCGATGCCGAGCAGGTCAAAGACCGGCATGAAGATATGGCCGACGTCGCTGATGCCGCCCTGCTGCCCCGTGCCGGGCTGGAATTCATCGTAGGCGAGGATGTCCTTGTGCATGAGGACGACCTGCCAGGGCCTGCTGCTCTTTGCCCGGTCCCGTTTCAGCCAAAGAAGCTCCTCCGTGCGCAGCCCGGGGCGCAGGTCGTCGAGTTCGAGGAACTGCGTGTTGAGCACAATGAAGTGCACGGGCCCCCAGTCGAACGAGTAATAGTATCCCGGAAACCGGCTGCTGTCGTTATCGGGCGAGGGGAGAGAGGCGAGGTACCGCTCGGGCAGGCACATCTGCCAGTCGAGCCCGTAGCATTCATGGTTGCCCATGACGGGGACGAACGGATAGCGGGCCGGGATGCTTCCGAGTGCGCCGAAGAAGCTTTGCCAATGCCATTCGGACTGACCATTGTCTGTGAGGTCGCCGAGATCGGCGAGAAAAGCAGCATCCGGATGGCGGGAGAAGATGCGCTGCAGATTGCCTGCAAGTACGCTGTAGTCGGCGCATTGCGAGTCATTGATGAGTACGGCCTGGAACGGCTCATCCGTGCGGGGCGTGGTCAGCGTATGCCAGCTGCCGGCCTGTTCTTCCCAATGGATCCGGTACTGGTATGTGTGTCCGGGCTGCAGGTGCGTATGACTAGCCGTAAAGAAATACGTCACGGCGTTGTCCTGCTGGAAATACGTATAGCTGGCATCCGTGCGAAGTGGAGCGCCGCCTGCGCTGTCCTGCGTTTCGAGCCAGGTATCCTTCGGCAGATAATCCGCCTGCCATACCATCGTGCGGCTCGTTGCCGGATCGCTTGGGATCATCTGGCGGAGGAAGCGGAATGGCAGGGCATCGCGGCTGGCAGCACCGGCTGGCCGGAGTTTTCCGCCAATCCCAAGGAAAGCAAGGAAGCCCGCGCAGAGGCGCAGGAAGCCACGCCGCGTGCAGGAAGAAGGATTTTGAGACGGTATCATGCAGGATTTCACCATCCTTTTCTCGTATAGTTATAACAAACAGATTCTATTCAGGAGGGGATTGTATGTCGATACTTGCTGCGGTCGCTGTACCGCATCCACCCATCATCATGCCCGAGGTCGGTCATGGGGAGGAAAAGAAGATCCAGAAGACGATCGATGCCTACCGCGAGGTGATGCGGCGGGCGGCGGCGCTGAAGCCGGACACGGTCGTCGTCATCAGCCCGCACAGCACGATGTATGCGGATTATTTCCATATTTCACCGGGCAAGCAGGCAAAAGGGGATTTTGGTTCGTTCGGTGCGCCACAGGTCCAGCTCGCCGTGCAGTATGATGAGCAGTTCGCGCAGACACTCGGCGATGCCTGCATGGAGGAGGATATCCCCGCCGGTCCGATGGGCGACCGTCAACCGAATCTCGACCACGGCACGCTCATCCCGCTTCGCTACCTCAGTGAGCAGATGGATCTGCCGCCCGTCGTGCGCATCGGGCTGTCCGGCCTCCCGGCGCGCATGCATTACCGCCTCGGCCAGCATATCCGCGAAACAGCGGAAAAGCTGGGCCGGAATGTCCTGCTTGTCGCAAGCGGCGACCTTTCGCACAAGCTGAAGGCGGATGGCCCCTATGGCTTTGCTGCGCAGGGGCCGGCGTTTGATGCGCTGGCAACGAAAGCTCTGGGCGAGGGTGACTTCCTTTCCCTGCTGGATGTCGATCCCGGATTGGCTGATGGGGCTGCCGAGTGCGGCCTGCGCTCGTACTGGATCATGGCCGGTGCACTGGATCGCACGGCTGTCGAGACGGAACTGCTGTCCTACGAGGGGCCGTTCGGTGTCGGCTATGGCGTGGCGTGGATCCATCCGACGGGGACGGATGCGTCGCGCAATCTCGGCGACCAGCTCGAAGAGGTCACGGAAAAGAAGATCCGTGGCATCCGCAACAACGAAGATGACTTCGTGAAGCTGGCGCGGCTGAGCCTTGAGACGTATGTGGAGACGCATGTGCGCCAGCCTGTGCCGGATGGCCTGCCTGCTGAGCTGACGGAGAAGCGCAGTGGTGCGTTCGTATCCATCCACAAGGACGGTGCTCTGCGCGGCTGCATCGGCACTTTCCTGCCAACGCAGCAATGCCTTGCCGAGGAAATCGCGCGGAACGCGGTATCGGCAGGACTGCAGGATCCGCGCTTCGATTCCGTGACGGCAGAGGAACTGCCGTATCTCGTCTACAACGTGGATGTGCTGAGTACGCCAGAGCCCATCGACTCACCCAAGGAGCTCGATGTGAAGAAATACGGCGTCATCGTGCAGAACGGCGACCGTCGCGGACTGCTTCTGCCGGATCTCGACGGGGTCGATACGGTGCAGCAGCAGATTGCCATCGCGCGCCGCAAGGCGAATATCGGCGACCGGGAACGCGTCAATCTTTGGCGCTTTACTGTGGAACGCCATCACTGAATCTGAATTCAGCGGGAACCTTCCTCAGGCTGCCCGTCTGCCTCTTCGGCGGACTGGGCGGCCTTTTTTTCGTACCACCAGGCACCGGCGATGAGCAGGATGGCGATGATGATGACGACGATCATGCGTGTCGGGTCCTCCTGCTGAGTAATCGTGTCGTGGCCGATGATGGCCTCGATGCCCGTCGACGGGAATTTGCCGATGAAGGAAGAAATGACGTAGTCGCGCAGGGAAAGTGCGGAAAGTGCACCGATGGCGTTGAGCAGTACGGATGGGAAATACGGCACCATGCGCGCGATCAGCATGACGACGAAACCGCGCTTGCCGCTGTATTTGTCGAGGTTCGCCAGCGTCTTATGCTTCTGGATGACTTTGACCGCTGCATCGCGGAAGAAATAGCGGAGCAGCAGGAAACTGACCGTTACACCGACGGTCTCGGCGACGCAGGAAAGGAAGATGCCGGGCAGGATGCCGAAGATGAGCGTATTTGCCGTCGAAAAAATGATCGCCGGCGGGAATCCGATGGCGTTGACGAAGAGCGTCAGCAGGAAGGAGAAGAGAATAGCCCACGGCCCGAAGGACTGGATATAATCGGCGGTTTCGCGGATATCTCCATGCGAGAGCAGGGCAAAGAGATGCGGGAAAAAATTCGGGTTGGCCAGATGAATGATGGCGATGAGCAGGATCGTGCAGAGAACCGCAATGGCCTTCACCGTACGCATCGAGAATTTTATGTGCAAAAGGGATAACTCCTTTCTATTCCATTCTGCTCCCTATTATAACATGAAACTATCATTTTTCGTGTTCCTGTGGTAAAATATAATGGATAGTCTATGTAAAGTAGGAGCGGATGCCATGAGACGAGAGGCGAAAAAGGCGCAGGGCTGGCGCGAAGCGTGGATAACCGGCACAACGGCTGTCGGCGTGATGCTGCCGGTTTTCCTCATGGTTCCGCTCCTCCTGCAGCAGGCGGGCATGCATGCGGCGGGGAGTGTTACGGCACTCGCCGTGACCTCCATCGTGGGCACGCTCATCATGGCATGGCGCGGCCTGCCGTACCTCGTGCTCCCATCCATGAGCATCGCGGTATGGCTCGTATGGATTGTCATGCTTGCGGGCGGCCTGAACTGGCAGCTCGTGCTAGCGGTACAGGCAGCCGCGTCGCTCGCCGGTCTCCTGTTGTGGCTGTCGCCCATGAGGAAAAGGCTCCCCAGATTGCTCCCTCAGCCGGTCCGGTGGGCTGTTCCCGCAGCCGTCGGGGTCATGCTCGTACTTTATGGGCTGGTAACGGCGCGTATCGTGGTGCATTCCCCTTGGGCTGTGACCATGCTCGGTAGCTTTCAGGACCCGCGTGCGTATCTCGCGCTCACCGGCATCCTAGTGACCGTCGTGCTCCTGGTGCGGCACGTGCGCATGGCACTGCTTATTGGCGGTGTCGTGACCGCCACCCTCGCTCTCATCGAGGGATTCTGGGTCCTGCCGGATGCGCCGTTCCTATTCCCAGAGGGACTCGACCACACGGCATGCATGCTCGCCCCCTGGGCGCCTGCGCCAAAGGATACGGGATGGATGACCGCTGGTATGGTGGGGCTCGTGCTTGTCCTCGTGATGAGCAGTCTCAGCTGGAGCATGGCGGAGACAATATGCCCGGGCAGGGAACACGGACGGACGATTGCTGCGCTGTTTGGCGTAAGCCTGCTCGGTGCCTGCCTCGGGTGCCTGCCCGTGACCATTGCACCGGCTGTCGTACCGGAAAAACAGGAAAATCCTCCTGGGTTTGGAGAGAAGGAGCAGAAAAATCTGGGGCGTCGGACGGCACTCGTCATGGCATTCTGGATTCCTGTGCTGCTGGGCTGTGCGCCAGCCGTGCGGTCGATGGCAGAGTTTCCTGTCATGAGTGTCCCTGTACTCACAGGACTCGGATTCCTGCTTCTCGTGCGTCAGTTTCATTTTGCTCGTTCCTATTCCTGGGACATGCGCAGTGGTATTACGGCGGCCTGTATCGTCGTATTGGCCCTGTCGTGGAATCTTACGGCAGCGCTTGGCTGCGGCATCCTCGCATGGGTGTTTCTCGGTGCCGCTGCAGGCATCGGGAAACCAGCCGCAGAGCGCAGCGCAGATGACGGCCTTTCCTGGGCCATCCGCGTCCTGGCGCTCGTTTATCTCGTTTATTTTATTTTTGCTGATATCTGATTCGTTTTTGATGCAAGGAGTGTTCGGTTCGTGAAGTTCACTGGTAAACAGAGAGTATGCCTTACCTGTATGCTGGCCGGGGCTTTGGCCCTGACCACATGGATGCCACTATCGTCGGTAGAGGCGCGTCATCATCACCGCGACCTGCCAGAGACGGAGACACAGGTCACTATCCAGGATAATCTCCATGAGGGCACGACGCGCGCCGTGCCGCGCTACCCGATGAAGCGTCAGGGCAGCGAGGATTTCCAGCGCCGCATCGATGCCATCCTGCATCCGCCCGTCGAGGAGAAGACACAGCCTACCTATGCGCAGGTTCCGCAGACGGTATCGGCGTATGATGATTCCATCGTGGGCACGCCGCTCGCGAGCCAGGAGCAGTGCGTCAAATACCTGCTTTCGGCCAATCCGTTCCCAGATATTTCCGTGACACCGCAGCAGCTCGTTTCCTACTATTATGAAGAAGGCCAGCGCGAGGGCATCCGCCCGGATGTCGCTTTTGCCCAGGCATGCAAGGAGACGGGATTCTTCCGCTATGGCGGTACGGTTACGCCGGACCAGAATAACTACTGCGGTCTCGGCACGACGGATGCCACGACGAAAGGCGCATATTTTGCGGATGCCCGTCTCGGTGTCCGCGCGCACATCCAGCATCTCATGGCCTACGCCACGACGCGCACACCGGATGAGCCGGTCGTCGACCCGCGCTACAGCCTCGTGCGCAGCACGTATGGCACGTCTACGCTGAACCGTTGGGAGGACCTCAACGGACGCTGGGCTGTACCGGGCTATACCTATGGCCAGAGCATCCTTTCGATGTTCCGCGCCATGCTGAGAGAGTAATTTTTATAGCTATTCATATAGAGAAAGGGCAATTTCACACATGATTACGGTCAACAACCTGAGCCTGCAATTCGGTAAACGCGTCCTTTACAAGGATGTCAACCTGAAATTCACACCGGGCAACTGCTACGGCATTATCGGCGCAAACGGCGCCGGCAAGTCGACGTTCCTCAAGCTGCTGTCGGGCGAGCTCGAGCCGACGGGCGGCTCCGTCGAAGTAACGCCGGGCGAGCGCCTGTCCGTCCTTCAGCAGGATCATTACGCGTTCGATGAGTACACGGTCCTGCGCACGGTTATGATGGGGAACAAGCATCTCGTCGAAGTCATGGATGAGAAGGATGCCCTTTATGCCAAGCCGGACTTCTCCGAGGAAGATGGCAACCGCGCCGCTGAGCTGGAGGCAGAGTTTGCCGAGATGAACGGATGGGATGCCGAGCCGGAGGCAGAGAAACTGCTCAACGGCCTCGGGATTTCGGATGAGCAGCATCAGATGATGATGGCGGACCTCACGCCGAAAGAGAAGGTCCGCGTCCTGCTTGCACAGGCACTGTTCGGTAATCCGGACATCCTGCTGCTCGACGAGCCGACGAACCACCTCGATGTCGTCTCCATCAACTGGCTCGAGGAGTTCCTCGAGAACTTTGAGAACACGGTCATCGTCGTATCACATGACCGCCACTTCCTCAATCAGGTCTGCACCTATATCTGCGATGTCGATTTCGGCGCCATCAAGCTCTTTGCGGGCAACTACGATTTCTGGTATCAGTCCAGCCAGCTTGCTCTGCAGATGGCCAAGGAGCAGAACAAGAAGAAAGAGGAGAAGATCAAGGAACTGCAGACGTTCATCCAGCGCTTTGCCGCCAACGCCGCAAAATCGAAGCAGGCTACGGCGCGCAAGAAGATGCTCGACAAGATTACGCTCGATGACATCCAGCCGTCTTCGCGCCGTTATCCGTACATTGCTTTCACGCCGGACCGCGAAGCCGGCGACCAGCTGCTCATGGTGGATGGTATCAGCAAGAGCGTCGACGGGGTTGAGGTCCTGCACAATGTCAGCTTTACGCTGAAACGCGGCGACAAAGTCGCGTTCGTCGGCCCGGAGACGCTCGGCAAGACGATGCTGTTCAAGATCCTCATGGGCGAGGAGCAGCCGGATGCCGGTACGTTCAAATGGGGCGTGACGACGACGCAGTCGTATCTGCCGTCCGATAATTCCGCGTATTTCGATGACTGCGATCTCAACCTCGTCGACTGGCTCCGTCAGTATTCGAAAGACCCGGATGAGACGTTCGTGCGCGGGTTCCTTGGCCGCATGCTGTTCTCCGGTGAGGAGAGCCAGAAGAAGGCCAAGGTCCTCTCCGGTGGCGAGCGCGTGCGCTGCATGCTCTCCCGCATGATGCTTTCCGGTGCGAATGTCTTGTTGCTCGATGAGCCGACAAACCACCTCGACCTCGAATCCATTACGGCGCTGAACAACGGTCTCATCAAGTTTGATGGCACGCTGCTCTTTACGTCGCACGACCATGAGTTCGTGCAGACGATTGCAAACCGCATCATCGCGATTACGCCGGATGGCGTTGTCGACCGTCTGTCGACGTACGACGAGTTCCTGGAGAATGATACGGTGCGCCAGCAGATCGAGAAGAAATACGGCAAGCAGAAATAAGCAGAGTCTAGGTAGTACAGGGATTTATCATGCTGACAAAGTTTATCGAAAAGCGCATAGACGAGGCGGGGACGACATCCCGCCTGCGCGATATGCTGCAGGTGCTGCGGCGCCGCGAGATCATGAGCGGCATGACCCCGGTAAAACTGCGACAGATCTTTGAGGATCTCGGTCCGACGTATGTCAAGCTTGGCCAGATTCTCAGCATGCGTCCGGATTTCCTGCCGCCGGAGTACTGCGAGGAGCTGATGAAGCTCCAGTCCGATGCCAACCCGCTGCCGTTCGATACGGTGCTGGAGGTCATCGACAACCAGTACAGCCAGCCTTGGAAAAAGGTATTCAAATACATTGATGAAGAAGCACTGGGGTCCGCGAGCATGGCTCAGGTGCACCGTGCCATCCTGACGACGGGAGAGAAGGTCGTCATCAAGGTACAGCGTCCAGGTACATTCGATGTCATGAGCAAGGATATCGTGCTGCTCAAGCGCGCGGCATCCCTTCTGAAGGTGGTCAGCCATTCGCAGGATGTCGTCGATATGAATCTCGTGCTCGATGAGCTTTGGACCATCGCCAAGCAGGAGATGGACTTCAATATTGAGGCGGACCATTTCCAGGAGTTCGAGAACCTGAACCGCGATGTCGATTACGTTGCGGTCCCGCGGGTATACCGCTCGCTCTGCACCTCGCAGATCCTCGTCATGGAGTACATCGATGGCATTCCCATCGATCATATCGACGAGCTGAAGGAGAAAGGCTATAACGTCACCGATTTGGGACGGAAACTCGGCGAAAACTACGTCAAGCAGATCATCGATGATGGCGTGTTCCATGCTGACCCGCATCCCGGCAATATCCTCGTGCGCAACGGCAAGATCGTCTGGCTCGACCTCGGCATGGTCGGCCGCCTCACGAATCGCGACCGTTCCTCCATCCGTAAGGCGATCATGGCGCTCGCCCATCACGATACGTTCGAGATGAAGGATGCGGTGCTTGCTCTTGGCATCGCGCGCGGATCGATCAATCATACAAAACTGTATCAGGACATCGATATGATGATGACGCAGTACAGCACGCTCGATTTCAATACGCTGCAGATGGGCGTGCTTTCCCAGCAGATCATGAACATCCTGCGCGTGCATAAACTCGCCGTTCCGCAGGGACTCTCGATGTTCTGCCGCGGCGTCATGACGATTGAGAGCGTGCTGCGCGTTGTCTGCCCGGATGTGAGCTTCGTCGAGATCCTCGCGAAAAACCTTTCTATGGATTTCCGCCGTAACTTCAGCTGGCGGGAGGAAATGGACAAGGCCAAGCGAGAGACCTACCTGCTGCTGCGCAAGACGTCACAGCTGCCGGAGCAGATTTCGGACCTCGTCAAGATGACCATGGGTGGCCAGACGAAGATGAATCTCGAAGTGACGGGATCGGATGAGACGCTGGCGAAAGTCAACCGCATGATCAACAAGCTCATCATAGCGATGCTCTGTGCGGCCCTGCTCGTCGGTTCGAGTACGCTATGCACGACGGACATGCAGCCGAAAATCATGGAGATACCGCTGCTGGGACTGTTCGGCTATCTCATTGCGGCGGTTCTGTCCATCCGTCTCATCTGGGAGATCCACAAAGGCGGCATGTAAGGCTTATCGGAAACTAGGGGGAGTGCACTATGGCAATGCGTGGCATCCGCGGCGCGACAACGGTAGAGGAGAATACGAAGACGGCCATCTGGCAGGCGGCGAAGGAACTGCTGAAAGAAATCCTGAACCGCAATGCTGTCGATACGGCCGACATCGGTGCGGTCATCTTCAGCATGACCGATGACCTCAATGCGGCATTCCCTACGGCCGGAGTCCGCACACTGGATGGCTTCGACCTCGTTCCGCTCTTTGATGCGCGCCAGTGCGCCATCGAGGGGAGCATGCCGCGCTGCATCCGCGTCCTGCTGCTCGTCGAGACAGAAAAGTCTCAGCGCGAGGTCCAGCATGTCTACCTGCATCGCGCAGCAAAACTCCGTCCGGACATTACCCATCAGAAATAGGATAAATCCGTCGAAAAAACGGACACCCGCCCTGTACATCGGGTCACGTGTCTAGTATAATGACGGTAGTAAATTTTCTAACGATTCATTCTCGCAACGAAAAAGGGAGAGATCATTTTGAGCAAAATGGATATGACCTGTGTCAACGCGATTCGCGTGCTGGCAGCCGATGCCATCCAGAAGGCAAATTCCGGCCATCCGGGCCTGCCGCTCGGCAGCGCGCCGATGGCTTATGAGCTCTGGGCAAACCACATGAACCATAATGCCAAGGATCCGAAATGGGCGAACCGCGACCGCTTCGTCCTGTCCGGCGGTCACGGCTCGACACTGCTTTACTCGCTGCTTCATTTCTTCGGCTACGGCCTGACGATGGACGATATGAAACAGTTCCGCCAGCTCGGCTCCCTGACCCCGGGTCATCCGGAGTACGGTCACACGACGGGCGTCGAGGCTACGACGGGCCCGCTCGGCGCAGGCATGGCGATGGCAGTCGGTATGGCGATGGCAGAGGCTCATCTCGCTGCTGAGTTCAACCGCCCTGGTTTCCCGGTTGTCGACCATTACACCTTTGCTCTCGGCGGCGACGGCTGCCTCATGGAAGGCATTTCCTCTGAGGCTTTCTCGCTGGCAGGCTCGCTCGGCCTGTCGAAGCTCATCATCCTCTACGATTCGAACAAGATTACGATCGAGGGCGGCACGGACATCGCCTTCACGGAGGATGTCCAGGCACGCATGCGCGCTTTCGGCTTCCAGACGCTGACGGTCGAGGATGGCAATGACCTCGAGGCCATCGGCAAGGCAATCGAAGAGGCGAAGGCAGATAAGGAGCATCCGTCCTTCATCACGGTCAAGACGGTCATCGGCTACGGCTCCCCGAAACAGGGCACGGCTGCTGTCCACGGCGCACCGCTCGGCGAAGACGGCGTCAAGGCTCTCAAAGAGAACCTCGGCTGGCCGGAGCCGGAGAAGTCTTTCAACATTCCGCAGGATGTCTATGACCACTATGCGGAGCTCGCCAAGAAAGGGGAGCAGGCAGAGGCCGAGTGGAACAAGCTCTTCGCGGACTACTGCGCGAAGTTCCCGGAGGAGAAAGCCCGCTGGGATAAGTTCCATGCGCCGGTGGATGCACAGGCCATTCTCGACGACAAGGACTTCTGGGCTTTTGAAGATAAGCCGATGGCTACCCGCAACACGTCAGGCGTCATGATCAACCGCATCAAGGATCATGTCCAGCAGCTCATCGGCGGCAGCGCCGACCTCGCTCCGTCGAACAAGACGAACATGAACGGCGAGGCGGATTTCAAGAAAGGCAGCTATATCGGACGCAACCTGCATTTCGGCATCCGTGAGCTCGCCATGGCGGCCATGGCAAACGGCATCACGCTGCATGGCGGTCTGCGCGTCTATGTCGGCACGTTCTTCGTGTTCAGCGACTATATGAAGCCGATGATCCGTCTCGCAGCCCTCATGAAGCTGCCGGTGACGTACGTGCTCACGCATGACAGCATCGGTGTCGGCGAGGATGGCCCGACGCATGAGCCGATTGAGCAGGCTGCGATGCTCCGCGCCCTGCCGAATGTCAACGTGTTCCGTCCGGCGGATGGCTTTGAGACGGCAGCTGGCTGGTATCTGGCTCTCACGTCGAAGGAGACGCCGACGGCGCTCGTCCTTACGCGCCAGAACCTCCCGCAGCTCAAGGGCTCCAGCATGGAGGCGCTCAAGGGTGCCTATGTCGTATCCGAGGCACAGGATAAGGATAGCATGAAGGCCATCCTCATCGCTTCCGGCTCCGAGGTTTCTCTCGCTATCGAGGTGCAGCAGGAACTTGGCAAGCAGGGTATCGACGTCCGTGTCGTATCTATGCCGTGCATGGATCTCTTCGAGCAGCAGAGTGCAGAGTATAAGGAAAGCATCCTGCCGAGCGAAGTCCGCGCACGCGTGGGCATCGAGGCTCTTTCCGGTTTCGGCTGGGAGCGCTACACGGGGCTCGACGGCGCTGTGATCTGCATGCCTGGATTCGGTGCATCCGGTCCGGGTCCGAAGCTCTTCGAGCACTTCGGCTTCACGAAGGAGCACGTTGTCGAGACGACGCTCTCGGTTATCAAAAAGAACAGCTGAAAATAGTTATCCACATTCGGATAGAAAACATGGCAGGTGCGAGGAATCGCGCCTGTTTTTTGTCTCAAAATGTCCACAAGAGAAAAACATATCGACTTTTTTAGAGAAATGATACGCTAGACGACGTGTACACAAGAATCTTTGTAAATAAAGTGTTGACATGGTTTTTTGAGGGTGTTATATTATATGAGTGCCTGATTTGAGGGCACACAAAGAGTGAAACAGAGGAGTGAAAACAATGACACTGGATTCACTGAAAGAGAGCGATCACGTCATCGGAATGAAGCAGGTTCAGAAAGCCGTCAAGCGCGGCAGCGCTGCTCAGGTCTTCCTCGCGGAGGACGCCGATGCATGGATCACCAGCCCAATCCAAAAGCTTTGTGAGGAACACGAGATACCGGTAATGATGGCCGGCACGATGAAAGACCTCGGCAAGGCATGCGGCATCGAGGTTGGGGCTGCAGCAGCAGCGGTTCTCGCTTAAACCCGTTAAAAACATGGAAGCTTGCTTCTGTGTTTTAATAAATAATAAATTTTCAATATGAAGGAAGGAGGTGCATGTATGCCTACTATCAATCAGCTCGTTCGCAAGAGCAGAAAGAGCATGCAGGAGAAGTCCAAAGCACCAGCACTGAAGAATTGCCCGCAGAAGCGCGGCGTTTGCACGCGTGTTTATACTTCGACCCCGAAGAAGCCGAACTCGGCTCTCCGTAAGGTTGCTCGTGTTCGCCTGACGAACAGCATCGAGGTTACCGCATACATCCCAGGCATTGGTCATAATCTTCAGGAGCACAGCGTCGTTCTTATCCGCGGCGGCCGTGTCAAGGATCTGCCAGGTGTTCGTTACCACATCATCCGTGGTTCGCTCGATACTGCCGGTGTGCAGGATCGTGGCCAGGCTCGTTCCAAGTACGGTGCGAAGAAAGCTAAGAAAAAATAAGCTTTGAAAGCTCGTAACACTGAAGAATTATGATAAGGAGGTTTAACAATGCCAAGAAAAGGTTCCGTACCGAAGCGTGACGTACTGCCGGATCCGGTGTACCACAGCAAGACGGTTACGAAATTCATCAATAAGGTAATGCTCTCCGGCAAGAAGAGCGTTGCCCAGCGCGTCGTCTATGATGCGTTTGAGACGATCCGTGCCAAGACGGGCAAGGATCCTCTGGAAGTCTTTGAGACTGCTCTCAAGAATGTTATGCCGGTTCTCGAGGTTCGTGCACGCCGCGTCGGTGGTGCGAACTACCAGGTTCCGGTTGAGGTCCGTCCGGACCGCCGCATGACGCTCGGCATTCGCTGGATCGTCAACTACGCACGTCTCCGCGGTGAGAAGACCATGGATCAGCGCCTTTCCGGCGAGCTCATGGATGCCGCAAACAACACGGGCGCAGCGATCAAGAAGAAGGAAGATACGCATAAGATGGCAGAGGCCAACAAGGCATTTGCACATTATCGCTGGTAATATTCTTCTACTACAAAAGGAGCGAAAAGAAAAGTGGCAAGAGAGTATTCACTCGAAAAAACGCGTAATATCGGAATCATGGCTCACATCGATGCCGGTAAGACGACGACCACGGAGCGTATCCTTTTCTACACGGGTGTCAACCACAAGATCGGCGAAGTTCATGATGGTGCTGCAACGATGGACTGGATGGTTCAGGAGCAGGAGCGTGGTATTACGATCACGTCTGCTGCAACGACCTGCCATTGGAAAGAACATCGTATCAACATCATTGATACGCCGGGGCATGTGGACTTCACGGTAGAAGTTGAGCGTTCCCTCCGTGTTCTCGATGGTGCTGTTGCAGTCCTGACTGCACGCGGCGGTGTCGAGCCTCAGACCGAGACGGTTTGGCGTCAGGCTGAGAAATACAATGTCCCGCGTATGGCTTATGTCAACAAGATGGACATCACGGGCGCTGATTTCTTCAACGTCGTCAAGATGATGAAGGAGCGCCTGAATGCGAATGCAATTCCTATTCAGATTCCTATCGGCGCTGAGGATGATTTCAAAGGCCTCATCGACCTGATCAAGATGGAAGCGATCACGTACGAAGACGACCTCGGCAAAGTCGAGGATGAGTCCGAGATTCCGGATGACCTGAAACCGCAGGCTGAGGAATGGCGTGAGAAGATGCTTGATGCTTGCGCTGAGCAGGATGACGAGTTCATGGAGAAGTACCTCGGTGGCGAGGAAATCTCCGAGGACGAGATCAAACGCGTCATCCGTAAGGCTACCGTTGCCTGCGAGATGGTTCCGGTAACCCTCGGTACTTCCTATCGTAATAAAGGTGTTCAGCCGCTGCTGGATGCCATCGTCGACTTCATGCCGGCTCCGACGGATATCCCGCCAATCAAGGGTGTCAACCCGGAGACGGGTGAAGAGGATCACCGTCCTTCCAGCGATGAGGAGCCGTTCTCGGCCCTCGCGTTCAAGATCATGACGGATCCGTTCGTTGGTAAGCTTGCATTCTTCCGCGTTTACTCTGGTACGCTCGATGCTGGTTCCTACGTGTACAACTCCACGAAGGGCAAGAAAGAGCGTATCGGCCGTATCCTGCAGATGCATGCAAACAACCGTAAAGAGATCGAGAAGGTTTACTCCGGTGATATCGCCGCTGCTGTCGGCCTGAAACAGACGACGACCGGTGATACGCTCTGCGACGAAAACCATCCGATTATCCTCGAGTCCATGGTCTTCCCGGATCCGGTTATCTCCGTTGCGGTTGAGCCGTCGACGAAGAACGACCAGGAGAAGATGGGCACGGCTCTCCAGAAGCTTGCTGAAGAGGATCCGACGTTCCGCGTCCGCACGGACGAAGAGAGCGGTCAGACGATCATCAGCGGCATGGGTGAGCTTCATCTGCAGATCATCATCGACCGCATGAAGCGTGAGTTCCACGTTGAGTGCCAGGTTGGTGAGCCGCAGGTTGCTTACCGTGAGACGATCCGCAACACGGTCGAGGCTCAGGGTAAGTTCGTCCGCCAGTCCGGTGGTCATGGTCAGTACGGCGATTGCTGGCTGCGCCTCGAACCGCAGGAAGCTGGTAAGGGCTACGAGTTCTGCAACGAAGTCGTTGGCGGTGCTATTCCGAAAGAGTTCATCAAGCCGGTTGAAGATGGTGTCAAGCAGGCTATGGAGTCCGGCGTTGTCGCTGGCTACCCGGTCGTTGACGTCAAAGTCACGGTCTTCGATGGTTCGTTCCACGAGGTCGACTCTTCGGAGGCAGCATTCAAGGTTGCCGGTTCCATGGCATTCAAGAATGCAGCAGAAAAGGCAAACCCGGTTCTTCTCGAGCCGTATGTTAAAGTCGAAGTTACTGTCCCAGAGGATTACATGGGCGATGTCATCGGCGATCTGAATTCCCGCCGCGGCCGTATCGATGGTATGGAACCGCGCAACGGCGTCCAGGTCATCCACGGCTTCGTACCTCTGTCCGAGATGTTCGGTTACTCGACGGATCTGCGCTCTAAGACCCAGGGTCGCGGGAACTACAGCATGGAAGTTGCTTACTATGATGAGGTTCCTAAAAATGTTGCTGAAGCTGTTATCAGCAAGAATAAAGGTTAATCGAAGGAGGATTTAACTACAATGGCAAGAGAAAAGTTTGAGAGAACGAAACCGCATGTTAACATCGGCACCATCGGTCACGTTGACCATGGCAAGACGACGCTGACGGCAGCCATCACGAAGGTTCTGTCCGAGACGGAAGGCTGCAAGGCTTCTTTCGAGGACTATGCCGACATCGATAAGGCTCCGGAGGAGCGCGAGCGCGGCATCACGATCAACACGGCACACGTTGAGTATGAGACGTCCAAGCGTCATTATGCACACGTTGACTGCCCGGGGCACGCTGACTATGTCAAGAACATGATCACCGGCGCTGCTCAGATGGATGGTGCTATCCTCGTTGTTTCCGCAGCGGATGGCCCGATGCCGCAGACGCGTGAGCACATCCTGCTTGCTCGTCAGGTCGGCGTGCCGGCAATCGTTGTCTTCCTGAACAAAGTGGATCAGGTTGATGATCCGGAGCTCCTCGAGCTCGTTGAGATGGAAGTTCGCGAGCTGCTCTCCAGCTATGACTTCCCGGGCGATGACATTCCGGTTGTCGCTGGCTCCGCTCTGAAGGCCCTCGAGGGTGATGCAGAGCAGGCTAAGAAGATCCTTGAGCTCATGGATGCTGTTGATGAGTATATCCCGACGCCGACGCGTGACACGGATAAGCCGTTCCTGATGCCGGTCGAGGATGTCTTCACGATCACTGGCCGCGGCACGGTTGCTACGGGCCGTGTTGAGCGTGGTGCTCTGAACATGAACGATACGGTTGAGATCGTTGGTCTCAACGACGAGCCGAAATCCACGGTTGTTACGGGTATCGAGATGTTCCGCAAGAGCCTCGATCAGGCTGTTGCCGGCGATAACATCGGTGCTCTGCTTCGCGGCATTGACCGTACGGAGATCGAGCGTGGCCAGGTTCTCGCAAAGCCGGGCACGATTCATCCGCACACGAAGTTCAAGGCTCAGGTCTATGTCCTGACGAAGGACGAGGGCGGCCGTCATACGCCGTTCTTCACGAACTATCGTCCGCAGTTCTACTTCCGTACGACGGATGTCACGGGCGTCGTCAAACTGCCGGAAGGCACGGAGATGGTTATGCCTGGCGATAACACGGAGATGGAAGTTGAGCTCATCACTCCGATCGCTATCGAGCAGGGCCTGCGTTTCGCTATCCGCGAGGGTGGCCACACGGTCGGTGCTGGTAAGGTCATCGAAGTCGAAGAGAAGTAATATTTCCACAAGGTTCTAATCTTTAAAAAGAGCGGCGCTCGCGTCGCTCTTATTTAAAGGTTAAAATATGGTACCCCCCAATGCGATGACGTGGCAGATGGCTCGGGTGCGCCCGAGGGAACTGTTACGGAGAAATGTTTGGGCCAAGAGTCCGGACAATAAGGAGGAAAACAAATTGTCGAAACAGCAGAAAATCAGAATCCGTTTGAAGGCTTATGATCACAAAGCCCTCGATCAGAGTGCCGTTAAGATTGTCGAGACGGCTAAGAAGACGGGTGCTATGGTATCCGGTCCGATTCCTCTTCCGACGGAAAAGAACATCTACACGATTCTGCGTTCCCCGCATGTCAACAAGGACAGCCGTGAGCAGTTTGAAATGCGCACGCATAAGCGCCTTATCGACATCCTGCAGCCGACCAACAAAACGGTCGATGCTCTGATGCGCCTTGACCTGCCGGCAGGTGTAGATATCGAAATCAAACTTTAATCCGAGGAGGTGGAATGAATGTCTAAAGCTATTTTAGGTAGAAAACTTGGTATGACTCAGATCTTCACGGAGAAGGGCGATGTCGTTCCCGTAACGGTTGTCGAGTCCGGCAACAACGTCGTTGTGCAGAGCAAGACGGTCGAGAGCGATGGCTACAATGCGGTACAGCTCGGTTTCGGTGAAGTTAAAGAATATAAGGTGAACAAACCTCTGAAGGGCCATTTCGAGAAGGCTGGCGTCAAGCCGGTGAAATTCCTTCGCGAGCTGCGCCTTGCAGATGCTCCGGAATACAAAGTCGGTGATTCCATCGGCGTTGATATATTTGAAGCCGGGGAACTCGTTGACGTAACGGGTACTTCCAAGGGCAAAGGTTTTGCCGGCGGTATCAAGCGTCACAACTTTGCTTGCGGCCCGATGGGACATGGTTCCAAATCGCATCGCGAGCCGGGTTCCACGGGTGCCATGATTTCCGGTCCTGGCGGACGTGTCCTCAAGGGCAAGAAACTGCCGGGCCGCATGGGTGGCGAGCGTGTTACGGTTCAGCGCCTTACGGTTGTCCGCGTTGACAAAGATCGCAACCTCATTCTCATCAAGGGTGCCATTCCGGGCCCGAAGAAGAGCTTCGTTGTGATCAAGAATACCTGCAAGCCAGGTAAAAACTAATTTGGAAGGAGGACAACCTGAATTATGGCTACAGTAGCAGTATATGACATCACCAACAACAAGGTTGGCGATATCGAATTGAACGACAGCATCTTCGGCGTTGAGATGAATGCAGGCCTCCTGCATCAGGCCGTTTTGATGCAGCTCGCTTCCGAGCGTCTTGGCACGCATGCCACGAAGACGCGCAGCTTCGTCCGCGGTGGCGGCCGCAAGCCTTGGAAGCAGAAGGGGACGGGCCGTGCCCGCTCCGGTTCGACGCGCAGCCCGCTGTGGGTTGGCGGCGGCACGGTCTTCGGACCGCATCCGCGCAAGTATGCGTTCAGCATGCCGCGCAAGCAGCGTCGTCTTGCCATTAAGTGCGCACTTTCCGATAAAGTCAAGAACGGCGAGCTCGTCGTCCTAGACAGCCTCGATTTCGAAGCACCGAAGACGAGCCAGGTCGTCAAAGTCCTGAGCGATTTCGGTGTGAGCAGCAAGGCACTCTTCATCACGGCTGAGGAAGCTCAGAATGTTGAGAAGTCTGCACGCAATATTCCGGGTGTGAAAGCCATCAACACGACTGGCCTCAATGTCTTTGATATCCTTCACAGCGACAAGCTGTTCATCACGAAGGATGCCATCACCCGTATCGAGGAGGTATTCGCATAATGGAAGCACGTGATATCCTGATCCGTCCGCTGATTACGGAGAGAACGACGCAGCTCATGGCTGAGGGCAAATACGTCTTCGTTGTTGCGAAAGCAGCCAACAAGATCGAGATTGCCAAGGCCGTCGCTGATGTATTCAACGTCCACGTTGAGAAAGTCAATACGGTTAACGTACTGGGCAAGACGAAGCGCATGGGCCGCACGTCTGGCAAGCGCCCGGACTATAAAAAAGCCATCGTGAAACTCGCTGCCGGCGAAAGCATCGAGTTCTTCCAGGCATAAATCAGAAAAGGAGGTAAAATACAAGTGGCAGTTAAAAGCTTTAAACCATATTCTGCAGGCCGACGCTTCATGACGGTCGCATCGTTTGATGAGATCACGGCAAGCAAGCCTGAGAAATCCCTTACGGAACGTCTTACGAAGAAAGGCGGCCGTAACCAGCAGGGCCGTCTGACGGTTCGCCACCAGGGCGGCGGCCATAAGCGCCTTTATCGCGTGATCGACTTCAAGCGCAATAAGGACGGTATCCCGGCCCGCGTCGCTACGATCGAGTACGACCCGAACCGCAGCGCGCGTATCGCTCTCCTCAATTATGCCGATGGCGAGAAACGCTATATCCTCGCACCGAATGGTCTCGAGGTTGGCGCAACGGTCGTTTCTGGTCCGGATGCTGATATCAAGGTCGGCAACGCTCTTCCGCTGAAGAACATCCCGGTCGGCACGACAGTTCATAACGTTGAGCTGAAGATCGGCAAGGGCGCACAGCTCGTCCGCAGTGCTGGTACGTCCGCACAGCTCATGGCAAAGGAAGGCAGCTATGCACTTCTCCGCATGCCGTCTGGTGAGCTCCGCAAAGTCCACATCGAGTGCCGTGCAACCATCGGTGAAGTTGGCAATCTCGAGCATGAGAACATTACGATCGGCAAGGCCGGCCGTAATCGCTGGCTCGGTGTTCGCCCGGAGAACCGTGGTACGGCTATGAACCCGAACGACCATCCGCATGGTGGTGGTGAGGGCCGTTCTCCTGTCGGCCGCAAGAACCCTGTTACGAAGTGGGGCAAATGCGCTATGGGTTCCAAGACTCGCCGCAAGAACAAGGCATCGGACAAGCTCATCGTCAAGAGACGCACGAAGTAATAGAAATCGACAGGCTGCCTGAGTGCGCCTGACGAAAGGAGGAGACACTTTGTCAAGATCTGTTAAAAAGGGCCCTTACGTTGCAGAAAGCCTGATGAAGAAGATCACGGCCCTCAACGAGGCTAATGATAAGAAAGTTGTAAAGACCTGGTCCAGAAGCTCTGTGATTTTCCCGGAGTTCGTTGGCCATACGATTGCGGTTCATGACGGCCGTAAACACGTCCCCGTTTATATCACGGAGGATATGGTCGGCCATAAGCTCGGCGAGTTCGCTCCGACCCGTACGTTCAAGGGTCATGCCGGTGCTGAGAAGACCACGGGTCTGAAGTAATTTGCGAGAGGAGATTTATTGTGGAATCTAAAGCAGTAGCTAAGTATGTTCGCATTGCTCCGCGCAAAGTACGTGTGGTCATGGATCTCATCCGTGGCAAGAACGTTGCCGAAGCATTTGCCATTCTCAAGTTCACGCCGAAAGCCGGTGCTGACGTGGTCGAGAAGGTTCTCAAGTCTGCTGTTGCAAACGCAGAGAACAACTTCGACATGGACGTGGACAAGCTTTATGTGAAGACGGCCTTCGTTGACCAGGGCCCGACGCTGAAGCGCATTCATCCGCGTTCCCGTGGACAGGCGTTCAAGATTCTGAAGCGCACGTCCCATGTCACGGTTATCGTCGACGAGAAGAACTGAGAAGGAGGGAATCGGTTTGGGTCAGAAAGTTAATCCGCATGGAATCCGCCTTGGCATTGTCAAGACTTGGGATGCCAAGTGGTATGCAGATAAAGATTTTGCAGACAACCTGCATGAAGATATCAAGATTCGTGACTATCTGAAGAAGAGCCTTCAGGCAGCCAGCGTCTCCCGCGTCGAGACGGAGCGCACGAAGAACCGTCTGAAGATCACCATTCATACGGCTAAGCCGGGCATGGTTATCGGCCGCGGTGGTTCGGGCATCGAGCAGATTAAAGACGGCCTCAAGGGCTACACGGACAAGAAGCTCGATATCAACATCGCTGAGATCAAGCAGCCGGATATGGATGCAACGCTCGTTGCTGAGAATATCGCCGGCCAGCTTGAGCGCCGCATCGGTTTCCGCCGTGCGATGAAACAGGCTGTCGGCCGCACGATGCGCCTTGGTGCCAAGGGTATCAAGATCATGTGCAGCGGCCGTCTCGGCGGCGCCGAGATCGCCCGCAAGGAGTCTTACCGCGAGGGTTCGATTCCTCTGCACACGCTGCGTGCTGACATCGATTACGGCACGGCAGAGGCGAACACGACGTATGGCCGTATCGGTATCAAGGTCTGGATCTTCAAGGGTGAAGTCCTTCCGGAAAGAAAGCAGCGCCAGGCTGCAGCTGAAGGGAGCGAAGCTTAATGTTATTACCAAAGAGAGTTAAATACCGCAAGCAGTTCCGCGGCCGCATGAAGGGCAAAGCTCATCGCGGCAATACGCTGAGCCATGGTTCTTTCGGCCTCGTTGCCCTTGAGCCGGCTTGGATCACGAACCGCCAGATTGAGGCAGCCCGTATCGCTATGACGCGTTACACGAAGCGTGGCGGCCAGGTCTGGATCAAGATCTTCCCGGATAAGCCGATTACGGCTAAGCCGGCCGAGACCCGCATGGGTTCCGGTAAAGGTTCGCCGGAGTACTGGGTTGCCGTTGTGAAGCCGGGCCGCATCATGTTCGAGATGGACGGCATCACGAAGGAGCAGGCAAAAGAAGCTATGCGTCTCGCAGGCAACAAGCTCCCGATCAAGACGAAGTTTATTTGCAAAGAAGATAATGCAGAGGGCGGTGAAGCATAATGAAGGTTAAAGAAATTCGCGAAATGAGCGCTGATGAGCTTAACCAGAAACTTGCTTCGCTCAAAGAGGAACTGTTCAGCCTCCGTTTCCAGCATGCTACCGGCCAGCTCGAGAACACGACGCGCATCAGGGACATCAAGAAGACGATCGCCCGTATCAAGACGGTACAGCGCGAGAACGCCGTTAATGCCTAAGCTGGAATACTGATATGCAGAAGGAAGGAGGCTCCCTGATGAGCGAAAGAAACGTACGTAAAACGAAAATTGGTAAGGTCATCTCTGATAAGATGGACAAGACCGTTGTGGTTGCGGTTGAGGAACTGGAGCAGCACAAGCTGTACAAGAAGCCGGTCAAGAGAACGGTGAAGTTCCACGCACACGACGAGAAGAACGAAGCCCATGTCGGCGACAAGGTCTCCATCATGGAGACGCGCCCGCTGTCCAAGACGAAGCGCTGGAGAGTGGTCGAAGTCGTTGAGAAGGCTAAATAATCCCAAGAACACGAAAAAGGAGGTCAAATCATGATCCAACAGCAAACTATCCTGAATGTTGGTGATAACACCGGCGCTAAAGAAATCATGTGCGTTCGTGTTCTCGGCGGTTCCTATCGCAAGTATGCCAACATTGGTGATGTCATCGTTGCCGCTGTCAAGTCGGCAGCTCCGGGTGGCACGGTCAAGAAGGGCGAAGTCGTTAAGGCTGTCGTCGTTCGTACGGTAAAGGGCCTGCGCCGCAGCGATGGTTCCTACATCCGCTTTGATGAGAACGCAGCCGTTCTGATCAAAGACGACAAGACGCCGAGAGGCACTCGTATCTTCGGACCGGTAGCCCGCGAGATCCGCGATAAAGGCTTCATGAAGATCGTTTCTCTGGCTCCTGAAGTACTTTGATTGTGAGGAGGTGCTATTTTGTCACTCGTTAAACTGAACGTAAAGAAGGGCGACACGGTTGTCGTGCTGTCCGGCAAAGATAAGGGCAAACAGGGCAAAGTCATCGAGGCTCTGCCGAAGAAGGGCAAGGTTGTCGTCGAGGGCGTCAACAAAGTTAAGCGTCACACGAAGCCGAACCAGAAGGCTCCGCAGGGCGGCATCCTCGTGAAGGAAGCTCCGCTGCATGCCTGCAAGGTGATGCTCGTATGCCCGTCCTGCAACAAGCCGACGCGCGTTGCACATAAGGAAGTCAATGGCAAGATGGTTCGCGCCTGCAAGAAGTGCGGCGAAGTCATCGACGCGAAATAATTCAGGAAGGAGGAGCATAAGTGGATAGATTACAGGAAAAATACCAGCAGGAAGTTGTTCCGGCACTGACGGAGAAATTCGGTTACAAGAACGTGATGCAGCTTCCGAAAATCGAGAAAATCATCATCAACATGGGCGTTGGCGAAGCCGTCGGTAATCCGAAGGCACTCGACGCTGCTGTCAATGATCTGACGATCATCTCCGGTCAGAAGCCGCTGCTGACTCGTGCGAAGAAATCCCTCGCAGCTTGGAAGCTCCGTCAGGGCATGCCGATCGGCTGCAAGGTCACGCTGCGTGGCGTTCGCATGTATCAGTTCCTCGACAAGTTCATGAACGTCGCTCTCCCGCGCGTCCGTGACTTCCGCGGTGTGACGGATAAGTCCTTCGATGGCCGTGGCAACTACGCTGTCGGTCTCAAAGAACAGCTCATCTTCCCGGAAATCGAGTATGACAAGATCGACAAGATCCGTGGCATGAACATTGTTATCGTAACGACGGCAAAGACTGATGAAGAAGCCAGAGAGCTCCTGAAACTCATGGGTATGCCGTTCAAAGCATAAAGGAGGTAAGGAAACTTGGCTAAGAAGTCGATGAAAGAGAAGTGGGCTAAGCCTGCTAAGTTCTCTACGCGCGAATACAATCGCTGCAAAATCTGCGGCCGTCCGCATGGCTACATGCGCAAGTTCGAGATGTGCCGTATCTGCTTCCGTGAGCAGAGCTATAAAGGTGCCATTCCTGGCGTAACGAAGGCCAGCTGGTAATTTGTTCCATTTGAAAGGAGGATATCGATTCCATGGCAATGACTGATCCTATTGCAGATATGCTTACCCGCGTTCGCAACGCGAACTCTGTATTCCACGAGACGGTTGAGATTCCTGGTTCCAAGATCAAGACCGCTATCGCAGAGGTCCTTAAAGAAGAGGGCTTCATCAAAGACTACACTTTCCAGGAGGACGGCAAGCAGGGTGTTCTCACGATTTCCCTGAAGTACGGTCCGAACCGCGAGAAAGTTATTTCCGGTCTGAAGCGCATTTCCAAACCTGGCCTGCGTCAGTATGCGAAGCATGATGAGCTTCCGCGCGTACTCGGCGGCCTCGGCATCGCCATCATTTCCACGTCCAAGGGAATCATGAGCGACAAGCAGGCTCGCAAAGCTGGTCTCGGCGGTGAAGTTGTCGCTTACGTCTGGTAAGTAGTCAGGAGGTGTACAGATGTCAAGAATTGGTAATGCACCGATTAACGTCCCGGCTGGCGTGACCGTCACGCTCGGTGAGGATAATCTGGTGACAGTAAAGGGCCCGAAAGGTGAACTTTCCCGCCACATTCATCCGGATATGAAAGTAACCGTCGCTGATGGCGTTGTAACTGTTACGCGTCCGTCCGACGATAAAACGCACAAATCGCTCCATGGCCTCAGCCGCACGCTGATCAACAACATGGTTGTCGGCGTTACGGAAGGCTTTTCCAAGAGTCTTGAAATCGCCGGTGTCGGCTATCGTGCCGTCAAGAAGGGCAAGAACCTCGATTTCTCCCTCGGCTTCTCCCATCCGGTCGTAATCGAGCCGCCAGCGGGCATCGAGTTCGATGCTCCGTCTGCTACGCTGGTTACGGTCAAGGGTATCGACAAAGAGCTCGTTGGTCAGGTCGCTGCTGAAATCCGCAGCCTCCGCGAGCCGGAGCCGTATAAGGGCAAAGGCATTCATTACGTCGGTGAGCACATCCGTCGTAAAGAAGGTAAAGCCGGCGCTAAGGGCAAGAAATAATCCGCTGATTCAAGAAAGGAGTGAATCCCTGTGCTTCTTAAAGCAGACAAGAATAAGGCTCGTCAGAAACGTCATCTGCGGGTCCGCAACCATATTTCTGGTACGGCAGAGCGTCCGCGCCTCAACGTTTATCGCAGCCTGACTAACATCTATGCGCAGATCATCGATGATGAGAAGGGCGTAACCCTGGTTTCCGCCAGCACGCAGGATAAGGGTTTCGAGAACTACGGCGGCAATGTCGAAGCTGCAAAAGCTATCGGTACGGAAATTGCCAAACGCGCTCTCGAGAAGGGCATCAACGAGGTCGTCTTCGACCGCGGCGGTTATGTTTACCATGGCCGTGTCGCTGCCCTCGCAGAAGCAGCTCGTGAAGCTGGTCTGAAATTCTAAGACGTTTGTCAGAAGGAGGTAAATGAATGGCTAGAAGGATGGACAACGAAAATCCTGAGTTCGAGGAGAAAGTTGTATATATCAATCGAGTTGCTAAAGTCGTCAAGGGCGGCCGTCGCTTCTCGTTCAGTGCTCTGGTTGTCGTAGGCAACAAGAAGGGCAAGGTTGGCGTCGGCCTTGGCAAAGCTGCTGAGGTTCCGGAAGCTATCCGCAAGGGTGTCGAGGATGCGAAGAAGAACCTCATCGAGGTTGCTCTCTTCGATGGCCGTACGATTCCGCATGAGATGCTCGGTATCTTCGGTGCTGGCAAAGTTATCATGAAACCGGCTGCAAAAGGTACTGGTGTTATCGCCGGTGGTCCGTGCCGTGCTATCCTTGAGCTCGCAGGTATCCGTGATATCCTCACGAAGTCCCTCGGTTCTTCCAACCCGAACAACATGGTTCGCGCATGCATGGAAGGCCTGAAGAACCTCAAGAAAGCTGAGGATGTTGCTGGTCTGCGTGGCAAGACGGTTGAAGAGATTTTAGGTTAATAGGAGGAACTTATAATGGCAAAAGTTAAAGTTACTCTGACCAGAAGTGTCATCGGCCGCCCGGAAACGCAGCGTAAAACCGTTCGTGCACTCGGTCTGAGAAAGATCAACTCTGTCGTTGAGCTGCCTGACAACCCGGCTATCCGCGGTCAGCTCCACAAAGTTGAGCATCTGATCAAAGTAGAAGAAATCGCAGACTAATCTTTTAGAATGGAGGTGCACGATATATGAAGTTACATGAACTTACACCAGCTGAAGGCTCCCGCAAGGATCGCAATCGCGTGGGCCGCGGCATCGGTTCGGGCAACGGCAAGACGTCCGGCCGTGGTATGAAAGGCCAGAAATCCCGTGCCGGCGGCGGCGTCCGCACCGGTTTCGAGGGTGGCCAGATGCCGATTTACCGTCGTCTTCCGAAACGCGGCTTCAAGAACGTCTGGGCTAAGACGTATGCAGAGGTCAACGTTTCCAGCCTGAATCGCTTTGAGGATGGCACGACGGTCGATCCGGTCGTTCTCGTTGAGTCCGGCCTCCTGAAGAACGTTCAGGATGGCATTCGTATTCTCGGCAATGGTGAGCTCACCAAGAAGCTGACGGTTAAGGCTAACGGCTTCACGAAGACGGCCGAGCAGAAGATCACGGCAGCAGGCGGCAAAGCTGAGGTGATCTGAGGTGCTATCAGCCCTAAGTAACATCTTTAAGATTCCGGAACTGCGGCAGAAGGTAATCTTCACGTTGATCATGTTTGCCATCTTCCGCTTGGGGACACATATCCCGGTCCCCGGAGTCGACCCGACGGCAATCGAAAAACTCTTTGCCAACGGCAATCTTTTCGGGCTGTTAGATCTCTTCTCTGGTGGTGCTTTCAGTAAGTTCTCGATTTTCGCCATGAGCATCACGCCTTACATCAATGCGGCCATCATCATCCAGTTGCTGAATGTCGTCATTCCGACGCTGGAGCAGTGGTCGAAGGAGGGCGCGGAAGGTCATAAGAAAACGACGCAGGTCACGCGCTATCTGACGGTAGTGCTCGCGTTCCTGCAGGCGCTCGGTATGTCCATCGGTCTCAAGGCGGCCGTCCTGAACCCAAATCCGGTCAACATCCTGATTATCGCGATCACGCTGACGGCCGGTACGATTTTCCTGATGTGGGTCGGCGAGCAGATTACGGCACAGGGTGTTGGTAATGGTATTTCCCTTATCATCTTCGCTGGTATCGTGGCTGCACTGCCGAAAAACATCGGCACCATGTATCATTATGTACAGGCTGGTACCGTCAGCTATTTCGCCGTATTCTGCTTCGGCCTCATCGCTCTGGCGATGGTCATGTTTGTCGTTTACGTCGAGAACGGTTTCCGCCGCATCCCGATTTCGTACGCGAAACGGGTTGTGGGGCCCCGCGCTATGGGTGCCCATTCCAGCCATATTCCGCTGAAACTCAATCAGGCAAACGTCATCCCGATCATCTTCGCGTCTTCCGTGTTGATGTTCCCGGCGACGATTGGCCAGTTTGTCGATGTTCCATGGGTCAAGACAGCATCGAGCTATCTGCAGTGGGGCACTCCTCTGCAGACCACGCTTTATGTGCTGCTGATCATCTTCTTCACGTATTTCTATACGGCTGTCACGGTCAAGATTCCGGATATGGCCGATAACCTGAAGAAGTATGGTGGCTTTATCCCTGGCATCCGCCCGGGTCAGCCCACGGCAGATTATCTCGACCATGTTATGACCCGTATCACGTTTGCAGGCGCGCTGTTCCTCGCGTTCATTGCGGTTCTGCCGAACATGATCGCCGGTCTTACGCACATCGAGGGCGTATACTTCGGCGGTACGGCTCTGCTCATCGTTGTCGGCGTTGCGCTGCAGACGATGAAACAGATCGAGTCCATGGTGGTTATGCGCCACTATGAAGGGTTCATGAAATAATGGAGGAAATGAACATGCATATCCTGTTAATGGGCCCCCCGGGTGCTGGTAAAGGCACACAGGCGGCTGAACTGGTCAAGAAATTCGATATTCCGCATATCTCCACGGGCGATATGTTCCGCGCCGCCATCAAGGAAGGCACGGACCTTGGCAAGAAAGCCAAGTCCTTCATGGACGACGGCAAGCTTGTCCCGGACGAGGTCACGATCGGCATCGTCCGCGAGCGCCTCGCGAAGGATGACTGCAAGAAAGGCTTCATTCTCGATGGTTTCCCGCGTACGGTCGATCAGGCCGATGCTCTGCAGCAGATCCTCAAGGATCTCGGCCTGAGCCTCACGCGCGTGCTGAACATCAACGTTCCGGCAGAAGATCTCATTGAGCGCGCTGTCGGCCGCCGCATCTGCAAGAAGTGCGGTGCCACGTATCATACGAAGTTCAACCCTCCGAAGATAGAGGGTATCTGCGATGTGTGTGGCAGTGAGCTGTTCCAGCGTGCAGACGACAACGCCGATACGATGAAGAACCGCCTTTCCGTATATGAGGCTTCCACGAAGCCGCTGATCGATTATTACAAGAAACTCGATCTCTACACGGAAGTGGACGGCAGACAGGCCATCGATAAGGTCACGGCGGATCTCATCCAGGTCCTCCAGGGCTGAGATAGGGGAGAATAAGGTACATGTCGAAACAAGACGTTATTGAAGTGGAAGGCCGTGTCCTTGAGGCTCTGCCGAACGCCATGTTCAAGGTAGAACTCGAGAATGGTCACGTGGTCCTCGCCCATGTCTCTGGCAAGATTCGTATGAACTTCATCCGCATCCTGCCGGGTGACAAGGTGACGATCGAGCTTACGCCGTATGATTTGACGCGTGGCCGCATCACCTACCGCTTCAAATGATTGACAAGTAAAATAATTTTTCAAAAGCCCTTGCCTTTGGCAAGGGCTTTTGTTATAATAGTCTAGTGTTTCCATCATGGAGGCAGAATAAAATCGCAAAGGAGGGAATCCAACAGTGAAGGTAAAACCGTCCGTTAAGCGCATCTGCGATAAATGCAAGATCATCAAGCGCAAGGGTCGTGTTATGGTTATCTGCGAGAACCCGAAACACAAGCAGAGACAAGGTTAATTTTATTTAGTAAGGAGGTGCTTTATTAATGGCACGTATCGCCGGTGTAGATTTACCCCGTGACAAGAGAATTGAGATTGCTTTAACGTACATTTTCGGTATCGGTCTGACGACCAGCCAGAAGCTGCTTGCTAAGACTGGCATCAACCCGGATACCCGTACGAAAGACCTCACGGAGGATGAAGTTGTAAAACTTCGTGATGCCATCGATAAGGACGTCGTCGTCGAAGGTGACCTTCGTCGTGAGCGTCAGATGAACATCAAGAGACTCGTTGATATCGGCTGCTATCGTGGACGTCGCCACCGTCTTGGCCTTCCTGTCCGTGGACAGAACACCAAGAACAATGCCCGTACTCGTAAAGGCCCGAAAAAGGCCGTAGCAGGCAAGAAGAAAGACTAATAAAGGAGGGTTAACTGGTGGCAGTTAAGAAAGCAGTCCGTACGAAGAAAAAAGTTCGGAAAAATGTAGAATTTGGCGTAGCGCATATCAGCTCTACGTTTAACAATACAATCGTTACGCTCACTGATAAGAGCGGCAATGCACTTTCCTGGGCAAGCGCTGGCGGCCTCGGTTTCCGTGGTTCGCGCAAGAGCACGCCGTTCGCTGCACAGATGGCAGCTGAGACGGCTGCCAAGGCAGCGATGGAGCATGGCCTCAAGACTGTTGACGTCTATGTCAAGGGCCCTGGTGCCGGCCGTGAAGCAGCAATCCGTTCCCTGCAGGCAACGGGTCTTGAGGTCAGCATGATCAAAGACGTTACCCCGATCCCGCACAACGGCTGCCGTCCGCCGAAGCGTCGCAGAGTTTAATCAGGAGGTGTAGAAGAAAACATGGCAATTGATAGAGTTCCAGCACTGAAAAGATGCCGTGCACTGGGCCTTGAGCCGGCAGTCATCGGCCGCTCCAAGCAGTCCAAGCGTCAGCTCGCCAACACGCGCCGCAAGGTTTCTGAGTATGGCACGCAGCTGAAGGAAAAACAGAAAGCTAAGTTCATCTACGGTGTGCTCGAGAAGCAGTTCCGTGGATACTATGATAAGGCAAAAACGATGCAGGGCGTAACGGGTGAAAACCTCCTCAGCCTCCTCGAGCGTCGTCTCGACAATGTCGTTTTCCGCCTCGGCCTCGCTAACACGCGCCGTCAGGCTCGTCAGCTCGTCCGTCATGGCCACATCACGGTCAACGGCAAGCGCGTGGATATTCCGTCTGCACTCGTTGAGCAGGGCGACGTTGTCGCTGTTGCCGAGAAGAGCCAGAGCAATGCCTTCTTCAAGGCTCTGAAGGAGAGCAGCAATGCCCTTTCCGCTCCGGGTTGGCTCGATGCAGACCAGGCTAACCTCACGGGTACGGTTACGCGTTTCCCGAACCGTGAAGAGATTGATGTTCCTGTTAACGAGCAGGCTATCGTCGAGTTGTACTCCAAATAATGAATTTTTGTGCCTTTGTGCATAGTGTTATTGAGGAGGTTCATTCAAGATGATAGACATCGAGAAACCGAAAATCGAGATTGCAGAAATCAGCGATGACAACCGCTATGGCAGATTTGTCTGTGAGCCGCTCGAGCGCGGTTATGGCACGACGTTCGGCAACAGCCTGCGCCGCATGCTGCTGTCCTCCCTCGAGGGTGCTGCAATCACCTCCATCCGGATTGATGGTGTCCTTCATGAGTTCTCTACGATTCCGGGCGTACGCGATGATGTCACGAACATCGTCCTGAACCTGAAGCAGCTCTGCCTCAAGATGCAGGGAAATGAGCCGAAGGTCATCCGCATCGACGTTGAGGGCGAGAAGGAAGTTACGGCTGCGGATATCATCTGCGATGCCGACATCGAAATCTTGAATCCGGATCTGCACATCGCTACAGTCAACGAGACGGGTAAGCTTAAGATCGAGATGACCGTCGAGCGCGGCCGTGGTTATGTGCCGGCAGAGAAGAACAAGAAACCGGATGACACGATTGGTGTTATCCCTATCGACTCGATCTTCTCTCCGGTCCAGCGCGTGAACTACACAGTGAACGATACGCGTGTAGGTAACGTCACGGACTATGACAAGCTGACGCTGGAGGTTTGGACCGATGGTTCCCTCCGTCCGGAAGAGGCTGTCAGCAAAGCAGCGGGTATTCTCGTCATGCATCTGAAGCTGTTCCAGAACATGGACGGCCTCACGGAGGATGTTGAGGAAGAGGAGGCTTCTTTCCCGGAAGAGGAAGAGGACAAGTCTTCAAAGACGCTCGAGATGAACATCGAAGATCTCGACCTCTCGGTTCGTTCGTTCAACTGCCTGAAACGCGCCAACATCAATACGGTAGCCGATCTCGCAGAGAAGACGGAAGAGGATATGATGAAGGTCCGCAACCTTGGGCGCAAGTCTCTTGAGGAAGTCAAGAAGAAGCTCGAGGAACTCGGTTTGGCTCTGAAAGAGAGCAATGAGTGATAGGAAAGAGGAGAATAAATGAGCTACAGAAAATTAGGCCGCAACTCCAGCGCCCGTAAGGCACTGTTCAGCAGCATTCTCACCTCCTTCTTCAGATATGGTCGCATTGAGACGACGGAAGCTAAGGCGAAAGAGCTCCGCAAGTTTGCGGATCGCCTCATCACGCTCGCAAAGCGCGGTGACCTCAGCGCCCGCCGTAAGGCAATTGCGTCGCTGGAAGACGAGGATGTCGTGAGAAAGCTTTTCGATGAGATCGCAAAGAACTACGCGGACCGCAACGGCGGTTATACGCGTATCCTGAAGCTTGGCGTTCGCCGCGGCGACGCTGCTCCGATGGTCATCATCGAGCTCGTGTAATTCACACGGTATTGCGATTTTTGGACCACCTGCTTGGCAGGTGGTTCTTTTTTGTTTAATATGTTAACGATAATACAGATTTGCGTTGACAATCGAAAAGCGGTATAATGATACTGTTTTTATGGTATTTTACGAGCGATGGAGATAGAAAGGATGGCACGAAGCGATGAGCCTTATCGAGCTGGAGCATGTCTCGCACGTCTATCAGGCGGGGCAGGAAAACGCGCACGAAGCGTTAAAGGATGTCAGTCTCTCCATCGAGGAAGGCGCTTTTGTTGCCGTACTCGGCACGAATGGGTCGGGCAAATCGACGCTCGCGAAGCATCTGAATGCCTTGCTGCTGCCGACGAGCGGTCACTGCCGCATCGCGGGCATGGACACGCTTGAGGAGGATGCGCTCTGGAAAGTGCGCCAGCAGGTCGGCATGGTGTTCCAGAACCCGGATAACCAGATCATCGCGGCGGTTGTCGAGGAGGACGTGGCGTTCGGCCCGGAAAATCTCGGTGTGCCGCCGGAAGAAATCCGCCACCGCGTCGCACAGGCGCTCCGGGATGTCGGCATGACGCATTACCGCACGAGGGCACCGCATCTGCTTTCGGGCGGACAGAAACAGCGCATCGCGATTGCGGGGGCTCTTGCGATGCAGACGAAATGCCTCGTGCTCGATGAGCCGACGGCCATGCTCGACCCGCAGGGCAGGCAGGATATCCTGAACTGTGTGCGCAAGCTCCATGAGGAGCAGGGCATTACGGTTGTCTACATCACGCATTTTATGGAAGAAGCAGCAGCGGCAGACCGCATCATCGTCATGGATAAAGGCGAGGTCATCGACGACGGTACGCCGCGTGCAATTTTTGCCAAGGCCGGGGAACTGTGGAAGCTCGGGCTCGATGTGCCGGTTGCCGTAGAGATTGCAGAGAAATTACGGAAAAAAGGCGTAAAACTGCCAGAGGGTATCCTCCTCGGCGAGGAACTGGCCGAGGCTTTGGCGGCATCGATTGGATAGGAAAGGGAGTTGTGTATCGGTATGGCCATCCAAATAGAATCCGTTTCCTTCACCTATATGCCCGGCACGCCGTATGAGCGGCGCGCACTGGAGGATGTCAGCCTTACGATCGAGGAGGGAAGCTTTACCGCCATTGCCGGACATACGGGCTCAGGCAAATCAACGCTCGTTCAGCACCTCAACGGCCTGCTGCATCCCGCCAGCGGACGCGTTCTCGTCGATGGCGTGGATATCGGGAGCAAGGTGAAAAATGAACGAAAAGCCGTGAAGAAGGCATGCCAATCGGTGGGCATGGTGTTCCAGTACCCCGAGCAGCAGCTCTTTGAGGAGACCATTGCGGCGGATATTGCCTTCGGCCCGAAAAATCAGGATCTGCCAGAGGCGGAGATTGCGAAACGCGTCGAGGAAGCCATGCGTTTCGTGCATATCGATCCGGCCCTCAAGGATCGGTCGCCGTTCCAGCTCAGCGGGGGGCAGATGCGCCGCGCAGCCATCGCAGGTGTCCTGGCGCTTCGCCCGAAGTATCTGGTGCTTGATGAGCCGACCGCTGGTCTCGATCCGCGCGGCAGGGAACAGCTCATCCAAAATATCCGTGAGCTCCACGATAAGCAGGGCGTGACGATTATCTTTATCTCTCATAATATGGACGATATCGCGCGGCTTGCGGATACGCTCATCATCATGGATGGCGGAAAGAAGGTCTGTGAGGCTGCTCCCCGTGAGGCGTTCCGGCAGAAAGAGATCCTGCGGCATGCCGGCCTCCGGGAGCCGGAGACGATGCAGCTCATGCAGCTCATCCGCGGCAAGGGCCTGGACGTCCGCTCCGATGCGATGACGACGGATGAGGCAGTTCAGAGTATCCTAGAGGCACGGAAAGCGCATCCGAAAAGGAAAGGGGGCAGCGCGCATGCTCAATGACATCACGATCGGGCAGTATTTCCCGGGAAACTCCGTGCTGCACCGCATGGATCCGCGCACGAAGATCCTGCTGCTCATCGGCTTTATCGCCGTGCTTTTCCTCTGCAGCAGCTGGACGGCTTATGCCGTGCTCACGGCATTGACGGTTGTGCTCATGGCTGTCTCGCGCGTACCGCTCAGGACGCAGGTACGTGCACTGAAACCGCTCTGGTGGATTATCCTGTTCACGTTCGTGCTGCATGTCTTCGGCTCACCCGGTGAGCCCGTCGCAAAAGTATGGATCTTCAACGTGACCAGGGAAGGTATCGTAGGCGGTATCTTTGTCTGTCTGCGTCTCGTGCTGCTGATCCTCATGTCGTCGCTGCTGACGTTCACGACGAGCCCGCTGCGCCTCACGGATGCGATGGAGAGCCTGCTTTCGCCGTTCAAGCGCATCGGCGTGCCAGCGCATGAGATCGCCATGATGATGACGATTGCCCTGCGCTTCGTGCCGACGCTCATCGAGGAGACGGACCGCATCATGAAGGCGCAGCAGTCCCGCGGAGCGGATTTTCAGAACGGGAACATCCTCAAAAGGCTGCGCGCCATGGTGCCTGTGCTCGTGCCGCTCTTCCTGTCGGCGTTCCGCCGTGCCGATGACCTCGCGATGGCGATGGAGGCGCGCTGCTACCGTGGGGGAGAGGGACACACGCAGATGCGAGCCCTGCGGTATTCCGCTATCGACGGCGTTGCGGGGCTCGTTTTTGCCGTGCTGGCTGTTGTTTTGGTGGGTTGGTTCCGATGAAGAAAGAGCATGTAGCAGAAATGAAGGCGCGGGCGCGCAATATCGCCCTGAAGGTCGCCTACGATGGCACGGCCTATCACGGATTTCAGCGGCAGACGCCACCCGTCGTGGCCGTGCAGAATGTGCTCGAAGCGGTGCTGGAGAAGGTGTTCGGGGACACGATCGAGCTCGCGGCGGCCGGTCGCACGGATGCAGGCGTGCACGCCTACGGGCAGGTCGTGAACTTCTTTACCGATGGCACGATACCCGTGGAGCGCATCGTGCGTGCCGTGAACAGCCTGCTGCCCGCCGATATCGCGGTGCAGGCCGCATGGGAGGCGGACCGGGCATTCAGCGCGCGGCATAGTGCGCGGGCAAAGACCTATCTCTACCGCGTGCAGCAGGGTGAGGCACCGAACCCGCTCACGGCGCGCTATGCCTGGTACGAGAGGCGGCCCTTGGACGTGGCGGCTATGCAGGCGGCTATGGCACAGCTCCTCGGCACGCATGACTTTAGCGCATTCCGTGCGGCAGGCGGTGCTCCCATGAGCCCCGTGCGCACGATGTACGTCTCGGAGGTCGTGCCGCTCGCGGGGGAGCAGCTCGAGTTCCGCCTGCGCGGCACGGGGTTCCTCTACCACATGGTGCGCAACATCGTGGGCACGGTCGTAAACGTCGGTCTCGGCCGCATCACCCAGGAACGTTTCGCCGCCATCCTCGCCTCCCGCGACCGCCAGCAGGCCAGTGCCACAGCCCCCGCCTGCGGCCTGTACCTGGCAGAGGTGGAGTATGATGTCAGCATATGACACCTGGTTTTTTGTGCATGAGTATATGCAATTTATATGCAATGTGGTACAATTGATACAAAGGGGGCGATTTTTATGGCTGTATCGACATCACTCAGTATTCGCGTAGACGCAGATTTGAAAAAAGATTCTGAACAGGTATTGGCGCAGCTGGGAGTATCTACCTCTACCGTCGTTTCTATGCTATTGAAAACAATCGTACGCAATCAATCAATCCCGCCAGAGTTATTTACTCTGAATGGCAAACAGATGCGTAATCAGGCCTATATGGCTAAACTGCAGCGTAGTTATGACGAATATCAGGCGGGACTGGCCATGGCTCACGACATCGTGGAGGCGGAGAATGCATAATGTGATCTGGACTCCTACGGCCTGGGAAGAATACCTATCTTGGCAGACGGAAGACAAGAAGACGATCAAGCGTATCAATATCTTGATCAAAGATATTCGTCGTAATGGACTGTCGCAGGGCATCGGCAAACCGGAACCTTTGCGTTATATTCCCGCGTGGAGTCGGCGCATTGACGCCACGAATCGTTTGGTGTATTCGGCTGATGAGCAGCAGAATTTAATCATTTTTTCTTGTAACGGCCATTATGAAGATTGAGTTTGTTTTCGCATTATTTTGCGTCCAATATGATATGATGATTGGATAAATGGTATTTGGAGGTATAATTATGAATATGAATAATGGAATATTCATAAACGGGGGGGGAAAGGCTCTGATCTGATTTTCACGTTGCCCACATGCCATGACATTGCAAGATTTGCATATTAGACACGCCATCTTGGCCGCTTTAGTGGTACGTACACGTTTACGTATGCAGCTGGAGCGGTTGGGATGGTGTGTTTTATTTTTTGCGAAAGTGAGGTTGGCACGGATGCATTTTATTATTTGGGGCGCTGGAGTGCGTGGGCGGCGCGTCCGCTACTATCTGGGGGAGCGAGCCGTGGCCTATATCGATACCAATGTTGCGAAGCAGGGGCAGATGCAGGACGGACTGCCTATTCTGTCCTTTGCGGACTATTTGCGGGAGTGTGGCGGGTGCTACCGAGAGGCATGGATTATCATTTCGCCGCGCAGTACAACGTTTATCGAGAGCATCGTCAGGGAGCTGGAGCAGCACGGTGTTGTGCAGTATTTCCGCTTGCAGGATGCCGTGGCCTCCTACTACGAGTACGATGCGGCACAGATGCTGACGCGGATATGTGAGTCGTTTCGTGCACAGGCGGAGATTGGTCTGCGCGGTATCGATTGTTTCCATGCAGATCTCTATGTGCGGCTGCAGGCACAGGGGCGTCAGCCGGTCATCTGGATACCGGCTGCAAAATGGGAGCAGGAGGAGGCCCGTCGAGCCGCGCTGGCAGGGTGGGATATACGCTGCCTGCACGAGGACGACAGGCCCCGGTTGCTTGACGATGTGGCTCTGCTCGCCCAGCTGCCGAATGTCTACGCGACACCAGCCATCGAGCAGTTTCACAACATGTATGCCGGAAGGCGTTGCTTTATCGTGGCGACAGGACCCAGCCTGCGTATGGAGGACCTCGAGACGCTCCACGCGCACCATGAGCTATGCATCAGCATGAACGGCATTTTCCATAGTTTCAATCAGGTAGCATGGCGGCCAGACTTTTTCGTGATGACCGACCAGCTGCTCGTGCGCTACACCGACGTCATCGACGCGATGGACGTGCCGTACAAGCTCATCTCCGACTCCAATCTGGATTTTTGGCGGCGGCCGCATCCGGAGACTGTCTATCGCATGCATGTCATTTACGGTCACAGTATGGATGATGTGAACTGCTTCTCGGATGACCTCGTCAAAGGCTGCTACGGCAACTTCAACGTGACAAATGCCTGTCTGCAGCTCGCAGCTTATCTCGGCTGCCACGAGACCTACCTGCTGGGCGTGGATTTCAGCCAGTTGCGCGGCACGAAGGGGCGCAACAGCCATTTCAGCAAGGACTACAATAAAGAAATCAAGGACGAAGACTATCAGAACCCCTATACGGATGAACTGATGCATGACCTAATGCTGCAAGGCTACCAGGCCGCGCGACGCTACGCCGACCAGCATGCAGCCTTCAAAATCTACAACGCCACGCGCGGCGGCTGCCTGGAGGTATTCGACCGGGTGGATTTCGACACGCTGTTTTGATGCTACGGATGTAGCTGGTTGATAGCAGATGATGGAGGCAGGCAGATGCGTATTTTGGCAGTTATCCCAGCACGTGGGGGGTCTAAGGGAATCCCTAGGAAAAATATCCGCTTGATGAATGGGTACCCGCTTATTTCGTATGCTATCAGGACGGCTTTGTCGAGCAGGTATATTACGGATGTTGTGGTTTCGACAGATAGTGACGAAATTGCCGATGTGGCAAGGCTTTATGGCGCGCATGTTATCAGGCGCGGCGCGAATTTGTCTGCTGATTTGGTGACCCTGGATCCCGTTATTTATCATGCAAAGTTAGAGTCAGAAAGTCAATTCAGCTGTCATTTTGCTGCCGTGGTTACCATGCAGCCAACATCACCGTTGTTGCGTGTGGAGACCTTGGACGGTGCCATGGAGGTGTTTCTGCGCGACAGTTTGGACACTTTGATTAGCGTTGTGAACCGCCCTCACCTTTCTTGGGGACGTGATGAGTATGGTATCGTCTGCCCAAACTATGAGGCGCGAAAAAATCGGCAGGAGTTGCCTGATAATTATTTGGAAACAGGAGCTTTTCTTATTGCCAGAGCGGATGTTGTTCAGCCTGATTCGCGTATTGGTGAAAAAGTATCTGTCTACGAGGTCTGTGCACGGGAAAGTATTGATATTGACGATACGAATGACTGGGTACTCACAGAGAGCCTTATGCATCGAAAAAGGATACTTTTCCGCGTTGATGGCTATGTTAAGCTTGGCCTAGGACATATATATAATTGCATCACATTGGCTATGAGCATGGTGGAGCATGACGTATTGCTGGTTACGAAAAGCGATGCGGAGATGGGGATACGTAAAATAAGAGAGACGAATTTGCCCTACAGAACGTTTTCCACCGAGGAAGAACTGGCATCTATTATATCGCTCTTTAAGCCGGATATCTGGGTCAATGATTGCTTGAATACGACGGAAGAATATATCTGTCGTTTAAAAAAGATAGTACCTCGTGTTGTTTCCATAGAAGACTTGGGTACGGGTACGCGCGCAGTGGATGCCACTATAAATGCATTATATGAGCAAAAAGAACCCAGCCCACATATATACAGTGGATATCGCTATGTTTGCTTACGGGATGAATTTTTGCTTGCCAAGCCCAAAGCATTTTCGCCAGTAGTCAAAACTGTGGTAGTCATGTTTGGAGGCACAGATCCATCCAACCTTAACCAACTGGTTTACGACGCGATTTTGTCAAGCGATGATTTATTTGTGGGGATTAGGTCTCAAACTTCGCAGGTGCATAAGCGCCTGTGAGCCTTGAAAAATCAATATTTTCGGCCATAAAAATAGCATGAGCCGTGCCCGTTTGGTATAATTAAAG
>OMYB01000006.1 GCA_900315155.1 uncultured Selenomonadales bacterium | reverse complement strand
TTTGCCGTCAGGCAAATAGCTTCCATTTTGATATTTGGCTCAAATTATCTGTTAAAAGAAATTGCGATTGCTACAAGCAATCTTTGTAAAAATCTGCATCGCTGCAGATATCACATCTGGCTTTATCATGTTGCATGATCTACATTGTTTAGTTTTCAGAGAACAACTCCATCGCCTTACTATCTTCAAGCGACTTTATTATCTTAGCGCTTTGAGACTTCTCTGTCAAGCACTTTTTCAAGTTTTTTCGTTGCTACCCAGCAGAAAACCTTGGCTCATGTGCTCGTCACTCTCGCGGCGACTTGTATTATTATACGCACAGCCAAGGTTTTTGTCAACCCGTATGATGAAATTTTTTTATTTTTGAAGCGTTAGCCCCAGATTTTCTGCATGAACGTCTTGTAATTCTCGTTGAGATAGTTGATGATGACCTGCAGCATGCCCTGGATTTCCTCGCCGATTTCCTGCGCGGCTTCCTCCACTTTTACCTCTTCGTCGGCCACGGGCAGTACGAGGCTCGTGTCCATGATGAGCGAGCCCTGATTGTCGAAGAACAGCTTAAACGGCTTATACGTGAGGTTCTGCTCGTTCACGAAGCGCAGGACAGCCAGCTCGTTCTCCTCTGTGCAGCACTTTGGCAGGATCTGCACGCGAATGAGCGCGTATGGGCTTTGGTCGAGGATCACGAGCGTGGAGAGACGCTGCCCCTCGATCTCCAAAGCCGAGCGGAACACGACCGTGCCCTGTGCGTCGTCGGGCACTTCCTGTACCTGGAAAGCCTCAATCTTGTTGTTCGTCAGAAAATCGCTGAATGCCTGAGCCTTATTGTTCATTGTAGATTGCTCCTCCTTTGCCATGTTCGCCGCGGTAATCCGCTGGCGTATTTGGCACTATCTTTGTCTTTTTCCTTAATTATTCTACCCTAATGGGTTAATGAAGTCAATTGGATCAGCCCTGCTGCAGAATCGAATAGTTTTCCGGATGCATCCCCGGGCGGACCGTGACCTTGATGTCCGTGCCGTACTCCGCGGCAAGATTGACGAGGAGCTGACTTTGGCGCAGTTCCTCCGCTACGGACTCATGCACCTCGACCTCGTAGCCCTCGCCGGCATGAGAGGCCTGCTCCATGCGGCGGATCGCGCGGCTGATGCGGATTGACACCGTCTCAGGGGACTCCAAGCGGCCGCGCCCGTGGCAGACGGGGCAGTCGCTGTAGACGAGGCTTTCGTAGTTCTGACGGGTCTTCTTGCGCGTGATCTCCACCAGCCCCAGGCTCGTGATATCCACGACTTTCGTTTTCGTACGGTCGAGCGGGATGAGACTGCGCATCTTCTGCAGCAGGGATTCCTTCTGCTCGTCTTTTTCCATATCGATGAAATCGACAACGATGATGCCGCTGATATCGCGCAGGCGGATCTGCTTCATGATCTCCGAGGCCGCCTCCAGGTTCGTGCGGTAGGCCGTATCCGAAAAATCGTTATGGCCGACGTATTTCCCCGTATTGACATCGATGACCGTCAGCGCCTCCGTCTTATCGATGACGAGGAATCCTCCGCTCGGGAGATCCACCTGGCGTGCGCCGAGACGCTCGATTTCGGCATCGATGCCGTACGCCTGAAACAACGGCTTCTTTCCCTCATACAGGCGCACGCGAGCCAAAAGATCCGGCGATACCGTCCGCACGAGTTCCTGCACACGCTGAAACGTCCGAGGGTCATCGATATAAAACGCATCCACTTCGTCCGTCAGCGAGTCTCGCACGGCGCGGATGATGAGATCGGCGTCCCGGTACAGCAGCCGCCCGCCCTTGCTGCGCAGACGGAATTTCGCCATGATGCTCTGCCAAAGCCGCACGAGATACTGCACGTCTTTCTCGAGTTCCTCGCGCGGCAGTCCCGCAGCCACGGTGCGCACGATGAGCCCCATGTCCTTCGGGCAGATCTCCTCTGCCAGGCTCTGCAGACGGGTCCGTTCTCTTTCGTCCTCGATGCGGCGCGAAATGCCGATGTACGAGGCCGTTGGCATGAGGACCAGATGCCGTCCCGGCAGGGAAATATGCGTCGTGCAGCGCGGCCCTTTTGTCCCCGTTGCATCCTTGACGATCTGCACGGGGAGATACTGCCCGATATGGATGTGTGTTTTCTCCGGCAGCACGTGAATGACGTCCTGGGGCATGCCATCGCCCACATGGAGGAACGCGTTCTTGCCCGTGCCGATATCGACAAAGGCTGCCTGCATGCCTGGCAGGACATTCTGCACCTGCCCTTTGTAGATATTGCCGACAAGATGGGCATGCGAAGACCGCTCCATTTCTACGGATTGCAGCTCCCCGTCGGACTGGATCGCCAGCCTGGTTTCCTCTGGAACCACATCAACATAGATGGTTTTCATGCATGGCTCTCCTTTCTGAATTTCTGTTTCTCTGCCGCTTCAATCCTCCACAAGATCGAGGAGCGTCCTGCCCCGGCCGAAGAGTCCCGTACGGGTGATGCGCGCCTGTGCGTAATCCGCCTCGAGGCCGAAGTTCTCGATGATCGCCTGCAGGACCTCGATGGGCTTGACGGATCCAGCCTGCGTGATGCGGATATCCATGCGCAGGACGATCTCACCGTCGCCTGCCTCGAATGAGACAGGTTGCAGCATATACTGCTTCGTCTCGATCTCGCGCGTCTTCTTCGGCGTGACGCGGTGGAAATGCACCTCCGGGGCACGGTTATAGGCGATGACGGCCTGCTCCGCGAGCCTGATATCCCCCGTGTAGGGGATGTGAAGCACATACCGAGCCTCGTCGGTTTCTGCCATGAGGGCCTTATGCTTCGTCTTCACCTGCTTGAGGCGCAGGAGTTGCACGCCCGGCGGCAGCTGCGCGCTGAGGCGGTCGAATACCTCCGGCTGGCAGAGCTCCTTTACGAGCTCAAAATCCAAATACTCGGCCTCGCTGTCGACGCCAAGGGACAGTGCCGAGGCAAACGAAATCTTCATGTGCGGATTGAATCCCTCGGAATAGGCCATCGGCAGCTTCGCGCGGTCGAAAGCACGGATAAAGAGGTCCGCGAAATCGAGATGGGAAACATAGCGCAGCGCATCGCCCTTCGTGATCTCGGCGCGATACTTGTAGAGCGTGCGCGGTTTGCCCGGCCCTTTCGGATCGTTTTTCTCCGCCGGTTTCTCTTTCGGCACGGGGGTGAAATCGCGATGCGTGGCTTCCTGTTCTCCCGTCTCGCTCTTCAGGTGGTCGATGACGTTGACGCCGAGGTTTGGGCAGATGCCGCAGCCCGTGCAGCTGCTGCGGCGGCAGTCGTGCGTGAGCTGGCCGCGCATCGCATGGTGCCACTCGCGGAGCAGGAATTCCTTGTTGACGCCCGGCGAGGTGATCTCCCATGGCAGTGGCTCGTTGAAGTCACGGTTGCGCCCGTTGTAATACGTCATATCCACGCCGCATTTCCGGAAAGCCTCATGCCAGACCTCATTTTTGAAGAGATCCGACCAGCCATCGAACTTGACGCCATCCTTCCAGGCCTGCCAGAGCACCTGAGCCAGGCGGCGGTCGCCACGTGCAAAGACGCCTTCGATGACGGAAAGGCGCGCATCATGGTAGTTGAACGTGATGGCACGGTCCGTGATGTGCTCTTTGAGCAGATGCTGACGGCGCTCGAACTCCTCGATGGGCAGCTGGCCGAACCACTGGAACGGCGTATACGGCTTCGGCACGAAGCAGGCCACGGAAATCGTGACCTTGACGCCGCGGCGCCCCTTGATTTCCGTGTAGAGATCGACGACCTTCTTCGCGAGGTCCGCGATGCCGATGACGTCCTCATCCGTCTCCGTCGGCAGGCCCATCATGAAATAGAGCTTGACCTGCTTCCAGCCCTGACGGAACGCCGAGCCGCAGGCCGCCATGAGGTCTTCCTCCGTAACACCCTTGTTGATGACATCGCGCAGGCGCTGCGTGCCCGCCTCCGGCGCAAAGGTCAGGCCGGACTTCCGCACCTGCTGCATCTTGTGCGCAAGGCCGATGGAAAAGCTGTCGATACGCAGGGATGGCAGGGAGAAGCTGACCTTTTCGTCGTGAAAATCCGCCATGAGATCGTCGACGAGCGTACCCAGGCAGGAATAATCGGCCGACGAAAGCGACGTCAGGCTCATCTCGTTGTAGCCCGTGCAATCCACGAGGCCGCGCGCCATTTCACGCAGTTTCGGCTCCGTACGCTCGCGCACCGGACGGTAGCATATGCCTGCCTGGCAGAACCGGCAGCCGCGCGAGCAGCCGCGGAAGAGCTCGAGCATGACGCGGTTGTGCACGATATCCATATAGGGAACGACAGGATGTGCAACGCCCGTCGCTGCATCCATATCTTTGAGTACCCGCTTGTAGATGACGGGACGTGCCTTTTCCGAGAGCGGTTTCAGCGAGGCATAGTTCCCCTCAGCATCGTATTCTGGCTCATAGAACGACGGCACATAGACACCGTCGATACCGAGCAGGCGCATGAGGAAGCCACGGCGTCCACCCGGTTTGCCCTCGCCCTTCCAGGTTTTATAGGCATCCGAGACCTCGAGGATGACCTCCTCGCCCTCACCGACGAGGAAGAAGTCGAAGAAATCGGCAATCGGCTCGACGTTATAGACGCAGGGGCCGCCGCCCACGATGAACGGCGTATCCTCGCCACGGTCTTTGCTCCAGAGCGGGATGCCGGCGAGGTCGAGCATGTTGAGCACGTTCGAGTAGATCATCTCGTATTGCAGGGAAAAGCCGACAAACGTGAAGGCAGAGATTTCCGTTTTCGTCTCGAGCGAAAACAGGGGCATATGCCGCTCGCGCATGATGGCTTCCATATCGGTCCACGGCGTATAGACGCGCTCCGCCGCGATATCCTCGCGCTGGTTGAGCACTTCGTAAAGGATGGCAAGGCCGAGATTGCTCATGCCGACCTCGTAGACATCCGGCAGGGCCAGAGCCCAGGTGCAGGCCATGTTCGCATGGTCCTTGACGACGGCATTCCATTCGCCGCCCGTATAGCGCGAGGGCTTCAGCACCGTCTGCAGTACCTCTGGTTCAAGTCTTACCATTTCTCTTTTTTACCTCCGAAAATACACAGGAAAAGATAAAGGCCTCCCCTCCGGAAATCGGGAGAGAAGGCCCGTCATACAGGGGAAAGCCCTGACAAGCGGAACTTCCCTAGAACAGCAGCTTCTGCTTTCGCTGCTGGATATTGAGCAGAATCGCGATGGCCATGATATTCGTGGTCAGGGCGCTGACACCGTAGCTCATGAGCGGCAGCGGGATACCCGTGACCGGCATGATGCCCATCGTCATACCGACGTTGACGAGCACGTGGAACGCGAGCATCGACGTGATGCCCACAGCCAGCAGGCGCCCGAACATATCACTCGCATCGCGCGCAATGCAGCAGCCGCGCCACAGCACAACGAGGTACAGCAGCAGCAGGAATGCCACGCCGACGAAGCCGAGTTCTTCACCGACGACGGCGAAGATAAAGTCCGTATGGTTCTCGGGCAGGAAGTTTAGCTGGCTCTGCGTGCCATGGAACAGTCCTTTGCCGAAAAGCATACCGGAGCCGATGGCGATCTTCGACTGGATGATATGATAGCCCGAGCCGAGTGGATCGACATTCGGATCCATGAACACCATGATGCGCATCTTCTGATAGTCCTTCAGGAAATGCCATAGGATCGGCATCGAGGCAATCCCCGCCGCAAAGATGCCGCCAAGCAGCTTCAGGTTGATGCCCGAGACGAAAATCATGCCGAAGAAAATCGCCATGAATACGAGCGAGGTACCCAAATCCGGCTGCTTCAGGACCAGCAGGAACGGCACGCCAACGTACAGCGCTATCGGAAGGAAATCGTGCAAATTGTTTATCTTGCCGACCTTGTCGTTGAGCATGGTAGCGAGGGAAACAATGATGATGAGCTTGGAGAACTCCGACGGCTGGATACTGATCGGGCCGATCATGATCCAGCGCTGCGCGCCGAGAGCCGAATGGCCGAAAATCATGACGGCGAGCAGGATGATGATATTGAAGATGTACAGCTTGTTGCCGTACCCCTGCAGGATCTTATAGTCGAAATTCATGAGGAAAGCGGCTATCGCGATGTTCACCAAAGCAAAGATGCCCTGGCGCTGCACGTACCAGTACCGCTCCTCGCTCGGCGTATTGATATGCGTTGCACTGCCGATGATGATGAGACTCATGATAAGAATCCCTGCCGCCGCCAGGATGAGCGCAAAATCCGTACGCTTAAAGAATCGTTTTGTCATTCGTGTGTGCCTTTATCATGCTTCATGCGGGCCACCGGGATATTTGCCACGAGGGCCACGGAATCATCGTCATCCGCCAGATTGATCTCCATGTCTTTCTGGTTGATCTCCATATAGTTCGAGATGACTTTGATGATATCATTTTTCAGGTTTTCCATGACTTCCGGAGAGATATTGGCGCGGTCGTGAATGAGCACGACCTGCAGGCGCTGCTTCGCGATTTCGCCGGATTTCTCTTTCTTGCCGAAAATCTTCATCAATGCGTCCAGCATGCGCGTACCTCCTTATTTACCAAATACGTGCTTCAGACGGGCGAAGAAGCCCTCCTTGGCAAAGGTCATGAACGGGATATCCTCGCCGAGCATACGGCCAACGATGTTGCGGTAAGCCTGGCCTGCCTGCGAATCGTCCATCGTGATGCACGGCTCGCCGCGGTTCGTCGAAGTGACAACCTTGACATCATCCGGTACCTGGCCGATGCAGTCGATGGAAAGGATGTCGTTGATATCCTCCATGGCAAGCATGTCACCGGCCTCGACCATCTGCGGACGGATACGGTTGACGATGAGCTTGATATTCTCCTTATCCGCACGGCCGAGCTCCCCGATGATCTTATCCGCATCGCGGACCGCCGAAATCTCCGGCATCGTCACGACGATTGCCACATCGGCAGCGGCGATAGCCGTCTTGAAGCCCTGCTCGATGCCAGCCGGGCAGTCGATGAGGATATAATCGAATTCCTTGCGGAGCTCATCGCACAGCTTGACGAGCTGCTCCGGATTGACCGCCATCTTATCCTTAACCTGCGACGTCGGCAGGAGGAACAGCGAATCGTATTTCTTGTGGCGCACGAGGGCTTTCTTGTATGGGACGCGCCCCTCGGTTACGTCGATGAGATCATACATGATGCGGTTTTCCAGCCCGAGCAGCAGGTCGAGATTACGCAGTCCCGTATCCGTATCGATAAGTGCCACTTTCTTGCCGCGCATCGCGAGGCCGACGCCGAGGTTTGCCGTCGTTGTGGTCTTGCCGACGCCGCCTTTGCCTGAGGTGATAACGTAGATTTTGCTCATGTTTCGAATCCTACCTTTCAATCGGTTCAATCACAATCTGGCCATCCTTGATGGAGGCACGCTCTGCCCGCTCGGTCTTCTTTTCCATGTTATCCGGAGAACGGGCGATGAGGTCCGCAATACGGATCTGCGTAGGCATGAGATGGTCCGCAATGATAAATGCCTTCGTGTCGCCATACGCACCCGCATGGACGAAGCCGCGGCAAGTCCCGCGAATATCGATACTGCCGCCCGCGATGATCTGTGCGCCTGGATTCACGTTGCCGCAGACCAGCACGGAACTCTTCGTGTTGATCTCCTGCCCGCCACGCAGCGTACGGTTGACGACCACCATTTCCTGTACCGGAGGCTGTACGGCCGCCGGCTTTACCTGTGCCTTTACGGCCTGTTCTTTCTTCGCCGCCGGCTTATCCTTCGCATCGGGCTTATGCTCGACACGGCAGATCAGCCCATGCGCATGAAAAAGCTTTTGAAGGGACGTACGCTGCTCCGTCGTCAGTACATCGGGCGGAATAAAGACGAGCGTTCCCCGCAGGAAGAACCCGGAGCCGGACTCGAGCCGACTGCGGATTTCCGCCTCGATGTCCGTAAAGGAAGCTCCCGGGGCAAAGCTCAGCTGCAAACCATCTGAACTTCCCTTTATGGATACGATATGTTCACTCATTGCTGCCTCCCGCATCAATTCTTCTTGTTCTCCTGAGCCGATGGCTGGTTCACGCCAAATGCAGCCTCGAGAATCTTTCGCCCAATCGGCACAGCAGACTGCGCACCGAAACCGCCGTTCTCGACGATGACCGCTACGCAGACGCTCGGATTGTTGAACGGCCCGTAGGCCACGAACCAGCCGTGGTCACGCCCGTGCGGATTCTCTGCCGTACCCGTCTTGCCCGCGATATCGATAGGGAAACCGCGGAAGGATGACGCCGCTGTACCGTATTTCGTAACATCATGCAGGCCGTCCTGGACGAGCTTGATGATCTCCGGCGTCGTGTCGAGCTGGGAAAGAAGCACCGGCTCGAAGCTCATGGCGAGCGTGCCATTCGGATACGTCAGCGAATTGACGAGATGCGGCTTATAGCGCTTGCCATCCGCCGCGATCTCGCTCATAACCATGCATGCCTGCAGCGGCGTCACCAGGTTAAAGCCCTGGCCGATGGCCGCATCGAAGGTTTCCGACAGGTACCAGTCGCCATCCTCAAACCATTTCTTCTTATAGGCCTTATTCGCGACCAGTCCGTCTGCCTCATACGGCAGATCGATGCCCGTGCGGCTCCCCAGCCCGAACATGCGGCCATATTTCTCCAGACGGTCTATGCCGAGCCGGTTGCCCATCTCATAGAAATAGACATTATCCGAATGCGCCAGGGCCTCGGTGAAATTAATCCATCCGAGTGCCTCGCCCTCGGAATTGCCCTTCGGGATAATCCAGTGGTGACCGGTATCGAGGATTTTCTCCGTCGGCGAGACAACGCCCTCCGTGAGGGCAGCCGTACCCGTGACGATCTTGAACGTAGAGCCTGGCGGGTACTCGCCGGAAATGGTCTTATTATCCATCGGGTGAAACGGGTTGTTGTTGAGCGCAGCCCAGTCCTTCGAGCTGATGCCATGCGCAAACAGGTTCGGGTCGAATGCCGGGCGGCTGACCATCGCGAGGATTTCGCCCGTCTGTGGATTCATGACGACGGCAGCCGCCGCACTGGCGTGAATCTGGGCGAGCTGCTCGTCGACGGCCTTCTCCGCCGCTTCCTGCAGGTTCTTGTCGATGGTCAGCTGCATATCGAGGCCGGCCTGCGGCTCTTTGAGCCCCAGGACGCGCACCGGCTTGCCAGAAACATCGACCTCGACCTGCTCACCGCCGTTTTCGCCGCGCAGGTACTTATCATAAACCTTCTCGAGGCCGAATTTGCCGACGATATCCCCGGATTTATAGCCTTCGTCCTTTTTCTTCTCCAGTTCCTCGTCGTTGATTTCCGACACATAGCCGAAGATGTGCGCACCTTCCTGCTTCAGGATATAGTTGCGGATCGGCTGGACCTCGATGACGACGCCGGGGTACAGGTCTTTCTGCTCCTCGATGATCGAGACGATATCCGGCGTGACATCCTGCTTCACGCGGATCGGATCAAAGCCATGGTGCGCGTCGATCTTCTCGTGAATCTTGTCCACAGGAACTTTGACGAGATCCGACAGACGCTGGATGACTTCCTCCGAAATCGGCTCCGTAAGCGGAAGCAGGGATACGGTGAAACCGGGGCGGTTCGTGACGAGCACCTCGCCGTTGCGGTCGTAGAATGTGCCGCGCGGCGCCATCGACGGGACGATGCGGATGCGGTTGCCCTCTGCCAGTTTCTGGAAATACTCACCTTCATAGATCTGCAGGTAAGCCGCCCGGCTGAGGAGCACCACAATCACCAGGACCACGATTCCAGCGAATGCCTTCATGCGCCCGCTGTAATCTTCATTTTCGTTCAAGCTAAATCTCCCCTGTGAAAACCTGTATCACACACGAAAGGCACCCCGTAAGGTGCCTTAATCTTTTATTTCTTTTCGCTGAGGCGCTTATCCAGGTCGTACGTGATGCGATGGACCGGATAGGCAAACGCCAGCTGATAGATGAGCATCGGCAGCAGGACGTACTGCATCTGTGCTATCAGATTAAAGCGATAACCTAATAATACCATAAGCAGCGCCAAAATAAAATAGTTAACGACAACAGCGACGATAGACGAGAACACGGGCAGGAAAAACTGCTCCTTGAATACGCCGTTCGACAGCCGGCCGCACGCCAGACCGATGAGCGTCTGGGAGAACGTATGGATGCCCAGGAACGTTCCCGATGCCAGATCCTCCATGAGGCCAGACAGGAATCCCATCAGGGCTCCCTGCCGCATGCCGCGCAGGAAGGCAAACGAGACCGTCAGCAGCAGCATGAAGTCTACCGTCACGCCATGATAGGCGATATGGGGCAGAAGCGAGGTCTGAAGGACGTAAAGCCCTGCCGTATAGGCAGCGAGAATAGCAAACTGTCTCATTACTGCTGAGCCTCCGCCTGTTGGGCTGCCGCCTCCTGTGCCGGATTCGTCTCCGTGCCCGGCGTCTGAGCCGGCGGGACGATCGGATCCGGCGGTGCCTCACGCGATGCCGTAATGACCGCTACATCCTCGAGCTTCTGGAAATCCACCGCCGGCTCAAGGACCGCGACCTGAAGCAGGCCGCCCGTATCGATCTTCAGGTGATCGACGAGGCCGACGACAATTCCCTTCGGGAAAATACCGCCATAACCGGACGTCACGATGACATCCCCTTCCACGACATCCGCCGTCTTCGGGATATTCACCATGCGCGGCATGGTCGGATTATCCGGGTCGCCCTCCACGATGCCGTTGACGCGGGACTCCGCACGCTGCACGATCGTGCCGACCGAGGAACGCGGATCCGTGATGAGCTGGACTTTCGAGGAGTTCGGGCCGGCTTCGACGATACGGCCGACGAGCCCTTTCTCTGTTACGACCGGCATGTTTTCCTGCACGCCGTCCACCGCACCTCGGTTGATGACGATCACGCTCGACCAGGTCGCCGACTCCCGTCCGATGACGCGCGCCGCCTTCAGATCGAACTGCGTGGCCGTCTGCTTGTACTGCAGCAGCTCACGCAGGCGGGCATTTTCCGCCGCATACTCCGCTGCCTGCAGATTCTGCACGCGGAGCTGGCTGACCTCATTGCGGAGCATCTTGTTCTGCTCATGCAGGGTCATGAAATCCCAAATCTGCGCTCCGACATAGCTGAACTGACCGCTGACCCACGCAACACCGGACTGGAACGGGGACAGCACGAGCGAAACCGCCCGGCTGCTCACAGGAACGCGGAACCGCCCGCTCGCTGCAAAGAAGATGATGCAGAAGATGCTGACCAGCACCGCCACCAGAATCCACGTCTTGCGGCGGGGATCCTTATCTCTTCTTATTCTGGTTCCCATATTACTGTCTCAACTTCCTCGACGTCATGACCACGCGCTTCAGGAGCTCGATATTCTCGAGGGACTTGCCCGTGCCCTCGCCGACGCAGGACAGCGGATCCTCTGCGATAAGGACCGGCATGCCCGTCTCGTGGGAGAGAAGCTTATCCAGGTTCGTGAGCAGAGCACCGCCGCCCGTCATCATGATACCGTGGTCCATGACATCAGCTGCGAGCTCTGGCGGCGTCTTCTCGAGCGTGCTCTTGACCGCGTCGATGATCTTATAGATCGGCTCGTTGAGCGCTTCGCGGATTTCTTTGGCTTCGATGGTCAGCGTCTTCGGAAGGCCGGAAACGAGGTCGCGGCCGCGGATATCCATCGACTTGTCGGAATCCGGCGTCACGATGGCCGTACCGATGGAAATCTTGATTTCCTCAGCCGTACGCTCACCGATCATGAGGTTGTAGACGCGCTTGATGTACTGCACGATAGCTGAGTCCATCTCATCGCCGCCGATGCGGATGGAGCAGCTCGTGACGATACCGCCGAGCGAAATGACGGCGATCTCCGTCGTACCGCCACCGATATCGACGACCATGCTGCCCGTTGCCTCCTCGACCGGGAGACCCGCACCGATCGCAGCCGCCATCGGCTCCTCGATGAGATATGCCTCACGGGCGCCGGCCTGCTGTGCTGCGTCGATGACCGCGCGTTTCTCGACCTCGGTCACGCCGGACGGCACGCCGACGACGACGCGCGGGCGCACGAACGATTTCGTGTTCATAGCTTTGCGGATAAAGTATTTGAGCATGGCCTGCGTCACATCGAAATCGGCAATGACGCCGTCTTTCATCGGACGGATGGCGCGGATATTGCCCGGCGTACGGCCGATCATGCGCTTTGCTTCCTCGCCGACAGCCAGGACCTCGCCCGTATCGCTCTTGATCGCGACGACCGAAGGCTCGCGCAGGACGATGCCGCGTCCCTTGACGTGCACCAGCGTATTTGCCGTGCCGAGGTCAATACCCATATCGTGAGACAGTCCACCAAAAAGGCTCCACATTTTAAAGAAAAACTCCCTTCAGAATTTCAATTACCAAATCACACAGCTGCTCTGCGACCCTTCGCAGAATAGCACATCTTATTGTAACACAAATCCCCTGCTTTGTAACATCTCTTTTCCCGAAAAATCAAGGGAATTTTCCCTGAAAGCCTCAGTCGATGACGCCCTTTTCCTTCAATGATAGGAAACGATTGTCACCGAGGATAATATGGTCCAGAACGGGAATGTCCATAATCCGCCCTGCCTTCACCAGGCGCTGGGTCACAGCGATATCCTCACGGCTGGGACTCGGATCGCCGGATGGATGGTTATGGAACAGGATCATGGACGCTGCCGCGAATCGGATCGCGGCGCGGAACACCTCGCGGGGATGGACGACCGATGCCGACAGGCTGCCGATGGAGACATCCGAGATACCGAGAATATGGTTCTTCGTATTGAGCAGCATGACCGCAAAATGCTCCCGCTGCTCGAAGCGGAACCGCGGCATCGCATAATGCGCAGCATCCTCCGGACCGTGAACGACCTCGATCTTTGATGCCGACCGCACGGACAGCCTGTGCCCGAGCTCAACGGCAGCGATAATCGTCGCCGCTTTTGCCGCGCTGATGCCATGGATATCCGTGATATCGGACGGCGCCAGGTGGACAAGACCGGTGAGCCCTGTCTCCTTGAACCGCGCGAGCACCTTTTCCGAAATGCTCAGCACGGATTCTTTCGCCGTCCCCGTCCGCAGGAGGATCGCGAGCAGCTCTGCATCCGAGAGGCATCCTGCCCCCATGGCCAGAAGTTTTTCCCGCGGGCGCTCCTCCATCGGCAAATCCCTTACCATCGTCGTCATTTTTTCAGCCTGCCTTTCTGCCGGCGCAGGCTCCTCCGATATTCCCGATCAGTACTTGCGGAACAGGAACACGGCCAGCACGATGCCCAGGATGCTCATGAGATTCGGGGCAAAGGAGAGGCCGAGCGTCAGCTGGATGACATAGAGATTCACGGTAAAAGGCTGAATCGAGAACACCGGATACGTCGTCACCAGATACGGAACGATGCCGGAGAACAGTTCCACCTGCCGCATGAGCTCACCCAGGATGCCGCCGAGGATAGCACCGACTACTACGAAGAGGATGCACATGCCGTATCCTCTTCCACCAAATTTTGCCAAAAGAAATCCCTCCATTTGATTTCCGGCACTGTCCTATGTTTTCTTCACAGTGGACAAAATTCCTGCCGGAAAATAATATTTTTTCAAAGTTCTGCGATAGAGTTCTTGCCGCTGCGGCGCTTGGCCACATAGAGTGCCTCATCCGTACGCTTCAGCAGCAAGGCAGCCGTATCGCCCGGCTGCGCGGTAGCAATGCCGATGCTCGTGGTGATCGGATGATGCTGCGGCAGGATATCGAGCGCCACGACGGCATCATGGACACGCTGAGCGATCTCCCTGGCACGCTCAGCATCCGAGTTGCGCAGTAGAACGAAGAATTCGTCGCCGCCCATGCGGCCCGGCGCATCGATGCCATGGCGCGTATTCTTTTGCAGGATGCCGGCTATGGCGCGCAGTGCCTTGTCCCCCGCATCGTGACCGAAGCTGTCGTTGATCTCCTTGAAATTATCCACATCCAGCATGATCAGGGACAGCGGTTCATGCCATCCTCTCGACGTATCCATCATCTGACGCAGGATCAGGTCCATCGTGCCGCGGTTGAGCAGGCCGGTCATCATATCCTTGCGCGCGAGCTCCCGATAGCGTTCCTTCGTTTCCTCCAGCTCACCGATCGTCGTCTGGATGAAATTCACCAGGTGGCGCATGATCGACGTACGCTCATCGAAATGATTCTCCCGTCTCGGCAGGCGGACCGGCTTGATCGCTGCCTTGCCTTCCCGCATGCCGACCATGACCAGCGTCATGTTCGACACCATGATGCTGCCGCCGTGCCGCAGGAACTCACCATAGGCATAGAATCCCTGCGAGGGGCTGTAGGTACTCATATGGAGCTCCTTCTCCGTATCATCGCGAAGCAGGAGGCTGCGCGCCATGCAGCTCACGAAACTCACGGCCTGCGGGCGGAAGGAAGCTATATGGATCTGCAATTCATCGGCTTTGTCGAGGATGGCCTGCGGATCGCCATAGGAAAGATGGATTTTCTCTCCTTCGTAAAGATCCGCGGCATAGTAGACGCTGCCATCCGGACCCACGCTGCGCGGATGCCGTGCGAGCGTCACGCCGTCCCGCTCCAGATAGAAGGGGAACGTCAGCATCTCCATCATGAAGTCATCGCCATCCTGCAGGCCAAGATACCGCCGATACATAGATGAAAAGATGCACGTCACTCGACTGGAACAAGGTGAACGCCACGCTGACATGCGTGGATGAAATCTTGCCATTCAGGATCTCCTGATCCGATACCGTCCCCGCAATCTGCGCCTGCGGGAACTCCCGTTGCACGACACGGGCCGCATCGAGCAGGAGCGTTGCCGTCCTCCGGCTGCCAAAGAACGTCACGAGCATGGATGACGGTTTCCCCATCATCGCGACAGCCGACTTCACCTCCGGCAGGGCGTGGTAAATATCTGAGAGCTTATCCAAATAAAAAGGACACTGCTGCATTTAGGCAAATCCCCTTTCCAAACATCCGAACACAACGTCACTACGGACGATACGCCTACTATTATAAAGGGTACGCACATCTTCCACAAGGATAAAATGACCATTTTTTCTTCTTTTTGTTGACAAGTTCCCTGCCAATGATTATAATAATATGGTGTTTCGGGATGTAGCGCAGTTTGGTAGCGCGCTTGCTTTGGGAGCAAGATGTCGCAGGTTCGAATCCTGTCATCCCGACCATTATCGCGTCTGTAGCTCAGTTGGATAGAGCATCGGTCTTCTAAACCGAGGGTCGCGGGTTCGAATCTTGCCAGACGCACCAGAAATATCAAAACCTCCGGGAGTTCCCCGGAGGTTTTTTTCTTTCACGAAATCAAAAAATAGACACTTTGCCTTTCTGACGATTGACACATTTACATTTACGCCTTATAATCTAAATAATTGTTGTTTTTATGTATAGTTGCTACGGAGATGATACTTTTATGATAAAGGAAGCCATTGAAAAAGTGGTCAGCAAACAGGATCTGACCTATGACGAAGCCTATGCGGTCATGAATGAAATCATGAGTGGAAAAACGTCGCAGGTACAGAATGCCGCCTATCTCGCCGCGCTCTCGACGAAGAGCACGAAAGCTGAAACCATAGACGAGATTTCCGGCTCAGCCGCAGCGATGCGCGACCATGCCCTCAAAGTCGAGCATGACATGGATGTCCTCGACATTGTCGGCACGGGCGGCGACCACGCACATTCCATCAACATCTCCACGACGGCGGCACTGATCATCGCGGCGGCGGGCGTCAAGGTCGCCAAGCACGGCAATCGCGCGGCCTCCTCAAAGTGCGGTGCTGCGGACTGCCTCGAGGCGCTCGGCATCAATCTGGATCAGCCGCCCGCGAAGGCCGTTGAGGAGCTGGAAAAGATCGGTATCTGTTTCCAGTTCGCCCAGAAATACCACGCCTCGATGAAATACGTCGGTGGCATCCGTAAGGAACTCGGCATCCGCACGGTGTTCAACATCCTCGGGCCGCTCACGAACCCCGCCCATCCGACGCGCATGCTGCTCGGCGTCTACGACGATTATCTCCTCGAGCCGATCGCGAAGGTCCTCCTCTCCCTGGGTGTCAAGCAGGGTATGGTCATCTATGGCACGGACTGCCTCGATGAGCTCTCCATGAGCGCACCGACCGACATCTGCGAGTTCCGCGACGGCTGGTTCCGGCGCTATACGATCGAGCCGGAAGACTTCGGTTTCACACGCTGCCGCAAAGCGGATATCGCCGGCGGCGAGCCTGCTGAGAATGCAAAAGTCACGCTCGATATCCTGAGCGGTGCCAAAGGGCCGAAGACGGACATCGTCCTTCTCAATGCAGGCGCCGGCATCTATCTCGGCGGTCAGGCCGACTCCATCAGCGAAGGCATCCAGACAGCACGCGACCTCATTGCCTGCGGCGATGCCATGAAGAAACTCGAGGAGTTCCGCCAGCTGTCGAATGCCTGAGGCATGCCGATAACCTACAAACCATAAAAATAACGGTGCAGGAAAAATGAAATCCTGCACCGTTTCTTTTTATTTTACGGTCTATCTTTCTCTGCTTCCTCCATCGCATGGCGGCTCATTTCCTGAACGAGTTTCACGGCACCTTTTCCCAGTCCCGTTTCCCTGGCCGTATCCTCCACGGAATAGCCGGACAGAAGCAGGGCGCGCGCATGAGCAGCAGCGGAGGCCTCTCCTGACGGTTCTTCTTCCTCTGCTTCCTCTCTGGCCGGGCCGGATGCCTGCATCGATACATCTTCCTCGATAGGCGAAGCATACGGCACCGTGCCCTGCGGAAGCGTCTGCCCGGATACGGCCGCCTGCAGTCCTGCCGCCTGGCCGCGTCCTGCCATCGATGCGTGTTCGCGTTCATCGCGTTCGAGGGAGTCATGCAGCACCGCCGCGAAATCCTGCGCATCCACGCGCTCGACAGGCGGCTGGATCTTCTGCGATACGGCTGCCGTATGGATCTGTGCTGCGGCTACCGCCTGCTGTGCCCGCTGCGACAGTTCCGCCGTTCGGATTTCCAGCTCCGCTTCAAGGCGGCGGCACTCGGCGATACGGGAATCCAGGGCTGCTGTACGGGCATCAGCTTCCTGGATCAGCTTCTCGAGCTGACTGACATGCGTTCCCATGCGATGGATAATCGCATCTGCAGAACGCTCGAGTTCCTTTTTGAGCTGATCCGTCGATGCCTGTATCTCTTTCTGTTCCCGAACCGGACGTCTTTTTCTGTCCACCTGCCTGCGCGCAAAAAAGAAAAGGATTGCACCAAGGATAATGAGAAAACCAAATACATTGACCATGCTGATTTACCTAACCCTGCCTTTGATGTGTAAATCTGTTCCCCGATGCCCCGGATGGGATCAGAGGCTGATATCGAGATGATGTCCTCTCGATGGATCGACCGCATATTTCGTGCCGTCAACCGGCGGCTCTTCCTCTGTCTCTTTCCGATGCTGCCCGCCATCGCCGGCATATCCCTGGCGATTGGTATGATCCTCATCGTTGTCCTTGATACGCCCATCTTCCGGATTATCCTTATGGCGCACCTGCTTCTCCTTCAGCTTATCGTCCTCTTTCTGACGGACGGCTTCGAAATCCTGCTGAAGGGCCGCTGCCTGATTCAGGTTCTGCTGAACCTGGCTGACCTCTGTGGAACGCGGTACCACCATTTGCAGGCTAATTGGCGTAACATCCATTGTCCTGTCCCCTCCCTACGCCCGTAAAAAGGGCTGTGCTATCTCCACCGTAACTCAGAAAGGACCGACCTCCACATGGTCTTCCTTCACCTGAAGTACGGAGTGCTGGATTTCCGACTGTACATTCATGAGGATCGAATTGACCGACACGCGGCAGCCCGGATACATGCGATCCGAAATGTAAATCTTGCCGTGCTTCATCTTGCTGAGTTCTTCCTCCAGCTGCTTGATGCTCTTTTCCGTGCGCTGGATACGGCCGGCAAGCGGAAAACGGGAATACGTCAGCTTGTTGATCTGCTCGATACGCTGCGGAGGCAGCTTGCTCGTATCAATCTTGCTCAGCGTATTGAGCATGGCATCGATCTGCTGCAGGCGATGCTTATCCTCTTTGTACTGCTTGCATGCCTCCTGATACTTGCGCTGCAGGGATGGATTGATGCCGACGGAAAGCCTCGTGACGACAAAGGCCGGATTGCCGAACACCTTCGCGCGGATTTCCTCGCCGGCAGCGATATTCCCGCCCATGATCGTGCCTTTATTCTGTTCGACATAGATGCGCTTGCCTGCCTTCAACGTGGAATGAAGGACGACATCATTGATCTGGATATCGCGGCCTGCCTCTACCGTTGCATTTTCGACATAGGCCGCATGGACATCTTCCTCTGCGACAACACGTCCGGCATTCAGTCCGCTGATGCCGCCGCCGACGAAGACATTGCGCCCCGTCACGTTACCGGAAACCAGGCCCTTGACCTGGATATCACCCGTTGCCTTGACCACAAAGCCCTGTTCGACATTGCCCTGGATCTCGACGCTTCCGGTAAAGTCGATATTGCCCGTGCCGACGCCGACACCGCTGTGCAAAAGCAGATGAGGATTGACGTTGATGCGCGACTTCTGGTCGTCAATCTGGCCATCGATGAGCGCATAGAGCTTGTTCTCTTCACGCACCTCAACGTTCTTGCCCTTCGGCATCGGAATTGGGCGGCCATTGTGCGCAGCAACCGGATTGCCATAGACATTGATGCCCTCAACGCCCTCGGTCTGGGGGATGCGCTCCGCGATGAGATCGCCTTTCTTGACGAGGATAAACAAATTCAGGTTCTTATAGTCCACGCGGTTATATTCGTTGACCGCCGGACGGCCCTTGATGCTGAGATCGTACTTTCTCTCGATATGGGCATTCTCGCCGTGAACGGGTGGATGCCCCTGTGCTGCCACGAACGTATTCAGGCTCCGGATGCCCTCCTCGATGGCTTTTTCATCGATGCCGGTCGTAACGCCTTTTGCCTCCAGCGCATCGAGCACTTCCTGCTTTGTCGGCAGTACCGTTCCCTTTGTCGTATCATAGCGGATGCTTGCCTGCATCTTATCCCTGGATACATCGACAATGAGCCCCGCCTTTCTCTGGGAAGGATCGTCTACCTCGGCCTCCGCCCCGCCACCGGCAGAACTGGCAAAGTGCGAGGCGATACGCACCGGCATGCCCTTTGCACTGCGGACGGTCTTTGCCATTTCCAGGATATTATAGTCCTCTACCCCGTAGTCTGTCAGGATCTGCTGCAAATCCGATAATTCGAAGAGATTCTCCCCTGTCGTATTCGGATAGACCGTCAAGAAAACTCCATCCTCGCGGAATTCCATCAGATAGCCGGATTCCCGGTCTCCTACCGTCAAAGTCTTTGCTTCCTCATCCATGATTGTCCCCCCAGGTAATCACAATGAATCGTTCCGGACGTCATTCATTCAACCGGGTCAGCCCTAAACCGCCTTGTCGCCGTATTCACTGGCCAGGAAACCGCGCAGGCGGATCACAGCCTTGGCATGCAGCTGAGAAATCCTCGCCTCCGTCAGATGCAGGACGAGGCTGATTTCCCTCAGGGTCATCTCTTCATAGTAGTACAGCGTAACAACCGTCTTTTCTTTCGGCGGCAGCTTGTCGATGGACTTAGCCAGGATTTCCTTTAATTCCTGCTTCTCCAGCTTCGCCGTCGGGCCCTGCGATTCCGGAGCGGGCGTATCGTAGTGCAGGTATTCATCCAGCGGGATAACCGTCGCAGCGCTGACCTGCCGCTCCAGGGTGTCGAGGTCATCCGCGGAAATCCCGAGCCGCTCTGCCAGCTCCTCATCCGTAGCCGCCCTGCCGAGCTCACTTTCCAGCTGATAGACCGCCTGCTCATACTTTCGTATTCTCTGCCGCGTGGAAACCGGCACCCAGTCCTTGGAACGCAGATAGTCCAGCATGGCACCGCGCACGCGCACGCTCGCGTAGGTCTCGAACTTGTTCTTACGCGTGAGGTCATAACGGTCTATGGCATCCAGCAAGCCGAAAAAGCCGCTGCTCAAGAGATCGTCACGATCGACATGCGGTGGCAGGCTGATGGCCAGCCTGCCAGCCGTCATTTTCACCAGCGGCAGATAATGCTCCGCAATCTTGTTGCGAATCTCCACCGTCTTCTCCTTCGCGTAGGCCTGCCACAGGGAATCCATATCCTGCGTTTCGCGGCCATCGCTGTACTGTTGTTCCATGTCAGCAGCCCTCCTTTCTCAGGTGCTCAGGACTCTGGCGGAGCCTCGATATGTGTGAGGTTACTCGCCTGCATCGGCTGGAATCCGGATGTCTCTGGAGTCTCTGCCGTTTCGCCATCCGAAAAACCGGATGCAGCATCCGAAACGTTATCCATGGCGGAAGAAGCCTGCTCTCCAGACACGTCACCTTCAGCATCCGGTTCCGGCAAATCTCCCTGCGGCGGCTCAGCAATGTCCTTATCGAATGCCATCCAGCCCTTAAGCTCAAAGATGAGCAGGACCAAATAAACGACAGCCCCTGTTACGAACCAGCCTGCCAACGCCCGCAGCAGCATCGTGCTAATACGTGCGCCTCCGACCACACCGGCAAAAAGAATCGTGAAGGCTGCCACGATTGCCAGCACCAGAGAAATAAGAAACTTAACCAAGCCTTTTCACCTACTATATCCCATGTTTCCGTCAGATCTGTTTCTCGCCTTTTGCGATGGTCTTGACCGTATACATTCCGGTATTCAGGTCGATGGATACTGTCCGGCCGTATGTGCCGCCCACATCCTGAGCGATCAGGCGGATATTCATCTTCTGCAGCAGCTCTGTGATCGCCGCCGCATTTCTCGCTCCAACACGCATGATATCCGTGGCATTGGCAAAAGCAAACATCTGGGCACCGCCGGCAATCTTGGCGACCAGGCGGCTTCGCGAGGCGCCCAGCTTCAGGACGTCTTCCAGCATCAGTGGCAGCCCTGTATCGGCGAACTTTGCCGGATTATCACTGGCACGCGCCTGCGTGCTGTCCGGCAGCATGATATGCAGCAGTCCGCCCACTTTCAGCTGCGGATCGTAAAGAGACACGCCGATGCAGGAGCCAAGCCCATAGCTGATCAAAGTCGACGGTGCTTTGCCGACTTTATAGTCTGCCATGCCAACTCGAATTAGTTCTGGCATATCACTCAACTCCTACTGCTGAAATAATCGTCTCCAAAGAGCCCGGATCCGGTACAAGGAAGAACTGGCCGCTGATGCCATCGTCCTCAGACAGGAACTCTGTCTCGATGACCAGTGCCTGATCGCCCATCTGCCCCAGCTGTACCAGGACAACATTGAGGATAGCGCCGGCCATATCCATCGCCAGTGCCGGTATGGATGGCAGCATCGTTAATTTCGTAAACGTAAAGAACGCATTGAGGTAGGCACCCGTGAGGATGTTGCCGATCTCCATCAAAGCGGATTCATCCATGAAGTCCAGCGTCTTCGTCTCGCCGTGCTGCCTTCCCATAAGCTGGTCTACCAGGTAGAACGCACTCTGCTGCGGGAGCAGGAACAGGATGTTGCTCGGTGCCTTGCCATAGACCCGCATAAAAATACCTACGACAATGGCATCCGGTCCACCGACCAGGTCCGGAACCGCTTCCAGAGGAACCAGATCGACTTTCGGCACATTCATATCGATACGCCGGTTGATGATCTGAGACAAAGCCGTTGCCGAGTTGCCAGCGCCGACATTGCCGATTTCCTTGAGAGCGTCCAGCTGGACAGGGGTTAAATTGAATTCGTCTTCTGACATAAGCTCTCTCCTCTCAAGTTCGCATAACGCCCCGATATGAAGCTAGGACGTACCGATATGGCACGTCCAGGCTTTCCCTCAGGAACGGAATGTTTACTTGTTTTCCTTGGGCATATCCATGATTTCCTGAAGGTTCAGCATAATGATGAGCCTGCCGTCCACATTGCCGATACCGCTGAGGAACTTCGTAATCTCCTTGCCGTTGATTGCTTTCTTCGGATCGACCGGCTTGCTGTTGATCGTGAGGACCTCGGTGACGGCATCCACAAGCATACCGACATGCAGGTCGCCGACCGTTACCGTCACGATACGGGTGTTATCCGTATAAGGTGCATCGGCGAGGCCAAGGCGTTTCTTCAGGTCGATGACCGGAAGCACCGAGCCGCGCAGGTTGATGACACCTTTGATATAGTCTGCAGCGAAAGGCACGCGCGTGATATTGGTCAGGTCGCGGATCTCCTGCACATTCAGGATGCTTACGCCGTATTCCTCGTTCAGCAGCTTGAAGGCAACTACCTGAATGCCTTCCTGCAATTCATTCTTGTTTTCTTCGTTTGCCATCGTAAGTACCTCCTCTTACTGCATCATCGTTGCGACATCGAGAATCAGGGCTACACGGCCATCGCCGAGGACCGTTGCACCGGAGAACATCTTCAGTCCGGTGAACAGGCTGCCGAGCGTCTTGATGACGATTTCCTGCTGACCGATGAGGTTATCGACGACGATACCTGCCTTGGCTTCGCCGGCATGGACAACGACGACGAAGAGGTCTTCTGCATCTTTCACATGCGGTACCTGCAGGAGCTTGTCCATGCGGATGATCGGGATGATTTCACCGCGGAGGACGATGACCTCTTTGTTCTGGATGGTCTGGATATCCGTCGGCTGGATGTTGATCGTACTGTCGATAGAGCCGAGCGGAATCGCATACATCTCTTCCTGGACCTGAACGAGCATGGCCTGGATGATAGCCAGCGTCAGCGGCAGCTTGATCTTGAATACCGAGCCTTCGTCGATCTTCGTCTCGACATCGACGTGACCGGAGAGCGACTCAATCTTGCTGCGGACAACATCCATGCCGACGCCGCGGCCAGAAATATCCGTAATCTTCTCTGCCGTGGAGAAGCCCGGCAGGAAGATGAGGCGGACGGCATCTGCATCGTCGAGCTTATCTGCTTCTTCCTGGCTGATCATGCCTTTTTCTACGGCCTTCGAGCGAATCTTGTCCGCATCGATGCCCGCACCATCATCGGTGACCATGATGACAACGTTGTTGCCTTCGTGGCGGGCGATGAGCCCGATCTCGCCGACACGGGGCTTGCCTTTTGCCTCACGGACATCCGGCATCTCGACGCCGTGGTCGCAGGAGTTGCGCAGCAGATGCATCAGCGGATCGCCGATCTCATCGATAACGGTACGGTCGAGCTCGGTCTCCTCGCCTTCGATGGTCAGGTTGAATTCCTTGTTCAGTTCCTTTGCGATATCGCGGACCATGCGCGGGAAGCGGTTGAATACGGAGCTGACCGGGACCATGCGGACCTTCATGACGATGTTCTGCAGATCCGTCGTAACGCGGTCCATCTGCTCCAGCGTCTCCGTGAGTTCCGTTAGGCGGTTCGTCTGTCCGATCTGTTCCAGGCGGACCTTGTTGATGACGAGCTCGCCCATGAGGTTCATGAGGGTATCGAGCTTATCGATATCGACGCGGACCGACTGGCTCTTATGCGGCTTCTTTGCCGGCTGTGCCGGAGCCGCTGCCTTCTTGGCTGCCGGTTTTGCAGCCGGTTTCGGTGCGGCAGGCTTCGCTGCCGGGGCTGGTGCCGGAGCCGCTTTCGGTGCCTCGGCCTTTGGTGCCTCTGCCGGTTTTGCATCCGGATCGATAGCCTCGACCGTGAACTTCTCGATTTCGGAAATCGTATTCACTGCATCCTCGACGGCCTTGATATCCGAAGCCGTAACGACGACGACGTCGAAGTCATGATCGAATTTCTCCTGCTCGAGGTCCTCTGTCGGCGGTACAGACTTGATGACATCGCCGAGCTCATCGAGGGCATTCATGACCATATAGGAACGGGCCGACTTCAGCAGGCAGGTCTCTGCGAGCTGGATGTGGACGTGGACGGCCAGGAGGCCTTTTTCCTTCGCCTCGCGGATGACATCCTTATCGACGTCGGAAAGCTCAATGGAGGATGCCGGAGCGGCATCTCCGCCCGCAGCTGGCGCCGCAGGTGCCGCAGCGGCAGCTGGTGCGGCGCCCTGTGCCTCAGGGACCTCGCCCTTGGAAATCTTGCTCAGCTGAGCAACGAGGTCGGATACATCAACGAGGTCCTCCGGATCGCCATTGCCGACGTTATCGATCATCTGGCCGAGGGAATCCACGCATTTGAAGAGGATATCGATGATCGTCTCGTCGAGCTTGAGCTGTTCCTTACGGATCAGATCGAGGACATCCTCCATCTCATGCGTCAGTTCCGCGATCTTGTTATAGCCCATCGTGGCGGACATGCCCTTCAGGGTATGTGCATTACGGAAGATCTCGTTGACGACGGAAATATCTTCCATGTTATCTTCCAGACTCAGCAGGCCATCGTTCAAAGACTGTAAATGCTCATGCGATTCGTCCAAAAACATGTCCATGTACTGATTGGTATCCATTTGTATTCCCCCTAAATCTTACTTCTTTACAGCTTCAACGATAGCCCTGGCAATATCCTGGACGGGGCGGACCTCATCGGCGAGGCCCGCATCCACGACCGCTTTCGGCATGCCATACACGACGCAGGTGGCTTCATCCTGTGCAATACTGTAGCCACCAGAGGCTTTGATCTTCTTCATTCCCTCGCAGCCGTCGCATCCCATGCCGGTCATGATGACAGCGACGAGCTCGCGCCCGACCGGAGCAACAGAATCGTACATGACATTCACGGCTGGACGGTGATTACCGACCGGAGGATCCTGTCCCAAAGCAATCTTGCGCTGGTTTCCACTGGAAGTCACGCGCATATGATAGTTGCCTGGGGCAATATAGACCTGTCCTGGCTCTATGATATCCCCATCCTCAGCCTCCTTGACCCGGATAGCCGAAATGGAGTTGAGCCGATCCGCCAGGGCTTTCGTGAACCCGGGCGGCATATGCTGAACGACGACCACGCCGCATGGCAGGTCTGCCGGCAGTCTCGTGATGACATTCTGGAGTGCCTGAGGGCCGCCCGTCGACGTTCCGATGGCAACGAGCTTCTGGCCCGTGCGTCCCGCTGCCGGAACGGCATGGGGGGTAAGCCCTGCTCCTGCCTGCTTTCTTTGCAGGAGAGGATTTTCCCGTTTGAGGAAGGGGTTGCTGACGCTGGTCTGCTTCGGCTGAGGCTGTGGCTGCACCGGCGTCCTGGTCCTCGGGAGCGTGACACGCCGCATAACGGGAGGCCCTGTCACCTTTGGCGCGCTCGGTTTCGCTGGTGCCATTGGCTTATGCACATGCGCAGAAGCGGCGTTGCGGCATTTCTCCAAGATTTCCGTTTCTATGGTGTCGATGCGGGAGATCGAGCCTCCTGCCTTCCCGATAAAATCCACCGCACCGAGCTCAAGAGCCCGGATGGTTGCCTCTGCGCCTTCGCGTGTCAGGCTGCTGATCATCACAACGGGCATCGGGCATTCTTCCATGATGACCGCCAGGGCGTTCAGCCCATCCATCACCGGCATGTTGACATCCATGGTCAGCAGGTCGGGATGAAACTTCTTGGTCTGCTCGATGGCCTCTTTGCCATTCCGAGCCGTCCCGACAACCTCAAAATCCGGCTGTTTGCGGAAGAGATCCGACAGGACTTTCCGCATGAATGCGGAGTCGTCTGCGATCAGGACACGTATCATCCGATTCACCTTCATTCTTCCTCTTATCAGGGAATTCTCAATCCTTCCGGATTCCCTTGGCTATGATTTTCCGCTGTACGTCGAAGACATAGCGGACAATCTTATTGGCAATGCTGCGGGACAAATGCTTGAACGATGCGCCGATATGATAGACATACTCGCCATCGCCACGCTGCACCGGTGTGCAGCGCACGACTTCACTCATGACCTCCAGGGTTCCGACACCCGGAATTTCATTGAGTTCCAGTCCAGCCTGTGTTCCCACCTTGATGGGGCTGTTCCATGCAAAGCAGATGCCGTTCCCGCTCAAATCGACGACCTGCGTGACAACCGGCTCCTCGATGCATCCTTCTTCATCAACCAGACGAACCTTGGTATGCAGGCTCACCTTTACGCGGACAAACGCACGGTCCTGGAACTTCTCGCACGTATCCGGCTTAGCGACACGCCATACCGCCACGAGTCCTTCGCGATCTACGCCGCGGAACCGTACCAGGAAGCGGTAACGGCTCGACCCGCCGACGGCGAGCATATAGACAAGCTCACCGGAGCGGGGAATCACGGGCACGCGGTGCTTGTCGAATGGCATAGCCGCAATGAGTTCCTCATCCGTGATATCCTCGATACGGCTGCTGAACCTTTCTTCGCGTCCATCAATGAACACTTCCAGGCGCTGACCGATGTGCAGGACATCCCCTGCTTTTATTAATTCGCCCGCCATAAAAAAGTTCCTCCATGTTTATCGTGAAAAATTGAAAATTTGTTGCAAAAACCCTTTCCAGCCTCTTTTGACCTGCATCTGTGAGCCGTACAGGAGACCATTGGCTAATGCACGTACACATCGTGATGCTGCCGAGTCCGGCCATGCTGCCACGAAGGGGGTTTGGCGGCGGACGGCCTTACGGACCATCGGATCATCGAAGATATAGCCGAGACTGTCGATACGGATATGCAGGAAGCGCTCCGCCGTCTGGGCAAGCTTATTGGCGACTTCCCGGCTCTCCTCCTCCTCGTAGACGCGGTTGATGACCAGTTTCATGCAGCCATCCGGTGCATAGACGCTGTATGCCTTCATCACCGCATAGGCATCGGTGAGCGATGTCGGTTCCGGCGTCGTCACGAGCAGGACCTCGTCAGCAGCCAGGATGAAATCCATGACGTTCTTGCCGAGCCCGGCTCCCGTATCGATGAGGATGATATCCGCCATCTGCCCGCAGGATGCCAGTTTCTGCAGGAGCAGCCTCTGCTCTGCTGCACTGAATGTCGCTGCCTTCTCGATACCCGAACCTCCCGGGATGTAGCTGACACCATAAGGTCCCTGCACAATGACATCCTCCAAGCTAATCGCCGGATCCAGGAGGTCCATGAGCGCATGCTTTGCACGGCTTCCGAGGACAACGTCGACATTCGCCATACCGAGGTCTGCATCGACGATCAGCACCCTCTGTCCGAGCATGCCCAAGGCCAGCGCAAGGTTCACGGTCAGGTTCGTCTTTCCGACGCCGCCCTTGCCGCTCGTGACCGCTATCACTTTCGTTCCGTCTGCCCGCATGGATGGAGCAGCTGGTTCCTCCACCCTGCTGCCTACGAGCTGGCGGAGCCTTGATGCCTGATCTGCCATACGCTAGTAATCTCCCATATCTTATATATTCTCACTCACGGAGCAATAATCCTGCAAGAGACTCCGCAGTTGCAGGAACAATATCATCCGGTACGCTCTGGCCATCGGTCAGGAACGACAACGCGATATCCTGATGATAGAGCAGATTGACGATCAATCCGAGGCTGCTCGTCTCATCCGCCTTCGTAAAGATCACCCGTCCAGGCTTGCAGACGGAAAATTTCTTGAGGATTTCTGCTGCATCTTTGTTCTTTGTCGTCGAGCTGAGGACAAGGTGTTTCTCGATATCCGGTGCGACCGCCAGAAATTCCTGCAGTTCCTTCATCTGATACGCATTATGCTGGCTCCTGCCTGCCGTATCGATGAGGATGATATCCTTGTCACGATGCTTGTGAATCGCGACGCGAAGTTCATCCGGCGTATAGACGATTTCGAGCGGGAGCCCGATGATATCCGAATACGTCTTCAGCTGCTCCACCGCCGAGATACGATACGTATCTGCCGTAATGAGTGCCGCCTTGACGCCCTTCTCAAGGACAAGGCGCGCGGCGATTTTCGCGAGCGTCGTCGTCTTGCCGACACCCGTAGCACCGATGAGCGCCACGGTGCGCGGCTTTTTCCCGGTCTGGTGGATGCCGGCAGCAAAGCGCATATTGTCAGACAGGAACTTCGTCAGGACATTTTTTGCCTGCGGATCGTCGCGGTCAAGGAGGGTCTCTCCGGCCGGAGACTGTGCGGCGAAGTCCTTCAGGATATCCTCCGCGACATCCTGATCCTTCAGGGCATCCTGAAGCGTCACCTTATCCGTGCCGTTTTCCTTGCCGATAACCTGTGCCAGCATGGCCTTCATCTGCGCCAGCTCATTCTCGAGCTGGTCGATTTTCTGCTTGTCGTCCATATTGCCTCCCGGCTGCGCCTGTAAGGCAGGCTGCTGTGCCGCCGACGGCCCGGCAGCTGCCTGTGGCATGGCCGGCTGAGGCAATCCGGCTGGCGATATAGGAGGGACCTGCATCGGTGCCGGCTGTTCCATCTGCTGGATGGCCTGCTGCGTTCCTGCCGTCTTATACTGATTGAGTACCTGCCTGGGCTGCGGTGTGGGTGCTGCCACGGGGGCGGGGGCCGGCTCTGCCTTGCGGCGGTGCGGCGTCTCCTCCTGGTCCTCGATGGCCGCCGTCACCTCAACGACCTCACTGCTTCCATAGCCCAGGAAGCCGCCCTCGCGGTACTTCTTGGTGTGCAGGATAACGGCATCGCTGCCGAGTTCGGCTTTTACCTGCTCCATACACGCTTTCATCGTAGGAGCCTTGAATACTTTAATCTGCACTTTAGATCTTCACCACCCCAAGGATCTGAATTTCAACGGACTGCTCGATCTCGGCGTGCGAGAGCACGACGATGCCCGGCAGGGAACGCTCGACGAGCTTGCGGAAATAGAGGCGCACAGCCGGGCTCGTGAGCACGACGGGCTGATAGCCCATATTCGTGAGTTTCTGCAGTTCCTCATTGAGTACATCAATAAGCCTCTGCATCGTATCCGGATCCAAGCTGACGTAGGAGCCATGGTCCGTATGCTGTACCGCACCGGCGATGCGGTTCTCGAGCGCCGGGTCGAGCGTAATGCACGGCAGGACGCCGTTCTGTACGTTCTGATGGCTGATCTGACGTGCCATGGCGTGACGTACATACTCGGTGAGGATTTCGGTATCCTTCGTTGCCCTGCCATAGTCGGCAAGCACTTCGAGGATGGTCCCCATATCGCGGATCGACACGCGCTCGCGCAGGAGGTTCTGCAGGACTTTCTGGATCTCGCCGATGTTGAGCAGATCCGGCACGACCTCTTTGACGAGCGACTCGTTCGACTTCTTGAGGTTGTCGATGAGGTTCTGCGTCTCCTGACGGCCGAGGATCTCTGCCGCATGCTGCTTGATGACCTCGGTGAGGTGCGTAGCGAGCACGGAAACGGCATCGACAACGGTGTAGCCGTTGAGCTCTGCCTGCTCGCGTTCGCTTTCCGGGATCCACAGCGCCGGAAGTCCAAATGCCGGCTCCGTCGTCTCGATGCCCGGGACCTCCTCGAACACCGTGCCCGAATTCATGGCGAGATAATGGTCGAGCATGAGCTCACCCTTCGCGATCTCTATGCCCTTGAGCTTGATGATATAGGCATTCGGCTTGATCTGGATATTATCGCGGATACGGATGGTCGGCACGACGAGGCCGAGCTCCAGCGCGCACTGGCGGCGGATCATGACGATACGGTCGAGCAGGTCGCCGCCCTGGCCCGTATCGACGAGCGGAATGAGGCTGTAGCCGATTTCCAGTTCCATCGGATCGACCTGCAGGAGCGATACGACGTTCTCCGGCGAGGCCTGCGCCTTCTTGGCTGCCATGCTGGCGCCGCCTTTGCCCCCACTCTTCTTCGCAGCTTCCTTGACCGCTTTGGCAGACGACTCATGGGTACGTTTAAGGTTCAGCCCGATCAGGGCGCATACCACAGCCAGGCACATGAATGGGAAACCCGGCAGGCCAGGTACGAGAGCCAGGAAGAGCAGGATGCCGGAAAGGATGAAGAAGATACGCTCGTTGCGGAAGAGCTGGTTCGTGAGGTCAGCACCCAGGTTGCCCTCTGCCGCCGAGCGCGTGACGATAAGACCGGTTGCTGTGGAAATGAGCAGCGCCGGAATCTGCGAAACCAGGCCCTCGCCGACGGTCAGCAGCGTGTACTGAGACAAGGCCTGCGAAGCATCGAGACCGCGCTGTACCATGCCGATGACGAAACCACCGCTTATATTGATGAACATGATGATGATTGCGGCGATGGCATCACCTTTGACGAACTTCGAAGCACCATCCATAGCACCGAAGAAATCCGCTTCGCGCTGGATTTTCTCGCGGCGGACCTTCGCCTCGGCATCGGTGATGGCGCCCTGATTCAGGTCCGCATCGATGGACATCTGCTTACCAGGCATAGCGTCGAGGGTGAATCGTGCGGATACCTCTGCGACACGTTCGGAACCTTTCGTGATAACGATGAAGTTGATGATGACGAGGATAACGAACATGATGAAGCCGACGACCGCATTACCGCCGACGACGAAGTTGCCGAATGCCGTGATGACCTCACCGGCATTACCGTTCAGCAGGATGAGTCGCGTCGACGAAATATTCAGCGACAGGCGGAACAGGGTGGTAACCAGCAGAAGGGAAGGAAATACCGAGAGATCCAGAGCCTCGGTATTGTAGATGGTCGACAGGATAATCAGCAGAGCAATCGAAATATTCAGGCAGATAAGCAGGTCGAGCATGATCGTCGGCAGCGGAATGATCATCATGATAACGATCATGACGATAGCGAGCGCAATCAGCACATCACTGTAACGCTGGATAAAGGATTGCCCCTGGATTGGTGCGAGTGCCTTTGTTGCAGCCATATACCTTACTCCTTACCTGAAAAATCTTGTTCGTTGAAATAGAAAACCGGCGACCCGGTTAAGCGCGCCGGCGGTGCTTGAGCCGATAGACATAGGCGAGGACCTCCGCCACAGCCTGATAGAGTTCCCGCGGCACGAGCTGCCCCACCTCGACCGTAGCGTAGAGTGCACGGGCGAGCGGACGGTTCTCGACGAGCGGGATATCGTTCTCCTTGCCGATTTCGCGAATGCGGCGGGCGACGAGGTCCTGGCCTTTTGCCAATACCTTCGGTGCCGGCATGCCCTTATGATACTGCAGCGCCACGGCAAAATGCGTCGGGTTCGTGACGATGACATCCGCCTTCGGGACCTCCTGCATCATGCGGGACATCGCCATCTGGCGCTGTTTCTGCTTAATCTTGCCCTTGATCTGAGGATCGCCCTCGGTCTGCTTGAACTCATCCTTAACTTCCTGCTTCGTCATCTTTAGGTCCTGCGTGGTCTGCCATTTCTGGTAGGCATAATCGAGGACACCCAGGATCATGATGACGCCGCAGACCTGAAACGCCATGCTGAAGATGACCTTCTCGATACTGTGCAGGCTCGTCACGAGATCGAGATAGATATATTGAGGAATCACAAGGAGCTCCTCTTTGAGGAACATGTAGAGAAATGCGCCGATGATCGCGATTTTCAGCAGCGACTTGACGAGTTCCACGAGCGAGCGCTTGGAAAACATGCGGCCGACGCCGTTGATCGGATTCAGGTTATCGAGCTTCGGCTGCAGCTTCTCCGTATTGAAGATCAGCCCCACCTGAAAGAAATTGATGGCGAGACCAATGGCCATGATGGCCAGCATGATTGGCAGAGCCGTCTTGACGAGGATCGTCAGGATTCCGCCGAACAGCGCCATGAGGTTTGCCGTATCCACACTCTGATTGAGATGGGAAAATATATACGTTGTATAGGATGTCAGGTTCTGCATGATGTAGTCTGACATCACTTTCAGCATAAAGAACCCTATGAGCAGGACAAAGGCCGTGCTCAGCTCAGTGCTTCGGCCTACCTGGCCTTTCTTCTTCGCATCGCTGCGCTTCTTGGCTGTCGGTTCCTCTGTCTTGTCCCCGTCCGCGAAAAGCTGCAGGTCAAACGTGAACCGCGGCTCCTCCTCCGCCCTATGGCTGGAGTGCCTGAAGCGCGATGCTGATATTCGTGTACATCTCATGGAACATCACATCCAGGAACAAAACATAAAACGGCAGCATCATCGAAAGCATCGTGATGCCGATCATGATCTGCATCGGGATGCCAACGACGAAGATATTCATCTGTGGCATCGTACGCGCGAGAATGCCCAGTCCCACATTCGTGAGCAGGATAGCGAATGTCACCGGCATGGCGATCTTCATGCCCGTCAGGAAGATGCCCGATGTGAAATTCGCAATGATCATCGGCAGCGACAGGCTCGGCGCAAAGGAAAGCAGCGGCAAAGCCTGGAAACTCTGTGCCAGAGAGGCGATAAGCAGATGGTGCCCGTTCGTCACGAGAAAGATGATTACCGTCAAATTATAAAGAAAACTTCCGATAAGCGGCATCTGCTGACCGGAAGTTGGATCCATAACATTGACGATAGCAAAGCCCACCTGCATATCCATGATCTTACCGGCCATCTGGATGGCAGAGAACGAAATATACGCCACGAATCCGATCAGCCAGCCGATAAACAGTTCCGCAAGAACCGCACCGGTATACGCCAAGACGGAAGGAGGTGCCTGCACTTCGCCCAGTGCATCGACGACGGGAAACAGTACGACAGAAAACGTAAACGCCGCTGCCGCACGGAAATACATCGGGATATTCATACTGCCGAAAAAAGGAGAGATCACGAAGATTCCACTGACGCGGGTCAGGAGCAGCAGGAAGACCGCTGCATGGCCCTGCATAAGCGTAAAGAAATCCATAGGTCTCGATTCCTTTCATCGGATATAATAGGGCAGGTTCACGAGAAGGTTCGTGATATACTCCACCATGATGCGCAGCATCCACGGACCGAAAATCAGGATGGCCACGAAGACAGCGATGATCTTCGGGATGAAGGCCAGCGTCTGCTCCTGAATCGATGTCGTAGCCTGGAATACGCTGACCATGAGGCCGACGATGAGACCCAGACCGAGCATCGGCGCAGAAACGAGCAATACGACCCAAAGCGCCTGCTGTCCCAGCTGGACAACCAGATCTCCTGACATCCTCTCACCTTCCTGATGCAAACCACCCGGACGCTACTTGAAACTGACGATCAGCGACTTGATCAGCAGATGCCACCCATCGACCATGACGAACAAGAGGATCTTGAACGGCAGGGATATCATGACCGGAGGCAGCATCATCATGCCCATAGACATCAGGGTACTTGCCACGATCATATCGATTACGATGAACGGGATATAGATCATGAAACCAATCTGGAAAGCCGTCTTCAGCTCGCTGATGACGAATGCCGGAATCAGCGTGAACGTCGAGACGTCATCCTGCGTTTCCGGCCGCTCGGCATCGGACAGGTTGACAAACAGAGCGAGATCGGCCTCGCGTGTCTGCTTGAACATGAATTCGCGGATCGGCTCGACCGTATTCGTCAGCGCCTCCTCCTGCGTAATCTGGCCTGCCAGATAGGGCTGGATGCCCTGCTCGTTCGCCTGCCCCCAATACGGAGCCATGATGTAGAACGTCAGGAAAAGAGAAAGAGCAACGACGACCTGATTCGGCGGAACGTTCTGCGTGGACAGCGCATTCCGCAGGAACCCGATGACGACGACAATCCGGACAAAGGACGTCGTCATCATGAGAATGCCCGGCGCCAAGGACAGGATGGTCAGCAGGGCCATGATCTGGAGCGTCGTCGCGACGTCCTGCGGCCCCTTGGCCGTACCAAGATCCACGGTGACCGAAGGAATCGCCGGATCCGCTGCAAAAGCAGTAGACGGCAATCCGAACAGCAGCGCTGCACCGATCAGCAGGAATACAAACTCCCGACGTTTCAAACGTCCACAACCCCTTCTGTTTTCCAAGTATCCAGGCTATCCCTTATGGAACATCGGCGGAATCTTATCGACAAAATCACCCAAAGTGCCGAACTGCTTCGCGAACATATCCCCACTCAGGGGATTCTTGTCACTATCGCGATGCAGCCGATCGATCATATCCGGATCCGTGATTTCAGACAGCAGCGTGATGGAATGCTCCGTCACGCCGAGCAGGAACACCTTCCCCGCCATCTCAACAACACAAACTGAACGGTTCGGTCCGAGTGGCAGATGGGCAAGGATCCTGCCTCCTGTCCCGGTTTTCTGCTGGGCAAAATGCCCGCCCAAAAACCTTGCAGCAAAATATGCCATCCCCACCACGAAGGCAAAAATGGCAAATAAGCTGACAAGATATGCCGCCGTCGACCACCATGAAATAGCCGTCGGCTTAGGATCCGTGTTCTCGTAACCAGAGAGATAGCCACCGCCCTCGGCAGCCTTCTCAGCCGCTGAGACAGGATCGGCAGCCAGCAGCAGGAACGCTGCCAGCACCGCAAATCCCAAATAGAAGAATTTTTTTCCTGCCATCAGCCTACTGCTTTGCGGACAGCCTCCAAAACGCGGTCAGCCTGGAACGGTTTGACGATGAAGTCGCGTGCACCAGCCTGGATCGCCTCGATAACCATGGCCTGCTGGCCCATGGCGCTGCACATGACGATCTTCGCATTCGGGTCGACCTTCTTGATCTCCTTGACTGCGCTGATGCCATCCATCTCCGGCATCGTGATATCCATGGTAACGAGATCCGGCTTGAGCTCCTGATATTTTTCCAGGGCCTTCATGCCATTCTCTGCTTCGCCAACGACCTCATAGCCGTTCTTCGACAGGATATCCTTAACCATCATTCTCATAAATGCTGCGTCGTCAACGACTAACACTCGTACTGCCATGTTTCATCTCTCCTCATCTTTTAGAAATAGATATTTCTAAACCTTGATACCTTCATTATATCGGAAAGTCCCTGAGGAAACAAGCGTGTTTCCGTCAGTAAATGTTACTGGAGCTTTGCTGCTCTTTCCTCCGGACTTGCTATCTCCGTAATGCGGACACCGAAATTCTCATCAATGACCACGACCTCGCCCTTGGCAAGGAACTTGCCATTGACCTGAATATCCACCGGCTCGCCGGCGAGCTTATCCAGCTCGACGATAGAACCATTCGTCATCTCGAGAATATCCTTGATGGATTTCTTCGTGCGTCCGAGCTCGACGGTAACCTGCAGGGGCACATCGAGGATCAGGCCGATATTCGCATCGTTGACCTGCACGGGCGCCGTCGAAAGCGGCGTAAACTGAGCAGGCTGGACGGGTACGTTCTGTGCCACATGAGGCTGCTGCGGAGGCATCGCATATCCCATCTGGGGCTGTGGTGCCATCATCATCGGCTGCTGCATCATGGGCTGCTGCATCATCGGCTGAGGCTGCGGTGCCGCCATCTGCGGCTGTGGAGCAGGTGCCGGCGCGGGGGCCGGTGCAGGCTGCGGAGCAGGTGCTGCAGCAGCTGGTGCAGGAGCCGGCTCCGGCTCGGGCTCCGGGGAAGAAACCTCGCCATTCATGAGCGCCTGAACCATTTCCTTAGCGACATCGACCGGCAGGATCTGCATGATCTCACTGTCGATAAGGCCATCGACCTCCATGCGGAAAGCGATGCGGACAATCGGCTCATCCTGGTTGACGATATCGGAAACCTTATCCTCTGTACCCAGGTCAATCAGGTTGACCTTCGGTGGCGAGATATCGATTTTCTTATTGAACATCGTCGAAAGGGACGTCGCCACCGTACCCATCATCTGATTCATGGACTCGCCGACGGCGCTCATATGAATCTCGTTGATCTCGGGCTCCGGATTCGTACCGTCGCCGCCCATCATGAGGTCAGCGATAATCGCAGCATCCTGCGCCTGGATAGCCAGGACATTGTTGCCGTTGATGCCGATCGTATAACCGACCTCGACGATGAGGTACGGCATCGGGTAGTGCTGCCGGATGATGCTCATCGTGGATACAGCAACGGCCGGTGTCGTGATATTGACCTTGTGACCGAGCAGCACGGAAAGGGTGGTTGCCGCACTGCCCATCGAGATGTTGCCGATTTCGCCCAGTGCATCCTTCTCGATATCGGAAAGGACGCCTTCAAACTGAGATGAATCATCGGCACTGTCGGCAGCTGCCGGAGCTTCAGCCGCAGCTTCGGCTGGAGCCTCGTCTGCCGGTGCAGCGTCACCTGAGCTCGAATCATCACCCGCCGGAGCATCTCCGCCGCCCATGCCATTGAGCAGGGCATCGATTTCTGCTTGCGAGATCTTGTCGTCACTCATTCGTCTGTTCATCTCCTTCTATTTCTTTCTGCTCTTCCTGATCGATAATCTTCGTTATCTGAACCGCCATCTTCTTCCCTGCCGTACCAGGCCGGCAATAGAATTTCGGCCGCTTACCCACCATGCATTTCAAATCATCTTTCACCTTCGTATCGAGCTGCAGGACATCGCCGAACGTCAGCGTCAGGAACTCCCGAATCGAAATATTGATCCGGCCAAGCTCCACGGTCATCGGCACCACCGTATGCTCGATCTTGTTCTGCAGGATCTTGACGGCCTCCGGATCCTCTTCCTTCGATACGGAGGAAGCGACCCAGAACGTCGTGGTCAGTTTCGACATGATGGGTTCCAGCACCAGATAAGGGATGCAGATATTCATCATGCCCTCGACTTCGCCGACTTTCATCTGGATTGTCACGATGACGACCATGTCTGTCGGCGGAACGATCTGGGTGAACTGCGGATTGGACTCCGTAGCCTCCAGTGACGGGTGGAAATCAATGACGTTCGACCATGCCTCGCGCAGTTCCTGCATAGCCGTATCGATGAAGCTTTTCATGACGACTTCCTCGATATCGGTCAGGACGCGCGGCTTGATCGATCCCCTGCCCTCACCGCCGAAAACGCGGTCGATGAAGGCGAAGGCAATCTCGGTATTGATTTCCATGATGATATTGCCCTTGAGGGGTGGTACCGCCAGGATGCTGATCACCGATGGGTTTGCCAGTGACTGAACGAATTCCTGATATGTCAGCTGCTCTACCGAAGCGACCTCCACCTTGACGATGGTTCGCAGGTGTGTGGAAAGGTAGGTATTCAGCAGTCGTGAGAAACTCTCATGCAGCATGAACAAGGTTCGAATCTGATCTTTAGAGAATTTATCCGGCCGGCGGAAGTCATACGTCTTGATTTTCTTCTGCTCTTCGTCCGCCTTGACATCCTCAGCTGTTACATCACCACTGGATAAGGCGGAGAGCAGTTTATCTATCTCAGACTGAGACAGTACATCCTCTGCCAAATTTCATCCTCCTTCCTGCTTGATTCTAAACTTGTCTTACTGCAGCAGGAAGCTCGTGATATACACATCGTAGACCGAACCCTGCCCGAGTTTATCATTCAGGGCATCTTTCAGCTGCTTCTTCAACTCCTCCTGCTTGGCCGGTGCAAACTGGTCCAGCGGTGCTGAACGCAGGTAATCCAGCGTCGTATCGAGGATCTTGGTCTCTGCCGACTGGGTCAGCTTATTATCGGCAATATTGTCCTTTTTGCCAGGATTCATCTCGAGGACGATGCCTGCCTTGAGGAACTTGCTCTGCTTCTGCCCACCGACATTGACGAGGATGCCTTCTTTTGCATCTCCCAGCTTGATGAACACACCCGGATCATGATTGTTGCTCACATCGCTCGATGCGGTGTTCGCCATCATCTTGGTGGTCACGAAGAAGGAGATACCGCCTGCCAGGACCAGTCCGACCAGTACAAGCACAACGACCAGGATGATCGGTGACTTCTTTTTGGGTGGCTCCTGCTCAGGCGCATCATCTTTGTTTTTATCTTCCTCAGCCATGAAGTTGCTCCTTCCTTTATAACTACCATTCCATTATATCAACTGTCAGGAAAAAGTCCAATACTAAAATTGCCTGAGAGCACGGCGATATTTCATGACGCGGCGGACGACTTCATCCATCGACTCCTCGACGATGAGTTTTTTGTCATTCGTAAGCGTGATGACCGTGTCCGGCGTTTCCTCTATCATCTCTATGATTTCGGCATTCAGGACAAATTCTCCTTTTTTATTTGTCTGTGAATTGAATCGCGTAAGCTTGATCATGCAGCAGCATCCCCTTCTCTTACAACTTCGTTCCGTGGAAGCACAGGTATCCGGAGCACACGAATATCCAAATTCCCACGTTATCCTTTATTTCGTCATAAAAGACCCATTTCCCTTTTTCTTTTTCATATTTTTGCGTAAGATTTTTGTAACGGCATAAAAATGCCTCCGGCAACCTGCCGGAGGCATCCCTGTTCGCAAAGAAAAAATTAACGTTTCATGTTGATGAGCGTCTCGAGCATCTCATCGGAGACCGTGATGATCTTCGAGTTCGACTGGAAGCCGCGCTGCGTGATGATCATCTGGGAGAACTCATTTGCGACATCAACGTTCGACATCTCGAGAGCGGACGTCGTGAGCGTGACGCCGAGATCCGTGTTGTTGCCGACCGTGAGCTTACCGGTGTTGTTCGACTCCGTGTAGAGGCTGTTGCCTTTCTTCGTGAGGCCTTCCATGTTCGTGAACTGCGCGATGGCCACCTGACCCTCGATGCGCTGCACATCGTTCGTGTAGGAGCCGATGATCTGGCCCTGCTCGTTGATGGAAACGCTGGAGAGCGTACCCGTTGCGTTGCCGTCGCTCGTGCTCGTGACCGTACTGCCCGCCGCATACTGCGTGAGTCTCGAAAGATCGATAGCGATGCTCTGGTTGAGCTCTGCACCATTGGAAAGCGTCAGCGTCGTTGACGTCGAACCGGAGACGTAGTTGCCGTCCGTATCGAAATGCAGCGTGACATCATTCATCGTTGCCTTCGTCGTCGTACCATCCGACTCCTTGATACTCGTGCTGCCGGAGCCATCCGGATTGACGGACACGGTCCACTGGTTACCATTGACGCTGTCCGTGCGCGTCTTCGTGAAGTACAGCGTCACGTTGTGCTCATTGCCGAGCGTATCATATGCTTTAACTGTCGTTGCGACCGGCATGCTGTAGCCGATATTGTAGGCGCCGGACGTCTCCGTCACCGAGCTGCCATCGCTCATATTCAGGGCCACCGACTTCGGCGCCGGAGCGGAATACGTATCCCCTGCTTTATACGTGTTCGTGTCGGAGTTGCTGACGGTCACAACACTGCCATTCTCATCCGTCAGGGAGATATCGGAGACCGTCATGCCATCGCTGGCCTTGATGTAGGTACCGGACGTCTTGACATCAAAGGTATTCGTCTTTCCCGTCGTGCCGGATTTAACGGTACCGGCAAGTTCGCTGACCGTCGGAGCATCATTTGCTGTAATCGAAGCAATGCTGGAGGACGGCAGTCCGTTGATAGCGGTGGCTTTCGTAGAAACCGTAGCACCGACATCCACCGTCTTACCCGTGGCTAACGTCAGGACAGAACCATCGGACAGGACAGCCCGGCGGCCCGTTACTGACTTGACGGTCAGATCCGTTGCCTTGGCAGCCTCCGTCGAATACGAGGCGGCAGAAGTAGCAGAAATCGTGATTTTGCCCAAATCCACGGTTGCCGTATACGTCGTACCGCTGTTGTTCGTCAGGATATCTCCATCGGCCAGTGTCACCGTATTGCCCTTGACGGTCTGCGCCGTGCCGGTCAAGGCACTGCCTTTCGTATAGGTCTTGCCCGTGCTGTTGACAGATACCGTATCGCCATTGCTCAGCGTCACGGTGTAAGCACTGTTCGACTTATCCGTCGTGTCACCGATCGTAGCACCATCCTTGAACGTAACCTTTGCGCCATCGGCACTGGAGGCTAACTCCGTAATAATGGATGCCGGAATGGAGCCTACCGTATAACGTGCCGAAGACGTGATGGGCACGCTGAGCTGATCGCCGTTGCTGAGCGTAACCGTAACCGGCCCATTGAGGAGGTAGTTGCCTCCCATCGCATATTCACCGGCTGCCGAGTCGATCGTGATGCCGCCGGCAAACGTGACATCCATATTATCGATCTTCGCATCATGGTCTTCGCCCACAGCCCACTGCGTGGTATCGGACGGAGAGACCTTGACAGAGTTGCCCTTCCCATCGAGGACGTTCATACCGGCAATCGTCGCTGCTGCCGAGTTCAGGTTGTTGGAATATATCGTCTGCGACGTGAGCTTCGGCTCCATGACCGAGCCCGCCTGCAGCTGGATATTCTGCATATTGGCTTCCGTCGTGCTCTCCGGCAGGACGCCGTCCGTTGCTTTCCAGCCCTGGACGAACAGGCCGTTGCTGTTGACGAAGTTGCCGTTCTCATCGAAGGAGAACGCACCGTTTCTCGTGTAGTACGTCTGCTTGCCCTGCTTCACGATGAAGAGGCCGCTGCCCGAGAGAGCCATATCGGTGTTTTTGCCTGTGCTCTGCGGGGAGCCATCCGTGAAGATGTTGTCGACGCTTGCGACGACGGAGCCGAGACCGATCTGTTTCGGGTTCTTGCCGCCGACCGTGTCGTTCGAGCCGGATGCTGCCGTCAGCGTCTGGGAGAGCGTATCCGCAAACGTCGTACGGGCCGATTTGAAACCCGTCGTGTTGACATTGGCGATGTTGTTACCGATGACATCCATGCCCGTCTGATGAGCTTTCAGGCCAGATACACCGGAGAAAAGTGAACGCATCATAATGAATCATGCTTCCTTTCTACATATAGAAGTTGATTGTTCTGATGCGCAGCATCGGGATGCTTCTGTCGTTCGGCATCCCTGAGTTCCCTGCTATAGGTCCAACTCAAAGTATTGCTGCGCTATCGATATTCGTGAAAATGTTGTCTTTTGCACTCGTGCCATCCATGGCGGTAATCACAGTCCGGTTCGCTACACTGACCACCAGAGCGATCTGGTTGAGATAAATGAGCGATTCCCGTGCTCCCTTTGCCGACATCCTGTCGACGGTATCGTTGAGCTTCGTGAGATCCGAAGGGCTCAGCGTCAGGCTTCGGTCCCGGAGGCGCTGCTGCGCGTGCTGGGAAAACGTCACCTCTTTGCTAGCTCTCTGCTGTGTCTGCGCGAGGATCTGCGCGAATGTATCCGACGCGCTGCTTTGAGTTGTGCGGGCGACGGGCACGGAGCTGTGACTATCGGTGGGCAGGAGTGGCTGTGTGCGAAAGAATATGCTACTATCAGCCATGTTCCTGTACCTCCTCGGTGAAAAACGCGATAACGATATGAAGTTGTCAAAGAACGGTTGCGCGTTACTTCATGATCTGCGTAACGTCAGACGTCTGCACCGTGTAGGTCTTGTTGTTCGACTCGACGAGCAGCTGCGGCACCTTGTTGACGATCTTGACGCCTTTGACATTACCGGTCAGGGAGATCGTCGTGCTCGTGCCGTCCCCATTCGGAACGGCCTGGTTCCAGGCGACCGTCGTGCCGATCAGCGTGCTGTACTGCTGCAGCGCCATCGCCGAGTTGATACCATTGACGGAATCCGAAAGCGTCGTCATCGTCTCGTTCAGGTTCGTCATCTGCTCGAGTGCCGAGAACTGGGCGAGCTGCGACATGTACTCCATGCTGTCCGCCGGGTTCAGCGGATCCTGATAGCGCATCTGCGTCACCAGGAGCTGCAGGAACGCGTCTTTGCCAAGCGAGCTGTTGCTATCCTTGCTCGCGGCTTTCAGCGCCTGCTGAGCAGCTTCATAGTTGCTGACGGTCTGCGTCTTGCCATCGAGTGTGATCGTATTGAAATCGGATGCACTTGCCATACGTGTTACCTCCTTCCTATTGCTGCATTAAACGCGGTAGTCAACGCCTGCGGCCTTCGCCTCGCGCTGAGCCTGGAGTGCCTCAGCCAGTTCGGATTCATCCTCAAAGGCTTCTGCGCTCTCCTGCGCACTGTGGAAATGCTGGTGCTGCTGACTCTGCTGCTGCCAACCCTGCTGGCTGCTGTCCTGCTGAGGAAGCCCGCCATCGAGACCGGCATAGACATCGACGTTATCCACGCGGATGCCCTGCTGGTTCAGGTCGTTGCGGAGCACCTGCAGTGAGTTTGCGATGATCGTACGCACCTCCGCGTTGTTGCTGTGGAACGATGCGTTCACCGCGCCATCCGCCGATACCGTAACCTTGAGCGTCAGCTGACCGAGATGCTCCGGCTTCAGGTTGATGACCATCTGCGTATCCGTACCACGGCGGAGCAGCCTTGCCTGCTCGACAATCTGCTGCGGGATCTGGTAGTCCTGCTGAGCGGACTGCGGCTGCTGAGCGGCGGCTGCGTCCTGCGGACCTGCCACCTGCTGAAGCTGCTGCTGGAACGAACCGGCTCCTGCGGCCGATGTCACGGCTGCGTCTGCCTGCTGCGGCTGTGCGGCAGCCCGCAGGGAGCGGAGTGTCTCGCCGATGCCGCGGCTCGCCGATGCATCGGGCTGTGCCGGCATAACGGCTTCCGCATCGCGGTTCAGGGGAAGAACATCCTGCAGCGGACTTCCCATACGGGCCTGGTCCTGCGGCTGCCGGCCTCCCTGCTGCGGGTTATCCTGCATCAAAGAAGATGCATCCTGCTGCGCACCCTGCTGAACGGGTACGACTGGCTGAACCTGGGGCGAAGCCAATGCCGGGCCGGCTTCTGCTTTCTGCATAACGGCTGGCTGCTGCACCTGCATCGATGCTGCTGTCTGCAGAACCGGCTGGTCCGTCTCCGCACGCTGCAGCTTTGCCTGCAACGGCTGCTGGGACGTCGTCTCCGCCTGCAGAGCCGACTGCGCTGCCACCGAAGGGGTGAGGGGTGCAGCTTCGGCCTGCTGCGCATGCATCTGCAGCGGCTGAGCGGCTGCCTGCTGCACACTGCCCTGTACCGACGGAAGCACTACCTCCGGCTGTACATCCGGCTGAACAGCCGCCTGGGCCTGCACAGCTGGCTGGCTGATTTTCGCCTGCTCCAGATTGAGCGGTACGGACTGAGTCATATCCGCCGAAGACGAAACCATCTGTTGAAGGACTGGCCCCATCTCTGTCTGCTGGCTGGCTGGCATCTGCACATTCGTCAGGCCCAGGCTGCCTGCCTGGACGAGAGGAGTCTTTGCGTCGGCCGTCTGGACCGGGGTATCGATAGTCTGGAGAATATTCCCAGCAGCCGAATCGGACTGCACCGGAACGCCTTCCAACACGTTCCCGATGGCCTCAGCCTGTCCGGTAACGGTGGTCTCCGAAAGGGACGACTGTTGCAGGACGGAAGCGGATGAAGCTTCTTCTGTGCCAGCCAGTGGCATCGCTGAGGTGTCGCCCGCCAGGACTTGTGCCTGCACGCCCTGCGTGATCTGCGTCCCCTTCGCGCCTGCCAGATGGAATAACGGCATCCCTGCTTCCTCGGTTATGCCCATCCCTGGCATAACGGACTGGCTCATCGACGCATTCTGCGTCATATCTGCCTGCCCGGCAAGCTGCGTCAGGAGTTTCGAGCTTTTCAGCGTACCGTTCGGTACGTTGTTCGCCAATACATTCTCCTGAAGTGTCCCCGCCGCCAGATTCATCAGGGTGGCAAACCGGTCGTCGGCTGTTATCGCTTGCGATTCCTCATGGTTTTGGGAATCGTCATTTTTGCTATCCGTAGCGAGAGAAATCATCGCCATCTCTGCAGCCTCAGCCGCCTTATCGGGGAGGGATGCCGATGCTTTTCCCTTCTGTCCTGCCTGTTCCGTCGTGGCAGGAGTCTGCTCCGCTGTCTCCGTCTGAGGATTGGCCGGAGCTTTGACTTCCGCCTGGGAACCCGCGCTTTTGCTGTCCTTTCCCAATGCCTTTCCCTGCACGGATGAGAGCTTATCCGCAAAAGCATTGCTGTCTTTTGCATCTGCCTGCTTCCCATTCCCTGCAGCCTTGGCATCCGAAGGAGCGGCTGCGCTGCCCGCGTTCTGAGCGGAAATCATCATGTTCATGATATCCATCTATGGAATCACCTCCCTTCACTAGTAGATATCGGTCATTCCAGCGTTTTTCTTAACCGCCTGCACGAAATTTGTGGCAGGGCACAAAAAATCCTGCTGGAACACTTTGTATCCTTTCGGCATTCCAGCAGGAAATTCCTTCTTTTCTCTTTTAGGGATTTGGCTGATTGGCAGCGTTCTGCTCCTGTTCCGCCTCCTGCGCCATATCCGCAGCAGACTGTACTTTCTGTTTCTTGCCTGCGTAGATGAGCTTCGTCAGGCGCCCCGTCTTCTCCGGCGTAAAAGCCGACAGAACCTTCGCGGCCTGATCCTCATCCATCTTCTGCAGGATCTCCACGCAGAGGTCATCGTCAAGCGTATCGAGAGCGGATGCCGCATCCGCCGGCTTCATGGCGTTATAGAGGTTCGCGAGTTTCTTGACATGCTTCTTCTCCTCTGCCTCGCGTTCCTTCTGCTGCTTCTCGAGCTCCGCTTTCGTGATGGTGAGCTGTTTCTGCTTCTGCTTGCTCGTATCCTCAACCTTCTTGTCCTCGATCGGCTGCTCCTGCTCTGCCGGTTCTTTCGGTGTCGGCTTGACGAAATACTGGCCGATGATAGGCATATTATAGAGGCCGAGTTTCTCGTTCATTGTCTGCGTATCAAAGATGCGCAGGTAGATGCCAAGGATAAACCCGCCGACGATGATCACCAGCACGAGAATCAGGGCAAGGATCCCTTTCAGGACCTTCTTACCCTTGCCTTTCTTCTTCCTCTGTTCTGCCATCTTTCTGCCTCGCCTTCATAGCCCTCATAGCCTTATAGCCTTTCGGTCCTGATTCCCTTATCTATGGCCCTGCCTTAGCGGTAAAGGTCCAGCACCTTGTTTACATAGTCCTGCGTCTCGCGGTATGGCGGAACGCCGCCGTATTCCTTGACCGCCTGCGGGCCTGCATTGTACGCCGCGACCGCCTTGCGGATATCTCCGCCGAACGTCTCAAGCATCTCGTGCAGATACTTCGCACCGCCCTCGATGTTCTGGCGCTCATCGTACGGATCGACACCGAGCGACGCTGCCGTTCCCGGCATCAGCTGCATGACGCCGATCGCGCCGACAGGAGAAATCGCGGACTGGTTCCCGCCCGATTCCACCTCAGCGATGGCGGAAACCAGCTTCGGATCGACCTGATATTTCTGTGCCGCACTCTGTACGAGCTCAGACAACATCTCGTTGACTGCCGGCTCCGTCTGACGCTTCTCATAGGCACCCTGCACGGCGTAGGCCGAGCTGGCTGCAGCAGCCGACGTCGTCGGTGCCGTGGCAGGCAGACCGCCCGCCACAGGAGCAACACCCGAGGTACGCGGCATCGCCATCGCCGGCTGGCCCTTGCCCGGCTCGATCTGATGGACCGGCTTTGCCGCCTGATCGTCCATCGCCTTCTGCAGCGTGTGCTGGAAATTCATGCCCGGCACGTCGCCCGAAATACCGAATTTCTGCTGCAGCTGCATGATGCGCGCCTGTATGGCACGAACGCCTGACATATCGATCATACCGCATTTCCTTTCTTCCGCATGACGAGCTGCTGCCCGAGTTCATCGAGTACCTTCTGTTCTTCATGCATCATTTCATCTTTGTATTCCTGCAGCTTGCGTTCCCGCAGCTGCTCGATGCTTTTCACATAGCTCATGAGTTCCATGAGCTCCTTCATCTTCTTCTGCTTCTCCGCGCGGCACGCCAGGATGACCTGGTTCTGCTGCGCGATCTGATTGCGCTTGTAGTTGAAGAAATTATGATACGTCGTGAGCATGCCGACAGAAATCTTGGCTCCACCGTGCGTGAGCTCATCATAATCGCGCTGTCCCCGCTGCATCTCCTCGAGAAGCTCGTCGAGATGCTCGCGTGCTTCCTGCAGTTTCCGCGAGGACGCCGCAAACGCCACTTCTGCGTCTTCCCGCTTCATGCGCGTAACTTTCAGCAGGGTTTCGAGCTGGAACTTGAACTTCTTCATGCGTCCTCAGTCTTCCGTTAGGATTCCCCTGAAATGCTCAGTAGCTTCTTTTCGGTATCCGCATAACTGTCTACCTCAAAGATGCCCTGGCACAGGAACTCATTGATTGAGTCGATCTTCTCGATAGACTCGTCGATCTTTGCACTCGAGCCCTTGACATAGGCGCCGATATGGATGAGGTCCTCCGCATCGTGATAGACCGCCATAAGCTGACGCATATTCTGCGATGCTTTCAGATGTTCCTTCGAGACGACCTCGTTCATGACACGGCTGACGCTGCTCAGCACATCGATGGCCGGGAAATGGTTCTGCGCGGCAATCGCGCGCGAGAGGACGATATGGCCATCGAGGATGCTTCGTACGGCATCGGCAATCGGCTCATTCATATCATCGCCATCGACGAGCACGGTATAAATGCCGGTGATGGATCCTTTATCACTCGTGCCCGCTCGCTCGAGGAGCCGCGGCAGCATGGCAAAGACGGACGGCGTATAACCGCGCGTTGCCGGCGGCTCGCCGATGGTCAGTCCGACCTCGCGCTGTGCCATGGCAAAACGCGTGACGGAATCCATCATCAGGATCACTTTATGCCCCTGGTCGCGGAAATACTCCGCGATGGCCGTCGCCGTCATCGCACCCTTGATGCGCACGAGAGCCGGCTGATCCGACGTCGCAACGACAACGACGGAACGCTTCATGCCCTCGGGGCCTAGGTCCCGCTCGATGAAGTCGCGTACCTCACGACCACGCTCGCCGACGAGGGCGATCACGCTGATGTCCGCCTCCGTATTGCGCGCAATCATGGACAGCAGCGTTGATTTGCCGACGCCGGAGCCTGCCATGATACCAATACGCTGGCCGTCTCCCATCGTGATGAGCCCATCGATGGCGCGGACGCCCACATACAGGCTCTCATGGATGCGCGGTCGCTTCAGCGGGTCCGGAGGTGCGGCCTGCAGGGGATATTCCTTTTTCGAGAGAATCGGCCCCTTGCCGTCCATCGGATTGCCGAGGCCATCGAGCACGCGCCCGAGGAGCTCGGAGCCGACCCGGACCTTCAAGGTCTTCTGTGCCGATACGACCTCACAGCCCGGCCCGATGCCCTGCATCTCGCCGACCGGCATGAGCATGACATAGCCCTCGCGGAATCCGACGACCTCCGCCGGCAGCGGAGGGACACCGGGGAAATGCGAGCTCACATAACAGAGCTCCCCGACGCTGACCGTCGGCCCCTGCGATTCGATGACGAGGCCGATGACCTGCGTGACCTTACCCGTGAGTTTCATGGGCTGGCACCCGGCAATAGCATCCTTGAATTTCTGTGTATTGACCTGAAAATGATCGGTACTGCTCATGACATGACTTCCCGTACAGCCTCTTTGATCTGCTCGAGCTGCGTAGCCAGGCGCGCATCGACACTGCCGTTCGGCGTCTCGATGACGCAGTCGCCCGGCTCCAGCATATCGTCCGCGTGCACGTCGAGCACCGCATCTGCGCCCGTCAGCATCGTCCGGAACTCATCCCGCGCCAGCAGGACCATATCGTAGTTCACCGGCGCCACATGGACGATAATCTTGCTCTGATCCTTGACCTTTTCCAGCGCCTTCCGGACGAGGGGCAGGACCACCTGGGGTGCATCGATGAAATGCTGCGGCAGGACCTTTTCGACGACGGCCATCGCGATGGAGACGATCTCCTCTTCGGACCGCTGGACGTAGTCCTCCGAAGCGATCTGCGCATCCTTGAGGAGCTTCGTTGCCTGCTTCGCGGCATCATCGAGGCTGTTCTTCATATCCTCCTGCGCCTGCTTCAGGCCATCCTGCTTCCCCTCGGCAAATCCTTCATCATGTCCTGCCTGGCGGGCCTTTTCTTTTAACGCATCGATTTCCGCTTGAGCTTCCCTGCGGATGTCCTCCGCTTCTTTCTCTGCATTCTGTTTCAGGATATCCGCCTGAACCTGAGCCTCTTTCAGATGCTCAGAAGCACGCTGCTCTTTTGCGGCAATCTCTGCCAGCATATGCTGCCTGGCCTCTTCGTTGAAACCGTCGCCTTCGGGCTCCTTGGCTTTCTTCTCCGGCGTCGGCGTCTCGATGACGTGCGGCTTCTCTTTCCAGAGGGCAGCCTTGATAACCCTAGACAATCATCTCGTCTCCCTTGCCACGCGACACAACGATCTCGCCCTTGTCCTCGAGGTTGCGGATGACACCGACAACCTTCTGCTGGGCGTCCTCGACATCGCGAATCTTGACCGGGCCCATGAATTCGAGCTCTTCCTTGAGCATGTCGGCTGCACGCTTCGACATGTTCTTGTAGATCTTGTTCTTGACTTCGTCGTTCGTCGCCTTGAGGGCGAGGGACAAATCTTTCTGATCGACCTCGCGCAGGACCATCTGCAGCGAACGGTCGTCGAGCTGAACGATATCCTCGAACACGAACATGAGCTTTTTGATCTCTTCGGCGAGTTCCGGATTGTCGACTTCGAGCTGTTCGATAATCGACTTCTCGGTCGTGCGGTCGACGAGGTTGAGGACATCGACGATTGCCTTCGTGCCGCCTGCCGTCGTGAAGTCCTGCGTAACGAGACTGGAAAGCTTGCGTTCCAGTACGCGCTCGACTTCGCGGATGACATCCGGTGAGGTCCGGTCCATCGTCGCAATACGTTTTGCAACGTCCGCCTGGGCATCCGGCGGCAGGGAGGAGAGGACCGTCGCGGCCTGCTGCGCATCGAGATATGCCATGATGAGCGCAATCGTCTGCGGATGCTCGTTCTGAATGAAGTTCAGGAGCTGCGACGGATCGGTCTTGCGCAGGAAATCGAAAGGACGGACCTGCAGGCTCGTCGTCAGGCGGCTGATGATGTCGCTGGCCTTCTCGGCGCCCAGGGCCTTCTCGAGGACATTCTGCGCATACTCCAGGCCACCGGTCGAAATGTAATCTTTCGCCATGGCCATCTGGTAGAACTCGCTGATGACATCCGCTTTCTGCTCGGCGGAAACCTGCTTATGGTTTGCGATGCCAAGCGTGATCTTCTCGATCTCGTCATCGTCCATATGCTGGAACAGCTTCGCCGAATACTCCGGGCCCAGCGCGATGAACAGGATAGCAGCTTTATCCTCGTTGGACAGGTCGCCCCCGTTGGTATCTCCGTACATATCCATAACTTATTCATCCCCCTGGAGCCAGGTTTTGATCAGCATAGCGACCTCAGCCGGCTTGTCGTCGATGAGTTTCATGAGCGTCTGCTTCTCGTCGAGGTGGCGCTGCTCCTCCTCTGTGAGCTCGCCTTCCTCAACATCACCATTCGCCACAGCAGCAGCACGGATTTCTGCCAAACGCTCCTCCTCTTCCTTCTTCTTGCGAGCCGCCTCTGCAGCAGCAGCTTCTTCCTGGAGTTTCTTGCGGCGGTAGATATAGATGGCACCGCCGATCATAGCGAGGATGACGAGAATCGCTGCGAGCTGCAGATAGAAGATGCGGTCTTTCGCTTCTTTTTCTGCCGCCGTCATCGCTGCCTCGCGGTCGAGCATCTCCGAGCTGAACGGCAGCGGCTCGACGGATACCGTGTCACCACGGTCTGTGTTGATGCCCGCTGCATTCGTCACCGTCTGCTGGATGCTGTCCTGCTGCGTCTGGTCGACCGACTCATCAACGAGCACCGCAACATTGAGCCGCTTGATCGAGCCCGGTGCTGCAATGATCTTCTCCTTTTCCTCGTTGATCTCGTAGTTCTTCGTCGATTCCTTCTTCGTGTAGTCTGCGTTGGAGTTGCCGTTCTGCGCCACATAGCCCGGAACGTTGGACTCGACGCCCGCTGCGCCGCCCGGATTCGTCGACGTACCCGAGTACGTCTCGTTCATATCCTGCTGGCTGCGGATGATGCCGGCATCATCGACGACCGGCGTGAACGTCTGGCGGTCCGTCTGATGATCATCGAAGTCGAGCTCTGCATTCACTCGGGCAACGGCCTTGCCCTTGCCAAGCGTCTGATCGAGCATGGACTGAAGGCGCTGCTGGATCTTATCCTCGACCTTCTTCGTCATCTCGAGCTGCGTCATCGTCTTGACGCCGACACTCTGCTCATCCTGGTCATCCGGATCGTTGAGGATCTTGCCGGTATCATCGACGACCGTGACATTCTCCGGGGTCAAGCCCTGAACGCTGTGTGCCACGAGGTTGACAATGCCTTTGACTTCCTTGCGCGAAAGCTGCGCATTCGGCTTCAGGCGCAGCATGATCGATGCCGTAGCCGGTTTCTCATTCTTCTTGTAAAGGCTGTCCTCAGGCAGGACGATATGCACACGAGCCTTCTCTACGGACTCGATCTGCTCAATCGTGCGCGTGAGCTCCCCCTGGATTGCCTGCAGGTAGTTGACCTTGTTCTGGAACTCCGTAACACCGAGCTTGCTGTCGTCAAAAATCTCGAAGCCCTTCTGGCCGCGCGGCAGGTTATTCGTCGCCATGGTCAGACGCTCATCGTGAACCTTATCCGACGGTACGAGGATCGTGGTGCCGTTCTTGCCTTCCTGCACCTGGTAATCGACCTTATCCTCTTTCAGTTTTGCGGCGACCTCACCAGCATCCTTGGCTTCCATGTTCGTAAACAGGGGAACCATATCCGGTTTGCTGCCGTACCAGAAACTGATGCCCAGTACAGCGATGAGGAGCGCCAAAGCGGTGCCCAGCATGATATAGCGCTGGCGTTTGCTGAATTTGTTCCAGAGCTGCTGGTACCGCTTTTTCCAATCTCCCATGCTTTCCATCCCTTCACGTCGTGCTTCGCTCGAATCGTTTTATCAGGCGTCAGACCTGCATGCGCATGATCTCCTGATAGGCAGAGATTGCCCGGTTGCGCACCTGCAGCGTAAGCTGCATCGCGATATCCGCTTTCTGGCTTGCCACGACGACCGAGGATACATCATCGATACGGCCGGCTGCCAGCAGGGCGTTCTTCTGATCGGCATCGAGCTGAAGCTCGTTCGTCTTTTTCAGGGCATCCACGAGCATGTCAGCAAAACTTTTCGTTTCTTCCTTTGGCTGTAACTCGCCAAGATGGCTCTCTGCAGACATTGCCACAGGAGTCATTGCTAATGGTTGTATCTCCATGGTCTATCCTTCCTCATATGCTGGAACCGGATCAACGGCCGATATCCAGCGCTTTCGTCACCATAGACTTGGCCGCACTGATCGTCGTCGTATTCGCCTCGTAGGCGCGCTGCGCCGTGATCATGTCCACCATCTCCGAAACGATGTTGACATTCGGGCGCTCGACATAGCCATCGGCATTCGCATCCGGATGGTTCGGATCATAAACCATCGGGCCCTGCTCGTTATTCGTTCCGATGCCGACCGCGCGGACACCGGCACCGGCATCGAGCTTGTGCACGGATTTCTGGAGGAAATCCTCGAACGTACCAGCTTCCGTTTCGCGGGGCTGGAAAATGACGTAACGGCGATGGTAGGCTCCGCCCGCCTGCGTACGCGTTGTATTGGCATTGGCGATATTATTTGAAATGACATCCATGCGCAGGCGCTCTGCCGTGAGGCCGGAGGCTGCCGCATCGATTCCCAGGAACATGCTCATAGCGTTCTCCTTTGCATCGTTTTATACCGTATCTCCCGTAAAGATCCTGCGGTCATCAGCTCTGGCCGCTCGTGATCGTGTTCTTCAGGCGCTGGATATAGCCGTTCAGCTCCGTCGCCATAGAATTGTAGTAGAGCTGGTTCTTGGCCAGTCCTGCCATCTCGATATCGATATCGACGTTGTTGTTATCTACACGCATCGTCGTCGAGTCATCTTCCTCGATTCTCGGCATAGCCCCGCCGATCTGTCCTACCGGCAGATGGCGGTCATGCGTACGGACAATCGGCAGCTTGTTCGGATTATCCCCGATGCCGAGTTCCTTTGCCAGCAGGTCCTCGAAATTGACCGCACTGCGCTTGAAGTTCGGCGTATTCACATTCGCAATATTGTTGCTGATAACCTCATGGCGAAGCGAAGCGGCCGCCATGCCACGCGGCAGATAGTTCAGCGATGGAGAACTCATGATCTGATCCAGTATCATCCGTATCCATCCTCTCTTTTCTATGATTCCGGGCAGGCTGAAAAAGCCGATAACCCCACTTATATTTGCTATTTTCTACATGGATTAGAAAAACCCTCTAAACACTCCCTTAAATTTTAGCACGTTTTGGACATTTTTAGAAGACCCACAGCAAGAAAAGAAGGGTTCTCCCTCTGAAAACTCGGTAAAAATACAAAAACTGCTGACCGCAACCGGCCAGCAGCAGAAATTTGTCCTTTCCATAAGCGGGAAAGACAAGCATCAGCCTTCTTCTTCTTTGAGCTTCTGAATTTCATCCAGAAGGCAATCATTGAGCACCTTGATGTGCGTGCCCTTCATGCCGAGAGACCTCGACTCGATGACACCGGCCGACTCGAACTTGCGCAGGGCATTGACGATAACCGAACGCGTGATGCCGACCTCGTCCGCAATCTTCGAAGCGATGAGCAGTCCTTCATTCGCCGGCAGTGCCGAAAGGATGGCGATTGCCGCCTTGCGCTCCGAGTAGGAAAGCGTCTGGATGGCAATCTGCACCGTCGCCTTCTTGCGTGCCTCAATCTCGAGTTTCTCCGCATGATCGCGCAGCATCCACATGCCGACAACCGTAGCACCGTACTCGCAGAGCAGCAGGTCATCATCGGTGAACTCCTCATCGTATTTTGCGACGATGAGCGTACCGATACGGCGCCCTACGGCATAGATCGGCACGATGGTCGTGTTCTTGCCATTGAACATGCACTTCGTATTCTCATCGTAAGCGCACATGCCGGACTTCGAGCGCAGGTTGGCGCGCGTCTCGTCGATGCGCATGAGCCAGTTCACATAATGGCGCGGGAACTCACCCTGATTGATGACTTTGTCGACCATGATGTTGCACTCGAAATCATCGACGAAGGCGTAACCGAAAATCTTGCCTTTCTCGTTCGTGATATAAATATTCGCGTTCAGTACATTGCTGAGCACACGGGAAATTCCATCGTATTCGACGAGCTCCGAACGCTGCAGCAGGCGGTTTATCTTCCGCGTCTTGTCCAGCAGTGACATCTGATCTGTGCTATCGTTCATAGCCAATTCTGATCCTCTCCTTAAGCAGTTGATCGTTGGATGTCAGAATATCCAACATTTCCATGCTCTATTTTATCACAGTTTTCAAAATAATCATAGATGCACGTTAATAGATTTAAATAAAATTTCTGTGAATTTTGTCAAATTTGGATTAAAGGATGAACTGGCTGAGGTCACGGTTGACAACGATGTCCGAAAGCTTCTCGTCCACATACTCCTCATCGATGACGACATGCTTGTCCTCGAGTTCCGGTGCCTGGAAGCTGATATCCTCAATGAGTTTCTCGAGCAGCGTATGGAGACGGCGGGCGCCGATATCCTCCGACTGGTCGTTGACATCGCAGGCGAGCTGCGCAATGCGGCTGATGGCCTCCGGGCGGAACTCGATTTCCACGCCCTCCGTCGCGAGCAATGCCTGATATTGCTTGATGAGTGCATTCTGTGGCTCCGTGAGAATCTTCTCAAAGTCCTCTTTGCGCAGGGACTGCAGTTCCACGCGGATGGGGAAACGTCCCTGCAGCTCCGGGATGAGATCGGATGGCTTCGCCAGGTGGAACGCACCAGCCGCAATGAAGAGCACATAGTCCGTCTTGACCGGGCCGTACTTCGTCATGACCGTCGTGCCCTCGACGATGGGCAGGATGTCACGCTGCACGCCCTCGCGGGAGACATCCGCACCGCCTGACGCGCCATCGTGCACAGCGACCTTATCGATCTCATCGAGGAACACGATACCGCTGCGCTCAGCGACATTACGTGCCTCCTCAGCTACCGCGTCCATATCGATGAGTTTTTCCGACTCCTGCTGGATGAAGATCTTGCGTGCCTCGGCTACCGTGACTTTCCGCTTTTTGCGGCGTTTCGGTACCATGCTGCCGATCATGTCCTGCAGGTCATCACTCATGTTTTCTACACTGCCGCTCAGCATGCCGATCATCGGACGGGCGGATTCCTCAACCTCGACCTCGATGAGTTCTTTTTCGAGCTCTCCTTTGTCGAGGCGCTTCTTGACCCATTCGCGGCCAGCCTGATATTTCTTCGGCTCTCCGTCCTGGTTCTCGTCTTTTTCTTCGCTGTCATCCGTACCGCCGAAAAGGCGTCCGAGCGGGTTCTGCGTTTTCTTCGGCTGCGGGACAAACACATCGAGAATGCGTTCCTCCGCGAGCTGCTCGGCCTTCTCGCGAACGGCCTCCATGCGCTGCTGGCGGACCATGCGGACGGCGACCTCCGCGAGATCGCGCACGATCGTCTCGACGTCGCGGCCCACATAGCCGACTTCCGTGAACTTCGTCGCTTCTACCTTGACGAAGGGAGCTTTGACGAGCTTTGCGAGGCGGCGGGCAATCTCGGTCTTGCCGACGCCCGTCGAGCCGATCATGAGAATATTCTTCGGGACGACCTCATCGCGCATCGGCCCCTGCAGCTGACGGCTGCGCCAACGGTTGCGCAGAGCGATGGCCACAGAACGCTTTGCCTCGTTCTGCCCGACGATATATCGATCGAGTTCGGCGACGATCTGGCGCGGAGTCTGCTCGTTGACGCCGAATAAATCTTTCGTTTCTTCCATTAATCCAATTCCTCCACGATGATATTCTTATTGGTGAATACGCAGATATCCGAGGCGATATTCAGGGCTTCTTTCGCAATCTCAGCCGCGCTCATATCCGTATGGCTGGAGAGTGCACGGCCTGCCGCCAGGGCATAGAAGCCGCCCGAACCGATGGCAGCAACATCACCATCCGGCTCGATGACCTCGCCATTGCCGGACACCATGAGGATGTGCTCTTTGTCCGCGACGAGCAGCAGAGCCTCGAGTTTATGCAGCACCTTATCCGAGCGCCATTCCTTCGCGAGTTCGACGGCGGCGCGTTCGAGATTGCCGTGGCATTCGCCGAGCTTCGCCTCGAACTTCTCGTACAGCGTAAAGGCATCCGCCACCGAGCCGGCAAATCCGGTCAATACCTTGCCATGATAGATGCGGCGTACCTTGCGGGCATGCGCCTTCATGACGGCGGACTGCCCCATCGTCACCTGGCCATCACCGGCAATCGCCGTCTTGCCATTCTTGCGCACGGCACAGATGGTCGTTGCATGAAATTCATAAGGCATGAAAACCTACCTCCCAATCCTTACTCCACGAGGTCCTGTTCCACCGATGGGCGGAATGCCTCGAGCGCCTCCAGCGCACGATGCGCGAGGCGGAGTTTCTTTTCTTTCTTGTCGCGGATGCGCTCACCTAGCTTCGGCAGCAAGCCAAAGTTCACGTTCATCGGCTGGAAATGCTTTGCCTCGCTCGTCGTGATGTAATGGCAGAGCGCACCGTGGCAGCTCGCCTCCGGGAACACGACGGGCTGTCCGCCCCGTGCGAGGCGCGCCGCATTGACGCCGGCAACAAGACCAGAGGACGCGGACTCGATATAGCCCTCGACGCCCGTCATCTGCCCGGCGAAAAGCAGGTTATCCTCGCCGCGCAGCTGCATCGTTGGACGCAGATGTTTCGGCGCGTTCAGGAACGTGTTGCGGTGCATGACGCCGTAGCGCAGGAATTCCGCATGCTCCAGGCCCGGAATCATGCCGAATACGCGGCGCTGCTCCGGCCATTTGAGATGTGTCTGGAATCCCACGATGTTAAAAAGCGTAGCACCAGCATTATCCTGGCGCAGCTGGACGACGGCGAAAGGACGCCTGCCCGTTCTCGGGTCGTCGAGGCCGACCGGCTTCAGCGGACCATAGAGAAGCGTATCCTCACCGCGCGATGCCATGACCTCGACGGGCATGCAGCCTTCAAAGAATTTTTCTTTCTCGAAGTCGCGCGTCGGCGCTTTCTCCGCATGCACCAGCTCGTGCCAAAATGCGCGGTACTCCTCCTCCGTCATCGGGCAGTTGATATAGTCTGCCGTTCCCTTGCCATAGCGCGAGGCACGGTATGCCTTGCTCATGTCTATGGACTCCAGGCTCACGATCGGTGCCGCCGCATCGTAGAAATAGAGGCTGTCGTTCCCCGTGCGCGAGGCGATATCCTCGGCGAGGGCGCCTGCCGTAAGCGGGCCGCTCGCAACGATCGTGACGGCATCGTCCGAAAGCGGGATGCGCGCAACTTCCTCATGCACGACCGTGATGCGCGGATGGTTCGTCACATGCTCCGTGACGTAATCACTGAATCCATGGCGGTCCACAGCCAGTGCACCGCCCGCCGGGACACGCGTAGCATCGGCGGCTTCCATGATGATGGAGCCCATGCGGCGCATCTCTTCTTTGAGCACGCCGACCGCATTCTCGAGCCCCGCACCGCGCAGGGAGTTGCTGCAGACGAGCTCGGCAAAGCCGCCCGTCTTATGCGCTGGCGTCAATGTTACCGGACGCATCTCATAGAGCGTGACCTCTGCGCCGCGGCGCGCCGCCTGCCATGCCGCCTCGGAGCCGGCGAGCCCGGCTCCGATAATCTTAATTTTTTTCATCATCGATTTTATTTCTTTGCTTTCTTCTCTGTCTTTTCCGCAGCAGCCTCAGCGGCCTTCTTCTCCGCCGCAGCCTTTCTGGCCTCCATGCGCTTGCGGATCTTCTCGAGTTCTTCATTGATCGGGTTGTCGATGCGCGTCTCACAGGCATCGTTGCTGCAATAAAGGAGCGTCCGCCCGTTCTTGAAGTGATGTTTCAGCATAAACGAGCCGCACTTCGGGCACGTATCCTTGAGCGGCGTATCCCACGTCGTGTAGTCGCAGTCCGGATAATTCTTGCACCCATAGAACGTGCGCCCGCGGCGCGTGCGGCGTTCGACGATGCTGCCGCCGCACTTCGGGCATTTGACGCCCGTATCCTTGAGCAGCGGTTTCGTGTTGCGGCACTCCGGGAAGCCTGGGCACGCAAGGAACTTACCGTAGCGTCCCTGCTTCACGACCATCATGCGGCCGCAGAGCTCGCATTGGACGTCCGAGACCTCAACGGGCAGTTCGACGTGGCCGATGGCCTCGTCTGCTTTCTCGACTTCCTCCTCGAATGGCGTGTAGAACTCGCTGAGCAGATTGTTCTTTTTGACTTTGCCATCGGCAATCTCATCGAGCTCGTTCTCGAGGTTCGCCGTGAACTTCACGTCGACAATATCCTTGAAATACTGCTGCAGCATATCGACGACGACAAAGCCGAGCTCCGTCGGCTGGAAATGTTTGTCGATGCGCTGCACATAGCCGCGTGCCTGGATGGTCTCGATAATCGGCGCATAGGTGCTCGGACGGCCGATTTCCCTTTCCTCCAGCGTCTTGACGAGCGAAGCATCGTTATAGCGCGGAGGTGGCTCGGTGAAGTGCTGTTCCGGCAGTGTTTTCGCCACGGTCAGCACATCGCCGGCTGCCATCTCCGGCAGCACGACATCCTTTTCTTTTTTCGTCGCATCAGCACCCGCATAAACGGCGGTAAAGCCCGGGAACTTCAGCGTCGAGCCTTTCGCGCGTACGGTATAGCGCGGGCCGGCAGCTATATCGACGCTCACGGTATCATAGACCGCCGGCGTCATCTGGCTCGCAACAAAACGCTGCCAGATGAGGTAATAGAGCTTGAACTGCTCTTTCGTCAGATACTTTTCGACGCTGGCCGGCGTACGCTCGACGCTTGTCGGACGGATCGCCTCATGCGCGTCCTGCGCTTTTTTGCCAGCCGCATAGATATTCGGCTTTTCCGGAACGTAGCTATCCCCGTAGTTCTCGCCGATAAAGGCACGTGCCTCATCCTGCGCCAGGCCGGAGATACGCGTCGAGTCGGTACGCATATAGGTAATGAGACCGGCTGCGCCGCCATGTCCGAGCTCGATGCCCTCATAGAGCTGCTGGGCGTACATCATGGTCCGGCGGGATGTAAAGCCGAGCTTGCGCGCAGCGTCCTGCTGCAGGGAACTCGTCGTAAACGGAGCCGATGGCTTGCGGCGGCGTTCCGTCTTCTTGACGCCGGAAACGACCAGCTGCTGCCTGCCGAAATCCGCAAGGACAGCCTCTGTATCCTGCTTCGTATGCAGATCCGTCTTCTCCCCGTCGATCTGCACGAGTTCCGCAGGGAACATCGCCGAATGGTCTTTGCGCAGCTTCAGCCCGACCGTCCAGTATTCGACCGATTCGAACGCCTGGATTTCCTTCTCGCGGTCGCAGATCAGCTTCACCGTCACAGACTGCACGCGTCCGGCCGAAAGGCCCTTGCGTACCTTGCGCCAAAGCAGCGGGGAAAGCTTATAGCCTACGATGCGGTCGAGCATGCGGCGCGCCTGCTGGGCATCCACCTGGTCGAGGTTGATCGAGCGCGGATGCTTCACGGCCTCCTGGATAGCCGGCTTCGTGATCTCGTTGAAAACGATACGGCAGTCATCCGCCGGATCGATGCCGAGGATGTAAGCAAGATGCCATGCGATAGCCTCTCCTTCGCGATCGGGATCGCTTGCGAGATAAATCTTGTCCGCCTGTTTCGCATCTTTCTTCAGCGCCTTGATGAGGTCGCCCTTACCGCGGATATTGATATATTTCGGGGCAAAGTCGTTCTCAACGTCGATGCCGAACTGACTCTTCGGCAGATCGCGCAGATGTCCCATCGAAGCCCGTACCATATATTTCCGGCCGAGATATTTCTCGATGGTCTTTGCCTTTGCCGGCGACTCCACCACCACGAGGGTGCGCTTCGGCGCCTTCCGTCTTCTGGTCGTTTTCGCCTTTGCCGATTTTGCCGTTGTCTTCGTCGCTGATTTCCCAGTCGTTTTCGCAGCAGCCAAACCTTCACTCCCTTTCCGCACGCCGGAAGGCGTGCCGTTCATTTTCTATGACCAGTCCCTTGAACTCCATCTGAAGGAGGACATAGGACAGATTTGCCATTTCTCCATCCGGCAGACTCATGAGGATCTCCTCCGCCGAGAGTGGATGCTCGAACGAAAGGACCTGCCAGACCTTGTGTTCATCCCTGGACATCTGCGGGCGTTTGCGCCGGGGCGGCATCTCCACGATGCCGAAATCCTCGAGCACATCCTGCGGCCCGGTCACGAGCTTGGCGCCCTGCTGGATCAGATGGTGGCAGCCGGCACTCGTATCGGACCAGATGCTCCCCGGCACCGCATAGACATTGCGGCCCTCGGACAGCGCCATCTCCGCTGTGATGAGCGAGCCGCTGCGCTTCGCCGCCTCGACGACGATGGTTCCCTCCGCCAGTCCGCTGATGATGCGGTTCCGCGCCGGGAAAAATGCCGGCAGCGGCTGTGTGCCCGGCCCATACTCGGAAATCACCGCGCCCTGCTCCAGGATCTGCCGAAACAAGCGGCGGTTTTCCCGCGGATAGGCGATATCGATGCCGCAGCCGAGCACGGCGACGGTCCGGCCGCTCTTGAGTGCACCCGTATGCGAGCTCGTATCGATACCGCGCGCACCGCCACTCACGACGGTGATGCCCGCAGCCGCGATGCGTTCGGCGAACTCGCCGGCTACGCCTTCGCCATACGGGCTCAGCCGCCGGGAACCCACCATAGCTACGCGCCGCGCATCCGGGATGAGCGTACCGCGGCAGTAAAGCACGATGGGCGGTGCGAAGATTTCCCGCAGGACCTCCGGGTACTCCTCCATATCCAGGGAGATGACCCTTGCACCAACGCGCTGGCAATCCTCTGCCAGGCGCTCTGGTGCATCAGGCTCCTGCGTCCGATAGGCCTGCAAAGCTTCTGCCACGCGAGGTGGCAAACCGAGCGGAACGAGTTCCGCCACAGGCATCTGCCAGATCCGTTTTGGATCCGGGCAGCGTGCGCCGATGCGCCGCAAATGAACGCTGCCGAGCCCCGGTACGCGGGCGAGCGCAGCCAGATAAAACCTGTCTTCCTCCTGGCCGCAACGATATCCTTCCATTTATAACATTCGCCATCCTTACACTCAAGTAACCATATTACCGAAAATGTTCTGAAAATGCAACCTCTGCATAAAAATCGGCATGGAAAAAGAAGGCCACCGGCCATGCTCCTGGCCGATGACCTTCCCTCATCCTCATTATTTCTGGCAGCGCGTCGTCTCGACCTCGACAAAGTCGATCGGGCCGGAGATCGGCACGGACGGCTTGCGGATACGCGTCGTCACACTCTTGAAATGCGGATATTTGGCAAGCAGCTTATCGCCGACATGAGCCGAAAGGGCTGCCAGCATATGATAGCGCTTGTTCTCGACAGCATCTTTGACCATATCATAGATTGCTGCCGTATCGACACCATCTTTCAGGTCATCGCTGTCCGCCACCGTATCGTCCTTCGTCTCGACCTCGACGTCGATGAAGAATTTCTGGCCCTGCTCACGTTCATATTCATAGATGCCATGGAAACCATAGAACATCATATTGCAGATCCGTACTTTTGCCATTACGACCACTCCTCTTTCCCATCCCCGTCTCAACGGCGGGTTCTTACTGTTTCATCTTTCCTACTGGAGTATATTCTCCCTTTATGCAGGAATTCCTGCCTGATTTTGAAGAACGGAAAAGATTCTTGTATTTTTTCTGCTCATTCGGCAAAAAGTTCATCCCAGAATGCGTAGGCAACCATAAGTGCGATGAGCAGCCAAAGAAACAGGTCTCCCATATGGATTCCTCCCGAAATGCCTAAAAAGATAGAAAAAAAGGAGAGGCCATCCGGCCTCTCAAAACATGCAGAGTCATTACATCACGCGGCGGGCACCGATGTAGCAGGAGCCCCAATAGGAGCTGTACAGCGATGCGATGGATACGCCACGGCTGGACGAAGCGTTGATGAAGTTGCCATCACCAAGATAGATACCTACGTGGGAGGCACCCGGCTCGTACGTCGAGAAGAACACGAGGTCTCCCGGAGCGAGCTCGCTCGTCGTTACGGCGTAGCCGCATTCATACTGGGCATCGGCCGTGCGCGGAAGATAGATACCTGCTTTCGCAAACACATAGCGCACATAACCGGAGCAATCGAAACCGCTCGGCGTCGTACCGCCGAACACGTAAGGAACACCGATGTAGTTCATGGACTCCGAGATAACCGAACGGCTCATGGCGTTCATGCTGTGTTTGACCACAGGCATGGACTTGCCGAGCAGGGCGGTGTAAGTCGAAGCACCAACGAGGCCATCAGCCTCGAGACCACGGGAGACCTGGAATGCCTTAACAGCCTCCGTCGTTGCCGGACCGAAATCCCCATCAGCCATAACATCGTAACCGAGGCTATGAAGCTGTCTCTGGATCTCTGCTACATCCGTTCCCTGGTCACCGACGCGGAAGGCAGACGCAGCTGCCACCACCGAAAACCAGCACAAAAGGACCATGGATAATGTGAATACACGTATTGCTTTACTCAAAAAGCCACTCCTCTCTCTATTCGCCTACGAGGTTAGCTGCCGGGTTCGGGTAGAGAAGACCACCCTCGCTGATTTCAGCCAGATTGACGTTAGCATCGCACTGCCTGAGCAAAGCGTTCACCCCAAAACTTGGTTCCCCCGCTCCTGGGTTAGATTCGGCTTGTTTATCTTTTCTTTTATCTTTTATATAACCCATAATTTATGTCATGCGGCTGTGGAGCTGCCGCAAGCATACGATGAAGTTGTCAGGGATCCTCCGAAACGGATCTGTCCACTGGAAACAGCTTTCAGATTGTTTTCAGAAAAACACCAGGTATGAAAACAGGCTGTCCAAGGGCAGCCAGATTTCGACGAAATAAGTCGATATAAGCAATCAATAAGCCGAGTTCTGTTCCGCCGAAGCGGTGACAATCATTTATCTAGGCACGGCAGTTGCCTGCCGGCTCAAGCGACGCAACCCGGAAGGATCCGCGGGCCGCATCATCCCTTCCCTATTTGGTCTTGCTCCGTGTGGGGTTTACCTAGCCAGCCACTCACATGACTGCTGGTGCGCTCTTACCGCACCTTTCCACCCTTACCTGATTGCTCAGGCGGTCTAAATCTCTATGGCACTTTCCCTGAGGTCGCCCTCGCTGGACGTTATCCAGCACACTGCCCTATGGAGCCCGGACTTTCCTCATCTGCCCTAAGGCAGCCGCGATTGTCCTGACGACTTATATCAACGAATGCGATTATATCACATTTAGGATTAAGCTGTCAAGGCAGGTGCTAAAAAAAGCTGAAATGGCGAAAAAACCGACTCGATTTCGCTCCTTTTTCAATGGGTTCGTGAAAAAGGGACACCCGACCTTTCTTTCCTGTTTACTATCGTTTATACTAGCAATATACGATTTACAATTTTCAGATAACAAGAAAGAGGGACTAGTATTATGGCAACTCCGCATATTGGTGCAGAAAAAGGCGACGTCGCTGAGCGTATCCTCCTCCCGGGTGATCCGCTGCGTGCAAAGTTCATCGCAGAGAATTTCCTCGAGAACCCGAAGCTCTATACGAGCGTCCGCAACATCCTCGGTTACACGGGCACGTACAAAGGCGTTCCCGTCTCCGTACAGGGCACGGGCATGGGCATTCCGTCCATCTCCATCTACGTGCACGAGCTCATCCATGAGTTCGGCTGCAAGAAGCTCATCCGCGTCGGTACGTGCGGTGGCATGCATCCGGATGTCAAGATCCGCGACGTCCTCATCGCTGAAGGTGCCACGACGGATTCCTCCACGCTGAGAAGCATCTTCGGACCGGTCATCAACTACGCGCCGATTGCAGACTTCGACCTGCTCGAGAAAGCCGTCAAGAGCGCACGCGACCTGAAGAAGAACGTCCGCGTCGGCAACATCTTCTCCGCAGACCGTTTCTACGATCCGGATGTCGACAGCGACCGTCTCCGCAAGTACGGCGTCCTCGCCGTCGAGATGGAGACCGCAGCTCTCTACACGCTCGCTGCTGAGGCACATGTCCAGGCTCTGGGCATCTTCACGGTCAGCGACCATCTCCTCACGGGCGAGGCCTGCACGGCGGAGGAGCGCCAGACGACGTTCCAGGATATGATGAAAATCGCCCTCGACACCGTCATCGCCGACTAATCCTTACCCCCATTATCCCTGAATCTGACAGAAAAATCCCCCGGACATCCCAGCAGCTCACTGCCGCGGATATCCGGGGGATTTTTTCTGTCGATGCTATCGCCACATCAGGCTTCCTGCAGGAATGCCATATAGCCTTTCTTCGTCTCGTAGATATCGATCTTGCTCGTAGCTTCCCACGGTGCGTGCATGCTCATGACGCCGACACCGCTGTCTATGACCTGCATGCCATAGAGGCTCATGATGTAGGCGATCGTACCACCGCCGCCGAGATCGACCTTGCCGAGTTCTGCGAGCTGGAAATGGACGTCGTGCTTATCCATGATGCGGCGGATTTCACCGAGGTACTCCGCATTCGCATCGTTCGAACCCGATTTCCCGCGCGCGCCCGTAAATTTGTTGAAGACCATGCCGCGCCCGAGATAGGCGACATTCTTCTTATCGTAAGACTCTGCATAGAGGGCATCATAGGCGCTCGAAACGTCCGAAGACAGCATCTTCGAATTGGCGAGCATGCGGCGCAGGCCAAGTTCGCTGTAAACGCCGCAGGCATTCATGAGTTCCGCACAGACATTCTCGAAGAAATGCGACTGCATGCCCGTTGCACCGACGCTGCCGATTTCCTCTTTATCGACGAGCAGGCAGCAGGCCGTGCGGCGCGGATGGTCCATCTCCAGCATGGCCACGAGGCTCGTATAGGCACAGACGCGGTCATCCTGTCCATACGCAAGGATCATGCTGCGGTCGAAGCCGAGATCACGGGCCTTGCCAGCCGGCACGAGTACGAGCTCGGCCGAGAGGAAATCGTCCTCTTCGATGCCGTACTTATCCTGAATGAGCTTCAGCACGCCGGCCTTGACGGATTCCTTATCCTTCTCTTTGAGCGGATAGTTGCCGACAAGCACGTCGAGTTTTTCGCCTTCGACGACCTTCGCCCCGGTCTTCTTCATCTGCTCCTGCGAAAGATGGATGAGCAGATCCGTCACGCAGAATACCGGATCCTTTTCCTCCTCGCCGATGCAGATCTCTACGACAGAACCGTCTTTTTTCGCGACGACGCCGTGCATCGCGAGCGGCAGCGTGACCCACTGGTATTTCTTGATGCCGCCGTAGTAATGCGTATCGAGGTAGGCGAGGCCGCCGTTCTCGTAGAGCGGATTCTGCTTCACATCGAGGCGGCAGGTATCGATATGCGCGCCGAGGATCGTGAGGCCCTTCTCGAGCGGCTCATCGCCAATGTGAAAGAGCACGACGGCCTTCTTCATATTGACAGCATAGACTTTGTCACCCGGCTTCAGCTTCTCGCCCTTTTCGATGACATCGAGAAGATTGCGGTAGCCTGCCGCCTCTGCCTGACGGACCGCCTCAGCCGCGCTCTCGCGCTCTGTCTTGCACTGTGAGAGGAATGCCTTATACCCCGTGGCGAGCTTCTCGAGTTCCGCCTTCTCTGCATCGCTATACTGACTCCATACAGAATCCTTTTTTTCTTCTGCCATACGTTATCTCCCTTTCTGTTTCTTATGCTTCAAGTGCTGCCGCCATCGCCAGCATGTCGTCGAGCACGGCCGTGAAATCCGCCCGCGATTCCGCCTTGTTGAAGCGGTCCCGCAGCAGGGCTCCATGCGTGATGCCGCGCGTATACCATGCCGCATGCTTGCGCATCTCACGGATGCCGACATACTCGCCCTTATCGGCGAGCAGCAGGTCGAGATGGCGCTGCATGACCGCCACGCGCTCGGGGATGGTCGGCCCGGCGAGCCGCTCGCCTGTCCGCAGGTAATGCGTCATCTGGCGGAAAATCCAGGGATTGCCCTGTGCCGCTCTGCCGATCATGACGCCGTCCGCCCCCGTCTCCCCGAAAATCGCATCGAGGTCGTCATAGGTGCGGACATCCCCGTTCGCGATGACAGGAATCGAAACCGCCTTTTTGACCTCGGCGATCTTCGTCCAGTCCGCTTTTCCCATATAGAATTGCTCGCGCGTGCGGCCGTGCACCGTGATGGCCTCGCAGCCCGCTGCCTCCGCGCGCTTCGCCATCTCAACGACATTGATGTGATCTTCGTCCCAGCCGATGCGCATCTTGACCGTGAAGGGCATCTTCACAGCCTGGCGGATGGCCGTGAGGATAGCCGAAGCCTTCTCCGGTTCGCGCATGAGCGCCGACCCTTCCCCGTTCTTCACGATCTTGGGCGCCGGGCATCCCATGTTGAAATCGAGGATATCCGCGCTGCCGAGCTGCTCGACATACGCCGCAGCCTCAGCGGCAAGCGTTGCATCGTTCGCGAAGATCTGCATCGCAAGCGGACGCTCCTCCTCCCGCGACCGAAGCATCTTCAGCGTGTGCTCGTTGCGGAAATGGATGCCCGTACTGCTCACCATCTCGGCATAGCAGAGCGGGCAGCCCATATCATGCGCAAGGATGCGGTAGGACGCATCGGTCACGCCGGCCATCGGTGCGAGGAACACGGGCGCGTCGAACGTAAACTTACCGAGTTTCATCGTCATGCTTTGGATTCCTTTCGCGGTGCTTATCCTCGTTGCGCTCGTAGACCGCGCGCAGGCCCGTGAGCGTGAGGAAATGGTCGACCTGGTCGATGGTCTGCGACTCCCGTGCGATCATGCGCGCAAGGCCGCCCGTCGCGATGACCTTCATGGGTCTTCCGTACTCCGCCTTGATGCGGGTCACGATCGCATCGATCTGCCCCACATAGCCGAAAATGATGCCCGCCTGCATGCCCTGGATCGTGCTGCGGCAGATGACCTGCTTCGGCGGCACGAGCTCGATGCGCGGCAGCTGGGCCGCACTCTGGAACAGCGCATCCGCACTCGGTCCGATGCCCGGTGCGATGACGCCGCCAAGGAAGTCGCCTTCCTCACCCACGACATCAAACGTCGTCGCCGTTCCGATATCGATGACGATAAGGTTCCCACCGTACTGCTCGTAGGCGCCGACCACGTTCACAATGCGATCGGCACCGATGGCGCGCGGGTTTTCGTAATGCAGGCGGATGCCCGTGCGGATGCCCGGTCCCACGACGAGCGGATGGATGTGGAAATAACGCTCACACATCTTGACCATGGGAACGATGAGCGGCGGAACGACCGAAGAAATAATGATGGCATGAATGTCATCCATCTTCATGCCCTGGTAATTGAACAGGTTGTTGAACAGCATGCCGTATTCATCGCCCGTCTTCTGACGATCCGTTGAAATACGCCAATGATGCGTCAGCGTCTTGCCTTCATAGGCACCCAGCACGATGTTGCTGTTGCCGATATCGAGTACCAATAACAAAAGGATAGTCCTCCCTATTTTTGTTCATGCGGACGGATCGAGACATCGCCTGCGAGGACGCGTTTCCGCCCATCCTCCGTGTCGACGAGCAGCGCACCGCTCTCATCGATGTCCACGGCGCGTCCCGTGAAGTCACCCTGACGATTCATGCCGATGACGCGCACATCCTGTCCGAGCGTCACGCTGTACGCCTTCCATTCCTCCATAACCGGAGCAAAGCCATCTTTCTTCACGGACAGCAGCAGCTCCTCGAGCGCGTTGAGCATATCGGCCGTGAACGTGACGCGGTCAATGGGATGGCCCGCTGCGATGCGCATGGACGTCGCCTTCTCACGGACTTCCTCAGGCAGTTCCTCCAGCGTCGTATTCACGTTGACGCCGATGCCGGGAACGATGTAATGAATATGCTCCATCGCGGCTTCCATTTCCGTGAGGATACCCGTGAGCTTTTTCCCCTCAAAGAGAATGTCGTTCGGCCACTTGATGCCTGCCTCGACACCACTTGCCCGCATCGCGCGCACGACGGCAACGGCTGCGAGCAGCGTGAACTTCGGCGCCTCCTGCGGCAGCACATAGTCCGGATACAGGATAATGGAGCACAGCACGCCTTTGTATTTCGGCGAGAACCAGCCGCGGGAGAGGCGCCCATGGCCGTCTCCCTGAAACTCCGTGATCACGACCGTGCCATCCGCAGCTCCGGCAGCAGCCAGTTTCTTCGCATCCTCGTTCGTCGAGCGCGTCTCGTCACTGTAGACGATATGCTGGCCGATGACCTTGGTATGCAGATGTTCGCGAATCTCCTCCGGCAGCAGCAGATCCGGCGTCTCACAGAGACGGTATCCATGGCGGCTGCGGCTCTCGATCTTGTAGCCGGCCTGGCGCAGTTCCTGAATATGTTTCCACACGGCCGTCCGCGTTATCCCCAGTTTTTCGGCGATGTCCTCGCCCGATACATATCCATCTCCCGGCACACGCAGGAGCGAAAGGATATCTCCACGCATAAACGGTTCCTCCCTTCAGCTTTCCGTCACATCCCATTTCTGCAGCGTGCGGACGGTGACATGCACCATCTCTGCGAATTCTTTCGTTTTATACTTATCCATACCTATATCATACTACATACCATGGTACGATTCTATATACTTAGCAGCAGTTTCTTCCTCCCAAAGGAATCGTCCTTTGGCAAAAACACTTAAGAACTCAAACTTCGCACATGGCAAACAGCCTATGTGCCTTGAAAAATCAACATTCTAAAGCCTCCCAATCCCAGCGTCAGGCACATTCACGTAGGTCTTTAGTCCAGATATTGGGCAGTTGCTCCATGAATATGTCAAGCATGTTGCTGATGACGGTTTCGTCCAACAGGCAGTGCTGCTGGATGAAGTCCGCAAATTCCGACATGACACGGCATAAGGCCTCGTAGTAAGGCAGGTCACTCAGTTCCTCATTTGCGAGGTAGAATAAGTCGCCGAAACTACGCTCATCTATGTTTTCGCGTTGCTCGACTGCGAGCATGGCGTAACGTGTGAATACCACGGCCACGTGCGCGGTCATGGCGTCGTAGGAGATGGCACGGCAGTCGCGGGCGAGACGCAGATAGGATTTGCAAACCCTGAAGAACACCTCAATGCCCCAGCGTTTGCCGTATAGCTGGATGATTTCCTCTTCGCTGAGCGACATATCCGTGCTCACAAGCACGAGATACTGGCTCCGCTTATTGCGGTTGCGCACGAAGACCAGCCGCACAGGTATAGCATCATCGCCTTTGACCGCTTCGGCCTCTACAGACAGGAGATATTTGGCGCGGCCGCGACGTTTCCGGCACTGCTTGTAGATGTCCATGACGGACTGCATTTTGCCTTGATAGCGGTAACGCATCTTGGAGCTTTTCTTCGTCATGGCGATAGCATCCAAATGGATTCCCTGCTTGATTTTGATGAGCGCCGATGGCGAGCAGAACCACGTGTCAAAAAGCACATGCTTGGCTGGGATGCCAGCCTCTGCCGCCTCTTTCAGCAGCTTCCAGGCCACATCCGTGCATTTCTGCTGCGCCAGCTTGCGCTGACGGCCGCCGTTGGTGCGCGGGTCGATGGCAGCTGAGGCCTCTGCCTTGCGGTTCTTGGCGTTTTCCGTGGAAAGTAGGCAATGGCTGACGGGCAGGAAGGTGTTGCCGTCCGACCAGCCGAGTGTCAGCATGCGGAAACCATAGACGTATTCGTGATGCGCATGGTCGAAAACCTTGGCCAAAAGCTCCACCTTTTTAGAGCGGTTACGGCTGAAAAGCGAGTCGTCGATGATGAACACGTTTTTCCGGTCCTCGCCCGTAAGCGGCGTGATGGTATCCTGAATGATCTTGCCAGACAGCAACAGGGTAAAGCGCCGCCAGTTGATGCGGCAGGATTTTCAAGGCTCACAGGCGCTTATGCACCTGCGAAGTTTGAGTTATATAACAAAAGCATTAAGTAAGGTTTAAGATAACATTGTCGAACAAACAAAATATTAGTGGCAAGCTCATCCTAAAACCACTTTTACCTGCTTGCCGTAGAATGCTATGCCATAACAGTGTAGGGTCTGAATGCCACGGTCAGCAAACTCAATGGTATAGGCACGGGCGTTTATCTGTGTCAATGCTTCTTTGGCGCGTGACTCCAGTTCCTGCTCATTTTTTGCTGTTTTAAACTCCATGAGTACGCCGCTGCGCTGATTATCCTTCGGGAACACCGCAATATCATACCGACCGCTGCCGGACTCACGGTTAGAACGTACCTCGTAGCTGGGCACGAGCAGCGCCGTCATGCCCAGCACGAAACCATGATAAAAGCTTTCCCGACTGCCCACATCAAAGCTGCTGACAACCACCTGCAGATAGCGCGCCAAACCTTGCTGCACGCGCTCTGCCTGTCCATGCAGAAAAGCCTGCATCAAATTCTCCAGATAGGATTTGCTCAGCCCCTTCTGATAACGCTTGATCACCTCGATGGTGAATAGGTACAGCATTTCCTTGTTGGGCAGACGCAGCTCGTAGCGCGTCTCCAGATCGCCGCGCTCCTCTCCGGCGACCGTCAGATAGCCGGTCGTATAAAGCATAGTGTACAGGGCATCTTCATCATCGCCGATATCGCTATAGATGACCCCCTCGCGCAGATAGCCACTGAACGTGCCACCATCCAACAGCCCTTTCAGTGCCTCAATATGCTCTGCATCCGTGCGCGACATCAACGCGCCGAGAATGGCATTTCCCGAGGTATTCACCCAGTAAGCCTGTGCCTCACAATGATGGCTGAAATAGTTATTGACCGACCACGGGTTGTAGAGCTCATGCCCGCGCAGCGCATAACCATCGTACCATGCCCGCAGTTCGGGCAATTTGTCCGCGTGGCCCAGGGTCGTGGCCATTTTCGCTACCTCCGCACGCGTATAGCCGAAGGCCGTAGGAAAGCGCGTAGTGACCAGACTGTCCACCTGCAGATTGTTCAACGCCGAAAAAATGCTTTCCTTGGCGATACGCAGCACGCCGGTCAGGACCGCAAAATCCAGCGAAGCATTGGTTTTCAGTGCATCTGCATAGAATTCGCGGAAAAAGGAGATAGCCTCATCATAGTAATCATGCTCCCAGGCTGACTGTACCGGCACATCATACTCGTCAAGCAGCAGGATCACCTTTTTGCCGTAATATGTCTCCATCACCTGCATGAGGAACGACAGCCCGGAGCGGCAGGCCACCATATCTGCCTCGCCCAGCTGAATGGTACGAAAAAGTTTTTGCGCACGTTCAGAAAGGTTAGGCGAGCGCAGCAGATACCGCTGGGCATCATAAAGCTCCGACAGATTGAATTGGATGGTTTCCCGCATCTCTTTCCAGCTTGCAGCGCACCATTTTTTCAGGGAAAGGAACAACACCGGTCTCGTCCCCTGCTGCACCATGGCCGCCGCATCATGCGACACGTCCAGCCCCGCAAACAGATCCCGGTGCACAGCGGCATCCTCTACATGAAAGAAATAGTAGAGCATGGACAAGGTCAGCGTCTTGCCAAAGCGCCGCGGCCGCGTAAAGAGTGTCACTTTCGCCTGTTGTCCCGTGAAGCTGGAGATCAGGCAGGTTTTATCCACAAAATAATAGCTCGACCTCAGCTCCTGAAAATCGTCTACACCAATCGGCATCTCTAGATGCAACGCAATCCCTCCTTTGCCAGTACGGATGATATACCAATTATAACATAAGCCCCGCGAAACAAAAAGGACTGCCCGTGCAGGGCAGTCCAAAACCATTCGGGTATGGAATTATTTGTGGTCATCGAAATGCGTGAGGTTGAGGTTCGGCTCGCCGAGCTTGTCGTGGCCTTTCTCCGCATCCTCATCGTCTTCCTCTTTGTCCTTTGGCTCATCCTGGGTATGGGACGGCGTGTCTGCCGGTGGCTCCGTCTCCGTCTGCGGCGCTGGCGTCTCTGCCGGCTCCGTCAGCGGGAGCGGCGTAACGGCCGGCGTACCGTCTTTCGGTTCGTCGTCGTTCTCGTCCTCGTCGCCAAGAGGCGGCTCCTTGATGTGGCCCGTCTCCATGAGTTCCTGCAGCTGCTTGGCATTCAGGGTCTCGTACTCGAGCAGGGCCTGCGCGATGAGTTCGAGCTTGTCGCGATGCGTCGTGATGATCTCGCGGCATGCCTTATAGGCCTCATCCATGTAACGGCGGACTTCCTTATCGATGTCGCAGGCAACTTCTTCGGAGTAATTGCGCTGATGGTTGAAGTCGCGGCCGAGGAAGACCTGATGGTTCGGCGATTCCCCATACGAAATCGGGCCTAAAAGCTCGCTCATGCCGTACTGCATGACCATGCCGCGCGCGATGCGCGAAGCCTGCTGGATGTCGCCCGAAGCGCCCGTGCTGATTTCCTTGAGCACGACTTCCTCGGCAACGCGGCCGCCCATGGCCACCTTCAAGCGGTCCATGAGTTCCGAACGCGTGGCATAGGAGCGGTCCTCTTTCGGCAGCATGAGCGTATAGCCGCCCGCACGGCCGCGCGGGATAATCGTGACCTTATGCACCGGGTCAGCGTGCTTCAACAGCATGCCGACGAGCGTATGGCCGCCCTCATGGTAGGCGGTAAGCCGCTTCTCCTCGTCGCTCATGACGTGGGACTTGCGCTCCGGGCCTGCCATGACGCGCTCGATGGATTCCTCGAGTTCCGCCATGTTGATCTGCTTCTTGTCGCGGCGTGCCGCCAGCAGTGCTGCCTCATTGACGAGGTTGGCGAGGTCGGCACCCGTAAAGCCCGGCGTGCGGCGCGCGAGGATATCGAGATCGACATCGTCGGCCATCGGCTTGCCTTTAGCATGTACCTTGAGGATGGCAAGGCGGCCGCGCACATCCGGCTTATCGACGACGATCTGGCGGTCGAAACGGCCCGGGCGCATGAGCGCCGGGTCGAGGATATCCGGACGGTTCGTCGCCGCGATGATGATGATGCCTTCGTTCGCGGCAAAGCCATCCATCTCGACGAGCAGCTGGTTCAGCGTCTGCTCGCGCTCATCGTGGCCGCCGCCGACACCGGCGCCGCGCTGGCGCCCGACCGCATCGATCTCATCAATGAAGACGATGCACGGCGCATTCTTCTTCGCCTGGGCAAAGAGGTCGCGCACGCGGGAAGCACCGACACCGACGAACATTTCGACGAAATCCGAACCGGAAATCGAGAAGAACGGAACGCCTGACTCACCGGCAACCGCCTTGGCGAGCAGCGTCTTACCGGTACCCGGAGGGCCGAAGAGCAGCACGCCCTTCGGGATGCGGGCACCGAGGTCATTGAACTTCTTCGGATGCTTGAGGAACTCGACAACCTCCTGCAGTTCCTGCTTTGCCTCATCGGCACCGGCAACATCCTTGAAATTGACCTTGATCTTATCCGAACCGCTCATGCGCGCACGGCTCTTGCCGAACGACATGACACGGCCGCCGCCCCCCTGCGTCTGCTGCATGATAAAGAACCAGACGCCGATGAGCAGCACGATGGGGATGATCGTAGAGAACATCGTCGACCACCAGGGCGGCTCCGGCGGGTTCGCCGCCGAAATCTCGACTTTATGCGCGACCAGGCGGTCGTAGAGTCCCGGGTCATTGTTCGGATAATCCGGGGTAATCGTCATGAACTCCGTGCCATCGCTGAGCGTGCCATGAATCGTGTTCTGGACGATCGTGACCTTGGCGACCTCGCCGTTATCCAGCTGAGCGAGGAAATCCGAATAACCGGTCTCCTGCTGATTCGTATTCTTCGTAGAGAAGTAATCGATGAAGGATATCGCGACGAGGATGATCAACAGATAGAATCCTACATTGCGAAGAAATTTATTCAAGCCATAGACCTCCTTCGGGCCGAAATCTCATCCGTTCAGTCTGCGTAGACCTCCGGCTTCAGCACGCCGATATAAGGCAGGTTCCGGTATTTCTCCGCATAGTCCAGGCCATAGCCGACGAGGAACTCATCCGGAACCTCAAAGCCGCAGTAGTCGATATCCACGTCCACCGTGCGGCGGGACGGCTTCGAAAGCAGCGAACAGATCCGGACCGTCTTCGGCTTCCGCTCCTGGAAATAACGCTTGAGATAATGCATGGTCGTACCAGAATCAATGATATCCTCGATGACAATGAGATGCTTGCCTTCGATATCATAGTCGAGATCCTTGAGGATCTTGACGGTACCGCTCGTGGACGTGCCATTGCCATAGCTCGATGCAATCATGAAGTCGAAGTTCACAGGCAGCTTGATCTGACGGACGAGATCCGTGTAGAACAGCACGGCACCCTTTAGGATGCCGACGCAGAAGATGTCCTCTTCCGCATCCTTATAATCCGCCGTAATCTGCGCACCAAGTTCCGCAATCTTTTTCTGGAGCTGATCCGCCGTAAAGACGACTTTCTCGATATCCTGGTCCATATCCTTGCTTACCATGGTATTTGCCTCTCTTTTCTCTGCGGTCGGATGCCTTTCTAAAAAGTACGCCGGACCACGTTGTAAATTATCGGTTATCTTATAGCATAATGGATTCGGGGGAACCTGTCAATGCTGACTGGTCAGATAAAGCGCGCCATGATGCACCTGCGCGAGGAAGTGATGCGGCAGCTGCTGGCTCCCTGCGCCCGCCACAGCGAGACTGCGCACGCGCTCGACCGCCTCCCAGGGAAGGTCCGTGGTCGATCCTGTCGCCTCCTGCCAGAGACGGCGCACAACGATGCGCTGGCTCGGCGTGCCGAGCCGACGGAAAGCCTGGCAATCGAGCGGCAGGTACATGGCGGGCACATGCCCGAGCGCGAGCTCCTGTTCATCCGCCGCGATATCGGCGAGCTGGCAGAGCGCCCGCGTGATCGCGGGATTATACGACTGTCGCAGGTGCGGCAGCAGCTCGAGGCGTACGCGGTTGCGCAGGCAGTCCGCCACCGCATTCGTCACATCTTCGCGAGGGTTCAGGCCCGCCTGCTCCGCATAGGCGAGGATATCCGCTTTCGTAACGCCGAGAAGCGGGCGGATGATGCAGCCGCGCCGGGGGCGGATGCCCGCCAGCCCCTGCAATCCCGTTCCGCGCAGGATATGCATGAGCACCGTCTCCGCCTGATCGTCCGCATGATGGGCCGTCGCGATGACGTCCATGCCCCGCTCCAGGCGCACGCGCTCGAGGAAAGCATACCGCAGCTCGCGGCCCATCGTCTCAACAGACGTTCCCGCTTCACGTGCCAGACGGGGCACATCCGCCGCCTCCATCGCAAAGGGCAGGTGCTTTTCCTCGCACCAGCTGCGCACGAAAGCCGCATCCTCGCGCGACGCAGCTCCGCGGATGCCATGCTCGAAATGGGCGATGACCAGCCGCAAGCGATACTTGGGCTGCCACCTTGCGAGAACATCGGCAAGCACGAGCGAGTCCGGTCCGCCCGAGCAGGCGACGACGATCCCCATGCCTTTTTTGAGCAATGCGTGCGCACGGGAAAACTTTTCCACATGCTGCCAGAATCCCGCTTTTGTCCGCACGGCCCTGCCTCCTTTCTTTCCCTGAAAACGGATAAACGCATAATAGAAAAGCACCCCTCTCAGGGTGCCAGTCAATTCTTGGGGAATCGAAATCAATCCGAGCGGCGCGAGCCACGGCCGCCGCGCTTGGAATCCGTCTTCCTGCGCAGATCCGTCAGTCTCTCATCGCTATCCTTGAGGAAACGGGAAAGTTTGTCCTCGAACGATGCATTCGTTCCCTCGTAACGGCCGCCACGCTGGAATCCGCCCCGGCCGCCATGCGGACGCGGACTGTGGAAAGAAGTATGTCCGCCAGCCGCGCTGGGACGATGCTCCTCTTCTTTCTTCGGCTGCAGCGCCTTGATGGAGAGGCCGATCTTGCCACGCTCATCAATGCTCAGAACCTTAACCTGGATTTTCTCATTTTCCTGCAGGAAATCATGGACATCCTTGACATAGACATCCGCAACCTCTGAGATGTGGACGAGCCCGGTCTTACCCTCCGGTAGTTCGACAAAGGCACCAAAATTCGTGATGCCCGTTACGACGCCTTCCACAACGCTGCCAACTTCAATGGACAAATTCAATTTCCTCCTTACAGATGCATGCGCAATATATGCCTTCATTGTACCCTGTCCGTATAGGAGTGTCAAGGCATCGGCGACATTCAGCGTGATTTTTCATTCGCATTCCCGGCATCTTTCGCTCCTGTACTGTAAGGCAGTTCCCCATGGCGCGTCATGCCGAGTTCTTCGCGGGCGATTTTCTCGATATAGTCCAGCCGCCCGAGATCCTCTTTCTCCTGTTTCAGCTGTGCATTTTCCCGGCGGGCCGTCTCAAGCCGCGCCTCCGCCTCCGCCTGATCGCTGTCCAGCTGATGGAGGTGTGCCTGCTGGGATACCAGGATGCTCGAGAAATAGACGATGATGGCCACGAGCAGCAGGCCAAACCAGCTGATATGGAATTTTGCCGGTTTCCTTTTCCTCTGTCTCAATTGCTTCATCCTTTCGTCTTCCGTCATTTCTCCGACCACTGGAAATAGTTCGTCGACGCAATGCGCCGATACACCGATTCGCAGTACGAGCAGCGGAAATGATCCTTGACATTCTCGAAATCCGGCTTGCCGTCAACGATGCGCACCGGCTGTCCCTCAACGAAATCCATGAGTTCCCCGCACCGCGGGCAGACGCACTGGCCATTGGCATCCTTATGCAGTTCCATCGGCTCGATATCGCCCGTGCGCAGGAGTTTGTGCTTCTTGGGCCGGGGAGCGACGCGCCACTCCTGCGGAAGGTCCAAAACGTCATAGAAACCGGAATTCAGCAGTTCCTGATAATAGACGCCGCATGTATCGCAGATATACTTCGGCAGCGTAGCAGACATATCGACGCGCCCGTTCCGTATCTCCACGGCGCCGCCCTCCCGCGTACGCAGCTCCTGCCCGCACTTCGGGCAGAGAAAGACGCCGTTCGCATTCTTGGTTAATTTCGTAACGCTCATAGGTCATCACCATCAAGTCAAAGCTGGCCGTCCCCCATCTCAGACAGGGAAGCCAGAAGGGTATGGGCAATCTCCTCTGCCGCCCTCGGACGCGCACGATGCCGTGCCTGTTCCGTCATGCCTGGCAGAACACCGTCCGCCAGCATATGCCGGACGGCAGGAGCAATCTTCTCATGTGGATGCAGCCAGACCGCCGCACCATGGCGCGTAGCATAAATGGCATTATCCGTTTCAGGACCCGGAATCGGATCGTGAAGCAGCAGTGGCAATCCGAGCACGAATGCCTCACTCATCGTGAGGGCACCTGGCTTCGTGATGATGAGGTCCGCTGCCCGCATGAGCTCGTGCGCCTGCTCGGTATACCCCCAGACGCGGATTTCATGCCGCGAATGAGCGGCAAACGCCTGCGCGCGTTCACCGAGACGCTCGTTGCGCCCTGCGACGACGAGCAGGACCAGTGAGGTTTCGAGCTGCTCCAGTTCTTTCAGCGTCGTATCGATGCCGCCCAGTCCGAGGCCGCCGCCCATGAGCAGCACGACCGGCCGATCCACCGGCAGGCCGAGCTGCTCTCTCATGGACGCCTTATCCGGCAGATTCATCAGGCTCATGGCAACGGGAATCCCCGTCACATGCAGGCGCTCCTTCGGGAATCCGTGCTGCTCCATGCCGGCTGCCATAGACGGGAGTGCCATGAAATACGCATCGACGCCATGGTAGAGCCAGATCTGATGCAGGGAATAATCCGTCATGACCACCGCCAGCCAGTAGGGCGCCCCGGTCCAACGTTTATAGAGAGCCGCTGCCCCCTCGGGGAATGGATGCGTACACAGGATGGCATCCGGACGATGTTTCTTCACGAGCCGCCGCATGACGGGATACATGACCACGGCAAAGGCGTTCTGGGCGACAGGCCCGCTGGAAGCTGCTCCCGCCGCCTTATACAGCAGGTCATAGATATTCGGAATGAGCGCAAGCATGATGAGATAGATCTGCTTCATGAGCCAATGGATGATGGAAATCCGCCGGTCCATGAAATCGATGGTCTTGATCTTCGCATCCGGCATCTGCCGCCGAAGCTCGTCCGCCACGGCATCGGCGGCCTTGATATGGCCCGAACCGATAGAGGCCGTGAGGATGAGGATGCGCTTGCTGCTCATTGGAATGTTCCCTGCTTTCCGCTAGTACTACATAGTAGTATTTTATCACATTTCATGCCGTTAAGCCACCATCTATATTCCAAATTGCACCCGTAACGAAACCCGCGCGGGGAGAAAGCAGGAAAACGATGACCGATGCCGCCTCCTCAGGCTTTCCGATACGGCCAAGCGGATAGACCGACGCCATCTCCTGCCTGGCAGCATGCGGGTCCGGCGCCGCCTGCAGCTGTGCCTGCGTGAGTGGCGTCAGGATATCGCCGGGCGCAATCGCATTGACGCGCACGCCTTCATGCGCCACCTCGAGCGCGAGGGCACGCGTGAACAGCACGACCGCCCCCTTGCTCGCGCAGTAGGCGGTACAGAAATAATTGCCATGCACGCCCGCGTCCGAAGCGACGTTCACGATGCTCCCCCTGGTCTTGCGCAGTTCCGGCAGGGCCGCCTGGCAGAGGAACATGGTTCCCTTGACGTTGCAGTCCAGCACCTCGTCGAGTTCTTCCTCCGTGAGGTCCTCGAGCGCGCCCTCGCGGTAGATGCCGGCGGAGCAGACGAGCCCCGTGAGCCCGCCGAAATGGGCAGCTGCCCGGGCAACGGTCTCCCGGCAGGCCTGACGGCTCCTCACATCACCTTGCACGAACAGCGCGCGGTCTCCCGCATCGAGCTGCGCCAGAGCCTCTCTGCCGCGCGTTTCGCTGCGCCCCATGAGCACGACGCAGGCTCCCCCCGCGAGGAGCTCTGCTGCCGTTTCAAGTCCGATGCCGGAAGTGCCGCCCGAGATGAGCACAACCTGCTTTTCTGCCTTATCCATGCCGCCTCCTGCAACAGAAAACCGGACCATCGGTTTCCCGAAGGTCCGGCCCGTTATAGCCTGTCCGCCTTATGCGTTGACTGCGTCTTTCAGAGCTTTGCCAGCCTTGAATACCGGATTCTTGGAAGCGGCAATCTCGATCTCGGCACCCGTCTGCGGGTTGCGGCCCTTGCGGGCAGCACGCTCTTTGACCTCGAACGTACCGAAGCCGATGAGCTGTACTTTGTCGCCCTCGACAAGAGCTTTCTGGACAGAATCGAACAGTGCGTTGACTGCCTTCTCTGCGTCTTTCTTCGTCAGGCCTGCTTTGTCTGCAACATTAGCTACCAATTCAGTTTTATTCACAATCGTAGCCTCCTTAAAGATTTGAATTTCTTCATGCAGGTATATTTCGCCACAGTCGGCGATATTCCTGCCTGCTTATCAAAATGTATCAGAAAACCCTTGAAAAATCAAGGGTTTTCCGCAAGGTTTTCCCGAAAAAGGCCTTATTTTCCCTTTTTCGCGACAAAAAGGGTCGTCAGGTAGTCGATATCCGCCTGCCGGTCGAGCTCATAGAGCGGAATCCGGCGGATGGACTCCTCCTCCGTCGCCAGCGCGTGGATATAGGTGACCTCATACTCGTCGCCATAAAGATCCATGAGCTGCAGCTTCGTATCCGAAGCGATACCCCGGTTCCAGATCTGCGTGATGATGAGGCTCTGCGCGGGCGCTTCATGGAACGTATCCACATCGCCGGCATCGAGGATCGTGATGCCATCGACCGGGTCGATGCCGAGCGCCGTATACATGACCTCGACAAAACTCATGCCCGGAAGGATCGTGAGCTCTACATCCGCATGCCCTTTGGCGAGTTCCCGCAGCAGAACAACCGTGCGCTCCGCCACGAGCGGGCTGCCCGGCACAGCATAGACGATTTCCTCACCGCCAGCCGCCCGCCCGATGAGGTCCCTGGCGATGCTCTCATACAGCGTCCCGAAATCCTCTGCCTGATCATACCAGCTGTCATACGTCGCATAGCGGATTCCCGCCGCATCGATGGCGGCGACCGTCGGATGGATCTTCGTGCGCAGGATGAGATGCTCTGCCTTCTGCATGCATTCCCATACCTCCCGCGTAATGAGCCCGGCACGTCCGGGGCCGAGGCCCACAACTGTCAGTTTTGCCATTCAGAACACCTCCACAAGCTGTCTCTGCTGCTTTTTGCTATCCGGCAGGAGCTTCTTCTCCGCCGGTTTCTTTGCCGCACTGCCCATCGCCTTTTCTTCCTCGCCCGCGGCGAGCATGAGCACGCGCGTCACAAAATTCGTCACATTACCCTTATCCCGTGCGGTCATCGGGAAACGGTAGCCATCGGCCTTCGGCAGCGGCTTCATGCGCTTGCCGAATACCCGATCGAGCAGGATAAGCGACTTCACGGGCAGTTTATGCCCCGGCATCAGATGGATATCGAGTGCCTGCGGCAGTTCCGTGATGGATTTCACCCAAAGGCCGCGTGCGTAATTCTTGATGCGGGCAATGGCGAGCAGGTGCATGACCGGCTCTGTCGGCTCGCCGAAACGATCGATGAGCTCATCGAGCAGGCCTCGTACCTCCTCGTTCGTGCGGATGGCGGCGATGCGCTGGTAGATTTCGATCTTGTGCATGGCATCGTCGATGTAGCCGCCGTCGATATACGCCTCCGTATGAAGGCTGATGATCGGGTCCGGCCTCTCCTCTGCCTCCGGCTTTTCGCCGTGCTGGAGTTTCTCGACCGCCTCCTCGAGCAGCTTGCAGTACATCTCGAAGCCGACGCTCGCGATATGCCCGTGCTGCTGGGAGCCGAGCAGGTTTCCTGCGCCGCGGATCTCGAGGTCGCGCATGGCGATCTTGAAGCCCGCGCCGAGCTCGGCGAACTCTTTCATCGCCTGCAGGCGCTTCTCCGCCGTCTCCGTGAGGATCTTGTCCGCCTGGTAGACGAAGTACGCAAACGCCATATGATGGGAGCGGCCGACGCGGCCGCGCATCTGGTAGAGCTGGGACAGCCCGAAATGGTCCGCGTTATAGACGAGGATCGTATTCGCATTCGGTACATCGAGGCCGTTCTCGACGATGGACGTCGCGAGCAAGACATCGTAGGCACCTTCGTAGAAATCCATCATGACGCGCTCGAGCATTTCCTCCGGCATCTGCCCGTGCGCCGTCTGGATACGCGCCTCCGGAACGATTTCCTGCAGATGGTCGCGGATGCGGTCTATCGTATCGACGCGGTTGTAGATGAAATAGATCTGACCGCCGCGCTTGATCTCACGCCGGATGGCATTCGCGATAATCGCATCGTTATTCTCGACCACGTAGGTCTGCACGGGGAAGCGCTCTGCCGGCGGCGTTTCGATGATGCTCATATCGCGCGCGCCGACGAGTGACATATGCAGCGTGCGCGGAATTGGCGTAGCGGAAAGCGTAAGCACGTCGATGCCCGCTGCGAGGCTGCGGATCTTATCCTTCTGCTTGACGCCGAAACGCTGCTCCTCATCGACGATGAGCAGCCCGAGGTCCTTGAATTTCACGCGCCTCTGGTTGAGGATCGCATGGGTGCCGATCAGGATGTTGACCGCACCGGAGGCGACCTTCTCGAGCGTCGCCTTCTGCTCTTTGGCCGTGCGGAAACGGCAGATGACATCGACCGTCGGCAGGAAATCCATGAACCGCTGCGTGAACGTCTGGTAATGCTGCATCGCGAGGACCGTCGTCGGCACGAGCACAGCGACCTGCTTGCCGTCCATGGCCGCCTTATAGGCCGCGCGGATGGCGACTTCGGTCTTGCCGAAGCCGACATCACCGCAGAGCAGGCGATCCATAGGCTTCTCGCGTTCCATATCCGCCTTGATCTCCTCGATGGCGCGCAGCTGGTCGTCCGTCTCCTGATAGGGGAACGCATCCTCGAACTCGCGCTGCGAGCTATCATCCGGCGAAAATGCGAAGCCCTTTGCCTGCTTGCGTTTCGCATAGATGGCGATGAGTTTCTTCGCGATATCCTCGACGGACTTCTTCGCACGCGCCTTCGCCTTGACCCACTCCGTGCCGCCCATGCGGTGCAGGCGCGGCACCTCACCCTCCGTGCCGATATACTTCTGCAGGAGCTGTACCTGATCCGTCGGCACGTAGAGCTTATCATCGCCGCCGTACTTGATATGCAGGTAGTCGCGGTGTACGCCGCCGACTTCGAGCGTCACGACGCCGAGATATTTGCCGATACCGTGGTTGACATGCACGACATAGTCGCCCGGCTTGATTTCGCGGAAATGGGAAATCTTTTCTCCCTGCGGAGCGCGTGCTGCCGTGCGCCGCTTCTGATGGCCGAAGATATCCTTTTCCGTCACGACGACGAGACGGTCCGAGCTCATTTCGAATCCGGTATCGAGCGTGCCGATCTGGATGTTCAGGCAGTCGTCGCGCAGCGCGGATCCTGCCTGCTGGACGAGCGACGGCAGATGATGGCGCGCCAGGACCTCGCGCAGCCCCTTTGCCTTTTCCGCCGTTCCGAGCAGCAGGAGTACGCGCTGATGCGAGCCGAGCCACCGTTGTGCCTCATTCTCAAGCAGGTCCATCTGGCGGTGGAACGGTGTCATGGCCGTTGCTGTGATGCTGACCGTATGCTGCGGCTCCGCGTCGTGGATCTGCTGGAGCATCAGCGCCGAGAAGACGACCGGATTGCCCTCAGAGGCTTCGACGAGATTCTCCCACTGGAAAATCTTCGTGCGCAGTTCCGGCTGTTCCTTGACCGCCGTGCGGATGGCCTCGCGGATGCGCAGCGGCTCATCGAAAATCACGCGGCCGTGCCCGCCGAGATACCGCAGGAACAGCTCTGGTTTCCCACTCGCATCCGTCTGCGCGAGGGGCAAAACCGTCACGTCGCCGACGTTGCGGATGGAGCGCTTGCTTTCGACGTCAAACTCACGCAGGGAATCGATTTCATCATCGAAGAACTCAATGCGTACCGGATGCTCCGCGTTGATGGGGAACACATCGACAATGCCGCCCCGTGCGCTGAACTGGCCGATATTCTCCACTTCATCGGCGGACGCATAGCCCAGATCCACGAGGCGGCCAAGCAGTGCCTGGCGCTCGAGCACATCCCCCGTACGCAGGCTCAGAGACAGGCGCTTGAAATCCTGACGGCTCATCCCCTTCTGCACGGCGGATGCCGCCGTGGCGAGCACGACCATAGGCTCCCCGCGCATGAGGCGGCCAAGGATTTCCATACGGCGCGCCGAGCGCTCGACGCTGCTCGCTGCCGCCTGCACCGTGAGCACATCGAGCTCCGGCAGTTCGAGCACAGGGACTCCGGGCAGCAGACTGGAAAGGTCTTCCCTCCAGGCAGCCAGTGCCGGCCGGTCATGGACGAGGATGACCGTGCTCCCCTCTGCCCCTTCCAGGCAAGCCGCAAAAACAGCATGCTTCAGCGACCCGCCCAGCCCATATGCGAGAGTCTGGTCCGGCTCGCCGGTCAGATATTCTTTTAACTGCCTTACCGCAGGGTCCTGCAGAAGGGCGGCAAATAATGATTGCATCAGTTGTTAACACTCCATATCTTGCGGCAGTCCGCCACAGGTAAAACGCCAAAATGGGACTGCCGGCTGTCATACGCCGATAGTCCCTTTTGTTTCCGTAGTTTTTATCTTATCCCTATTTTCCCGGCACGTCAAGCATGGGTCCGCGTTTCCATTCCCCCAGTTCGAGGCTGCCGGCTTTCAGCCGCTGCAGGTCTTCCGCCTGATGAGCGGGCACGACGCAGCTGCTGCCACAGGTCTGGCACTCCAGCACGATATCACTGCCTACGATGCCCGCAGAAAGATTCCGGCTGCCGCAGTCGCAGCGGAGCTCTCCCGACGTCAGCAGGTCGTGCAGGCGGTTCATGCCCGCGAGCAGGAACTGCTGCCGCTCGATCAGCTGCTCTCCCTCCTCGGGATGCAGGGCGTCATACTCTGCCGCATTGAAATCCAGGAACTCAGCAATCGTCTGCCATTCCCCGATATAGCCGAGCTCGAAATGATCCTTCTCGCAGTAAATCTTCTGGAACTTCATCCGCCGCAGCTGATGCCAGGAAAAATGATGTTCCGAAACCTCCTGGCACACACCGCACGGAATCGACAGTTTCAGGCCATCTTTGGGCCGGATGGTAAAAGAAGCAAGCTCATGACCGCAGTTTTCGCAACGGAAAACATGCTTCTGCCCACCATCGAAAAGAAGGATATCCCGTTGCTGGACTTTTCCGCAGGCAGGGCAGTAGAATGCCGCCGAACACAGAGTATCTATCAGCATTTTCTTCTCCCTCCCCTCTTTCCTCTGGTTCTGTTTCCGTTCACTCTTTCTGCTTAACTACTTCGCCACGGCAGCGCGGATTCCTCCTGCCTTTGAAAAAAATAAGGGGAAGACGTCCTGCTTGTCAGAATGCCTTTCCCTTACCATAATTCTTATCGATTTTTATCTCACTGCTGCGCGAGAGCCGCCTTGACAAAATCGCGGAACAGCGGATGCGGGTTGTTCGGACGGGATTTCAGCTCCGGATGAGCCTGCGTCGCGACAAACCACGGATGATCCTGCACCTCGATCATCTCAACGAGGCTGTCATCCGGCAGTGTACCGGCGATGACGAGTCCCTTTGACGTAAGTGCCTGGCGGTACTGGTTGTTGAACTCATAGCGGTGGCGATGGCGCTCCGCGATATCCGTCTGGCCATAGGCCTCATACGCATGCGTATGGAGCGCCAGCTTGCACGGATAGGAACCGAGGCGCATCGTACCGCCCTTGTTCTCGATGCCCTGCTGCGACTCCATGAGGTCGATGACCGGATGCGTCGTCTCTTCATTGAACTCAGAGCTGTTGGCATCGGTCATGCCGCAGACGTGGCGCGCGAACTCGATAACGGCGCACTGCATGCCGAGGCAGAGACCGAGGAACGGAATTTTGTGCTCGCGTGCATACTGGATGGCCTTGATCTTGCCCTCAACGCCGCGGTCACCGAAGCCGCCCGGCACGAGAATGCCCTTGCAGCCGACAAAGACCTCGTCGAGATCCGTCTCCGGATCCTCGATTTTCTCTGCATTGACCCAATGGATCTTGACATACGCATCGTTTGCGATGCCGCCATGATGCAGCGCCTCCGTTACGGAGATATAAGCATCCGGCAGCTCGACGTACTTGCCGACGACAGCAACCTTGACCTTCTTGGCAGGATGATTGATCTTGTAGACCATCTTCTCCCAGTCGCTCATGTCAGCCGGCCCATAATCCATGTTGAGCTTCTCGAGCGCAATCTTATCGAGGCCCTCTTTCTGCATCATGAGAGGAACTTCGTAGATGGTCGAGGCCGTCTTGTTCTCGATAACCGCCTCAGGCTCGACGTCGCAGAACATGGCAATCTTGTTCTTCATATCCTGCGTGATGGTCTTCTCCGTGCGGCAGACAAGGATATCCGGATGGATGCCGATGGCACGCAGTTCCTTGACGCTGTGCTGCGTCGGCTTCGTCTTCAGCTCGCCGGCAGCCGAGATATACGGCAGCAGCGTGACATGGATGTACAGCGTATCATGCCTGCCGACTTCCTTCTTGACCTGGCGGATTGCCTCGAGGAACGGCTGGCTCTCGATATCGCCGACCGTGCCGCCGATTTCCGTGATGACGACATCCGCGCCATCTGCCTTGCCGACATCATAGACTCGCTGCTTGATCTCGTTCGTGATGTGCGGGATGACCTGCACGGTCGAGCCAAGATACTCGCCGCGGCGCTCTTTGCCGATGACAGACGAATACACCTTGCCCGTCGTGATATTGGAATTCTTCGTGAGGTTGATGTCGATGAAACGCTCATAATGGCCGAGATCCAGATCGGTCTCCGCACCATCGTCCGTGACAAAGACCTCGCCGTGCTGGTATGGGCTCATCGTACCCGGATCGATGTTGATGTAGGGATCGAATTTCTGGATCGTTACCTTGATGCCGCGGCTCTTGAGCAGACGCCCGAGAGATGCCGCTGTGATGCCCTTGCCGAGCGAGGAAACCACACCGCCGGTAACGAAAATATACTTTGCCATGGAACTGCCTCCTGTTTCTGGTTCTCACACATGAAGAATATTCTAACCCCTGAGGGAACTTGCGTCAATACGGAAATAGGCTTATTCCTGGATGCTCTCGAGTTTCTTCTTGCGGTCGCTGCTGGCCTTTGCGGCAGCCTTGCTGACCGTCTTGCGACGCGAAGTGGCATGCGTGCGCTTCACCTCGGGCGGATTCCACTCGGTGAGGCCCCACTGGCCCTCGCCCTCATAGTGGAAACGGCTGTCCATGTTGATGAGCGTATAGACCTCGGAGATGGCTGCCGAGAGGTTCTGAACCGGCTTATGCTTCTTGTCGATGACCTCGAGCACGAGATCCTTGTAGTACAGCGTCTTGCCTGCCTGCGAAAGGACGTAGTAGGCGATATCGACTTCCGAGCTGTTGATGAAATCCATGAAATTTATCTCCCTTCAACCTTATCTCACATGTGCTCCGGGGCGGAAACGCCGAGGATGCCCAGGGAATGACGGATGACCTGCGCCGTGACCGTGACGAGGGCGAGGCGTGCCTCGCCGAGGTCCTCACCGACGCCCATAATGCGGCATTTATTATAGAAGCTGTGGAACAGGGCCGCAAGCTCATAGCTGTAGCGTGCAATCTGCTGCGGGGCATAATCACGCGCCGCACGCTCCACGACTTCGGGGTACTCTTCGATCTTCTTGATGAGTGCCACCTCGGACTCATCCGTGAGCAGATTGAGTTTCGGCTCTTTGCCGAGGGACAGTCCCGTCTCCTCTGCCTGGCGGAAAATGCTGCAGATGCGGGCATGCGCATACTGGATGTAGTAGACCGGGTTGTCATTCGACTTCTTCTTGGCGAGATCGAGGTCGAAATCCAGCTGGCTGTCGAGCGAACGCATGAGGAAGAAGTAGCGGGCCGCATCCGTGCCGACCTCTTCGATGAGCTCGTTGAGCGTTACGCTCTGACCTGTACGCTTTGACATCTTGACGAGCTCGCCGTTGCGGTAGAGCGCGACCATCTGCAGGAGCAGCACCGTGAGTTTCTCTGGATCGTGGCCGAGCGCCTCCATGGCTGCCTTCACGCGGCAGACATAGCCGTGATGATCCGCGCCCCAGATATTGATGAGGCGGTCGAACCCGCGCTCGTATTTATTGTGGTGGTAGGCGATATCGGCAGCGAGATACGTTGGCACACCGTTATCACGGATGACGACACGATCCTTATCATCGCCGTAAGCCGTAGATTTCAGCCAGAGGGCACCCTCTTTTTCATAGATGTTCCCATTGTCCTGCAGGATCGTGACGGCTTTCTTGACCGCCTCCGGATGCAGCGTGCGCTCACTGAACCATTTATCGAACGTCACATTGAACTTCTCGAGGTCCTCCTTGAGAATCGCGAGTTTCTCGTGATAGGCGAGATCCTTGAACACCTCGAGGCGTTCTTCTTCGCTCATCGACAGGTACTTGTCGCCGTCCTTATCGATGATGCGCTGAGCTGTAACCTTGATATCCTCGCCATGATAGCCATTCTCCGGGAACTCTACCTCTTTGCCCAGAAGCTCGAGATAGCGTGCATTCACCGACTGGGCAAGGATATTCATCTGGTTGCCCGCGTCGTTGATGTAGTACTCGCTCTGCACCGGATAGCCCGCCGCGCGCAGCAGGTTCACGAGCGCAGAGCCCGCCGCCGCACCGCGGCCGTGACCGACATGCAGCGGTCCCGTCGGGTTGGCGCTGACGTACTCGACCTGGATCTTCGGGGCATCCTTCTTTGGCAGCTGCCCGAACGAAGCGCCCGCCTCAAAAATCTTACGGAACGAATCGTAGAGCACATCGCCCTTCAGGTAAAAGTTCAGGAAACCCGGCCCCGCGATCTGCGTATGATCGAGCCAGTCCCCCTGGATGCGGGATGCGAGCTCCTCTGCAATCTTGCGCGGGTTCTGGTGGAACACGCGCGCCGACTGCATGGCGAAGTTCGTGGCAAAATCACCGAACTCCTTCTTCGGCGGAACGGAAAGCTCAACGCTTGCGAGCTCGCCCTCGGGGAATACGCCGTCGGCAATGGCCTTCTTGGCGGCTTCTTCAATGGCAGCCGTCAGTGTATCTTTGATATCCAAGAAATCGTTCCTCCCTGATTTCATTTCAGTCAATTCAGCTTATGCTTGTCCTCCGGGGCACTCGTGACCTCGATATGCAGCGTGTTGTCACTCCGATGCTGCCCATTCACCGCCAGGGCAAACCCGACATCGACGGTACCGGCAACCGTGCCGTAGTCGATATCGAGCTTGTCCGTGTGGAAAGAAAGCTGGAGCGTACCATATGGAGTCTGGTAGTCTCCCTTGCTCTCCTCTCCCTCAGCGAAATGCTGGCGCTGGACAACCGCGCCCTGGCGCAGGAGCGTCACGCTCTCCGGACCAATCTTCAGCACGGTGGAGGTCTTATCCCCCTTCTCACCGGTAAGGTCCTTTTCATCGTAGAGCACATAATGCTTTCCATTGCGGAAATAGTGACGCCCTTCCGCCATCATGCGGATGGTATCCTGCTCGCCGCTCTCATCCCGCTGCGAGCCCGTAACGCGCACGATTACACGATGCATCTCTGCCAAGATTCTGCCCCCTCCTGAAAAAATCAATACTGTTTCTATTATAACGAAGCCATGCCCTTTTGCCAACAGGAATTTTACTAAAAATTTCCCAGCGCACAAAAAAGGCACCGCCCGAAAGCGATGCCTATATATACCTGTAACCATCAAATCTGGAAGTTCGAGACTTCTTCCTGCAGATTCATCGCCTGCTTAGCGAGTTCGTTCGTCGCCGAAGCGATTTCCTCACTCGATGCCGACTGCTCCTCCGTCGTTGCCGAGACGGACTGAGCCTGCTCGGCATTATGCTCACTGATAGACTTGATCTCGTTGACCGCCTGCTTCGTCTGCTGCGTGTCCTCGGCGACCTCTCCCATGAGTCTTGAAACGTCATTGACGCCCTCAGAAAGCGCCTGGATCGAAACGCGGATCGACTCGAAGATCTCATCGGCGTGCTGTACGGAGCTGCGGCTTTCCTGGACATTGCCGACGCTCTCCTCGCTCGCCGCAACGGCATCCTGCACATCCGTCTGGATGGTCGTCACGAGCTCTGCGATCTGCTGCGTCGATGCAGCACTCTCCTCGGCAAGCTTGCGGACCTCATCCGCAACGACGGCAAAACCGCGGCCGGCCTCACCAGCACGCGCTGCCTCGATAGCGGCGTTGAGCGCGAGCAGGTTCGTCTGCTCCGCGATATTCGAAATCATGCCGATGATTTCGCCGATCTTTTCGGAGTTTGTGTCGAGCTTATTGACCACCTGCTTGACCGTCTCGGTACTCTGGCTGATGCGATCCATAGCCTTGACCACATCGCCGATAGAATCGTGGCCCAGCTGGACGCTGTCGACCGTCATGCCCGTAACCGCTGCGAGTGCCTGCGAGTTGTTCGAGACATTCTCCGACTTCTCAGCGATATTTTGGGCAGCCTGTTCCGCATTCGTCGCTGCCTCGGACTGTCTCGACATGCCTTCCGTCATGTCGATCATCGTCTGTGCGACATGCGTCGAGGCGTCTGCCGTCTGATGCGATGCTGCCGTCAGCTCCTCTGCCGAGGCGGAAACCTTCTGCGCATTCTTGGAAATCTCCGTGATCAGGCGGCGGATCGTGCCGCGCATCTCGGCAAAACCATGTGCGAGCTCTCCGAGCTCATCGTTGCGATCCATGTCCATGTCGCGATGGCGCAAATCCCCGCTGGTGAGGAATTTGCACTCATCGCGCAGAGCAACAACCGGATCGCACATCAGCTTGCCAACATACCAGATAACCGCAGCAATACCGAGGATCATGATGATGCCAACGACAGACATCACCTTGATGAGCCGGTAGGCGTCGGCACGGATTTCCGATTTCGGTGCAACCGACACGGCTACCCAGTTGCGGTTGGCCAGATGAATCGGCGTCATGATCGCCTGCGAGTCTACGCCTGCGGACGTCCTATAATCCTTCTGGACCTGCCTGCCCTGCTCCATGGCCTCCGTAAAGCCCTCTACGAGAGCCTTGTCGATGGTCTTGCTTTCCTGCTGCGTCTTCGTGAGGTCAAGCTTTCCGACATCCTCCGGGCTCTGCGCATAGGCGAGTACGATACCGCCCTGATCGGCGACGAAAACACGTCCGGTTTCCATAAACTTGATCTGGCCGACCATATCGGAAATGGCGTCCAGTTCCTTCGTGCCATAGACCATACCGACGAGCTCGCCATTATCGAGGACCGGATAGCAGATAATCGTGATGAGCTTCCCACTCGTCCCCGATACGGACGGCCCCGTCATATACGGCTTCTTCGTATTCTTGACCGCCTTGAAATATTCGCGGCTCGCGCGGTCCATGGCCTTATCCTTCTCGTTGAACGCCTGACCGTTGAGGTCCATGAACGCGACCATCGTGAAGTTTCCCGGGTGCGCCTGCTGCACCTCCTGAAGCACAGCCAGGCGCTGCTCATGCGTACCATGGACAATAGCATTATCCCTGGAAAGGGCTTCGAGCATGATTTCATTGCCCTGGAAATCCCGTTCAATGCTGGCTGCCGTCGTCTGCCCGATCTGCATCGATAACTGATCCACATCGCGGAACAGTGCCGAACTCGACATATAGTAGCTGATGGCAAAAAACACGGCAAAACTGCCCACAAGAAGGGGCAGGAAACCGGCAAGGAACTTCGTCCTCAAACTATTCATTTTCATAGAGCCATTCCTCCCTTACTCTCTTATCATCTCAATCCCCCTGAACATCCTATCCATCCTATCCTCAATTTTTCCCCATATTTCCTGATTACGACTGATCGACGGCAATATCGATCTCGACGGTATGGCCCCCCAGATCCATATCCACCGATAAATATTTCCCATCGGCAATCTTCACCTGGAACGAATTACCGATGGAGAGCGACGGCGTCGAGATATCGACTTCGAGCCCCATTCCCGTCAGGTTCGTCGCCGCATTCGCCGTCAGCATATTACTCATTTCTGAAATCGCGCTCTGTGCCATCGCATCGAACTCCGCTACCGGCATGCCCATCATCATGGTCGAAGCGATGAATTTCGCCGTCTCGATGTCCATGTTATAGACGACATTGCCACGCAGCTGTTTCGTAAAGCCTACGATGACAGACACGCCCAGGCCCTTTACGTTCTGATCGCGCACGCCCATATTCGCCCGCTGTGGAGGCGGGAATCCCATCTGCGGCATGACGGTCGTGAAAGCGTCAACGAAAGGATTGACTAATTTTGCATCCATCGTATCATTCTCCTTCCGCAAAACCGATATTCATATTGATGTCACCGATCCTGGTCTTCGCGGTGATGCGGAAAGTCGTCAGCTTCGGGCTGGCGATACGGATATCCGTACCGCAGATCGTGCCCGGAGGCGTAATGCGGATTTCCTTATCCTTGAATACATCGTTGATATTCGAGACACCGCGGCCCACAATGATGTTTGCCGCCTCCTCGACCGAGTCGCTGGCTTCATCCTCCGTGACATCCTCGAGACTATCCTTGTCAAGCATAATCATGCAGAATTTCTTCATCGTATCCTCGCCCATGTAGACGATGGCACGGCCGACCGGATAGCCCGTAAGGCCGATGATAACGGCCACGCCGCTGACATCGACAAAACGGCGGTCATCCAGCTCGAGCGTCGTCTCGCTGTGCACGCCGACGAGGCTGAACAGGCCCTGCTGCAGAGCGCGCAGGAACGGCTTGGCATACGATTCGCGAAGCACAGCCACCTTGCCTGCCTTGTTTTGGCAGAGAATCATCAGCGTATCGATGAGGTCATTCATGCTGACCGGCTTCTGCAAGAACGCGCTGATCCCGGCATCGCGGCCCCGCGCCACAAGGCTGGCATCCTTCATCGCACTGATCATGACGATCTTGGCGTCCGGATCGATCTGATGGATGCGCTGGCTGCATTCGATGCCGTCTGCATCCGGCAGATTCATATCCATCGTCACGACGGCTGGATTGAACTGCTCGTACATCTGCACGGCTTCCGCAGCATTTTTTGCCATGGCAACCACTTCAAAATTGGTTTTGGACAGGCTCCCTTTCAACATCGCACGACTGACCTTCGAATCGTCTACGATCATTACTTTGACCTTTTCCACAAATGCTCACCTGCTTCTCTTTATTTCCGTTACCCCACGCGGAACACCCTCGCGTTTCCGTCATGAGGATACTATTAGCCCTGATATTAACTTGTTCGCGATGGAATGCGTAAATCCCTGCCTGAAAAAAAGATTTTTCTCTCCCAATGCCGAAATCTGCAAAAGCCCATAAAAAAGGCCTCCCTCCCATCATGCTGACAGGAGAGAGACCGAAAGAAAGGGGTATGGGGGAAGGGATCAGCGCTGCGGCTTCTCCCCCGGGATATCCTTGATGGCATCCTCGCCGCGCTGGCCTGTGCGGATGCGCACGGCATCGCTGAGCGGGATGACGAAGATCTTACCATCGCCGAACTGGCCCGTGCGCAGGACCTTCTGTGCCGTCTCGAGGACCTTTTCGACAGGAATCTCGCAGACAATCGTCTCGACTTTGATCTTCGGTACGAGATTGATGTCATAGGTACGGCCGCGGTAGACCTCCTGATGGCCTTTCTGCAGGCCACAGCCAAAGACCTGGCTGACCGTCATGCCGAGCACGCCGATGCTGTTGAGAGCGTCCTTGAGCTCATCGAGCTTGCTGGAGCGGGTAATGATTTCAATTTTTGTCAGTGACATAATGCTTCATCAACCTTTCTCTGGATTCAGTCCCATCACCGTCTGTGCTAACATTTCGTCAGAGGACTCGAGACTTCCTGCCAGCGGGCTGCCCGTGAGAACGGAACGTGCATAGCCGCGCTCACCATGCTCCACGACATCGAGACCGCTGATTTCCTCTGCCTCATCGGCACGCATCGCCGTGAAGTGGTTGACGATCTTGAACAAAATGTAGGAACCCACGATGCCCAGTGCATAAGCAACGATGACGGAAACCACCTGGGCAAAGAGCAGATGCGTCTCGCCGTAGAACAGGCCGTTTGCGCCATCCGGATTGACGGCCGTCGTAGCCCAGAGACCCGTGGCGATGGAGCCCCAGGTACCGCCGATACCATGGATACCAAAAGCATCGAGCGAATCATCGTAACCGAGCTTGACTTTGAGAACCGAGACAGCGAAATAGCAGATGACGCCACCGACAGCGCCGATGATCACGGAAGGAAGCGGAGCAACGAAACCGGCTGCCGGCGTGATTGCGACGAGGCCGGCGATACAGCCGGAAGCTGCACCGAGCACGGTCGGCTTACCCGTGACACGCCACTCGACAACGACCCAGGCCACCGTAGCTGCGGCTGCCGCTGCCTGCGTAGCGACGAAAGCATTTGCTGCCAGGGCATTGGCACCGAGTGCGCTGCCCGCATTGAAGCCGAACCAGCCAAACCAGAGAAGCGTTGCGCCGAGTACGATCATCGGCACGTTATGCGGAATCATAGCAAGCTTGCCATAGCCACGGCGATGGCCGAGCAGCAGGCAGATCGTGAGACCGGAGACACCGGAAAGGATGTGGATGACGAGGCCGCCTGCGAAGTCCAGTGCACCGAGCTGGGCGAGGAAACCGCCGCCCCATACCCAGTGAGCCATCGGGTTATAAATGAAGATCGCCCAGAGCAGGATAAAGAACGTAAATCCGGCGAACTTCACGCGCTCAGCGAAAGCACCCGTGATGAGCGCCGGCGTGATGACGGCGAACATGCACTGGAAAGCCACAAAAGCGAGCTCCGGGATCGTGCCATTTTCGATCACGTTCATGCCGACGCCCGCGAGGCCGACCTTATCGAGAGCACCGATAAAACCGTTGATATCGGTACCGAAGGTCATCGCGTAACCGAGGAGCACCCATTCCACGGAAATCATCGCGACGATGAAGAAACTCTGCATAATGGTCGTGAGTACGTTCTTGCTGCGAACCATGCCGCCGTAGAAGAATCCAAGACCAGGTGTCATGATAAAGACGAGGGCTGCACTGATGAGCACCCACGCGGTATCGCCCGAATCGATCATAGGGAACCATCCTTTCACATGTACGTATTTTAGGAAGAATAATGATTTCTGCTGAACAGAAAAGGCGCCCTGCTCCCGGCGATCTCCTCGAAAAGAAATCGCCGCAGTGCAGGACGCCTTTGTCCTTTCAGCTTTTGACAGACAATCAGAGAGACTTCTGAGAACAGAAAAAGCCCCACGAATCTGGTACCGGATTCGCTGGGGCTTCGTTGCCTCTATCTGATGGCTTAAAGTATAGTATACTTTGGGTCACATGTCAACGCCACGAAACAATGTATACAGGCATACATGAAAACATGGATAAAAAATCACAGAGCTTTACTTCTGCGGCAGGATCTCAATCCAGTAGTTATCGGGATCATGGATAAAGTAGATTCCCATGGCCGGATTCTCGTAGCAGATGCAGCCCATCTCCTCGTGATGCTTGTGCGCCGCAGTGATATCGTCCACCGTGACGGCCAGGTGGAACTCATCCTCGCCGAGATCGTATGGCTTCGTGCGTCCCTTCAGCCACGTGAGCTCCAGCTCGTGCGGCGTCTGACCGCCATCACTGAGATATACAAGGGTAAAATCCGGCATCTCCAGGCGGTGCGACTCCTGAAAGCCGAGCGCTTCCTGATAAAACTTCAGGCTCTTCTCCAAATCGAGTACGTTGAAGTTGTTATGAGCAAACTTGAATTTCATTTTTTCCTCCCTTTCTGCCTTCCATTCGGCACAAAAAACCTCTGCCCCTACTATAACAGGACAGAGGAAAAATTTCAAAGGGAATAGGCAAACCATCAGAGTCGATTGCTAAGGAAGGCTTTCGTACGCGCTTCCCGGGGATGGTCGAAAATCTGATCCGGCGTTCCCTTTTCGACGACAACGCCATCGGCCATAAACATAACCTGGCTCGCGACCTCACGGGCAAACTGCATCTCATGCGTGACGACGAGCATCGTCATGTGCTCGTCGGCGAGTTGGCGCATCGTGCGCAGTACCTCGCCTGTGAGCTCCGGATCCAGCGCCGACGTCGGCTCGTCGAACAGCATGATATCGGGATGCATGCACAGCGCCCGCGCGATGGCCACGCGCTGCTGTTGACCGCCCGAGAGCTGTGCCGGGTAGGCGTCACGGTGATCAGCAAGGCCCACTTTCGTGAGCATGTTCATGGCCACCGTCTGCGCTTCGGCCTTGGGCATTTTCTTGACGTGTACGGGCGCCTCCATGAGGTTCTCGAGCACCGTCATGTGCGGGAACAGGTTGAACTGCTGGAACACCATGCCCATGTGGCTGAGGATTTCGCGCTCATTGCGCCCCTCTACATAGGAGACAGTGCCCACGTCGTCCTGACTCGCATACGTGCGGCCCACGACGCCAATATAGCCGTCGTCTATGCTTTCGAGGTGACAGAGACAGCGCAAGAGCGTTGATTTGCCCGAGCCGCTCGGCCCGATAATCGCGAGCACGTCGCCTTTTTCCACGGTCAGGTTGATGTCCTTGAGTACTGGCTTGCCATTGTAGGCTTTGCGGATATTCATCATGTAGACCATGTGCGCCGCGTTCGTCGGTTGCGCCTGCGCAGACGCTTTACGCATGAGTAACGACATAACCTCACCCTCCTCACTGCACGTAACGGCCGTAATGCCGCTCGAGGCGCTTGAAGCCCCAAGTCAGCACGAGCGTCATGGCCAGGTAGAACACAGCGGCCACGACAAACGGTGTCATATCAAACTCGCGCTGCACAATACTGCGCGCCACGCGCAGCAAATCGTTCATAGCCAAGATGTAGATGAGCGACGTATCCTTGACGAGGTTGATCGTCTCGTTGCTCATCGGCGGCAGCACGTTGCGGATCATCTGCGGGATGACGATGCGCCACATCGTCTGCGTGCGCGTCATACCCAGCATGTGCGCCGCTTCGTACTGGCCTTTCGGCACGGCCTGAATGCCTGCGCGGAAAATCTCCGCAAAGTACGCCGTGTAGTTGAGCGTAAAGGCCAGGAGCGCCGCCGCGATATCTGGCAGTTTGATGCCAATCATCGGCAGGGCGAAGTAGACGAACAGGAGCTGCAGCATGAGCGGCGTGCCGCGCATAATCCATATGTAAAACTCCAGTACGCCGTTTACCAGCCGCCAGCTGGAGATACGTCCGAGCGCTGCGAGCAGCCCGAGTGGCAGCACGAGCACGAACGTCAGCAGGAAAATTTCCAGCGTGACCTGCGTGCCGGCCAGCATTTGCAGCACCATATCCATTAAATGAGCCATCTGCCCCGCCTCTTTCTCCTCCAGGTAGAATTATTTCTTCAGCGTGATATCCTTGCCGAACCATTTCTCGGAAATCTTGGCCATCGTGCCATCCTTGACCATCTCATCGATGACCTTCTGTACCTCATCCTTCAGCGCCGTATCGTCCTTGCGGAAACCGATGCCGAACTGGCTGACCGGACCGACGACGATGTCGAGCGCCGCCAGCTTGTCACCGTGCTTGCTCATGTAGTAGCGGCCTGTGATTTCATCGGAGACCACGGCATCAACGCGGCCGTTCTCGAGATCCATGAACGCGGAGATGTAGTCCTGATACTTCTTGAGCTCTTTCAGGCCATTCTTGGCCTCGGCGTTGCCGTCGTAGTACTCCTCGGTCGTACCACCGCTCTGCGTGCCGACGACCTTGCCTTTGAGGTCAGCCTCCGTCTTGATACCCATGTCATCGCCCTTGCGCACGAAGACAACCTGACGGTTATCCATGTACGGGTCGGAGAACAGCATGTTTTCCTTGCGCTTCTCCGTGATGTCAAGGCCGTTCCAGAGCACGTCCACGCGGCCGCTCTTCAGCTCGGCTTCCTTGCTGTCCCAGTCGATGGCCTTGAACTCCACATCGCGACCCAGACGCTTCGCGGCCTCTTTGGCCACGTCGATATCGAAACCGGTGATTTCTCCGCTGTCGTCCTTGAAACCCATCGGCGGGTAGTTATCGTCGAGACCGACGACAATGGCCTTGCCCGCGCCGCTCGACGAGCTCGCACTGCTGCTCGCCGCCTGCTGCTGACCGCCGCAGCCCGTAAAGGCCGCCAAAGCAAAAGTAAGTACTGCACCGATTGCCATAAGTCGTTTCATTTTCATGTCTTATTCCTCCTAATCAAAGGGAAAATTATATATTCAGTGGACCGACGGCCTTTTCAGCCGCAGCCACAAGCTGACCGTTTTGGATCAAATCATGCATCCGATGGATCTCCGGCGATAACCAGCGGTCCTTGTCGAGATGCGGCAGGATCGTCCGGATGCAGGCATGCGCAGCCGCCGTCCCCCTGCCGGGTTTCAGCGGATCCAGGAAGTCGATTCCCTGTGCCGCCGCCATCATTTCGATGGCGAGTACATTCGTAACATTCTCGAGGATCTCGCTCGCCTGACGCGCAGCAATCGTGCCCATACTCACATGATCCTCCTGGTTAGCGGAAGTCGGGATCGAATCGGCGCTCGCGGGATGCACGAGTACCTTATCCTCCGAAACCAGTGCTGCTGCCACATACTGCGTAATCATCAGACCGGAATCCACGCCGGGAAAAGCCGTGAGAAAAGCCGGGAGATCGCTGAGATGCATATCGAGCAGCCGGTTCGTGCGGCGCTCCGAAATGTTGCCCAGTTCGTGGATGGCCAGTTTTAAATAATCCATGACGAGCGCGATCGGCTGGCCGTGGAAGTTGCCGCCGGAAATGGCTTCGCCGGTATCCGGCATGATGATGGGGTTATCCGTAACCGCGTTGATTTCGATGGACAGCGTTCTTGCCACCTGGGCGAGTGCCTCTTTGGATGCACCGTGCACCTGCGGCACACAGCGCAGGGAGTAGGCATCCTGCACCTTGCTGCAGTTCTTGTGTGAAGCGATAATCTCACTATCCTCTGTCAAGGCGAGCAAATTCTCCGTCGTCGCCATCTGCCCCGGGTACGGACGAACCTCCGTAATGCGTCGGTCAAACGCCGTGCGCGTTCCGCGCAATGCCTCCAGACTCAACGCCGCGATAACATCCGATGCCTTCATGAGGTTCACGGCACGATCCCATACCATGCAGCCGACGGCCGTCATGATCTGTGTGCCATTGATGAGCGCCAGTCCCTCTTTTCCGCTCAATGTAATAGGTTCCAGATGACGCGCCGCGAGTGCTTCCGCCCCGCTCATGCGTTTTCCATCCACAACCGCCTCGCCCTCGCCAAGCATAACCAGCACCATATGGGAAAGCGGAGCGAGATCCCCACTTGCACCAACCGATCCTTTACACGGAATAATCGGCGTGATCCGCTCATTCAGCATCGTGAGCAGCATCTGCTCCGTTTCGAGCCGGATTCCCGAATAGCCGCGTGCCAGGGAATTTGCCCGCAGCAGCATCGCCGCACGGACTACCTCATCGGGAAGCGGATCCCCCACGCCCGTCGCATGGCTCAGAATAAGATTGCGTTGCAGTTTTGCCCGGTCCTCTTTCTGAATAAATACCTTGCTGAAATCACCAAAGCCCGTCGATACCCCATAGACCGGACGCTCTTCCTCGAGAATCTTGTCGACAATGGCGCGGCTTTTTCTGATCTGTTCGATTCCCGCCTCACTGAGCGCAGCCTTCTCGCCGCCACGTGCTACACGCACGACATCGGGAAGTGTCAGCGATTTGCCATCCAGATAAATCATTCAATCAACATCCTTTCTTCTTGATTCTTTTATTCACAAATCCTTTAGTTGATGAAACAATCAAAGCCTTTCTAAAAAAAGAAGCCTGAACTGCTTTTTTCGCAGTCCAGACTTCTTTGTCTTTCGATGTTCCTAAAGTATCACTTTCTGCTCGTCTTGTCAATACGATATTCTGTATATTCCAAATGTATACATAAATACAAAGATACATGGAATATCGATATGCTTTCTATTTTTCGTAAACCAAATGGCCATCTACATAGACGGACGATACAAGATTGATTCCCGTCTGATAAACAAGGAACCGATAATCTTCTGCATCGAGCAATACGACATCCGCCTTCTTTCCCGGTTCAAGACTGCCAATCTGATCCGCTTGGTGCACGGCAGCTGCTGCATTGAGCGTCATGGCCGTGAGCGCCTCGGCTGTCGTCATCTTCATCGCAATAACCGCGAGCCCGAGGATGAGCGGTACGGAGTACGTATAGCAGCTGCCGGGATTGTAATCGCTCGCGAGCGCCACAGCCGCGCCTGCCTCGATCATCCGGCGCGCCGGGGCATAATTTTTGCGCATGCAGAACGCCGTGGCTGGGAGCAGCACGGCCACGGTTTCACTGTTCGCCAACGCCTCGATATCGACATCACTGATGGACAGCAGGTGGTCAGCCGAGACAGCGCCCATGCGGCAGGCGAGGCCCGCGCCGCCCGTCGAGCTCATCTCGTCGGCGTGAAGCTTCAGCGCAAGGCCGTGCTGCCGCGCCGCCTGCAGGATGCGCTCACTCTGCGCGTTCGTGAACACGCCCGTCTCGCAGAACACGTCGACGAACTCGGCGAGGTGCTCCGCCGCCACCTGCGGCAGCACGCGCCCGATGATAAAGTCCACATAGTCGTCAGGGTGGTCTTTGTACTCGGGCGGCACGGCGTGCGCCCCGAGATAGGTATTCACGACGCTGACGGGCAAATCGTGGTCGAGCTGCTGCATGACGCGCAGCAATCTGAGCTCCGTTGCACAGTCGAGCCCGTAGCCGCTCTTGCCCTCCACCGTCGTCACGCCGAGTGCGAGCATCTCCCGGAGCGTATGCACGCCGAGCGCGTAGAGCTCCTCCTCGGAAGCCTGCCGCGTGGCCTGCATCGTACTCACGATACCACCGCCGCGCTGCAGCAGCGTCAGATAAGGCACACCAGCGAGACGGTCGTCGAACTCGCGTGCCCGCGTACCCGCAAAGAGAAAATGCGTATGCGGGTCGACAAAACCCGGAACGGCGCAGAGACCGCGCCCGTCAATTTCTTCGGCTTGCACGTGGCGCAGCTGTAGCTGACGGCTGATGTCTGCGTCGCTGCCCACGCCCATAATGCTGTCACCGTGTATCCAGATGGCCGCGTCGCCGTAAATCTCCAGCTGATTCATGGCGCGCCCGCGCCGTGCCGTCGTGCCGCGCGGCGTCGCCACCTGACTCAGGTGCCGGATAATTTTATTCTCCATGATGTCACCTTTACTTCGCAAAGTAAGCATCCACGGCGCTGCCTACGAGCGCATCGTCCGCGAGGCAGGGCTCCGTGATGTGGCTCTCGGCCGCGTAGTCCTCGTTGTACTGGTGCACGGTCTCCATGGAGTGCTCGTTGCGCGCCCAGCTACGACGCGCGACGCCGCTCATGACATCCCAGAGCAGGGCGCTCTTGATGATGTTGTCCACGCGCTCACTGCCGTCCAGCACAAGGCCAAATCCACCATTGATCGACTTGCCGATGCCGACGCCACCGCCGTTGTGTAGCGCGCACAGGCTCATGCCGCGCGCCGCGTTGCCGACGTAGCATTGCACAGCCATATCGGCCATGACGTTCGAGCCGTCCTTGATGTTGGCGGTCTCGCGGAACGGCGAGTCCGTACCGCTGACATCGTGGTGATCGCGTCCCATCATGACGGGGCCGATTTTGCCCTCGCGCACGAGCTCGTTGAACTTCAGCGCGATGCGGATACGTCCCTCGGCATCCTGATAGAGGATACGCGCCTGTGTGCCCACGACGAGGTTGTTCTTGTCGGCATCGCGCACCCAGTTGTAGTTGTCGCGATCCTGATAGCGGCGGTCCGGGTCAATGCAGCTCATGGCCGCCTTATCCGTCTTCAGCAGGTCCGAATGCTTGCCGCTCAGGCAGACCCAGCGGAACGGGCCATATCCGTAGTCAAAGAGCTCCGGACCCATGATATCCTCGACGTAGGACGGCAGGATAAAGCCATCTTTGTCATCGACACCGTTCTTCGAGAGCTCCTTTACACCCGCATCGTAGACGGACTTCAGGAACGAATTTCCGTAGTCGAAGAAGAACGTGCCTTTTCCGACGCACTTACGGATGAGTTCATAGTGGTGGCGCAAGCTCTTGTTCACGAGCTCGATGAAATGCGGGCGGTCATCCGCGAGCATTTTCGTGCGCTCCTCAAACGTCAGGCCCTGCGGGCAATAGCCGCCGTCGTAAGCCGCGTGGCAGGACGTCTGATCGCTCATGAGGTCGACGTGGATATCGTGCGCCACGATGTACTCCAGCAGGTCAACGATGTTGCCATGATAAGCGATGGAGACCGGCGTTTTCGCCTGTAAATGTGCCTTGGCCACGTCAAAGACGTGGTCGAGATCGTCGGAGCTCTCATGCACCCAGCCCTGACTCAGGCGCGTCTCGATGCGCGACTGATCTACCTCGGCGATGATGCCCACGGCACCCGCGATTTCCGCCGCCTTCGGCTGCGCACCACTCATGCCGCCGAGGCCGGAGCTCACGAACAGATGACCCGCGAGGTCGCCGTCCTTTGGCACACCGAGATGCTTGCGACCCGCGTTCAGCAGCGTGTTGTACGTTCCGTGCACGATGCCCTGCGGACCGATGTACATCCAGCCGCCCGCTGTCATCTGCCCGTAGTTCGCGACGCCCATTTCCTCGGCGATTTCCCAGTCTTTCTGGTTGTCGAACTCACCGACCATGAGTGCGTTCGTGATGATGACGCGTGGCGCCGTCGGCTTCGACTTGAACAGGCCGAGTGGGTTGCCGGACTCCACGACGAGCGTCTGGTGGTCCGTCATGATTTCGAGGTACTTTTTGATGAGGCGGTACTGCATCCAGTTCTGGCAGACGCTGCCCGTCTCGCCGTACGTGACGAGCTCATAGGGATAAAGCGCGACCTCGAAGTCCAGGTTGTTGTCGATCATGACCTGGAACGCCTTTCCCTCAATGCAGTTACCTTTATATTCATCAATAGGCTTGCCGTAGATGCGGCCTGCGGGGCGGAAACGATAGCCGTAGATGCGGCCGTATGTCGTGAGCTCATGCAGGAACTCGGGGATAAGTTTTTCATGCAGGCTCGAATCCACGTAGCGCAGGGCGTTTTTCAGTGCCGTCTTCGTCTGCGCCGGCGTCAGGTGGAAACCGCGCGACGGTGCCCGGCGGATTCCCGGCACGAATTCCGGCATGGGAGGCAATTCTTTGATAGGATCAATGGCGAAAAGCTGCTTACTCATGATAAAACTTCCTTTCTAAACCAATCAGGACTCCAGATAATTCATGGTCTCGCGGATGCGCGCTAGGAGCTCGCTCGTGTCTATCTGCGTGAACTGACCGCCGTACAGCACGGTCTTGCCATTGACGACGACGTGGCGGATGGCCGTGGGCTGCAGCGAGTAGACGATGTTCGGCAGCAGTTGCCCGCCTTTACTCAGTGGCTGCATGGAGAGGTCGTCGAGACCGATGCCGATAAAGTCGGCGTAGTAGTCCGGCAGCAGGCGCCCGATGGGCTCGTCCAGCACGCGGCCGCCGTTCAGCGTGCCCATGCGGTACGCGTCATGATAGTTCACGCAGAGTGCGTCGCACGTCTTGGCCTTTTGCAGGATAGAGACCATGCGCATCTCCTCCAGCACGCTGATGCGGTTATTGCCGCAGGCACCGTCGCTGCCGAGCGCAATGGGCACGCCCGCTTTGAGATACGCGGGTATGTCCGTGATGCCGTCGGCGAGGAACATATTGCTCGATGGGCAGTAGATGAGGCTGCCGCCCTGCGCGCCGAGTAGCGCGATTTCCTCCGCGTCCAGCCAAACGCCGTGGATGATTTTCATCGCGTCGTTCACGACGCTGAGCCGGTCGAGAAACCTGAGCGGCGTCGTGCCGAACTTCTCCTTGACCTGTTCCACCTCGAAGCGTTCCTCCGCTACGTGAATGTGGAACGGCGTGCCAAACTCCCGCGCGAGTGAGGCGCCGGCCTGCACCATCTCTGGTGTGGCCGCGTGCAGGCTATGCGGCGCGGGGATGACCTTCGTCATGCCGCCGCGGTATTTCTGCATGAGGCGCTTCGTGTTGTTGTAGGCATCCTGAATGCTCTCGACGTAGCCAGCCGGTGCGCCATTCCAGTCGTACATCGTGCGCGCGAGCACAAGACGGATGCCAAGGTCGTGCGCGGCCTGGATGACGGCTTCGTCGCCCGCCGTACCCTCGTTGTGCAAATAAAAGAAATCGCAGACGGTCGTGACGCCGCATTTCATCATCTCAGCAAAGGCGAACAGTGCGCCCGTATAGATGTCGCGGCAGCGCATTTTCGGCGAATACTTGTAGAGTGACTCGTCGCGCCACTCTAGGAATGGCCGGTCGGCCGCGATACCGCGCAGCAGACTCTGGAAACTGTGGTTGTGCGCGTTGACCGTGCCCGGCATGAGCACTTCGTGTTCCCAGTTCTCCACCATGGCGTCGGGGTAGGCCTCCTGCAGCTCGGCGAGCGGACCCGCCGCGAGGATTTTCCCCGCACCAACGGCCACACCCGCCTGATAGGCCGGTCCTTTCTCCAGCAGGCAGATTTCCGGCGCAATAATTTTCACATTCATCCGTCCAGCCTCCTATCCAACAAGCACAACGCCCGCAAAAAGATGTTGGCGCCCGCGACGACATCCGTATCGCGGCTGAATTCCTGTGGGCAATGGCTATAGCCGTCCACACTCGCGATGAAGAGCATGCCCGCCGGGCCAAGGCGCGCCATGTTTGCGGCGTCGTGCCCTGCCATGCTCACGAGCACCTGGTCCCGCTGCCCCGCCTCCACACAGGCATCATGAATGGCCGTGCGCACGGTCGCATCCATGGGCATCTCCGGCTGGTCGAGGTTCAGCGTGCGCGTAATCTTGACCTGCCGCCGCGCAGCAATCTCCTCGACAGCCGTGCCCAGCCGTGTAAGCGCCTGTCGGCGCAGCGCAGGATCCGCCGTGCGCAGGTCGAGCGACACCGTGACCGCCCCCGGCACGATGTTCGACGCATTCGGGCTGACCTCGATATGGCCGATGGTCGCGGCCACACCAGCGAGCGCGGGGTCTTTCATGAGGCTTTCCACCGCCAGCACCACCTCCGCCGCTGCCGCCAGAGCGTCGCGCCTGTCTTTATAGAGCGTCGTCCCCGCATGGTTAGCCTCGCCCGCAACGGTGATAACCTCGCGGTAGATGCCCGTAATGCAGGAGACAGCAGCCGCCGTCTCGCCCGCATCGATGAGTCGCCGCCCCTGCTCGATATGGCACTCCATAAAGCCGGCGAAACAGCCAGGCGCAAGCCGCGCACAATCGATAGCCGACGCGTCACCGCCCATACGGTCGATGGCCGCCGGGAGCGTCTCGCCCGTGTTGCGGTGTTTTAATTTGGCGATATCCGCGCTGGTCAGCCGCCCGCAGAGCACCTTGGAGCCAAACGTCGAAATACGGAAGTCGTTCGGCTCCTCGCCCGCGAACGAGAGCAGCCAGACGGGATGACGGAGCCTTATGCCCTGCTCCTGCAGGCTCTGCAGCGCCTCCGTCGCCATGAGCACACCGAGCGCGCCGTCGAAACGGCCGCCGTTCGGCACCGTGTCGTGATGCGAACCGATGATAAGCGGCTTCAGCCCCAGCTCCGTGCCCGCTGCACCCTCGCCCCAGAGGTTGAGCACGGCGTCCGTGCGCACCGTGAGGCCGAGCTCCTGCTCCCAGCAGTGCGCTAGCCAGGCCCGCGCCACGATGTCGGCATCGCTCGCGAGCTGGCGGTCAATACCGCCATGGGCATTGGCGCCGATAGCCGCCAGTGCCTGCAGGCGCGCGAGCAGCCGCTCGCCGTTCACCCGCATTTCCGTTTTTGCCATTGTCATCCCCTCTTTCATGATAATCGTTATATTCTATTTAATTTTGTATTGATGGTATCATTCAAGATAAGGTAGACAACGAAACAAAAGGGCCCCATCTTTCCCCTGTCGTGTCACAGAAGAAAAAAGAAAAGACGCTCAGGCCTGAGCCTAAACGTCTTTGTTTATGCTATGCTATGCGATTGTCTTCCCTATCTTTTGTTGACACATCTCTGTCAATCCTTACAATACTACAGCTTACATATTTTGTCAATATATAAAGGCGTCAACGGCTGAAGTATACATTATTTTCGATTTCCACCGCCTCGATCTCCGCCATGCGCTGCTGCAGGTCTGGCATGCGCTTCGCCGCATCCTGCATGAGGATGTTGAAGAACATCAGCGGAGTGCTGTAGACATCGAAAAGTGAAGACGTCGTGATGGGTGTCAGCACTGTGGAAGCCGCCAGCGGCACGATGGGCGAAAGCCGCGAGTCCGTGACAGCCAGGAAGGGGAAATGGCGCCGGTGCATGCGCTGGCAAAAGTGAATCAGACTGTTGGCATAGCGCGGGAACGACACGACGATGACATTGCAGTCATCCGTGCGTCCCACCTCCAGCGTCTCCCATCGCGGGCTCTCCGGCGTCACCGTATGTACGTTGGCACGCATCTTGTTCAGCTCATAGCCGAGATGCGGCAGCAGCGTCGCCGAGAGGCGCGCCGAGACCAGATACAGAGGCAGCGGCGAGACAATGGCCTCGACCATCTTTTCGTAAGCCTCCCCCTGCGTAATGTCGGACAGGGACTCCATGTTGCGCAGTTCCTGCGTCAGGATACCGCGCCGATGCTGGGGATTGACTGCTGCATTGTTGTTGAGCTGCAAGCGCTGCGGCCCCGTGAGGCTCTGGCTCACGACTTCCTGCAGGTTGCGCAGGAAGCCATTGTAGCCCTTGTACCCCAGCGTCATGAAGAAGCGCGAGACACTGCCCTGGCTGACGCCCATCTTTACGGCCAGCTCATTGGCCGTGAGAAAGATAATCTGCAGATAGTTCTTCTCGATATAGAGCGCGATGCGCTGGTACGTGGGCGACTCTCTGCCCGTCCGCGTGATCATCGTCATGAGCTCCTCTATCGTGTGAAAAGAACGTTGCTGTGCCATGTAAGCTACCCCCGCTGCCCGCATAAGTCATGCCCCCATTATAACACACCTGTCCTGCCTTGCCTAACAATTTCTCTGCAGGCCGGCTATGCACGGGTGGGCACAGCCTCTGCTTAATCGGCAGGTCGCAAACTCACATGCACGAGCAGACCAGCCCGTCCCTGTGGCTGCAGATGCAGTTCGCCCTGCCGCCGCATGACGAGCAAGCCGCCCTCAGCCATCTCGTGCGTCTTCGTCACGCCCTGCCAGTGACAGCCGCCCTGCGCGGCATAGATATAGTCCAGCCCGCCGATAGGCAATGCCACGGTCTGACCGTGCGTCTCCACAGCTTCGACGTGCGCGGTATAGCCGCTGCCCCGCCTGAGCATGACGTTGAAATCACGGCACTCGCCCCAGCTCGTCGTGGCCGCGCCGCCCGCAAAACTATCCGTCGTATAGGGCGGCAGCGTGCGCACGCGCCCGCCGTCGTGCTGCAGGCGGATGGTACCCGTGAGCGGCATGAGGATGCGCTCGTAGTCGGGCAGATGCGTGAACGTGGACTCCGCCACCTCCACGGTGGCCGAGCTCAGGCGCAGCGTGAAATCCCGCCCCGCATAGCTCGTGCCCGCCGGCGCGAGGTAGAGCTCGCGCGTCTGCCCGCCCGACCAGTCTGTGACCGTCTGCGCCTCCGGCGGGATATAGTTCCAGTGCGGCGTTTCTTTGATACCAGCCATGTTGCTCACCTGCCCACTGCACTCAATCCAGGAACGAGCCATCGATGACGTCTTCCGGCGCCACAGCCTTGTCGATGAGGTTGATTTTCAGCCAGAGGTCCGAGGCCGTCTTGACGATTTTATAGAACTCGCCGGGGTTTTCCTTCGTGCCGAAATATTTCTTGTTCTCTTCCTTGCCGTAGAACGTCACACCGGCCATTTCCTTCTTGAGGTCCTCCGGCTTCTCGCCGAGGTGCTTCGACATGATTTCCAGCGCCTCATCCGGATGCTCTTTCAGGAAAGCCATGGCGTCATACCAGCCAGCGACGATGGCCTTCGCGGCCTCCGGGTGCGCATCGATGGTCTCCTGGCTCAGCGCCAGCGTATCGATGATGACGCCCGGCGACGCCTTGCTGTCGATGAGCGTGTGGCCGAACTCCGTCTTGTTCGCCTTCGACAACCACGGCTCCCACGTCACGGCCGCATCGACATTGCCCGCGACGAACGCCGCGCCCGCATCGCCGGCGCCCATGGACTGCACATCGAAGTCCTTCAGTGACATGCCTTTCTGCTCCAGCAGGTACTGGAACCAGAAGAAGTCCGCGCCGCCCGTCGTATCCATGGCGACTTTCTTGCCCTTGAGCGATTCAATGCTCGTGAACTCCTTCTTGGCGATGACGCCGTCACCACCCGACGAGGTATCGAGCGCTAAAATCTGCTTCAGCGGAATGCCTGCGGCCGCCGTCACGACCTGCGTGTCCGCCGTCGTGGATACGCCCTGGATTTTGCCCGCTTTCAGCGCGCTGCGGCTGTCAGACTTCGACTCCACGGACTGGATTTCCACATCCGCGCCGTGGGCCTTGAAGAAGCCTTTGTCCTGCGCGATGTACAGCGGCGCAAAACCGATCCACGACGCCTGACCGAGGATGATTTTCGGCATTTCACCGCCCGAACCGCTGCCCGAGCTCTTGCTCGCCGTGTCACTGCCACCGCAGCCGATAGCTGCCGCGCACAGACAGAGCGACAATGCTGCCGCCGTGATTTTCTTCATCATGCCTTTCATGACAAAACACCCCTTTTTCTCACTAAAGAAAACATGACACGTCGTACAGAAAGTTGCACGACGACGGTTGCCCCAGCCAAAGGCTGGTCATCGCCTTTATTTGCTCGGCTGCACCATGAGGGTGCCGCCGTCAGCATCAAGTTCGGCTATATCGCCTGTTTTGGCCTCCTTATAGAACGCTTCAGGCAGGCGGTTCGCGAGTGGCATATCAAAGATAATGGCGCTCGCGGCCAGCGTCGTGTCGGCCGAGTCGACGATGAGACCGGCGGGCGACATGCCGCTGAGCTGCAGCTGGTAGAGGCCATCGGCCTGCACGACCGAGCTGCCCTTGCCATACGGGAAGACGAGAATTTTACCCGTTATGGACTGGCCGTAGAGCTCGTGCTCCTTTTCGATGACCTTTCCGGTTTTCGGGTCAATGAGATAAAAGCAGAGCGGATCCTTCGTGAACAGCAGCTCACCTTTCGCCTTGCCCTTAGCGATTTTATGGCAGGTGTACGTCTTTTCCATCTCAATACTCCCCTTTCAGTGCGGCCTCGACACATTCCTCGAGCGGTGCAATGACGAATTCCATCTGGCGGCGCTTCGTGTAGTAGGCGCATTTCGGCGAATCCGTAATGCCCTTCTTGCCGTAGAGGAATTTCCAGCAGGGCTGGTCCATGCAGGTATCCTCGATGATTTCGCCGCCCGCCGCGCGCAGGATGTCAAAATAGCCCATCTTCTGCGCCAAGCAGCGCGTGAGCGAGGAGGTCATGACGAAGAACGGCACAGCGAACTGCTGGCCTTTGACCATCTGCGCGATGGTCGCGACCTGGTCAATCGTGAAGTGCGGGCAGCCGAAGAGCGCGAAGTCGATTTTGCCGCCCGGCGCCGTGAGCTCTTTTTGCATGCCGTCGAGGTCGGCCTGCGTAATGGTGACCTCTTTCTTCGGCTTTTTGCCCTGAAACGGGTCGCCCCAGACTTTGGCCTCAGGCGTAAAGCCGATGATGTGGTAGAGGGCCACGTTGCCGCCCGTGTTCAGCTGCGCACCGAGGTTCATGAGCGACTCTTTCGTGGGATTCTCCAGCCCTTCAAAGACCGGCACGCCAAAACCCGTTTTCGACGGCGCGACGTAGCCGAGCATCTGGTAGTCAAAATCATTCTTCATCTCGGCCTCAACGTGCACGAGGATGTCGCCCGCGCGGTTCTCGTCCAGCAGGTAGCCGTAGTACGGCGTCACACCCGTGACGGCCGAGCACAGTGCGCTCTGTGCCGCCTCGCGGTTCGTGCGCGCGCCGTAAACCGAGTTGACAAACGGCGTAGCGCTCGACTCCGAGAACGCGATGACCTCACCGTAGCGTGGTACGTTGCGCTCGAGGTATGGCGTGCAGTCATAGGTCATGATGGCGCCGAGCTCATTGTACGCGGCGTGCGTACGCTGCACGATTTCCATGTCGGCCGCCTCGACAGGGCAGATAGCATTCAGCTGCTCCGGGTTGAAGCTCGGATTGACCGTGGGGCGCACGCGGCAATGCGCACCGCCTTTGGCCAGTTTCTCGGCGAACCAAAGGTCCGCCTCCTGATTGCTCAGCGCCACATGCGTGCGCGTGACGGGCACCATGTACGGTGCGTCGTAGGCCTCACCGATGGCGATGAGCACCTGCATCGCCAGCTGCGTGCCCGGGCCGTACTTGCCGTCGGCCATGGCCTGTTCTTCTGCGGTCAGTTTCATCATGGTTCATCCTTTCCTATAGTCACGCACATCAGGCAACAGATCCATGTGCGGGTTCTGCCCAACTTCCGGGAAAAGTGCGGGGGACACTTCTATCTCTCCTAAAGACAGCGTATTCTTGATACGCACGATTTTTAGTTTATCCAAAGCCAACCCGCGGCAGGACTTCACGGCGATGCGCACGGCCTCCTCCTCTGAGGCGGCCATGAGCGGGATACGCGCGTCCGCGATGCAGCGGCAGGCCACAGCATTCGTATAGATGGTCTCGAGGTCCAGCGTGGGGAAAATATCCTTTAAAATCACATCAAAGAGGCCAATGCCGATGCCGTTGCCATGCGACTGCGGCGTCACGCCCAGGAGCACCATGCGCTGGATGGCGGGAATGGGCACGGTGAACACATCGCGCGCCGAGCTGCGCCCCACGATATTGGGGTCAAAGCCCGCACCCGAGACATCCTTGCCGATTTCCTCCATGATGAGCACATCGATAGCCTTGAGCATGATGCGCGGCATGAGCCCCGTGGCCTGCTTGACGAGCTGCTTTTCCTCGTTGATGAGCGTCGCCGCCGGCAGCACCTGAATGTCGGCCGTCTGGTCATAGGCGTTCTCGAGGATGCCCACGCCGAAGCCCACAGGCGCTTTGTCTAAAATCACCCGCGCCGATGCCTCGAGCACCGCCGCGAACTGCTCGGGTGGCGCGTCATGGATGGTCGTACAGCCACACTGGTTGCCGAGGCCGATGACGAGCATCTTGCACAGGCCGCTCTGCAGCGGGCCGATAAAGTCCGTATGCAGTTTGATGCGGTTGATGGGCACGATGAGATCCGCCGCCAGCGCGGCTTTATCGAACCAGACGGGCACACCGCCCGGCGTATGCCCGAGCAGCACCGACTCCGTCGTCGTGACGAGGGGCACGCCCATCGTCGCCTCCGTAATGCCATAGCCGGCCAGCACTTCCCGCTGACCGGCTTCGTTGCCGTTGCCATGGCTGCCCATGGCGGACACGATGAAGGGCTGCGCGCCCCATTCTTTGAGCACATCCAGCACTGTGCGGACGATGATGGGCAGGTGCGCAATGCCGCGACTGCCCACACCGACGGCTACGCGCGCGCCGGGTTTGACCAGTTTCTGCACCCCGCGCGCCTGCATTTGCTCGCGCACGCGCGCCGCGGGGTCCTTGAGCGTCGTCGCGGGGAACACCTGCCGCACGCGTTGCAGTGGCGGCAAGGGATATTCCCAGTCCGAGGGTAACAACACCGCCATAGGCTCACCTGCTTTCTGCAAATTTACGGGAACGCTGCTTAAAGCGTTAGCATTTCCTTACGCTATAATGGCTCTCTTGGCGCCAATAACTCAGTTCTCATCCAGCATCGCGTTAATCTGCATGCGCAGTTTCACGAACTCCGGCGTGCCCTTGAGATGCTGCGTGCGGTTGTAGGGCAGGCGCACGGGGATGAGTTTCTTTACGCGGCCCGGGCGCGCCGACATCACGTAGATTTTCGTGGCCAGAAACACGGCCTCCTCGATGTCATGCGTGACAAAAGCGATGGTCGGCTTTTCCTGCTGCCAGATGTTGCGGATAAGCTGCTGCATCTCCGCCTTCGTCAGCGGGTCGAGCGCGCCGAACGGCTCGTCCATGAGAATCATATCCGGGTTCGTCGCCAGCGCCCGCGCGATGGCCACGCGCTGCTTCATGCCGCCCGAAAGTTGGTTCGGATAGCTGTCACCGAAACTCTCGAGATGCATGAGCGCGAGGTACCGCTCCACAATGGCCTGCCGCTCCGCCTTTGGCATGTCCTGCTGTTTCGGGCCATACTCGATGTTTTTGCTGACCGTGAGCCACGGAAAGAGCGTGTAAGACTGGAACACCATGCCGCGGTCGGGGCCGGGGCCCGTGACCGGCCGGTCTTTGATTACGATGCTGCCCTCCGTGGGGAACTCCAGCCCTGCGAGCATGCGCAGGAGCGTGCTCTTGCCGCAGCCGGACGTACCCACGATGCAGACGAATTCGTTCTGCAATACCTCGATGTTGCAGTCATCCAGTGCCAGCGTGGTCTTGCGGTCCGTCACGTAGCGCTTGACGATATGCCGCGCCGTGATGATGGTGCTGGCGACCTGCGCCTCCAAAGGGCTGTCAGCCAGTTGCACAGCTGCCGCCATGATGGTCCCTCCTTTCACACCAGCACGTCGTCGCCCTGCTCGCCCGTATGCAGGCGGATGGCGTTATCGGCGGGCAGGACGAAAATCTTGCCATCGCCGGGATATCCGTGCTGGTTGACTTTGATAATGATATCGATGATGGCCTGCACATCCTCATCGCGAGCGTAAATATCCACGAGTTCCTTGGCGACGAACTCGATGCCCACGATTTCCCGTGACGCATCCCCCGCCGCCGTATCATAGATGACGCGCTGCTTGCCACGCCCCAGCACCTCACGCACGGAGGCGGCATTGAACGATGCGTCGATGAGCGCTTTTTTCGTGGCGAAGTAATTCTTCGGCCGGATAATGGCCATGATTTCTTTCATATGCCTCACCCCCGCGCGTTACAGCTCGGCCTTGCCGCTGCTGATGGTATAAGCCTGCTCCACGGGATTGATGAAAATTTTGCCATCGCCGTAGGCACCTTCCTTTCCGGAGCGCGCCATCTGACTGATAATTTTCACAATGTCCTCCACGTCGCTGTCCTCGCAGACGATGCAGAACATCTCCTTCGGAATTTCGTCGTAGTAAACGTCGCCGACCTTGAGCCCGCGCTGCTTGCCGCGGCCCAGAATGCTGATGCGCGTCACGGAGTTATGACCGGCCTCGCTGAGCGCCGTCAGGACCCCTGCCGCTTTCTCCGGCCGCACAACGGCTTTTACCATTTTCATAAAAAGTCCTCCTTCCAGTGGCGTCTCTCTCCGCCAGCTGCTACCTGTTCAGCCAATCACCACGCGCGCGTCGACGGCCTCGGCTCCCGTGCTGCCCGCAAAGACCGGATTGAGATCCAGTTCCTTGACCTGGGGATAGCGGAAGGGCAGCTCCGAAACGGCCACAATAGCCTTAGCCAGTGCCGTGTCATCGATGGGCTGGCTGCCGCGCGCGCCCTCGAGCAATTTGTGCGTTTTGATACTATGAATCATCACTTTGGCCTCGTCCAGCTTGACGGGGGCCACGCGAAACACCACATCTTTCAGCACCTCGGTGTAGATGCCGCCGAGGCCGAAGACCACGACGGGGCCGAAGGACGGGTCGCGCACGAGGCCGATGATGACTTCATGTTCGCCTTTGCGCATGGGCGAGATGATGGCGCCGCGGAAATCCTTGCCCGCGCCGATGGCCGCGAGTTTTTCAAACGCGGCTGCCGCGGCCTGCTCCGAGTCGATGTGCAGGATAACACCGCCCACATCGGATTTATGCAAAATTTGCGGTGAGACAATTTTCATGACGATGGGCCAACCCATTTTCGCGCCCTCGGCCGCTGCCTCCGCCGCGCTATGCACGAAGGCATAGGGCACGTTCGGCACGCCGGCCTTGGCCAGCAAATCCTTCGCCTCGGGCTCGAGCAGCATGCGCGCAGGCAGCTGCTCGCCGCTGGGTTCAAGCACGCTGGGGTCATATTTACCATGCTCCCGCCAATCGTAGTAGTCGGCAAGCTTCGCAAGCACCTTCACGGCACGCTCACCCGAGACGTAGCAGGGTATGCCCGCCTCGTAGAGCAGCTGGCGCGCGGCCTCAGTATCGTTGCCCACGCTGAGCACAGCCGTGACCGGCTTGCCCGAGCGCTGCGCTGCGTTGATGATTCCCTGCGCGATGGGCACGGCCTCGAGATACGGCGTGCCGATGTAGAGGTCCAGCGCGCCGTCATAGTCTGCAAGGGCCGCGCACGTCGCGTCCTCGTACTCCTTGCCTGTACCCTCCACGGTCAGGTCGATGGGGTTGCGCGTGCTCGCGTAGTCCGGCAAAAAGCTGTACAGTTCCTTTTTCATGGCCTCGGAAGGCTCCGCCATCGTAAGCTGGCTCAGCTCGGCCTGGTCCGTGGCCATGACGCCGGGCCCCCCGGAGTTCGTGACCACGAGCAAGCGACGGCCCTGCATGGGCGGCAGTGCCGAGAATCCGCGGCAGACATCGAACATATCCTCGAGCGTATCCACGCGGATGGCGCCGCACTGTTTGAGTGCCGCGTCGCAGACGACGTCGACACCGGCCATGGAGCCCGTGTGCGAGAGCGCCGCGCGCTGACCCGCGCTGCTGCGCCCCGCCTTGACGACGACGACGGGCTTGATTTTCGCGAGCTCGGCCATCGTCTGCATGAACTCGCGCCCGCTGGGCACCGACTCGAGATAGATGGCGACGACCTTCGTCTCGTCATCCGTCTTCATCCAGTCCAGAAACTCCAGCATGTTGAGGTCGAGGCCGTTGCCGAAGCTGATAAACTTCGAGATGCCCAGCCCCTGTTCTTTCGCCATGGCCATGAGGCTGCCGCCGACGGCGCCGCTCTGCGAGATAATGGCAATGTCGCCCGCGGGCGGCTGCGTCTCCAGCGTCGCGATGAGGTTGCTGTGCGTATTGATGAGTCCGGCGCAGTTCGGGCCGACGAAACGCAGGCCGTATTTTTGCGCTACGGCGAGGATCTCCGCCTCGCCCTCCTTGTTGCCCGCCTCGGAAAAGCCCGAGGTGATGATAGCGGCGGCTTTAATACCCGCCTGGCCGCAGGCCTCGAGGTTTGCGGCGACCGTCGGCGCCGGCGAGGCGATAATGGCCAGCTGCGCGGGCTCCGGAATGTCGCTGACGGCGGCATAGCCCTGCGCGCCTGCGATGGCCTGCCCTTTCGGGTTGACGAAGCTGACCTGTTTCATCCCGCCGTCCAGCAGCCGCTGACCGATGACAGCCGCGAGCTTGCCCGGCTTGGCCGATCCGAACACCAGCACGTGCTGGGGGTAAAATAAATCTCTATAAACCAAGATGCTTGCCCTCCTTCAGTGTGCTCAAGGATGTGCCATGAGCGGGGCCTTTTCGCCTGCATCCAGCGTAAACGCATTGACGGCCGTGACTTTCGGCCAGCGGGCGGCGATGGTTTCCTCTATATCTTTGAGCGGCAAAAGCTCCGTGAGCTGCGTCTGCGCGAGCACGCTGCCCAGCACATAGATATTGTCGCGGATGGGCTTGCCCTCGTAGGCGGGCAAATCCTTGTCGGACAGCGCGTAGACCTGACCGCCCACGGCGGCGATTTCGTCCCAGACCGTGGCGAGGTCGGGGTACGGTGCCTTGCCGAGCATGACGGCCGCGGGATTCCAGCGGTGGTCGTAGAGCAGGAACTCGCCGCCCGTCTTGAGGAAGCGCACGGCCTTTAACGACTCGGAGCGCTCCATGGAGATAACGAGGTCCGCGCCGCCCTCGGAGATATCGGGGCCGACATCGCTGCTGCCAAGCCGCAGCTGCACTTTGACGAAACCGCCGCGCTGGGCCATGCCCTTCGTGGGATAGTAGTTCACGGGGATGCCCTTGCGGAAAGCCGTGCGCGTGATGATGTCCGCGATGGTCAGCACGCCCTGACCACCGACACCGACGAGATAAATATCAAAAGTTTTCATCGTGTTCAGGCCTCCTTCACCAGGGCACCGACCTTGCAGAGGTCCGTGCAAATGCCGCAGCCGTTGCACTGCGTCGGGTCGAGCTTCATCATGCCGTCCTCAAACTGCAGCGCCGGGCAGCCGCTGATGGTAATACAACGCTTGCACTTCACGCATTTCTCGGCGATGAGCTTCACCGGCGAGTACGTGACCTTGCGGCGGCGCGCCTGGATAGCGCACTCGCGGCGGGCCAACACGACGCTGACACCGTTGTACTGCATGCTGTCGGCGAGCTTCGTGGCCATGTCCTCCGTATCGTAGGGGTCGGCCAGCTTCAGGTCGGGTACGCCGAGACCCTGGAGTACCTGCTCGAGATCGAGTGCATGCCAGCCATGAATCTGCTCACTCTGCATGGTGTTCGCATTGATCTGCATGCCCGTCATGGCCGTCCAGTAGTTGTCCATGATGACGAGCGTGAGGTTGATATTGTGCTGCAGTGCATTCACAAGGCCTGGCATGCCGGCGTGGAAAAACGTCGAATCACCGATGGAGGCCAGAACGGGGTGCTCCGTGCCCGCATAGACAATGCCCTGCGCCAGCGGAATGCTCGCGCCCATCGCGACCTCAGTCCACAGCACCTCGAACGGCGGCGTCGTGCCGAGAATCGTGCAGCCGATATCGCCCGTGATGAGCACATCGCTCTTTTTCAGGCCAAGTTTTTTGATGGCCTTTTCCATCGCGATATACGTGCCACGGTGCGGGCAGCCCGCGCAGACCGTGATGGGCCGCGCCGCGCAGTGCGCCTCCGGCTGGATGTCGCGTTTCTCGAGGCTCTCGGGCACGGGCACATCCAGCAACTTGCATAGGCCCTTGATGAGCGTCTCGGCGTTGTAGTAGTTGATGCGCGAGTACGTGCCGTCGTTCTTGCCCAGGATTTCCACGTTCTGGCCGAGCTTGTAGGCATCGAGAATGACGCGGTTCTCCGTAAACGGCTCCAGTTCCTCGGCCACGAGGATGCTGCCACAGTGACGGAGCAGCTTTTCGATGTTGGCATCGTCATAGGGCAGCGTGTTGTGCAGCGCCAGCGTTGAGATCTGGCTCACATCGACGCCCGCCGCCGCGAGTTTCTGGCAGGCTTCTTTGAGATAGGCGTTCGCGACGCCGACGGCGATGACACCCACGCCGCCCGCCGCGCCGAGATGCAACTGGTTCAGCCCGTCGGCTGCGATGACCTCGCCGGCCTTCATGAGGCGGTTGAGTAAATCCTGGTGCTGGTCCATGCAGATTTTTGCGCCGGCCTTCGTGTATTTGTCCATGTTGCGCTCCATGAGCAGATGGCCCGTCTCTGGCATGACGCGGGGCTCCACCTTCACGACGCCATGCGACTGGGACAGGCTCGTGACCGAGCGCAGGAACACGGGGCCCTGGATGGCCTTCGCAAGCTTAAATGCGTATTTCGTCATATCGTAGGCTTCCTGCAGCGTCGAGGGCTCGAGCACCGGCAGATCCGAGATGAGGGCAAAACCGCGCGTATCCTGCTCGGCCATACCGGCGCTGACACCCGGATCGTCCACGACGTAGATGACGAGTGCGCCCGTGCAGCCGGAGTACGCGATGCTGATGAGACTGTCATAGGCGACATTTACGCCCGTCATCTTCATCGTGCACATCGTCGGGTAGCCCAGCAGGGCACCGCCCGCCGCCACCTCGAACGCGACTTTCTCATTCGTGCTCCACTCGACGTTCGTGCCCGGCAGGTCCATTTTGAGCAGGCTCTCAATCATCTCGGTCGACGGGGTGCCCGGATAGCCGGCGACCGTCTTGACCCCGGCGGCCAGGGCGCCGTAGGCGACGGCTTCGTTGCCGCTCAATAGCATTTTCTCCATGCTCTCCCACTCCTTTATACACAATGCGGGGTATATTCATTGATTTACTTAACTAAAGTAAAATTTTGATTGATAATATCATTCATTCCAGTTTAAAAAATATTCAGGCGACGGTGACCAGGTCGGCACCGGCCTGCGCCTGCAGAACGTGCAGGACATTTTCCGCCGCCCGGCGCTGGAGCTCGGCCAATGCCTCGGGCGAATAGTACGACACATGTGGCGTCACGAGGATACCGGGCTGCTGCAGGATGGGGTCGGTTGCGGCCGGCGGCTCCTGCGGCAGCACATCGAGCACCGCGCCGCGCAGGTCATGCCGCTGCACGGCTGCCATGAGCGCCGCCGTATCGACGATGCCGCCGCGCGACGTGTTAATCAGGCAGGCCGACGGCTGCATTTTCGCGAGGAACGAGGCGTTGACGATGCCCTGCGTCTGCGTGTTCAGCGGCAGGTGCAGGCTGACGTAATCCGCCATGCCCAGCCCTGCGTCGAGCGTCGCATAGCCGACGCCGGCCGCCCGCGCTTTAGCCAGCGTGAGGTGCGGACTGTAAGCCAGCACCTGCATGCCGAGGCCTTTCGCTTTCTCGGCCGTCACACGGCCGATATGGCCGAAGCCCACGAGGAACAGCGTCTGCGCGCTGAGGCGGCGCGGGGCGAAGCCCGCCACGACACCCACGCCCCACTTCCCAGCGCGGATGGCGGGCAGAAAGCCCGTGACCGGCCGGTTCAGCTGTGAGATGGCACTCACGACGTAGTCGGCGATATCCTCGGAGCAATAGCCCGGCACATAGCAGACCGCGATGCCGCGCGCCTGCGCCGCCGCCACGTCGATATTGTTGTAGCCCGCACCGTAGTTTGAGATGACCTGACAGTGCGTGAGCCCCGCGAGAAAGTCCTCGTCGACCGTGATGTCAATCTGGCTCAGCACCGCATCCGCGAGCAGGCCATACTGCGGCAAATCCTGCCGATAGGTGCCGGGCGTCGAGTAGAAAAACCTTACCCCCTCGGGCAACACCGCGAGCACTTGCTTTTCTAGCTCGTAGTCCGGCCACTCGTCATCGATAATCCAAATACGCTTCTCCATACGCTCACGCCTCCATGAGTTGCCTCTGCGCGCTCGGGCTCTCCTCGTAGATGAACTGCAGGATTTCCTCCTTGTAGGCGATGAAACGCGGATCGCTCTTGATATGAAAATCGCGGTCACGCGGCAACTCGATGTCGATGACCCGCTTGATAGAGCCGGGGTGCGCGCGCATGACGACGACGCGATCCGCCATGAAGATAGCCTCCTCGATATCGTGCGTGACCATGACGATGGTCTTCGGGTGTTTCTGCCAAACGTCCAGCATCATTTCCTGCATGTGGCTGCGCGTCTGCGCGTCCAGCGCGCCGAACGGCTCGTCCAGCAGCAGGCTGTCCGGGTTGACGGCCAGTGCGCGCGCGATGGCCACGCGCTGCTTCATGCCGCCCGAGAGTTCCCGCGGATAGGCGTTTTCAAAGCCGTCGAGGCCAACGTCGTGCAGGTAACGCGTGACCGTGGCTTCGCGCTCCGCCTTGGGCACCTTGAGCTCTTTCAGCCCGTACTCCACATTCTCGCGTACCGTGAGCCACGGGAACAGCGTATAGGACTGGAACACCATGCCGCGGTCCGCGCCCGGCCCTGTGATGGCCTGGTGCTGCGCGTAGATAGCGCCCGTCGTTGGCTTGAGGAAACCGGCGATCATGCGCAGCAGCGTGGACTTGCCGCAACCGGATGTGCCGAGGATGGCAACGAGCTCATTTTTGCGGATATCGAAATTGATTTCCTCCAGCGCGGGGATAGCTTTTTTGCCCACCACGTAACTCTTCGTCACGCCGTGGATGCGGTACATAATCTCCTTTTCCATGACCATTACCTCCCCTGGGCGCTCCAGCCGAAGCAGAGCTTATTCACGAGTTTGAACAGGCAGTCGAACAGCAGGCCGAGGAAACCGATGGCCAGCAGGCCGACGAAGATGTTGCTGACGTTCATCATGCGCTGCGACTGGATCATCATGTAGCCGATACCGGACGAGGCGCCGACCATCTCAGCGACGACGACATACGTCCAGGCCCAGCCGAGCACCATGCGCAGCGAATCGAGAATATAGGGCATACTCGCGGGCAGGATGATTTTCCAGAGCACATGCGAGGGCTTCGTACCCAGCGTGTAGGAAACCTCCACAAGGTCGTGGGGGACCTTGCGCACATCGACGGCCACCATCAGCAGGAGCTGCGGCAGGCTGCCCATGATGATGAGGGCCACCTTCTCAGACTCGTCAATGCCGATCCAGAGGATGAACAGCGGGATAAAGGCGGTAGCCGGCAGGTAACGCACAAAGGACATCAACGGCTCGATGAGCGCGTTGAGCGGCGCGTACGTACCGATAAACAAACCGAGCGGCACCGCGATGACGGCCGAAATGAGGAAGCCCGTGAGCACGCGGTACATCGACATCCAGATATCGTTCACGAACTTGCCGGCAAAGAGCTGGCCCGCCGCCTGCACGGTCGTCTGCGGCGTCGGCATGAACGTCGGGTCAACGAGCCCCAGGTTCGTCATGAGAAACCAGGCGCTCAGCACCACGAGAAAGGCCATAACTGCGATAATCGTATAAGGGCGTTTGGCGATGGCACCCTGTGGCAGGAACGCCGTATCACCGAGACACGCCGTAAGGCTTTTCATACTGTATCTCCCCTTTGTTTAGAGACCGAGAGCTGCTTTAAAGAAGCTGGCATCCACGATGTCCGTGCCCTTGACCGGCTCCGTCATGAGCTGCATCTTAATCCAGAGGTCAGAGGCTTTCTGCGCCATCTCGGCCATCTTGCCGCCGACGAGATAATCTTTCGTCATCGCTTCATCGTAATACTGGATATTGCCGAGTTGCGCCTTGAACTCATCCACCGTCATATGCTGGCTCTCCGCCATGATGGGATAGGCTTCGTCCGGATGCTCCTTAGCGTACTGCACAGCCTTATGCCAGCCTTTGATGATGGCCTGCACCGTCTTCGGATTCTTGGCCGCGAAATCTTTGTCAAAGCAAAGCGCATCGACGATGACGCCAGGGCTCTGCTTGCTCGTGACGAGCGTCTTGCCAAAGTCCGTCTTGTTGGCTTTCGAGAGCCACGGCTCCCACGTCACGGCTGCGTCGACCTGACCGCCGACGAAGGCCGAGCCCGCATCGCCGGCGCTCATGTTCTTCACATCGAAGTCCTGCATTGTCATGCCCTGCTGCTCCAGCAAGGTATTGAACCAGAAGAGCGAGGCACCGCCCGTCGTGTTCAGCGCGATGGTTTTGCCCTTGAGGTCGGCCAGGGAGTTGTACGCCTTCTTGGCAACGATGCCGTCGCCGCCGTTGGAATTGCAGAGCGGCTGAACCTCCGTGAGATTGATCCCGCTGGACTGCGCCATGACCTCCGTATCAATGGTCTGGGCCATGCCCTTGATCTGACCAGCCTTCATCGCCGACTTGATATCACCGGCGGACTCGATGACCCGCATCTCCACATCCAGGCCCTCGTCCTTGAAGAAACCTTTCTCCACCGCCAGATGCAGTGGCGCATAGCCGATCCAGGTCGTGCATCCGATGGCGATTTTATCCTTGTAGACACCGCCATCGGACTCGCCGCTGCTGGCGCTCTGCTTACCGCCACAGCCCGTTACGATCAGACTGGCACACGTGAGCAGTGCAGTGAAGATGGCTGCTAATCTTTTCGTTCTCATCATTTACATCTCCCTTGATAAGATAATGCATACATGTTGATAAATGATGATTTCATTCATCAACATAAACAAAATAAGGAAAAATATATAAACAAAAACGGTGCACTGTTAAGGAGCGTCCTTAGCTAATGCACCGTTGCATTTATATTCGCTTGATGGTTCAAATTATAGTCTGCGTAGCAAGTCTTGTCAATATGGTTTGAATCATTTCATCAAAAGTATGCGTGTATACTTATTTCCATTCACGCAAGCCCCGATTTTCCCGTGCCTGCGTATTGACAAATACGCGTTGAACGCTTACGATGAATAAAAGCATTCATAAAAGAAGTTATCGATTGACTTCGCTGGCAAAGAAGCCTGTCGCGGTTCGCTTTTAGCGGTCCGCAACAGGCTTTTTCTCTTTGGTACAGCCGCATCAGCAGCGATACATTCTATTTGAGAAAGGATGACAAACCTATGAACACGGCACAAGTCCTGGTCAAATGCCTGGAAAGCGAAGGCGTCCAGTACATCTTCGGCATCCCGGGCGAGGAAAATCTGGAAATCATCGAGGCGCTGCGCGACTCTCCCATCCAGTTCATCACCGTGCGCCACGAGCAGGGCGCGGCATTCATGGCTGACGTCTACGGCCGCCTCACGGGACGCGCGGGCGTCTGTCTCGCGACACTCGGTCCCGGTGCCACAAACCTCGTGACCGGCGTCGCCGACGCGAACATGGACGGCGCGCCGCTCGTGGCCATCACGGGGCAGGTCGGTACGGAGCGCATGCACCTGACGTCGCACCAGTTCCTCGACCTCGTCACACTGTTCGAGCCCGTGACGAAACGCAGCCGCCAGATTGTGCGCGCCGACACCGTGAATGAAATCATCCGCATCGCCTTTAAATACGCACAGTCCGAGAAACCGGGCGCCTGCCACGTTGATCTCCCCTGCAATATCGCGCGCATGGAGGTCAGCCCCGGCCCGAGTGCGGAGCCGCTGCGCCCGTACGCGCCACGCCCCGAGCTCGCCGAAATCGCGAGCGTGCGCGCGGCCGCCGACCTGCTCGCGAGCAGCCAGCGCCCCGTCATCCTCGCGGGCCACTCAGCCATCCGCAACCACGGCAGCGAGGCGCTCGCGCATTTTGCCGACACGCTGCACATCCCCGTCATCAACACCATGATGGCCAAGGGTATTATCCCGTTTGACGACGACTACGCCATCGGCACCATCGGCATCCCGCAGAAGGACTATCCCGACCACCTCATCGAGCAGGCCGATCTCGTCATCGCCGTCGGCTATGACCTCGTCGAGTACGCGCCAACGAAGTGGAACCCACACGCCGACCACAAAATCCTGCACATCGACGCACGCCCCGCGCATATCAACAAACTCTACCAGCCAAATGTCTCTGTTGTCGGCGACATCTCGTACTCACTGGACCACCTGCTGAGCTTCTGCCAGCCGAAGGACACCCCCGCCGACGTTTTCGAGCTGCGCGACGCATTGCGCCGCGAGCACGCCCAGTACGCCGACGACACGGCTTACCCTGTGAAACCGCAGAAAATCCTCTGCGATATCCGAAAGGTCCTCGGCCAGACGGACATCCTCATCTCGGACGTCGGCGCACACAAGATGTGGATTGGCCGTCAATACCCCTGCTACCGCCCAAACACCTGCATCATCTCGAACGGCTTCGCGACCATGGGTCTCGCCGTGCCCGGCGCCATCGCCGCGAAGCTCATCTACCCCGAGAAAAAAGTGCTGGCCGTAGCCGGTGACGGCGGTTTCCTCATGAACTGCCAGGAGCTCGAAACCGCCGCGCGCCTGCACATCCCCTTCGTCACGCTCATCTTCAGCGACGCGAGCTACGGCCTCATCAAATGGAAACAGGAGGAGCGCTACCAGCACCACACGTCCGTCGACTTCACGAACCCCGACTTCGTGCAGCTCGCCGAAAGCTTCCACGCGCAGGGCTACCGCATCGAAAAAACGGAAGACCTCCTGCCCACGCTGCAAAAAGCCTTCCAACAAGACGTCCCCGTCATCATCGACTGCCCTGTAGACTACGGTGAAAACCTCCAACTCACCGCCCACCTGGCCGAGCTATTCCCGAAAAAATAGCTCACAATTCATAAAACCTGAATAAGGGGCTGTTGCTCATTCGACGCATCAGTCCCTTATTGCATACCACAATTTCATCAACTATCCCAGTTCTTTCTACATGCAGATGCACCTCCATTCGGACAGATTTCCGTTTGGATGCCATCGCTATGACGAAGAAAAGCTCCAAGATGCATTACCGTTACCAAGGCAAAAAGCAGTCCGTCAGTACGGATATGTCGCTCAGCGAGGAGGAAATCATTCAGCTGTACGGCAAGCGCTGGGGCATTGAGGTGTTCTTCAAGGTGTGCAAATCCTACCTGCGCCTCGCCCGTGACTGCCGTTCCATCTCCTACGACGCCATGACCGCGCATGTAGCCGTAGTATTCACACGCTACGCCATGCTTGCCGTCGAGCGGCGCGAAAACATAGATGAACGCAGCTTCGGTGACTTGTTTTTCTTCGCGAACGAAGAACTGCGCGACCTACCGTACCACGAGGCGCTGTATCGCGTCCTTTCGGAATTCGCGGACTTCATTCAGCAGTATTATCAATTGGATGAAAACATCGTCAATGACCTGGTGGACATATTTTGGGAACAACTGCCCGGCGCCTGGACTAAAGACCTACGCGAATGTGCATGAAGTTGGAATTTGGAGGCGTTGTAATGTTGATTTTTCAAGGCACATAGGCTGTTTACCATGTGCGAAGTTTGAGTATTTTTACTCATATACCATCTTTACTCCCCGCAAATTGACGTAAAAACCGACCTCAGCTCAGTCTCCCCTTGATACTGGTTAAGCTGATGATGCACCTTCCCTCAGATATGGTTATGGGGATAGTGTCGTCGAAGGTGTAGACGGCGACGTCGTCGTCCTGAGCGAGGAGATAGACCACGACCTTCTGCCGCTCGGGGTAGATGACCCAGTACTCCTTGACACCCGCGTTTTTGTATTTATGCAGTTTGAGGAAAATATCGCGCTGGTGGGAACTGGGCGAGAGCACCTCCGCTATGAACGCTGGCGCGCCGAAAATGCGCGTGCCGCTCTGCTGCTCGGACTCGCAGCAGAGCATGACATCCGGCTGCACCATCGTTTTGTTATCCCGATCAAGCTGCACGTCCAGAGGCGCAATATAGGGGTAGCAGTCCGCTGGTCCGTGTTCCTCCACACAGCGTAAAAGCTGGCTGAAAAGTGCCCCCGCAATCACCTGGTGTTGCCGCGAGGGCGAGGCCATTTCATAGATAACGCCATCGATGAGCTCGTAACGCCGGTCCTCCGGCAGCGCGAAATAATCCTTGATGGTATAGCTGCCTTGCCGCTGTGGGTCAATGCCCCCAGCGTTGTACGCAGGCGCCCGCTCGGCCACGCGCATAGTCCCCGCAGGCGTTGGCTGCAGCACTGCCGCCAATTTCTCCAGCGTTGTCTGCCGCGGACGCTGTGTCTGCCCGCTGAAAATTTTCTGCAACGTCCCCAGCGGCACCCCCGTCAGCGACGACAACGTAGCTAAAGAGTAGCCCATTTCCTGTTTGCGCTGCTGCATGGCATGGAGATTCATGTTAGCCTACCTTCTTTCATCCTTATTACTACCTTTAATTATACTTCTTAATATTTGGTATGTAAATGGTATTTTTATGGTAAGTATATAATTATGTGACATAGCAAAAACCGCCAACGCCAAGCGTTAGCGGTTCGGATGGTCTCTATGGATTTTTCATTTACCGTCCGCCCAGGTGCAGCAGCTGCTCCATGAAGCGGTGCTTGAGGCTGGCCTCGGCGGCGTGAGGGGTGTTGATAGCGCCACGCGTGGTTCTGGCAGCGCTGGGGTTGACCTCGGGCAGCCAGTCGGGTGAAAAGACCGGTTTATCCATGATGAGCTTGGCGATTTCCTTTTTCACATCGCCCTGCACGTCGTTGCCCGCGAGTATGAAGTTCGCGAGCAGATGGCCGATGTGCTTCATCTCCTCTTCTTTGAAGCCGCGCGTCGTCGGGCAGAGGCTCGAGAGGCGCAGGGCCTTGAACTCGCGTGTGCTGTGCTGCGTCGGCAGGATGTCCGGCTTCACGAGCAGGCCGGCGCGCCAGAACAGCTTCGCCATCTCCTGCGCATTCTGCCCGTCCTCGAGGCGCGCCATGACGAGGTGCGATTCCGTGGCGCCGCAGAGCGTCTCCACGCCCGCCGACCAAATACCGGCCTGCAGCGCCGTAGCGTTCTTGAGCACCTGCTGGCAATAGCCCTGATAGCGTTCCGTCGCCGCCTCGTTAAAGGCCAGCGCCAGCGCCACGAGGTTGTTGCCCTTGATGTCGACGTGGCCCGTGTTCACGATGGCGCGGTTGATTTTATCGGCGATTTCGCTCGTGCGGCAGAGGATTACGGCGCTCTGCGGGCCGCGCAGCGAGTCGTTCGCCGCGAACGTCACGACATCGGCGTACGGCACAGGCGAGCGCATGGCCTTGCCTGCCACGAGGCCCGCGTTCTGCCCCATGTCGACCCAGAGTTTCGCGCCGACGCTGTGCGCGATATCCGCCAGCCGCTCGTAGTCCATCTGGCGCGGGTAGTTCACGGGCGAGAAGATGAGCAGGCGCGGCCGGCACTGCTCCGCCTGCGCCGCGAGTGCGTCCAGGTCGATGAGCTGTGTCTTGTCATCGATGGCAAAGCTCTCAAACTGGAACGAGAGCCACTCGCCCGCCGTATGCTCCTGCTTGCGCCCGTTGAACGAGAGCACCGTGTTGCCCTGCTCGGCCAACGCATAGAACACAACGCGCGAGGCCGCCTGCAAATTCGACACACGCACAATGGCCTGCTGTGCGCCAAACAGCTTTTTCGCGCGGTCGATGGCCAGACGCTCCAACCACTGCTCCTCCTCGGCCGCGTGATGGTCCGTGTACTCGTTGCCGAGGATACTGCCTTTCAAAAAGGCCATAAACGGCGAAACGGCATTGGCCGTCGGCAGCAGTGACAGCTCATAGCGCTGCCGCTCCACGGCCTGCTGCAAGGCCCCATAGAGCTCGGGGTCAAAGGCTTCCAGCGTACTGAGAAGTTCCGTAGTATTCATATTTTTCTATCCTTCCTCTGTCCCGCAGGGCAGCTAACAGGCTAAACGCTGTGCAAAACATCGGCATGGGCTTAGAACGGCCACACCATCGGGATAACGGCCACGCAAACGATGAGCGACACGATGACGAGCGGCACACCGACCTTGACGTAGTCCATGAAGTGGAAGCGGCCCGCGTTGAGCACCAGCGTGTTCGGCGGCGTCGCGACCGGCGTCGTGAACGCGCAGGAGGCCGCGATACCGATGGCCATGATGACCGGATACGGCGACACACCGATGGATTGCGCGATGGAGATGCCGATAGGCGCCAGCAGCGCGGCCGCCGCTGTGTTCGACATGAACTGCGTGAGCCCGCAGGAGAGGATGAACATCGCCGTCACGATAAGGTACGGCGAGGGGTCGCTGCCAATGACGCCGACGACCGTATCGGCGATGAGTTTGCCCGCGCCCGTTTTCTCCATGGCACTCGCGAGCGGCAGCATACCGGCAAAGAGGAAAATCGTGACCCAGTCGATGCCCTGATAGGCCTGTTTCTCGGTCAGGCATCCCGTGAGCACGCAGGCAAGCGCCGCGATGATGGCCGCCATCTGCATGGGCACATGGATGGTCTTGCTGAAGACCATGGCGAGAATGACGCAGAGCAGGATAATGCCGCAGATAATCATGTGCTTTTTGTCGTGTGCCTCGCCGACGATACCCTCTTCCACCTCGACCTCAACCATGTTGCGTGGGCAGAGGCGCGAGCCGATGGTCACCATGTAGATAATGCCCACGATGGAGAGCGGGATACCAATCCAGGCGAACTCAAAGAAGCCGAACGGCGCGAGGCCGCTGTTCTCGAGTGCCGCGCTCATGAGGATGTTCGGCGGCGTACCAATCATCGTCACCGTACCGCCGACGTTCGCGGCCACGGCCAGCGCCATGAGCTGCGTCGACACGGGGATGCGCGCCGCCGCGCAGATCTGGATGACGACCGGCATAAGGCAGGCCACCGTCGCCGTATTCGAAGAAAAAGCCGAAATGATAATCGTGATGGTCATGAGGGCCACCATGAGACGCTTTTCGCCGCTGCCGGATTTCCGCACCACGGTCACGCCGATCGTCTGCGCGAGGCCCGTACGGAACATCGCCGCGCCCACGACGAACATGCCCGCAAACAGCACAACCGTCGAGTTCGAGAGTCCCGAAAAGACCTCCTTCGGCGTCAAAACGCCCAAGAGTCCCAACGCGATGGCAGACCCCATCGCCGTCACGGCCAGAGGAACGAGCTCCGTCACAAAAAGCAGAGCCGCGACCCCCAGCACGCATAAAGTGATTCCTGCTGGATCCATACGTGATCCCTCCCATTGACTATTATAGTTACATATAATCCTTACATTCGATAATAAACTATAGGGATATCGATGTCAACTACAAAACTCACAGTTTTCAGAATCGTCATGGAAAAAGATACCGTCAAAGGCTCGCATCAGTCGTCCCAGTAATGCCCATTGCCGATGACGATGGTACCGTAAACAGCGGCAGATCCGCTGCGGGAGACGTGCGGAATCCGTGTGGAGAGGCGCGTCGGCGTATCGGTGAGCCAGGCCGTGACGAGTACGGCCTCATCTTTGATTTTCCGGTAATCTTTGCGTGCGATTTCCGCCTTGTATACCTCGCTTTTGTGCGCGGCGACGCTGGACGAGGTCAGTGCCTGCGTAAAGGCCATGCCATCCGACCAGTGCCACAGGGCCTTGCCGTTTTCGTCCAGCAGCGCAAAGTCAAAGACCTGACCGTCGCGATGCGCGATGGTATAGGGCGTATCGCCGTTGTTCGTGACCCGCAGCGTGAGGAACAGGCGGCCGCCACGCTCGCGTACGGTGAGCTCCTGGATCACCTGACCCTCGGTAAGCGCCGCATAGCTCTCCGCAGCCCCCTCGACCGTGCTCTCATGGCCTCCCATCGGCAGCGAAATGCCGATGCCGGTGCCCAGCCTGGCCTCAGCCTGCGGCGCGGGCATGAGCATACCACATGCCACGAGGACACCGAGAACGGCAGCGCCATGCGAAAAAATACGCCGCAGCACACGCCGCCCATCCCCCGCCTCTGTGGGCTCAAAAACAGGTTTTATCTGCAAAACCCCCATGTTATCCCCTCCTGATGCTTGAAAAAAACCTTCTTTATCCATATTATAGGATAAAGAAGTGAGTGATACAGGCACGGGAGGTTAGGACACGATGAAGAAATGGCAAAACGTATACAAGATGGCTGCTGCTGCACTGGTTCTGGGCGGAGCGCTTTGGCTGACGCCATCGCCAGCAGCGGAGGCCGTGCAGATCGACTGGACGCAGTGGCGTCTCATGGAGCCGGACGGCACACAATACGAGGCAGGTGCCCTGGAAAGACGGCGGAGCCCATACTGCTACCGCACGGCCGATGATTGGCTCGGCCTGGCTGATGCGGAGACAGGAACGACGTCCAAACACTCCAAACATCCACGCTCGGAACTGCGTGAACTCACCAATCAGGGCAAACGCGCCTCCTGGTCCATGGACGGACGGCACACGCTGACCTGCTATCTCCGCGTCATGCAGGCCGACTCACGCAACGTCGTCATCGGGCAGATATACAATATGACGGACGGCATCCCCATCCTCACGCTCGGCTACACGCCGGAGAACAAGCTGGGAGGCAACCTGCGCGTACTCTACGAAACGGAGCGCGGGCACGGCCACTCAACACCGCTCGACACGTATATCCCGCTCGGGGAGCCGTTTCTGTATCAGCTATGCGAGGAGGGCGGCAGCCTCACCGTACGCATCAACGGCGAAACCGTCTACGAGCACGACGTGACCGTACCGGATAAAGTCTTTTACTTCAAATGCGGCAACTACGACCAAAGTGCCACAGCCGGTGCCCTGAGCGACAAAATCCTCTCCCGCGTCGAATTCCAAAGCATCACCGTCGAGCATCCCACGCAGCGTGAAACGCCGTGAGGGTCTGCATGTGAATCATCCTCCACCCTGACGAAACAACGAAAGAACAAAAAGGGGCTCTCTGCCATAAATGCAGAGAGCCTCTACTGTCTCAAGAAATGGTCGGAACGACGGGATTTGAACCCACGACCTCTTCCACCCCAAGGAAGCGCGCTACCAAACTGCGCTACGTCCCGACAACACGTAATATTATACGCTTTATTTGGCCAATGTCAAGATTTTTCATTGACACTTCACGCCTCGATAGTGGTGGTGCGTTTTATTTCAGCCAATCCGCCTCGTGATCGAGCAGGATGCCGCCGTTCGTGCAGGCATCGCAGATGCAGTATTTCGTGCCCGCGGCTTTTGCCTGCTTCGCCGCCTCAAGAGCGCCCTGTGCAGCCTCATGCCCGCCGAGGATCTGCTCGCCCTCCGGTGAGTCCGCAAAGGCGATAAAGCCGTCGAGCTCGCCCACGCAGTCGTCGAGCTGTACCTTCAGTGCTTTCGCCGCCTCGGCCTCCTTATCCGTGCCCACAGCCGCGATCCAGGCCTCACCGGCCTCTTTCAATCCCGCATAGCACGAAGGTGCCTCTACCATTTTCTTTGCTGCTGCGACCAATTCTTCTTTCTCCATCTGAAAAACCTCCCAACAAAATACCAAACCGTGCACCGAGCATGCGTCAAAATTTATGTTGCCGCACGACCTTATACATTTATTTACTTCGTTATTTCCGTTCTTTTTCCTGCCAATAAAAAATATAAAGAACGTCGTCAACATGCTGATCGTACTTAAATGAAGTACTCTATCGTGTCCTGGGCAGTGAGCTTCGTGCGCTCGTTAAAGAGCAGCACGGCCTCGCGCTCGGCGATGGGGCCAAGGGAGTAGTCGGTCTCGTGGCTGAGCTGGTTGAAACTGGCGTAGGGGACACGGCGGTTGTACTGTCCGGGGTGCGCGAGCGTGATCGTGATGTCCTGCCCCGAAAACTCGTCGCTGTCCTCGGGCAGGTACCAGGGATCGAACATCTCAATATAGCCCTCCTGATCGCCCGTGAGCAGCACGTAATGCTCGACCTCGTAAATGAGGCGCACAACGGCCACGCCGCCACGGTGCAGCGCGTCGTTGACCGGACTCTGCTGCCCGATGTAGACGGCCTCGCCCGCGAGGTACTGCGTCGATAGCGGCAGTTCCGTTGCCCGGCCAAAGCCATCGAGCCAGTTCGCGAGGAACATCATCGCCATGCGCGACGTCCCCGCACGCCCCGCGCCCTCCTGCGTATAGCAGTCGAGGCTGTACAGCATGACATTCCGGATAATCTCCGGCGGTATCTCCTCCCGCTCAAACAGATAACTCATCGCATTCAGCATCGTCGTCGGCCCGCAATCATATTCCGACATCTGGTACCGCAAGGGTATTTTCATGCTCTTTCCCTTCTGCTTTTAAACGAATTGAATTTGCAGGCGCTTGCCTAAACCTCTGGCGATCTTGCATAAAGTACGCACGCTGGGCGACTCTGCGCCGGTCTCAATCCTGCTCAGATTCGACTGGCGCACACCGCAGATTTCTGCCAATTGCTTCTGCGTGAGATGATGTTCCTGACGTGCCTTGATGAGCATCAGATTGACCTCATGCTCCGGCTGCAGTGCCTCCCATTCTTCACGGAAGTCTTTATCCAGCATTTGTTCACCCAAATATTTCTCGAAATCATCCATCTCCATCACTCCTCCATCTGATGACACTGCATGTATTCGCGTCGATATTTCTTGGCTCTGGCTATTTCACTGGGCGGCGTTTTTTGCGTCTTTTTCATGAAACCGTGCGTCAGCACGGCTTTGTCACCCAACACGAAAAAATACAAGACTCGCGAAATATTGCCTTCGGCCTGCGCACGCAACTCATATATTTCGCCATCCAAATGCTTAGATGCTGGCGGCCGAAGCATGTGCCCGATTTCATGCAGATACCGCACTCTGTCGAGCATCTTCGCGCGCATTTTGGGACTGAGTGAATCCAGGAATTCCCTGACCGGCTGCTCGCCGCTTTCTGTCTCGAAAAACTCTATCTCCATCTGCATCCTCCTCTTTCTATTGTATTACTTTTTAGGAATATAAGCAAGCGGAAATAATCAACAAGGAATGACAAAACTAAGGCAAATAAAAAGGTCACGGACTCGCAATAGGTCAGAGCAGGAATAACATAGTCGTGACTATCATAGTCGTAACTATCAAAATTATGAACATTTGTTACGGGTATCTTGTATGAAGGTTAACAATATAGGATATCGATGTATACTATTGCCTATCAGAAGTTTGGTAAACTGTTTGATTTTTATGGTTAACAAAGGATGATGTTCGATGAAAGCAAAAGAATTAACTCTGTGCGGGTTGTTTATCGCACTGATCACGGTCGGTACGTTTATCCGTATCCCTATCCCCGGCGGCGATTATTTTACGCTGCAGTTCCTGTTCACGCTGCTCGCGGGCATCGTGCTCGGTGGCAGGCTCGGCGCCCTCGCCGTCGGCACCTACGTGCTGCTGGGGCTCGTCGGCGTGCCCGTCTTTGCTGCGGGCGGTGGCCCGGGGTATATCGTGCAGCCGACGTTCGGCTACCTCCTCGGATTCATCCTGCAGGCGTGGTTCTGCGGCCATTACGCGCACCAGCTGAAAGACGTGACGTTCCGCCGCCTGCTGCTCGTCAACGTTGGCGGCATGGCTATCGTCTACGGCATCGGACTCGTATGGTTCTATATTTTCTCGAACTATGTGGCCGACGCGCCGATCAGCGTCTGGGGTGTCATTCTTTACTGCGGGATTCTCCAGTGCCTGCCGGACTTCCTGCTCGTACTCGGCGCAACGGTCCTCGGCCTTCGCCTGCAGCACCGCAATCTCTGGCTGATGCAGGAAGAGAAAGGAACGTTGTCCTATGAGTAAAGGACTTTTTATCACGGGGACGGGTACGGATATCGGCAAAACCTACGTGACCGGCCTCATCGTGAAAAAACTCCATGAAGCCGGCCTGCGAGCAGCCTACTACAAGGCGGCCATGAGCGGCAATGTGCGCGATGCAGAGGGTTATCTCATCCCCGGCGATGTCATGCAGGCGGACAACCGCCGCATGTGCGAAGAAATGACAGGCATCCCCGTTTTGGCCGGCATAGAAAAAGGAGCCACGGACCTTCCCTTGGAAGTAAAGGCGCTCACCGCCCTGTACGAATAGCTTTCCCTATAGCAAAAGGCTGCATCCCGGTTTTGGGACGCAGCCTTTTGGCATGTATTTGGAATCTATTTTATGGGATTTGTGGATAATCAAAATGAAAGGGGATTGTGTTATTTTTTGAGCTTCGCGCCGTTGCTGGCGATGATGTCTTTGTACCACCAGAACGAGTCCTTACGGTAACGGTTCAGGGTGCCCGTGCCGTCGTTGTTGCGGTCGACGTAGATGAAGCCGTAGCGCTTCTTCATCTCGGCCGTGGATGCGCTCACGAGGTCGATGCAGCCCCAGGTCGTGTAGCCCATGACGGGGACGCCGTCCTCGATGGCCTCGCCGACCTGCACGAGGTGGTCGTTGAGGTACTCAATGCGGTAGTCATCGTGAACCGTCTTGCCGCCCTTGCCATCGTCGACGAGCTCGTCGTTCGTACCGAGGCCGTTCTCCACGATGAACAGCGGTTTCTGCCAGCGGTTGTAGAAGCGGTTCAGCACGAAGCGGATACCCTGCGGGTCAATCTGCCAGCCCCACGGCGAAGCCTTGAGGTACGGGTTCTTGACCCCCGGCACGATGTTGCCCTCTGACGCCTGCTTATCCGGGTCAGCCGAGATGCACGAGCTCATGTAGTAGCTAAACGAGATGAAGTCGACCGTATTCTCCTTCATGAGCTTCAGCTCTTCCGGCGTCGTTTTGATTTCAATGCCATGCTCGCGGAAATAGCGCTTCATATAGCCCGGATATTCGCCACGTGCATGCATGTCGCCAAAGAAATCATTCGCGTTGTTCGCCTGCATCGTCGCGATGGCGTCATTCGGATTCGGGGTCAGCGGATAGAACGGCATGGCGATGACCATGCAGCCGACTTTCGCGCCCGGCATCATCTCATGCGCGATCTTCGTCGCGAGTGCCGAGGCGACGAGCTCGTTGTGGCAGGCCTGGAAAAGGTCGGACTTGCTGAGCTCCGCGAGCGGCGTCAGGATGCCGCCCGACATGAGCGGCGCATGGAGCACGCTGTTGATCTCGTTGAACGTCAGCCAGTACTTGACCTTGCTGCCATAGCGCGCGAAGATCGTGCGCACGTATTTCTCGTAAAAACCGATGAGGTCGTGGTTCACCCAGCCGTTGTATTTCTTGGCGAGGTGCAGCGGCGTCTCGTAGTGCGAAATCGTCACAAGCGGCTCGATGCCGTATTTATGGCACTCATCAAAGAGGTTATCATAGAACTGCAGGCCTTTCTCATTCGGCTCTGCATCATCGCCGTTCGGGAAAATGCGGCTCCACGCGATGCTCGTGCGGAACACCTTGAACCCCATCTCCGCAAAGAGCTTGATATCCTCTTTGTAGCGATGGTAAAAATCGATACCGACGAGTTTCAGATTGTCGGGCGTCGGCTCCTCCGTCGGCGCGCCCTTGATACCATGCGGCATGATGTCCTGGATATCGAGGCCTTTGCCGTCCTCGTTGTACGCACCTTCACACTGGTTTGCGGCCACCGCGCCGCCCCAAAGGAAATGTTCCGGGAAATTCATACGAACTGCTCCTTTCCAACCATTACGCTACGACCGTGATGAGGTTCTCCTGCTCGGCAATCGTTCCGGCCTCGGTCGGCACGACATCGAGATAACTCGCCGTGTTCGTCACGAGCACGGGCGTCACGACCGGATAGCCTTCTTCTTTGATCTTCTCGACATCGAACTCGATGAGGAGCTGGCCTTTTTTGACCTTGTCGCCCTGCTGGCCCCGTGTGTTAGCATAGTTGTCAGTGAAAGATAATTCCATTTGTGGTACGATGTAGACACCACAGGAAAGGACTGACGATTATGCAATACAGCAATGAACTACGGGAGGCAGTGCTGAAGCGACTGCTCCCTCCGAATAGCGAACCATTCAGCAAAGTAGCTGCCGAAGAAGGAATTTCCGAACAGACGCTCCGAAACTGGTTTAACAAGGCTAAGTCACAAGGCCTCACCTCCGATGATTTCAATGTTCCCGCCGACAAGTGGAGCACGCAGGACAAGTTCCTCATCGTCGTGGAGACGGCAGGCATGAGCGAGGCTGACCTCGCCGAGTATGCCCGCAAGAAAAGCCTCTACGTCGACCAGATTAAGTCCTGGCGGGATGCCTGCATGAGCGACATCGTCGGCTGGGAAGTCTGGCCGGAGGAATCGGCAGAGCATGCCGCAGAGCTGATTGAGCGTACCTCAGTGGGACAGCGCCGTCTCACGACGACGCCGCTGGTCCTGCATTCGGACAACGGTAGCCCGATGAAGGGCGCCACGATGCTCGAGAAGCTTTACCAGAGCGCTGGAACGGCCGCGATACCCGCGACTGGACCATTGAGGATGTCGTGTACCTGAATCCCGACCAGCAGGTTGAAATGACTGAGCAGGTTGAGGATAACTTAGAGCCACAGGCATCCTGATCCAAAAAGATTTTGTTGCAGATGCTGCAAGGCTTCGGGCAGCTGTGCTACATCCAGGTTGGAATAGTTGAGCAGAAATACATGCTGATCCGGCGCGTTTGGTGCCAGGTCGAACGAGCGCAACGAACGGATGCGGATGCCCTGCGTTGCGAGGCGTTGCTCTATGACCGTGTCCGGCACCGTCGTGGCAAACTCCAGCAGGAAATGCAAGCCGGAGTCGTTTTCGTGTACCTGGCACTCGGCAGGCGTAAAGCACTGGCGAATCAGCATGAGCACCTGTGCCCGTTTGCGGCCGTAGTGCAGGCGCATGCGGTTGATGTGCTTTTCAAAATAGCCCTGACTGATGAATGCGGCCAGCGCATACTGCTCGAAGGCCGGCACCGTGCAGCTGTAAAAGGCCAGCTCGCGGTAAAAACGGTTCGCGAGCGCTGCCGGCAGCACCATGTAGGCGATGCGCAAGGCGGGCGAGAGCGATTTCGCGAACGTATTCATATAGATGACCCGCCCCGCCGCGTCGATACTCTGCAGCGTGGGCAGAGGGCGCCCGTTCAGGCGGAACTCGCTGTCGTAATCATCCTCGATGATGAGCCGTCCCGCCGCCGCATTCGCCCAGGCCAGCAGCTCGTAGCGACGGCTGATGGGCATGGTAATGCCCGTGGGGAAATGATGGTTCGGGCAGATATGCGCAACCTCCGCCCCGATGGCTGCCAGTTCATCCACGCGCACGCCCTGTGCATCCAGTCCTGCATAGCGGCAGGTCACACCGTGGCTCGCGTAGATCTGTGCCAGCTTGCGGTAGCCCGGATTCTCGATGCCGTAGATTTTCTCCCGCCCCAGCAGCTGGATGAGCAGGCCGTAGAGGTACTCCGTGCCCGATCCCACGACAATCTGCGCCGGATCCACGCTCATGCCACGGAACGAAGCCAGATGCTGCGCGATAGCCGCCCTTAGCACGTGAGCGCCGCCCGCCTCCGTCACGGCCAACAGTTCCTCATGGTGGGTGGCCAGCGTCTCACGCATGATTTTTGCCCAGATAGAAAACGGAAAATGCGCGCTTTCCGTTTTATTCGAGGCGAAATCAAAACGCCACACCGGCTGCTGCGGTATGTCGATAGCCAGCTGACGCGGTGCCGCCGTCACCGGCTGCGGTCTTTGCCCCAGCTCCGCTACAAAGTAGCCGCGCCGCGGCCGCGCATAGATATAGCCCTCACTCAGGAGCTGGTCATAAGCATTTTGAATCGTAATGGTACTCACGCCCTGCTGCCGCGCCAACGCCCGCTTGGAGGGCAGGTGTTCCCCCGCGGCCAGCCGTCCCGCCGTGATATCCCGTTTGATACAGTCCGCCAGGTAAGCATAAAGCGGCCCCGTACAGCCTGTACAGTCATAGGTCAGCATGTCTGCGACCTCCTTTATCTGGTATCTGAAAGTTTATGTTTTTGGTTATTTTCGTATGACCAAATTCATTATATCATAGAGGACAGAAAACACAAGGAGGCTATACACTATGGCAGATACACAATATGAACTCAACAAGAACCTCGCGCAGATGCTCAAAGGCGGCGTCATCATGGATGTCACGACCCCTGAGCAGGCGCAGATTGCCGAAAAGGCCGGTGCCTGTGCCGTCATGGCGCTCGAGCGCATTCCGGCTGACATCCGCGCCGCCGGTGGCGTCTCGCGCATGAGCGACCCGAAGATGATCAAGGGTATCCAGGCCGCCGTGAGCATCCCCGTCATGGCGAAATGCCGCATCGGCCACTTCGTCGAGGCGCAGGTGCTGGAGGCCATCGAGATTGACTACATCGACGAGTCCGAGGTGCTCTCCCCCGCCGACGATGTCTACCACATCGACAAGCACCAGTTCCGCGTGCCGTTTGTCTGCGGTGCGCGTGACCTCGGCGAGGCGCTGCGCCGCATCAGCGAGGGTGCAGCCATGATTCGCACCAAGGGCGAGCCGGGCACGGGCGACGTCGTGCAGGCCGTGCGCCACATGCGCAAAATCAACGCGGAAATCGCGCGCGTGGCCTCGTTGCAGGAGGACGAACTCTTCGAGGCCGCCAAGGAGTTGCGCGTGCCCATCGACCTCGTGCGCTACGTGCATGAGCACAAGCGCCTGCCGGTCGTCAACTTCGCCGCTGGCGGTGTGGCGACGCCGGCCGATGCGGCACTCATGATGCAGCTCGGCGCCGAAGGCGTCTTCGTGGGCTCTGGCATTTTCAAATCCGGCAACCCGGCCAAACGCGCCGCCGCCATCGTACAGGCCGTCACGAACTATAAGGATGCCAAACGCATCGCCGAACTCTCGGAGGACCTCGGTCCCGCGATGGTCGGCATCAACGCGGACGAAATCCAGACCATCATGGAGGAACGGGGGCAGTAAGCATGCGCATCGGGGTACTCGCCGTCCAGGGCGCCTTTCTGGAACACGAAAAAATGCTGGCCACGCTCGGTTGTGAAACCATTGAGCTGCGCCAGCTGGCAGATATAAAAAATATTGACGGGCTCATCCTGCCCGGCGGTGAGAGTACCGTGCAGGGCAAACTGCTATGGGATTTAGGCATGTTTCAGCCGCTGCGAAGCATGATACGTGACGGCCTGCCCGTGCTCGCCACCTGCGCTGGCCTCATCCTGCTCGCGCAGCATCTCGTAGACGACCCCGTCGTGCATTTTGGCACCCTGCCCGTGACCGTGCGGCGCAATGCCTACGGCCGACAGCTCGGCAGTTTCCAGCAGACGGCACCTTTAAAAGGCCTCGGTAACTTCACGATGACCTTTATCCGTGCCCCTTACATCACGCAGGCCGCGCTGGACGTAGACATTCTCGCCACCATCGACGGCCACATCGTCGCCGCCCGCTGGCAAAACCAGACCGCTCTCGCCTTCCACCCCGAGCTCGGCACCGATACACGCCTGCACGAAAAGTGGCTGGAAAGCATCAAAACCGAATCGGCCCTATCCGCTGCCGTTTAACCACGCAAAAGGACGTTGCCCACGCAACGTCCTTTTGTTAGTTCATAAAGCACACAGCTAAATGCTCAATTTATATTGGCATCGTATATAAATCTATTTTTTATTGGTTACTCTCCCAATTTCGGCGCATCCTCTCATGCTCGCTCTCCATCCTTTGCTGAATTTGTTGTGCCTCTTTGTCCCGAGCTTGCATCTGTGCGTCCCATTCACGCTTTTGTTGTGCATGGGCTTGTTGGCGTTCCTGCACTCCCTTGGCTGCACTATCAACAATTGCCGCACCTTCCTGCGCTTTTTTTACATTATCTACGGTCTTGGCCACCACATTGCCTTGCGTTTGCGTCTGTTCCTGCTTGGTCGAAGACGTCGAAGAATGGGTATCGCTAGGTGTCATAAAACTGTTGAACGCAAAATACGCCCCCAAGGCCAAAGCTACTACCACCACAGTGGCTTTGCATTCACTATTCATATGTTGCCTCCTTGTACGTACATTATACCTGCTAAGCAAAACTATGGAACCAGTAAATCAACGAACATTAACCCCATGTCCCAGCAAAAATGTATGGAACTCCGCCTTCATTGACTTTGAAACGGTTGATGAGGAACGTACCAGTGCATCCTTGGCGCGGAGTGCTTGCCAAATTTCGGGATAATTGGGAAAGCCCGAAGAAAACTCCGACATAAACGCCTGAAGTTCGGCGTCCGTTACCCCGCCTTGTAACTCGTTTATCCGTCGGCGCACAAAGATACGCCGCAGCCACTGCCAAAGTTGAACGAGCACCGCAATAGCCATAAGCAGCCAAAACAATTCGAAAAGTTCCATATCCACTGGATACCATAGGTCCACCGCCGGGGCCTATGGCATCCGTCACCTCCCTTATAACTGCCTGCACGACCAGCCTGCACAGTATGACAATAGCTTACTGCACGGATACGTCAACGTCCTTATCGCCGTTCTGTGCCTTTTTGACCTGCGGGAAATAATCAAAGCGGTCGAGCTGCACTACGCCGTTCGCCACGAAATCCAAGGCGAACGCTTTAAAGTCAGCGGGCTTGCCCGAGGAGGTCTGCAATTTGCTGTTTGCACCTTCACTGTAGAAATGTACCAACGTGAGCGGCGCGTTCAAGTTGGCGACGCCACCGATGTCCACGGTGTTGACGGCGATTTTCTCGATATGCAATTTATCACTTGTCGCCTGATAAACCTCACTGTCGCTGGTATCTGTGAGATGTAAATCTGAGAAAACTTTATCCTCGTCTTTAAGCTTTTTCTGGTTCTGCACCATCGCGAGGATTTTTCCGACCTGTTTCTGCACCTCCTGGGCATCCATGTCCTTGTTGCGGATGGCTAAAAGGCCTATCACCTTGCCCTCGGACTGCTGGAACTGCAAGGACAGGCCTGACTGGGTAACATAGTTGCTACCATCGTTATAAAGCTTCGCCTTATCGCCAGCATCCTTGTTGTAGGCCGAGACCAGTGCATCGTTATCGACATACGTATTCGCGTCAGACGTTTTATCCGAGCCGCAGTTGCGCAGCAAGAGCACCACGAGCACCAGCGCTACGACGGCACCTATCTTCTTTAAGGTATTATTATTCATCTTTTGCGCCTCCCTGCTCACTGGTACATCTCGACAGTAACGGCAAAGTTATGGGCCGCCACATCGGGGATAAACCCATAGACCTTCATCGGCAGGGTCTGCGTCACTGGCGATACATTGGGCCGCTCGTACGTAATCTTGACACCATCATCGACCTTTTCCAGCGTAATCTTGCCCGGTATATGCGGCGTCACCAGCAGGCCACGGTCCGCCGTGATTTGCCACTGCTCCGTCAAAGCCTTATTCTGGGCATCCTGGAAAAACATAAAGTCATTGGACAGGAGCTCCTTGGAGCCTTGCTTCGAGCTCAGGACAAGATTGATGTAGTTATCTCTGTCACTAATGGCATAGGTTTCCTTGGAGGGACGCTCATCCGGCGCGAGGCGAATGCCCAGCGAGCTGTCATTGGGCGTAATGCCGCCCGCCGCGTAACCCACGCGCATGTCATAGCAAACGATTTTGGAGACCACGGGGTAGGCCGGATTTTTCTTTGTGGCGTTGCGGAAACCAAAGCCGGAATCCACGGTCTGCTGCAGCACGAGTGCCCCATCATGTGGGACGTGAGCAAAATAGTTATCAAATGCATCGTAAATTGCAGCGCTTACGGCCGAGTTTGCCCGCAGCTCATCTGTCGCCTGTGGCACCTGCTCATACTTGGCCTGCGGGTCGGAGACGAGCTTGTCACTGCCACCGCAGCCACTAGCCAGCAACGCGAATGTCAACACCACCGCGCCTAGGCTAAAGCGCTTTTGCCAAATTTTCTTCACGCGAAATCCCTCCCTGAGCTTTGCTCCTGTTGTCATCAGTAACTCTTCTGATTGTAGTAATGCGGATTGGAAATATACGGTACATACTCCGCTTTTTTCAGTTTCATGCCAGTAGCAGTAGTTTCAGAGGAATAACCTAAATTCAGTTCAATATCGGTCTCGTCCAAACGCGAAGTATGGCTAACTAAATCAACGGGAATATCATAGCCGGACCAAGTACCTGCCAATGATTGACCATTAGCTGGATTTTTGACGTTCCACCAAAGATGCGGATTAACTAATACCAGACAATTTCTATCTCCCAAGCTGGCACCGCCGTCTTTCACATAGGAATGTACTTTTTTCTGGGCAAAACCTTCCCATAAAACCTGTCCTACATAAAATGGTGTATCTGCTTCTTTATACCCATTGGTCTGAGAATCATAATAATAATACCTGCCTGGACAGGTCACCGTTGCTTTTCCTTCTTCGTTAATATATACCATGGCCGGATCAAATTTCGTATTTTCTCCACTAGCATAAAGTGTTTCCATTTTGCCTTTGATAGGCAGAGGACATAGGCTCACAAAGTAATACCCCTGTATATGTGTCTTGTAACCATCCGCATAATAATGCCAATCATTAGCTGATAAGTCGCGATATTTACTAAAAAGACTCAAACTTCGCAGGTGCATAAGCGCCTGTGAGCCTTGAAAAATCAATATTTTCGGCCATAAAAATAGCATGAGCCGTGCCCGTTTGGTATAATTAAA
>OMYB01000014.1 GCA_900315155.1 uncultured Selenomonadales bacterium | reverse complement strand
AATCCGTACAAAAGTCGCGCATTATCTCGAGTCTATTGGGCACCGCATCCAGTATAGTGTGTTCCTGATTGATGGGGATTCGGAAATGGTACAGCGCATTGAGCAAAAACTGCAGGCACTGGTTCAGAAGTCTGAGAACCCGGCATTGCTTGCCGCACCACTATGCCGCAGCTGCTCGAGCCAAATTTGGCAGATAGGAACATTCAAGGATGAGAAGCAAATCTGCATTGTAGCGTAAAGGGGGATTGCATCTATGTGTGTCGTATATCTTTTATCCAGTAAGACAGAAGCCAACAAGGATCATGGACGAATGGTTATCAGCAAGGATAAAGAAAAAATCCAAAGCGTACCGTTTGCCGAACTGACGCAGGTCGTAGCCAGCCGGGGCGCTCATCTGACGAATGCGATTCTCTATGAATTCATGCTGCGCCATATCCCGGTATCCTTTGTCGATGGACGTGGCCGTATTGTCGGTCAGCTGGACTCCTCCGAATATCAGCTCCAGAGATTATCTGCCCAACAGGAATATCTCCGTGACCCGGAACATTGCCTGAGACTGAGCCTGGAAATCGTGCATCAAAAAATCCAAGCGCAGAAGGACTTGATACAAGACTACGCATACAGCCTGAAATCACCGGATTTACGAAAAATTGCAAAGTCGTTGGATCAATTCAGCCAGGACTGCCTGTGCGCAGAGAGTATCGAAAGCCTGCGTGGAATAGAAGGAAATGCAGCAAAGACATATTTCTCTTGTTTCTCGTACATACTGGATCAAACGGAATGGCCATGGAATGGTCGGCAGCAGCATCCTGCGCATGATCCGGTGAACGCACTTCTGAACTACGGATATGCCTGCTTAGAGCGTGAGGTCAGGTTGGCTGTTATCGGAAATAGCCTGGATTGCCGGTTAGGCTTTTTCCATAGCAATAATGGACGCAAGGATAGCCTGATTTATGATCTGATGGAACCATTCCGTCAGATCGTCATCGATCGACTGATTCTGAAAATGTTAAAATGCAAAATGTACAAACCTACAGAATTCACGATAACAGAAGACGGTTGCCGCATCTGTGACACGGCCAGACAGAAATGGTTGAATCAGTACGAGCAGTACCTTGATAAGCCGACCAAGTCGTGTGGGAATCTATCCCCACGTAGTCAGATAAGGGAGCAGATTGCTCAGTTCAGCCATCGTATCTATACACAGGCAGCATAATCGAATATCGATAACGAAAGCCCCTGTGGAAATGATCCGCAGGGGCTTTTCGTATGAACGAGCGCATGGCAGGTATATGGCTCTTGCTACCGGTTTTCCGATACGGTAAAATGGAGACAGAAAACCTGAATGACCATGTACGAATTGTTTACGGAAACAGCCGCAACTAAAGCAATTCTTGTAAATGGGACTGAAGAAGATGGCAAGGGGATTTGAGCAATATATTTTCACAGCCTCAGATGAGTTCTTTATCCAATAGTGTAATTGCTTGGTCTTGACATTCACAAGGAGAAGTGCTGGCAAGCAGGTCTGGCATTGTAGATGATGAATAACGAGTGGCAATCATCTATGAAGGAAACACATCGCTTATGGCTATAGAAAAAGTAAGAGCCTATTTCAGGCAGATGGATGAAGAAGACCGTATTATCGAACCGGAAGCAGATACGGCAACCGTTGAGCTGGCGGCCAAGTCTCTGGGGTGCGAGCCGGCCCGCATTGCCAAAACGCTGTCCTTCCTTGTGGACGGTAAGCCGCTGCTGGTCGTGCTGGCCGGCGATGTACGTATAGACAATCACAAATTCAAGCAGACATTCCACAAGAAAGGCCGCATGATACCTGCCGAACGGGTGGAGGGGCTTATCGGCCATGCGCCGGGCGGCGTCTGCCCCTTTGCCGTGAATGAGGGTGTGCCTGTCTATCTGGATACGTCCCTGAAGGCATATGATATCGTCTATCCCGCGGCAGGCAATGCGCACAGTGCGGTGCGCGTGACCCCCGAGGAATTGTACGGCTTTGCCCATGCACAGGGATGGGTAGATATCCATAAATGAGGTGAGAGTATGTCCGCTGTTACAGAGTTTCGTGGTTATTTAACAAATGGCTCAACGCTGGCACAGGCCATCTATATGGCGCATGACTTGATAGCGTGAATGACTATGCCATCATTCATCATGGATAAGGAAAAACGGATTACTTCTACCAGCGAAGCGGCTGGACAGGTAGAGCTTTCTGCAGACCATCTGGCAGCAGAGATGGATATTGATATAGAGCATTTGCCGAATGGTTTTTGGGTAAGAAAGGGCGATCCTCTGCCCAATAAAAACATGCCAGCACGCATACGCATGCAGGAACGGGCTTTCTGCTTGTTGTAAACAGAAACAGGGTGAGATATACGATCCGGTTGAAACGTGCGCACGGCCCGTATCTGCCTGAACCTGGGGCTGGTACACTATCCCGTACGCGCTACCCGCTATATCATCATGCACGAACTGGCCCATCTGCACGAGCCAAGTCATAATGCATGCTTTCATGCGCTAATGGACAGATTCTGTCCCGATTGGCGTTCTAGTAAAAAAATACTTCGTGATGGCCTTTTTGTAAAATTTTTTGTCTGATAGGAGGAGATTTTTGTTTTATGTGGAATTCTATTCCTGAAAGATGATTGGATAGGAGGAATAGACTTTGCCGATGTACAAAAAATCTCTGATCGTCCTGCTTGTGCTCGTCGTCGCGGCGCTGGGCGGGACGGCCTACGGGCTGCGGGATAGCTCGGATGCCGAGACGCTGGCCGAGGGGACGGCGCAGGAGGAGCAGGCGGCGGATGTCGTCGTCTATGTGACGGGAGCCGTGAATAAACCAGGCGTCGTGACCCTGAAAGATGGCGCCCGCGTGGCCGATGCCGTGCAGGCCTGCGGCGGACTGCTGCCGACCGCGGCATCCGATAAGCTCAACATGGCGCAGGCCCTCAAGGATGGCCAGCAGATTCGCGTGCCGGAGAAAGCCGGTGCAAAGAACGCAAATCAAGGTAAATCGGACGGGAAAGACAGCAAGTCTGGTGGAAAGTCCGGCGGTGCCGGGGATGGCGCGCAGGGCGTCGTCAACATCAACACGGCCGATGAAAAAGAACTCGACAGCCTGCCCGGCGTCGGCCCGGCCATGGCAAAGCGCATCGTCGAATACCGCGAGAGCAACGGGGGATTCCAGAGCCCCGAGGAGCTCAAGAAAGTCCGCGGCATCGGGGATGCGAAGTTCGAGAAGATGAAAGAGCGCGTCAGCATATGAGTATCGGACAGCATCAGGAATGCTTTCTCGCCGTCCTGCTGGCCGCGCTCGGGATGGGCATCCTGCTCGGGCATGAGCTCGCCGTGCCGATGGGGTTCGGCATCGCGCTGCTCATCGTGGCACTCGCTGCCGGCATTGCGCTGCTGCGGCGGCAAAGCGAATATACGTGGCTCGCGTTCGCGGTCTTGTTTTTCGCGCTCGGGCTCGTGCGCTTTGCGGCCGCCTGGCAGCTGCCGGCCAGCGATATCTCGCACTGGGCGCGCGAGCAGGTGGTCGTGACAGGCACGCTCACCGAGGCGCCGCGCATCCGCAAGGACCCGCAGGGAAAGTGGAAAATCCGCTATACGCTCGAGGCCGCGTCCGTGAAAAATGGGGACACGCAGCAGCGGGCGAGCGGGCGGCTCTATGTCTATGCGGGCGGCGAGCTGGCGAAAAAAGAAGCCGCGCATCTGCGCATCGGGGATGAGGTGCAGGCGCGGGGCAAGGTTCTTTCGCCGCATAACTATCAGGACCCGGGGCAGATGGACTCCGTCATGCTCCTGCGCTGCGACGGCATCACGGCGTCGCTGGCGGCAGGCAAGGCAGGCGTAAAGGCCGTGCCGCAGGATACGGCGCATTTCTCGCGCTGGCTCACGGGCGTGCGCACGCATTACCGGGAACGCATGGAGGAGGTCATGCCCGCCAGCGATGCGGCGATGATCTTTGCCATGCTTTTCGGCGGATACGAAGGCGTGCCGCAGGAGCTCGTCGATGCCTTCACGACGACGGGCATCGTGCATATCCTGTCCGTCTCCGGCTCGCACATCAGCCTGCTCGCGGCCGTCATCGCGTGGATCGGGCTGCGCCTGCATCTGCCGCAGCGCGTGACCGCCGTGCTCGTCATCCTCGTCATCGCCATCTACAGCATGCTCGCGGGATGCGTGCCGCCCGTCATCCGCTCCGCTATCATGGGCGGGCTCACGTTCATCGCGCTGGCACTCGGACGGGAAAAGGATGCCCGGCGCATCCTGCTCCTCACCGGTCTCGTCATGCTGATGCTATCGCCACTTCTGCTGTTTCACATCAGCTTTCAGCTCTCCTTTGCGGCTACGGCTGGCCTGCTCTATGTGGCGCCTGCCTGCCGCGACGGACTCATGCGGTGCCATATCCCCGGCATGCTCGCGGTGGGCCTCGCTATTACGATCGCCGCCCAGCTCGCCACGCTGCCGTTCCTCGCCTGGTACTTTCATCAGGTCTCTGTCTCGGCACTCCTCGCGAACCTGCTCGCCGTGCCAATCCTTGAGCTCATCATCGTCATCGCGCTCTTTGGCGGTATCCTCGCGGCCATCCTGCCGTTTCTCGGGAAACTCATCTTCCTCTTCGCCAGCCTGCTCGAAGGCTTTGCCTACGAAATCGTCCGCCTCCTCGCCAAGCTGCCGGGCGGCCAGGTCTGGCTGCCTACCATCGGCATAGGGGGCGGCGTGCTTTACTACACAGGCATGGGACTCGCCGTCCTGCCCGGCGAAAAGCGGCAGGAACTCTGGCAGGTCGTCATGCCGTATCGCTGGCATATCGGTGTCGCCTTCCTGTGCGGCATCGTATTCTGCTTCGCTGGATGGGTGAGGCAGCCGAATGAAATGCGCGCGTGCTTCGTGGACGTCCATCAGGGCGACTGCTGTGCGGTTTTGACCCCGCATGGACATGCCATCTTGTTCGATACCGGCGGTGTCCGCGGCGGGAATTTTGACATCGGCACGAAAGTCGATGTACCCTATCTGTGGTACTGCGGCATCCGCCACGTCGATGCCATTTTTCTCACGCACTGCCATGAGGACCATGCGGCGGGCACCGGCGGCATCCTGCACCAGATGCCCGTCGATGCCGTCTACACGGCGGGGGAGGGCGTCAGTGCCTATGCCCGCAGCATGGGGCTCGGCGACAACGACCCGAACCTCGCCAAATTCCACGTCGCCTATCAGGGCCAGACGTTCCACATCGACGGCGTCACTATCGAGGTCCTTTTCGCGCCGCCGGTCCCAGCCGGGGCTGGTGCCTCCACAGGCAATGAAGCCTCCAACGTCTACCGCATCACCTACGGGAACGCCAGCTTCCTCATCACGGGCGACCTCGTCAAAGAGCAGGAAGAAAAACTGCTCGAGGAAGGTATCGACCCGCGCGCCGACGTCCTCAAAGTCGGGCATCACGGGTCGGATACCTCCACGTCTGAGGCGTTCCTGCAGGCCGTACACCCGAAATGGGCCATGATCTCCGTCGGTGCGGATAACACGTTCGGGCACCCGAAGCCAGATATCGTGAAACGCCTGAAAGAGGCCGGGGCAGGAATCTACCGGACCGATGAAGATGGGGCAACCGTGTTTCGGACAGACGGGAAAAAGATGAAGGTTGAGACTTTTGTACAATAAAGGAGAAAGAACCATGTCACAACCTATTTTGAACGCGCAGCAGCAGCTGGCGGCGACGGATTTTGAGCATAATTTGCTGCTTTTGGCTCCGGCGGGCACGGGTAAGACGAACACGCTGGCGTGCCGCATTGCGAATATCCTGTCGCAGAAGCTCGCACAGCCGGAGGAGATCCTCTGCCTGACGTTTACGAACAAGGCCTGCCGCGAGATGAAGGAGCGCATCGAGAAGATCGCGGGCGAGGGCGGCATGCGCGTGATTGTCCGCACGCTGCACGGTTTCTGCTACGACGTCATCAAGGCGGAAACCAAGCGCCATACGGACCTCTTTGCCGACTTCACAATCTTTGACGAAGTCGACTGCCGCAGCCTGCTTACGGAGGTCTGTCAGCAGGAGCGGCCCGAGGAGAGCTGGCCGCTGCGCGCCCTCCAGAACCTCATCGAGCAGCTGAAATCCGCCAAGGCGATGCAGGTCCTCAAGACCGGCGATGCATCGGTCTCCTATGAAAAGGTCCTGGCCCGGCTCATCGACAAGGAATCCGCACAGATCCGCGGCAAATGCCTCGACGATGGCTGGCGCTTCTACAAGCAGCTCTACGACGGCTGGTGTACCTGGGGCGCCTCCCTTACGGCCGCCTATGACCGCCGCCTGCAGGAGCTACACGGCCTCGATTTCACCGACCTCATCGTGCGCACGGGTATGCTGCTGCAGGACGACGAAATCACGGGGCGCTGGGCGCGGCATTTCCTCTACATCAACGTCGATGAGGTACAGGATACGAGCGAGCTCGAGTACCGCGTGATTTCCCGCATCTTCGGCGCGAGCCGCCTGCTGCTCTGCGGCGATTATTTCCAGACCATCTACGAATGGCGCGGTTCCCACCCGGAGATTGTCCTGCGTGCCTACGAAAAGGCGTATCAGCCGCGCCGCATCGTGCTGCACGAGAACTATCGCTCGACGCAGGTGCTGCTGCAGGCCTCGTTTGCCTGCCTGCAGAACATGTTCCCGGACCGCGTCGCCGCCATCTACCCCGAGGGCATGGAGGCGATGAGCCAGGTGCCGGGGGCTCCCATCGTCATCAAGGGCGCACAGGATATCCAGGACGAGGCCTGGTGGATCTACAGTACGATCCAGCAGCTGCCCGTCCGGGATGACTACAGCCGCGTCTGCATCCTCACGCGCACGAACCGCTACAACCAGATGCTCTCCGCGCAGTTTGCCCAGTTCGGCCTGCGCGTGCCCAAGGAGGAACGCGTGCCGTTCATGCTCATCGACGAGGTGAAATTCTACCGCCGGCAGGAAATCAAGGATGCGCTGGCTTTCCTGAAGCTCACGCTCAACAAACACGATGTCACGAGCCTCGTGCGTATCCTCAACCGGTTTGGCGTTGGCATCGGCCCGGCGACCATCCGGCGCATCGCCTCGGAGAATTTCCGCCGCGCGGGCATCCGCATCACGGACTACCTCGATGAGCAGGGCAGGGAGGCCGGCGACCCGTTCGGCCCGCTTTTGGATGCGCTCGATGCGGAGAATGTCGTCGTTTTTGATGTGGAGACGACGGGCGTCGACCCGACGAAAGAGGAAATCATCCAGATCGCAGGCATCCGTCTCGACCGCAAAGGGCAGGTCAAAGCGTCGTTCAAGCGCCTGCTGCATCCAAAACTCAGCGTCGGCGACTCCGTGCGCGTGCACCATCTCACGGATGAGCTCCTGGCCAAAGAGGGCGAGGACCCCGCGAAGGCCCTGCAGGATTTCTGCGCCTTCGCGAAGGGCAGCTGGATCGTCGGGCATAACGTCACGTTTGACCTGAGCATCCTCGAAAGCGAGCTCGGGCGTCTCGATTTGCCGGCGTTCGACTATGCGGGGTATTCGGATACGCTCGATATCTTTCGCCGCTTCTACCCGAATCTGCCGAACCACAAGCTCGAGTTCCTAGGCCAGCATTTCCACGTGAAGCATGCCTCGAGCCACGATGCGATGGACGACATCCTCGCGACAGCAGAGATCCTCCATTATGCCGTGGAACAGGATATCCGGCCGAAGATGGAGGAGCGGCGTGCGCGCTTTGCGGCCTACGCGGATAAGTTCCGCGCCCTCGCCGAAAAAATCGGCGATCTGCGCTCGCAGGCGGACCGGCTGCGCCCGTGGCAGCTGCTCATCAACATCATGATGGACGGCGGCATTGTCCCATACTACCAGGAACGGCAGGAGGTCCAGCGCATCGAGAACCTGCGCGACCTCATCCGCAAGGCACGCGAGCTCGATGACCCGTCCGTGAGCCCGCGCGATGCGGCGGCGCTTTTCCTGCGCGCGACGACGCTCTCGACGAACGACCTCGACAGCCAGACGGATAAGCCGAAAATCCCGCTCATCACCGTGCACCAGGCCAAGGGATCCGAGTTCGATTACGTCTTCCTCGCAGGCGTGCACGACGGCGCCTTCCCGTTCTTCAAGGCGGAGGAGGAGGGGCGTGCGGAGGAGGAGAAGCGGCTGTTCTACGTCGCCATCACACGGGCGAAGAAGCAGCTTTTCCTGTCGTGGAGCGCGCAGTCAGGCAGCCACTACCAGCGCCAGAGCCCCTTTATTTCCCAGATCCCCTCCCGGTATACGCAGCGGGTCTGACGGAATCTCTGTCAATCTGCACCGCTTTCGTGTATACTGAAAGACAGCATGTAAAACGAAAAGGTGAGAACGTTGAATTTCAATGCATTCATGGGAAAGACGCTGAAGGGGAATCTCCCGCATGTGTTCCTGCTCGCGGGCGAGGAGCATTACTTCATCGACAGGGCACGGGACCGCATCCTTGGACGGCTGTTTCCGGGCGGCGAGGGCATGCAGGACAGCGTGCAGACGCTCACGGGCGATGTCGACAGCGATTCGCTTATCGGCATGCTCGAGACCGTGCCGTTCTTTACGGAGAAAAACGTCATCCTCGTGCAGGACGCGCCGTGGTTCCATGCGAAAAAGGGCGCGGCAGCCGAAAAGGGCGGGACGGATGGCGAAACGAAGAAGCCGGCGGGCAAGGACAAGAAGCTCGAACGCCTGATGGCAGCGCTGGCGAATCTCCCGGACTACAGCTATTGTATTTTCCTTTCGTCCAGCAAAGCGGATAAGCGGAAAAAGCTCTACAAGGCGATAGACAAGGCGGGGCTCGTGCTCGATGCGGAGCCCATCCGCGCGTGGAACATCAACGAATGGCTGCAGGGCAAGCTGCAGAGCATCAACAAGGACATGGACCGCGATGCCGAGGCGTATTTTTCTGCGGCCGTGAGCGTCATGCAGACCATCGACCTCGGCTACCTGGACCAGCAGCTCGATATGGTCGCGCTCTACAACAAAGACCGCCGCATCACGAAGGCGGCCCTGCAGCAGATCTTCGCGGGCGTGCCCGAGGTCTCTGTCTTTGCCCTGCTCGATGCGATCAGCGAGCGGAAGCCGCGCAAGGCACTCGCCCTGCTGCGCCGCGAGCTCGAGGAGGGCACGTATTTCACGGTCATCCTCGCGCTGCTCACGCGCCACGTCCGCCAGCTCTGGCAGGCCAAGGAACTGCAGGCGCAGGGCGTCCGGGGCAAGGCCCTTGCAAAGCCGCTCGAGCTCAACCCCTACATCGCCGAACGCCTCGGCCGCGCGGCGGAGGCCTTCCCCACGGCGACGCTGAAGCAGGCCATGCTCGAGCTCATCGACGCCGACTACCTCCTCAAGACTGGCCAGGCCGGCAACGAACGCCTCGAGCATGCCGTCATCGCGCTCTGCACGCAGTAAAAAAGGCTTCCCTTTGCATGAAAAGGGAAGTCTTTTTTTCGGTATTTATCTCGCGTTGTGCGGGTCCATGGCGCTTAAGAGGCGCTGGATGGGGAGGAAGCGGAGGATGATGAGGCAGATGATGCACTCGGGGACGAGGTAGGTCCCGTTGAAGACGAGGGAGTAGACGAGAGGAGACTGGCCCTCGGGTGCGAACGAGGCGAAGAAGACGACGCCGGAGATAACGTGGCAGGCCATGCGCGCCAGGAAGGCGATGGCAGTGCCGAGGTAGAGGCGATGGCGGAATGCGCCGGCAAGCCCCATGGCCATGTAGGGCAGGGGATAGTCAAAGAGCACCTGCACGGGATGGACGATATAGGGATCCTGCATGATGTTGAGGCAGCCGAAGACGAATCCGCCGAGCGCACCAACGCCGGGGCCGTAGCGGTAGGCGAGCAGCAGCAGAGGAACCATGCCGCCGAGCGTGACGCTGCCGCCCTGCGGCATGTGGAACAGCCGCATCTGGTGCAGGATGATCGCGACGCCGACCATGAGCGCGGTATTGATGAGCAGATGGATGTCGAGATGGACGTTCCGGATGCGCATGAACGCGAGGATAAAGATGAGGACACCGAGCAGGGCAAAGGCGCTCGACGGCGATGCGAATAATGCTTCCATGAAAAATCTCCTGTTTCGAAAAATCTCCGGTTTTCCGGTTATTTTGCCTCGCGCTTCTGCGTGAGGTACTGGTCTATCGCCGCTGCCGTGCGCTTGGCAGCCTTGACGCTCTGGACGACATTCCAGGGGCCAAGGACGACGTCGCCGGCGGAGAAGATACCCTCGCGCGTCGTGCGGCCGTCTTCATCGACTTCCATGAGACCGCGTTCCGTCGTCTCGAGGCCGGTCGTGGAGCTCACGATGCGGTCTTTCGGCCCCTGCGAGACGGCGATGATCGTGCTGTCGGCGGGGACGAGCTCCGGCGTTCCCTTGCTCACGAGCTTGCCATTCTCGTCGTAGTTCAGGTCTACGACCATCGGGCCCTTTTTCGTGACCTCATCGACGCCCTTATTGAACTCGAAGTCGACGCCATCGGCCTGCGCGTACTCGAACTCGCGGATGCTGGCGCGGACTTCCTGATGGCGCGCGTAGATCGTGACGTGGCGGCTCCCCTTGCGGATGGCGGTGCGCGCGACGTCGATGGCGCTGTTGCCCGAGCCGATGACGGCGACGTGGTCACCGAGGTGGAACACGTCCGGGTTCAGCAGGTAGTCTATGGCATAGTGGCAGTTGCCGAGGCTTTCGCCCTTGACGCCGAGCTTGCGCGGCTGCCAGACGCCCGAGCCGATGAAGACGGCATCGTAGCCATCGTTCAGGAGCGTGTCGATCGTGATGACGCTGCCGATATCGATGTTCGGGCGGATGTGGATGCCGAGCTCGATGAGCTTTTTCTCGTAGCGGTCGAGGATGGTCTTCGGCATGCGGAAATCCGGGATGCCGTAACGCATCATGCCGCCGATCTTATCCATCTTCTCGAAGATCGTGACATCGTAGCCGAGCTTGGCGAGCTTGACGGCGACGGTGAGGCCGGCAGGCCCGGACCCGATGATGGCGACGCTCTGTCCGTTGAGCGGCGCGTGTGTCATATCGGCGTTGTCGAGGTACGTGTTCGAAATGTAGTGCTCGATGGAGGAGACCTGGATCGGGGCACCTTTGCGGCCCTGGATGCAGTTGCCCTCGCATTGCTCCTCATGGTCACAGACGAGCGAGCAGAATACGCTCAGCGGGTTGTTCTCGAACAGCATGGCACCCGCCTTGTCGAGGTCCCCGTGGAGGAACAGGGCAATCATTTCTGGGATGTTGGTCTCGACGGGGCAGCCGTGGAGGCGGCACATCGGTTTCTTGCACTGGAGGCAGCGGCGTGATTCCTTGATTACATGGACAGCCATTACATTCACCTTTTCTTTCTAAAAATTATGGGACAGGTTTCTTTGATTCAGCCTTCTCTCTTTCATCCGGTTCGTGCATATTTACTATCTATCTGACTTTATTATATGAACCGGTTTCTGCTATGTCAAGGAGGAAGTAGCATTATATGTAGAAAAGATTTGACAATAAATATCCCTTATGGTAATATACGAACCGTAACTTTTGGAGAGGAGTTTTTTGATGGAAGCAATCTGTATTGCACTCGCCTTGGTGGGCCTCATGTACCTCGCGTACCGCGGCTGGTCCATCATCCTGATTGCACCCTTCATGGCGGGGCTCGCAGCCCTGGCCAGTACGTTCAACATCCTGCCGACCTACACGGAGCTCTATATGACCCGTCTGGCGGAGTATGTGAAGACATACTATCCGGTATTCCTTTTCGGTGCCGTATTCGCGAAACTCATGGAGAAGGGCGGCCTCGCCGCCGTCATCGCAGGCAAGATCGTCGATGTGCTCGGCGAGAAGCGCGCGGTCCTCGCCGTGCTGCTCGGCTGTGGTGCCCTGACCTACGGCGGCCTGTCCGTCTTCGTCGTTGCCTTCGTCATGTATCCTTTCGGCGCGGTCGTGTTCAAGCGTGCGGATATCCCGAAACGCCTGCTCCCGGCAACGCTGTGGATGGGTATCTTCTCGTTTGCGATGGTCGCCCTGCCGGGTACGCCGCAGATCCAGAACATCATCCCGTCTTCGTATTTCGAGACCTCGACATGGGCGGCGCCGGGCATCGGCCTGTTCGCCTCCCTGCTGTTCCTGGCGATCGGCTGGGGCTGGGTCAACTATCGCGCGAAGGTTCTGAAGGGCCGCGGCGAAGGCTACGGCACGCATATCGAGGAAGGTAATCAGAAGTCTTCGTCGAAGAACAAGGTCTCGTGGCAGCTCGCAGCCCTGCCGCTCGTGCTCGTCATCGTGCTCAATGTGCTGCTGTCGAACCCGTTCCATTGGAGCTGGGCGTTCCAGTGGGATCCGACGAGCCTCGATGCCTTTAAGGGCCTGAAGCTCAGCCTGCTCGCCGGCGGCGTCGGCAAGGTCTCCGCGATCTGGTCGATCAGCGTGGCGCTCATCATCAGCTCGCTCGTGGCTGCGTTCATCGCGCGCAAGAACTTCCGCGCGGGGGACGGTTTCCTTTCCCCGATCAACTACTCGGCCCTGTCCTCGGGTACGGCTGTGCTGAACGTCGCTTCCGGCTATGCGTTCGGCTGCGTCATCGTCGCGATGCCGGGCTTCCAGCCGGTCATGCAGTTCCTCATCGGCCTTTCCGATTCGTTCAACCCGCTGATTTCCGCCGTCATCACGACGAACATCATGTGCGGCATCACGGGCAGTGCGTCGGGCGGCCTGACGATCGCGCTGTCGGCACTCGGCAGCCAGTGGGCTCAGCTCGCCCAGTCTGCAGGCATCCCACTCGAGGTCCTGCACCGCATCGTCGCGGTTTCCTCGATCGGTATCGACCCGGTCCCGCATGCCGGCGCACTCGTCACGCTGCTCGCGATCTGCGGCCTCACGCACAAGGACAGCTACTTCGACATCATCGTATGCCTCGGCCTGAAATTCCTCGTGCCGTTCGCCTGCGTCGTCTTCTACCTGCTCACGGGCATCGCCTGATGCGCGCGTAGGAGAGATTTGGACTTTGCAATGTTATGGAGATATGGTAAGATAGGCCATGTCTCCATTTTTATATGGAAAAACGAAAAACGAAAGGGGCATCTTTATGCAGATGCGCGGCAATATCATGCTGCTGACGGCGGCGTTTATCTGGGGCACAACGTTCGTGGCGCAGATGACGGGCATGGACGAGCTCGGCCCGTTCAGCTATGCGGGGGCGAGGTTCTTCCTCGGTTTCCTGTTCCTCATCGGGCTGTGGCTCGCGACACGCGGGCAGCGCGAGCAGAGAAAGAAAGCGGGCACGTATATCTCTGGCTGGAAAGCCGGCATCGGTGCGGGGGGCATCATGTTTCTCGCCTCCTCGACGCAGCAGGTCGCGATGCTCTACACGACGGCGGGAAAGACTGCATTTATCACGGCGCTCTACATCGTGCTCGTGCCGCTCGCGGCGTATTTCCTCCTGCGGCAGCGCATCCATGCGTGGAACTGGGCGGGAGCGGCACTCGCGGTCGTCGGGCTCTATTTCCTCTCGATCCACGGCAGCATCAGCCTGAACGCCGGGGATGCGATTGTCTTCTCGAGTGCGCTGTTCTGGACGGCCCATATCCTTTTCATCGACCACTTTGCGGCGACGGCGGATGCCGTGGAGATCTCGGCCATGCAGATCTTTGTCTGCATGGCAGGCAGCCTCATCGCGGCGTTCCTCGTCGAGGCACCGGCCATCCAGCCGATGCTGGACTCATGGTTTTCGATTTTTTACGGCGGCGTCATGTCGGCGGGCGTGGCGTTCACGCTGCAGATCGTCGGGCAGAAGTACACGCGCCCGGCGACGGCGTCTCTGCTCATGAGCTTCGAGGCGGTCTTCGGTGCCGTATCGAGCTGGATCATCCTCGGCGAGGTCATGAGCGGAGTGCAGATCCTCGGCTGTGCGCTCATGTTCGGCGGCATTTTGATTACCCAGCTTGGCTCTTGTTTTTCGCGCAGGCAGGCGGTATAATAGAAAGCGTAAATCCAAACCGGTGCACCATAACGGTTTCACCGGCTATCGCAACCTGATTTTAGGCAAGGAGATGTGTCGCGTGAAAATGGATGGCCTGAAGATTGTCCTGGCATGCCTGACGGTATTTCTTTTCAGCTGATCCGTGGATAGACAGTCTGGAACGAGGAGGCGGAGCTGCGGTTTTGTGGCTCCGTTTTTTCGTTCGCATGCGGGAGAGAAGGCAGGAAAACGCGTGGATGGTATAGAAATAGTTCCTGATAAGCAGGATGAGGAGGAAATTTCCATGGCAGATGAGACCAAGCTGATCACGAAGCCGCAGGTAAAGATCAAGGTGTTTGGCGTCGGCGGAGGCGGCAACAGCGTACTCATGCGTATGGCAAAGGATGAGACGCTCGGCATCGACCTCATCGCGGTCAATACGGATGCCCGCCAGCTCCAGCAGGTCGCGGAGTCGTCGGATATCATCCGCACGGTGCAGATCGGCGAGCCATTCACGCACGGCCGCGGCACAGGCGGCGATATCGCGCTCGGCGAGCGCGCGGCCAAGCAGGACGAGGTGCGCCTGCGCGAGGCGATGAACGGTGCGGATCTCGTATTCATCACGGCCGGCATGGGCGGCGGCACGGGCACGGGCGCAGCCCCGGTGCTCGCGCATATCGCGAAGGAGATGAACGTGCTGTCCATCGGCGTCGTGACGGTGCCGTTCGGCTTTGAGGGCGGCCGCAAGCAGACGCTGGCGAAAAAGGGCATCGCGAGGATGCAGCAGGATATGGATGCGCTCATCACCGTGCAGAACGATAACCTCATGAAACTGCCGGAGAACCGCCGCATGTCGCTCGTGTCGGCGTTCAAGGCAGCCGACCGCGTCCTGCTGCAGGCCATCAGCTGCGTGGCGGAGCTCATCCTCACGACTGGTGTCATCAACGTCGATTTCGCCGATGTCACGACGATTTTCCGCCAGAGCGCGAGCAGCGATGCCCTGCTCGGCATCGGCCGCAGCCACAGCAGTGCGCTCGACGCCCTGCAGCAGGCACTCAGCAGCCCGCTCGTCGATAAGGACGTGCGCCGTGCCCGCGGTTTCATCCTGAACCTCACGGGCGACGAGACGCTGAGCCTGTTCGACGTGGATGAGGCTACGCGCTATATCTACGAAAACACGGACCCGCAGGTCAATATCATCCTCGGAACCGTCATCGATAACGCGATGGGCGGCGATATCCAGGCAACGCTCATCGCCACGGACTTCACGGACGGCACGCCGGGCGGCGAGCGCATCGGAAAGCCTGCCGCACAGCCTCAGCCGCAGGTGCAGGCTCAGCCGCAGGCCCAGTCGGCGCAGAACGGTCAGGCCCCAGCCCCGCAGCAGGCCCCGCAGCCTGAGCAGAAACCAAGCTTTACGCTCGACACGCCGTCCTTCATGAAACCGAAACCGCAACCGGCGAATACCCAGCATCCCGCCGGTCCGTTCGCCATTCCGGCGTTCAAACTGGCCCCGGATCATCCAGAAAGGAATAACCATTGAGACGTTTAGGTAAATTCTCCCGCACGGAGCTTCTGCTCGGCGAGGCGGGCATGGACAAGCTCGAGGCGAGCACGGTCGCCATCTTCGGCGTCGGCGGCGTCGGCTCGTTCGTGGCCGAGGGCCTCGCGCGCGCCGGCGTCGGCCGTCTCGTCCTCATCGACAACGACCGCGTCTGCCTCACGAACATCAACCGTCAGATCCACGCGACGATCCATACGGTCGGCCAGATGAAGACCGAGGCCATGCGCGACCGCATCCTCGCTATCAACCCGAAGGCCGAGGTCGACCTCATCAACGATTTCTACACGCCGGAGCACGCGGACGAGTTCTTTGCGCGCCGCTACGACTATGTCGTCGACGCGATCGATACGGTGACGGGAAAGATTAACCTCGTGCTGAAATGCCGCGAACTCGGCATCCCCATCATCTGCAGCATGGGTGCAGGCAACAAGCTCGACCCGACGCTGTTCGAGGTCGCGGATATCTACGATACGAGCGTCGACCCGCTCGCGCGCGTCATGCGCAAAAAAATGAAGGGATACCATGTCGACCATCTGAAGGTCGTCTATTCGAAGGAGAAGCCGCTGAAAGTCACGCAGAGCGGCTGCGGTGAGAACTGCATCTGCCCGCCGGGCAGTGCGCGCAACTGCGATTTCCGCCGCGCCGTGCCGGGCAGCATCTCGTTTGTCCCGTCCGTCGTCGGTCTCATCATCGCGGGCGAGGTCGTGCGCGACCTCACGGGTGCGAAAGTCCAGATGGGCGCGTAATGCGTAAGGAGAGAGGGAGAGAGATGAAGATTACGGTACTCGGCTGCGGGCGCTGGGGTTCCTTCCACGCCTGGTATGCCGACCATATCGGCCACGATGTCATGCTCTGGGGACGCCCGGGGTCTGCGCATCTGCAGCAGCTGAAAGACACGCGGGAGAACGAATACCTCAAGCTCCCGGAAAGCGTCGCCCTCACGGAGGATCTGCCGAGAGCGGTCTCCCATGCCGACGTCATCGTCATTTCAATCAGCTCCCAGCAGCTGCGCAGCTTTGCACGCGAGCTCGTGAAGCTCCCCATCGCGGAGAAGAAGTTCGTGCTCTGCATGAAGGGCCTCGAGATCGGCACGGGCAAGCGCCTCTCGATGGTCTTCGATGAGGAGACGGGCGCGGGCGCGCGCACGGCGGTCTGGGTCGGTCCGGGCCACGTCCAGGATTTCCTGCGCGGCATCCCGAACTGCATGGTCATCGCGGCAAAGGAACTCCCGCTCACGAAAGAGCTGGTCTCGGTCTTCGGAAGCCCGCTCATCCGCTTTTATTATGGCGAGGACCTGCTCGGCACGGAGATCGGCGCGGCGGCGAAGAACGTCATCGGCCTGGCCGCCGGCATGCTGGATGGCTTTGGCTACAGCAGCCTCAAGGGCGCGCTCATGGCACGTGGTACGCGCGAGCTTTCGCGTCTCATCGAGAAGATGGGCGGCGACCGGATGACGGTCTACGGCCTCTCGCATCTCGGCGACTATGAGGCAACGCTCTTTTCCCCGCACAGCAACAACCGGCGCTTCGGCGAGGATCTCATCCTCGGCAAGCCGTTCAACAAGCTGGCGGAGGGCGTCTACACGGCCGAGGCGCTCATGGACCTCTCGAAAGCCTACGATGTCGAGCTCCCGATCTGCCAGACGGTCTACGCGATCATCCACGACCACAAGGACCCGAAAGAGCAGCTGACACAGCTCTTCCTGCGCACGACGAAATCCGAGCAGGCCTGATACCGGCGCGGCCTATCGCCATCCAATTTCATACACACGATCACAGAAGCTGTGACCCTTTGTTCTTTTTCAAGGGGTCACAGCTTTTTCTATAAAATTTTATGATTCGTCTAAAAATGTTGTCTACGGGTGAACGCGAAAAAATGATAGGATAATAGTGTAAAAGAAATGGAGAAACAAGAGAAAGAGGCGCAAGGTAAAATGGAGTTCACATGGAACCAAACACTCTATGATGACATCATAAGCCATACCGAGCCGCTCGCCAAAGAGCGCAAGGGCAAGCATTATGATATTACCTCGAGCCGGTATGATGCGCTGGTGAGCGTGGAAGAAGAGGAGTTCTTCACGCATCCCGACGGACCATATCCGGGATCGAAGGCGGAGCTCAAGAAAGATAAGGAATACACGGGAAAGCGGCTCGTCCGCCACACGCATAAGGTTCCTTATTACGGCAAGGCCATCCAGGCGGCAATCGATGAAGCCGCGAAAGATGGCGGCGGTGTCGTCGAGCTGCCGGAGGGCATTTATTACACCGGAGCCCTCGAACTGAAATCCGGTGTGGAGTTACACCTTTGTTACGGCGCACAGCTCTGCTTCATGCGGAACAAATCGAACCAGTTCTATCCGGTCCGGTTCAGCCGCTGGGAAGGTGTGGAATGCAAGAATTTCTCACCATTCATTTATGCGAATGGTGCTGAAAATATCGCGGTAACCGGTGATGGTACGCTGGATGGCTGTGCCGATGAGTTCAACTGGATGCCGTGGAAATTCGGATTCTTCGGAGAAACGGATCAGGAGATCCAGCGCCAGAGATTATTCAAGATGAGCGCGGATAACACGGATCCGGAGTCCCGGGTATTCGATGATACGGTTTCCACGCTTCGGCCGCCGTTCCTCCAGTTCTACCGCTGCAAGAACGTCCTGGTCCAGGATGTGCGCATTGCGAATTCCCCGTTCTGGGAAGTCAACCCGGTCCTCTGCGAGAACGTCCTCATCAAAGGAATCCACGTCGAAACTAACCTCTACAACAACGACGGGATCGATCCGGAGAGTTCCAAAAACGTTCTCATTGAGGATTGCTACTTCCAGACGGGCGATGACTGCATCGCCATCAAGTCCGGCCGTAACAACGACGGACGCCGGATCGGCGTTCCCTGCGAGAACCTCATTATCCGCAACAATACCTTCAGCAACGGGCATGGCGGCATCACCATCGGCAGCGAGATATCGGGCGGCGTCAAAAACGTCTTTGCGGAGCACAACAGCTTCGACAGCCCGAACCTCGACTATCCGGTGCGGTTCAAGACCAATGCCCAGCGCGGAGGCCATCTGGAAAATATCTACGTTCGCGACAGCGTCGTGAACAAATCCCGGATCTCCGTTGTTCATTGCGACTTCTTCTATGAGGAAGGGGAGAACGGCCCCTACATGCCGCTCCTGCGCAATGTGACGCTCGACGGGTTCCAGACGAAACCGGGTGGTTCCATTGATGCGAAGTACCCGTTCTACCTGAGAGGCTTCCAACAGGCCCCTATCCAGAACGTGACATTCCACAACATGAACCTCGAAGGCGTTGCCGGTGCGGCCATCCTGGAGAATATCCAGCATCTCCGCATGGAAAACGTAACGATCAACGGTGTCCGCCAGGAAGATGCCACGGTGGATATCGGCGAACAATCCGCTGCCGAAGAGGCAGTGTAAACGTAAATGCATGACGTGTAAACCTGGGGAGGAGTAAAACCATGAAAGCACGTAAAGTAACCTGGTGGAACGTTCTTGGCTATGCATGCCTGAACTTCCTCGGCGGCGGCACGCAGGCGCTGTCGTCCGCATTCCTGATGTTCTTCTATACATCCGCCTGCAACATCCCAGCCGTTCAGGCCGGTCTTATCTTTACTATCGCTAGACTTATCGATGCGGTTGCCAACCCGGTATGGGGCTTCATCAGCGATAACTTCGGCCGTACGAAGCTCGGCAAGAAGTTCGGCCGCCGTCATTTCTTCATCCTCATGGGCGCACCGCTCGTGCTCATCTCTTACCCGCTGCTCTGGCTGCCGGGCCACAGCTTCGCATTCTATCTGGCTGCGAACATGTTCTATGAGATGATCTTCACCTCGGTCATGGTTCCAGGCCCGACGCTGCCGGCAGAAATGACGCAGAAAGCTTCCGAGAAGACGACGCTGGTTTCCGCCAAACAGTATTGCGGCACGTTCGCTTCGACGATCGCCCTGCTGTTCCCGGCCTTCTTCTTCAAGACGCTCGGTGAAGATAGCGTGGATGCTTACTTCTATACCGGTCTTTCCTATGCCGTCGTCACGGCGGTCTCCCTCCTGCTCGTGTACTTCCTCACGTTCGAGCGTGCACCGGAGGATATCCACTACGTCGATAAGATGGGCAATGTTTCCCATGTTCTTAAGAAACTTGTCAACGATGTCGGTGCTTCCATGCACATCCGCGCATTCCGCCTGCATGCAGGCATGATGCTCTTCATCGGTATCTACAAGAACCTCGCTGCCGGCGTGTTCACGTACTACGTCATCTACGCCCTCGGCCTGACGAAGAGCGCAACGTCCATCATCACCTCCGTTGGTACCCTGGTTTCCTTCATCGCACTCGCAATCTTCATCACGCTGTGCTACCGCTATGGCGGCCCGTTCGCTTTCAAGATCGTCGGTGTCATCGTCACGGTTTCCCTGCTCGGTTACTATGCCCTGTACCTCGGCCATGTCGGCATGGAAGAGCACATGGTTATCGTTTGGCTGACGATCCTCGCGATTGTCAATAATATCGGCAAGGCGGGCGCGGATTACATACCGGTCTTCCAGCTCCCGTTCATGGCGGATATCGATGAGGCCGTCACGATGGAGCGTCGCGAAGGCATCTACACGGGCGTCAACGGCCTGCTTTCCAAAGTCGCATCCGCTATGGAGGGCTTCCTCCTCGGCGTTGGTCTCGCAGCGTTCGGCTTCGAGAAAGGTGCAGGCCAGCAGACGGCCAGCGCTATCGATGGTGTCCTGATCATGACGATTGTCGTTCCTATCGTCCTCTGCGTGGTCATCTACCTCATCAGCCGCAACCTCACGCTGACGAAAGAGAACCATAAGCTCCTCGTCGACGAGGTCCATCGCATCCGCGAGGGCGGCAGCATGGCCGATGTCACGCCGGAGACGCGTAAAGCAATCGAGGGCCTGACGGGCTGGAAGTACGAGCAGTGCTTCGGCCACAACCACCTGCTGCATCATGACGCCGAAGGCGCAGCCGTTGCTGCACACTAAATCGGAAACAGAATTGGGAGGCGGCCTTCGGGCCGCTTCTTTATGAGATAGGAGAATCGAACATGCCGGAAAAGACCAGTTATTCCCAGTGGATGGCGGATTCCGTCATCGCCAGAAAGACAGACCTCACGAGCTATTGGGCCTATGAGTTCGGCCTGACGCTCGATGGCATCGCCGAGGTGTGGAAACGCACGGGCGAGCGCAAGTATTTCGACTACGTAAAGTCCTGCACGGACACCTTCGTCCAGCCGGATGGCACGATCCGCGGCTACAGCGTCGATGAGTATAACATCGACCACCTGAACAACGGCAAGATCCTGCTGACGGTCTACGAGGAGACGAAGGAGCCGGCTTACAAGAAGGCCCTCGACCTCCTGCGCAGCCAGATCGAGCATCATCCGCGCACGAAGGAAGGCGTCTTCTGGCATAAGAAGATCTATCCGGAGCAGATTTGGCTCGACGGCCTCTACATGGGCGCGACGTTCTATGCGAAATACGTCAGCGCCTTCACGAAGGACCCGAAGGAGTATGACGATATCGCCCATCAGTTCATCATCGCACGCAAGCATACGCTGAACCACGAAAACGGCCTGCTGTATCATGCCTATGATGATGCGCGCAAGCAGCCGTGGGCGAACCCGGAGACGGGGCTCTCCAAGCATTTCTGGAGCCGCTCGATGGGCTGGTACTGCATGGCTATCGTCGATACGCTCGAGCAGCTGCCGGATGACAACGAATATAAGAAAGAACTTATCCAGAACTTCCAGGATACGATGGAGGCCCTCATCCGGGTAGCGGATCCGGTCCATCACGTCTGGTACCAGGTCCTCGAGTGCGGCGACCGCAAGGGCAACTACCTCGAGGCATCCGGCTCCTGCATGATCGCGTATGCCCTGTTCAAGGGCGTCCGCCTCGGCTTCCTGCCCGAGAAGATGCGCGATTTCGCGAAACTCAGCTACCAGGGCCTGCTCGATGAGTTCATCACCGAGACACCGATGCACACGATCTGCCTCAATAAGATCTGCTTCGTCGCCGGTCTCGGCGGCAAGCCGACGAAGGCATATGGCGAGCGCGATGGCTCGTTTGCCTACTACGTGAGCGAACCGATTGTCACGAACGAACCGAAGGGCCTGGGACCGTTCATCCTGGCCGCGGCGGAGTACGAACGTCTGTGATTCCGCAGTTGTACGAAGCCGCACCGTGCCGGATAGGCACGGTCTCTCAGTTCTCTTAGTTTCTCTTTTATGGAGAACCGCGAGGTTCCCCGATTTCCCAAATCCGTCCGCAGCATTCCCCCAAAGTGCTGCGGACTTTTTTATGCGGAGACAGCACGGTATTTATTATTGACGAATCGTACCTAGCGTGCTATAATATAAAAATTTTACACCTTTTGAAAAGTGTGCTATAATAAAAGTTGTTCAAGAAGAAGTGTCAAAGATTTTTTATGAGGGGGTGTATGTTTGCTGCACGTTGGTGATAAAGTGGTCTACCCCATGCATGGTGCTGGTACCATCTCGGGCGTCGAGAACTGCGAGGTGCTGGGCGAGGATAAGACGTATTATGTCCTCCAGATGCCTATCGGAAACATGAAGGTGATGATCCCGACTGACAATGTGGATAACGTCGGCCTGCGGGATATCATCCCTCAGGCGAAGGTGGAGGATGTCAGGGACGTGCTCCAGGACAAGCCTGAGAGGGCGGTCGGGAGCTGGAACAAGCGGTTCCATGCGAACCTGGACAAGATGAAATCCGGCGATATCTGCGATGTCGCAGCCGTGGCGCGCAACCTCATCCTGCAGGACCGCAAGCACAAGATTTCAAGCGGCGAACGCCGTCTCATGGATCTGGCGAAACAGATTCTCGTGAGCGAGCTGGTCTATGCCTGCGATAAGACGCCGGAAGAGGTAGAGAAATGGATGAATGGCGTTTTGGCCAATAATCGTGCTGCCAAGCAGTGATCCTGCGCTGCATGGACAGCCGTTCCTTAGGACCCGATGGGGTCCTTTTCTTTTTTTTATGGGTTTTGGGCTTTTCTGTTCTCACGGTAGTGTGACGGGCGGAAATATGTTATAATGATACGAAGCTATCATTTATTTTATTCATTTATCGTATTAGGAGGTGATAACATGATGATGGATCGCGTGCTGCGCTTTTTCATTACGCTGTTTCTCGCAATCGCCGGTGGTGCGCTTTTTGATCTGGCCAGCCCACTCGTCACGGAGTTCCTCAGTACCGAGGTGCTTCAGGTGGATATGGGGCTGTTCAAGATTACGGCGGCCACCCTTTTCTGTATCCTCATCGGTGCTATCCTCGGCGGACTTATTGGTTTTTTCAGTTCTCCCTATCTCATCCGTAAGCTCAAGCGGTTCTCCATCTGGGTGGAGACGGCTGTCGCGAAGATGCCGGTTCACGATGTCATCGCGGGCGCGGTCGGGCTCACGATCGGACTCATCATTGCCAGCCTTTTGGGATTCACGTTTGGAAAGATTCCGATCATCGGTGACTACATCCCCGTGATCTTCAGCATCGTCTTCGGCTACCTCGGTATCCGCGTCGCGCTGAAGAAACAGCAGGAGCTCGTGGAGATGTTTGACTCTGTACCGAAGCTCCTGCGCGAGATGGCGAAGGCCCGCGAGGCAAAGCAGGCCGCCCGTCAGGCCACAGCGGCTCCCGGCGGAAAAGAAGCCCTGCAGGCGCCTGTGCAGGCGGATAAACTCTACAAGGTGCTCGATACGAGCGTCATCATCGACGGGCGTATTGCGGATATCTGCGATACGGGCTTCATCGAGGGCACGCTGCTGATCCCGGTCTTCGTGCTCGAGGAACTGCAGCATATCGCAGACTCGGCGGACGCGCTGAAACGCACGCGCGGCCGCCGCGGCCTCGATATCCTGCAGCAGATCCGCCAGGAAAAGAAGATGAAGGTCGAGATCACGAATCAGGACTACGACGATATCGCCGAGGTCGATTCGAAGCTCGTGCGCCTCTGTCAGGATGTGCATGGCAAGATCATCACGAACGATTTCAACCTCAACAAGGTCGCGAAGCTGCGCGGCGTCGAGGTGCTGAACATCAACGAGCTCTCGAATGCCGTGAAGCCGATCGTCGTGCCTGGCGAGAGCATGCAGGTCACGATCGTGAAGGCCGGCAAGGAGCCGGGACAGGGCGTGGCCTACCTCGATGATGGTACGATGATTGTCATCGAGAACGGCTACCGCCACATCGATGAAACGCTGAAAGTGGAAGTGACTTCGGCCCTGCAGACCGCAGCCGGCCGCATGATCTTTGCGAAAATCGGTGCGTAAGCCGTATGGTGTAAACCATAGAAGGAGAATATCGTATGGTATCGGTCATCTTTCCCGCCGCCGGGCAGGGTAAACGCATGCAGGCAGGCGTCAACAAGGTGTTCCTCGAACTCGGCGGCAAGCCCATGTTCGTGCGCACGCTGCTGAAATTTTCCGCCGTTCCCGCAGTCGATGAGCTCATCATCGTCACGGGAAAGGCCGAAATGGCGCCGATGCGGCACGTCCTCGAGCGTGTGCCGGAGCTCAAGCCCTGGTGCGTCGTCGAGGGCGGCTCGGAGCGCCAGTACTCCGTGAAGAACGGTCTCGATATGGTCTCGAAAGACGCGGAGATCGTCCTCGTCCACGATGCGGCGCGTCCGCTCGTGAGCCGCGAGACCATCGAGGCCGTCATCGCGGAGGCCAGAAAGAACGGGGCAGCCATCGCGGCCGTACCCGAAAAGAATACGGTGAAGGTCGTGAATGCGGACGGTGTCGTGCAGGCGACGCCGCCGCGCAGCACGCTCTGGGCCGTGCAGACCCCGCAGGGATTCCGGCGGGATATCCTCGTGCGTGCCAATGAACAGGCCGCAGAGGACGGCTTCCTGGGGACGGATGACGCGAGCCTCGTCGAGCGCCTCGGCGTGCCCGTGCATGTCGTCATGGGCGGTTATGAGAACATCAAGGTCACGACGCCCGGCGACCTCATCGTCGCGGAGGCATTCCTGCATGAGGGCCGCGGCGAACAGCTCAAGGAAAAGCTCGCGGATGCCGCGGAGACGGCGAAAGAGAAATTACAGAAGCTGACGAATCAAAAGTAACGAATCGAACATAAGGAGAAGGCTATGACCAGATTTGGCATGGGCTACGATGTCCACCGCCTCGTAGAGGGGCGCAAACTCATCATCGGCGGGGTCGAGATCCCGCATACGCTGGGGCTGCTCGGCCATTCGGATGCCGACGTGCTGCTGCACGCCATCTCGGATGCCCTGCTCGGCGCCGCGGCGCTCGGCGATATCGGGCAGCATTTCCCCGATACAGACCCGAAATACGAGGGCGCAGACAGCCTGAAACTGCTCGGCCACGTCATGGACCTGCTGCGGGCGCGTGGCTATGCCGTCGGCAACGTCGATGCGACGATCGTCGCGCAGAGGCCGAAGATGAAGACGTATATCCCGCAGATGGAGGCCAATATCGCGCGCGTGCTCGGCGTCGAGCTCGACCAGGTCAACGTCAAGGCCACGACCGAGGAGAAGCTCGGTTTCACGGGTACGGAGCAGGGCATTTCGGCGTATGCCGTATGCGGCATCGAAAAGCAGGACTGACAGGCGGATAGACCGATGGAAATTATCGCACAAGGAGAGGCGAATGCCTTTATGAAATTTTTCTCTACGCTGCGCAAGGATATCCGCGTGGTATTCGAGCGCGACCCGGCGGCAAACAGTGTGCTCGAGGTCATTCTCTGTTATCCGGGCCTGCATGCCATCTGGGCACATCGCCTGTCCCATGCGCTCTACCGGCGCAAATGGATCGTGCTCGCCCGCCTCGTCTCGGAGGCGGCCCGCTTCATCACGGGCATCGAGATCCATCCGGGCGCGACGATCGGCGAGGGCCTGTTCATCGACCATGGCACGGGCATCGTCATCGGCGAGACGGCGGAGATCGGCAACAACGTGACGCTCTATCAGGGCGTCACGCTCGGCGGCACGGGCAAGGAGAAGGGCAAGCGCCACCCGACCATCGGCGACAACGTCGTCGTGGCGTCTGGCGCCAAGGTGCTCGGCTCGTTCACGGTCGGCGCCCATGCGAAGATCGGCGCCGGCGCTGTCGTGCTGAAGCCGGTGCCGGCGTATGCGACCGTCGTCGGCGTGCCGGGGCGCGTCGTCGTCATGCACGGCCAGCGCGTCCACACGACGGAGGACATGAAACGCGCCATGCAGACGCATCTCGTGGAGCCGGATGACCCGATGGCCGAGATCGAGAGCGAGATCGATGTCGACCTCGACCACGGCACGCTGCCGGACCCCGAGGAGGAGATGCGCGTCTGCATGCTGAAGCAGATCCAGGCGCTCGAAAAGAAGGTCGGCGAGCTCGAGAAGAAGCTCGACGGGCTCGATATGAAGGAGGAGCAGAGCAAAGATGCTTAACGTTTACAATACCATGACCCGCAAGAAGGAACCGTTCCAGCCGCTCAAGAAGGGTGAGGTGAGCATCTACTGCTGCGGCGTGACGCCGTACAACCATCCGCATATCGGCAACGCGCGTCCTTTCGTGACGTGGGATGTCATCCGCCGCTATTTCGCTCGTAAGGGCTATAAAGTCCGCTACATCCAGAACTTCACGGATGTCGATGATAAGATCATCAACGCAGCCAACAAAGAGGGCGTGACGTGGAAAGATATCTCCGATCGCTACATTCAGTCTTATTTCGAGTCAATGGACGCGCTCAACGTGCGCCATGCCGATGTCTATCCGCGCGTGAGCGAGACGATCCCGGAGATCCTCGATATGGTGCAGACGCTCGTCGATAAGGGCTATGCTTATCCCGTGGACGGCGACGTCTATTACAGCGTCGAGAAGTTCCCGGGCTACGGCAAGCTCAGCGGCCGCAAGCTCGAGGATATGCAGGCCGGCGCGCGCATCGAGGTGGACACGCGTAAGCACCATCCGATGGACTTTGCGCTCTGGAAGGCGGCAAAGCCGGGCGAGCCGTCCTGGGACAGCCCGTGGGGCAAAGGTCGGCCGGGTTGGCACATCGAGTGCTCGGCCATGTCGCTGAAGTACCTCGGGGAAAAGTTCGACATTCACGGCGGTGGCAGCGACCTCATTTTCCCGCACCACGAGAACGAGATCGCGCAGTCGCAGGCCTGCATCGGCGATCCGCACAGCTTTGCGCAGTACTGGATGCATAACGGCTTCATCACGATCCACGAGGAGAAAATGTCGAAGTCGAAGGGCAACTTCTTCACGGTCAAGGAAATCCTCGACAAATACCCGGGCGAGGTCGTGCGCTTCTTCATCCTGCAGACGCATTACCGCAGCCCACTCGATTTCAGCGAGGAGCGCCTTGAGGAGGCAAAGACGAGCCTCGGCCGCCTGCAGAACACGCAGGCCTACGTCGGGGAGCTCGCTGGCAAAGACGGCGATGCCGATACGGCGGCTGGGCTTGCCGCAAAGGCAGAGGAGCTCGTGAAGGCGTTCGATGAGGCGATGGATGATGATTTCAACACGGCTCTCGCGATCAGCCAGCTCTTCGCACTCTCGAAAGAAATCAACATCTACTATCAGGCTGTCACGGCGGAGGGCAAGGCCTTCGATAAGGCCAATTTCCTCCGCGCAAAGGCTGCCTGGGACGCGATGGCAGGTGTCATCGGCATTTTCGAGCAGCAGGAATCGTCAAAGGACGATGGCCTCACGGATAAGCTCATGGCGCTCATCATCAGCATCCGTCAGGACGCACGCAAGAGCAAGAACTGGGCGGTCGCCGACAAGATCCGCGATGACCTCAAGGCCGCGGGCGTTGTCCTCGAGGATACGCCGAACGGCGTGCGCTGGAAGAAGGCATAAGGGAACGCCATGAAATTCGAACATTTCCAGCGGCTCGTCCAAAGCATGTTCCAGCCGGACGGCGCGGGCGGTATCCGTCAGCGCTATACCGGCATGGATGTGAAGCAGATGAACCCGCTCGTGCTCGCCTATGTCGGCGATGCCTATTTCCACCTTTTCGTGCGCACGAGGCTGCTGTCCTACGACCAGTCGAACGTCCACGCCCTGCATGATTTCTCGGCGCAGATCGTCTCGGCCGTCTGGCAGCACAAGGCCTACCTCGGCATCGAGGGGATGCTGACGGAGGAGGAAAAAGCCATCTACCGCCGCGGGCGCAACGCCAAAAGCCACGCGCCACGCAGCGCCAGTGTCGCCGAGTACCATTCGAGCACCGGCTTTGAGGCCCTGCTCGGCAGCCTCTACCTCAGCGAGCAGGAGCAGCGCCTCTACGACATCGCCGAGGCCTCGTTCCAGGTCATCTCTAAAGCTATGATGGAGGAAATTCTGCATTAGGAGTAACTATGTTAAAAGTAACGTTATTAGAGCACACCCCCGACCCGGAGCGCGTGGTCGCGATGGCGGCGCGCCTGTGTTATTCATCTAGCGGCGCGGCGGAGCTCGCGGAGAAATTGAGCGAGGAGCGCGTGAAAGAGATGGTCGAAAAGATCGTTTCCCTCGGTCATGCCTCCTGCCTCGAGCATGTCTCGTTCACGTTCGGCGTTGAGGGCGTGAGCCGCGTGCTCACGCATCAGCTTGTCCGCCACCGCATCGCTTCCTACGACCAGCAGTCGCAGCGCTATGTGGCCGCGCACGGGTTCCAGTACATCACGCCGCCGAGCATCGCGGAGAACCCCGAGGCCAAAGAGAAATTCGACCAGATTATCGGTCAGATCCGCGAGGCCTACGATGCGCTCACGGAGCTCGGCATCCCGAAGGAGGATGCGCGCTACGTGCTTGCGAATGCCACGGAGACGAAAATCCTCGTGACGATGAACGCGCGCACGCTGCTGCATTTCTTCAACCTGCGCTGCTGCAACCGCGCGCAGTGGGAGATCCGTGCCATGGCGTATCAGATGCTGGCCCTCGTCAAGAACGTTGCGCCGACGCTGTTCCATAACGCGGGCGCGAGCTGCGTGAATACGGGCCGCTGCCCGGAGGGCAAGATGACCTGCGGCAAATTCAACGAAATGATGAAACTTCGCGAGGATTAAATGAAAGATACGAGAAAACAAAAACAGGATCGGAAGAATCGGCGGCAGGAGAGCCCTTTGGCGGAGCATGCACCGAAGAAGCGCACCCGCCCGGCGGCCCCGGCATCGGAGCCGCGCACGCTGCCGGATGATGTGCTCGTCGGCCGCAATGCCGTGACGGAGGCGCTGAAATCCGGCCGCGGCATCAACCGCGTGCTGCTCGTCGCGGGCGACCGCACGTCCGCAGAGATCGAGGATCTCGCGCGCGAGCATGGCGTCCCCGTGCAGCTCGTCGACCGCAGCAAGATCGAGTCCATCGCGGGCGGCATGCGCCATCAGGGCGTGCTCGCCTACGTGGCCCCCGTTGCCTATGCCGAGCTCGACGATATCCTGAAAGCGGCGGAGGAGAAGGGCGAGCCTCCTTTCCTCCTGCTGCTCGATGAGCTCGAGGACCCGCACAACCTCGGCGCCCTGCTGCGCACGGCGGATGCCACGGGCGTCCACGGCGTCCTCATCCCGAAGCGCCGCAGCGTGCCACTCACGGCCACGGTCGCAAAGACGTCGGCGGGGGCGGTCGAGTACGTGCCGGTCGCTCGCATCGGCAACATCGCCCAGACGCTCAAGGGGCTCAAGAAGAAGGGTTTCTGGGTCGCCGGTGCCGATATGGATGGCAGCCAGCAGTATTGGGAAGCGGATCTCACGGGACCGCTCGTCCTCGTCGTCGGCGGCGAGGGCCATGGCATGGGCCGCCTGACGAAGGAGCAGTGCGATTTCATCGTGCAGATGCCGATGGTCGGCCATATCAACTCCCTCAACGCGTCGGTGGCTGGCTCCATCCTCCTGTATGAGTCCCTGCGCCAGCGTCTGCTCAAAGCAAAAAAATAAGAAAACCGGACGATCCGTCTTCCTGTATACAAGGGCGTATGTCCCGTATGCTTGACGATTTCAACCGTTCGCGGTATAATTCTAGGTGTATTGATTAAATGGAAATAAGAGAATCGGCAAAAGGGGAATGTTCGATGGCAGCAGAATCGAATCTCAGCAACATTCAGGAAGAAACCGAAAACGAAACAGAAGACAGCGCATTCGAAAATCTCACGGACGAGGAGATTCTCCTGGCAATCAAGGAACAGGACAACATGGAGGCCCAGAACTACCTCATCAATAAGTACCGGAATTTTGTCCGCGCCAAGGCCCGTTCCTACTTCCTGATCGGGGCAGACCGCGAGGATATCATCCAGGAGGGCATGATCGGCTTCTATAAGGCCATCCGGGATTTCCGCAACGACAAGCTTTCCTCCTTCCGCGCGTTTGCAGAGCTCTGCGTGACGCGCCAGATCATCACGGCGATCAAGACGGCAACGAGGCAGAAGCATATCCCGCTGAATTCCTACGTTTCCCTGAACAAGCCCATCTATGATGAGGATTCCGACCGCACGCTCCTCGATGTGCTCTCGGGAACGAAGATTTCCGACCCGGAGGAGCTCGTCATCAGCCGGGAAGAGTTCCTTGAGCTCGAGAAAAAGATGGAGGAGATCCTCTCCAGCCTCGAGTGGAAGGTCCTCATGAGCTACCTCGATGGCAAATCCTATCAGGAAATCGCCAGGGAACTCCACCGCCGCGTCAAATCCATCGATAACGCCCTCCAGCGCGTCAAGCGCAAGCTGGAGAAGTACATGGAGAACCGGGGAGAGGCTATCGACATCAACACCATCTATCATGGACTCGCCTCGATCAACCGCCGTCTGCGTGCTACCGAGGATGATGGCAGCGTAGACGATGACTTTTGAGGATTGTCACATATTCTGTGATTTTTAGCACATTTTAACAAATCTTAGCATAATTCTTGTTTATAAACGGCCTTCGGGCCGTTTTTTTGTCGTTTGCCATACAAGTTCGTTCGGACTATAATAGAACTGTCAAGAGAAATGTGGGTAAGAAATAAAAAATACGATGTACTCGTCAGGAGGTTTTCCATGCAGGCAAGAGAGCAGGAGCTGGTCGATTTTCCGGTCAGAAGGTATGTATCCGAATCGGATGTATTCGTGAAGGACCACAAGTTCACGTCGAAGGAGTGCTGCCTCGACATCACGCTGAACGGTGCGCCGCTCACGTCGTCGTTCTGCTCGCCTGGCGACCACGCCGATCTCGTGACCGGCATTCTCGCCCAGATGGGAAAGATCCGCACGGCCGACGACATCGTCCGCCTCTCTATCGACGAGGAGAACCTCACGGCCGAGGTAGAGACGACGGAGGAGGCGCAGGCCTTTGCCGCCAAGGCTGCGGAGGACCCGCGCTACTACCGCGCACGCGATATCCTCGCCTGCGACCCGGAGAAAATCTTCGAGCGTCCGCGCGATGTGCGCTTTGTGGCGAAGGATATCCTCGCGACGGCAGATCACCTGCTCGGCATCCTCGCGGCCACGCACGAGAAGACGAACGGCGTCCACAGCGGCGTGCTCTTCGACCAGAAGAAGCGCGAGATCCTCGTGTTCCGCGAGGACATCGGCCGCCACAACGTCTTTGACAAGCTCTACGGCTGGGCGCTGCGCCATCACATCGACATCACGGATAAGCTCATCGTCTTCAGCGGGCGCTGCTCGTCCGAGATGATGATGAAGCTCGGCCGCATGGGCGTCGCTGCCGTCGCCGCGAAATCCGTGCCGACGACGCTTTCCCTGCGCCTCGCACAGAAGCTCGGCATCACGCTCTGCGCGCGCATGGCCCCCGGCAGTTTCTGCATCTACACCCATCCGGAGCGCATCGTGCTCCGGGATGAGGCCGGCATCTGAAAAAAGTTCAAAATTTATCATACTTTTTTTCGATACCCAAAATAAATTTTAGTTATTGCTTGAATCAGGGCAGAGCCCCTGTTCATAAATAGAATGTGTATTTTTGAAGGAGGAAATCTAGATGGATTTAACCAGACGTGACTTCCTGAAGGCCACGGGTCTTGCGAGCATCGCAGCAGCCCTTGGCAGCCTCGGCATCGACATGCCGAAGGTCCAGGCCGCGGCCAAGGAGTTCAAACTCAAGGGCGCGAAGGAATTTACCTCCATCTGCCATTTCTGCGCGTGCGGCTGCGGTGTCGTCGGCTCCGTGAAGGATGGCAAGCTCATCAACCTCGAGGGTGATCCGGACAGCCCGATCAACCGCGGTGCGCTCTGCACGAAGGGACTCGGCTACGGCCAGGTCCCGAACTCGAAAGAGCGCGCAACGAAGCCGCTGTACCGTGCACCGGGCAGCGACCACTGGGAGGAGATCTCCTGGGACGAGGCCATCGACAAGGCAGCACATGCCTTTAAGAAGGCCCGCGACGAGAACTGGAAAGAGACGGAGACCATCGACGGCGAGACCGTTCCGGTACACCGTACGGATGCCATCGCCTTCATCGGCGGCTCGCAGGTCAACAACGAGGAGTGCTATCAGCTCATCAAGATGACGCGCGGTATCGGTGCCGTCTACACGGATAACCAGACGCGTGTCTGCCATGCGACGACGCCGCCGGCTATGGGCGCAGCGTTCGGCCGCGGCGCTATGACGGGCTCCTGGATGAACATCAAGGATGCAAAGCTGCTCTGGATCGAGGGCTCGAACATCGCGGAGTGCCATCCGATGGGTCTCAAGAATATCATGAAAGCCAAAGAGAACGGCGCGAAGATCGTTCACGTGGATATGCGCTTTACGCGTACGTCAAAGATTGCGGATAAATTCATTCAGATCCGTCCGGGTACGGATATTATCTTCCTCGGAGCTATCATCAATTACATCATCTCGAACCGCAAGTTTGACGAGGACTATGTCCGCCGCAACACGAACGCTTACTGCCTGCTGCGCCCGGACTTCGGGTTCCAGGACGGCGTGTTCTCCGGCTACAATGCGCAGACGCGCAGCTACGACAAGACAACGTGGGGCTATGACCTCGGTCCGGACGGCAAGCCGCAGAAGGCCAGCGACATCTTTGCGCCGCACACGGTCATGAGCGTCATGAAGGAGCATTACAGCCGCTATACGTTCGAGATGGCTTCGAACATCACGGGTATCCCGGCCGATACAATCAAGGAGGCCGCTGAGATCCTCAGCACGAAGCAGCCGACGATCTTTATGTATGCGCTCGGCATGACGCAGCATACGGTCGGCGTCGAGAACATCCGCTGCTTCACGATCATCCAGCTCCTCATGGGCAACGTCGGCCGTGCCGGCACGGGTATCGACGCCATGCGTGGTCAGCCGAACGTGCAGGCTTCCACGGACTTCGCCATCGAGTTCAACTGCCTGCCGGGCTACCTCGATTACCCGACGCATACGACGAATACGTTCGCGAAATGGGAGCAGAAGAGCGGCACGTTCCGTTCGAAGTTCCTGCGCAACACGCTGCTTGCGTGGTACGGTGAGCATGCGACGGCCGAGAACGACTACGGCATGAAGTTCCTGCCGATCCGCAATGGCCACCACAACGACTCCATCTACGGCATGTTCGATGAGGCGAATGCGGGCAATGTCAAGCTCATCTATGTCGCTGGTCAGAATCCGGCCGTTTCGAACGCGAACCTGAACATGGTCCAGGGCGGTCTGAAGAAGCTCGATGCGCTCGTTTGCCAGGATATCTTCGTCAACGAGACGGCAGAGTTCTGGAACAAGCCGGGCGAGAAGCCGCAGGATATCCAGACGGAAGTCATCTTCCTGCCGGCCTGCTCCTACCTCGAGCGCCGCGGCTCCATCACGAACTCCATGCGTCTCGTCCAGTGGCGCCAGGAAGGCCCGGCACCGCTCGGTGACTCGAAGCCGGACTACTGGATCTGCAACAAGCTCTGGCGCCGCATCGTTGAGCTCTACGAAGATTCCACGGATCCGAAGGATGATCCGATCAAGTTCATGACGTGGAACTACTCGGATGACCACACGGTCGAGGATATCCTCAAAGAGGTCAACGGTTACGACCTGACGACGGGCAAGCTGCTGAACGGCATCCGCGAGATTAAGGCGGACGGCACGACGAACAGCGGTATGTGGATCTACGCCGGTGTCTACGGCGGCGGCGAGTCCCTGCCGCAGCGCCGCGAGCAGGATGACGAGGGCGACCGCGGCATCTATCCGCACTACGCATGGTGCTGGCCGGATAACATCCACATGCTCTACAACCGCGCTTCGTGCGACGAGAAGGGTCAGCCGATCGACCCGGACAAGAAACTCGTCTGGTGGGATGCCGCGAAGGGCGAGTGGACGGGCTACGATGTGCCGGATGTCGGCAACCGCAAAGCCGGCCCGGATACGCCGGATGGCCAGAAGCCGTTCCGCATGAACGGCGAGGGCATCGGCCGTCTCTTTGCCGCCGAGTACACGGATAAGAATCCGGACGGCAAATCCCGCGATCATTCCTCGACGCCGGTCGATGGCCCAATCCCGGAGTTCTACGAGCCGGTCGAGAGCCCGACGAAGAACGCCCTGCACGAGAACGTCCAGTTCAACCCGTGCTGCATCTACCCGCGCGTTCCGGAACTGCAGAAGATCGGTACGCCGGAGGAGTATCCGTACGTCCTCACGAGCTCCGGTATCGCTGAGCACTGGTGCTCCGGTACGGTCACGCGCAACATCCCGTGGCTCAACGAGCTCGTCAAGGAGCCGTTCGTCGAGATCAGTGAGCAGCTCGCCGGAAAGCTCGGCATCAAGGCCGGCGATAAGGTCAAGGTCCGCTCCACGCGCAGCGAGATCACGGTCAAGGCCATGGTCACGAAACGCGCACAGCCGCTGACGATCAACGGCAAAGAGACGCACATGGTCTGGATGCCGTACAGCTGGGGATTCAAGGGCCTGTCGAAGGGTCCGTCCACGAACTACCTCACGATCGACGCACTGGACCCGAATGCCCAGGAGCAGGAGTTCAAAGCCTGCCTCGTCGACATCAAGAAAGCCTGATCCGGACCCTGAGAGGAACCGGAAGGAGATAGGAGAGTCAGTCCGATGAAGAAAAAGCCTGAAACGATGACGAAAAACGAGCTGCTGGAGCAGCACATGAAAGCCCATCCGTTCCTGGAGGAGACGGGACACTTGTTCCTGAGCCTGCAGGCCGTGCTCGCGGATACCGTCACGCCGGTCGAACTGCCGGAAGCCGACGAATGCCGCGCGCTCGTCAAAGATGGTGTGCCTCTGCTGCAGCACCCGGTACTCCACAAGACCATCGTGAAGGTCGCCGCTGCCGTACTGCCCGATGTCCTGGAGGCATCGGACCGCATCGAGGCCCCGGCGCAGATGCAGAAGGCTTTGGATGACTGGCGTATCTGGGTGGGGGAGACCTCGCTGCGCGAAGTGCAGGAATTCTTTTCCCAGCTCATCGAGCAGAAGGATGAAGAAATCCATCACCTCGCGGAGATGGCCAGGCTCCATGAATCGCTCCTGCGCCTCATCGGCTGGGGTATCATCGATGCCCTGATCCCAGCAGAGGTCAAAGCGGCCTCGTTCTGGGAGGGTGCGTGGAAACGCAATTACTGCCCCGTGTGCGGCCGTCAGCCCGTCATGGCGCAGCTCAGGAAGGAGAGCGAGGCTAATGGTGCCGAGCGTTACCTGAGCTGCGGCGGCTGCCATACGCAGTGGCATTTCACGCGCATCGGCTGCGTCTACTGCGGCTGCAAGGATACCGAAAAGCTGCCGCTGCTCGTCCCGGACGAAGGCAGCGTGCGTCTCGATACCTGCGACGAGTGCCACAGCTATATCAAGACGTATGTCGGTCATGGGCAGGAGGATATCTACCTGCAGGATTGGACGACGCTCCATCTCGACGTCCTCGGAGAGGAAAAAGGACTTTCGAAGAAAGGCAATGTATTGCTCGCAAACGGGTGAAACGGCTTCACCCATCGCGGAAGGAGATAGATAATCATGGCACAAGAAATGGCTATGCTGCACGATATTTCCCGCTGCAGCGGCTGCCGCGCCTGCATGGTCGCATGCAAGCAGTGGCACGACCTGCCGGCGGACATGAGCACCCCGTTCGAGGGACAGTTCCAGTCGCATAAAGACCTGACGCCGACGACGCTGAACCTCGTGAAATTCAACGAGAACACCGATGAGAAAGGCAAGTTCCGCTGGGATATCATCAAGGTCCAGTGCATGCACTGCGGCGACCCGGCCTGCCGTAACGGCTGCCCGGAGAACGCCATCGCAAAGCTCGACTCCGGTGCGGTCGTCATCAACGAAGACCAGTGCGTCGGCTGCGGCTACTGCGCGAAGAACTGCCCGTTCGGCGTGCCGAAGATCGACGGGCTCACGCACAAATCCAAGAAATGCGATCTCTGCTTTGACCGCATCCAGGAGGGCCTCGTCCCGTCCTGCGCCAAGACCTGCACGGCCGATGCCATCAGCTTTGGCCCGAAGGCGGAGATGGAGAAGCTCGCGAAGGAGCGTCTCGAGGCCGTCAAGCAGTCGTTCCCGAATGCCCAGCTCTACGGCGTCGGCGACAACAAGGTCGGCGGCAACCATATGATGTACATCCTCACGGATAAGCCGGAGACGTTCGGCCTGCCGGCTGACCCGGAGAACCCGAAGTCCATCAACATGTGGAAGGATGTCGTCCGCCCGGTCGGCCAGCTCGCCGGCATCGGCGCTGTCGCCGGTATCGTCGGCATGGCAGCTGTCGCGAAGTTCCGCAAGGATCGCATGGACAAGAAGAATAAGAAGGAGGACTGAGGCTCATGGCTAAGCTGAAATATCTGCCGCGCCATAAGAAGGGCTTTATCATCTGCCACTGGCTCAACGGTGTTTCCTTCCTCATGCTGTTCCTCACGGCCCTGCCGCTCTATATTCCGTCTTTCGGCGATTTCTACCGCGCCATCGGCCCGCACAACCTCCAGATGGCACACCGCTTCTTTGCGTGCGTGTTCATCGCAACGCCGGTCATCGGCATGTTCATCGCCCGTGAAGGCTATGGCCGTCTCCTCAGTGAGGCGCTGCACTTCACGAAGGACGATATCGAGTTCCAGAAGAAGTTCCCGGCTGAGCTCATCGGCGGGGAGCCGGATATGCCGAAACAGGGCTTCTACAACGGCGGCGAGAAGATGAACATCCTGCTGCAGATGGGGCTCTGGGTCGTGCTCGTGGCCTCCGGCCTCGTGCTCTGGCTCGGCCAGGACCTCCCGCAGGCGCTGCAGGCATGGGCGATCCCCATCCACAGCATCGCGGGCGGCGTAGGCTTCGCTGCAGCACTCGGCCACATCTACCTGGCCATCGGCGTGAACCCGGATTCGTTCCAGGGTATGCGGGATGGTACGGTCAAGACCGAGTACGCCGTCAAGCACCACGGCAAATGGGTCGATGAACTCGTCGCAGAAGGCAAAGTCGATCGCAAGGATATCGAGTGACAAAAGTCAAAGTAAAATTTGGCGAATTGTGTTAGAATAATATCTAACAAAGCGACTCCGAGCAAAGGCATGCTACGGTGGGAGGGATACCCGCTATGCTGCCGCGCCGGGGTGACGGAGGAAACGCCGTCGCCTTCCCTGTTGAAAAGGAGCCTGAAAGATAGACGACGCCTAGGAAACGTAAGATACGACTATCTGGAAGACTGTCCTTTGCCGGAGTGGCATGGGCAGTCTTCTTTTTGTGTATAGGAGCATAGAGCTATGAAAGAAATGAAAACCGTGGATGCCGTCGGACAGATTTTGTGCCACGATATTACGCAGATCGTGAAGGGCGTGACGAAGGATGCACGCTTTCGCAAGGGGCATGTGATTACCGAGGAGGACGTGCCGGTGCTGCTCTCGCTCGGCAAGGACCATATCTACATCTGGGAGAACGACGAGACGAAGATGCACGAAAACGATGCGGCCGAGGTGCTGCGTCAGCTCTGCCAGAACGAGCACATGGAGGCGAGCGAGCCGAAGGAGGGGAAGATCAACCTCACGGCGACGTGCGATGGCGTGTTCCAGGTGGATGAGGAGCGGTTCGATGCCGTGAACGACCTCGACGACATCACGATTGCGACACTTCCTCAAAATATGCCCGTGAAGAAGGGGCAGAAGCTCGCGGGCATGCGCGTGATCCCGCTCGTCATCGATAAAGAAAAGATGGAGGAAACACGGCGCGTGGCGGGCGAGGGCCCTCTGCTGCGGCTGCTGCCGTACCGCAAGGACCTCAAGGTCGGCGTCGTCACGACGGGTACGGAGGTTTTCCTCGGGCGCATCAAGGATACGTTCACGCCAGTCATCGAGGCGAAGCTGAATGCCTTTGACCTCACGATCACGGAGCACCGCCTGTCGGACGATGTGAAAGAGCATACGGAGAGGAATATCCGCGAGCTGCTGGACCTCGGCATGGACCTCATCCTGTGCACGGGCGGCATGAGCGTCGATCCGGACGACCGCACGCCGGCCGCGATCCGCGATGCCGGTGCAAAGATCGAGACCTACGGCGCGCCGGTCCTGCCGGGCGCGATGTTCCTGCTCGGGTATTTCGAGAAAGACGGCCGTACGGTGCCGGTCATGGGCCTGCCGGGCTGCGTCATGTACAGCGCGCGCACGGTTTTCGACATGGCCCTGCCGCGCATCATCGCAGGTGACCGCATCACGCGCAGGCAGATCCGTCATTGGGGCATCGGCGGCCTCTGCATGAACTGCAAGACCTGCCACTACCCCACCTGCGGCTTCCAGCATTGAGGAGATACATTATGCAAGATTTATCCTTAGAAAAAGCGTGCGAGGTGATTCTCGCTCATGCGCCGCGGATTGCGGAGACGGAGCAGGTGCCGCTTTTGGACGCGCTCGGCCGCGTGCTTGCGGAGGACGTCACGGCGGCCTTTGACAATCCGCCGTTCGACCGCTCGCCGCTCGACGGCTACACGTTCTGTCATACGGTAACGGCGGGGGCGAGCACGGAGCAGCCGGCCGTGCTCGATATCATCGGCGAGGAGTGCGCGGGCGACTACTACGCGCAGGCCGTGCCCACGGGAAAGGCCGTGCGCATCATGACGGGCGGCGCGATCCCGCAGGGCTGCGACTGCGTCGTGCGGCAGGAGAGCGTGCAGGCCGAGGGCGGTAAGCTCTCCGTGCCCTTTGAGACGCACGAGCATGAAAATTACTGCTTTGCTGGCGAGGATGTGGCGAAAGGCACGGTCATCGCGCACGCAGGCGACTGCCTGACCGCGGCGCATCTCGGCGTTATCGCGAGTATGGGCTATGCGACGGTGCGGGTATACCGTCCGCTGCGCATCGCGCTCGCGAGCACGGGCGACGAGCTGCTGGCCCCTGGTGAGGAGCTGCGCCCTGGCAAGATCTACAACAGCAATCTCTACATCCTCGCAGGCCGCCTGCGCGAGATGGGCTTTGCGCCGAAACTCCTCGGCATCCTGCCCGACGATGTCGATGCGGCCGCCACGGTGGTCGCAGAACAGGCGAAAGACGTGGATCTGTTCCTCACGACAGGCGGTGTATCCGTCGGCAAAAAGGATATCATGCACGGCGTCGTGGGGAAAGTCGGTGAGCGGCTGTTCTGGCGCGTCTGCATGAAACCGGGCGGCCCGGCCATCGCCTACACGGTGGGGGATACGCTCGGCATCGCACTCTCAGGCAATCCGTTCGCGAGCTACGCAACGTTTGAGCTGCTCGCTCGACCCGCGATGGCACAGATGGCACGGCGCACGGACCTCGCGCTCACGACGCGGACCGTCACGCTCGCCGATGCATTCACCAAGGCGAGCCGCGGGCGGCGTTTTATCCGCGCCCGCGTGACGCCGGACGGCCAGGCGCACCTGCCGCAGCAGCACGCGTCCGGCAGCCTGGCCTCCGTCGTCGGCTGCAACGCATTCCTCGACATCCCGGCCGGCAGCGGCCCGCTCCCCGTGGGTACTCAGGCGACGGCTGTGATGCTCTTTTAAGAAGGTGATGGTATGTTAGACCGTGCACAACGCAAAATCGAGTATTTGCGCCTCTCACTGACCGACCGCTGCAACCTGCGCTGTCAGTACTGCATGCCGGCGGAGGGTGTGGAGAAACTGCGCCATGAGGATATCTTGACGTTTGACGAAATCCTGCGCGTCGTGCGGGCTCTCGCGGAGCTCGGCGTGCGCAAGGTGCGCCTCACGGGCGGCGAGCCTCTCGTACGGCGCGGCCTCGTGGGTCTCGTCCGCGACATCAAGGGCGTGCCGGGCATCGAGCAGGTCGTACTGACGACGAACGGTGTACAGCTCGGTGCGATGGCCGCGGATCTCGCGAAGGCCGGCCTCGACGGCATCAACCTCAGCCTCGATACGCTCGACGCTTCGACGTTTCACCGCCTCACGCGCGTCGGCGAGCTCACGGACGTGCTGGCGGGCATCCATGCGGCGCAGGAGGCCGGCCTGCGGCTGAAAATCAACTGCGTGCCACTGCGCGGCGTCAACGAGGCCGATATCCCGCGCCTCGTGGCGCTCGCCAAAAAGGATGACATCCAGGTGCGCTTCATCGAGCTCATGCCCATCGGCTGTGCGCGCACGGTGGGGCTGCAGGGCATCCCGATGGACGAGGTGCGCGGGATTATCGAGGAGCATTTCGGCCTCACGCTGCAGCCGGTGGGACGGGCCGCGGGCAGTCTGAACGGCCCCGCCGTCTGCTACCGTCTGCCAGGTTTTGCGGGGCAGGTGGGCTTCATCGACGCGATGGAGCATAAATTCTGCACGGAGTGCAACCGCGTGCGCCTCACGGCGGAGGGCTTTTTGAAGCTCTGCCTCAACGCGAAGGACGGGCTCGACCTGCGCACGCTGCTGCGCGAGGGCATCAGCGACGACAACCTGCGCCTCGCGCTGCGCCAGAGCATCTGGCACAAGCCGCTCGAGCACCATTTCACGGACGCGCACGACATAAATCGCGATAGACGGGCCATGTATCAGGTAGGAGGTTAACCTATGAATACGAAGGGAATTATCAAGGCACTTTGCACGAGCGAGAAGAAGGGGACACTGAAACAGCCGGTTGACGAGGCCGTATTTGTCACGGAGTACGGCGTGAAAGGCGATGCGCATGCGGGCAAATGGCACCGTCAGGTCAGCTTGCTCGGCGAGCAGGAGATCATCGACTTCCGCAAAAAGGGCGTCGATGTGAAATTCGGCGCTTTCGGCGAGAACATCGTGGCCGACGGCTTCCATTTCCGCGACCTGCCCATCGGTACGTGCCTGCGCGCCGGTGACGTCGTGCTGGAGATCACGCAGATCGGCAAAGAGTGCCACAAGAGCTGCGCCATCCGCACGCAGGTCGGCGACTGCATCATGCCGCGCGAGGGCGTCTTTGCCCGCGTACTGCATGGCGGTACGCTGCGTCCGGGCATGGAGCTCGCGGTCACGACGGAGCTGCTGCCACTCGAGGCCGCGGTCATCACGGCCAGCGATAAAGGCAGCCGTGGCGAGCGCGAGGACAAGAGCGGCCCGCAGGCGGCGCAGATGCTCACGGAGGCGGGCTACACGGTCGTCGACCAGTGCATCCTGCCCGATGAGCAGGCGCAGCTCGCCGCGCAGATGCGTGCCTACGCCGATCGGGGCGTGGCGCTCATCGTCACGACGGGTGGCACGGGTTTCTCCGTGCGCGACGTGACGCCGGAGGCCACGCAGGAAGTCTGCGAGCGCATGGCGCCCGGTATTGCCGAGGCCATGCGCAGTCTCTCCATGCAGGTCACGCACCGCGCCATGCTCAGCCGCGCCACGGCCGGCCTCACGCGCCGCTCGCTCATCGTTAACCTGCCCGGCAGCCCGAAGGCCGTCAGCGAATGCCTCGGCTTCATCCTACCCGAGCTCGCGCACGGCCTGCAGATCCTGCGCGGCGAAACCGCCGAGTGCGCCCGTAAGTAAACGTCAGTCATCGGCAGGCAGGAGCTCTGCTTTTCGCGGACACGGATGTCCGGCTCATAGCAGAAAGGAAAGATGTATATGTTTCATCTCCACCGTACACTCACGACCGCCGCACTGCTCACCGGCGCCCTGCTCCTGCTCGCCGGCTGCGGCGGTCAGTCCGCTGCGACCAGCATCTCTTCCTCCGCCTCCTCTGGCGCGGGCGAGCAGAAAGTCCTGCACGTCTCGGCGGCGGCCAGCCTCACGAACGTCATGCAGGATATCGCGGCCGACTATGAGAAACAGCATCCGGACGTGAAAGTCGAGTTCAACTTCGGCAGCTCCGGCGCCCTGCAGCAGGCCATCGAGAACGGCGGCAACGCGGACGTTTTCGTCTCGGCTGCGCAGAAGCAGATGAATGCGCTGGAAAAGGCGGGCCTGCTCGCTGACGGCACGCGCGCGGATCTCCTCGTCAACGACGTCGTGCTCATCGTGCCGAAGGACAGCAAGAAGAACATCGCGACGTTCGAGGATCTCAAAGGCAGCGCCGTGCAGCACCTCGCCCTCGGCGAGCCGAAGGGTGTCCCTGTCGGCCAGTACTCCGAGGAGATCTTCACGAAGATGAACATGCTCGACGCCATGAAAGCCAAAGCGGTCTACGGCTCCGACGTGCGCCAGGTCCTCGCCTGGGTCGAGGGTGGCGAGGCCGACGTCGGTCTCGTCTACGCCACGGACGCGGCCATCAGCGACGGTGTAAAGGTCGTCGCCAAGGCTCCGGCCGACACGCACAAGCCGATCATCTATCCGGCCGCAGTCCTCAAAGACTCCAAGCAGATGGACCTCGCGAAGGACTTCACGCAGTTTCTCCGCAATGACACGAGCGAGGCACTCTTTGAGAAATACGGCTTCACGATGGCTAAATAAGATCAGGTAAGATATGGATATTTCACCACTGTTGATATCGCTGAAGACCGCACTGGCGGCGACGGCGATTACGTTTTTTGCGGGGATCGGCCTCGCACTGCTCGTGGCGCGGCTGCGGCGGGGGCAGGGACTCGCGGACGCGATCATCACGCTGCCGCTCGTGCTGCCGCCGACGGTCGTGGGTTATTTTCTGCTGCTCACGTTCGGCCGGCGCAGTGCCATCGGGCAGTTCCTGCTGCAGACGTTCGATGTGAGCATCGTCTTCAGCTGGCCCGCGGCCGTCATCGCGGCCGTCGTCGTCTCGCTGCCCCTGATGTACCGCACGGCTCGCGGCGCGTTTGAGCAGCTCAATCCCGACATCATCGCGGCGGCGCGCACGCTCGGCGTCTCGGATTGGCGCATCTTCTGGCATATCCTCATCCCGAATACGCGCGCCGGTATCCTCGCGGGGCTCGTGCTTGCCTTTACGCGTGCGCTCGGTGAGTTTGGCGCGACGATCATGTTCGCGGGCAATATCCCCGGCGTCACGCAGACTATGAGCACGGCCATCTACGCCGCCGTGCAGGCGAATGACTACGACCTTGCGGGGCAGTGGGCGCTCATCATCGTGGCGTTTTCCTTCTTCTTCGTCGGCCTCATGAACTGGTGGACGGCACGCCTGAACCACGGTGTACGGAAGGGGGTGCTCTGACATGCAGCTGAAGGTTGACATCACGAAAGAGCTGCGAAACTTCACGCTGCGCGCCCGCTTTACGATGCAGGACGAGGTGTTTGCCCTGCTCGGCGCCTCGGGCTGCGGCAAGAGCATGACGCTCAAATGTATCGCGGGTCTCGCGACGCCAGACAGCGGCCGCATCGAGCTCGACGGTCAGGTGCTCTACGACAGTGAGCAGGGCATCGACCTGCCGCCTCAGGAGCGGCATATCGGCTATCTGTTTCAGTCCTACGCGCTGTTTCCCAATATGACCATCCGCGAAAACATCCGCTTCGTGGCCGTGGGAACGCCTGCGGAAAAGGAAGCGAAAATCGAGTCCGGTCTACGCCGGTTTCACCTCGAGGAGCTTGCCGACGCCTATCCCAGCGAGCTTTCAGGCGGCCAGCAGCAGCGTGCGGCACTCGCACGCATCCTCGCGGCCGACGCAAAGCTCCTGTTGCTCGATGAGCCGTTCTCCGCGCTCGATAACTACCTGACGTGGCAGCTCGAGCTCGAGATGCTCGATGTGCTGCAGGCCTATCACGGCGCGGCGCTCTTCGTCTCGCACGACCGCGGCGAGGTCTACCGCCTCGCGGACCGCGCGGCCGTCATCTCGCGCGGCCAGATGGAGACGCCGCGCACTCGTCAGGAGCTGTTTCATAGCCCCGGTACCTTTGCGGCCACCGTGCTCACGGGCTGCAAAAATGTCTCGGAGGCGCGGCAGCTGGATGCCTCCCGCATCGAAGCCGTGGATTGGCAGCTGACGCTGCAGGTGGAGGAGAGTATGCCTGGCCTGCGCTACGTGGGCCTGCGGGCTCATTTCCTGGCGTTCTGCGCCCCAGGTAATGTTACCCAGGAGGAGGCGCTGCAGATGCATCCCGTGGCTGCTGCGGCGAATGTGCAGCACATGCAGGTCACGCGCGTCATCGAGGATGTGTTTTCCTACCTCGTCATGGTGCGCCGCGCGGATGCCCCGGAGGCACGTGCCCTGCGCTGGGAACTCCCCAAGGACGACTGGCACCGCATCGCCGCTGCGCTTCCCGCCGACCAGACGCTCTGGCTCTACTTCCCGCCCGGCAAACTCATGCTGATGAAGCAGTGAATCGGCGGGGATATTTCCGCGTTTTATCGGAAAATCGGGTTTCTCAGGCAGGAGAATATCCCTCGTCTTGCGAATATATATATAGTATATTGAGTCAACGATTCGGGACACGTTTATCGTGCACGGATGTTGTAACGGCATACGATAGAGGGAGTGATTGTTATGAGACTTGAGTTTGTCGGTGCGGCGCATACCGTCACGGGCTCCTGCTACCTGCTGGAGGTCGGCGACCGGCGGTTTCTCGTGGATTGCGGCATGTTCCAGGGGGCACGGCGCATCCGTGACCTCAACCATGAGGAGTTCCCGTTCCGGCCCGCGGATATCGAGGCGGTGCTTTTGACGCACGCGCATGTCGATCACTGCGGCCTGATCCCGAAACTGGTCAAGGAGGGCTTTCAGGGTACGGTCTATGCGACGAGCGCGACGGCGGACCTCGTGCGCATCATGCTGCCGGACTCGGCGCATATCCAGCAGTCGGATACCGAAATGCTGAACCGCAAGGGCCGCCGCCGCGGCGATGCCCCGGTGGAGCCCCTTTACTCGCTGGAGGATGCCGCAGAGGCTATCAAGCGCGTGCGGACGGTGCCCTACGACAAGCCGTTCCAGCTCACGGACGACATCAGCGTGACGTTCCGCGATGCGGGGCATATCCTCGGCTCGGCCATCATCGAGATGTGGGTGACGGAGCAGGATAAGACGTCGAAGCTCGTCTTTTCCGGCGACCTCGGCCAGCCGGACCAGCCCATCATCAAGGACCCGACGCTTATCGATGGGGCGGATTTCGTGCTCATGGAGTCCACGTACGGCAACCGCCTGCATCAGGTCTACGACAAGGAGACGGCGCTCGCGGAGATCATCAACGACACGATGGACCGCGGCGGCAACCTCGTCATCCCATCGTTCGCGGTCGGGCGTACGCAGACGCTCTTGTACTATCTCTACCGCCTGTGGAAGCAGGAGCACATCGACGGCGACATCCCCATCATCATCGACAGCCCGCTGGCCATCAACGCCACGCGCGTGTTCCTGCGTCATTTTGAGGATTTTGACGAGCAGACCATAAAGGCCTTTGAAAAGACGGGCAAGGTGCCGGATTTCCCGCAGGTGCGGATCTGCGAGACGGCGGCGGAGTCTCGCGCGCTGAACTCGGAGGAGGGCTCCGCCATCATCATCTCGGCCTCGGGCATGGCGGATGCCGGCCGCGTGCTGCATCATCTGAAGCACAATCTCTGGCGCCCGGAGTCCACGGTGCTGTTCGTCGGCTATCAGGCCGAGGGGTGCCTCGGGCGGCGCCTGCTCGATGGCATCAAACGCGTGCGGGTGCTCGGCGAGGAGGTCGTCGTGCGGGCGCAGATCAAATCGCTCGACGGCTTTTCGGCGCATGCAGATCAGAACCAGCTCATGGACTGGCTCAGCCACATCCAGAACCCGAAACCCGCCAAAGTCTTTATCGTGCACGGCGAGGCGCAGTCGCAGGAGGCGCTGAAGGCGCGCATCCAGAAAGAGCTCGGTGAGGAGGTCTACGTGCCGTTCCGCGGCGATGCGGTTGAGATCCTCGGGCGCTCGTCCGAGGTGCGCGCGTCGCAAATTCCTGAAGTCTCGGTCGAGATCGAGATGGAGAACATGCTGCGGACGTTCGACGACGATTATCGCAATCTGCGGCATAAGGTGCTCACGCTGGTCATCCGTCAGCCAAAGCTCATGGAGCCGCTCATCCGCACGATGACCAAAGGCGTAAATTACCTGCGCAAGCTCTTCGCGCCGTACAATATCTAACCGGCTGGCCCGCAAAGCCACGCTGCGTGATTCCTTCATGCTCCCGCAAGCTGCGATGTGGCTTGCGGGTTTTTTTTACACAATACTTGAAATTCAAATTCAAATTTGATATTATGAAGTTGAAGTCAAATTGTGATTTGAACTTTAACGGAACATGGAAATGGAGTGGAGGAGAATGCAGGTGAACGGGAAAAAAGGCGCGGTGGCGCTGGCACTCGTGGCTGTGCTCGGCCTGGGCGGCTATGCGTGGCACGTGCATGAGCAAAGCGTGCAGGCGGAAGCGGCGCGCACGCTGACCCTGTCCGGCAACGTCGATGTGCGCGAGGTCTCCGTGGCTTTTCGGCAGAGCGACCGCATCGCGGAGGTGCTGGTAGACGAGGGCGATACGGTCCAGGCCGGGCAGGTGCTGGCCCGCCTGGATGATCACGAGCTCCAACTGCAGCTGCAGAAAGCGGGCGCGCAGGTACAGGCACAGCAAAGCGCCGTGGACAAGCTGCATAACGGCACGCGGCCGGAGGAGATCGAGCAGGCGCGCGCACAGGCTGAGGCGGCGCAGGCGGCTGCCGAGAATGCGCGTGGGGTCTACAGCCGCTATCAGCAGATCTACAGCAATGTGGAAGGCATCAGTGAGCAGCAGCTCGACAACGCGAAACACGACTATCAGGCCAAAAGCGCGACGGCGGCTGCCGCACAGCAGGCGCTCACGCTGGCTCTGACCGGTGCGCGCGCCGAGGATATCGCGGCGGGCGAGGCGACGCTGCAGGCCAATCAGGATGAGCAGGCGCGGCTCGCGTATATCCTTTCGCAGTATGAGCTCCGGGCACCGGCGGATGGCGTGATCCGCTCGCGCTTGCTGCAGCCCGGCGATATGGCCTCGCCCTCGGCGCCGGTCTTCAAGCTGTCCCTGCTTGACAAGAAATGGGTACGCGTCTATGTCAGCGAGAGGGACCTCGGGAAAATCTACGAAGGACAGACAGCATCCGTGACCATCGACAGCCAGAAGGACCCCGTTCCGGGTCAGATCGGCTATATCGCTGAGACGGCGGAGTTCACGCCGAAAACCGTGCAGACGGACGAGCTGCGCACGGCGCTCGTCTACGAGGTACGCGTGTATGTCGATGATCCGGATAACGTCCTGCGGATGGGCATGCCCGCGACGGTCAAGGTCGATCTGCAGTGAGGAGCCTATGGTTCGGGTGGGGAGTGAGCAAAGCTTATGGCAGAGGAACAATTCGTCATCGAGGCGCAGGGCCTGACGCAGATTTTTACGCCCAAAGGGCTGCCAAAGGTCACCGCGCTCGACCACATCGACATGCACGTGCGGCGCGGGGAACTGACCGCACTCGTGGGCCCCGATGGCGCGGGCAAGACGACGCTCATGCGCCTGATCACGGGGCTCATGGCGCCGACGGCAGGTGAGCTGACGACGGTGGGGCTGCCCGTACGCGGCCACGAGCAGGCGGTACAGGATCAGCTCAGCTACATGCCGCAGAAATTCGGCCTGTACGAAGATCTGACCGTGCAGGAAAATATGAACCTCTATGCGGATTTACACGGCGTACCCGCTGCGGTGCGGCATCAAAGGTTTTCCCATCTGCTCGCGATGATGGGGCTCGAGCGCTTCACGGGCAGGCTCGCCGGGCGGCTGTCGGGCGGCATGAAACAGAAACTGGGCCTTGCCTGTACGCTCGTCCGGTCGCCTGCGCTGCTGCTGCTCGATGAACCGACGGTGGGAGTGGATCCGCTTTCACGGCGCGAGCTCTGGAGCATCCTGCAGCAGCTCGTGCGGGAGGAGCATCTCTCCGTTTTCGTGAGTACGGCCTATATGGATGAGGCGGCGCTCTGTCAGCAGGTCTATGTGCTGAACCAGGGGCGCATGCTCGCCCATGGCACGCCGGCGGAGCTCACGGCACAGGCGCGGGGGCTCTGCTACCGCGTCACACCTCCGGCGGGCTCGGCGACGCGCGTGCTGCAGTGTGCCCTGCTCGACGACCCCGCGGTCACCGATGCCGTTCCCGTCGGAGGAGAGGTGCATTTTCTCTCGAAAACGCCGGACGGGGAGGTGTCGTTGCTGCGGCAGTGGCATTTGGTGCCGCGTCCGGCAAAGGAGCGTCTGGAGGATGCCTTTATGCTGCTCCTGCATGCCGACCAGCGGGCGCAGGGAAAGGAGACACAGCCAGCGGAGGCGGCGCAGCCAGTGGAGGAGATACACCCATCCGAGCAGGCACCCGTCGATATTGAGGTAAAGAATCTCGTCAAACGGTTCGGGGACTTTACGGCCGTGGCCCATACCTCGTTTCAGGTGCATAAAGGGGAGGTTTTCGGCCTGCTGGGGCCGAATGGCGCGGGCAAGACGACGACATTCCGCATGCTCTGCGGCCTGCTCCCCGCGACGGGCGGTCAGCTCCGCGTGGCAGGCGTGGACCTGCGTACGGCGCGCACGCAGGCACGCGCCAATATCGGCTATGTGGCGCAGAAGTTTTCCCTGTACGAAAAGCTCACCGTCTACGAAAATCTGCATTTCTTTGGCGGGATATACGGCCTGCCACCACAGAGGCTCGAGGAGCGCATCGAGGCGGTCCTCGAGGAGTTCCAGCTGACGGATAGGCGGGATCAGCCGGCGGCCAGCCTGCCGGGCGGCTACAAGCAGCGCCTGTCCATGGCGGCGGCCCTGATCCACGAGCCGCGCATCCTGTTCCTCGATGAGCCGACGAGCGGCATCGATCCTCTGGCCAGGCGTTCGTTCTGGCAGCAGATTACGCGGCTCGCGGCGCGGGGGACGACGATCATCATCACGACGCATTTCATGGATGAGGCCGAGTACTGCGACCGCATGATGATCCAGGATCACGGGCAGCTGCTCGTGCTGGGGCGGCCGGCGGAGATCCGCCAGAGGATGCAGATGCCGCAGGCGGATATGAATGATATCTTTATCGCGATTGTCGAGCAGTCGCGCGGGGAGGGGGCATCGGCATGAAGGGGCTTTCGGCGTTCGGGCGGCGGCTCGTGGCACTCACGCGCAAGGAGTTTGCGCAGCTGCTGCGCGATAACAGCTCGCTGCTCATGGGCGTGGTGCTGCCGCTCGTCCTCATTTTTATCATCGGCTACGGCATGTCGCTCGATGTGGACCGCGTGCCCACGGCGGTCGTGCTGGCCGAGGATTCGCCGACGACGCGCAGCGCCGCGAGTTTTACCGTGGGCTCGCGCTATTTCGAGCCCGTCTACGTGCATTCCCTCGCGGAGGCCGAGACGCTCATGCGTCAGCACACCGTCAATGTCATCGTGCATTTCCCCACGGATTTCTCGGAGCGCCTGGCGCGCGGCGAGGGGCAGATCCAGGTGCTCCTGAATGGCGAGGAGGCGACGACCGCGATGTCGGCACAGTCCTACGTGCAGGCGGCCGTGCTGACATGGGCCGCGAGCCAGGGCGCCGCGCGTGCGGGACTGGGACAGGCCAGCGTCGTGTCGCGGGCGTGGTTTAACGATGCGAATACGAGCAGCTGGTTTTTCGTGCCGGGCATCCTGATGCTCGTGCTCACGATCAGCGGCGTGTTCCTCACGGCCATGGTCATGGCGCGGGAGTGGGAGCGGGGCACGTTCGAGTCGCTGTTCGTGACGCCTGTGCGGATCCTTGAGGTCATTCTCGCAAAAGTGATCCCGTATTTCACCGTGGCGATGGTCGGCATGCTCCTCTGCCTCGTGGCAGGGCGGCTCTGCTACGATCTGCCCATGCGCGGCTCGCTCGGGCTCATCCTCGGCGAGTCGATGCTTTACCTCGTGATTGCCCTGAGCCTGGGCCTCGTGATTTCCGCGATCACGAAAAACCAGTACCTGGCCTGTCAGGTCGCGCTGCTCGTGAGCTTCCTGCCGACGGTCATGCTGTCGGGATTCCTGTTCGATTTGCATTCTGAGCCGCTTGTCATTCAGGTCATCAGCCGTTTCCTGCCGACGACGTACTACCTGGAGCTCATGAAATCCCTGTTCCTCGCGGGGAACTACTGGCCGCTCATTCTCGAGAATACGGCGATTTTATTGGGCTATGCGCTCTGTTTTATCTGGCTGGCGTTTTTCCTGACGCGAAAGAAGGTGGGGTAATGCAGCTTTTGACCGGATGGCGGCTGCTCTGGCAGCATTTGACCTTTTTGGCGCACAAGGAACTGCTGGCGCTCATCAAGGACCCGCGCATGAAAGTCATGCTGATCCTGCCGCCGATCCTGCAGGGGTTCCTGTTCGGCTATGCCGCAAACTATAACCTCGACGAGGTGCCGTATGCGCTCGTGGATACCTCGCACAGCGCCGCTTCGCGCGACCTCGTGGCGCACCTCGACGGCTCCGCGAGTTTCCGGCGCGTGGTGACGCTCGATAGCGTCGCGCAGGTGAGCGACTACGTCGATGCGGGAGACATCATCATGGCGGTCGTGATCCCGCAGGATTTCGAGAGCAAGCTCGCACGCGGCGAGACGGCGCCCGTGCAGGTGCTGTCCGACGGGCGCAACAGCTCGATCGCGGGCATTGCGACGGGCTATGTGAGCTCCGTCGTCGCGCAGTGGAACCTCACGCGCGCGGGCGGCCGCAGTGCGCTCGCGGTGGAGAGCCGGACCTGGTACAACCCCAATCAGCTCACGCGATGGAACTTCCTGCCGGGGCTCATCGGCATGATCTCCTTTGTGCAGGTCATCCTGCTCGGCGGCATGTCCGTGGCGAAAGAGCGGGAGGAGGGCACGTTTGACCAGCTCCTCGTGACGCCGCTCACGCCGAAGGAAATCCTCGTGGGCAAGGCCATCCCGCCGATTCTCGTGGGCCTGTTTCAGAGTACGGCGCTCTTTCTCATCGCGCTTCTGTGGTTCCGCGTCCCGTTCCAGGGCTCGCTGCCTTTGCTTTATTTGACGCTCCTGCTGTTTGCCTTGAGCGCCACGGGCATCGGCCTCAGCATTTCTTCGCTGGCGCATAATATGCAGCAGGTCCTGGTCTACGTTCTGGTTTTCTTGATGCCGATGGTGCTGCTGTCCGGGATTGCAACGCCCGTGGCGAATATGCCGGAGGCGCTGCAGATTGTCACGTACGTGGACCCCATGCGCTTTGCGCTCGATGCGATCCGCCGCATTTACGCCGAGGGGGCCGGGCTGCAGGAGATCTGGCCGGATTTTGTCCCGATGATGGCCATCGCGGCCGTGACGATGCCGCTCGCGAGCTGGCTGTTCCGCCATCGGGCGACGTAAAGGAGATGATTTTGTGGTAGACACTACCGATAAAAAAGGCCGTGAGGATGGGCGGCAGACGCGGGAAAAACTGCTGTCCTGCGCGATCGAGCTCACGGCGCAAAAAGGCTTTTCGGCCGTGACCAGCAAGGAAATCTGTACGCGCGCAGGCACGAATCTCGCCGCGGTCAACTATCATTTCGGCGGCCGGGATGGGCTGTATGAGGCGATGATCTACGCCGTGCATAACCGCATGCTGAACGAGACCCTGCTCAAAGAGCTGGTCGCATCGGACCTCTCCCCGCGCGAAAAGCTGGAACGCTTTGCCGACAATCTGCTGCGCGGCATCCAGAACCGCGCGTGGACGGATATGGACGGCATGGCCCTGCGCGTGTGGCTGCGGGAGGGGCTCTCCGGCTCGGAGCGCTTCCTGCCCGCCGCGCGGCACATCGCCGCGGCAAAAGGACCGTGGCTGCTGAAGCTGTTTCACGACTATACGGGACTGCCCAGCGACGACAAAAGACTCTACGCCGCCATCATCGCCTTCGTCGCGCCCTTCCTCGCCCTGCTGTTCAGCACATCCCTGCCCCAAAGCTACCGCACAGCCCTCAACGCGACAGCCCTGCAGCCCGCTGTCATCGCTGCCGTCCGTCAGCAGGCCTTCGCCGGGCTGGACAGCCTGAAAGCTTAGGATTCTTTCCCTACCGTTATTATTCGTGGGCAACTGTTCTTTCCACAAATACTGTATTTTGCAGAAAAATGGCCAAATAAAAATGTGGATTTTGCAGAAAGCGAGTGACTGGCGATGTTTTGTCATCCGGCTACCGTACCCACGCATCCCTCGATGCCTTTGCGCAAAAGTTTTCCGCCCGCATCGCGCGCCGTCTGCTCGTCTATACAAAGCCCATGCAAAAAGACCAGGATGTCCTCTGCCTACCCATCTACCTGCTGCCGTTCCTGCGGGAAAGGCTGCAGATTGCCTCTGGGGGAGACGGGAAGGCAAGCTGATATGAAATGGTTAGAGAATTACAACATCCTGATATGGAGGCGGCAGCGTGCAGACTGTGCTGCCGGATTTGGCCTAGGGCAACATACCCTCGAAAACGTCGGCCACATTGACCTCTAAATCGTCATATAGTGAAACTTTCAGGGGCAGACTATGTTCCGCCTTTTCCTCCTCGCTCATATCCTCCAGTTCATAGTCAGGCAGCACCGTATAGACATTATCCAGTCTGTACCTGCCTTCTTTCAAGTGATAAACGGCAATGGATTTGTCTTGTGGATTGACAATCCAGTATTCCTTGACACCGTATTTTTCGTAAGTGTCCTTCTTGATACCTAGGTCATTCTTGCTCGTGCGTGGGGACAATATTTCTACAATCAAATCCGGCGCCCCCTCGATATGCGCAGGCTTAATCTTATCGGGGTCGCAGACAATGAGTAAATCAGGAATGTAGTGATTGTTTTTATCGAAGTACACATCAACCTCACCGAATAACTTACACCGCTTGCCCTTGAGGTATTGCCATATAATACCGCTGAGGTTTCTTTGCACAATATCGTGATTCAACGATGGCCGTGCCAGCAGCATTTCCCTGCCGTCAATCAACTCATATCGGGGATTTTCTAAACGTTCATTGTAAGCCATGGTTCAACCGTCTGCTACTTAAAACATAGAACAATATAGAAATTGTATCTATATCAAGAAATATTCCTTGTTCATCGTGTATGCTTTGGCCGAATCTTGCGATTCTGGCTACTCGCAGGTTCTGGTACACTCCGAAGGCGTAAATTCCCGACTAGCCATCGGTACTTAGACATCACCTTTATCCGGCGATGCGATATTCGTTTGCATCTCGCAGATTGAGTGCTGCATTGTAGTCGCGGTCTATTTCAGCACCACACGCCGGGCAGTGGTATATCCGTTCGCTCAGCTTCAAATCCGAGTGGATATGCCCACAGCTGTGGCATCGCTTGGAACTGGGGTAGAAGCGGTCTACGATACGCAGCTCGATGCCGATGACGCTTGCCTTCCCCTGCAGTTTCTGCAGGAAACTGTTGAAACGTTCCTGGGCAACGGCTTTTGCGAGATAGCGGTTTTTCATCATGCCCTTTACGTTTAGATCTTCCATAGTGATGAAGCGTGGTTTTTGCTTCACGATTTCGTGGATAACCTGATTCTCGTGATTCTCGCGAATTCGCGCGAGGCGTTGATGAAGTTTCTGTACCGTCAATTTCTTTTTGGCTATGTTTGCAGAGGCAGTAGCAGCACTGCCGCCTTTCTTTTTTCGAATCGTATATTTCCGACTCAGGCGCCTCTGCTCTCTCCTGAGCTTCCGCTCCAGAGCTCGGACTCTGGGCGATTTATTGATATTCTGAAAAACTTTCCCATCACTCGTCACTGCCAGCGACTTGATGCCGAGGTCAATGCCGATACCATCCGTAAAAGGCTGATAGGAAGTTTCACAATCGTTGTTATAACGGCTTCTTTCATCGATTTTTGCCGTAACGGAAACGTAGTAGCGCCCCGCAACATAGGAGACCGTTCCGCTGACGACCTGCGCTCCCTGCGGCAGATATCCATACTCTTTCAGACAAACCTGCTTCAGCGTAGGAATCATGATCTTATGCCGCCAGATGCGCCAGTCTCCCTTGTTGTTCTTCGGAAAATAGAGTTTTACATCTCCGCAGGATTTTCTTTTGAAGCGAGGGAAGCGCGCCTCTCCATGAAAGAACTTCTGGAAAGCATGCTCAGCATTTACCAGTGATTTCTTCCGCGCTTTGGAACCGCACTGGTCAATCCAAGGCAGACGAATTTTCAGGACATGATTGACGTATTTGTCGAACGTATTCGCCGTAACGAAATGCTTTTGACGGGTATCGAGCAAACCCCGCTGATACATACGGTACAAGCGGATATTCTCTGCCACGTACTGGTTGTACAGAAACCGACAGATGCCGATAGAACGCCGGATCTTATCCTTTTGTGCCTCGGTCGGCCGAAGCTCCGTCTTGAAGGATTTGAGCAACCGTCTCATCTCCCTTCAGCTTTCCTGCCACATCCCATTTCTGCAGAGTACGGACAGTGACATGCACCATCTCTGCGAATTCTTTTGGTTTATACTTGTCTATGCCTATTTTATACTACATTACATTGTGTTATTCTATACATTTGGCAACAGATTCTTCCTCCTTTTTGCGTTTCTGCTCTTGTATAGTTCGCTATTAACCGTGTTTTTACCTACCTATTCGGAAAATAAAATGCTTGATAAACTTGCACAGTACTAACATTTGTTTATTTCAAGTAGATATATTCGATCCATTGAAATTATTTCATCATCAGGGTGCAGAGGTGTTAGAGGAGTAAAGTTTGAAGCAGCTGAAACATGGGGAAAGGCGAATTTTGTGATGCTGCTCCTCTTAAAGTTGGGAAAAGTGTGATATAATTGCAAAAGAAAAGATGATGGATGGAAGCTGTTGCATGTAGCGGATGGAAGTCGTCTTCATGATGGACAGAGGAGCATTGAGCAAGTGTTTGATAAAAAGAGAATTCGTCGTTTGGCAGGGCGCGCGGTTTATGATCGGGGCTTTAAATATTTTCGGGATGGTCTGGTTCATGATTTGGTACGCGAGGGAGATCCCCTTCATCCGCATAAATTTTTGGCCCGTGTGCATGGTACGAAAGTGTACAATACGACGGTCGTACTGGATGAGAATCGGGATATTGTGGACTACTCCTGTACCTGCCCGGCTATCGACGAATACGACGGCCCATGCAAACATGTGGTAGCACTCCTGCTTGAAGTGCTGGCTTATTTTGTTGAGCATGATGCTGAGGCGGAGGCAGAAGACGAGGAGGAGTTAGAAGACGAGGAGGCAGTAGAAGGTCTGTCGGAGGAAGACCTCGAACGTATGCTGGATCGTCAGTATGCCAGGGAGCATGCCCATAGAAAGCCCGCGGAGGGAGAGCGCCTGCTGGCTCTTTTTGCGCCGCCTAAACCGGTCGTGCCGCTGCCGGCGGGAGCTCAGCAGGTGCTGCGTCTCGAGCCGCGGTTGTTCTTCGAAGAAGGATATTCCGGTATGCAGCGCTGGCTGGAGTTCCGCATTGGCGCTGAGAAAATGTATGTGATGCGCAATGTGCACGATTTTTTGCGGGATGCCCGCGAGGGGAAATCCGTACGCTTCGGCCAAAAGTTGATGGTGGATACGGCCCACATGGTGTTTGAGGATGCGCTGAGCCGTGATTTGTGGGCTATGCTGAACCGTATCTATGATTTGGATCAGGAGAATTGGGATACGGATCGCCCGGGCTATTACAGCGGTTATTTCAGCTCGCCCTGGTTTGACGGCAAACGCTTTATGCTCATACGTAACACCTTGGATGAATTCCTGGATATGCTGGGGGAGCAGTCCATAGAATTGCATTTCAATGACGGGCCTGCTGTACAGGCTGGGCAGCTGCACGGCTGCCCGCCCATCCGGCTGGAACTGGTGGATCGCGGGCGTAAAGGGGCGTTGCTGGAAATCTTTTTGGATGGACCGATGATCGTGCTCAACCAGGACTTTACCACGTACTTTCTGAAAGCAAAGGACGGCGTAAGGTTTTACCGTACTACGCCGGAGAAAGGCGGCATGATCAAGCTGCTGTTTCAGGCCTTTGGCCAGGAGCATGCGATGCGCCTGAAGAAGGAAGAGCTTGCGCCGTTCTTTGGTCAGGTTATGCCTAAACTGGAGCAGGTGGCGCAGGTCGATGTGCCGGAGAGTCTTTCGCAGAAATATCAGCTGGCTCCCTTGCGTGCGAAGCTTTATTTTGACTATCATGGCGAGGGCATCGAGGTACGGCCCGTGTTTGCCTATGCGGACCAGGAGTTTAACCCGCTGGTCGCGAAAGGCCCGGGGCGGAGCGGCAAGCGTACCCTGGTGCGCGATACGCAGGCGGAGCAGGAGATCATGGGCTATTTTGAGGCCTATGCCTTTATGGCTGAGGGGCCGTCCTATGTGCAGCCGGATGAAGATCAGAGCTATGATTTCCTGCACGAGGCGCTTCCGTCCCTGAGCGAGAAAGCGGATATTTACTATGCCGATGGCTTTCAGGAGCAGCCGGTCAGGCGCATGCCGCAGGTCAAGGCGGGCGTGTCCGTCAGTGCGAGCAATCTGCTGGAGGTGACGTTTGATACCGATGAGCTGGATCTTGAGGAGCTCATGAACATTCTCAGGGATTATCGGCGCAAAAAACGTTACCACCGCATGCCGGATGGGTCGTTCCTTTCCCTGGACGATGAGCAGCTGGGCTCCTTGTCCGATTTCGTGGAAAGCACGGGCGTGGATAAGGTGGATGCTGCGCAAGGCGGCAAGGTGGAGCTCCCCCTGTCGCAGGCGATGTATATCGATGCGCTCGCACGTGAGGATGAAAATTTGCGGCTGGAGCGCAGCAAGCAGTTCCGCCGTATGGTGCGCGATGTCCGCAATCCGCAGGATGCCGATGTGGAGGCAGATGTGCCGGCAAGCCTCGAGCACGTGCTGCGTGACTATCAGCTGACGGGATTCAACTGGCTGAGCTCGCTCGCCAAATACGGTTTGGGCGGCATCCTGGCCGATGATATGGGCCTCGGCAAGACGTTGCAGGTGCTCGCGTTCCTGCTGGCCAATCGTGATACGACGCAGCCGCCCTCGCTCGTCGTGGCGCCAACGTCGCTCGTCTACAACTGGCTCGATGAAGCAGCGCGTTTCACGCCCGGACTGAAGGCAAAGGTCATTGCGGGAACAAAGGCCGAGCGTCGCGCCGTACTGGCTGCCACGGGTACGGAGTGCGATGTGCTCATCACGACCTATAATATGCTGAAACGCGATATCGAGCTCTACCGCGAGCGGCATTTCCGTTTTGTCTTCCTCGATGAGGCGCAGCATATCAAAAATGCCACGACACAGAATGCACGCGCCGTCAAGGCGCTCAAAGCGGCTGATTATTTTGCCCTTACGGGCACGCCGATCGAAAATACGCTCACGGAGCTATGGTCCATTTTTGACTTTCTCATGCCTGGGTATCTGCTCAATCATAACAGCTTTAAGAAGCGCTATGAAACGCCAATCGTCAAGGAACAGGATAAAGGCGCGGTGCGCAATCTGCAGCGTCATGTCATGCCCTTTATCCTGCGCCGCCTGAAAAAAGACGTGCTGAAGGAGCTGCCGGACAAGGTGGAACGGCGCATGATGGCTGAGCTGACGCCCAAGCAGAAAAAACTCTATCAGGCCTGGTTCCTGCGCACCCAAAAGGAGTTCGAGACGGTACTGAAGGAAAACGGCATCGAGAGCGGGCGCCTGAAAATTCTGGCGCTTCTTACGCGCTTGCGGCAGATCGCCTGCGATCCGTCGCTGTTCCTCGAGGACTATGATGGCGGCTCGGGCAAGCTGGATCTGCTGGAGGAGGTCGTGGGAGACGCCGTGGCAGCGGGGCACCGCATGCTGATTTTCTCCCAGTTCACGACGATGCTCGCCCATATTGGGGAGAGGCTTCAGCAGGCTGGCGTAGATTATTTATACCTGGATGGTTCAACATCTTCGCTGGAGCGTATGCGGCTCGTCAAGGATTTCAATGCCGGGCGCGGTCAGGCTTTCCTGATCTCGCTCAAGGCTGGCGGCACGGGCTTGAATCTCACAGGCGCCGACATGGTCATCCATTTCGATCCATGGTGGAATCCGGCCGTGGAGGATCAGGCCACGGATCGCGCCTATCGCCTGGGACAGAAAAACAACGTGCAGGTACTGAAGTTTATCACGAAGGGTACGGTCGAGGAGAAAATCTACGAGTTGCAGGAAAAGAAGAAATCGCTCATCGATCAGATGATACAGCCGGGCGAAAACTTCCTGTCTAAGCTGTCAAACGAAGAAATCGCAGACCTGTTCGCCAAATAATACCCCGATACCACGATCGCTGCTTCCGTATCCGTGCGTTGTGATCTCGTCACGCACGTTTGCCTGAAGTTGTGGTATACTATGGGTAATCGTTTTGATATCGATGGGTAGAAGAGAACCGTGAGGAGAGGTAACATGACGAAAGCGTATTCTTACACGCCGCAGGGCGTTTGCTCGAAGCAGATTGATTTTGAGATCGTGGATGAGAAATTGCACAATGTGCAGTTCCAGGGCGGCTGCGATGGCAACCTGAAGGCCATCGGGAAGCTCGTCGAGGGGGCGGATCCGCAGCAGGTTGCGACGCTGCTCGCGGGTAACGATTGCCGGGGGCGCGGGACGTCCTGCGCGGATCAGCTGGCCAAGGGGCTCCAGGAGGCGCTGGCGCAGGCCGAGTGAGCGCGGATGCCGGTCGGGTCCGTTTTGTGCGTGCGTGCGGGTGCCGGTTGGACCCGTTTCTGTGAGGGGGTGTGGGCGATGCAAAAGGAACTGCCGTATCTCGATATCGAGGGCGCGTATGGCGGCTTTCAGATGTGGTTCCGCGATGACCGCTGGATGAAAATCGGCGGCTGCGCGGCCGTGACGGCGTGCGATGCGAGCCTTTACCTGCAGAAATACCGCAGCGTGCCGAACCTGTATCCCTATGACATCGGGCACCTCACGAAGGCGGACTATGTGAAGTTCGGCATGCAGATGAAGCGCTACATCGGCCCGCGCTGGATGGGCGTCGACAAGCTGAGCCTTTTCATCAACGGATTCGGCGGCTATCTCTATGACCGCGGCGTGAGCGCAGTGACGATGGTCCCATGGGAGGGCGAGCATACGGAGGCGGATACGGCCGCAGTCATCCGGCATCAGATCGACGCAGGCCTGCCGCTGCCGTGCCTGAACCTGCGCCACCGGCATCCCATCATGGCGGATATCGTCTGGCACTGGTTCATGATCGTCGGTTATCTGCAGAAAGACGGTCTTTTCCTCGTGAAAATCGCCACGTATGGCACGAGCCGCTGGATCAATTTCCATATTTTTTGGAATACGGGATTTTCTCGCAAAGGAGGACTTATCCTTTTGCGGGATTGATCCGATATATAGGGTGAAACAAGGAGGTGTTGTCCCATGGATCTGGATATGAGTATCGCCGCGCTGTCCGTCGGCATGTCGAACGCACAGGTCGCGCAGCAGATGGATACCTCCGTGCTGAAGATGGCGCTCGATACGTCGTCGGAGAGCATGGAACAGATTCTCGACACGATGGCCGTGAGCATCGACCCGAACCTCGGGCAGAACATCGACATCCTGGCCTGAGAAATCAGGCAAAAAGTTCTTGTTTTGCCTGGTTCAATGGCGTATAATAAGGCCATAGAAAAAGACACGCAACGGAGCGTAACAGCCCGTGGCGTGTCTTTCGTTTTATCCGGATTTTTTCAGGAGGGTGTTAGTATGATCAATTTTCCTTTATTCAAAGAGCTCGAAGCCAAACGGGATAAGGTCAACGCGTTCTTTCACAAGGAAACGGAGCCGCAGCTCGTGGAGCGGCTGAAACAGTTCGGGTTCAGTCCCGTGTCGGAGGACATGCCGGGCGTCCTCATCCTCACGGAGTCGGCGACGGGGAACCATTACCTGCTCACCATCACGCGATACACGATCACCGTGCGGTTCCAGCATGTCAAGAACGGCGAGACGGAGAAGATCTGCGAGATCAGCAACCTCGAGCTCAACGCGCACGAAATGCTGAACATCATCATCCGCGCCATCGACAGCTACCTGCAGTACGGCATCGTCATCGACTACGTGGCGGCGCAGTTCAAGAAGAAGTAAAATCCGTTATTCCTGGGAAACCTGCTTGAGGGAGAGGCCGATGCGGCCTCTTTTTTCGTCTACGCGGATGTCATGTCTGGCGTTGCGATAGGCGATAATTCCATTATATGGAAGGAAAAGAAAGGCCAGATGCTCCCACCGTACCTCGCGGGCGTCAACACGCCGGGCTGGCATCTGCATTTCCTCTCGGCCGACCATAAACAGGGCGGCCTTCCGGCGCGCAGCGCTCACGGAGGCCTCGCAGGACGAAATCCAGCAGATCGAACAGGGGAAATGACGTTTGGCGTGCATCTGGCCTTCGGTGAAAACTTTGTCGAAAACCGCACCGAGCAGGTACTGGGAATATCGTGTTATCTCCGTCGAAGTCTATCAACAACGCGAAATCATAGATAGGAATGATGCAGATGGACAAGCAGGCGAAAGCCGCGGCAGAATTTGCCAGGAAGTGGGAAGGGTACCGTGACCAGGACGAGAGCAAGCGGCCGAGGGATATTTTCCAAGCTACTTCTTCGGTTCCCATGCATGCCTATCATGGTGTACCGACCCTGATGGAGTTGGATGAGAAACATGGCCTGCCGGCTATGCCCTGGGCGGCTTTGCAGGAGCGGCCATAGGATATCTACTCGGCGCAAAATCCGGTAAAGAGGTGTGTACGGAACTTGGCTTGTCTTTGTATTTCGGCGATGGCGTAAAGACGGAAGAAATCAGACTGATCGATGATGAAAAGCTGAACGACTTTGCGTACGCGGAGCGCCTGGAGGCCTTGAAGGAATGTGTAGCTGTTTTGGAGACGATCAAGGCTATCAACAATGGCGAAGACCCCGAGGATTACGCAACGATTGGCGCCAGGATACGTGAGAAAATGGAAGACTGAGACTTGTTTTTCCGAGCATAACGAAGTATAATTAAGCGCAGGAAGAAGGCTGATGTTTCGAACCGTCAACCCTTCTTTTAGCAGGAATCTTGAAAGGGATTGCGGTGCGAAATATCACCCCCTTTCAGGAAGCATCACCTTAGATTGAGGCTAAGATGATGTGGATCTCAAATTGGTTGCGGGCATATAGAAACGAGTCTTTTGCATGTGTGTACATGGTGCAAAAGACTCGCTTTTAAATCCAATATTCCCTATCCTGACGATTCCTTGTCACAGCATCCATGACAATACGGCTTTCCTGAATGGGCACCGTACGGTTATGCCGGATGCGCTGCTGACGGCGCAGATTGGCGACCCTGCGCGGTGGATTCGGCGTCGTATGGTGCAGGGCGGCTAAGCCTTCCTCGGCAGGAGCAAGCTCTGCAACAACGGCCTGACGGGCGGGACGCAGATACTGCGCGTCTACCCACTGTCCTGTAGGGATAGCGGACAAGCCGATGATAAGCATCAGGGCGAAAGACAACATCTGCAATCGATGTTTGTGATGAGACAAATTATTCCTCCTAGATAATACAGGCACATGGCCTTGATATGATGGTACAGGATAACAAAGCCGCAATACTGCGTCTATGAGAAATGTCACAGATACAGCCCTGCGGTTTCAACTGGCGGCTTTTTATAACGATATGCAATACGCTAATGTGGATCACATGGCTTATATTGTCCTCTGGATACCGAACCAGTCAGCTTTGGAATCCCAAAACAGCTCGGCCTGAAAATCTTTCTGCCAAGTGCGCTGATAGCCGTACTCGCCCATAATCTGCATATGTCCTGTGACGACAATCCTGTCTCCCTCTAAAGCGACTTCCATACGATGGGCACCACCAGCCCCTAAATCATATCCCAGCTGATCAAACGTTGATGGCGAAGCGAAGACTACCACTTTACCATTATCCTGCTGACCAATAATAATAAATTCCTGCAGATATCGACTTTGGCGCAGAGATGTCTCATGCCCGAGCTTCCAACTTTGGCGGTCTAATTGCTGACGGGAATATCCATGATCTCGCTGAAGCATGTCGTGACGGCGATATCTCCAAAGAAGAATTTTGTCAGGCAATCGTCAATAAGGACTGGGCCAATAAGCTGCAAATTGCCATTAAGACAGCGAAAGGTCTTGCTGGTCTGCATCGAGAGGAGGAGAAAGAATGAGAACGAGACGCTATTTGCTTTTGAAGGCAAAGAAAGATACAGCTATATATCGTATGACTGTCATGGAACTCGTGCGCAGGGGTTTCAAGTTTTCAGCGGCAAAAATGATTGTCAAGAATTCTACACTCCTTGAAGACGCGAAGACATGTTGGAGTATTTCAAGGGATATGGGGCATAAAGAATGGGCAGAGTATGCGCTGGCCAATCAGCTTGAGCCAGACATGAAAGCCGCCATCTGATGCGGGATAGCAGTCTGGAACTGAGCGTAAGCATCTTCAGAAAATCGTACGCGAAATAGCGTCTCCCTTGGTTGTTGGGGAGACGCTATTTTTGTCTCGATTTTGGATCGCTATTCCTGTGGAACCTGCAGGATGTGGTTCGTGCTCTGGTTGAAGACCTCCTGTCGATGATAAACGGAATAATGGTCGAGTTAGGCTGATGAACCAGATCTACAGACTTAGGGGAAGTCGAGGGTGCGTTATCGGACGAGTTTGTCGAGGATTTTGGCGCCGTGCTGCTGGAGGCAGGCGATGATGCGGTCGCTGGCGGGGGTGAGGAGGTACCAGCTCATGATGATGCTGATGGCGGAGATGGAGCCGACGGCGATGTCGGTGAACCAGTGGGCGCCGGACATGATGCGCGGCAGGGAAAAGAGCAGGAACACCGAGAGGCTCGCGAGGAAGGCGCGTTTGCCGAGATAGCGGGCGGAGAAGCAGACGAAGATGAGGAGGAACATGCCGTGGTCACCGGGGAAACTGCTCGAGGACCAGTCTTTGCACGGCCAGCCGGAGAGCTGGGAAACGCGGTTCACCATTTCGCCGGATTCCGTGAAGAACTTCGTGGCGCTGGCGCGGTCGAAACCGAGGCATTCGTCGAGCGTCTCGGTGAAAACCTTGTCGAAAACCGCACCGAGCAGCATGGCAGCACCCATGGCCAGCATCCAGCGACGCCCGGCGCGGCCCTGGTGGCGGTAGTGATAGATAAAGATGCCCAGCATCGCGAGGAACGCGACGGCATCAAAGGGGCGCAGGTTCGTGAATGCCACGAGGTAAAGGAAGGCAGGGCTCTCCGCCAGCAGGTGGTTGAACGCAAAGAAAATTGTGCGGTCGATCGTAAACCAGATGCCGTGGTCCGCGGGGAGGTACCAGCTCGCGAAAAGGGCCACGCCGAAAAGATTGCACAGGATGATATAGGGAAGATTTTTCAAGATGGGATTCGCTCCTTGTCCGGTTCCGTTTTTGTGAATATCTAGAAATTATAGCACGATTTCTGCTTTTTGTATATCATGGCTGTGATGAGTTGGCAAGCTATGGAGGATTTTTATTATCTGCCATGCTTGCCGGGACGATGAAAACCGCACCGTTTCAGAACCGGCGGGAGTTCCATGGGTCGCTGCTGACGCAGATGGAGGAAGTGTATGCATTCCTGCAGCAATACAATCAGCTGGGGGCGTCCTTTGAGGGATTGCTTCGCCGGGATCGCAGGGACTATCCTGAGGAGGCTTTGCGCGAGGCACTGCTCAATGCCGTCGTGCATCGGGAGTATTCGTACAGCGGCAGTACACTTATCAATATTTTTCACGACCGCATCGAGTTCGTGTCTTTTGGCGGACTGGTGCAGGGCATCAATCTCGGCGATCTGGAACTGGGTATATCCTCCTGCCGGAACGAGAAACTCGCCGCTCTTTTTTATCGGCTGGAGCTCATAGAGGCATATGGTACGGGCGTACCGAAAATCTATGAAAGCTATGCAGATACCGCGACAAAACCACGGCTCGAAGCCTCGGATCATGCATTCCGCATTACGCTGCCAAACCGCAATTTCGCGAAGGACACCCAGACCGTACAGGAGACGCCGGCAGCGCGATACATGACGGACCTCGCGGATGCCATGCGGGCCAAACCGTATTTCACGCGTCAGGACGTCGAAGCATTTCTTCACGTCTCCCGTAGTCAGGCCAACAACCGTATTCGTGAACTCATGGAACAGGGAAAAGTGCAGGCACATGGCAGGGGGCGGAATCGCTTCTACACAATGAATCGCTGATGGTTATGGATTTTGAGGACGGTCATGGTATAATGGAGATGCAATGGTTTTGTTTCCGCCGATGAGATTTGGCAGATCGAACAGGGAAAATAAAATTCTATGAAGAAAATTATGGTTACCTTTATCATCACGTTCCTGGTGACGGCTGTGGCGATGCTCGGGGCTTTTTTGACCGGGACGGGGTATTTTCTCGGGAATTATGTCGTGGAGTTTGGGCTCGAGCGCGGGACGGCGCAGGATCCCAAGGCGCCGCCGCGGGCGTATGCGCTCGTGATGCCGCCGAATCCGGGCGGGTATACGAAACCGGATTTCCCGGCGGAGGACTGGCGTATCGCGGGTGAGGACGGCACGCCGCTCGTGGGCACGCATTTCTCTCCGGGCGGGTGGAGTCATCGCTGGGTCATCGCGCTGCACGGCTACGGCTGCACGCAGGAGAATTCGTGGTATATCGCGGCGAACTATCTGCACATGGGCTACCATGTCGTGACGCCGGACCTGCGCGGCGCGGGCGAGAGCGGGGGACACTACGTGACGCTCGGGCACGATGAGAGCCTGGACGTGCGTCTCTGGGCGGAGCGCATCCTGCAGGCGGATCCGCAGGCGAAAATCGTGCTCCACGGCGTCTCCATGGGCGCGGCGACGGCCATGCTCGCGGCGGGGCGCGGGGATCTCCCCGAGGCGGTCGTGGCGGTCGTCGAGGACAGCGGCTACACGAGTGCCTACGACCTCATCGCGTACCATTTGGAGCACTCCTTTGGCCTGCCGCCGTTCCCGCTGCTGAGCATCATGGACTGGCGCTGCGAGAAAAGCGCGGGGTTCCGGCTGGCGGACACGTCGCCGTTTGATGCGGTGGCGAAGCAGCAGCTGCCCATCCTGTTCATCCACGGCACGGCCGACACGCTCGTGCCGCCAAAGATGTCGGAGGAGCTCTACCACCATGCGGCGTCGACGACGAAGGATCTGCTGAAGATCGAGGGGGCCACGCACGCGGCGACGAGCCAGAAGGACCAGAAGCGGTATTTCGAGACCATACAGAGGTTTGTGGGGCCGTATATGGGAAAATAATTGACATTTTGACGGACTCTATGCTATAATATTACTTGCTGTTGATGCAGTGTGCTGCGCTCGTAGTCCAGTGGATAGGACGCCGGCCTCCGGAGCCAGAAGCGGGAGTTCGATTCTCCCCGAGCGCACCAG
>OMYB01000020.1 GCA_900315155.1 uncultured Selenomonadales bacterium | reverse complement strand
TTTGGTCACTGATACTTTACAGGAACCAACATGGCTTTTCAATAGCAAATTTCAGTCAGGGGCAGGGCATTCACCCACAATCATGCCCGAAGCCTCATATTTATGAGCAAAGTTCTTTTCATCAACGGCAGCCCGCGTGAAGATGGCTGCGATGCCGTCGCTATCGAGGAGACGGTCAACGAACTCAAAAAAGAAGGCGTCGAATCGAAGGTCGTCTGGCTCGGCAAAACGCCGATGCCGGACTGCATGGCCTGCGGCAAATGTCAGGAAATCGGCAAATGCGTCTATGACGATGCCGTGAATCTCGTCGCCGCTCAGCTCGACGATTTCGATGCCCTCGTCGTTGCGACGCCGGTCTACTACGGCGGCCCGAACGGCCGTCTGCAGTCGTTCCTCGACCGCCTCATGTACAGTGCACCGAATGCGAAATTTGCCGGCAAGTTCGCGGCCACGATCACGTCTTGCCGCCGTGGCGGTGCATCCGAGTGCTTTGCACGCATGAACCAGTACTTCCTCATGATGAACATGACGGTCGTCGGTTCGCAGTACTGGAACCAGATCCACGGCAGCAATGCCGAGCAGGCCCGCCAGGATAAGGAAGGCCTCCAGACCATGCGCACGCTCGCGCAGAACCTCGCCTGGCTCCTGCGCTGCAAAGAAGCCGGTGAAAAAGCCGGCGTGAAAAAACCGGTCTACGAAGACAAAGTCTTCACGAACTTCATCCGCTGACATCCTTACCTAGGCATAACAAAGGCCGCTGCACCAAACTGGTGCAGCGGCCTTTTAAAATCATGGATTTTGCGTTCCGATATTTTAAGCAAAGAAAAAATCGTATTTTTACAAAGGAATCCAATCATATTTTGTATCTCTGTACAAGGTGAAGAGTTTTTGTAAAATTTATAATAAAATAGCCAAGACCAATGGGATGGAAATCAAGCCCATATTGGATGAGAGTGAATGGGGAGGAACAGATATGAATAAAGGGAAATTTCTTGCGATGACTGTATTGACGGGCTCGATGCTGCTGGCGTCCGGCGTCAGTGAGGCAGCACAAAGCCCGTTCAAGGAAGTGCCGCAGGATCACTGGGCATATGATGCCGTAGCCCAGCTGGCAGCAGATGGCGTACTGGAAGGTTACGGGGATGGAACATTCCAGGGGGATAAGGCCATCACGCGCTTCGAGATGAGCAAGATGGTCGCTCGTGCGATGGCTGTCGAGCAGAAGAAAGGCGTCAATGCAGAAGATAAAGCTCTGATCGAGAAATTGAGTGCAGAGTTTGGCGATGAACTGAAGAACCTCGGCGTCCGCGTGAAAGAACTCGAACGCCATGCCGATAACTATCGGCTGGAAGGCTTCCTCCGTTTCCGTCAGGAATATTATATGAAGGACAACAACCGTCCGGGTGCCGATATGTCCCAAGCCTACATCGGCACGGTGCTTACCTATCCGATCTCGAAACAGCTCAAGCTCATGACGGCCTATCATAATTTCCGCTCCGTCGACGTAGGCCATACGGGCGAGAGCAAGCATATCAAGAATGAGGATTATGGCCTCATGAACATCGGCCTCGAAGGCATGCTGGCGCGCAACGTCCGCATGATGGCACTCTATGCACACAGCACAGCCGACACCGACCGGAATGTCACGGATCGCGGAGGAACCCCCATCCATGTGACGGATCTGAGCCGCGACGGCTATTTCCTGGAACTCGACTACAAGCGCATGGATGTCCGCTGCCCGGGTTCGTTCATGCTCATGTTCCGCAACTTCTATCTGAACGATGCGACGGTCGTCTCCTCGCGTTACGAGGCCTATACGCATGGCAACGTCCGCGGCACGGAATTCGGCTTCAACTACGTCATCGCACCGCAGATCTTCATCGGTGCGAAGTACTTCTGGGGCAAGAATGTCGGTGATACGGCAACCCACGGCGACCGCATGGACTTCATGCGCACCGAGATTTTATACTGCTTCTAAGCACGACAGGAAATCACGAGGCATATCCTCGTGTCTTATATCCTATAGAATTCTATGGTAATATCAGGGAGGTAGTAATATGATGAACCGCAAAAAGAAATTCTTCCTCGCCTCGGCCCTCACGCTCGCTATGGGACTGGGCTTTTATGGCATGGCCACGCCGGCTTATGCTGCTGCACCGCTCAAAGCTGCACAGACGACGGCCCAGCAGAGCCTCGTCACGATGCCGCCGACGTACCGCGATGTCGTCGTCGATACAGCCAAGAACAACAACGGTACCGAGCGTGTCCTCAAAATGAACGTCTTCATTCCACCTCATGAAAAGGGAACCAAGGTACCAGCGCTCATCTATGTCCATGGCGGTGGCTGGGCTGTCGGTGACTATCAGGGCAACGACGAAATCAAGAAGGATGCCCCGAAGGGCGGCGGCCAGATGCGCACGGATTACAACAAGACGTACGATGTCTTCAAAGGTGTGCTCGACGATGGCATCGCCTTTGTCTCCGTCGATTATCAGCTGAACCATGAGGCACAGCTCCCCGCACAGATCTATGATGTCAAAGGCGCTATCCGCTTCGTCCGTGCCCATGCGGCTGAGTACAATATCGACACGGACCGCATCGCCATTGCCGGCAGCTCGGCTGGCGCACATCTGGCTGCCGAGGCAGCCTTGACGCCGAATGATCCGTCTCTCGAAGGTAAGATCGGCGGCAATCTGAACCAGTCCTCAGCTGTCACGGCCTGCGTGGACTACTACGGCCCGACGGATCTTCTTTCCATGGCGCACGAGATGTCCCCGGCCCTGCAGGATTGCGCCAAGGCCATCGAAATGCATGACTCTGCCCGCGCCAATGAGTCCATCCTCGTCGGCGCAACGGGAAATGGCAAAGCCGACGGCGTCGCTGAGCTCCGCAAGGTACTCCAGGCCGGCGACCAGAAATCACCGTACTGGGATATGGCTCAGATGGCCCTCAATGCATCGCCGATCAACCATGTCACGAAGGATGCACCTCCGTTCTTCATCGCACATGGCGGTCAAGATAACCTCGTGCCGATCGCTCAGAGCCTGCGCCTGCAGAAGGCTCTCAACGATGCCGGTGTTGAGAACGTCTTCGTCTACAATTCGACGACGCATCACGGCTATCAGGGCGACACGACGAACACGGCTATGCGCGCCTGGCTGAAAGCAAAACTGTTCGACAAAAAATAAAATACCGCTTTTTGAGATAAGGCTCCAGAAAAGGCCGCTGCACGAAATTGGTGCAGCGGCCTTTTAGGGTGAAATCATGTATTGGTGCTCAAAGAAATTCAGTCGACGCAGAGATTTTCTCCGCGCAGGCCATAACATACGTCAGGCCCCATATCGGCTTCCTTATGAGCAAGAAGCCATTTATTCTTTGCCTGCATGAAATATGGATGTTGCACCCTGCAGGATAGGGCTTCATTTGTTCCTGCCGGCAGGATGACCCCCATACGAAATTCTTTTCCGCCTGCCCGGCACGGCGTGTAGTGCAATGTCGTCGCATAGAGTTCGACGGCTGTGCCGCGCGGTACGTGGAAACATTCGACGCGGTCCGTATTATAAGTCAGCATATCCCAGTCGATATCCTGTTCATGGCCAAGCAGGAGCAGTAGGTCTGTAGCCGCGATATCAATCTCCGAGGAACGATGGAACTCCAGTGCATTGAGATGGTTATTCCATCCGCTGCAGTGACCGAACTCGACGGGAAGCTCTCCGAAAACTTTTGTCTGAATTTCTTTGCCGAGTGGCAGAGTTGCCAGTTCGGGAAGCTCTGTTACATAATCTGCCTGTCCGGCCGGCGTGACCGGACGTGCATCCATGACCTGCAGGAATTCTTCCGTATCCACGTTCAACACACGGCCATAGGCACGGAAGGTTCCCGAAGTGATTTCCTGGATATCCACCATGGCTTACGCCTCCGCTTTCTTTTCAAGTTTGCTCTCACCATAGAAATAAAGGCCGATGGCGATGAAGCAGACGAGGTTCACGATGAAGGAGAACTGCATGGAACCCGTGATATCTGAAACATAGCCCTGAATAGCCGGAACGAAAGCGCCGCCGACGATGGACATAACAACAATGGCACCAGCCGTCTCCGTATATTTCTTTTCGACAGCGTCGAGTGCACGGGAATAAATCGTAGCCCAGCACGGTCCAAAGAGGATGCTGGCCGAAACGGCAGCCCAGAGAGCCGTGAAGTTTGGAACAAAGGAAACATAGAGAAGGACGCCGCATCCTATAATCGAGTAAGCGACAAGAACCTTATTCGAGGAGAATTTCGTCATGAGGAAATTCGCGATGAACTTGCCGATGAAGAAACAGATGAAGCTGTAGACCATGAAGTTTGCTGCCGTACGCTCATTGATTGTCGGGTCGAGCTGCAGGGCAAGGCGAATCGTGAAAGACCAGACAGCAACCTGCATGCCAACATAGAGGAACTGAGCGAGGATACCTTTACGGAAACGGACATTGTGCGCGAGATAGCCCAGCGTCTCTTTGATGCCTGGGACCTGAACCTTGATTTCCTTGCCTTCTGCATCATGATGGCAGACCTTGCAGCGCGGAAACTTCGTGATAGCGACGAGCAAGAAGATACCCATGAGGATGAACACGATCATGCGGTACGGCTCAAGCGTATGCTGGAGCATTTCGAGCTTGTAGGCAGCAGCCTGTGCATCCGTCATGCCAGCGAGCACATCGCTCATGCGGTTGCCTTCCTGGAATACGAGATACTTGCCGAGCAGGATACCGCCGATGGAGCCGAGCGGCTGGAACGTCTGGCTGATGTTCAGACGCAGCGTTGCCTTGTCCTGAGGCCCCATCATCGTGCTGTACGTATTCGCAGAAGTCTCGAGAAAGCTCAGGCCGACAGCGATGGCAAAAATAGCTACGAGGAACATCGTATAGGTAGCCATGTGTGAAGCTGGGAAGAACATCGTGCAACCAATGATATAGAAGAACAGGCCGCAGAGAATTGCCGTCTTGTATGTCGTGCGGCGGATAACCATAGATGCCGGTATAGCAATCAGAAAATAGCCGCTATAGAACGCGCTCTGTACCAGCGCACTAGCAAAGTCGCTAAGCGCAAAAACACTTTTGAACTGCGTGATCAGGACATCATTCAGACTGGCCGCTGCCGCCCATAGAGGAATCAGGCAGGAGAGCAGGATAAACTGAAGAATCGGTGTACGGCTCAAGTAGCCGTTATCGTACTGGATCCATTTTTCATCGGCAGGAGCTGCCGTTAATTCTACACTTTTCGAAAGAGCCATCGTTAAACCTCCTCCGGCGGAAAACCGCCGCAGTAAACGTTAATCCGGAATGCATGCATGTTTTCAGGCAGTTTTGCCATCCAGTTCCTGTAGGAATGCCGTAAACTCTTCTGCATCAGCATAGGAGCCCTGCGTGCCCGTACGCGTAACACTCAGCGTTGCATAACGGGAAGCACGGCGGAGAGATTTCTCGATATCGCCGCTTGCCACATAGCTCGCGGCAAAGCAGCCGATGAACGCATCTCCTGCGCCTGTCGTATCGACGGCTTTCACCTCAGATGCCTCAATGTGCACCTCATGGTCTTTGCTCATCCAGAGCGAACCGCGGCTTCCCATCGTGACGATAACGTTCTTCAGGCCATGGCCAAGCAGTTTCTTTGCTGCGGCACGTACGCCATCGAGTGTTTCCGTCGGCATCCCCGTCGTAATGGCGAGTTCCGTTTCATTCGGCATGAAGAATTCGCAATCGCAGACTTTTTCAAAGGAAAGATTCTCCGCTGCCGGTGCTGGATTCAGCAAAACAGGAATTCCATGTTTCTTGCCGAATGCAATGGCTGCATAAACCGTCTCTAACGGAATCTCCAGCTGCAAGACAATGAGCGAGCACAGGGAAAGATCGTGCTCTGCGGATTTCAGGAGGTCCGGCGTAAATTTACCATTAGCACCTGCGCAGATGAGGATACGGTTCTGTCCCGAAGCTTCAACCGTGATGCTTGCTACGCCGTTTGCTGTATCAGAAATTGTCATAATATGGCGGTCATCGATGTTATGCCGGCGGAAATTTTTCCGACTGTTTTCACCGAAAAGGTCATCGCCAATAGCCGTAACCATCATGACATCAGCACCGAGTTTTGCCGCCGCGATAGCCTGATTGGCCCCTTTACCACCTGCCGCGATGTGGAAGTCCGTGGACATCCGGGTCTCACCGGCTTCTGGCATCCGGTCGGTATACGATACGACATCCATCATCGTCGAGCCAATAACTGCTATCTTTTTCATCTGGATTCCTCCTCTGAACCCTACCTCGCAGCCGTACTGCTGCGGAGAACAAATTCGTTATAAACATGAATGCATGCTTTCGCTTGTTCCGGTTCTTCTATGAGATCCATCAGACGGTGCACGGCCATCTGACCAAGTTCTTTCTTGAACACGCGGATTGTCGTCAGCCCCGGCTGCGATATCGCGCTAAAGCTGATATCGTCGAAACCGATCATCGAGACATCCTCTGGGACGCGGATGCCATGCTCCTGCAGAGCCTGCATCGCGCCTAGCGCCAGGATATCGTTATCCGCCAGGAACGCCGTTGGCAGCTGCGGTTCCGTATCGAGCCAAGCCGCAAAGCTGTCCCTGGCTCCGGTGACGACAACCGGCAGTTCCTTGATCGCATCCTCACGAATCGTCAGGTCATTCTCCACCATAGCACGGCAGTAACCGCGATAGCGTTCCCCGAAATTCTGCGTATGCAGATCCGCCCGCAGATAACCGATATCCTGATGACCCAAACCAATCAGATACTCAGCCGCCTGATGCACAGATTCCTCGTTATCCATGAGCACAGCATGAAAAGCCGGCTGGGATATCGAGCAGTCCAGCAGTACGAGCGGGACATCCGCATCCGCAAAGAAATGGGCATCCTCCGGCTGAAGCTCCGTCCCCACCAGTAGGATTGCCGATGTCGACTGATGCATCAGGCGAGCCGCCTCCTCTTCAAAGGATGGCGACTGCCGGTACAGATTGACGAGCTTCGTCTCATACCCGTTGCGACGGCTCTCGTTCTCGACGCTCTCCAAGAGAGTCGCAAAAAATGGAGAATTGGATAACACTTTACCGCTATCGCGATAAGCGACGAGCGTAATGCTATCGAGCTTTCGCTCACTCGCATAGCCGTACTCACGGGCAATAGACAAGATTTTCCTCGCGGTCTCTGCATTGACGCCCTTCTTCCCATTCAGGGCATTGGAGACGGTCGCAATAGAAAAGCCAGAAAGTTCACTGATGGTTTTTATATTGATCTTCATAGAAAGGCTCCTCTCGTTCTGTCCCTTCTATTGTAAACGAAATCGAGCCCCGGTACAAACAAAAGATATGACAGAAATCCGTCGACCTAAAAATTTATATAAAATTTTAGGTCGACATCGGATTCCTCAAAAAACAACGCCAGCGCGCAGGATTACGTTAGGATACGGCGTGAATTCGCCGGTCCGGATTGCGAACTTAACCTGTGCCGAGCGGCGCTTCAACTCGTCATGCGGAAGGAAATTTTCTTCCTTGCCCGTCAGCTTTTGCTCGATATACGTCTGCAGTTCCGGATTCTCCGTGCGGATTTCCTCAGCCAGGGTATATCCCTCAACCTCAGCTTCCTCCAGCACAGCATCCATGACCTGTCGAAATGTCGGTACCCCTTTGGTCACGGCCAAATCGATGATGGGAACGCCTTTCGGTATCGGCATTCCTGCATCCCCGATCATGAATGTGTCTTTATGCCCTAACGCTGCAATTTGTTGTGAAAGTTCCGCATGCAGCACGCCATGTTTTTTCATGTCCAGATTCCTCCTATTTCTTTTCTTTACGCCCTGTAAGTTTCTATTTGTCTGTCAATTGACAATATTTATTATAGCACGTATCAAAAAAATATCAATAAAAATTTATAAAAAATAATCAAAAATTTTACATAAAACAAAAGCCTCCTGCCCGGATGGGCAGGAGGCTTTTGTTTTATGTGTCAGCCGATGAGCGTCTTGATGTCGTCTTCGACCGTAGAGATGCCGGCGATGCCGAAGTTCTCAACGAGTACCTTGGCGACGTTCGGGGAAAGGAAGGCCGGGAGCGTCGGGCCGAGGTGGATGTTCTTGACGCCGAGGTGCAACAGGGCGAGGAGGACGATGACGGCCTTCTGCTCGTACCATGCAATGTTGAAGGCGAGCGGCAGCTTGTTGATGTCATCGAGACCGAAGACTTCTTTGAGCTTCAGCGCGATGAGCGCGAGGCTGTAGGAGTCGTTGCACTGGCCCGCATCGAGCACGCGCGGGATGCCGCCGATGTCACCGAGGTCAAGTTTGATGTATTTGTACTTCGCGCAGCCAGCCGTGAGGATGATCGTGTCCTTCGGCAGAGCCTTGGCGAACTCCGCGTAGTACTCGCGGGATTTCATGCGGCCATCGCAGCCTGCCATGACGACGAACTTCTTGATGGCGCCGTTCTTGACCGCCTCGACCACCTTGTCGGCGACAGCAAAGACCTGATTGTGCGCGAAACCGCCGACAATCTGGCCCTGCTCGAGCTCCGTCGGAGCCGCGCACTTCTTCGCCATCTCGATGATCGCGGAAAAGTCTTTCGAGCCATCCGCCTTTGCCTCGATGTGCGGGCAGCCCGGCACACCGACAGCGCCCGTCGTGAACAGGCGATCCTGATAGGAAGCCTTCGGCGGAACGACGCAGTTCGTCGTCATGAGGATCGGCCCGTTGAAGGACTCGAACTCCTCTTTCTGCTTCCACCATGCGTTGCCGTAGTTGCCGGCGAAGTTTTTGTACTGCTTGAATTTCGGATAATAATGCGCCGGCAGCATCTCGCCGTGCGTATAGACATCGACGCCCGTGCCCTGCGTCTGCTCGAGGAGCATCTCGAGGTCCTTGAGGTCATGGCCGGAAATGAGGATGCCCGGATTCTGACGGACGCCGAGGTCGACTTTCGTGAGCTCCGGATTGCCGTACGTCTCCGTGTTGGCGGCATCGAGCAGTGCCATACCGTCGACGCCCCATTTGCCCGTCTCGAGCGTGAGGCCGACGAGGTCGTTGACCGTAAGGCTGTCGTCGAGCAGTTTGGCGAGAGCGGACTGGAGGAAGGCATCGATGGCCTCGTTCTCATGATCGAGGACGTTCGCATGCTTCATATAGGCAGCGAGACCTTTGACGCCGTACGTGATGAGCTCGCGCAGGCTGCGGATATCCTCATTCTCCGTCGCGAGGACACCGACCTTATCGGAGGCAGCCTTGGCGGCAAAGCTGTCGCGGCTATCGTTCCAGAGAGCGGCTTCCGGCAGGTTCGTGCGGTCCTGCAGCTCGGCGAGGAGCTCCTGCTTTACTTTCAGCGTCTTCTCGATGCGATCTGCAATGGCATCATCGTCGAAGTTCGCATTCGTGATCGTGGTGAAAAGGTTGACCGTGACGAGGTGATTGACCTGGCGGTCGACCGGCTTGCCCTCGGCGCGCAGGCGCGTCGTCACGGCCGAGAGGCCTTTCGTGACGTAGATGAGCAGATCCTGCAGGCCTGCCGTCTCCGGCTTCTTGCCGCAGACACCGACACGCGTGCAGCCCTTGCAACCCGCTGTTTCCTGGCACTGAAAGCAAAACATCTGATTTTCCATTTTTTCTCCTCCTATTATATACACAGCATTGTTTCTTATTTTGTCTTCCTTGCGATATTTCCAGTATAGCAGGATTCTGCCCTTCATTCCGTAACATTTGGCACAAAATAAAGAAAAAACATCACCGGTCTGAAAAAACATAGACTGGTGATGTCACAAAAAGGAACGTTATACCTCGCTGATCAAGAACTCAGCTTCGCCCTGAACGGTGTAATCGCCGAGGCCGGCGGGCAGGAATACGGTCTCACCCTTGGAGAGCTCCACCGTACCATGCTCCGCTGCGAGTCCGAGGCTGCCTTCTGTCACGGTGATGGACTGGAACGAGCCCATACCCGCGGTAAGCTTTACCTCGCCATGCAGATGGAAATGATACGTCGTGAAGTATTCGCAGGTCGCGAGGAGCTCGGCGTCCGCATCCGCGAAGATATCGAGCGTTGCGAGTGGTTTCGCGGAACGCGTCGGCGGCTCGAGGCGCGTGACATCCTTTGCTTTTTCGACGTGGAGCTCGCGCGGCTTGCCGTCTTTCCCGACACGGCCGTAGTCGTAGATGCGATAGGTCGTATTCGAGTTCTGCTGGATTTCACAGATCACGATGCCCTTCCCGATCGCATGCAGTGTACCCGAAGGGATGAAGAAGACATCCCCTTTATGCACGGGAACGCGGTTGCAGACCTCCAGCAGTGTGTTGTCGGCGATGCGCTGTGCGAATTCTTCTTTCGAGATTTTCTGTTTGAAGCCGTAGAGCAGGCTCGCGCCCGGCTCGCACTCGACGATGTACCACATCTCCGTCTTGCCGTACTCGCCCTCGGCGCGCATCGCGTAGTCGTTGTCGGGATGGACCTGTACGGACAGGTTATCCTTCGCGTCGATGAGCTTGATGAGCAGCGGGAAATACGGGAACCTCGCGCCACGCGTGCCGAGCACCGATTTGACCTGTGTCTTGAGCCAGTCCTCAAGCGTCTGCCCTGCGGCCTCGCCGTTCACGATGACGCTCTGGCCATCCTTGTGGCAGGCGAGCTCCCAGCTTTCCGAGACCTTCTCGAGGTCCGTCTGCTTGCCGTAGTCCGTCTTGAGCTTTGTGCCGCCCCAGATATAGTCCTTGAGCGGTGCCTGTAATTTCATGGGATAGTACATACTGTTCTTCCTTTCCGATGTGCGTGATTCCCTGGCTTCCCCCAAAGCCACGTATCACCCGTCGGCCTCACCTCCTTGCGGTTCTTCTTTCTCTTTCGCGGTGAAGGCCGCTTTTTCCTGCTGGAATTCCTGGATGGTGAGATTCCGCAGGTAGGAACGGTGTTCCGCATCCTTCAGATAGACAAAGCCCACATGTTTCACGTAGGGTTCGATCGTTGCCAGTTTCAGGAGCGGCGTCACGACGAGCAGCTGCAGGTCGAGCTTCTTGAACAGCTCCAGGCCAAACCGCGCCGACTCATCCGAGCTCTTCAGGAATGCCTCATCGATGACGACAAAGCGGAACGACTGCTCGCCGGCATAGCGCCCCTCGATACCGAAATTGTAGACGATCGAGGCCGCGAGAATCGTATAGGCGAGCTTTTCCTTCTGGCCGCCCGACTTGCCGCCCGAGTCCGTATAGTGCTCGTACTCCTCCCCCGTCTCGCGCCATTTCTCCGATGCCGCGAACGTGTACCAGTTGCGTACATCCGTGACCTGTGCACGCCAGCGCGCATCGAGCTCCGTATGATCCGGCCGCCCCTGCAGGCGCTCGACGATCTCAGCGACCTGCTTGAACTTCTGCTCGCTGTAGATGTCATCATCGCCCGTCAGCGTATCATCCATGCAGAGACGCAAGTCGTCCTTGAACTTGTTTACGACCTCATTCGAGGCCTTCGTCGGCTCGATGCGGATAAAGCGTCCCGGATTGTAGTCAATGGCAGCAAGCGATTCGTTGATGAGGCCGATGCGCTCCTCGATATTCCGGCACGCCGTCTCGAGATGCGTGCGGAACAGTGCAATCTGGTTGATCGTATTTTCCTTCAACAGCTCGCGGAAACGTCCCTCGAACTTTGGCAGGTCATCGCGGCGCAGCCGGTTCAGCAAGGCCAGATAATCCTCGGCACCGTCGGCGGAAGTCACGAAATCCGCGCAGGTTTCCGGCCACTTGCTGCGAAAATCTGACATCCATGCCGAAAGGCTGGATGCGATGGTCCGCAGCTTCGTCTCCATGCGGTTGATATTGTTATTCACCCAGTCCGCATAAGCATCGCGCTTATGCGTCATATTGGCATCCTTATTCACGCTCTGCAGTGCTGAACTGGCATATTTATCGAGCAGCGGATAAGCATGGTCACGCTCTTCCTGTGAAAAAGCGGAAAACGTCTCTTCCTCATTTTTCAGCAGTTCCTGGCATTGCCTGCATGCCCCGTCCAAACGGTTTCTCTCCGCTGTCGCCTTGTGCAGTTCATCGTCAAGTTTCATGATATCCTCGACGAGAGCGGCCTCTTTTTCCTGCAGCTTGCGGAGCACATCACTTTTCTGCTGCAGATCCTCGACAAGGGCACGGCACTGATCGACCTCGGCGCGGCAGGCAACCTCGTCAATGGCCGAATAATGCTGAACTTCAGCGAGGAGTCTTGCCGCCATCTGGCGCTCCTGACAGGTATTCTGATCATCCTTTGCCTTACGCACCTGCTTCTGGAAAAATTTCTCCTCCTCCTGCGTATCGGCGAGTTCATCGCGCAGGGACTGGATCTTGCGCAGGTTCGAGAAGCCGAGCACATACTGGCGGCGGTCATGGATATCGTGGCGGTCATCCTTTTCATGGCGCCGCCCATTCGTCTTGATCTGCCCCTGTTTCGACAACGCAAATTTCTGCCGGCGGAAATCCTGGACATCCTCACAACAGATGTGATTGTACCGCTGACTGAGTTCCGAAGCGATCCATCCATAAAACGGCGAATCTTCTTTGAGATTCAGCTTGCTGCAGGCAGAGCCCTCCGGCATATCCACATCGAGAGCCTGCCCGGCATCCTGTTCCGGCACGCGGAAATAGACGAGCTTCATGCCGAGGTTATGACTCTCCATCCAGCGGATAACCTCGGGATAGTGAACATCCGAAACAAGCAGCGAAATGCCAAAACCGCGCAGCAGGCGTTCGAGTGCTCCTTCCCACTCGGACTCATCCTCGCGGACCTCCATGAGTTCTCCCGCAAAAGGCATTTCCTGTTCTGCGAGGTCAAGATCCTTGCACAGACGCCCACGCAGATCGATGAACTTGGCAGGAATGTTCGATTTACGCTGTGACAAAGACGAGATTTCCTTCCCAATTTCCTCGGCGCGTTTCTTGTTCTCCCGGACGTTGTTGCTGTAGACACCGATGTTCTCGTTTAGCTCATCGAGTTCCTCGCTGAGCTCCGTCTGCAGTTCCGTAACGCGCTGGCCGTTCTGGGAAAATGTCTCTGCACGTTCTGGCACAGGCAGTCCAAGCACCTCTGCCTGACGCATATAAGAAGCCCGCTGAGATGCGACACGGGCTCGTTTCTCCTGTAAGGCATCGAGGCGTTTCTTCATGGACTCGAGTTCCCCGCCGCCACTGCGGATAGAGGCATCGTGGACTTCCAGCCGCTGCTGCTCCTTGCGTTTCTTCTGCTCAGCAAAATCCGCTATGCGTTCAGCCTGGCGGTCACGCTCTTTGGCCTGACTCTGAAGTTTCTGCTGCTGCCAGCCATAGTCCCGCTCGGCAAACCACGCCGAGACCAGACGCTGCATATCCTGGAAGTCCTTCTTCTCCCGCTGCAGGCGCTGGTATTCCCCCGCCTGTTTCTCTATGGGCTCCAAGGCGGTCATCTGGTCCTGGGCGCGCACGACGGCCTGATGAGCCTGTTCGAGGTCGTGATACTGCGTGAGCAAGAGCTCGATTTCGCGATCCATGTCTGGTACCTCGAGCATATTCTGGCGCACGAAATCCGTGAGGCTGTCGACTTTCTTCATGGATACCGTCTGCTGGAACAGGTCCATGGCCTGCACCTGGCGGATACCAAAGGTTTTGCGGAACTCCTGGGCATAGGGCGGATAATCGTCGAAGGTCGAGGTAAGACGGTCCTGCTCGAGCTTCTTGCGGAACGCACGCATATCCGTGCCGATATCGGAAAACTGCTCGGTAATCGTGAGCGTCCTGTCGGCTTTCACGTAGAAATGCTTTGGCGTCTGTGCGCCCTCATCGGCAAACCAGAAGACCTGCGCGAGCGTCACCGTACGGCCGAAGTTGCGGTCGCTGAACACGCCGAGCACGACGCTGTAACCATCCCGTCCGCGCAGTGCCTCAGGGCGTCCGCCGCCATCCTCCGTACGGCTCTGGCCATAATAGCCGCGTACGTACGACATCAGGCTGCGTTCCTTGGCGCTGGAGTCGGCTGCCTTATTATACGTCACCTTCTTCGGCGGCACGAGCAGCGTGATAATCGCGTCGACGAGCGTCGACTTGCCCGAGCCGACATCGCCCGTGAGCAGTGTCGTTTCCCCACTGAGATCGAGGGTCCAGACTTTCTCATCGAAAGTCCCCCAGTTATAGACCTCCAGTCGCTGCATCCGGTACCCCAGCGGCTGTGCTGTCTCTTCCGGGTGGTCTGCCATATCAAATAAGTCCATCTTCTCCCTCCTCTCCGTCCTGCTCGAACAGGCCATCGTCCTCCGTACCTGCAGCCTGCTCCCTGCCGTACGCCGCATACTCTTCCATGCGGTCCGCAAAATCGCTCAGCCATTGCGCATCAACGAAGCTTCGGATGAGCGGGCATAGCGTGTACTCCGCCTCACGCCCTGGTACTGGCTGAACGAATCCCATGTGGTCCGCCTGATTCAGGTAGCGCTCCACGCGCTGCTGAAACTTCAGCTCATTTGCTTCTGGCGGGAAAAACGGCTTCAGCCGCCGTACCATGTCTGGCAGGCTCACGACAAGCGTGCCCTCACTGGCTGTACCGAGCTCGCCGAGCGTCTTACGGAGTTCCACCAGAAGGAGCGAAAAGCCATAGCTAAGCTGCGTACGCGGTATGAGGCGAGGCAGTCCTGCATCATCCATCTGTCTCAAATAAGCATATTCATCGGCCGCATCCAGGTAGAGCCGGAGTCCGATGCGCTGGAAATAATCGCGCAGGGAAATCTGCTGCTCCAGCACATCCTGCCAAAGCGCCTCGTCCCGCCCGCGGCTGATCACACCGCGCAGCAGAGCAATGGCCGCCCGCGCGAATGCTTTCTCCTTCGCCTCAGCAAGGGATGCCTGCCCCTGCCTATCTGCTGTTTCCATCTGATTCACTCCTCCCATTTTCTTCCCGTATACACGACGCGATGACAGATAGCCTCCATCTGCCGGCCATCACGCGAAAAGACAAGATGCTCGATTTCCTTCGGATCGAATCCGTTCTCCTCATGGCTGGCCAGCACAAAATAAGCCAGCAGTTCCGTGAGTCCCTGCTCCAGAGGGTGCTTCTCCAGCACTTCCTTCAGCGTCACAGACGGTTTCGTGCCGAGTGTTTCACGGATATTGCTTTTCAGCTTCTCACGATCGATCGTCACCTGATCGAACATCACGTCGAGCTCCCCCTCTGAGGCATCTCCTGCTGAGAGCTTATGGCTCTTGAGTTCCATCTTGTGCGGCACAGCGAAAAGTTTCCGCTCCATGGGGAGTTGGATATCCGGTGCATCGGCATCCATATCGGCAAACGCCATTTCCGGCTTGCTCTTTTCGCGGGCCTTTACGGCCAGCCGTTCGATGCGGCCGATGATCTCGTATATGGCCTTTTCCTGAGCGAGGTAGTCCTCATCCACATAGCGGCGAATCTGTGCGGAGAGTTGTGCAAGTGTCTGCTGGACTTCGCCGGCCGCACGCACCCATTCCGTGTTGATGCCCGCGAGCGGATGGTCCTCGAGGAGTTCCTTCACAGGCTCTGCCTCACTCACACGTGCCATCGTACGCTGAAAATCATCCTGTTGCTGCGAAAGCATAAGGAACCGCCAGAACGCTGCAAAACTCCTGCCCTGCTCAGACTGGTGGATGATGTCGCTCTCCTCGAAGATCTTGCTGAGGAGTTCGCCCTTTCCCTTTTCCCACTGCACGATATCGTCGCGGACCTGCCGCGTGAGCACGCGGAAATTCTCCTCCACCTCACGGAAATCGGAAAGAATAGCCGAAGCCGTGGCCTCGGCCTCAAGGAACCGCTCGCGGACCTGCACATCGTCAAGACGCGGCTGTACGACACCGCTCGCTTTGACCGCATCGAGCTCCTTTTGCATCGTATCGATCTGCTCCTGCAGCCACGTCATGCGATGCTCCGCATCCGTATCCGTCTCGCGGGCAATTTCATGGAGCAGGTTGAACACCGTGCGCAGGCGCGACTCCGTGCCGACGAATTTCCGCTGATGCAGGCTTTCGAGCCATTCGACGGCCTTCTGCGCCGATGCCGTGAGGTCGTAGTACCACTCGCCATGATATTCGTACTTCCGGAGCCAGCCATGGTCCGTATCCGTCCAAAGATCGAGATACTCCTGTGCCGGCCTTGCCAGCCCATCATTTTCCTGCTGACGCACGTCAAAGAGGAACATGTCGAGGTCATCGAGGATTTCCTGCGCCTCGATGCCGCGCCGGTGCGTCGCGAGGAACTCCCGGTAAAAGAACGCAGCCAAAAGCGGCGCCTGATCCGCGCAGAGCAGCCGCCAGGCAGGATGATGCCCGCGCAGGCTGCGCAGATAGCCATATGTCATGGATTCCGGAATTTTTGCCATGCCTCAGCCTCCTTGTTTCGAATACGATCCATACCGTCCGGCCCATCAGCGAAACAGGTCAAACAACTGCTTGCCGACGAGCACCGTCGTCATGATGATAAACAGCGGCCGCACGAATCCCGTGCCATGCCGCAGCGCCATACGCGCGCCGCACCATGCGCCGACAATCATCGACAGGCCCATGGGAATCGCATAGGAGAAATCCACGAGGCCGAAATAGACAAAAAACGCCGTGCCGGCCACGTTGCTCGCGAAGTTCAGCGCACGCGCATTCGCGGCCGCGCCGAGAAAGTCAAAACCGAGCGAAAGGAACGCAAACAGCAGAAACGAGCCCGTGCCGGGGCCGAAGAAGCCATCATAAAAGCCCATGCCAAGAGCGACAAACATGGACAGGACGAGCATGCGCCGCGTGAGGCCATGGTAGGTTGACACCGTGCCCCAATCCTTTTTGACGATGCTGTAGATGAGCACGAGGATGAGCATCGCGACGACGAGCGGCCGCAGGATATCCGGCGGGACCTGCCGCACGACGATGACGCCGATGGCCGAGCCGATGAGCGAGAGCGGGAACAGCCGGCGGATCAGCCAGCCGTCAATCTTGCCGGAGCGCAGGAACGCGGCAAAGCTCGCCGTCGCCCCCATGACCGCTGCGCATTTATTCGTGCCCAAATCCAGGACCGGCGAGATCCCCGTCGCCATGAGGGCAGGAATAGAGATGAGACCGCCTCCGCCGACAATCGAATCAATAAAGGAGGCCATGAAGCCAAAAAAGATCAGGAACGCCAACATTTCTGGCGGCAGAAAATCCATAAAAATCGATTCCTCTCGTCCATGATATAAAAACAAATCTGACTTCCATCGTACCATAAATCAAGCGAAAAATCTACGAAGCAAGCCCCTGCATCGCAAAAATCCCGGGAGCTGCCTCCCGGGATAGTATGGATACAGATTCAGTTGTTGCAACCATACATGCGCGGAACGATGAACGTACCTTTCTCCACTTCCCTGCGGTGGCAGTGCGGGCACTCGTTCTCGATGAGTCCCGTGTAGCCGCAGACCGGGTCACGGTCGACCGGATGGTTGATGGAGAAGTACCCCATGTTCTTATCGTGCATATAGCGGACGACGGTCTCAAACGCCTTGACGTTCTTCACGGGATCGCCATCCATCTCGATATAGGCGATGTGACCGGCGTTCTCGAGATTATGGTACGGCGCCTCAATATCGACCTTATGCTGGATACTCGTCGGATAGTAGACCGGCACGTGGCTGGAGTTCGTCATGTACTCGCGGTCCGTGACGCCCGGGATGATGCCGTATTTCCTGCGATTGGATCGCTGGAACTGGCCTGCCGTGCTCTCGGCCGGCGTACCGAACGTCGACCAGTTGCGGTGCTCCGCATCCGTATAGGCATCCGTTTTCTCGCGCAGATGGCCGACGATCTTCAGTCCGAGTTCCTGCGCCTCATCGGACTCGCCGTGATGATGCCCCGTAAGTGCCACGAGGCACTCAGCAAGGCCGCAGAAGCCGATGGAATAGGAGGCGTGTTTCAGCACATCCTTGATGCTGTCCGTTGGTTTCAGCTTGTCGCTGTCCATCCAGACGCCCTGCCCCATGAGGAACGGATAGTTATAGACATGCTTCTCCTCGATGACGGAAAGACGGGAAAGCAGATAGTCATGGCTGATTCCGATGTATTTATCGAAAAGCTCGAAGAACTTGTCCACATCGCCCTTCGCCTCAATGGCGAGCTTCGGCAGGTTGATCGTCACGAAGGAGAAATTGCCGCGGCTGCCGGACTCCTCCGGACCATTGACATTCGACATGACGCGCGTGCGGCAGCCCATCGTCGCGACGTAGGAGTTATAGTTGCCCGGTTTGTAATACTGCAGGTTGTACGGCGCATCGAGGTTCACGAAGTTCGGGAACAGGCGCTTGGCACTCGTCTTGCATGCCTTCAGGAAGAGATCGTAGTTCGGATCCTCCGGGTTGTAGTTGACACCAGCCTTGAGCTGGAACACGCTGATCGGGAAAATCGGTGTCTCGCCATTGCCCAGGCCCGCCCAGATGGCGTTGAGTACCTCGCGCGTTGCGAGACGGCCCTCCGGCGACGTATCCATGCCATAGTTGATCGAGCTGAACGGCACCTGCGCACCGGCACGGCTGTGCAGCGTATTGAAGTTGTGGATGAGCGCCTCCATCGCCTGATGGGTTTCTTCCTCCACATCGCCGCAGGAGAGCAGATAGATGTTATGGGCATCCTTCTCTGTCTCAGCTGGCGTCACGCCAAAGCCCGCGAGCGTCTCCTGCAGGGCGCTCGCCACGGCCGCAAAGGCCTGATCGCGCCGAGGCTCAGCCTTTTCCGTATAGGTACAGGAATCCCAGTCCATCGCCGCTTTGAACGCCTTCGTGAAGGCCTTCTCCGTGCCGAACGGCTCGATGCCATAGCGATAGACGGAAGACTTGAATGCTTCATCCGCCACAGCCTTGCGGAACGACTTGCGTACGCCCTCCGCCATCGCGTAATCGAAGGCATTGATGGACTGACCGCCGAACATATCGTTCTGGTTTGACTGGATAGCGATGCAGGCGAGGCTCGCATAAGCGCGGATGCTGTTCGGCTCGCGCAGAAACCCGTGGCCCGTAGAGAAACCACCGTGGAACAGCTTCAGCAGATCGATCTGGCAGCAGTTGAACGTGATGAGCGAGAAATCCTTATCATGGATATGGATGTAGTTCTCGTGGTCAGCCTCCGCAAACTCCTCATCGAGCACGTAGTTGTCGACGAAGTGCTTCGCGCCCTCGGCACCGAGCTTCAGCATGATGCCCATGGAGGCATCCGTGTTGATGTTCGCGTTGTCGCGCTTGAGATCGACATCGACGGAGTCTGCAAAGAAGATGTCCTGATACGTCTTCATGAGGTGCTTCTGTGCCTCACGGCGCTCGGCGTGCTTCTGGCGGTACGTGATGTATTTCTTCGCCACGTCATAGAAGTCGTACTTCATGAGCTCCTGCTCAACGACATCCTGGATCGCCTCGACGCCGACGCAGTCCTCCTCGCGGAGATCCCATTCGACCTGGTTCGTGACTGCCTCGACATCCTCATCGCTCATCTGGCTGCCGGCATCCACGTTGGCAGCCGAAATGGCATTGTAGATCTTGTCGCGGTTATAGGCTACCGTGTGGCCGGAGCGCTTCGTTACATTTTTCAGGTTCATTCCTTCGCAGTGCCATATCTTGTGGCACTTCTCCCCGCCTTTCACTATATGTTGTGGTTTTACTTGCGTATGACAGTTATATATTCTAGCAGATAGAGACCAAAACCGCAATGCAGAAACGTCACACTCCCCTCGTACCCAGGCATGCAAAAATAGCGGAACCCCTATCGGTTCCGCCCTTTTCCGCAGGTAAAATTATTTTTTTTCAAGCTCATCCATGATACCGATGAGCTTGTAGAGGAGACGATAGAGCTCCTTGGCATCCTCTTTCGAAAACGACTGGAGACATTCTGCCATCTCGCACGGAATGTGTTTCGCTCTCTCCTTCAGCGCCCGGCCTTCATCGGTCAGGCAGGCGAGCACGACGCGTTCATCTTCATCCGAGCGCTGGCGTCGCAGGTAGCCCTTTGCCTCGAGCTTCTTCAGCAGCGGCGTCAGCGTACCGGAATCGAGGTGCAGGCGCTGGCCGAGGATCTTGACACTGACCTTCTCTTCCTCCCAGAGCACCATCATCGTGATGTACTGCGTATAGGTAATGCCGATATCATCCAGCCAGGGCCGGTAGAGCTTGACGATCTCCCTCGAACACGCATACAACGGAAAGCAAAGCTGGTTATCCAGCCGTAACGGATCGTTCTTGTCCATTCCATTCTCATCCTTTCGCCATTTCCTATGCCTCTATCTTATCATATTTTCTGCAATTGTCAATGATACAATTGGCTGACTTTTTCGTGTGAGCTGGAGGCGGCGCATCCCGCGTTTTCATTGACAGGTCGCGGGATTCCGAGTAAAATCTATAAGGATAATCACACATCCAAGCAAGAACATATATCGATATTAGAGAAGAGAACCGATAAAAATATAAGAAAGAGGCTTGAATCCCTTATGCAGAACCAGAATTCGCAGCTGCCGCGTCCCTGGGCGTGGTTCCTTGCCGCCGCTGTCTATTATTTCTGCCTGAATTCCTTCTACCTCGATTTCGGCCAGAATATGGGCAGCGAAAACATCATCCCATCGGTCATCCCGGTTGTGCTGGCACTCACACTCGTTCAGTATGGCAGCGGTGTTCCGCTCTTTTCGCGGGCCATGCTGCCGGAGCTCATCGTGGGACTGGCCTGGTGCACGGCGTTCCCGCTGCTCTATTTCTGGACGTATAACACCTACTGGTATCAGCAGCTCGTCTTCTTCGACTTTCTCGTCGGTACCTCGGAACTCCTGCTCCTCGCGTCGCTTGCGGGCGTACTGTTCCGCATCGGGTGGCCGCGTATCACGGCGGCATTTCTCGCCGTGCTCGACTTTCTGCTGCTCATCATCCCATTCGTGCAGTACGCTTACTACTGCATCGTATGGCACTGCCTCTCGCCGGCTTCGCTCATGGCCATCTACCTGACGAACTACCGGGAGAGCGTGGATTTCATCCAGGCCAACGTTGGTCTCGTGCCGACCCTTCTCATCCTCACGGGCGTCGGCCTGTTCCTCTGGTTTGCTTACCGCTGCCACCTGGACTATAACCGCCGCATGGACGAGAATACGACGCCGACGCGCCTCGGTGCCCTCGTCGTCGTATTCCTCGCCGCTGCGGTTACGCTGCGCCTCGTCGTACCGCAAACCTCTATCGCCGGGCTCTGGAACGATGTCGACACCTACGTGCAGCAGACACAGACCTACAGCACGACACATGACGACCGTTACGAGGACCTGAAGATCGACGGGACGCAGACGCTCGCCGCCAAGGCTCCGGGCACCGTCATCGTCGTCATCGGCGAATCGGCATCGCGCAATTATATGAAGGCTTTCACGCCGGACTACCAGTACGAGGATACCCCGTGGCTCTCCAGTCAGGCACAGAACCCGGACTTCACGCTGTTCCAGAACGCTTACTCGAGCTGGTCGCAGACCGTACCGGTCCTGCAGCGTGCACTCACGGAGCAGAGCCAGTACAACAACAAGGAATTCTTCGAGTCCGCCTCGATTCTCGATGTCGCAAAGAAATCCGGCTATACGACGTACTGGTTCAGCAACCAGAACCGCTACGGCCAGTTCGACAGCGCCATCACGCTCGTCGCCAAGACCGCCGATCACGCCGAGTGGACGGACGATTCCTACAATATTTCGAGCAAATACGATGAGGAACTCCTGCCCTATCTCGAAACGGTCAATCCGGAGCAGAACAACTTCATCGTCCTGCATGTGATCGGCAGCCATATCTACTACAACAACCGCTATCCGGGAGACTACGAGGTGTTCAAGACCGATGAAGGCAGCTCCGTCGGTTCCTCTGAGGCATCTTACGCGAACAGCATCCTCTACACGGATCACGTGCTCCAGCAGATCTTCGAGTACGCACAGAAAAACCTGCACCTGCAGGCCATGTTCTACTTCTCCGATCACGGCGAGAACCTTGCGATTTCGCATAACCCGGACGTGTTCAGCTTTGACATGGTCCGCATCCCGATGTTCGTCTACCTCTCGCCGGAGTACCGCGCCGCCATGCCGATGCACGCACAGGCCTTCCGCCAGCACCGCAGCCGCTATTTCACGAACGATATGATCTATGACACGGTCAGCGGCCTCCTCAACGCCCCGTCGAACCACTACGACGCCGGCCAGGACTTCACCTCCCCGGCCTATGGCTTCACGCGCGACAAGCTCACGACCATGCTCGGCCAGCACAGCCTCATGGAAGACCCGGACGGCACGCAGGAAGATTTCTTCTAATCGAATCCATGCTCCTCGAAGGTAACGGATCACACAAAAAAGCCGTACACCACGCAAAAGTGATGTACGGCTTTTTACGCAAATGTCACTTACTGCTTCGAGCTTTTCTCCACGCCGCGGCCATCGAACTGGGGAACGTATTCCTTCGACGCTGCGCGGCGTTCCTGGACGTAGCAGTGTGTGATGCCGAGAGCCATGGCGTGGTCGACGACGGATTCGTATTCGAACGTCGTAAGGCGGCGGTTGAGCGGCTTGTGGGCATCGGCGTGGTACATCGGCGTGTACTGGTTCATGAGGGAAATCTGGATGGTATCGCCGAAGGTCTGCCAGAGCCAGTCGAGAAGTTTCATGCTCTCGTGGCGGTGTCCAGGCAGCACCATATGGCGCACGAGCACGCCGCGTATCATATGACCGTCCTCTGCAAACTGCACGGGACCGGCCTGCGCCACCATCTGGCGGATGGCCGCCTGTGCCACGGGGAAGTAATCCGGCGCCGCCGAATACTCCCGCGCGCTCTCTTTCTCCGCATACTTGAGATCGGGCAAAAAGATATCCACGCTGCCGCGCAAGGCCTCGATGGTCTCCACGGTCTCATATCCGCTGGAATTATAGACCACGGGCAGGTGGAACCCCTTCTCTTTGGCCAGGGACAGGGCATGCAGGATCTGCGGCACATAATGCGTCGGCGTCACGAGATCGAGCGTCGCCGCCCCGCGCGCCTGCTGCTCAAGAAAAATCTCCGCGAGGCGCGCATCGGACACCTCCGTGCCCTTCCCACCATGCGAAATCTCGTGGTTCTGGCAGTAACAGCACCGCAGGTTGCAATACGAGAAGAACACGGTTCCCGCGCCCTTCTCCCCCGTCAAGCACGGCTCCTCCCACGGATGCAGAGACACGAGCGCGATGCGCGCCTGCATCCCCGCGCCACAGAAACCCGCCCTTTCTGCGCGGTCCACGCCACAACGGCGCGGGCAAAGTGTACAGTTATATAAATCCAAGAGAAAGAACCTCCCCCTGCCCCGAACTTAGTATTATCGATCTTTGATTTTCTCCGCATCCAGTATCGGCCCATATTTCGGCAAATACCAGGAAATACTGCGGATGGCGTTGATGTAGTCCTGCATGGCCTGCTGGTCGATGGCGGGGCCTTCGCCGCCCGTGAGGCTCTCCGTGACGAGCGGCACGGTATCGGCCTTGCCGATGGCGCTGCGCGTAATCCAGAATCCATAGTTGACGCCGCGGCTATTGCCTCTCGTGAGACTCGTGCCGAGCGCAAAATACGGATGCCCCTGCGGCGCAATGAGCTCGAGAATCGTCGGCATGATGTCGATCTGGCTCCCCGCGGCATCCGGGCTCAGGATTCCCTTATGGATGCCCCGCCCCGTGAGGATAAACGGGATGCCATAGCGCTCGTACGTCACCGGCTGCTTGTCGATGTTGTAGCGGTCGCCATGATCGCCTACGATGAGGATGAGGCTATCCGGATACCGGCTCTTGATCTCCTTCACGAACTTCGCCATTTCGCGGTCCGCATACCAATAATGCCCGAGCTCCTTGAGGAGTTCCTCGTCATTTTGATGGTCTGGCGGCAGGGATTCGCGCACGGCCTCGCGGTCAAATCCCTTGCTGTCGAGATCCACGTCGTACGGCGAATGGTTCGAGGCATTCAGGATCACGTGGAAACTCGGTGTATCGTCGAGCCCATCGAGCACATGCGCATAGAGGTACTCATCCTCACAGCCCCAGACGCTCCCCGGCACGTCGCCGAAATCGCCGCGGCTGTAAAAATGAGAAAAGCCCTGTGCCTGCGTGAACGCGCCGATGCGCTCCCACGTCGCCGGTCCCGCATACCAAAAATTCGTCTCGTAGCCGAGCGCCTCCATCTGCGGCGCCGCCGCCGTCGGATATGGCTGGGCAAAGGACTCCGGCATCGTCGTGAGATAGAGGTTCGCATCGGCAAAGCCCGTCACGATGCCCGTGACGGCCGAGACCGTGCTCGCGCCGTTCGGCAGGAACGTCGGGCAGTAGTCCGAGTCCTCCTCAGCGATGATGCTGCGCATTCCCGAGGAAATCGGAATATCCTTGTACCGATCGAGCAGCGGCCAGTTCGCGAAACTCTCCGACACGATGACAAAGACATGCGAAGGCTTTGCGATCTGTGCCCCCTGCGCCTGCCGCGTGATATACGTCGTGAGGTCATCACTGTCCGGCTGACGGTGCGCGAGCACAGCGCCGAGGCTGCGGATATCCTCCACGGTGAAATCGAGGCCGTTGCACGCGAGCATGCGCGTATTCAGCTGCCAGGCCCGATAAATGGCCTGTGGGTTGTCGAGAATCGCCTCGTTCAGGAAATCATCCTTCGTGACGCCCGCGTTCTCCCAATCCACAGCGGTCTGCCAGCCCAGTGCTCCGCCGAAGATACCGAGCAGCACGGCGATATAGCAGAGCCAGAGGAACGCGCCGCGCACGGCGAGCCGTGGGAGCAGCGCCAGCCGCCGCAAGCCGTCATAGAAGCCCTGTGGCAGAAGCTGGCGGTCAAGCAGGACGCGCAGGATACACCAGAGGCCGAACGCCAGCAGCAGCGCCCCGGCGAGCCGTACGGGCAGATAATACTGCTGCATCATCGTCCAGAACAGCGCCTCTATGTCGTCGTTCGCACCCGTAAACAGCATCTGGTTGAAATTCGCATGGAACTGCCGGTAGTACGGGAAGCTCGCCACGTAAAGCACGGACAACGCAGAGAGCAGGACACCGTTCAGCGCGAGATAGCAGACCCGCTCCACCCGCTCGCTCACGTAATGCAGCACGAGCCCCGGCACGAAGCTCACGAGAGTGAGGCAGGCGGCACTCTGCATGCTCAGCCGCGTTCCGCGGGAGATAGCCATCCAGACATCTTCTACGCCTGAGCCTGCTCCCATGTACTCCTGCATCCAGAGGAGGAAGAATACCCGGAACAACGAAAGGACTGCCAGGTAAAATGCATATACCTTCAGTCCTTTCGTCATGCCCGTATAAAATTTTTCCCAAGTCAGGATACGGGGAAGTCTCATGGCAGGATGATCTCTACGCCAAAGGACTCCGCCGCTTCCTGGATATCCTGTGCCGGCAGCGTATCCGTGATGAGGCCGGAAAGCGTATCCAGCGTCGTGTAGTTGTAGTTGCCATCCGTGCTGAGCTTGCGGGACTCAGCGACCACGTATGCCTTCTTGCTGTGGCGGATGATCGCAGCCTTGTTGATACCATCATCGATATCGTACGTGGAGACGCTGTTTTCCTTGACATCGACGCCCACGGCACCGACGAAAGCGATATCCGGCTTCAGATGCGAGATGAAGTCCAGCGTCATGCCGCCCCAGAAACCATCGCGGCTCTTGTTGATCTTGCCGCCGGCGAACACCACGCGGATATGCGGGTTGCGCGCGAGCACGACGAGGATATCGATCATGTTCGTGACGACCGTGACTTCCTCATCCATTTTGACGAGGAGCTCGGCGATGGCGAGGTTGCTCGTAGAGATATCGAGGAATACCATGTCGCGCTGATGGATCAGCTTGACCGCAGCCTGTGCGATGCGCTGCTTTGCCTCGACATCTGTGTTGCGGTGCTTGCTGACCTCGATCATATGGCTGTTCTCGCGGATGCGCACAGCACCGCCATACGTACGCTTCAGCTTGCCGCGCTTCTCGAGCGCACCGAGATCCTTACGGATGCAGTCTTCCGTTACCTTGAACTTCTCGCTGAGGTCGCGGACGCGGACCTTGCCGTCGCGCTCCAGCATCTGCAGGATGATATCCTGACGTTCTTCCAAAAACATCTTTGAAACACTCCTTGCATCATACAAATAGGTGACCTATTATTCTATCTTATTGCACACCATATTGTACTAAAAAACTCCGAACTTATCAAGAGGGTGCCAAAAAACTTGTAAAGAAATACAAAAAACGGCCCGCTGTATACCAGTGGGCCGTAAAATCCTGTGCCGTGCACTTCCTCGGTAATCCAATCAGCGGACGAATACGACACTGGCCGTATCGAGGAAACCCGTTGCCCCGTTCTCGATGAGGACGCGGTTCGCATCTGCCGTCGAGAGGATCGGATTGCCGCCATCGATGCCGATAGCGCGGACGACGAGCGGGCTCGTACCGGCGCGTTTTGCCTGGCTGATATCCCGCGTGTAGCCAGCCATGCCGTTCTTGACGATGAGGTCGTAATCGAGGTTCTTGTAGCCGTAGATCGGGCTGCCAGCCTCATTCTTGATGACCGGGCTCATGACCGGTTTCAGGCCAAGGCCGCGGCAGTCTACGATAAGTCCCGTATAGCCGCCGATGGCACGCCCGGCAGGAGCCTCCGAAGCCGAGCTTGCATGACCGTAGATGGGGGTCGTCGACGTCTCCGGCTGCTGCGTAACCTCAGGCAGCGTTGCCGATGGAATGGACGGTGCCACGCCTGCCGTCGGGGCCGGGAATGCCTCGCGGGCTTCCGGGCGCGGCATAACCGCCGTGACGAGGGAGTTCGTCACGCCATAGACCGGTACGCGCATCGTCACCGTATAGGAACCGTCATTCCCTGCTTTTTCGCTGATGATGCGGGCACCCTGGACAAAGGCGCTGACCTTCGTCGTCACCGTATCATCTGTAACCATCATGTTGCCGACCGTCGTCGTGGCATCGACGTTGACGCCCTTGATCTGCTCAGCGAGCTGACGGTACGCATCGACAATAGCCGCACGGCGGGCCATCATGCGGGCCTGTGCTGCGCTGTATGCCGTTGCCGGAGCTACGCCATAGCCCTCAGCCGTTACCGTGGCCGTATCCCAGTCCATGCCGGACTGAGCCTCAGCAGCCGACGCCACGGCACTGCCGATCATGAGCACAAACGTGCAGATCAGCGCCGTGAGCAGCCGTCCGAAACCTGTTTTCCTCATCATAAATGCCATCTCCCGTCTATTTTTCTCATACGTGTCCAAAATTCTTTTTCCACCTATATTATCGATAAAGAGACGAAAAAGTAAATTACACCGTCATAAAGTATCCGTTAAAGTTTGCACCATCAACAATCCAGGTGCCTCATTCTGAAACCATGGCCTCCTGAGCCAGCTGCTGGACCGCCGGAATAGCGGAGGCATCCATCATCAGATAGAGATAATCCCCCGCCTGCAGCCGCACGCCGCCGGAAGGCACGATTTCTTCCGTACCACGGCGCACATTCACGAGAAGGCCGCGTCCCGGCCAGGTGATATCCTGGATTTCCGAACCATCGAGCAGGCTGCCTTCCCCAACCGTAAGCTCCGTCATCACGCGGTGCGAGCGCATGCGCTTCGCAATCTTATCGCGGATGGCCAGACTGCGTGCGAGCAGCATATCGTAGACCGGCAGGCCATCCGTGAGGTCAGCCACGAGATATGCCGTCATCGACACGGTGATCAGCGCGAGCATGTGGGCAAAGGAGCCCGTCATCTCCATAATGAGGATGGCCCCCGTAATCGGTGACTTGACGACCGAAGAGAAATACGCCGTCATGCCGAAAACAATGCAGTCCACCGTGAACATCGGATCCATGACACCAGATGCCACGGCCAGTTTGGCAAAAATCGCACCGCCCACGCTGCCGAGCACGAGCATCGGCAGGAAAATACCGCCCGGCACACCCGAACCAAAGCAGAGCATCGTAAAGAAGAATTTGCCCGCAAGCAGCACGAGCAGCATGATAAAGCCGTAATCCACGACAACAAGGCTGTCGACGAGCTTGCTGCCGCCGCCGAGCACCTGCGGCAGGATAAAGCCGAGAATCCCCGCGGCAAAGAGCGGCACGATCGGTTTCTGCCAGTCCCGCAGCGGTGCATGCGCATAGGCATCGAGCGAGATGGTCAGCATGCGGTTGAACGCAAGACCGAGCATGCCGACAAAGATGCCGAGCGCAATGAGCAGCAGATACATGCCGCCCGCTGTCGGCACGACGGGAATCTCCCCCATGTGAAACACGGGCTGCATGCCGAAAAAGACCTCCGTGACCGTCGTCGAGGTCACGGTCGCGGCGATTGCCCCCATGAGCACGAGCGGGGAGAAATTCTTCGTAAGCTCCTCCAGGCAGAAAATCACGCCTGCCAGCGGGGCATTGAACGCCGCCGCCAGGCCGGCGCCGGCTCCCGCCGTAAGCAGGTAACGGCTCTCCGCGCTCGAGCGGTGCCCGAGCCGTCCGATGCCCTGTCCGACGCAGGCACCGAGCTGCACGCTCGGGCCCTCACGGCCCAGTGACATGCCCGCTCCGATGCCAAGCACGGCCCCCACAAATTTCAGCACGAGCACGCGCGCCCAATTCATATGCATCTGCCCCACGAGAATGCCCTTGATCTGCGGGATGCCCGAGCCGGATGTCATGCCGTCCTTCCGCACGATCCAGCAGAGAATCACGCCGATGCCGGCAAGCACGGTGAACCATCCCACGATGGCGAGCGGATTCGCGCGCAGGTAAGTATAAAAGACGGGCTGCATATTTTCCGAGAGCTCGAGCAGGCAGCGGAACAGCGTGATGATCAGCCCGGTAAAGATACCGATAAGATTCCCCTCGAGAAACAGCCTGAGCTTGAAATGTTTCGGCTCTGTGAACAGGTCCATCGCCGCTGCGATACGTTCTCTCATTTCTCTTCCCCATTCCGAAAACGACAATGCCGGATATACGAAAAAGGCGCCGCATCCGAAGATGCGGCACCCGATAATCTGCTTACTCTGCAGTAAACGGCAGCAGGGCAATGTTGCGTGCGCGTTTGATTGCAACGGTAACCTGGCGCTGATGCTTAGCGCAGTTGCCGGAGATACGGCGCGGCAGGATCTTGCCACGCTCCGTTACGAAACGGCGGAGCTTTGCAACGTCCTTGTAGTCGATATGATCGACTTTATCCACGCAGAACTGGCAGACTTTACGACGAGGTCTGCGGCCTCTGTCACGTCTCATCATGCTGAAACCCTCCCATCAAAATGGAATATCGCTGTCAGGGATCTGCTGAGCGGCTTCCTGCTGCGGCTGGGCCTGCGGTGCAGCGGCCGGAGCCTGTGCACCATATCCCGCACTCTGTGGTGCGCCTGCGCTCTGCGGACGCGGACCGTTGAACTCGATATTGTTCACGACAATCTCGGTTACATAACGGCGCGAACCGTCCTGCGCTTCATACGAACGGATCTGGAGCCTTCCATCCACGAGGATGGGGCTTCCCTTGATCAGGTGATTCCCAACGAAATCAGCCTGACGCTCCCAGGCAACGCACGGAACGAAATCCGCGGTCGGCTGGCCGTTCTGCTGATCCGCATTCCTGCGGGCAAAGCGGCGGTCTACAGCAAGCGTGAACGATGCCACGGCCTTGCCGCTCTGCGTATAGCGTACCTCGGGGTCGCGGGTCAGGCGCCCGGAAAGGATAACCTTGTTCATAGCAGCGCCTCCCTGACCTGGTCATTACGACTCTTACTCTTCGTCGGACTTGACGATCATGTGCTTGAGGAGCTCGTCCGTAATCTTCATGACACGGTCGCACTCAGCAACGCAACTCGGCTCGCACGTCACATAGAACAGGTCATAGAAACCTTCCGTGCAATCCTTGATCTCATAGGCAAGACGCTTCTTGCCCCAAACATCCTCTTTATCGATCGTACCACCATTGTCAGCGATGAGTTTCTTGAACTTCTCGATAACGGCGTTCGTAGCCTCTTCTTCCATCGGCTTCACGATAAAAATGACTTCGTACTTTCTCACGAAATCACCTCCCTCTCTGGTCTTTGGCCCCTTCTCGCGGAAGGGGCAGAGTAATTTTCTCTGCCGCTTTTCAGCGACTAAAAAATTATATCACGCCTGCCGCCCGAATGCAAGTACTCAACCGGTTGAAAATCTAGCTTTTCCCATATAAAATAGAGAAAAAGCATTTTTCCTCGTTGATCCTAGTCGATATAGAAAGAAGGTCCTTGTTTGGATTCCCTGAATCTCCGTCTGCTCTTCGTCTTCACAGACCTCGTCCTGCCTCTCATCGTCGGCTACACGCTGCATCAGCGCCATCTCGTCAACGATAAAGCCATCACGAAGCTCATCAAATTCAACATCGTCGTTATCAGCACGGTTCTCTCCCTGCTGAGTTTCTGGGTCATCCCGCTGTCGTGGGACCTGCTGTGGGTGCCAGCCTGCGGCTTCCTGCTCGTGCTCGTCCCGGGGCTCATCGGCACGGTACTCTTCGCGCGCCGTTTCCCCGATATGCTCGACCGCGGTGCCTACATCGCCTCCTCGATGCTCACGAATCTCGGCACGCTCGGCGGTGTCTGCGCGTTCATCCTCTACAACGAGGTCGGTTTCGCCTACACGCAGCTCGTCGGCACTTGCCAGAATTTCCTGCTCTGCCTCATCGTGTTCCCTATGGCCCAGTACTGCTACATGAAGGCGACGAACCAGATCCGCAAGACGAACCGCCTGCATATGCTGCGCGAGATGTTCCTCTCGTGGAACCAGCTCTGCGTCGTCGGCATGTTCCTGGGGCTCCTGCTCAACGGGTTCGGCGTCGAGCGCCCTGCCGTGCTCGGTACGGCATTCCAGGGGCTCGTCCACGTCGGCGCGTGGATTGCGATGCTCCCCGTCGGCTTCCTCATCGAACTGCAGCAGGTAAAGAAATACGCGCGCAGGGTCGCGAGCCTCAACATCCTGCGCTTTGTCATCTCCCCGGCGTTCTTTTGGGGCATCGGCCATTTCTTCATCGCCGATCCCGTCTTCCGCAACACACTGCTGATCCTCTCGTTCTGCCCGACGGCCGTCAACGCCGTACTTTCCTCGAAGCTCTACCACCTCAACTACAACATCGCGACGAGTTCCTTCTTCATCACGCATGCCGTATTCCTGTTCTTCATCTACCCGATTCTCTTTTTCCTGCTGAAATAGCCACGCACACCAAAAAGGCCGCCTGCACCCAAAAGATGCAAGCGGCCTTTTTTCTGCTGCGATCCGCGTTACTCCGCGGCTTCTTTGATGATGCCGAGAGCGAGTTCGCAGGCATCATAGAGATCCTGCTCGAGGATGGTCTCCTCTTTCGTATGGCAGTCGGTCATGCCGACGCCCATGACGACCGTCGGAATACCGTAGCTGTTGAAATGATTCGCATCGGAACCACCGCCCGATTCCTCGAGCTGGACGGGGAAACCGAGCTTATCGCAGGCCTTCTTGGCAAGGGCAATGGCCGGGCTGTCGAGCGGCATCGCATACGGATCATAATCCGGTGCGAGCTCCACTTTTGCCTCGCAGTCCGTCCCTTTGGCCCCCTGCTCGAAGTGGTCGATGATTTCCTTCGTGAGCTTCGCCAGCTTTTCCTTGTTGCGGCTGCGCGCCTCATAGCGGATCGTGCACTCCGCGGCAACGACGTTAGCTGCTGTGCCGCCCGTAATCGTGCCCGCATTGCAGGTCGTTTCCTCATCGAGACGCCCCTGCGGAGCCGCCGCGAGGAGCTTGCCTGCCGCAATGATGGCGTTGCGGCCTTTCTCCGGCTCGACGCCCGCATGAGCAGCCTTGCCCTTCACGTGAATGAGGATCTGGTTCTTACCGGGGGCTGCATACGTCATATAGCCCGGATGGCCATGCGTATCGAACGTATAGCCATAGTCGGCATGCAGCAGGCTCTGGTCGAGATGCTGCGAGCCATGGACGCCGCCTTCTTCCGAAACCGTGAAGACTACCTGCAGCGGACCGTGCGGAATCTTCTGTTCCTTCACCTGGCGCAAAGCTTCGAGAATAGCCTCGACACCGGCTTTGTCATCGCTGCCGAGAATCGTCGTTCCATCCGAACGGATGACGCCGTTTTCCAGGATGGGATGGATGTCCGCGCAGGGCTCGACGCAGTCCATATGCGCCGTGAGCATGACGGTTTTCCTGCCCGGCACCGTGGCGGCGAAATCCGCCACGATATTGCCGCAGTTTCCGCCGAGTGCCTCGCCGGCCTTGTCCTCATGGACAGCCTCCGCGCCGAGCTCCTGCAGTTTCTTTTTCAGGATATCGCCCATCTCGCGCTCATCATGCGTCGAGCAGCGGACCTGAACCAGCTGGAAAAATTCATCCAGCACGCGTTTCTTGTCGATCATCCAAAAAACTTCCTTTCCCTATGCTGCAATCCCATTCCGTATCAGAGAAGCAGCATCAGCACGAACGCCGCGACGAGACACGGCAGGGCATTGCGCTTCGTGATCTCCATCGGGTTGACCTTCGCGAGACCGGCGCAGATGATAGCCGCACCGGCGACCGGGCTCATCGAACGGCCCATAGCACCCGCAATCTGAGCGAGCGAGCCAAGACCGGAAATCGTCAGGCCAAACTGGTCGGCGAATGGCGTGATGGCACCATTGAAAGCGAATGCTGCCGCATCACCGGAACCGGAAATCACGGCGATGAAGAACGGGCCGAAGGCACCGGCTGCCTGCGCGGCCGACTGCGAATTCTTCATGAGGTCCGTTAGAGCCCCCGTGAGGCCGATGGCCGTCATGCCGGCCGTGAAGACCGATGCGCAGACAATCAGGCCGATGACATCCCCGTAGGCATTGCCCATGCCCGTGAAAAATGGCTCAATGCAAAACCTTGTGGGATTTTGGATTTCGCACATACGACGCACGGCTTAAATCCATGATTTTCAGGAACAGATATTCATCATCCGCAATAC
>OMYB01000012.1 GCA_900315155.1 uncultured Selenomonadales bacterium | reverse complement strand
ACGGAGAAAGAATTTTCCGTCAATTTGGAAGGTCACAAAACTGCCACGTCCTGAACCAAGGAACTTGATGCGCCCGTTGCTTGCTTTTTCGATGTAGTCCAAGGCATCCTGCGCATCGTACCACGGTTCTTTGTGGTTGCGACCTTTGCCACCAAGCGCACTTTCATACGATAACCATTGTCCTGCGTAAGAGCCATATTCCAAAGATTCAGTAAATTCCATGGCGTAGTTGTCTGCCTCGTCCTCTTTTGCCATGGAATGCTCGTCATTGTTCTGATACCAATGTCCCATCTCATGAGCGATGTCATTGGCTATCGTGGCATTGTACATATAGAGTTCGGGGTAATAGTTTTCTTTTGGATACACATTGGAATTATTGCTATTGTATGTTGCATGGAACATTTCGCCTTTCGAGCCGATGTTGATTCCCCCGTATCCAAAGAAAAAGGTATGTCCGTTTCCTTTCCCGCAAATCGGCTTGATATACCTCGGAGTCACGTTGGGGTCGTCGGTCAGTTTCGAGGGGTTCGCCCTGATGATGTCCTTGGCGATTTTCGCGATGTCCGCGTCGGAGTGTCCCACCCCGTCGGTATAGCCGAGGTCTCGCAGGGTTTCCTCGTAGTGCTCCCTCTCCCCGTCGCGGACGGTGTACTGATTCGCCGATGCCTCCATCGGGTACGCCGCCATGAGCGCAAGGCCGAGGAGGACGGCGAGCTTTGCTTTGTTTCGCATGGTATTTTCATCTCCTAATATCTGAAGTTCTTCTTTCTTTTTGATTATTTTACAACTACCAAGACTATTGTGATGGATATGAAGAGCACATGAAGAATGTCGGATAATGAAAGGATCTACCAAACGGTAGCTCCTTTTTTACTTCGTCGTAACTTTGTTCACGATTTTAATCATCTGCATGAAGTATTTTTCCTCGTCGTTTTTCGGGGAATCCTTCTTTCTCAGCAGGGTTTCCGCCCGCTTCGCGTCGATTCCAACACGGTCAACGGCGATGAAATTCTGACGGTTCTTTGCGTCGTCATCACATACGGCAATCGCAAGTTTCGCGTCGCTTGCATACTGATTCCCGTAGGTCTCGTTATTCAGATTCACGATGTCGATATACCCGCCATAATGGACAGCTTCGGCAAGCTGTGCGGCGGCATAATAGGCACGGTCAATACTTTCTGCGTCATAAAGACGGGGAGGGCTGACAAGCTGACCGTCGAAGGTGAACGTGCCATCGTCATTCGGATGCACACGACCATTGGAACGGCTGATGACATACTGCTTGACACGCTCCATGCGGACGGAAGTTTTTGGATGCGCATTTGCGCCGTTGTCAATAACCAAATCCTGATTCTTGGCTTCGTAGTTCCCATAGCGATGGAAGAACATCATCGCGCCGCCTGCACCGCTGTAAACGCCCTGCCTGCTCACAAAATCGAGGGCGGTCATGTCAGCACGGTATTCCGACTTGATGCTTGCCTCGCGGTTGCTGAAAATCTTTTTAAGAACCTCGGTATCGTCCTTCGTCCAAGTATTCACATCCTTTTCCGTCAGACGGCGGATGTCAGCATTCAAACCCATTTCCTCCACGACTTCACGGAAATCATTGTTATAACCATGACCCATTTCGTGCGCTACAAGGAAAGCAAGCTGAGAACTGTTGTATACGCTGTACCGTGTCATATCACGCATATAGCTCTCGCCAAGAGGGACAAGCCCCGTACTGTCCAACTGATTGCAGAAATCAATAATGTCAGGACTGAAATAAATACTGTAACCGTTCATGCTGTTGACGGTATACATCCCCGTATAATACGGAGCAATCTTTGCTACACCGACATACCGCTCATGCACGCTGTCCTTGTAATTCAGACGATCGCTGTTGTAGCCGACAATCGTGTTCTGAATCAGGTTTAAGTTACGGTTGTTATAGGGACGCTCCTTGCCCATTGTATATGTCTCATTGATATAAACCATCGCTTCTTCATATTTCGTGACCTCCGCATCCGTCAGCGGTGCATTGGAATATTCTGCGAACACGGGGGAAACATTCAGAGCAGCGGACAACGCCGCAACAACTGCCAATTTCTTAAACACCAAAATCATCTCCTAAACCGATGAAATATTTTTTCTTAATTGGATTATATCCCATCAGGACGTGTTGCGTTGCAATGCCGTAAACGGCAAGGCTGTGCCTGTATTTATAGGATGGGGAACGTTTCGGAAAAGGTGTCCTTACTTACCATTGTTTTAGGCCCTGCAGACATAACGAATTTCTATAGCTATTATAGCATTCGGGGCATTCCCCTGTAAAGCAAAACGGCCCGGCAGCGTGATGCCGAAGCCGGCTCTCGAAGTCCTAAAGACCAAGCAGACAGCCGCACAGACGGCCTTGGAAGATGCGAAGAAAGCATCCGACACGGCGGTAAGCGACGAGAAGACCAAGTGCGACACGAACACCCTGTCCGATGATGCGAAAGCCTATTCCAAAGCGATTGCCGCCTTGAAAATGCAACAGGTGAACGCGAACTCCAATGCCAAGGCCACGACGGCTACGGATGCCACGACGACGAAGAACACCGACGGCTCAACGACCGCAACCTGCGGGAGCGGGATGACGCTGATTCAGGATTCCAACAAGTGCTGTCCTGCAAATCAGCCATACTACCGTTCGGGCAAGAGCGGGGTGCTTGGTTGCTTATAATACACTACCTACTGTAGATATCACGAAAAATCACCGCCCAGCAAATTCGAAAGATATGGATCCGCGCCGTAGCGCCCCTCCATGTATTGCTTGTCATACGCCGCCGTGTTCTTGATGCGCTGGTGGTCTTCGCCGCGGATTTCGTAGAGTGAATAGAGCTCGCTTTCATGCGCATGGTTTTCAGCTGCGAACCAGATTTCGTCCCGGCGGAACACGGTGTTCTTCATCGTGTACATGTCATGCGACGTGAAAAGCAGCTGCGCGCCATGACGGTTGAGGTCGCAATTCTGGAACATCTGGATGACGTAGCGCAGGAGTTTCGGATGCAGCTTGGCATCAAGCTCGTCGATGATGACCATGCGGCCTTCGGAGAGCGCAAGCAGGATCGCAGGCAGAATTACAATGAGTTTCTGTGTGCCTTCCGATTCTTCACCAAAGGAAAGCTCGTATGCGGTTTCGCCGATGTGGCGCATGGTATAGAGTTGATGATTTTGTTCGTCGCTTCGGAAATCTGTGATGTCGATATCCATATCGTTCAACGCTTCGATGAGAGCCTTTTTCTCATTGGCATCTTGCAGGAACGAGAATGCCGTATCCGTCGATGGGCGAGTATAACTCTGGATGATGCAGCCCTCGAACCACTGCATGGCTTCCGTGATGGCTGGAATGTCATAATTGATGGCAAGGAAGGAAAGGTATGGCATCTTCGGATTGACGCTCCGGTTGATGCTCTGCTTTCGGATACTGTAGCCAAGCACGATCGCATTTGCTTCGCGTTCAAAAATCATCGCCGGCTTTTTCCCGCTCAGCGCTTTGCGATATAGTGACTCCTCGCAAATTGCGCCGTCCTTCCACGCGATGTAATAGCCGTATTCGCTGCCGCTCGTACGGAAAAACAAGCGAAATTCTGTTGATTTCTTGCGGGAAACATCGTCAAACTGAAACGGGATGACGGGAACACTCTGCTGCAGGACAAAAGAGCGTCGCGTTTTCCCGAGTTGGAGTACCGGGCTCACGACAGTGGAGATTACGCAAGCGAGTGCCGCGAGCAGATTTGATTTTCCTCCACCATTCGGACCATATACAACATTGACGGGCAAAAGGTCGGTGGCATATTCGGTCGAAATCAGCGTCTCGCGGAATTCTGGGAGCGCAGCCGCTTGGAAATCGAGCGTCGTCTCGCCGCGATACGAACGGAAATTTTGAAATGAAAATTGACAAAGCATGGATGCTTCACCTCCATGCGTCTAGTGTAGGATAAAAAACAAGAAAAATCAAGTTTTATAAATCTAATAAGAAAAAATATTTCTAAATCCCCGTATAAAGGCTGCTTTATTTGTGAATAACGCTCTCTACTTTAGCCGTTGCTTGCCTTTTTGAAACCAGCGTCTGGAAATGCACTGCGCCGCATTGAAATAAAACCATATCAAAAAGCCATAAAGTGGGAAAGCGCCCAGTACGAGACGAGCCCGGTAACGATACTCCAGGCCAGAGACTTGGTTTTCGCCGCGACGATGACCGTCAGGACGGACGCCCAAAGGCTCACGTTTTGCAGGCTGAAGTTCAGCGTATGCTCAGGTCCCGTGAAAATTTCGGCGAAGACGAGTGCGCCGAAGACCGACGTGGGCACGAAACTCAGCCAATCCTCCAGCGCGGCGGGCAGTTTACGCCCCGCCAGCACGAGAGGTGGCAGGACGCGGGGGATATAGGTCACGACCGCCATGGCCAGGATGCAGATCCAGATATCCGTAGAACTCATACGTCTTCCCCCTCTCTCTTCCGTTCCGGTTCGATATCCGTGCGCTTGACGGGCTGCACGGGATGGGCATGCTCGAGCATGTATTTCACCGCTGTACCTACCGTAGCGGCCACGATCGTAGCGACGACGATATGGAGCTTGTAATCCAGCGACAGCGACAGATATACCGATAAGGCGCCGCTGAGCAGCCCCGCCCCGACATACAGCACGTGAGAGAAATGAAATGACCACAGGCCGATAAACATCGCCGTCAGCGTATAGCTCACCAAAGCCATGTCGATGGGCAGAACAGCGCCGGCCAGATTCCCGAGCGTGCAGGATAGCGCCCAGCAGGCCAGGGAAAGGTAGTTCAGCAGGCAGGCATGTGCGGGCGTCCAATGTTCTTTTGGCGAAACGAAGTTGCTGTAGTTCACCGCAAAGGTCTCATCGACGATCCCCTGCGCGAACAGGCAGGCAAATTGCCGGGACTTTCCCTGGAGGAAAGTGGCCAGCGTCGAGCTATAGAGCAAATGCCGCAAATTGACGATAAACGTCGTCAGCGCAATGGAGAAAATCGCACTGCCGGAGCAAATCATGGACAAGGCAATAAACTGTCCGCTGCCCGCAAAGACCAGAACGGACATCCCGAAGATTTCCAGCGGCGTCAACCCCGCCTTTTGGGAAAGAATACCGCAGGCCATGCCCAGTGGCAGATAGCCGATCCATATTGGCAGGACCGCCTGAATCACCTGCCGAATCTCTGATTTTGACAAAACCGTCATACCCTCCTTCTATGCCTGCGTAAAAGCCCAGTTGCCCTGACGGAATACTGGCACCTCCGTGCCATCCGCCATGGTACCCATGATCGAGAGATCCGCCGTGCCTACCATGAAGTCCTCATGGAGCAGGGAATCGTTGACGCCATGCTGCAGGAGCGTCACGCTGTCCATCTCCGCGCCCCCTTTGAGGCACGTCGGATAGGCTTTTCCCAGGGCCAAATGGCAGGCGGCATTCTCGTCAAACAGCGTATTGTAAAACAGGATGCCAGACTGCGAGATCGGCGAATCGTATGACACGAGCGCCACCTCGCCTAGGCGGCAGCTGCCCTCATCCGTCTCCAGTAGCTCCTTCAGGATGTCCTGACCGACCTCAGCATGATATGAGGTCACCTTGCCCGCTTCAAACCGCAGCCAGAATTTATCGATGACATTTCCATTGAAGATGAGCGGTTTCGACGCATAGACAATGCCATCCACGCCCGCGCGGTCCGGCAGGCTGTAGACCTCCTCCGTCGGCATATTCGCCGCGAACGTCACGCCCGTAGCCGCTTTCTCTGCGCCACCGGCAAAGACATGGCCGATGGGCAGCCGGATCGTGAGGTCCGTACCGAGGCTGTTTTCGTAATGCAGCTTTGTAAAGGCGTGCTGATTCATGAAATCCGCTGCCTGCTGCAGGAAAGCGATATGCTGCCGCCAATTCGCTACCGGATCCGTCTCGGCATCGATGCGCACCGTGCGCAGAATCGCCTGCCAAAGTCTCTCCTCGGCCTTCTCCACCGGCAGATCGGGAAATACCTTTGCCGCCCAGCCAGCGGTCGGCACGGAGACGACACACCACGTATTCTGGTTGCTCATGAGACGCTGACGATACTCCAGCAGGGCAGCACTAGCGGCCTGGTTGGCGAGCGTCAGTTTCTCCGGGTCGATATCCTTGAAGATTTCCGGATTCCGCGCGGCAATGGACACAAAGGCCGCCCCCTGTGCCGCATAATCCTCATAGAAAGCGCGGCGCCAATCCGGGAACTCCGTAAACAGCCGCTTGCAGCCATGCGCATAACGGATGTGCGCACTCTGCTCGTCGCTCCAGTTCATGACGACATCATGAGCGCCCGCCGCAAACGCCGCCTCGCTGATCGCCCGCGCAAACGGCGCGCACTCGATCGGCGTCTGGATCACGAGGATCTGATCCCGCTGCAAATTAACCCCCACGTGAACGACGAGCTGCGCATATTTTGTCAAAAGATCGCTATCCATCTTCATGCCTTTCTACCTCCATCTCAAAATCGCCCGGTTAAAACACAAAAAAGCCTGCAACAAGCAGGCTTCAAACATATTTTTCCGCATGGATGTACATATTTCATACGAACGGCAACCCTTGTTGCTGCGTAGTAGTATGTTAGCACATCACGGGTGAAAGTGCAAGCGGGGCACCCGTAAACGTCACGGCAGTCATTTTTTCGCAGGTGCCGATTTGGACTCGGCCTTCTTAGCAACAGCCGCACGCTTCGCTGCCTTGTGCGCCTCGTAACGACGACGGCCAGCGTCGAACTCTTCTTTCTCTTCGTTCGTCACGACCTCCAGCGGCTGAACCGTATGCGGGCGGCCGTTGCGGTCCAGGGCAACCATCGTGAAATATGCCGTCAGGGCACGCTCGGGCTTATCCTCACGCTCCATATCCTGCACCTCGACGTTGACAAAGACCTCCATGGACGTATGACCGACAAAGACGACTTTCGCCGTGCACGTGACGAGGTCGCCAATGAAAATCGGCTTGTGGAACTCCAGCTCATCGACGCGCGCCGTAACGACATTCGAATGGGCATAACGCAGCGAGCAGGCATAGGCAGCCGAGTCCATCATCTTCATGATCTCGCCACCAAAAACGTTGCCGTTCGGATTTGCCTGGCTCGGCATCATAACAGAACCCGTTACTGTCTTCGTATCTTCTACTTTCATGACAAAAGCCTCCTGTGATAAAAAATAGTAATGAAAGAAATTATGTATCTGCTTACATTCTTGATTTATAGCTATTGTAGCACGTTTCGCCAAAGAAAACCAGTTCAACATCGTTGGAAACATTGCCCGCAAACTTAGAATACCATAAAAGGCCCGATGCGTCTGTAATCTCCGTTACAAAGCGCATCAGGCCTTTTGTCAAAAAATTTCGTTCGTGGACATCTAGGACTTTTAGCTTATTTCTTATCCTGTTTATCCATTTCCTTCATCATATTCTCCACAGCCTCATCCAGCCAGGTTCCGTCGACGGTCTCGATCTGGCCCGCATCGCACGAGGCGGCGAGCTGCGGGACCATCGGGATGCGCCCGAGGACGGGGAGATGATACTGGTCGGCGATCTCCTGAAGATGGCTGTGGCCAAAGATCTCATGCTTTTCCCCACAGTTCGGGCACTCGAAGTAGCTCATATTCTCCACGAGGCCGAGAACAGGCACCTTCATGAGCTCCGCCATCTTCACGATTTTGGCCACGATCATCGAAACGAGCTCCTGGGGACTCGTCACGACGACAATGCCATCCACCTGGATGGTCTGGAACACCGTCAGCGGCACATCACCGGTTCCCGGCGGCATGTCGATGAACAGGTAATCCTCGTCCTGCCAGATGATATCCTGCCAGAACTGCTTGACGACGCCGCTGAGGATCGGGCCGCGCCAGACCACAGGATCCGTCTCGTTTTCGAGCAGCAGGTTCATGCTCATGACGTCGATGCCGCCGGCCGTCGTGACCGGGTAGGCGCCGGCCTTGCCACCGCGCACCTCGCCTTTCACCCCGAACATCTTCGGGATGGATGGGCCCGTAATGTCGGCATCGAGGATGCCCGTATGCTGTCCCTTGCGCGACATCGCGACGGCGAGCAGCCCCGTTACGAGGGACTTGCCGACACCGCCCTTTCCGCTGACGACCGCGATAACGTGGCGGATCGAGCTCAGCTCGTTCGGCTTCTCGTGAAAATCTTTCTTCCGGGTATCGCTGCCACAGGTCGTTCCACACGAGGAGCAGTCATGATTACAGGTTTCAGCCATATTGTCTCCTTCTTTCAAAAAACTTTCAAAAAAAGAGGAACTGGCTATGCAGTTCCTCTGAAATGTTATGGGTAAACCTCAGGCTCAGGCGCCCGTCGTTTCGGTGTCCGTCTCTTCCTCAGCATCTTCCGGAGCAAGTACCTCTTTTTCCGGATGCGGGACGTTATCGACAACCTTGAGGTTGCGGTAACGGCTCAGACCCGTACCAGCCGGGATGAGCTTGCCGATGATGACGTTCTCCTTGAGGCCGACGAGCGGATCCACCTTGCCCTTGATGGCGGCATCGGTGAGCACGCGCGTCGTCTCCTGGAACGAAGCCGCCGACAGGAACGAATCCGTAGCGAGCGAAGCCTTCGTGATACCGAGCAGGATTGGCTTTGCCACAGCCGGCTCGCCGCCTTCCTCGATAGCCTTCGTGTTGACGCTCTCGAACTTGTTGATATCGATGTACTCGCCCGGCAGGAAGTCCGTCGTACCGGACTCCTCAATCTTCACTTTGTGAAGCATCTGGCGGACCATGACCTCGATATGCTTATCGTTGATCTCAACACCCTGGCTCTTATAGACTTTCTGAACCTCGTACACGAGGTAACGCTGCGTAGCCTGCAGGCCGCAGACGCGCAGGATATCGTGCGGGTTGATGGAGCCCTCGGTCAGGCGGTCGCCCGGCTTCAGGTGCTGGCCCTGTTTCGCAGCCATGCGTGCGCCGTACGGGATCGCGTATTCACGCGGCTCGCCGTCCTCCGGCACGATCATGACCTTGCGCAGGCCCTTGCCCGTATCCTCGACCTCGGCCGTACCCTCGATCTCCGCGATAATCGCGTGATGCTTCGGCTTACGAACCTCAAAGAGCTCCTCGACACGCGGAAGACCCTGGGTGATATCGTCACCGGCAACACCGCCGGAATGGAACGTACGCATCGTGAGCTGCGTGCCCGGCTCGCCGATGGACTGCGCGGCGATGATGCCGACAGCCTCGCCGATCTCGACTTGGCTCTGGTTGGCGAGGTCGCGGCCATAGCACTTGACGCAGACGCCGAACGGCGATTTGCAGGTGAGCACGCTGCGGATGGAGACCGTCTTGCGGACTTTCTCGATGCGTTTGGCGAGATCCTCGTCGACCGTCTGGTTGAGCGAGGCGATCTTTTCGCCCGTCTCCGGGTCGATGATATCCTCAGCGAGCACGCGGCCGACAATACGCTCAGCCAGCGACTCGATGACGCCGTCGCCCTCCATGATGGCCTCGACCTCGATACCGCGGACGTTGTTGTTGCGGACGCGGAGCTCCTTGGCATCGCCAGCCAGGATGCGGTCAATCATTTCCTCGCCGAGCTTCTCGCCAGCCGAGCAGACGACCGTGCCATCCGAGTTGATGACATCGCGCGTGATCTCCTTGCCGGACATCTCGTGCACCATAGAGCTATGAATCTTATCGCGCGCTGCCTCATCTGGCTCGCCGAGAGCGATAACCTCGGTGACCATCGCATTGCTGAGTGCAGCTTCGGAGGCCAGCGAAGAACCGCGGACCATAATCTCGCGGACTTCCTTCTCGCCAATCGTAGCGAGCTTGTCCTCATCGAGAATCGTGTCTCTCTCGAACAGAACTTCCTTCGTCTCCGGATCGAGCACCTCGGCTGCGAGCAGACGGCCCAGCAGGCTGTCGTTCAGGAGCTCCAGTGCATCGAACGTGGATGGAGCCAGACGTGCACGCTCCTGAACGAGGTTGAGCGTGGAGACGTCGCAGTCCTCCTCGCGGACGATGACGTCCTGCGCGACATCGACGAGACGACGCGTGAGGTAACCCGAGTCAGCCGTACGCAGTGCCGTATCGGCAAGGCCCTTGCGGGCACCATGCGACGAAATGAAGTAATCGGATACGGACAGACCCTCGCGGAAGTTTGCCGTGATTGGCAGATCGATGATCTTACCGGATGGATCGGCCATAAGGCCGCGCATGCCGGCGAGCTGACGCATCTGCTGCTTGTTACCACGGGCGCCGGAGTCCGCCATCATGAAGATCGGGTTGAACGCATCCATGTTGTCCATCATGGCGTCAGCGACGTCGTCCGTCGTCTTCGACCAGAGGCTGACAACCTTGTTGTAGCGCTCTTCCTCGGTAACAAGACCGCGGTTGTACTGGCGCTCGACCTTATTGACGAGCTTCTTCGTGTCCGCGATGAGCGTCTTCTTCTCCGGCGGAACGATGACATCGGAGATAGCGATGGAGATGCCGGCGATGCACGCATAATGATAGCCAAGGTTCTTGACATCATCGATGATGCGCGCCGTCTCCGTAGCGCCGAAATGATCGTAGCAGTTGGCAACGAGTTTGCCGATCTGCTTCTTGTTCATGAGGATACCGAGGCTCCACTGCTCGTCGCCGTCTTCCTTGTAGAAGTAACGGAGCTCCGGAGGCAGGATCTCGTTGAAGATCATGCGGCCGAGGGACGTCTTGACGAGGCCGTAGCCATCGATGCGGACCTGAATCGGAGCCTCGATCGTGAGGTCATGCTGCTGATAAGCGAGCAGGGCTTCGGCAATACCCGTGAAGATCATGCCCTCACCCTTCTGGCCCGGATGCAGTTTCGTCAGGTAGTAGGAACCGAGAACCATATCCTGCGTCGGAACGATGATCGGTTTGCCGTCTTTCGGCGCCAGGATGTGGTTTGCTGCGAGCATGAGCACGCGGGCCTCAGCCTGCGCCTCGGCGGACAGCGGCAGATGAATAGCCATCTGGTCGCCATCGAAGTCGGCGTTGTATGCCGTGCAGGCCAGCGGGTGCAGCTTCAGGGCGCGGCCCTCAGTCAGGACCGGCTCAAAAGCCTGAATACCGAGTCGATGCAGCGTCGGGGCACGGTTCAGCAAAACCGGATGCTCTTTGATGACATCCTCGAGAACATCCCATACTTCCGGTTTGGCACGCTCAACCATGCGCTTTGCGGATTTGATGTTATGCGCCGTACCCGAAGAAACGAGTTTCTTCATGACGAACGGCTTGAACAGTTCCAGCGCCATCTCTTTCGGGAGACCGCACTGATGCAGTTTCATCTCCGGGCCGACAACGATAACGGAACGGCCGGAGTAGTCGACGCGTTTGCCGAGCAGATTCTGACGGAAACGGCCCTGCTTGCCTTTCAGCATATCCGACAGGGACTTCAGCGGGCGGTTGCCCGGGCCCGTGACTGGACGGCCGCGGCGACCGTTATCGATGAGGGCATCGACTGCCTCCTGCAGCATGCGTTTCTCGTTGCGGACGATGATGTCCGGTGCACCGAGGTCGAGCAGGCGCTTCAGGCGGTTGTTACGGTTGATGACGCGGCGATAGAGATCGTTGAGGTCGGACGTCGCAAAACGGCCGCCATCGAGCTGCACCATCGGGCGCAGCTCCGGCGGGATGACCGGGATCACATCCATGATCATCCAGGACGGCTTATTGCCGGATTTGCGGAAAGCCTCGACCACCTCGAGACGGCGGATCGCGCGGATCTTCTTCTGACCGGAAGCCGTGCGGACTTCCTTGCGCAGTTCCTCGCTCATCTTCTCGAGATCCAGCTCATCGAGGAGTTCCTTGATTGCCTCGGCACCCATGCCGACGCGGAACGTGTTGCCGTATTTATCGAGGGCATCGTGATACTCTTTCTCGGAGAGCAGGCTCTTCTTCGTGAGCTCCGTGTTCTCGCCCGGATCGAGCACGATGTAGTAAGCGAAATAGAGGACTTTCTCGAGGGCACGCGGCGAGATATCGAGAATCAGGCCCATGCGGCTCGGAATGCCTTTGAAATACCAGATATGGGAGACCGGGGCTGCCAGCTCGATGTGGCCCATGCGCTCACGGCGGACCTTGGCGCGGGTAACTTCGACGCCGCAGCGATCGCAGATGATGCCCTTATAGCGGATGCGCTTGTACTTGCCGCAGTGGCATTCCCAGTCGCGGGTTGGTCCAAAGATGCGCTCGCAGAACAGGCCATCGCGCTCCGGCTTGAGAGTGCGGTAGTTGATCGTCTCTGGTTTCTTGACTTCGCCGTAGGACCATTCGCGGATTTTCTCCGGAGAGGCCAGCCCGATTCGCATCGAATCGAATTTATTTACATCCAGCAAAGAGATGACACTCCCTTCTTATTCCTCACCATTGTTATCCGGCTCATCAGCGCCCATGCTGCCGATATCCGCAATGATGTTGTCTGTCTTGTCGTCAGCGGGGCTCTCATCGTCGCTCGTCGTCGGATCGTCGTAGTAGTCGCCCTCTTGTTTCGGGGCTGCTGCCTCACCGGTCGTCGGATCGACGCCCTTGACATCGAGGTCGAGGTCGCGTGCTTTCTTGTTGATATCGATATCGTCATCGTCATCGTCGATGAGGGAGACATCCTTGGCATTCTCGTCGAGCACCTTGATGTCGAGGCCGATGGACTGGAGCTCTTTGATAAGCACCTTGAACGACTCCGGCACACCAGGAGCCGGGATGTTCTCGCCCTTGACGATAGCCTCATAGGCTTTGACACGGCCCGTGACATCATCGGACTTGACCGTGATCATCTCCTGCAGCGTGTAAGCTGCGCCGTAAGCCTCGAGTGCCCAGACCTCCATCTCGCCGAAGCGCTGGCCGCCGAACTGTGCTTTACCACCGAGCGGCTGCTGCGTGACGAGGGAGTACGGACCCGTGGAACGCGCATGAATCTTATCGGCAACGAGATGATGCAGTTTGAGGAAGTACGTGACACCGACAGTGACACGGTTCTCGAACGGTTCTCCCGTACGGCCATCGTAAAGGACCGTCTTGCCATCGAGGTCCAGGCCTGCGCACTTCATGGTCGTCTGAATATCATCCCAGCGCGCGCCATCGAAAATCGGGGTTGCGATATGGATGCCGGCCTTATCCGGTTTCGGCATGCCATATTTATCGAAATCATACCCTGCCGCGCGGAGACGCTGCTCGACGGTCGGGTCGCCCGCCTTAATCTGGTCGCCCAGCACCTTGACGGCCCGGCCCAGATGGACCTCGAGAATCTGTCCGATGTTCATGCGGGACGGCACGCCCAACGGGTTCAGGACGAGGTCGACCGGCGTGCCATCTGGCAGGAACGGCATATCTTCCTGACGCATGATGCGGGAAACGACACCCTTGTTACCATGACGGCCTGCCATCTTATCGCCGACGGAAATCTTACGCTTCTGGGCGATGTAGATGCGGACGAGGTGGTTGACGCCCGGCGGAAGCTCATCGTTGTTGTCGCGGCTGAAAATCTTGACATCGACGATCTTGCCCATTTCTCCGTGCGGAACGCGCAGGGACGTATCGCGGACCTCGCGGGCCTTCTCACCGAAGATTGCGCGCAGCAGGCGCTCCTCGGCCGTCAGCTCCGTCTCGCCTTTCGGCGTGACCTTGCCGACGAGGATATCGCCCGGACGGACATCGGCACCGATGGAGATGATACCATCCTCATCGAGGTCTTTGATTGCATCCTCAGCGACATTCGGGATATCGCGCGTGATCTCCTCGGGGCCGAGCTTCGTATCGCGCGCATCGCACTCGTACTCCTCGATATGGATTGAGGTGTAGAGGTCGCGCTTGACAAGGTTCTCAGAGAGGAGAACAGCATCCTCGTAGTTGTAGCCTTCCCAAGGCATGTATGCGACGACGATGTTGTAGCCGAGTGCCAGCTCGCCGTGGTCCGTTGCCGGGCCGTCGGCGATCGGCTGGTTTTCTTCGACGACATCGCCCTTATATACGATAGGAACCTGGTTGATGCAGGTGCTCTGGTTGGAGCGCTGGAATTTCTGCAGTTTATAGTGATCGAGTTCGCCGTTCTCCGTGCGGACATCGATGTAATCTGCCGTGACAGTCTCGATTGTGCCCGAACGTTTTGCGAGAATCATGACGCCCGAGTCGCACGCTGCCTTGTACTCCATGCCCGTACCGACGAGCGGAGCCTGCGTGCGCAGCAGAGGAACACCCTGGCGCTGCATGTTCGCACCCATGAGAGCACGGTTCGCATCATCGTTTTCGAGGAACGGGATCATGGCCGTTGCGATGGAGAAGACCTGGCGCGGGCTCACGTCCATGTAGTCGACGCTGTCGCGGTTATGCAGACCCGTTTCCTCATTATAACGTGCCGTGACGCGTTCATTGACGAACCAGTCGTTGTCATCGAGCGGCTCATTGGCCTGCGCGATGACGAGCTCATCCTCTTCGTCCGCCGTCATATAACGGACTTCATCCGTCACCTTATGCGTTGCCTTGTCTACGCGGCGGTACGGCGTCTCCATGAAGCCGAACTGGTTGATGCGTGCAAACGTAGCAAGCGAGCCGATAAGACCGATATTCGGACCCTCAGGGGACTCTACCGGACACATACGGCCGTAATGGGAGTTATGGACATCGCGGACTTCGAAGCCTGCGCGCTCACGGGACAAACCGCCCGGTCCGAGTGCCGACAGGCGGCGCTTATGCGTAAGCTCGGACAGCGGATTGTGCTGGTCCATGAACTGGGACAGCTGCGAAGAACCGAAGAATTCTTTGATGGCTGCGACAACCGGACGGATATTGATGAGCGCCTGCGGCGTGATGACATCCACATCCTGGATCGTCATGCGCTCGCGGACCACACGCTCCATGCGGGAGAGGCCGATGCGGAACTGGTTCTGCAGCAGCTCGCCCACGGCGCGGACACGGCGGTTGCCGAGATGGTCGATATCATCCTTGCTGCCGATGCCATCCATGAGGTTCAGCAGGTAGTCGATGGAAGCAATGATATCTTCTTTGGTAATCGTGCGATCGTAGATATCGCGCGTACGGGAGCAGAGCATCTTCGTGCGGCTGCCATCCTTGCGGAGGACGTAGACCGTAATGATGCCCTCGCCGAACAGAGCCGTCTCATCCTCCGGCTTCACGCGGTCGAGCATATCCTCCGTGACGACCTCACCCTGCGGGATCACGATCTCACCCGTCTCGCGGTTGACGATCGGATCCGCGAGGACCTTGCCGAGGATGCGGCGCTTCCAGCCCAGTTTCTTCGTGAGCTTATAGCGGCCGACCGTAGCGAGGTCATAGCGTTTCGGATCAAAGAACAGCGAGTCGAGGAGCTGCTGTGCATTGTCCTCGTTCGCCGGCTCGCCCGGACGAAGGCGATGATAAATCTCGATGACCGCTTCCCGGTGCGTCTTGACCTTATCGACGGACGGATCGAGCGTATTCAGGATGCGCGGGTCCCCGCCGAACAGGTCGAGAATTTCCTCATCCGTATCGTAGCCCAGTGCACGGATGAAATACGTCACCGGCATCTTACGCGTACGGTCAATACGGACGGAAACGACATCGTTCGTATCCGTCTCGAGCTCAATCCAGGCACCGCGGTTCGGAATGACCGTCGAGGAATAGAGGTGCTTACCGGTCGGGTCGATCTCATCATCATAGTATGCACCTGGAGAACGGACCAGCTGGCTGACGATGACGCGTTCCGCACCATTGATGATGAACGTGCCCGTATCCGTCATGAGAGGGAAGTCACCCATAAAGACTTCCTGCTCCTTGATTTCACCAGTCTCACGATTGATGAGGCGGACGTTCACACGGATCGGCGCTGCCAGCGTAACGTCGCGCTGCTTGCACTCGTCCAGATCGTATTTCGGTTCACCGAGAGAGAAACTCTCAAACGAAAGAACCAAATTTCCAGAGAAATCCTGGATCGGGGAAATATCGTTAAATATTTCCTGCAGACCCGTGTCGAGGAACCACTGGTAGCTGTTCCTCTGGATGTCCAGCAGATGCGGCATTTTCATGACGTCTTTGATTCTGGCGTAGCTATACCTGGTTCGTTTGCCCATCGGCACAGGATTAAACATGAAATCCTTCACCCCTTAGCCTGATTGTAAATGATCATTTCTTGAAAGATAGAACATAAAAGCACGCAAATAGACGCGGGCAAATACCCATGTTTCCATTTGCGCGCACTTATCCCCTATTCAATTTCCTGTAGTTTATAACTCTAGCACAAAATAAATTTTATGTCAAGCAACTTACAAAATAAAAAAGACCACCCCTATGGGGTGGTCCGAAAATTTCTTTAGAGAAAGAAATTACTTCAGCTCAACGCCAGCGCCAGCCTCTTCGAGCTTAGCCTTCAGAGCCTCAGCATCGTCCTTGGAGATGTTCTCCTTGACGTTAGCCGGAGCGCCATCAACGAGAGCCTTAGCCTCTTTCAGGCCGAGACCCGTAGCTTCACGGACAGCCTTGATGACTTTGATCTTCTGAGCACCAGCGTCCTTCAGGACAACCGTGAACTCCGTCTTCTCCTCAGCAGCAGCGCCGCCAGCAGCACCTGCAGCAGCAACAGCAACCGGAGCAGCAGCGCTAACGCCGAACTTCTCCTCCATATCTTTAACGAGCTCGGACAGCTCGAGAACGCTCATGTTCTCAATGGCTTCAAGGATTTCTTCTTTCGTCATTTTTATTTCCTCCAATAATTTGAATTTATTTCTTCTCTGAAATAGTAAGCTAAGCAGTCAGGCACAGATCAGGCCGTCTCCTGCTCTTTCTTCTCGCGTACAGCGTTGAGGGCATATACGCAGTTGCGGATGACACCCTGCAGCACGTTGACCGTGTTGCTGATCGGGGCATTCATGCTGCCAAGCAGCTTGGCAAGCAGTTCCTCGCGGGACGGCAGGGAAGCGAGTTCCTTGACCTTCTCGAGAGCGATGACTTTGCCATCGAGCATACCAGCTTTGATCTGGAGCACTTCCGTGTCCTCAAGCTTGTTCTTCTTGATGAAGTCGTTGATGACTTTAGCCGGAGCTACCGCATCCTCCGTGGAGAATGCAAGGGCCGTCGTGCCGGACAGATGCTCATCGAGGCCTTCGATGCCAGCATCCTGAGCAGCGATGCGGAGCATCGTGTTCTTGACGACGTGGTAGGAAACGCCTGCCTCGCGCAGTTCGTGGCGGAGCTCCGTATCCTGCTCAACCGTCAGGCCTTTATAGCTCGTCAGGACAGCGGCTTTTGCGCTCGTGATCTGATCTTTCAGCTCGGCGACAACAGCTTTCTTTGCAGTTAAATCACTCATTCTTGTGGTTGCACCTCCATTCGTATGATATTTTAAAGCAACGTAATAAAACCTCCGGCTGTCCGCCGGAGGTCATCATTTTCAAGTTCAATGACTCCGGCCTCGGCAGGCGACACATGCGTCGTTAGATGATGAAATCAAACCTGCTGTCTACAGCCTTCGATATACAATTGTGGAGACCGGAGTCTCGCCTGATCATGAAAATCAGATGTGCTGGATCGCAATGCCCGGGCCCATCGTGGAAGCGACGGTAACGGACTTGATGTACTGACCCTTAGCAGCAGCCGGTTTTACACGAATCAGTGTATCCATCAGGGTCTGGAAGTTCTGCTGAAGCTTCTCAGCGTCGAAGGATGCCTTGCCAATCGGGCAATGCACGTTACCGGCCTTATCGGTACGGTACTCGACTTTACCTGCTTTAATCTCGGAGATGGCCTTCGTGAGATCCATCGTAACCGTACCCAGTTTCGGGTTCGGCATGAGGCCGCGCGGGCCGAGGATCTTACCAAGACGACCGACAGTGCCCATCATGTCCGGCGTAGCGACAGCGACATCGAAGTCGAGCCAGCCACCCTGGATCTTCTGGACGATTTCATCGGAGCCGACGAAGTCTGCGCCTGCAGCCTCGGCTTCCTTTACTTTTTCGCCTTTTGCAAAGACGAGGACGCGCTTGGATTTACCCGTGCCGTTTGGCAGGACCAGTGCGCCGCGGACCTGCTGGTCAGCGTATTTCGGATCAACGCCGAGACGGACATGCAGCTCGATGGTCTCATCGAACTTCTTCGTAGCCGTCTTCTTGACGAGTTCCATTGCTTCAGCAGGCGTATACTGCTTACCAGCTTCTACAAGCTTGCAAGCTTCCTGATATTTCTTACCAGTTTTTGCCATTGTAGTGTTTCTCCTCTCGTGGTCATAACGGTAGATGCCTCCCACGGGATGAAACCATCGATGGATTAGTCGACGATCTCGATACCCATGCTGCGGGCCGTGCCCTCGATCATGCGGGTGGCAGCCTCGACATCAGCAGCGTTCAGGTCTTTCATCTTGCTCTCTGCGATTTCCTGTGCCTTGGCACGCGGCAGTTTAGCAACCTTGACCTTGTTCGGCTCACCAGAAGCCTTGTCCAGACCAGCGGCCTTCTTCAGAAGGACAGCAGCCGGAGGAGTCTTCGTGATGAACGTGAAGGAACGATCCTCGAAAACCGTGATGACGACAGGGATCATGAGACCAGCCTGAGCCTTGGTTCTCTCGTTGAATTCCTTGCAGAAGCCCATGATATTGACACCAGCCTGGCCCAGTGCAGGACCTACCGGAGGAGCCGGATTTGCTTTACCAGCCATAACCTGGAGCTTTACAACCTTAGAAACTTTCTTTGCCATTGTAATTTTCACCTCCTAAAAAGGGATAACCTGTATCGATTAAATCGTTTCGATTTCGTCGAAATCCAAGTCAATCGGCGTATCCTCAACATCAACCTTGACACGCTTCTTTTCCGCATCAAGCTCTTTGACTACACCCGTGTAGTTCTCGAAGACACCCGATTTGATGCGAACCACGTCGCCGACCTCGAACTTGAGGTCCGGCTGATACGTTTTCTCGCCCGTAGCATTCAGGATGCGGCTTGCCTCAGCCTCTGTCAGCGGAATCGGATGTTTCTCCGAACCGACGAAGCCCGTGACGCCCGTCGTGTTGCGCACGACGTACCAGGAATGCTCATCGACGATCATATCGACGAGAACATAACCCGGGAAGATCTTATGCGGGACGACTTTCTTCTTGCCGTCCGTGATCTCGACTTCTTCCTCGACCGGCACGACGATATTGAAAATCATACCCTCCATGCCTGCCGTGTGAATGAGGCGCTCGAGATTGGCCTTGACTTTGTTCTCATAGCCCGAATAGGTATGGATGACATACCAGGCCCGGCCAGGATTATCCTGACGCAGATCCATTTCTTCTTTCTCTGCCATGCTTGCCTCTCACCCTGCTTACTTTAAAATGATGTGGAACAGTCTTGCGAAGATGGTATCGCAGAACCAGATCAGCGCGCATACGATAGCAACGGCAATACCGACGACGATCGTATAGGTAACGAGCTCTTTCTGGTTGCACCAGGATACCTTTTTCATCTCAGCGACCACTTCGGTCAGAAACTTCTTCACAATACGTTCACATCCTCACTGCCTGATTGGAGCTTACTTCGTTTCCTTATGTACCGTGTGCTTCTTGCAGAACTTGCAGTACTTGTTGAACTCCAGGCGATCCGGGTTGTTCTTCTTGTTCTTGTTGGTACGGTAGTTGCGGCTATGGCACTCCGTGCACTCCAACGTGATATTGTTGCGCATCTCTTTTCACACCCCTTCATGCTGTGTCTTATGACGCTGATTCCTCAAAAATGTCACTAATACAATTTAGCACACTTGTCAAGGTCTGTCAACAGAAAAACCTTGGCAGGGTTAGAAACTTTTTTATACTCCGTGACATAAAGAAAACCCCTGTACCAGGGGCTTGATTTCAAGATTGGTGGCGGCACAGAGATTCGAACTCCGGACACTGCGGGTATGAACCGCATGCTCTAGCCAACTGAGCTATGCCGCCGTATATATGGAGCTGATAACCAGGATTGAACTGGTGACCTTATCCTTACCAAGGATACGCTCTACCGACTGAGCTATATCAGCAATCCTTTCTTGGTTGCGGGGACAGGACTTGAACCTGTGACCTTCGGGTTATGAGCCCGACGAGCTACCGACTGCTCCACCCCGCGATAGAAAGTGGTGGGCAGGGATGGATTCGAACCATCGTAATCCGAAGATGACAGATTTACAGTCTGTTCCCTTTAACCACTCGGGCACCTACCCATATCTATATTTAGGAAAGAATATGCAATTGGTTGCGGGGACAGGACTTGAACCTGTGACCTTCGGGTTATGAGCCCGACGAGCTACCGACTGCTCCACCCCGCGATGTTCTCGCGCGCGGTTCTGAACTATGAACCATCGGCTGACAAGTAATTATTATAGGACACCCCATCGTAGATGTCAACACCTTTTTATAAAATTGTTCAAAAAAAAGAAAGCCCTCCCCAGATTGGGGAAAGCTTTCTCTGCTTTTGCGAAAAAATCGCGTTATTTCTTTTCCGGTTCCGCCGGCTTTGCTGCCTTCTTCTCCGTATCAAAGAGGTACGCGTAGCGTTTCTTGAAATCCTCCGGGGACAAATGATACGCATTGGCAAGGCCCGGATCATCGAGGTCTTCTTTCTCGAGACGCATCATCGAAGCGCGTGCAATCTTATAAGTGACGGAATCGATGTTGACCTTGCGGACCTTCGTCTTGCCCGTAGCCGGGTCCTTGATCTCATCGAACGTCATCGGTACAGCCTGGCTGTCCTGGATCGTGATGAGGGCGCCCGAGCCGCCGTTCATGAGGAACTGGACAGCTTCATAGCCGAGGGAGCGTGCATAGTCGATATCGTAAGCAATCGGCGCCGTGCAGCGCAGCTCGTAGCCGATCTCCTTATCGATGATGGACAGCTTGATGTCGAGCTTCTTGACTTCCTTGAGGACGGCCTGCTTCAGGATTTCACCGAAGTCGAGCTCGCTGTAGCGGATGTGGCCGTGCTCATCTTTGACGACCGTACCGAGCTTCTCGAAGTCCGCCGGCGTGATCTTTTCGATAATGCCTTCGGCGATGACAGCAACACCGTAGTTCTTGCCCGTGAGGTAACGCTTCACGATGGAGCCCGTGATGATATCGACGATGTGCTGCAGCGGAACCTGCTCCGGCAGCTCCTCCGGGATGATCGTGAGCGCAGCACCGGCGCTGCGGCCCATGCCGAGTGCCAGATGGCCGGCCGTGCGGCCCATGGCAATCGTGAAGTACCAGCGGTTGTTCGACGTGCGGGCATCCTCCATGAGGTTCTCGATTTCCGTCGTTGCAAAAGCGCGTGCCGTCTCGAAACCGAAGGTCGGCACCCCTTCCGGCAGCGGCAGGTCATTGTCGATGGTCTTCGGCACGTGGACAACATTGATCGTGCGTCCCGTCTTGCGGGCGTATTCCGCTACGGCCGCCGAGCTGTACGCCGTGTCATCGCCGCCGATCGTCACGAGATGCGTGACGCCGAGCTCCGTCAGCGTCTCCACGACGGTGCGCATATCCGACTCCTTCTTCGTCGGGTTATACCGGGACATCTTCAGGATGCAGCCGCCCGTCATGTGGATGTGGCTGATGTTCTTCGGCTCGAGGCGGACGTAGTTCTTCTCGCCGCGTGCGAGGCGGGAGAAACCATCGTAGATACCGATGACATCCCAGCCATAGCGCGAAGCCTCGTTCGTAACGCCCGAGATAACGCTGTTGATGCCCGGAGCAGGGCCGCCGCCGCAGACAATAGCAATGACATTTCTGATACCGATCATGAGAATACCTCCTCTTAATTTCCCTTTTGACACAGTATTACTTCTCTTGTTTTGGCGAAAATCCTTCTTGAAAAGAGAAAAAACAAGTCATTTCCCGAAAATTTTGCAACTATCGGGAAGTGACTTGTCTGTTTCTCGTCCTATGGGTTGGTAAGAACAGCTTGCATCCGTGGCTTAGTGACGGCCGAGCTTGCTGCGGTGGCCGAGGTTCGTGCGGGATTTCTTTGCTTTCGCCGGCCCCTGTCGGCGGCTTCGGCCATTGCGGCCTTTGTGCCCCGCGCCCTTGCGGTTCGCATATTTCGAGAGGGGTTTTGCCTGCTTCTTGTGCTCATCACGCTTCTCGCGGATTTCCTTCAGGATTTTCTGCTGTTTCTCCTCATGGCGCTTATGCCGTTCGGAATGCGCCTTGCGGATGCGGCTCTTGATGCCCATCTCGATGCGGCGAAGGAGGTCATACTGGCGTGCGTTGACGAACGTGACTGCCTTGCCCGTATCCCCTGCCCGGCCCGTGCGGCCGATACGATGGATGTAGCTCTCCGCATCATGCGGGATATCGTAGTTCACGACATGCGTGACGCCCTCGATATCGAGGCCGCGCGCCGCGATATCCGTCGCGCAGAGGATCTGCAGCTGCGCTTCGCGGAAACGGCGCAGCACGAGGGCGCGCTGCGTCTGGGAAAGATCGCCGTGCAGCTCATCGACCGCATAGCCGCGTCCCGCCAGTGCCATCGTGACCTGATGCGCGCGCTGCTTCGTATGGCAGAACACCATCATGAGATACGGGTTGTCCTGATTGATGAGCGCACAGAGCTTGTCGAGCTTCGTTTCCTCTGTCGTATCGACGATGACCTGCTCGATGGCATCGAGCGTCACGTGCTCGCTCCGGACCTGGATATTCTCCGGGCTTTTCATGAACTGCGCTGCGAGTGCCTTGATGCGGTCCGGCATCGTCGCCGAAAACAGCATGAGCTGGCGGTCGGCAGCCGCTGCCTTGAGCAGTACCTCCACGTCCTCGATGAAGCCGAGGCGCAGCATCTCATCCGCCTCATCGAGCACGACCTTGTTAACCTGCGAGAGATCGATCGTACCGCGGCGCAGATGGTCCAGCAGGCGGCCCGGCGTGCCGATGATAATCTGCGGATGGCGGCGGAGCTTCTGTTTCTGCCGCTCGATGTCCTGCCCGCCGAAGATGACGAGAGAGCTCGCGCCCTCTGGCTCGCCCACAATCTTCGCGACGCGGGCGATCTGGATGGCGAGCTCGCGCGTCGGCGTCACGACGAGGGCCTGCGCCACAGCGGCATTCTTCTTGATTTTCTCGAGAATCGGCAGCAGGAATGCCAGCGTCTTACCCGTCCCCGTCTGTGCCTGCACGATGCAATCGCGCCCGGCGCGCACGACGGGGATTGCCTGTTCCTGTACCGGCGTAGCTTCCTTGATGCCCTTATAGCGCAGCGTCTCGCAGACCTGCGGGGCAATGCCGAGTTCTGTGAAATTTGCCATAATGTTCCTTTCTCTTTTGTTACAAAATCAGTGCGCGAGGACTTCGATGCCCGTCTCCGTAATCAGGATCGTATTTTCCCACTGCGCGGAGAGCTTGTGGTCTTTCGTGCGGACCGTCCAGCCGTCGCCCGTTTTATCCGTAAAAACCTTGAACGTACCCTCATTGATCATCGGCTCGACCGTCAGCGTCATGCCCGGCACGAGCAGCATGCCGGTCTCCGGCTTCGCATTATGCGAGACAAACGGGTCGATATGGTATCCCTTGCCGACACCGTGCCCGCCGAGGTCCGTGACGACGCCGTAGCCGTTCTCATGCGCGACCTTTGCGCAGGCCGCGCCGATATCGCCGACAAAATGCCAGGCACGCGCCGCTGCGACGCCCGCCTCCATGCATTCCTTCGTCACGCGCACGAGGCGCTCGGCTGCCGGGGATACCTTTCCTACCATATACATGCGCGAAGCATCGGCATAGTACCCGTTGAGCACCGTCGTGACATCGACGTTGATGATATCGCCTTCCTGCAGCTTCACTTTCTTCGAGGGAATGCCGTGGCAGACGATATCGTTGATCGACGTGCAGCAGCTGTTCGGGAAACCCTCGTAGTTGAGGTCGCCCGGAATGGCTCCGTGACCGATGATATAGTCATAGACGGCCTGATCGAGCTCGGCCGTCGTAATGCCCGGCTTCACCATCTCGTCCATGAGGTCGAGGGCGCCATCATTGATGATGCCCGCCGCGCGGATGCCGGCGATATCCTGCGCATTATTGATCACCTTGCGGGGCGGACGGACCTGCCCCTTGAAGAAATCAAACTTCATCTCACTGATGCGTTCATCGTAGTCTGCGTGGCATTTCTTGTATTTTTTGCCGCTGCCACACCAGCATAATTCATTTCTCTGCAAAATCTTGTTCTCCTTTATCTGTAGTGTGCTCATCCAAAAAAGAGATACACAGCTTCTATTATTATATGACGAAAACGCGCGCGCGTCTACGCCTTGACACTTTCTCTCCTTTAGGATAGTATGATACGGTGTATTTGATTTCAAGAACGCTATGAAAGAATAGAAGAAAGGTTGTGTCCTCTTTGGCCATGAAATTAAGGGTTGGTCAGCCGCAGGATAGGCCGCGCTGGCAAAAGATTCTCCGGACCATCGGTCTGGTTCTCGTATCCGTCCTCCTCATCCTCGCTGCCGATGCGGCAGTGCGCGTACATCGCGCCGCCGACGGCATCCCGGTGCTCAACTACCATCAGATCAACAACCAGGATGTCAATTCGCTGACCGTCCGTACCGACCAGTTCGAGGCACAGATGAAATATCTCGCCGACAACGGCTACCATGCGATTACGCCCGAGGACCTCGTTGATGCCTGGGAGAACGGCACGGAGCTGCCGGACAAACCCGTCATCATCACATTCGACGACGGCTACATCGACAACTACAAGAACGCTTACCCGATTCTCCAGAAGTACAACCTGAAGGCAACGATTTTCCTCATCTCCGATTTCATCGGCACGTATCCGAACTACATGACCTGGGATGAAGCCCTCGAGATGCAGCAGAGCGGGCTCATCGATTTTGAAGGCCACACGCTCTCTCATCCGGAGCTCAGCAAGCTCAGCGATGAGGATCTCAAACATCAGCTCGAGGACTCCAAGGCTGCTATCGAATACCGCCTGCAGAAAAAGGTCTCGTTCCTCGCGTATCCCTGCGGCGACTACACGCAGCGCGTTCAGAATGCCGCAAAGGATGCCGGCTACCGCGCTGCCTTCACGGTCCACCTCGGTTATGCCGAAAAAGATGCACCGCGCTACAAACTCGACCGCGTCCCCATCTTCGGCGACAACACGCATACGTTTGAGCGGTTCAAATACCGCATGAAGTTTGCACCGGCCTGGGTCCCGTACGATGACCTCAAGAAGACGGTCACGCAAAGCGACTACTCCTTCTTCGCACGCTTCATCGTCTCCCCCTGATTTTGACCACACAAAGGCGCCTGCCGATCTTGTCGGCAGGCGCCTTTTTATCGTCTGTTACCCTGTTACATCGTGGAGACCGTGTTGAAGGAATATTCACCCGAGCCATCGACATCGATGCATACGGTATCGCCTTCCCTGACCTGGCCGCTGATGATCTTCTTCGAGAGCGCGGTCTCGACCGTGTGTACGAGGAGCCGTTTGAGCGGGCGCGCGCCGAAATTCGGGTCAAAGCCCTGATCGGCGAGGCGCTCAAGCGCGGCATCGCTCCAGGTCAGATGGATTTTCACCTGATGCTCGAGGCGTTCGCCGAGGCGATGCAGGAGGATGTCGGCAATCTGTTTCACCTGCTCCCTCTGCAAGCCCTTGAACACGATGATATCATCGACGCGGTTCAGGAACTCCGGACGGAAGTAGTCCTTAAGGATTTCCTTGACCGATGCCTTTGCCTCGTCGTAATCCTTGTTGAGGATCTCGTGCGAGCCGAGATTCGACGTCATGATGATGACCGTGTTCTTGAAATTCACGACGCGGCCCTTGCCATCCGTGAGGCGGCCATCGTCGAGAATCTGCAGCAGCACGTTGAACACGTCGCGGTGCGCTTTCTCGATCTCATCGAGCAGGATGACGCTGTACGGACGGCGGCGCACGGCCTCGGTGAGCTGACCGCCCTCATCGTAGCCGACGTATCCCGGAGGCGCTCCGATGAGGCGCGCGACGCTGTGCTTCTCCATGTACTCGGACATATCGATGCGGATCATGCTGCGCTCATCATCAAAGAGCGCCTCCGCCAGCGTCTTCGCGAGCTCAGTCTTGCCGACGCCCGTGGGGCCGAGGAAGATGAACGAACCAATCGGACGGTTCGGGTCCTTGATACCTGCACGCGCGCGCAGGATGGCCTCGCTCACGGCCGTCACGGCCTCATCCTGACCGACGACGCGCTCGTGGAGCACGCCATCGAGATGCATGAGCTTATCGCGCTCCCCCTGCAGCATCTTCGTCACCGGCACGCCGGTCCAGCGGGAGACGACCTCCGCGATATCCTCCTCGCCGACCTCCTCTTTGAGCAGGCGCTCATCCTGGGATTTCGCGTTGATCTTCGCTTCCTCATCCTGCAGCTGCTTCTGCAGGGCTGGGAGCTTACCATATTTGAGCTCCGACATCTTGTTGAGGTCGTAGGCGCGCTCGGCTTCCGCCATCTGCGCATTGACGTCATCGATTTCCTTCTTGACGGCGCGGACGCGCAGGATAGCCTGTTTCTCAGCCTCCCACTTATCCTTGAGCTCGCCCTCCTGGCGCTGGAGTTCCGCCTTCTCCTCCTGCAGCTTCCCAAGGCGCTCGGCCGAGGCTTTATCGGTCTCTTTCTTCAGTGCCTGTTCCTCGATGGTCAGCTGCATGAGCTTGCGGCGCACCTCATCGAGCGGCTGCGGCATGGACTCGATCTCCGTGCGCAGCTTTGCCGCCGCCTCATCGACGAGGTCGATGGCCTTATCCGGCAGGAACCGGTCGGAGATATAGCGGTCGGAAAGCGTCGCGGCAGCCACGAGAGCGGCATCGCGGATGCGGACACCATGATGGACCTCATAGCGCTCTTTCAGGCCACGCAGGATGGAGATTGTATCCTCCACGCTCGGCTGGTCCACCATGACGGGCTGGAACCGGCGCTCGAGTGCAGCATCTTTCTCAATGTACTTGCGGTACTCATTGAGCGTCGTCGCGCCGATGCAGCGCAGCTCCCCGCGCGCGAGCAGCGGTTTCAGCAGGTTGCCTGCATCCATCGCGCCCTCCGCAGCACCGGCACCGACGACCGTATGGATCTCATCGATGAAGAGCAGGATCTGCCCATCGGATTTCGTGATTTCGTTAAGGACGTTCTTCAGGCGCTCCTCAAACTCGCCGCGGAACTTCGCGCCGGCGATGAGGCTGCCCATATCGAGCGAGTAGAGCGTCTTGTTCTTCAGCGACTCCGGCACATCTCCAGCGACGATGCGGCGCGCCAGCCCCTCGACGATGGCCGTCTTGCCGACGCCCGGCTCGCCGATAAGCACCGGGTTGTTCTTCGTGCGGCGGGAGAGGATCTCGATCGTGCGGCGGATCTCATCGTCGCGGCCGATGACGGGATCGAGCTTGTTCGCACGGGCTGCCGCCGTGAGGTCACGGCCAAACTTCTCGAGGGATTTATAGCCCTCCTCCGGATTCTCGCTCGTAACATTCTGCTTGCGGTTCTTCTTGATGGAGCCGTTGATGTTGGACTTCGTGAGGTGGAACTCACGGCAAATGCCCTGGACCTCCTCGCTGCCATCCGTGACGATGGCGAGCAGCAGATGCTCTGTCGAAACATACTCGTCCTTCATGGATTTTGCGAGCTCCTCCGCACGGCCGAGCACGCGGACCATATCCATGCCCATGCCGAGGCGGTCCGTCCCCTTGACGGACGGAATCTTATTGAGCACCTGCTCGAGGCGTGCCTTGAGCATCGGCAGATCCGTCTGGCAGTCGCTAAAAATCGTGGCGAGCAGCCCCTCCGGCTCTTTTGCCAGAGCCATCAGCACATGCGCTGATGTAATTTCCTGATGATACTTCATTGCGGCAATCTGCTGTGCCGACTGCAAAGCCGCCAAGGTTTTCGCAGTGTATTTTTCCTGTCCCATGATACCTTTCCTCCATACTGATTCAGGGACCATTCCGGCCTCCCTGATTTCTTTATCTGTCCTTATTATACCGCTTAAGGTCAAAAAGTCAAATACTATTTTCGACTTTTTGACCATTTGTCGAAAAAATTTTTCTCCCAAGGATTTCTGCACGAACCCATATAAGATGATATAATAAGAGAGCAAATACTATTCCGAACAGAAATGAGGTTATTCATATGTTAGGTGTACCACAGATTGGTCTGATTCTTCTCATCGCTCTCGTCGTCTTCGGCGCCGGCAAACTGCCGGATGTCGCACGCGCGCTCGGTAAGAGCGCCCACGATTTCAAGGAAGAGGCCGAAGCCATCAAAGAAGAAGACGAAAAGGAAGAAGAAGCCAAGAAGCTCGAAGCAGCGGAAAGCAAGCCTGCGGATAAGGACAAAGCCTGAGTTGAATACGAACTGGAAACGCAATACGTATCTCATGGCGTTCTGCGTCGTCTGCACGTCAGCGAGCTACACCATGCTGATTCCATTTCTGCCCATCTATCTCCTCGATCTCGGCACGCCCGAGGCCGATGTCCCATTCTGGTCCAGTGCCGTGTTCTCCGTGACGTTCTTCATCGCGGCCATCATGGCGCCGGTCTGGGGGCGCATCGCGGATCGGTATGGACGAAAGAAAATGGCCGTGCGCGCCTGTATCGGCCTCACACTGTCGTATGCCATCGGCGGTCTCGTCACGAGCCCCGAGGGCTTATTCGGCATGCGCGTTGTACAGGGATTCGCGAACGGATTCATCGCAGCGGTGCTCGCCATCACAGCGGCCATCGCACCGAAAGACCAGCTCGGCGTCGCCATCGGCACGATCCAGACGGGACAGATCACGGGCTCCGTCATGGGACCTCTGCTGGGCGGTGTGCTCGCACATCTCGTCGGCATGCGTCTGTCTTTCTTTGTCGCAGCGGGCTTTCTCGGCCTCGCCACGGTACTCGTCCTCCGCTACCTCGACGCGCCGCCCGAGCCAAAGCACGACACCGTGACGGATGCCTCGCAGAGCGGCCTCGCGGCGGATTTCCGCTACGCCTGGCACAACCGCGTCCTGCTCTCGATGCTCATCCTCTGCGCCGTGGTCAACATGGCGAACATGGTGCTGCAGCCGGTCATCTCTCTCTACGTCGCGCAGCTGCAGGGCACGATGGAAAATGTCGTCATGAGTTCTGGCATCGTGTTCAGCCTTGGCGGCATTGCGGGTGCCCTCTCGACCAATGCCTGGGGCAAGTTCGGTCAGACACGCGGCTTCTTCCGCGCCATGAGCCTCGCCTTCCTTGGCGGTGGCATCTGCCTGTGCCTGCAGTATTTCCCCACGGAACTCACGGCCTTCGCTGTGCTGCAGTTCGCCTTCGGCCTCATGATGGCCGGCACGATGCCCGCCATCAACGCCGTCATGGTCAAGGTCACGCCCGCGGACTTCCACGGCCGCGTCTTCGGCCTGACCTCCTCGGCCAACCAGACCGGCGCCATGCTCGGCCCGATCCTGGGCGGCATTCTCAGCACGGCCCTCGGCATCCGCCCCATCTTTCTCATCACCGGCACCGCACTCATACTCCTCGCCGGCGCGATCGGGATGCGGTATCGGGACGAAAGCAGGAAATCAAGCGAACGATAAAGGAGTAACACGATGGACGAACAGAAGCCACACAAACGACGCGTACATTACAGCGGGCATTACCCGAAACGCTTTGAAGAGAAATATAAGGAACTGCAGCCGGAAAAATACGGCGAGGAAGTCGCGCATGTCCTCGCGAAGGGCAACACGCCAGCCGGCATGCACATCCCCATCATGGTCGACGAAATCCTGAACGTACTGCAGATCCAGCCCGGCGAAAAGGGATTCGATGCGACACTGGGCTATGGCGGACATACGCTCAAAATGCTGGAGGCCCTGCAGGGACGCGGCCATCTCATCGGTGGCGATGTCGATCCCATAGAATCCGCCAAGACGGAGGAACGCATCCGCGCGAAAGGATACGGCCCCGCGTTATGGGAACGTCGCCAAATGAATTTCTGTCAGATTGACGAGCTGGCTGCCGAGGTGGGACCCTTTGACTTCGTCCTCGCCGACCTCGGCGTATCCTCCATGCAGATCGACAATCCCGCGCGCGGTTTCAGCTACAAGGCAGACGGCCCGCTCGACCTGCGCCTGAACCCCGAGGCCGGCATCTCTGCCGCCGAACGCCTGCGCGAGCTCGATAAGGACGAGCTCACGGGACTCCTGCAGACGAACGCCGACGAACCCTACGCCGCGCAGATCGCACGCGAAATCATGCGCACGGAGCGCCGCCAGCCCATCGAGACGACCACGGCCCTGCACGAGGCCGTCACGCGCGCGCTCGAAAACGTCCCCCTGCCGCCAGACATGCAGTCTGTTGCCGGCTACAGCACGAAGCGCCAGGCGGCCGCCCGTGCCCAGCTCATCAAAAAAAGCAGCGCCCGCGTCTTTCAGGCCCTGCGTATCGATGTCAATCACGAATATGAAGTGCTGTATGAATTTATGGAAAAACTGCCGTACGCCCTCGCCCCCGGCGGCCGCGCCGCGATCCTCACGTTCCACTCCGGCGAAGACCGCATCGTAAAACAGGCCTTCAAAGCCTACCACCAGCAAGGCCTCTACCGCGCCATCGCCAAAGACGTCATCCGCCCGAGCAAAGAAGAATGCTACCGCAACAGCCGCGCCCACTCCACGAAACTGCGCTGGGCCATCAAGGCATAACTTGCGTTTTATGCATACAGATCAGCCAGGGTCAGCAAAATATATTTTTCCGGATCGACATCATCGGTAAAACCGCTGCGCGATACAAATCCGTAGCGATAAAAATTCAACCCCAGTTCCCTGGCCTGCCACTCCTCTCGTCTGACTGTGGCCATGCTGACCGGTTCCTGACGATATTTGCACTCGTAAGCAATATACCCCCGTTCATCGGCGGTCACCACATCAAATTCGCCATTAGCATGTTTTTCCTTATCATGATAAAGGAATCGACCAATCGCAAAAAAAGGAGGGTCGATTTTATTGGTACGGTTTTGACGCAGTAGATACTCTTGCGTAATCTGCTCAAACTTGCGCGGTACATACTGCGTTTCCACCAACTCCCGGATGCGGTCGTAAAATTGTTGTGCAGTCAATGCACCACGGGCTGCTCCTTCGCGAAACAGGTAGGTATAATAAAAATCCAGCAGGTTATCGGTAATGGTATAACGTTGTTTCTTGTTATCCGTTACCTTGTTGATGGGCGAGCCCTTAGCTACCAAGCCCATCCCGATGAGTTTATTCAGGGCATAATTCATTTTGGAGTTATTTTTGCCCGGAAAATGCTGGCTGATGTCCGCGTATTTCGTTGCACCCGCAGCGATCGCATCCAGCACCACGTTCGCGTTTTCCTCTTTAGAGAGCTCCGCCGTCACCTGCAGCCGTACTTCATTTTCCAGGATTGACCCTTCACGCAGCAAAAGCTCCGCAACATTATCTTCCGGGGACAACGTATCATCCAGCAAAGATAAATAAAACGGCATACCGCCAAAGATGCTGTATAGAAACACCTTTTCCTCGTCCGTGCGATTTGGGTAAAATTTGGCCGCATCGTAATAATCCATCGGGCGCAGCTGCATGATTTCCGCAAAGCGGCCAAACAGCGGTGCCCCACCTTCGATGATCTTTTGCATCGTATCCATATAGGAACCGCATAAAATCAGTTTGAGGCAGGCATCATGCTGATAGCTGTCTATCGCCACCTGCAACGCGGAATCCACAGCTTCGTCATCGTTACGGAAAAAAGGATACTCGTCAAGAAAAAGGATGACTCTCTGCTTTTGCGCCTTTTGATATACATACAGCAGAACATCCTGCAAATTGGCGAATCTCACCCAAGGCTCCTGAAAAGCCTCAGCAACGGCTGTTGATAACCCCTGCACATTCTGCTGAAGGGGAGCCTTAATACCGACATACTGCACCGTCACACACTCTGTTCGACGAATGGCCTCCCGCACCAATTCACTTTTTCCGACGCGCCGTCTGCCGTAAATCAGGATATTCTCTGAACGGTCACTAGACAGCTTGCGCTCCAACCGCCGTAGTTCTTCGTCCCTCGCTATGAACTGCATAATATGCCCCCTCCGCGACACATAAAGGTTAATGCATTATACTATAATCAATTATAGTATAAATTGATGAAGTATACAACAGGCATAAAAATTATTCCTGAGCCTTTCAGACGCAGGCAAAGATTAAGAATTCATAGTGGTTCATCGATATACAGGATGAGAGGGAATTTGTTTGCCAAGGAGGCGTTTCTATGTACGTAAATTCTTTTGTCATGTCTACGCACATCCTGAACATCATGAATCAGCACTCCGCTGCCATGGCAAAGCACATGCAGCGAATCGCATCGGGACGGCGTATTAATTCGGTAGTGGACGATCCGTCAGGATGGGCGATTGGGCAGCGCATGGATGTACGGATCCGCGCGCTGGATCAGGCGAACAGCAACACGCAGACAATGGGAAAGCTGCTGCAGGTGGCGGACGGCGGCATCAGTTCGACGATTGACCTGATAAAGACGCTGAAGGAAAAGGCCATTGAAGCGGCGAACGATACCGCGACGGATCAGGACCGCCGCACTATCCAAAAGCTGTTCGACCAGTACGTCGATCAGATCGACGATAACGCCCTCATCACCTACAACGGGAAATCCCTGCTGGACGGCTCCCACGCGGGCGTAGCACATGCGACTCAGCAGGCTTTCACGAACAGGAGCCTCGGAGAAAATGTGACGCTCGACACCAAGCTCACCGATCTCACGCGGCGCGATGGGGACTCCCTCGGCATCGTGGATACGGATACCGTAACCGCTTCGTACGTCAAGGATGGGCGCACCTACACGGCGCATTTCTCCGCCAAGGACGCTACGCTCGGCGATCTCTTCAAGAAGATGAATGAGGTCTCCGGGGATGCGTTTGACCTCAAGGGCTCCAGCTCGACCGACAAGATCGGCGTGGACGCTGACGGCGAGATGAAGACGACGGTGGACAACAAAAACGCTATTACGGTCAAGGCGAGTGCCACCGGCACGGACGCTGCGCTCGGCGGTTTCGCCATCGGCATTACGAATTTGAAAGGGCAGGCAAAGAAAAGCGCCAACAACGTACTCAACAGTTTTACGGAAACCATCCAGGCGCGAAACGCGATGGGAGATACGGCACTCTACGCGCAGACCGGTGCCGACGCCAATTTTGGCATTAAGATCGGTATCGGCGATATGCGCGCGACGGCACTCGGTCTGCGTGGCCGCGACGGCCACGTCCTGGACGTCACCACGCGCGAAGGAGCCAACGCCGCGATCGAGGTTCTGGATAACGCATTAAACCGCGCACTCGACCAGTCCACGACCATCGGGGCCATCTCCTCGCGCCTGGAGTATACGAGTCAGAACCTCACGACGGAAAGCACGAACCTCACGAGCGCCATGTCCACGCTCATGGACGCCGACCTCGCCAAAGAGATGCTGGCTTACACGAAAGAAAACGTACTCATGCAGGCGGCCATGGCCATGCTCGCACAGAACAACCAGAACTCTGCGTGGTTCTTATCGTTGCTCCGCTGAAGTGCGATGCCTGATAATCCTTACACCTGAATTTGCTTGACAACTAAAAGGCGGAAGCCCTGAATCCAAACAGGGTTTCCGCCTTTTTATTTCTCAGTGAGCACCCATGCCCCCTGGCATTACGCCTGGATCTGCCTGAGGAAATTTTTCATGAGCGCGGGGCCGTCCGGCGTGAGGATGGATTCGGGGTGGAACTGGATGCCCTCGATGGGGTAGGTTTTATGCCGCACGCCCATGATCGTGCCGTCGGCGAGGTCGCTTGTGATCGCGAGGCAATCCGGCAGAGTCTCGCGGTCGAGGATGAGGGAGTGGTAGCGGCCGATGGGGATGTCCTGCGGCACGCCTTCGTAGAGGCCTTTGCCATTATGGCGCAGCGGTGATGTCTTGCCGTGGATGATCTCCTTGGCGCGCACGACTTTTGCGCCGAATACCTCCCCGATGGCCTGATGGCCGAGGCAGATGCCGAGCATGGGGGTTTCTCCTTTGAGCTCGCGGATGACCTGCTCCGTGATGCCGGCATCCTGCGGGATGCCCGGTCCCGGGGAGAGCACGATGCCTGCATACTTTTGGGCGCGGATCTCGTCTACCGTCGTCTTGTCGTTGCGGATGACCTCGACCTCGGCGCCGAGCTGGCAGAGGAGCTGGTAGACGTTGTAGGTAAAGGAATCGTAGTTATCTAAAAGAAGTAACATCGTTTTCGACCTCCTCGACGACCTGGAATAGTGCCTTGCTCTTCTGCAGGATTTCCTGGTACTCGCGCTCCGGCACAGAGTCCGCGACGATGCCTGCGCCGGACTGGATGACAGCCGTATCGTCGTTTTCGATGCGCATCGTGCGCAGCGTGATGCACATATCCATGTTGCCGCAGAAATCCATGTAGCCGACCGTCCCCGAGTAGGTATCGCGCTTCACGGGCTCGAGATCGTGGATGATTTCCATGGCGCGGAGCTTTGGCGCACCGCTGACCGTGCCCGCAGGGAACGAGGCCTGCAGCACATCCATGGGCGCGTAGCCCGGCAGCAGCTTGCCCGTGACTTTGGAGACCATGTGCATGACGTGGCTGAACTTCTCGATGACCTTGAGCTTCACGACGCGCACGGTGCCGGGCCGTGAGATGCGTCCGATATCGTTTCGCGCGAGGTCCACGAGCATGGAGTGCTCCGCGACCTCCTTTTCATCCTGCTGCAGGCCCGCGGCGAGGACAGCATCCTCTGCGTCGTTCCTGCCGCGCTTGCGCGTGCCCGCGATCGGATAGGTGTAGACGTCCTCACCGATCACCTTGACGAGTGTCTCTGGCGAGGCACCGACGAGCTTGACCTCACCGAAATTCAGGTAGAACATATACGGCGACGGATTGACCTGGCGCAGGCGGCGGTAGAAATGGAAGCATGGTTTCGTGATCTGTGCGCGGAACTGGTGCGACGGCACGACCTGGAAGATATCCCCCGCAAAGATGTATTCCTTTGCCGTATGGATGGCCTCGAGGAAGCTTTGCGGCGCCTTTCCGAATTTCTTTAAGAAATCGAGAGACTCTTTGCGCGTGTGCTTCGGTGCTGCATGCGGGGCAACGGGTGCCGTCAGGCGCTCGAGCACCTTCTCGAGCTTGTGCCTGATTTCCTCGTAGTGCACGGCTGGGTCTTTACCGGCCGGCGTCGCGAGGTAAATGAGCTTTGCCGTGTTCTTCAGCGCATCGATGACGACGAGATACCGGCAGACCATGAACTGGCCGAGCAGATCCTCCCCGCCCACCTCGAGGCCGCGCACGCGGTCAAACGTGCTCACGACCTCGTAGTTGAAATAACCGACGAGACCGCCGTTCGCGAGGGGCAGGTCCGGGTCCTCCACGACGGGATGGAACCGCTGCATATAGGCTTTGATGCTTACGACCGGCGAACCTTCTATGCTTTTCATGAGGCCGTTCTCGCGGATCATGAGCTTGTCCTTGAAAACCTGCAAGCGCACAAACGGCTCTGCACCGATAAAGGAATAGCGTCCGAAGGCCTGCTGCGTCGTGTCGACGGATTCGAGCATGAATCCTTCTTTGTCATCGACGAGCTTATAGTAGATGGAGACCGGTGTATCGAGATCCATATCGATCTCGGTGGAGACGGCGATGAGGTTGGATTCCTCCGCCATTTCCTGAAACCGCTCCAGCGATGGTACGAGTTTCATGATACTTTCCTTTCCCGATAACACAAAAGGGAGGCCTCTGCCTCCCTTTCTTTTTCTGCTTAATCCCGCGGCGTATTGATATCCTTGAGGACATTGCGCTCATCGCGTCCAAGGCACCAGCCCAGCACTTTGATCTCTGCATAGAGCATCAGGCGCTGTTCCCGATTCTCCACCTTCGCCTTCGTGAGGTCCTGATATTGGCGGATATCCTTTTCGTAGCGTGCCCGGATCTCCTGCTGGTGGCGCATGACCTCCGGCCGGTTATAATGATGGCGCCGGACGAGCTCCTCTGCCGCATTCTTTTTGTCATCGTAGACTATCATAGCATCGCCTCCAAACTGACACATAGGGAATACTTCGCCATCTCAGGCAGAAAATCCTTTTCTATGCAGAAGAAAGCATGCCGTTTTATCATTTTTCGAAAACATAGTCCGGCATCGGACAGGGAGACGTCCGCCGGCCAGCCTATGTCTCCTTATTTGCTGTATGCCTCATCGAGTGCCTCGCGCATGGAGCCAATGAGATGCATCGCATCATCGAAACGATCCTCCATGAGGCGGCCGACGACGGCACTGCCGACGATGACCGCATCGGCGTGTGCCGCTGCGTCAACGGCTGCCTCCGGCGAACCGATGCCGAAACCGACAGCCAGCGGCGTATCCGTGAAGGACCGGGCCTGCGCGCAGACCTTGCCGATGGTGCTATAGTCGATTTTCTTCACGCCCGTGACACCGTTGTTTGAGACGCAGTAGATAAAGCCCGTCGCACCTTTGCACGTCTCCTGCATGCGCTCCGGCGTCGTGCCCGGCGTGATGAACTCGGCGAGGTGGAAATCATGCTTCGCGCAGATCGCACGCATGTCGCCACTCTCCTCATGCGGCAGATCCGGGATGATAAAGCCGTCCAATCCAGCTTCCTTGAATGCGACGACGGACGCCTCCAGGCCGCGATGATAGATGGGGTTGATGTAGCCCATGCCGATGAGCGGAATATCGGAGAACTTCCGCACCTCGCGCACGAACTCGAGCTCTTTCTCGAGCGTGACACCGTTCTTCAGGGCGCGCACGGAGGAGCCCTGGATCACGGGGCCATCGGCCATGGGATCCGAGAACGGCAGGCCGACCTCGATGACATCGGCACCGTGTTTTTCCGCCTCTTTCACGGCGCGGATGCTCGTCTCGAAATCGGGGGCACCGACCGTGATATAGATGAAGATACCTTTTTTGCCAACCGCTTTCAGCGCGGCCATTTTCTGTTCCAAACGCGTTGCCATCACTCGATTTCCTCCCCTAATGCCTTTGCTACCATCTGCACATCCTTATCGCCGCGGCCCGAGAGCGTGACGACGACATTCTGATCCTCCGTCGTCTCCGGCATGAGCTTCTCGAGATAAGCAAGTGCGTGCGAGCTCTCCATCGCCGGGATGATGCCCTCGATCTGCGAGACACGCTGGAACGCATCCAGGGCCTCCTGATCCGTGACCGAGACGTATTTCGCAATGCCCGTATCCTTGAAGAAGGAATGCTCCGGCCCAACGCCCGGGTAATCGAGACCTGCCGAAATGCTGTAGGCCTCGACAACCTGGCCCTCCGGCGTCTGCAACAGGTAGCTGTAAGCACCGTGCAGGATACCCGGCTCACCCGTGCCCGAGAGCGTCTTGGCATTCTCGCCCGTCTTCTCCCCGCGGCCGCCGGCCTCGACGCCGATCTTCACGACGTCTTTATCGTTGCGGAAATCATAGAATGTGCCGATCGCGTTGCTGCCGCCGCCGACACAGGCGACAACATAGTCCGGCAGCTTGCCGATCTTTTCCATGGCCTGCGCGCGGATTTCCTCACCGATGACCTTCTGAAAGTCGCGCACGATGGTCGGATACGGATGCGGGCCGACGGCCGAGCCGATGATATAATGCGTATCCGTGATATTCGTAGCCCAGTAGCGGATAGCCTCACTCGTCGCATCCTTCAGCGTACCCGTGCCCGAAGTGACGGGGATGACCTTCGCCCCGAGCAGCTTCATGCGGAAAACGTTGAGTTTCTGGCGCTCGACATCGACGGCACCCATGAATACATGGCACTCCATGCCAAACAGTGCAGCCACGGTCGCCGATGCAACGCCATGCTGGCCTGCGCCCGTCTCCGCGACGATGCGTTTCTTGCCCATACGCTTTGCGAGCAGAGCCTGTCCGAGCGCATTGTTGATCTTGTGCGCGCCCGTATGGAGCAGGTCTTCCCGCTTCAGGAAAATCTTTGCTTTCCCATAATGTTCCGTGAGCTTCTTCGCATAGTAGAGCCCCGTCGGGCGGCCTGCATACTCACGCAGGTAAAACTTGAATTCCTGGATGAAATCGGGATCATCCTTATATTTCGCATAGGCTGCCTCGAGCTCATTGAGCGCCGGCATGACGATTTCCGGCACGTACTGGCCGCCGAACTTTCCAAATCTGCCTTTCGTATTCATGGTCATTCTCCTTTACCTGTCTGGATTTTTTATACAAAATAGGGCAGCGCCTGAAATCAACCCGCTGCAAATGCCCGCGTCTGCGCAGCGACATCCTCTGCCCGGACGAGCCCCTCTCCGACGAGGATACCGCTGCATCCCGCCTGGTGAAGCGTCTTTACGTCATCCGTATCCATGACACCGCTCTCACTGATGAGCGTCCGCCCCTTGTCACAAAGCGGCAGGAGATCAAGCGTGTTCTGGATATCCGTCGTGAAGCTCACGAGGTTTCGGTTGTTGATGCCGAGGAACTCCGCCGGCGTATCCTGCGCTGCCCGGAGATCCTGCTCGTCGTGAATCTCGATGAGCGCATCCATGCCGAGGCTCCACGTCGTATAGAGATATTCCTTCAGCTTGGCGGGGCTCAGGATCCGCGCGATGAGCAGGATGGCATCCGCACCCAGCATGCGCGCCTCGTATATCTGATAATCATCGATGACGAAATCCTTGCGCAGCAGAGGCATATCCACCGCCTTCCGGATCTTTCGGAAATCTTCATTCGAGCCGAGGAAATGCGGGTCCGTATGCACGGACAACATGCTCGCGCCGTTCGCCTCGTAGATTTTCGCGAGCTCCTCGACGGTATTGCGCGTCGTGAGCCGGCCCTTTGCGGGCGACTGCAGCTTGCACTCTGCAATCAGGCTCCATTTCCCTCGTCCAAAGCGATGGCTCATCCGGAACGTTCCCGGCCGGATGTGTTCTTTCACCTCAGCCAAGGGCATTTGACGCTTGGCATCCGCTACAATTTCCTTCTTCTTCTGGACAATCTCCGCCAGTATGTTCTTCATCGACAACCAATCCTTTCGGCATTTCTTTCCTCCGATTGATGACTTTCACTCTTTGCATGAAAGCCTGGATTTTCTGGATGTCCTTTTCCCCATCGGTCTCAAGGCCGCCGGATACATCCACGCCATAAGGGTGAAAGGTATCCCATGCTTCCTTGACGTTATCGACGTTGATACCGCCGGCGATAAGGACGGACTGCTTGATTTTCTTGATTTCTTTGGCGGCGGACCGCCAGTCGAAGGTCTCGCCGGTTCCTCCTGCCATGCCGGGCAAATACGTATCCACGAGGATCAGCTCGGCTGGCAGCCGGTTGATTTCCCTTGCCGAAAAGTCCGGACCATAGGGAACGGCCTTGATGACCGGTCTCCTGATCTGCCGGATATAATCCGCATCCTCATGCCCATGCAGCTGGACGTAATCCAAGTGGCAAAGCTCCGCGATAACATTCACGCGATATAGCTCCTCATCAACAAAAACGCCGACCTTACGCGCCCGGAAACCGATCTCCGAGCAAATCTTTGCCGCTGCTCCTGGCGAGATATTGCGCTTGCTCTGCGGGCAAAAGATAAATCCCACAAAGTCGGCGCCCGCCTCCACGGCCGCCTGCGCTGCCTCCAGCGTCTTCATTCCACAAAGTTTTGCCTTCATTTCCTTCATCTCCATGATTTTCTATATAAAAGCCCCGGCAGAGAAACAGTTCTCTGCCGGGGCGAAGATTCTCCTTCGTGTTGCCACCCGTCTTCACTGCATCGTGCAGTGCACTCGTCGGATACGGGAACATAGCTCCGATATCCCAGCCCTGTAACGGGGGCAGCCGTCCCATCCTACTCAGCCTACGGCCTTTCTGTGGGCTCTCACAAGTCCATTCGCATATTCTCCCTCGCTCGTCATTCCACCTCCGGCTGTGCCGGTCACGAGCTCGCTGGGCAGGGGCGGGATATGTTACTATTCCTTGCTCTTCGATTTGTCTTGGTGATGTACCTAATCATACACGTATCAGAGGGTGTTGTCAAGGGAAAATTTACACAACGCGATATTTTTGTTTTAATTTCTATCTTTTGTAACACGTTGTATATCTATGAAATATTTTTATCTTCCGTTGTGGTGATATCCACGTGAACCGCACGGGCCATCTCCGCAGGGGGCATCCTCATAACACTGGGGATTGCAGTCTCTGGCCTGCGCACGCATCGGACGATCTGCCGGGCCGCGGCGCATCGATTGCAGGACAGAGTCATCTACCTGGAGCGAAGCAGCCACATCGCGCCACGAGTTGTTGATCTTCTTCATGCCCAGCACATCGCGGATATCCTTGCCCGATGCTTTGGAAAGGAGGGCTGCTGCCTGGATATCACGTGGAGAATATCCATCTTTCAACAGACGGATCGCCTCATCCCTATCGATCGTGGTATCCTGGCAGATATGCTCGGCCATTCTTTCCGTCTGCAGGTTCCGCTCCGCTTCCTCCGTGACACCGAGGGCATTGCGGACTTCTTTCCAGGTATTGCTGTCCGTCTTCATCGCGAGCACATCCTGGAACGATTTCCCGCTGAGCTTCGCAAGTGCCGCCGCACGGCCGATATCGCGGAAATCACGGCGATCCTCAATGGCTGCCCGGACCTGGCTCTCATCGACGCCGAACGAATCGGCAATATGCTTAGCCGCCTTATTCACGTCAAACTGCGGCGCCTGACGCTGCTCCTGCGCAGCTGCGGATACCGGTTTTGTCGTCTCCATCTGATACATGCCCGCGGTACCTGCGGCAATAGCAAGACCCACAGCGATTCCGGCGAGGACTTTACGATTCCAAAATTTCATCATGATTGAACAACCCTTTCTGTGATGTCCATGAAAATTTCTGTAAATGACGAGTTTTTATTCTTCTGATGGTCTCAGTATAGGGGCGCTGATTTAGTTTCCCTTTAGCCCGTCGTTATAAAGGAATTTTCTTTCCATGATGGAATCGTAAGAAACTATCCCGGTTTGTCGGTTCACATGGCAAAAAAGAGTTTGCATAAAAAGAAGGACATTTCGGTCCGGATGTCGTATAATAACAGTAGCGTTTTAGGGAAAAGAGGTGTTTTTTCATGACCGATCAGGATATCGAGAAGCTCGTGGAGACGAAACTGGCGGAGGCTTACAAAAACAATGAGCATCCGAATAAGTTCTTTATCACGGAAAATGGCCGTGGTGTTGTCGATGGTGGCGATATGTACAATGCACTCCTAAAGGATGTGCTCGTCGTCGTCAAAGAGGCAACGACCGAGATCCTCAAAGAGGCTCTCAAGAAATAAGCCTTTCACGCGAAAAGCCCGACGGAATCGTGTTCCGCCGGGCTTTTTTCGGTATATCGTTCTTTCCGCAAAACAAAAATCCGCAGATTGCTCTGCGGATTGAAACTTCTCGAATAGCGGATTAACGCTTGGAGAACTGGCTTGCCTTGCGGGCTTTCTTGAGACCGTACTTGCGGCGCTCTTTTTCGCGCGGGTCGCGCGTAACGAAGCCAGCCTTCTTCAGGGCCGGACGCAGGTCTGCATCCATAGCCATGAGGGCACGCGTGATACCGTGGCGGATAGCGCCGGCCTGACCGGAAATACCGCCGCCAGCAACATTGGCGATAACGTCGTATTTATCATTCGTCTCCGTGAGGTTCAGCGGCTGACGGACGATGAGCTCCAGCGTCTTCTCGCCGAAGTAGGACTCCATGTCGCGGCCATTGATCGTAACCTTGCCCTCGCCTGGAACCAGACGAACACGGGCAACCGAGGTCTTTCTGCGGCCGGTGCCGTAGTAGCTTACATTTGCCATAAGTTATGTTCCTCCCTTTCCAGATTAACGGATGTTCAGCTCGAGCTTCTCCGGCTTCTGCGCTGCATGCGGATGCTCCGGACCAGCATAGACGCTGAGCTTGCGGAACATCTGAGCGCCGAGGCGGTTGTGCGGCAGCATGCCTTTGACAGCGTGCTCCACAACGCGCTCCGGGAAACGCGCCAGCATCTGGCCAGCCGGCGTGAACGTCGTGCCACCCTGATAACCGGAATGACGGAAATACGTCTTCTTGACGAGTTTCTTGCCCGTGAACTTAACCTTGTCTGCATTGACGACAATGACATAATCACCCGTGTCAACATGCGGAGTAAAGGTCGGCTTATTTTTACCGCGAAGAACTTTTGCAACTTCAGCCGCGAGGCGACCGACAGTCTGGCCTTCAGCGTCTACAACATACCATTTACGCTCGATATTGGATGCGTTTGCCATAAACGTTGTCTTCATGCGATTTTTCCCCCTTTTATAGCGATCGTCTTGTAATTCTTACATCATGACGTTCCCGCCGGCCTCCGGGGCTAATGGAAACACGGTCCGTAACATCACATAGAAATATTCTACTCAAAATCGATAGGCAAGTCAAGAACTTTTTTATCAAATCCACAACTTTTCTGTGGATAAGTCTGAACCTCACCGCATATCCACAGGCAGATGGGATACGCTGTTGATAACTGAGACCGTCGGGAAGTTATCCGCATCGTAATCCACCATATCCACAGCCGTGTTGAACTGGCGGATGCGCCAGACATTGGCAAGGGGTATACCGAGGATGGCGCAGAGCAGCGAGCGCAGGATGGCTCCGTGGCAGACGACGACGATTGTCTGATCTTTGTGCTCAGCCAGGACTTCGTTCAGACGCTTCATGCCGCGTTCCTGCAGCTGCGGAAAACTTTCTCCATGCGGAATCTGCAGGATATCCGGGTGATGGAGGAAATTTGCCATGCCCTCCGGCCAGCCCTCAACGATCTGCTGATACGTCAGGCCTTCCCAGTCACCAAAGGAAAGCTCCCGGAACGCAGGATCCGGCTTTACCGTAAGTCCGAAACGGGCCGCAATCGTCTCCGCCGTCACGCGCGCGCGGCAAAGCGTACTGCAATAGATGGCATCGACGTGATCCACTGGAAAATGCTCGGCAAGGAGCTGCGCCTGTTTCCTGCCACGCTCCGTGAGCGGCACGTCCGACTGCCCCTGATACTTGCCATTCAGGTTCCACTCCGTCTGTCCATGCCGTACGAGAATAAGGTGTGTCATAGGATAGCCTCCAACTGTTCCAGGAATTTCACGTTCTCCTCATGCTTGCGCACCGCAACGCGCAGCCAGCCTGCATCGAGGCTCTCGTAGTTCGCGCAGTCGCGCACGAGGATGCCGTGCTGGCGCAGGGCCTCGGCGATGGCCGAACTGCTGTGGCCGGTGCCGTGCACGTCGAGCAGCAGGAAGTTCGCGGCGCCATTGAGTACGCGGATGCCATGCATCGCGGAAAGCCTTCCCTGCATGAAGGCACGCTCCTCCCGCACGAGCTTACGCGTTGCCTCATCGTACTCCGGATGCGCAAGTGCCACAGCACCAGCCTCCTGGGCGAGCACGTTGACGTTCCAGACGTCTTTTGCCGCAGAGAGTTCCTTCACGAGCTCCGGCGAGCAGGCGGCGAACCCCAGGCGCAGGCCCGGCATCGCATAGAATTTCGTCAGCGAATGGATGACGACGAGATGCGGGAATTCCTTCACGAGCGGCAGCAGCGTGGCCTCCTCCCGTTCCTCGGCGAAATCCATGAACGACTCATCGACGAGCATCCACTGGCTGCCCCCGCGGAGCTGCTCGAGAAGCGGCAGGAGTTCCTTTCGCGTGAAGATCGTGCCCGTCGGATTGTTCGGGTTGCCGAAGACGAAGCAGTCCGTGACGGCTGCCGTCTGTGCCATCTTGACCAGATCCGGCTGGAATCCATGCTCCGACAGCAGCACGAACTGCTGCACGACACTGCGCGCCGCACGGGCCGCGCGCTCGTAGTCCGAAAACGCTGGCACGGGCACGAGGACGCGGTGCAGACGGCGCACCTGGAAAAAGAGATAGATGAGCTCCGCCGCGCCATTGCCCGGCAGGATATACTCCTCGCCAATACCGTAATGCTTTGCGATAGCCGCCTTGAGGTCATGCGCGTCCGGGTCCGGGTAATTCACGACATCGACGAGATGCTCCTCGAGTGTCTGCCGCACCTCCGGCATGAGTCCCATCGGATTGATATTTGCGGAAAAATCGAGCCATGCACCTGTCGGCGATGGCTGATAGACATTTCCTCCATGTTCATACTGCTTCATAAGGCAACCTCCCCTTTTATTTCCATAATAAATGCAGGGACCATCCTGCATGAGATACCAGCATAAGGACAAACAGGGCCACACCCTCTGTCATGAGTTCCGTCGCACCGTAGACATCGCCCGTGAGACCGCCGAGCTTTACCGCCGCATGATGGCACCAGAGCATGGCAAAACACAGCCCGGCTGACAGTGCCAGCAAAGCCATTGGCCCGCAGGGTACGAGAACCAGCAGCGTGCAAAAAAAAGCAAAGGCAATGGTGTCCCGTCCTGCCATTTCCGCGAATATCTTTCCCATGCCCTCAGGACGCGCGTAAGGAAAGCAGCCAACGGCCAAAACCATCGCCATACGTCCGATGATGGGCATCGTAAACACGGCCAGCCATGCAGTCATCGGCTGCATGGTCTGCAGCATACCCCATTCGAGCAGGAGCAGGGAAATCAGTGCAAGTACACCGTACGAGCCCACGCGGCTGTCCTTCATGATCTCGAGCATACGCGCGCGGTCGCGGCAGGAGAGCAGGCCATCCATCGTATCCATGAAACCATCGGCATGCAGGCCGCCCGTCAGGGCGAGCGGCACCAGCAGGAGCACGGCCGTCGTAAACGGCGTCCAGCCCATGAACGCGATGAGCAGCCAGGCTATGAGGCACTGAAGGATGCCGAGCACCAGCCCCACGAGCGGAAAATACCGCGTACTCCGGCCAAAATCTTCCGCCGTCAGATCTGGCAGATCGCAGATATGCAGCCGTGTCAGGAACTGGAGCGCCGTGATAAAAGAACGCATACGCACCTTTCTTTCCAATTAAAAGGTTCAAATAAAGAGCCAGTCGAGACGGAACGCCGAATGGCCGAGATACTGGAACACGACAAAGCCGATGCTCAGGAACAGCATGACCGCCGTGAGCATCATGCGGATAGCCGCGAGGATATGCTGCGGATGCGTGCCTTCCATCACCTCACCCATGTAGGCGCGGAACGATTTCTTTCCAAAATAAGAATTCTCCCCGCCGAGGCGGATGTGGAGTGCCCCGGCCATCGCGGCCTCAGCCCAGCCCCCATTCGGACTCGGATGCTTCGATGCATCGCGCCGCATGATATAGAGCGCAAAATGCGCATCATAGCTCAGCAGGAACGCACTCATGACGAAAAGCAGGCCCGTGATGCGCGCGGGAATGAAGTTCAGCACATCATCGAGACGCGCTGCCGCTTTTCCGAAATAAAGATATCGCTCATTCTTGTAGCCGAGCATCGAATCCATCGTATTCGCCGCACGGTAGAGCACAGCGAGCGGCACTCCGCCGATAGCAAAGAAGAAAAGCGGCGCGATGATGCCATCACTCGTGTTTTCCGCAATGCTCTCGACCGCTGCACGCGTGACCTCCGCGTCGTTCAGGTTATCCGTATCCCGCCCGACGATACCGCCGACCGCCTTGCGCGCCTCGGGGAGTTTTCCCGCCGCGAGCAGGTCGTAGATACGGCGTCCTGCCTGCGCGAGGCTCTTTGGCGCGATCATGAAGCTCAGCATCAAGGCTCCCACGACCGTACTGCCCCAGGCATAGGGAATAAAATAGGAAAGATACAGGATGCCCGCCGCCACATCATAGCTCACGAGCAGCACGACAGCCACGAGCACGGCGCCGCTGACCATCTTCAGCATGGGATCGTGCGCCTCACGGTAGAAAAATCGCTCCAGCCAGGCGATGAACCGTCCCATGACGGCGACGGGATGCCACTGGCTCTGCGGATCACCGATGAGCCAGTCAAAGAAAAATGCAAGGATTGCGGTAATCAAAATGAACCTCCTGCCTGCAGGATAGCGGCCAGTTTTGTCATATCGAGATGCTCCCGCACGACAGCGGCCAGATGGTCATAGGCCTGCTCTTTCTCCTGCCGGCGGCTGCGCTGCTGCGGCAGCACAGGCAGGCCGCGATGCCTGCGCAGGGCATTGAGCAGGTCACGGCGGAACCCGTCATGGTCGAAGAGACCATGGATATAGGTGCCGGAGACATGCCCACGCACGGCACCATCTGCGGTATCCTGTCCATCGCGCTGCAGCACGGCAAACGGATGAATGACAGGCTCCGTAAAGACCGTTTCTCCCGCATGGATTTCATAACCGGTCATATCTTTTGCCTGCAGTTCCTGCCCCATGAAAGGCAGCCCGATGCAGTCCGCTTTGACCTGTACTGTGAGCTTTTCTGCCGAGAATGTGGTACGCATGGGCAGATAGCCAAGTCCCTGCACGCGTTCATGGGACGACTCGATGTGCAGCGGATCGCGGAGCTCCTCCCCCAGCATCTGGTAGCCGCCGCAGATGCCGATAAGCGGCGTTCCCGCATCCACACGGATGCGCAGTGCCTTCTCGATGCCCTGTTCCCGCAGCCAGAGCCGATCCTCGTTCGTACTCTTGGAGCCTGGCAGGATGATGAGGTCCCATGCCCCTTGACTCAATTCCTCTGCCGTCTGCACATAGTTCAGCGAAACGTCCGGCTCCGCCGCCAGCGCATCGAAATCCGTGAAATTCGAGAGTTTCGGCAGCTGGATCACGGCGATATGGATATCCGCCGCTTTCCCCTCCCGGTTATCCTTTTCCTCGAGCGAAACGGAATCCTCATCCTCGATGCCGAGCTGCGGAATATACGGGATGATGCCGAGTACGGGCTTGCCCGTCTTCTTTTCCAAGAAATCCACGGCCGGTGTAAAGAGGGAAACATCCCCGCGGAACTTGTTGATGACGAGCCCTTTGACCAAAGCGCGTTCCTCCGGCTCGAGAAGCTCGAGCGTCCCGACGAGTGCCGCGAGGCAGCCGCCGCGATCGATATCCGCGACGAGCAGAACCGGTGCCTGCAGATACCGCGCCACGCGCATGTTGACGATATCCCCATCCCGGAGGTTGACCTCGGCGGGACTCCCCGCTCCCTCGATGACCAGCGTGTCATAGTCGCGCTGCAGCCGCCCGAGCGCCGCCTTGACGGAGGCAAAAGCCTGCTCTTTATAATGCAGGTGATAGTCGCGCGCCGACATCGTGCCGACCGGCCGCCCATCGAGGATGACCTGTGACTGTGCCTCTCCCGTCGGCTTCAGCAGGACGGGATTCATATCCGTGACCGGACGCAGCCCTGCCGCCTCAGCCTGAGCGACCTGTGCGCGTCCCATCTCGAGCCCTTCGCGCGTCACGAAGGAGTTGAGCGCCATATTCTGCGCCTTGAACGGCACAACGCTGCGCCCATCCTGACGGAAAATCCGGCAGAGTGCCGTCGTGAGGATGCTCTTGCCGACATGCGAACTCGTGCCCATGAGCATGATGCTCCCGGTTCTCCTCTTCTGCTCCATCCGATCACCTCCTAGATTCTGGAAATCAAAATCAAAGCTGCACCGCTGCCGCATGCAGGTCGACGGCGATACCGGAAACGATGAGATAAGCCTCGTCCGAGACTGCCGCGAGCTGCTGGTTCGCGAGCCCTGCGATATCCCGGTAAAGCCGTGCGAGCGGGTTCTCCGGCACGATGCCCGCGCCGACCTCATTGGTCACGAACACGACCATACTGCCTGACGCCTTCGCTGCATCGATGAGCTCCGCTACGCAATCTGCCGCTGCTTCATAGACCTTCTTTTCGTCGTGGAGCTCGCACTCGGATAAGCTGCAGAGCAGATTCGACAGATACATCGTGATACAGTCGAAAAGGATCGCATCGTGCGCGCGCCCCGCCTCGCGGATGGCCTTCCCTGCCTCATGCGGGGCCTCATACGTCGTCCACTCCGCTGGGCGCGCCTGGCGGTGGCGGGCGATGCGGAAACGCATCTCGTCATCCCATGCCTCAGCCGTCGCGATGTAGGCGATATGCCTGCCGTATGTTTTGACGTAGCGCTCGGCAAACGAGGACTTGCCGCTACGCGCTCCGCCCGTCACGAGGACGATTTTTCCCGCCATGCTGCCGCCTCCTCCAGGAAGTGCCGTGCCGCCTCCGGGCAGCCCGCAAAATTCAGATGCAGATAACTGCCCAGCGTATGGTGGACCTGCTGCCCTGCCGGATAGGTATCTCCGTTGCGCAATTTCACGAAGCGGAACGGGCGCGCCTCCTTTATGGGCTCTGTATCCTCTTCGCGCGAAAAATGGAACTCATGCCCATGCAGCTCTGTCCCTGCTTTGCCGAGAATCGTATCCTGCTGCAGAGCAGCCGTCACATAGCCGACCATCTGAAGCTTCTCTGTCATGACGGCGGCCCCGGAAAAGACGCCGGCCATCGGCCAGTGTGCGCCGTCCTGGTCGACAAGATCCTGCATGAGATACATGTAGCCGCCGCACTCCGCGTAGATGGGCATGCCCGCCTCCGCCAGATCGCGGATAGCCCTGCGCATCGAGGCATTCGCTGCGAGCTTAGCCGCAAACTGTTCGGGGAATCCGCCGCCAATCAGCAAGCCATCCACTTCGGGAAGCGCACGATCATGCAGGGGGCTGAACGGGACAATCTCTGCTCCCTGCACACGGAGTTCCTGCAGCCCTGCTTCGTAATAAAAGGAAAACGCCTCATCCCGGGCAATGCCGATGCGCACGAGAACCTGGGGCGCACCTCCCTCCGATTGCTGCATCGCCGTGGCATCGTCAGCCACACCATGCAGAGGCGGCGCAGACGATGCCAGTTCCTGTATCCTGCCGACAGCGACGGCATCGGCCACGGCCGTCCCCCAGCGTTCCACAACGGCTTTGCCATCATTCTCCTGCGTGGGGAGCAGGCCGAGATACCGTTCTGGTGTACTGAGGTCCGGATTTCTGCGTATGGTTCCATATACGGGCATACCGATTACCTCGCAGGCCTCCCGCACCATTTGTGCATGGGAATCGGAGCCCAGCCGATTGAAGATGACCCCGGCAAGATTTATCTCCGAATCATAGGCACGGAAGCCGAGCGCAACAGCCGCCGCCGAGGCTGCCATCGCATGGGCGTCGATGACGAGCAGAACGGGCGCATGCAGGAGCTTGGCGATGGCTGCCGTCGAGCTCACACCTTTCCTGCCGCCATCATAGAGCCCCATAACGCCCTCGATGACGGCAATATCCGCACCTTCACAGAAACGCGCAAAAAGAGAAGGAAGTTCCTTTTCCGGCACCAGCCAGCTGTCGAGGTTTTCTCCCGGACGGCCGCAGGCAATGCGGTGGTAGCCGGGATCGATGTAGTCCGGGCCGACCTTGAATGCCTGCACCGTGAGGCCTTTCCGCCGCAGGGCCGCCATGAGCCCCGTCGCTATCGTCGTCTTGCCGGAACCAGACTGCGCCGCCGCGATGACAACGCGCGGAATCCGATAGGTTCCCTGCATGCAGGATGCCTCCTTTCTTGTGGCTCAGCCACGGTCGTTGTCGATGAGATAGAGCAATGCGTTTACGGCCGCAGCCGCGATGGGACTGCCGCCCTTCGTGCCCTCGACCGTGATATAGGGGACCTGGCTCTCTTTAGCGAGCGCCGCCTTCGCATCCGCCGCACCGACGAAGCCGACGGGGATGCCGACGACGAGAGCCGGGCGCACCGCTTCCTCCTGCATGAGGCGCAGCACTTCATAGAGAGCCGTCGGCGCATTGCCGATTGCCACGACACTGCCGTTGAGCTTCTGCCCGAACGTACGCATTGCCATGAGAGAACGCGTTGTCCCCTCCTCTTTGGCGCGGCGGGCTACGGCTTCATCCGCGATCAGGCAGTGCACCTGTCCGCCGAACGAAGCGAGCTTGCGCTTGTTGATGCCCGTGCGCACCATCTCGACATCCGTATAGATATCACAGCCCCCGCGCAATGCGGTCATACCTGCGGCGATGGCATCCGGGTGCAGGCGGATGAGCGGCGCATACCCCGTGTCGCCCGATGCATGGATGAGCCGCGAATAGACCTTTTGCTGCGGCTCGTCGAGATGGAAAGGCGCAAGCGCCGGAGCGATGAGCTCCATGCTGCGGTTCTCGATAGCCATAGGCTTTTGGATAAACGTATGCATACGATTATGCCTCCTGATTCTGCTGGCCCAGCCATTCCATGACTTCCGGATAACGATGGGCAACGGCTTGGTAATCCAGTTTGGGCCGGTCGATGAGCACGACGGGCAGTCCGAGTGCCTCCGCCGCCGCGAGTTTCGTATCCGTACCGCCAATCTGTCCGCTGTTCTTCGTGACGATGACGTCCGCCCGATAGTCCGCGAACTGCACGCGGTTCATCGCCTCGGAAAACGGCCCCTGCATCGCGAGAATCTGCTTTGGTCTCAAGCCGGCATCCTCGCAGAGCTTCAGCACCTCTGCCGTCGGAAGCACGCGCGCCAGGATGGTTTTCCCCTTCATGCACGGCGCATCCGTAAAGGACCGCAGTGTATGGCTTCCCGTCGTGAGAAAGACACGCGCACCGAGCTCCGCCGCCCTTTGCGCCGCTTCTTCAAAACTGTGCACGACAAAAATTTTCGGATAGGAAAGCTCCGTGATATCCCGCTCATAGCGGAGATAGGGAATATCAAGCAGCTGACACGCCTGCATGGCATGCACGGAGACGTTCACGGCATAGGGGTGGCTCGCATCGACAACGGCTGTTATCCGATGCGCCTGCCAATACGCCGCAAGCTCAGCCTCATCTAGCGGCCTGTCCTGGATGACCAGCCTGCCCGCCGGCACGTTCCGTCCATCCCCATCCGCCTGCGCGGAGAGAAGCTGTTCGCCATATTTCGTCGTCACGGACGCCGTGACATCGACACCGCGCTGCAGCAGGAACTGGCAGAGCTCGCGCCCATCCTGCGTCCCAGCGATGAGAAACATCATCGCGATGCCCCCAGTCCGCTGTCCTTCTTCTCGTAGCCGCGCGGCGTGAGCATCCAGCCTTCCTTGACATAGGTCTGGCTGTTCCCGATGATGACGAGCGAAAACATGTTGATTTCCTCTTTCGTGAAATCCGCGAGGGTCGAAAGCACTTTCTGCTCCCCCTCCCGGCTCGCCCCCGTCACGATGCCGACGGGTGTCGCAAGGTCGCGGTAACGCAGCACGATTTCCTGCACGCGCGCAATGTTCTCCGTGCGCCGCTTGCTCTTCGGATTATAGAGAGCCAGCACGAAATCCGCCTCGGCAGCCAGCCTGACGCGTTTTTCGATGGTCTCCCATGATGTGAGCAGGTTCGACAGGCTGATGACGGCGAAGTCATGCATGAGAGGCGCACCGAGGACGGCCGCCGATGCCTGCACAGCCGAGACGCCCGCGATGACGCCGCCCCATTCCGGACGGTTCTCCGCAGGGCGTGCGAGCACGAGCTCGAGAACGAGGCCGGCCATGCCGTAGATGCCCGCATCACCCGACGAGATGACGACCGTATCGCGGCCTTCCGCCGCCTTTTCGACCGCCATGCGGCAGCGGTCGATTTCCTGCATCATGCCCGTACCGATGATTTCCTTGCCAAGACCATCCAGCATCGGCTCGACAAGGCGGATATAGGTATGATAGCCGACGACAACCCGCGCCTGCTCGATGGCCTGCCGTGCGCGCTGCGTCATATCGAGCAGATTTCCCGGACCGATCCCCACGACTGTCAGTTTTGCCATAATAAAGCCACCGTCACTTTCTCAAATTTCGCCTTCGTGAGCGCAAAACGCCCCTGGCCGCCCGCCATGCAGAGAGCTGCTGCCTCGCAGACATTGCCGATGCCGATCGTCTTCTTCACGAAAGGCGACTCCGGCAGGAAATGCGCCGTTATCATGGCCTGCATCTGCGCATCCGAATACCATCGAAGAGGAATATCCAGCTGCCGGGCAGCCTCATGGAGTCCGCGTTCGTCTGCCTTGTGCTCCGTCGTACCGATGCCGGCAAGCCAGGTCCTGTCCCGGCCAATGCGGCGGCATGCCTCGTCCACGGCGCCTAGAATTGTCTCCGCATCCACGCCACGCCGGCAGCCAATGCCCGCATAAAGCACGCGCGGGAGCAGATAAAGCGCCCCCATTTTCCCGTTTATCCCCTTCAAAGGAGGCTGCTTCTCCTGCAGAATGACGGACAATGCGTTTTTTGCCCCACTATCCATCTCTTTTCCGCCGCTTTTGGCCTCCTGCCAGCGGATGCCATAGGCAGTGAGTGCCTGCTCGTAAAAGCTGCGGTGCGGCATATCCTCCGCGATGCGCCAGCGCAGGGACGCTCCATGCAGGAGTGCCGTATTAAAACGCTGGATGTTCTCCTTCGGCCACGGCCGCAGGGCAAGTGCATGAGCGATGGCATCTGGAGCCATGAGATGCTCACAGTCCGTCGCCGTCGTGATGACGGGTTCTGCCCCAATCCCAGCCGCAATCCTGCGCGCAAGCGCGTTCGCACCTCCCACATGCCCGGACAGCAGGCTGATGGCATGCTCTCCGCGCTCGTCGAGCACGACGACGGCAGGGTCATGGAGCTTATCCTGCACCAGCGGTGCCAGGGAGCGCACGACGATGCCTGCCGCCATAATGGCAACGATGGCATCATAGGCGGGAAAAACCTCGCGCATCACTTCGCTTACCCTGTCAAAGCGCTGCGCGGAACCTCCCTGCCATTTTCCTGCCGCACGCGGGGACAGCCAGAGCTCTGCCTCATCGCCGAGGACGCGCCGGATTTTCTCCGCCACCCCGGCACCTGCCGGCGTCAGCGCGAGGATGGCCGTCCTCATGCTTTTGCCTTTCGGAAGCCATGCGAGAACTCCGGCGCATAGAGCCGCGAGAGCTCATAGTCCGAGCCCAGGCAGGGACTCACGACGATCATGGCCTGCCGGTCGATGCCCTTGCCCTCGATATCGTGGCAGATGGTCGCGAGCGTGCCGCGCACGATCTTCTCATCCGGCCATGACGCGCGCTGCACGATGGCGATAGGTGTCGTTTCCGCATAGCCGCCCGCGAGGAGATCCTGCACGACCTTATCCAGGAAGCTTATCGAGAGGAAGATGCACATGGTCGCACCATGCGCGGCGAGGCTTTTCAGGCTTTCCCGCTCCGGCACAGCCGTGCGCCCGGCGCCGCGCGTGACGATGACCGTCTGCGTGACACCCGGCAGCGTGTATTCCTGTTTCAGGCATGCCGCCGTCGCAAGGAACGAACTCACGCCCGGCACGACATCATAGGATATGCCTTCCTTTTCGAGCGCATCCATCTGTTCCTGGATGGCTCCATAAATGGCAGGATCGCCCGTATGCAGGCGCACGGTCATCTTCCCCTCTGCCTCGGCTTTCCGGATGATGCCGAGCACCTCGGGCAGCGTAAGGCCTGCCGAGTCATAGATCTCCGCATCCTCCCGGCAGACATCGAGCAGGGCTGGATTCACCAGCGAGCCCGCATAGATGACGACATCAGCTGCCTCGAGACAGCGCTGTCCCTTGACCGTAATGAGTTCGGGATCACCAGGCCCCGCCCCGATGAAATGAACCATGAACATTCCTCCCTGCTTCAAGGATTCCGGATAGCCATAAGGATGCTGACGGGATTCTCCGCCCGCAGCATATCATAACCTCTCACTTGGCTGAGCCGCGATATCTGTGCCTGGATTCCTTCATAACGGAATTCCTTTTCGTGTGCGCGCAGCCATTCAACCGCCCGGTAGACGGTCTGTACCGTCACGCTGTTGATGAGGATGCGGCCGCCCGGCTTCAGCCGCCTCGAAACGGCATCGAGGATGTCCTCGATATGGCCGCCGCTGCCGCCGATGAGCACGCGGTCCGGATCCGGCAGGATGTCGAGTCCGTCCGGTGCTTCTTTCTCCACGATGCCAACATTCGGCGCAGCGAGATTGGCGATATTGACGCGGAGAAGCGCGACCGCCTGCTCGCTGCGCTCGACAGCCCAGACCTTCCCCTTCGGACAGAGCCGTGCCGCCTCGATGGAGAGGCTCCCGGTCCCCGCGCCGATATCCCAAACGACGCCATCCACCGGAATCTGCGCCTTGACGAGCGTAAGGATGCGGATTTCCTGCTTCGTCATCGGCACTTTGCTGCGGATGAAATCCTCATCCGGTATGCCAAGATACTGCTCCATATGAATTTCCTCTTGACTCTCTTTCCTTCTTCAGCCGACATCCTCCTGCGTATCCTCCGCGATGAGGATGCAGCTCACAGCCGCAGGAGCCTTCGAAACATGCCCGAGCGTCGTCTGCGTAATCGTTTCATCTTCATACGACAGCCGTTCGCAGATATAGAGCCTTGCCGTGGGCGGCCATCCCTCTGCGAAAAGCTGTGCTGCCACGCGCTGCGGCGTATGTTCCCGATCCGTGAGTATGCCGATAACAGCGCCCGGCCTCCAGATCAGCTGTTCTTCCCGGGGCTCGCGTCCATGCAGGCTCACGAGCCGTGCCTCATGCCAGGGCAAGGCCAGGCGCGCAAACGCGAACTGCATGGCACTGATGCCCGGGATGACCTGCAGCATATCCTGTGGGAACGAACGCCGCAGTGCATCGAGCAGGGAAAAATACCCCGGATCTCCCGAAACGAGCACGACGACATCGTGATACCGTACCTTTGCGCGGATGAAATCGAGGACGCCGTCGATATCTGCCGTGACGGCAAATGTCGTCTGTCCCTCGCGCGTATAAGCGTCCAGCAGTCTTTTCCCTGCGACGAGCACCGACGTATGCTCGACTGCTTTACGTGCCGCAGGCAGCATATAGTCGGGATTGCCCGGCCCTGCCCCCACCACGATAATGGGATGGTCATATCTCTGATACAGGCTCTTCTTTAATCCGCCCGCTCCCCATTCGCTGGAATCCGCCATGAAAAAGACCTCCCTATCTCCTCTGCTTTCTCGTCCATGCCGAGCAGTTCTCCGCGCAGGCTCACGAGCACAGCGCCGACTTTCATCCTGCCGAAGAGATACTGCTCCGCCCGCGCACTCGCGCGCCCGGCAATCGTCCGGCATACGGTATCGCGAAGACCGGCTTCCGAAAGGATGGCTATCGCATCCTCCGTCGTGTTGGCGGCGAGGACGCGCTGGACCTGCTCCTGCGCGAGCCCTGCCGCTGCACCATAGGCCGCAAAGGTCTCGAGCCGCGCATCGGCAATACGGTTGTGCGTATGAAAGACGCCCGCTGCTACTTTCGCCAGCTTGCCCGGATGACCGAAAAGCAGCACCTGCCGGACGCCGCGGTCTGCCGCCCCCTCCAGCATGAAGCCGATGAAGTTGCTCGTCTGGACCATCGCTTCTCTCGGCAGGCCCCACGAACAGCCGATGCGCTCGCCGATCTTCCCGGGTACAAAAATGAGGGTTTCACACCCTGCTGCCCGCGCCACATCGATCTGCGGCAGCAGCGAGTTTTTGAAGCCCTCTTCCGACATAGGACGCACGACGCCTGTGGTGCCGATGATGGAAATGCCACCCTCGATGCCGAGAATGGGATTGAGCGTCTTCTTGGCGAGCTCCACCCCGGCGGGAATCGCGATCGTAATGATGACGCCCGCAGATATCCCGCCTAAATCCTCGTCTACGACTCGCTGGATCAGCTTGCGCGGCCCCGGATTGATGGCAGGCTCCCCGGGCGGAACGGCCAGTCCCGGCTTCGTAACCGTACCGATGCCCTCGCCCGCACGGAACACGATGCCCGGTTCCGGACGCAGTTCCACCGTCGTAAAAACGGACACGCCGTTCGTGATATCCGGGTCATCCCCGGCATCCTTCACGACCTCAGCGCATACGCCGCCTCCCGGGCACCGTACCACGGAGACGACGGGAATCCGGAGCATCGTGCCATCAAGCGCGCGCAAGGAGACAATATCGGGCTTTTCTCCACGATAACAGGCAAGAGCTGCCCGCACGCCGGCCGCTGCACAGGCCCCCGTCGTATAACCGGTCCGAAGCTGTTTCATCCCATCGCCTCCCCTCGGATATCTTCCGTTTTATTTATCGAGCTGCCGGTTGAGGAAGTCCCGTCCGAACACGCGCAGCGTGTAGTAGAAGCCCACCATAAACGGCAGGTATTCGGCAATCAGCCGCCAGCAGACTGCCACGATGCCGACCGTGCCGGCTGGTACCGTATCGCTGAAGAGCAGCACGAAACCGCCCTCTGCGATGCCCGAACCGCCCGGTGTCGGCGTGAAGTAGAGCAGCATGTTCAGGAAGATCATGCGGCCCATGACCGTATACCAGTCCGCATCCGTGACGCCGAGCCCAAGAAGCAGGCACGGTACGATGGCATAGATGCAGAGCAGGTTGAGGCCCGACTCGATGAACACGAGCAGCATATAATGCGGCGAATGCGAAAGCAGGTCTATGGCGCTCTTCGTATCGCGGTAGAACGCAAAGACCTTGCGCCGCTTATCGTTGCCGAACCGTTTCGTTGCATGGATGACGATAAAATCCAGCCATCCATGCCGTGAACCGACGACGATGACGACGATACCCGCGAGTGCCGCCATCGTGATGCCCATGAGCGTCGTGTTCGAGATCCCCGGCAGGATGCCCTGATCGTGCATGAAGATAAACGGCATGCAGAGAATCAGAAAGAAGATGGAGAGCAGCGTGCGCACGATAACGAGCACGGCTGCTTTTCCCGTCGGCACGCCGGCGTGGCGCAGGAACATGAGCTGCGCGACGGCGCCGCCCGTGGCGCCCGGCGTCAGCAGGGCCAGGAAGTAGTTGCCGAAAATGACCTGCACCGCCTCATAGAGCGTGATTCTCTCATGGGAAATCTTCACGAGATGCATGAGACGGCTGCCATCAAAGAACAGCCCCAGGCTCACGGCGAAGACCGCCATAATAAGAGACCACGGCTTGAACCGGTCCATGCTGCGGAAGGTATTGATATCCACCGTCGTATAGATGACGAATCCGGAGATAGCGACTACCAGCACGATGAGAAAAAACAGTCTCTTATAGAACTTGTTCATGCTGACCTCCCTCCTGTCTCCTGATTATCCGATACGAAATCATGCTATGGGTATCAAAGTTTCTTCATGGCTGGCAAATGCGTTATGGTTGTGGATGGACTCCTGATTCTCGCAGGCAACGGAGAACCATGCAAGCCCCTTGAGCCCTCGCAGGGCGAGCACGCAGTCGCGGAGGATATCCTCGACAAACTTCGGGTTATCGTAGGCGGCCTCGGTCACGTACTTCTCATCCTCGCGTTTCAGCAGCGGATAGATGGGCGACGACCCCTGCTTCTCCAAAAGTGCCGCGAGGTCCTCGATGTAGATGCATTCCGTGCCCGCCGCGAAACGGACTCTCGCATGGCAGACGGAGCGCTGGTTGTGCGCACCGTAGTCCGATATGGCTTTGCTGCACGGGCAGAGCGACGTGAACGGCACATCCACGCCCAGCGTGAACGTCATGGCCTTGCCGCGCTCTTTGCGCCCCGTAAAGCAGCAGTCGAGGTCAAGGACCGAATGTTTCCGGCTCACAGGAGCCTCACGGTCGATGAAATACTTGAACGCAAGCTCGACCTCTGCCGACTGCGCGTCGAGATGCTCGAGTGCCTCCGTGAGCATCTGCTCCATCTCCGGTTCCGCGAGCGGTTTCTGGCTCCACGGCATGAGAATTTCGAGGAAGCGGGACATATGCGTCCCCTTGTACTCCTGGGGCAGGGAGACCGTAAAGCGGATGCGTGCGAGCACCTGCTGGAAATCGCCGGCCTTCGTCTTGATGAGGAACGGCAGATGCGCCTCCGTGATGCCGACGCGCTGGATGGCGATGCCGCGCTGATCGGCACTGCTTTGGATATCCTGCATCAGAGTTCCCTCGTCTCGTAGTCGATCGGATCCTCGACGCCGGCCTCGGCAAAGCCGCGCAGGCGGAGCTTGCAGCTGTCGCAGACGCCGCAGGCCTTCTCACCGCCTTTATAGCAGCTGTGCGTGAACTGGTACGGTGCACCGAGCTTCGAGCCGAGCAGGACGATGTCCTTCTTCGAGAGGTCCTGCAGCGGCGTCTCGATCGTGATCTTCTTGCCCTCGACGGCCGTTGCCGTCGTCGCGAAGTCCGCGAGCTCCTGGAACCTCCGGATGAACTCCGGGCGGCAGTCCGGATAGCCGGAGTAATCGACGGAGTTCACGCCGATGTAGACATGCGAAGCACCGATGGTCTCGGCGTATGCCATGGCATAGGAGAGGAAGATGAGGTTGCGTGCCGGCACATACGTCGGTGGGACCGTCGTGCGGTTGACATCGCCCTCCGGCACATTGATGTTCTTGTCCGTCAGAGCGGAACCGCCAATGGCCTCCATGTTCGTCTCGATGACGAGATGGCGTTTGACCTGATAATAGTCTGCAATCTTCTTTGCGCCCTCGAGCTCGATCTTATGGCGCTGATGATAATTGAAGCTGATGGGGTACACATCATAGCCCTTGCTCTTGGCCACGGCCATGCACGTGCACGAATCGAGTCCGCCCGACAGTAATACGACTGCTTTTTCCTGTTCCATGAAAATTCCTCCGAATCGATATCCTCAGAGCACCTCAGTGCTCGTGTCCTTCCTCATCCCCGCAGCCATGCGGTTCCTCTGCGGCACGGATGGCTGCGATGGCCTTGGCCGCATCCGCTGCGCCGTAGACCGCGCTGCCTGCTACGAGCACGTTTGCGCCCGCTGCCGTCACCGCATGCGCCGTTTCCTCGTTGATGCCGCCATCGACCTCGATGTCGCAGTCAAAATCCTGATCCGCAACGATATGGCTCAGCATATGGATCTTGTCGAGCATCGAGCCGATGAACTCCTGTCCGCCGAAGCCCGGATTGACCGTCATGATGAGCACCATATCCGCATACTCGACGAGCTCCTCGACCATCGCGAGAGACGTGCCCGGATTGAGCGCGATGCCGGCCTTGCAGCCGGCTGCATGGATCTGCTGGATCACGCGATGAGCATGCGGCGTTGCCTCGACGTGGAACGTGATGATATCCGCACCGGCATTGGCCATATCCTCGATATAGGTCTCCGGATGCTCGACCATGAGATGCACATCGAAAACAGCCCCCGTCACAGGACGGATCTTCTGGATGACCGGCGCCCCGAAGGTGAGGTTCGGCACGAAATTGCCGTCCATGACATCGATGTGGATATATTCTGCACCGGCATCGGCAACTTTCTTCACCTCATCGGCGAGATGGCCGAAATCCGCGGAAAGGATGGATGGTGCAATCTTGATCATTTATATTCCTTCTTTCGTTCTTCTTCAATTTCGGAAAGGATGCTGAGATACGCCTCGTAACGTTCCTGCTGGATTTTCCCATCTGCGGCGGCCTGCTTGATGGAGCAGTCCGGCTCATGGCTATGGCTGCAGGGCTGGAACCGGCAGGTGCCGAGATACGGCCGGAACTCGGGGAAATACCCCGGCAGTTCCAGCGGGTCGATGGCCGTGAGCTCCATAGAGGAGAAGCCCGGCGTATCGACGATATAGCCGCCGTGCCATTCTATGAGCTTCGCTGCGCGCGTCGTATGGCGGCCGCGCTTGATCTTTTCGCTCACATGCCCCGTCTGCAGCGACAGCTCCGGGTCCACGGCATTGAGGAGCGAGGACTTGCCGACCCCCGACGGCCCGGCAAAGACCGTCGTCTCACCGTCGAGGCGCCCGCGCAGTGACTCGATGCCCCGGTGTTCCTGTGCCGAAATGCGCAGGACAGGATACCCGATAGCCTCATAGGCCGCGAGGTAATCCTCCTGCCCGGGGCGCAGGTCCATCTTGTTCACGCAGATCGTGATTTTCGGGATGCCCGACCACTCGGCGAGCACGAGAAAGCGATTCAGCAGCAGCGGATGGAGGTCCGGCTGAGCCGCCGCGAACGTCAGCATGACCTGTGTGAGGTTCGCGACAGCCGGCCGCCGCATGAGGTTCGTACGTGGCAGCAGATTTTCGACGACGCCCGTGCCGTCCGGCAGGATGTCGATTTCCACGCGGTCGCCCGGTACGACGCCGAGCGAGCGGCGCGTCTTCTTGAACTTGCCGCGCAGCTTGCATGTGACGAGCCCTTTCCCCGTCTGCACGTAGAAAAAACTGTTATACGCCTGGATAACTCTGCCCTGTTCCATGCTCATTTACCCTTGCCAGCGTTGCCGTTTGGGACGGGCGTTTCTTTATTGGTATCTCCGGTATTCCCATTCTGGCGGTTATCCTTCACATTTTTGTCATCCTTTTCTTTGGCGCCCGATGCAACCGTCAGGGAAATCGTCATGCCCTCCGTGGCCTCGGCACCTGCCGACGGAGTCTGGCTGACGACGGTACCCGCCGCAGCACCGGAGACACTCTGCGTGCTGATGCTGACGTTGAAGCCATGTGCTTTCAGGATGGATTCTGCATTGTTTTTCGTCTGGCCGACCACATCCGGAACAGCACTCTTCTTTTCTTTCTTGCCCTTGCTGACAACGATTTCAACCGTTGTGCCCTTGCTGATCTTGGCACCCGGGCGGGGATCCGTCTGGATGACGGTACCTGCCTCTTCATCCGAGTTCTTTTCGTAGACGCTGCCGACCTTCAGTCCCATCTTCTCCAGTTTCGCAATGGCATCGGCTTTCGACATACCTTTCAGATCCGGCATATCAACCTGCTGGCCGCCCTTGCTGACCTTCAGTGTGACGAGGCGCTGCTCCTTGACTTTCTGGCCCGCAGCCGGATCCTGCGAGATGACCGTGCCTGCAGCGACATCGGCGCTGTACTCCTCGACGACCGTCACGCGGAGTTTCTGATCCTCGAGCAGCTGGCGTGCGAGGGTCAGCTGCTTGCCCGTGACGTCGGGCACCGTGACCTCTGCCGTACTCCAGAAAGCACCGTAGCTCATGAAAGCGCCGACAAAGAAGCCCATGAGCAGGACCATGACGAGTCCGACGACGAATTTCTTGGACTTGAACATCGACTTTTTCGGCGGTTCCGGCTCGTCTGTATAAGTATTGCGGCTCTGGCGGCGCGGCGGCATCGGCTGCGGTTCTGCCTGTACGGCCGGCATGACGCGCGTCGCATAGGGATCCTGCTGGGCCGAATAGCCGCCCTGCCCGCGCAGCATCTGCTCAGCCTGCTCGATATCACGCACGAGTTCGGCACTTGTCGGACGCTCCTGCGGGTCCTTGCTCATCGCACGGCTCACGATAGCCTCGACAACGGGCGGGATGGACGGATCCAGCTGACGCACGGGAACCGGCTCTTCCTGGATATGCTTGACCGCGATGCTGACCGGCGTCTCCCCTGTGAACGGCAGCTGCCCCGTAAGCATCTCATAGAGCACGACGCCGAGGGAATAGACATCAGACTTCGGCGTGATCATCGTGCCGCGTGCCTGCTCCGGCGAGAAGTAGTGGACGGAGCCGACGACATTGCCACTATACGTCATCGTGGACTCCGTGACGGCGCGGGCGATGCCGAAATCCGCCACTTTCGCATGACCGTCCGTCATCATGAGGATGTTGTGCGGTTTGATATCACAATGTACGAGATTGTTGGCATGTGCATGGGCGAGTGCCCCAGCAATCTCTCGCGCAGCCTGCAGGGATTCCTGCACGGAGAGATGCCCCTGCTGCTTGATTTTTTCTTTCAGCGTATTGCCGGGCACATACTCCATGACGATGTAGTGCTCACCCGCCGACTCGCCGACATCGTAGATATTCACGATATTCGGATGAGACAGCTGCGCCGCAGCCTGGGCTTCGCGATGGAATTTCCCGATAAACTCCTGGTCGCTCTTGAACTGCTCATGCAGGATCTTGACGGCGACAATCCTCCCCAATACGAGGTCCTTGGCCTTGTAAACGTCGGCCATTCCGCCGCCGCCGATCTTTTCCTGGAGCTCATACCGCTGGTCTAGTACCTGCTGGTCCATGTTCTCTCCTCCTAATTTCTAGTATCCCATGTATCGATACAGCCGCCCATCAGGACAGGCTGAGAATGATCTTTCTTGCAATTGGCGCAGCCTCGATGCCGCCTCCGCCGCTGTTCTCCACGATGATGGCAAAGGCGATGCGGCGGTTATGGAGTTCCGCCGAGCCGATGAACCACGCATGGTCCTTGCCTTGCGCATTCTCGGCCGTACCGGTCTTGCCCGCCACACGGACGCCGCTGACATCCGCAGCCTTGCCCGTGCCTTTCTTGACCACCTCTTCCATATAGGCCTGGATGAGGGATGCACGCTCCTCCGTCGTGACGCCCTTGAGCCATTTCTCCGGCATCGCCTCGCGGACAGTCAGCCCGCCCGGCGTAACGACTTTCTGCACGAGATACGGCTTCATGATCGTACCGCCATTGGCGAAAGCTTCAGCCAGGAGCGCCATATGCATCGGCGTCACGAGCAGGCTGCTCTGCCCGATGCCTGTTTGCGCGAGATCGCCCTGCCCCATCGTACCGAACGGCGGCAGATGCGATTTCGTCATGAGTATTTCGCCGCCGATTTCCTGATCGAAACCATACCGCTCGAATGCCTTTTTCAAATTGCTGTCACCCAGCCGCATGGCAAGCGTGCCAAACGTGACGTTGCAGGACTCGGCCAGTGCCTTTTCGAGATTCACCTTGCCATGTACCTCGCCGTGGCTCTCACGGATGGTCTGTCCGCCGCCCACATCGAGTACGCCCGTGCAGGCAAACGTCTCCTTCGTATCCGTGACGCCTTCGCGCAGCGCCGTATCCGCGATGAGCGGCTTGATCGTCGATCCCGGCGGGTAAAGACCCTGGACGGCTCGGTTCAGCAAGGGGCCGCCCTCCTCTTTGGAAAGGGATTTCCAATTCGCCTCGATGTTGTTCGGGTCGTAGGACGGCGAGCTCACGAGCGCAAGTACCGCCCCCGTATCGGCATCCATGACGACGACGGCACCGCGCCGTCCGGCGAGCCCGTCATAGGCCGCCTGCTGCGCATCGCTCTCGATCGTCGTATAGACATCATCGCCGCGCTCGGACTGGAACAGCTGACCAGCCGGGCCGAGCCGGCTCATGTCTTCGGTGATACCGAGCAGGTCCCGGTTCGCATGAGCTTCGATGCCCGCACTGCCGATTTCCTCGCCCACATATCCCGTCACGGGAGCGAAAGGCTTGCCCATCGGATAACTGCGGCTGCCGTCCGGACGGTTCTGTGCCAGCGCCCTGCCCTGCGCATCGTAGATCGAGCCGCGCAGGATATCGGCCTCGGCCGCACTGCGCCGCATGTTGAGCGGATTCCCGGCGAGCGCATCGGCATCCCAGCTCATGAGCCAGACGACGTAGGCAGAAAGAGCCGCCGTAAGGACGAGCAGGAACGATGCCGCCTTGAGAATCTGACGTTTCAGTTTCCAGTCCGTCATGCCTCCCGCCTCCCTTTTGAAAGCGATGCCAGGATGCCCAGCAGGATAAAGCAGGACACCATCGAGCTGCCGCCGTAGCTCACGAACGGCAGCGTGATGCCCGTGAGAGGCAGGAATTTCGTGACGCCCGCGATGATGATGAACGCCTGCATGAGCAGCAGCGAGGCACAGCCCGCCGCGAGCAGGGCGTCGCGCTCTTTCTGGCAGGCGAGTGCAATGCGGATGCCGCGCCAGAAGAGCAGGACATAGCAGAGGAATACCATGAGTGCCCCGATGAGTCCCCATTCCTCCGCGATGGCGGCATAGATGAAGTCGGTATGAACCTCCGGGATGAAGCCCGGATGGCCGAAGCCGAAGCCCGTACCCCAGATGCCGCCCGTGCCGAAAGCGAAGAGCGACTGCACGACCTGATACGCCATGCCGTTCGGGTCAGACCACGGGTTGAGCCAGATGGCTACGCGCACGCGTACATGCCCGAACAGCATATAGCTGATGACGGCCGCGAGCCCGAAGAACGACAGGGCAAGGAACACATAGCTCTTGCTGCCCGTCGCCATATAGGTCATGAGCACGGCGATGCCGAAGAAAAGCAAGGCCGAGCCGAGATCTTTCTCGACGACGAACATGAGCACCGCCATGCCCCAGATACAGATGAGCGGCGCGATGAAGCGAAGCGGCGCCAGCCGCAGCATGAGGAACGGCCGCACAGACTCCGTAAGCACGCGGCGATGATCCGACAGATACGCCGCCAGGAAGAACAGGATGAGAATCTTGCCGAACTCCGACGGCTGGAGCGACACTGGCCCGAATACGAGCCAGTTCCTGCTGCCGCCGATCTCCGTGCCGAAAACCATAGGCAGGCCGAGCACGAAAATGCAGACCAGCCCCAGCAGGTACGGATAATCCAAGAGCCGCACGAGATGCTTCCAGAAGCGGAGCACGAGCAGGAAAACGACGAGCCCGATGCACACCCAGCGCAGCTGAGCGGCAAAGAGGGGCTCTTTCAGCCGTGCGATTTCGACGGTCCCGATGCTCGCGAGCATCAGGGCAATCGAGAAAATCCCGCTGTCCTCCTGCCGGCGCACGAGCAGGAACTCCGTGAACACGGCAAGCACAGCCGCAGCAGCCAGCCATGGAAGGAACGCAAAATCCACGCCCTGCAGGAGGTCCGAAGCCTGCCCGATACCGAGAACGTGTTTCTTCAGCATGAGTACCAGCACGCCCGCCACAAGAACGCCGAGCGGTGCCATCGTCAATTTCCAGCTTTTCATGCGCCAAACACCACCACGATGGCTGTAACGTTATCCGTGCCACCGGCATTCAGTGCCATATCCACGAGCGTGCGCGCCGGGTCGGCGGGATGCGTCAGCAGCGTTGCACAGATATCGCCATCCGGGATCTGTTTCATGAGACCGTCCGTCGCCAAGAGCAGGATATCGCCCTGGCTCAGGATCCAGTTTCCCGTATCGACGCGGAGATTCGGCTCCACACCGACAGCACGCGTCAGCATATTCTTTTTCGGATGGACGCGCGCTTCCTCCGGCGTAATCGTTCCTTGTTCCACGAGATCGGCCACATAAGAATGATCGCGCGTCACCTGGCGGAACGCACCGTCATGCAGGCAGTAGAGCCGGCTGTCGCCGACATGCGCCCAGATGGCCTCGTTCGTATCCGCATCGATATGCAGGACCGTCGCCGTCGTCCCCATGCCCTGGCAGGACGGATGCTCCTGCACGTACTGCAGGATATTGTCATTGGCCGCCTGCACGGCATGCTCGAGCATTGCCCAGCCGATGCGGTCTCTGCCCTCCAGTTCCCGGCGGATCGTATCGGTCAGGATGCGGCTCGCTACCTCACCGGCCGCCTCACCGCCCATGCCATCGGCAACGGCGTATACGGCCGGGTCGAACACGGTCTTGCTGTCCTCGTTGATGGGGCGGACCCGCCCGATGTCCGTAGCCTCGAATACCTTTATCACTTCATTCACCTCTCGAACTGGAGCGTCACCATGCCGATGCGGATGACGTCACCCGCCTTGATATAGGCCTTGCCCTCCAGCACCTGGTCGTTCAAATAGGTATGGTTTGTACTGCCCAGATCCTCCACGACATACTGGCTGCCGTGCGGATAAAGGACCGCATGATGATGCGAGACGAACGACTCGGGAATCACGATATCGTTGTCCTCGCCGCGCCCCAGGGAAATCTCATCCGAAAACGCGAACCGCTGACCCATGAGTTCCGGCTCCTCCGCATCGATAACAGAGAGGACGGCCTCATCGCGGCTGACTTCCGGCGGTCTTGCCTCGCGATACTGATCGCGCACCTCGCCGAAGATACGGTGGGAAAGCCTGACCACGAACCACAGCAGCCATAGCAGCATGCCATACTCGAGTGCCACGCGCACAGCTTTCAGGATATATGCGGTAAATGGCATCAAATCACCTCGTAAACCAATACGGACTCGCCAATCCGGATTTCATCCCCCGGCTGCAGGCAGGCCGCCTCGACGCGCTCGCCGTTCAGGAACGTCCCGTTCGTGCTCTGTGCATCATGCAGCACATGGCGGTGGCGCTCATACTCGATCCAGGCATGGAGACGCGATGCATTGCGGTCCGTGAGGATAAATTCATTCTTATCCCGCCGCCCGATGTAAATCTGCTTTTCCCCGAACTCGAGATAGGAATCGCGGTCAGGGCCCTCCACGACAGAGAGCGAAACGAGTTTATGCGTTGCCGGCAGGTTAAGCGGCCGATTCGGATCGAGATGCGAGCGCTCGAGCACGATCGTGCTGGGCTCTCCATCCTCCGTTGGTCCATTCTGGAAGGAGGACTCGAGCTCATAGGTTCCCTTCGTCAGGGATTCCTTCCGCCCGATGCGGAGGCTCAGTCCACCATCCATGACGCAGTCCTGCACAATGACCTGCTTCTCGATGTACGCCGTGAGGTCATCGATGACGCGCTGGGCGCAGAGCCTGTGATAGTCTTCTGTTCCGAGCACGATCGTGTACGTATTCGGCGCCACGGCTCCGCTGCGTCCCTTGCAGCGGTTTCGCAGTTCTTTCTCCAAACCGTCCATGAGTTCCACGGCCTCGAGGTCGCTGCTGAATTTCCGGTTAAAAAATCCTTCAATGTGATTGGCAAGGAAGGATTCCATCTTGCCAAGTCCCATAGCTTTGCTCCTTTCGGATGCTTTCCCCTGCTATACCCGATTATAGCAGAAAGGCCCTGCCTTTTTAAGCTTTATCCTGCTTTTTCTCCTGCCAGTGCTTGTTACGCAGCTGCCCGCAGGCCGCCTGGATATCCGTGCCCATCTCGCGGCGCACCGTGACGTTCACGTGGTGCTGCTGGAGGAAATGCTCGAACCAGTCGATGCGAGCTTTGCTCGGGCGCAGGAGGTTCCTCTCCTTGACGGGGTTGATGGGAATCAGGTTCACGCTGCAGAGGCTTCCCTTGAGCAGCTGCACGAGCTCGCGTGCCTGCTCCTCGCCATCATTCATGTGGTCGATGAGGATGTACTCATACGTGACGCGGCGTCCCGTCTTTTCCGCATAGTGCTGCGCGGCCGCGACGACATCCGCGAGGGGATACTTGCGGTTGATCGGCATGAGCTGCGAGCGCAGCTCCGGATTCGGTGCATGCAGAGAAACGGACAGCGAGATCGGCATGCCTTCATCGGCGAGCAGGTAAATATTCGGCACGATGCCCGACGTCGAAAGCGTGATGTTGCGGTATCCCATGCCGAGCACATAAGGCTCGTGGATGAGATGCAGGAACGCGATGACGTTATCGTAGTTCATGAGAGGCTCCCCCGAGCCCATGAGCACCATCATATCGACCTTGCCGCCATCCTCCGCGCGCAGCATATCGTTGATATAGATGGCCTGCGCGAGCATCTCGCCCTTCGTGAGGTCGCGTGCCATGCCATGCACCGTCGAGGCGCAGAAGGCGCAGCCCATATTGCATCCCGCCTGCGTCGAGACACAGATGCTGTTGCCATAGGGCTGGCGCATGAGCACCGACTCCACGGCCGTGCCATCAGCGAAGGCGAGCAGGAATTTCGATGTCTTTCCATCCGCCGAGTCAAGCCGGTCCTGGCAGACGGGCTGGTGAATCGCGAAATGCTCCGAAAGTTCCGCACGCAGCTGCTTCGGCAGATTCGTCATCGCCCCGAAGTCGTGCGCCCCTTTCTGGTACATCCACTCCGCGATCTGCTTGGCGCGGTATTTCGGCACTTTATAGGGTACTAAAAGTTCCTGTAATTCTTCTGTCGTGCAGCCGAAGATATTCGGTAACTTTTCCATATTGTTCTCCTGTTTATACGTTCCGCTTCATGCGCGCGATGAAGAAACCATCCGTACCATCGCGCTGCGGATAGAGCTGCACCATCGCGTCTGCGGCATGTGCCCCCGCCATCGGCAGGAACGAGCCCGTTTTTTCGAGTGTGAATTCCGGATGGGCAGCGAGGAAGGCCTCGACGACCTCCTGATTCTCGCTCTTCTCAACCGTGCAGGTGCTGTATACGAGTACGCCGCCCGGCTTTACGGCAGCTGCCGCACTGGCGAGAATCTCCCCCTGCAGCGGCGGCAGCTGCTTCAGCTCATCGAGGGACTTGTTCCACCGCGCATCCGGCTTGCGGCGCAGGACGCCGAGCCCTGAGCACGGTGCGTCGACGAGCACGCGGTCCATCTGTCCTGCGTACCGTGTCCCGACTTCGCGCGCATCGAGCATCACGGGCTCGATGCACGTGATGCCGAGCCGCTCCGCATTCTCGCGGATGCGGTCGAGCTTATGCTCGTAGATATCCCCTGCCACAATGCGTCCCTTGTTTCCCATGAGCTGCGCGAGATGCGTGGTCTTGCCGCCCGGCGCCGCGCAGCAGTCGAGGATGGTCTCCCCCGGCTGCGGGCCGACGACATGCGCGACGAGCATGGAGCTCTCGTCCTGCACCTGGCAGCGCCCATCCTGCAGCGGTGCGAGGGCATCGAGGGCGCCGTGCTCCTGCACGACAAAGCCCTCCGGCACCCATTTCGACGGGACGAACGATGCGCCCGCATCGTTCAGCGCTGCAGCGAGTTCCGCCGGCGTATTCTTTAGCGTATTCGTACGCAGGCAGAGCGGCGCATCCGTGTTGTCGAAAGCGCAGAGCTTTGCCGCCTCGTCGAAGCCGAGGGACTTCACCCAATGTTTCACGAGCCACTGCGGATGGCAACTCTCCAGTGCCAGATGCTCCGTCGCATGACCTTTGCCATTCGGGAACTTCGCCTTTTCTGGCTCGCGCACGGCGGAGCGCAGCACGGCGTTCACGAATCCCGAGCCGCCGCGATGCCCGCCTTTCTTCGCGAGATCCACGGCCGTGTTGCATGCCGCCGACGCCGGCACCTTGTCGAGATAGAAAATCTGATACAGCCCCATGCGCAGGATCTCGCGGATGCGCGGTTCGATTTTTCGGATTGGCCGGTTTACATAGTGGCGCAGGATCCAGTCGATGGTCTCCCCCGCCTTGACCGTCCCGTAGACGAGCTCCGTGATAAAATGGCGGTCCTGCGCAGAGAAATCGCCTTGTTTCAGCGCACGCGCGAGTGCCACATTGGCGTAGGCGCCCTTCTCATGCACTTCATACAGGATTTGCACCGCTGTCTCGCGTGCCTGGTCAATCATCGTCATCTTTCCCTTTCATCGGTCCGAGGATAGCCTCGTTACGCCCTGCGGCATTGTGCTCCGTGCCCGGGATGATGATGCTCTGCAGTTCCCGGCGCACGGCCTCGATATCGACATGCGTGTTAAAACAGGGCCCGTTCGGGCGGATATTCATGACGCCCACGGCCGGCAGCGGATACACATCCTGAATGCCGCTCATGAGATCGCGCTCACAGGCGATGGCGAGCACAGCCTGCGGTTTCGTCGTGTAGACGATCTGCCGCGCGAGCGTGCCGCCCGTCGCAACGTAGAAATGGAATCCCATCTCATCCGCCATCTTCACGAGTGCGCCGATATCGCAGCCGCCGCACTGCTGACAGTTGTGCGGATCGCGCGTGATCTTGCGCGGGCACGTAGCGAGCTGCAGGCAGTGCGGCGTCACGACAAGCAGCCGGTCCGCCGGCACGCGGATATGGCGCCGGTTGAACAGCACATTGCTCACGGCGATAAACGAGCCCTCCAGCTTGCGCCTGCTGATGCCGAACGGCTTGCCGAGGCGCACCGCCCAGGGAAACAGCGCATTGATGAGCTGGTAAGACTGCTTCTGGAACACGCCGAGAAAGGGCAGGTTGTTGATGGCCAGCACGATATTCAGGATACCGAGCAGCACCAGTGCCACGAGCAGGGCAAACACGCCACCCACAACAGAGGGCAGCCAGGATGCCATGCCCGCAAGCCCCGGTGCCATAATATACCATAAAGCATAGAGCACGACGGCCCAGATGACCGTCGTACCCAAAATCAAACCGAGGAACAGCCGCTTTTTCGGCCGCCCCGGTACTACGAATTTTTTCTTTTCCTGCATCGGTTTTTATATTGCCTCCGCTAAAAGATGGAAACCCTATTGGAAATCACTCCGCTGCCACGTCAAAAACCGCCGGAAGCTCGATGCCGTGACCATTCAGATAATCGGCCGCCGCCATCTTCTTCTTGCCCGGAGCCTGCAGCTCGAGAATCTGGAGCACCTTGTCTCCCGCAGCGACGCGCAGGCCGTCTGCCTTGTCCGCCGTGAGAATCGTACCCGGGGCAGCCTGCGCCGCTTTCTCCGTCACCTTCGTGCGCCAGATCTTGAACTTCTGACCATTGAGGTACGTATATGCACCCGGCCAAGAATTCAGGCCGCGCACGAGATTGTGAATCTCCTCCGCCGGCTTGCTCCAGTCGATATGCCCCGTCTCCTTCGTGAGCATCGGGGCATAGTTCGACTCGCCCTCCTGCGGGTGACGCTCGAGTGTGCCATCGGAGAGTGCTTCGAGCGTCTCCATGAGGAGCTTTGCCCCCATGCCCATGAGGCCGTCGTGGACCTCCTCGAGCGTCGTATCCTCCCCGATCGGAAACTCTGCTTTCAGCAGCATGTCGCCCGTATCGAGGCCTGCGTCCATGAACATCGTCGTAACGCCGGTCTTGTTCTCACCGTTGATGACGCACCACTGCATCGGCGCGGCACCGCGGTAGCGCGGCAGCAGCGATGCATGCACGTTGATGCATCCGTACGGCGGGATATCGAGGATACGCTGTGAGAGGATCTGGCCAAAAGCCACGACCACGATAAGGTCGGGCTTCTGCTCCTCGAGAAACGACGTGAATGTCTCCGTCTTGACCTTTTCCGGCTGCCATACGGGCAGGCCATGCTCTGCCGCCCACGCCTTGACCGGCGTCGGTATGAGCTTCTTGCCACGGCCGCGCGGCTTATCCGGCTGCGTCACGACGCCGAGCACCTCGCACGACGCATGCAGCGCCGCAAGGCACGGAACAGCGAACTCCGGCGTCCCCATGAAAATCACACGGAACTTTTTCAATCGTCCTTCCCCCTGTGGATGCTCTGCGCGATATCGATGAAGAGCTGACCCTCCAGGTGATCGCACTCATGCTGGATGCAGCGCGCCAAAAGGCCTGTCGCCGTGAGGTGCTGCTTTTTGCCGCGGCGGTTCAGGAACTCCACCTTTACCCGGGCTGCGCGCTCCACCTCGCCGAAAATGTTCGGCACAGAGAGACACCCCTCGGTATCGACCTCACTGCCCTCGCGGAACGTGATGACCGGGTTGATAAGCTCGATGAGACCGTGATCATCCTGACAGTCTATGACGATGGCCCGGATGTCAACGCCGACCTGCGGCGCCGCAATGCCGACGCCGTCGTTCTCGTACATCGTATCGGCCATATCGTCGAGCAGTTTCTTGAGATTCTTGTCGATCTTCTCCACCGGCTTGCAGACCTCTTTCAGCACGGGGTCGCCAGCCTTGCGGACGTCCAGTAATGCCATATGTTATCCGTTCTCCTTACTTTTTCCGTTTACCGGCCAGCTCCATGATGGCAAGCACCGTGTTCGCGGCGGCCTGCAGGGACTGCACCGGCAGATACTCGAACCGTCCGTGGAAATTTGCACCGCCCGTGAAGATATTCGGGCACGGCAGGCCGCGGAACGAAAGCTGTGCACCGTCCGTACCGCCGCGGATCGGCTGGATATCCGGCTGGATGCCGAGGCTTTCCATCGCCTGCTTCGCGAGCTCAACGACGTACATATTGCCATCCTCGATTTTCTCGAGCATGTTGTAGTAGACATCATGCGGTTCGATTTCCACCGTACCTGCACCGTAGCGGTCGTTGAAGAAGGCAGCCATCTTGTCGAGCGTGGCCTTGCGCGCTTCGAACTTCGCCTTGTCGTGATCGCGCACGAGCATGTGCATGACGGCTTTCTCGCAGCCACCCTCCAGTTTATAGACATGGAAGAAGCCCTCGTAGCCCTCCGTGTACTCCGGTTTCTCGCCGGCGGGGAGCATCTGCTGCCACTCGCACGCGAGCGTCAGGGCGTTCTTCATCTTGCCCTTTGCCGAGCCCGTATGCGTGCTGATACCGTGGAACGTGATGACCGGGTTGGCCGCATTGAAGTTCTCATACTCCAGGCCGCCGATCTCGCCGCCATCCACCGTGTAGGCAAAGTCTGCGCCGAATTTCTCAACGTCAAATTTCGCAGCACTGCGGCCCGTCTCCTCATCCGGCGTAAAGCCGATGCGGATCTCGCCGTGCTTGATTTCCGGATGCTGGAGCAGGTATTCCACGGCGCTGATGATGCTCGTGACGCCGGCCTTATCATCGGCACCGAGCAGCGTCGTGCCGTCGGTCATGATGATGTCCTGGCCTTTGTAGCGCAGGATTTCCGGGAACGTCTCCGTCGAGAAAACGATGTTTTTCTCCTGATTCAGCACGATATCCTTGCCGTCGTAGTCCTTGACGATGTGCGCCTGGATATGCTCGCCCGAAGCATCCGGCGACGTGTCGAGATGCGCGATAAAGCCCACGACCGGCGCATCATCGCAGCCGTTAGCAGGCAGCGTCGCCATGATGTACGCATGCTCGTCGAGCTCGACATCCTCGAGCCCCATGCCGCGCAGTTCCTCCGCGATATGCTTCGCGAGGACCATCTGGCAGTCTGTCGACGGCCATACCTGGTCGTTCTCCTCATCCGACTGCGTGTTATACGAAATATAATCCTGAAAGCGCTTGACTAATACATCTTGATCGATCTTCATAAAACAAACACCTCTATATCGTTCATACGTCCTTATATTATACCGCATCCATACCATGCCTGTAAACCATCGCGGCACAAACGCAAAAACCGCGCACCAAAACAGCGCGCGGCATGCGATATCGACGATAGCATCGTACTTTATTTTTTCGGATGTTTGCTGACCATAAAGCCCGTCGCCTGCTGGTTCGCCATGATGACGACATCGCTGATCTGCACGCGGCGGGGCTGACCGACCGTATAGGCGATGACGTCGGCGATATCCTCCGGGGTCAGCGCCTCGACGCCGGCATAGACACCAGCGGCACGCTCTTTATCCCCGTGGAAACGCACCGTGGAGAACGGCGTCTCGACGATGCCCGGCTGGATGGTCGTGACCTTGATATCCGTATCGATGACATCGATGCGGACGCCATCGCCGAACGTTTTGACGGCGGCCTTCGATGCGCAGTAGACGGCAGCACCGGCATAGGCATAGAGCCCGGCCGTGGAGCCGAGGTTCACGATATGCCCCGTATTGCGCTCGACCATGGCCGGCAGGAAATCATGCGTGACGAGGAACAGTCCCTTGATGTTCGTATCGATCATCTCGAGGATATCCTGCTCCTGCGACTTCTCATAGGACTCCAGTCCGCGTGCGAGCCCGGCGTCATTCACGAGCACATCCGGCGCGCCAAAATCAGCGAGCACCTTTTTCGTGACCTCATGAATCGCCGCCGGATCCGTGACATCCAGCACCACCGGCGTCACGCTCACCGAGCACTTTGCCTCGACATCCGTCTTGACCGCCTGCAGCTTGCTCATATTGCGGCTCGCGATGACGAGATCATATCCCTTCGCCGCCAAAGCCAACGCCGTAGCCCGGCCAATCCCACTCGAAGCCCCCGTAATAAACGCATACTTTGCCATAACTACACCCTCCGTAATTATCCGTTGTCGTTTTTAGGCAATCAGGACTCACTTAGCAATCAACGTTTCCTTAGTCAATTCTACAAAGCACTTACAAAATCCTGCAAAAAACGCATGATACCAATGCCCCATCTCGACGATTTCGACTCACAACTGGTGCTTCAGTCGTGGTATTTCGCCTGCGTTTCGCGAATCCACTGAGGGAGGCTCTCCTCCAGGGCGCCGCTATGGTCGAAGAAGTCCTGACCGTGTTTGTCGGTCGCCTTATCATAGTCGAGTGTTTCGCGGATGTCGTCGAGGCGTGGAATGGTGTCGGGCACAGCCGGGTCGTAGAGCGAGATGACCGTTTCAAGGAGGTCCGCCGGCATCCCCCAGGCGCTCGCGAAGTCATGGATAGCTGCAACATAGTGCTTTTGCCTACCTCCACCAAAAGTGAATTATCAACATCTCCGCCAGCAATAATCTCATCTACTTCACTGCCCAGCAGAGCCTCTGTCCATCCCCCAGCCGCCGCGAACTCCCGGAACCGCCGCCGCGGCACGCGTTTTTCCCGTTTCATCATCTGTCACCACCAAAAAAATTCATTTGCTTTTAGTCTTTATATTCAGTATAATACAAGTAAAGATATGGTTGCTACGAGCAGCTGCAGCCTTCCCTTCCGTTGGGGACGTTAAATATCCAACGGAGTCGACCGTCGGTGAAGGTAGGGGTATTCACCGCTGCTCATCATAGGGAGACGCGCACGCGTCTCCCTATTCATTTTGTACGATTGCGAGGTTTTCCTGCCCATGCTCACGCTGAAGGAACTGCAAGATTACTACAACTCGGCACTCTGTGACCGTTACTTTGCTTACCACCTGGCGAACAACAAAACCGTCAAAGTGTATTTCTACCGCGAAGCCTTTTGCCATCTCATCGGCATCCAGCATATTACCAGGGAACGCCCCTTTCTCGGCCTCAAAGGCTATAATCGCATCCACGACGGCAAAATCACCTTGAAAAGTCTCAAGGCTATGGATAAACGCCAGTATGGCTATATCCGCAACCGGATTCGTTTCCTTGACCACATGGACACTTTACTGGCAAACGGCGATATCTATCGCTTTTATCCTGAACGTGTCCAGCCGCTATAATGGCACCATGAATTAAGACATATCCCAGCCGCCTTTATAATGAATCTCGTGGTATACTGAAGGTACCAATTGAAAGGAGATTCATCATGTCCC
>OMYB01000001.1 GCA_900315155.1 uncultured Selenomonadales bacterium | reverse complement strand
TTGCTAGATGCATATCCATATCTTACGGGAGGTCCTCCTTTTTTGCAACATGAATTATGTATAGGGATTATTCATCCCACAGATTTTGTGATTGAACCATAAAATATGCCGTTACCTATCATGAGAGGCAGCTTCCCATGATGAGTAACGGCTTTTTTATTCTTTTCTCAGCAGGTCCTGATGCATATTGATGATTTCGCCCATGAGCATCTTGCCGCGGATGTCGCCGTGCAGGCCGTCGATGGAAAATCCCGTGTCGAGAACCGTATGCGAGGCATCGTAGAAATATGGTTCGAGGTCGATATGGTAGGGCTGGCTGCGAATCCAGTCATTGATGGTGTCGAGTTTCTGATGCCAGAGAGGATCCGTGTCTGTGTGGAAGGCGTAGCGGATGTTTTGGGGATTTATCGGCATGAGGGTGAGGTAAATCGGGCGGATGTCGTTTGCCTTGCATTTCTCATCGATGGCCCGGAGATCGGCGAGCACGGAGCTGGCGGAGATATCCGGGGCACGCAGGGAGTTCGAGCCCGTCATGATGATGAGGTTGCGTGGCTGGTAGGGCAGGACATCGTTATCGAAGCGCAGCAGTGTCGTATGCGACGTGTCACCGCTGCGCCCCAGGTTCAGGCAGGGGAAATCGAGATAGGTGAGGTAGCTGTACTCGAGTTCAGCGGGTGAGTAGGAGACGGCACCGCCGCCGTGCGTGATGCTGTCGCCGAGGGCGGCACAGTCGATGCGCGTCGCATGGGAGTCAACGATGAAATGGGAGGTGTCGGACCACGTTCCGATGGGGCGGTTGTCTTTGCCAAGCGCGCGCACGCGCCAATAGTAGTCACCGGCATAGGGGCGGGCATACTCGTCGTAGCAAGCCGTTGCACTGTTCACCGTGCGGGCCCATACGCGCTTCGGGTCGGGGCTGTTCCCATGTTCCTGCTCGGGCGGTTCTGTCAGCAGTTCGACCTCGTAGTGCATGATGCCGTGCAGCGGAATCCAGTGGTAGACCGGATAGTCCGGCTGGCGCGTATCAGGCATATCATCGAAGTTGTTGAGCAGGGGGGCTGTCGGGGCCTGACGGGCCGGGTCGATGACGATCGCCTCCGACTCTGACCATTCCCCGATAGCGTTGAGATGCAGGCCGAGGGCGCGAACGCGGTACCATATGGTCTTGCGGTCCCGGTATTTCCTGAGGTCGGCCTGCCAGCCGTTCGTAAAGATTTCATGCGTGCTCTCGAGATGAGATGCCTTGTCGTGGGCCGTTCCTCCCTCTGCGGCAGGCGGGGCGGAGAGGAGCTCGACTTCGTAGCAGACGGCATTCGGCACTTTATGCCAGACCAGGAAAGGCATGAGGCTGGCCGGATTCTCGTCATCGTAGTGATAAATGAGGACGGGATGCGGATTTTTCTCGTCGTAGTTCGGATGCGGGATCGGCTCAGATGGCTTCGTGAGTGCGCCGAACATACCGTAGGCGGTCACACGGTAGACGACGGGAATCGCCGTAGTCGGCGTCTCATAGGAGGAACGCATCGTGTAGCCGCTCGTGATAGGATGGTATGCCGGCTCTCCCTCAACAAGACCTGTCGTAGGAGAAAGCGTTTCTACTTTGTAGAAACAGGGATACGGCAATCGCTCCCAGGAAAGCGTCAGACGTCCGTCCCGCTCCGAAAATTCTGGCGTAAACGTGCGCTCGGAGAGACCGAGTACGTCCGTTTTTTCCGCCACGAAGAGGGAGGTAATCGTGAAGAACAGGATGATGCCTGCAAAAAGAAGAAATTTTTTCATATGCAAAAACCAGCTATCCGGATAAATTTCAAGTCATCGTGTATGTATAGTATAGCATACCGACGTGCAGGAACGAAAGAGTTTACCGTTTTGTGTACGTCCTACTTGCACGTTAAAGGACGTGAGACTTCTTGTCATGGCGTAGAAAATCGGCTATAATAGGTACGCCTGCAGGGATTTGCCCGCGGGCAGAAAATCTATGCATTTCGAGGTGTGTTTTTTGCATATCGTTCTGATAGAACCGGAGATTCCGGGTAATACGGGGAATATCGCGCGTACCTGCGCGGATACGGGCATTGAGCTGCATCTGGTGAAGCCGCTCGGCTTCTCGACGGATGACAAGCATCTGAAACGTGCCGGCCTCGATTATTGGCATCTCGTCAAGATCCATTATCATGAGAATTTCGATGAGGTACTCAAGGAGTATGCGGGCCATAACTTCTATTATTTATCGAAGAAGGCGGCGCACTGCTATACGGACATCCACTACCAGCCCGATGACATGCTCGTCTTCGGCAAGGAGACGGCAGGCATCCCAGAGGAAATCCTGAAGGCGAACTGGGACCACAGCGTTCGCATTCCCATGGTTAAGGGAGCGCGTTCCCTGAACCTGTCGAACTCGGTGGCCATCGTGGCCTTCGAGGCAGAGCGTCAGCTCGGTTTCCCGGGGCTCGAATACGAAGGCCCAGGCCTGCGCATCGATGGCAAGCAGGTGGACTGAAGAAAAAAGTTGGGATGCGGGGAGCCTCTGACGGCGTACCGTGTCCTTTTTGACAATAGATAAGGGGTAAGATAGCATTGGATAATGCAGCGAAAGAAAAATTTATCGCTTCCTGCCAGGCTTTCCTGAAGCCGGAGCAGTTCCTCATGGATGAGCCGATGAAGCTCCACACGACGTTCGAGATCGGTGGTCCGGCCGACTTCCTCATTTTTCCGGGCTCCGTAGAGGAGGCGCAGAAAATCCTGAGCCTCATCCATGAATACGAGGTTCCGCTCGTGATCCTCGGCAATGGTTCGAACGTTCTGGTGCGCGATAAGGGCATCCGCGGCGCTGTCGTGAAGTTTAACAGCCCGATGTCCTATGTGCGCGCGGAAGGGAACCGCATCATCGCCGGTGCCGGTGCCCTGCTCCAGGACGTTTCGGCATGCGCGGCGGAGCACAGCCTCACGGGACTCGAGTTCGCCTGCGGCATCCCGGGCAGCATCGGCGGTGCGCTTTTCATGAATGCCGGCGCCTATGATGGCGAAATGAAAAACGTTGCCGACAGGGTCCGCACGGTGACGCGGAATGGCGAAATCCGCACGTACACGCGTGAGCAGCTGGATCTCGGCTACCGACACAGCGTCTTCCAGGAGAACGGGGAAGCCATCTGTGAAGCGGAACTGCTGCTCGAGCCGGGAGAAAAGACAGCCATTGAGGCAAAGATTGCGGATTATACGCATCGCCGCGAGAGCAAGCAGCCGCTTGAGATGCCGAGCGCGGGTAGCACGTTCAAGCGCCCGAAGGGCTATTTTGCGGGCACACTCATCGACCAGACGGGGCTCAAGGGCCTTTCAGTCGGCGGTGCACAGGTTTCGACGAAGCATGCCGGCTTTGTCGTAAACAAGGGCAATGCGACAGCTGCCGATGTCCTCGGGCTCATCCATGAGGTACAGCGCCAGGTCAAAGAAGCGCATGGCGTCGAGCTTCATCCGGAGGTCCGCATCATCGGCGAAGAATAAAAAAATAATTTGCAGGAAAAAGCCCTCTCCATTTCGAATACTATAAGGAAGATGAAGAGTGTGCTTTGCGACTATCGGCGCACGGACCAAGGGGTGCATCGATATGCGCAGGCTCTTTATTCCGTACCATATCGGATACTGTGAGGAACTATGTTAGCAGACATTATCGTTCAGGTTATCAAGGCATTGGGAATCCGCACTCTGCCTCTCGTCACGATAGAGAAGAACCTGCAGTCTATTGCGGAGCAGTACGAGCTGGAGATCCGTACGGAGGCATTCCGCCATCATCGCAGCCTGCATATCATCTTTGCCCGGCTGGAGGACGAGCGGCGCATCCTGGCGGATGTTGCCAGGTCGGCATCGGCAGAACGGGACCTCATGGAGGAGGATATGGCTTCTGAGGAGCCAGAGGACGAGAGCATCTATTATCAGATCATCGTCTTTGATGATGGTTCCTGGTATACGAAGGTGCACAGCCTCAACGAACTGCCTTATTGGCCCGCTGTGTTCGATGCCATGTACGGAGAGCGGCTGAACCAGATCTGCCGCGTAACAGAACCTCGTTATCGTGGACTTTTCGTATCTGCGGATAATGGTTGATTGCCGAAACTTGTCGGTTCGAGAAAATAGAGAAAGAAGATGATTCCCATGCCGCCCATAGAAGTGATCATCGGCCTGCTGCTGGTCTGCGGCTTCGGTTTCCTGCTTGGAGGCTACCTGACAATGGGAGGGTATGTTGTCCATGAAGATTACCCGGTCAAGAAACTCAGCAATGGCAAGATCCTTGGGACAGGAATGCTGCTCATGTATATTTTCGGCAGTGCGTTCCTGATTCTCGTTGGGTTCCTGATGATCTACGGCCTCGGCAACAGCATGCGGTTCTGATTGCTCCAAGCGGCCGGAACGGGGATGCCCCACAATAGAATATAACCGCCTATCGTAGGAGATTGGAAGCATCTTTTTAAGGGAAGGTGATTTCGATGAAACGTTTATTCCTGCTTGTCCTGCTCGGTCTTTTCGCGTGCCTGCCGACTGCGCTCGGCGCGGAGTGGATTCCCGTGGGAGAGGATGCGATGGCAAGCTATGCGATGGATGCCGAAAAGGCATGGTACCATCCGGCAGAAGAAGAGGGCGGCGCAATGCTGCGTGTTACGTTCCATGAGCCGGTTTACGGCGTTTCTGCTTATGTAGCTCCTGTGCGGCTTTATTATCATACATCGGACTGGAGCATGCTTCAGTTCGATGCCATGCTTTACAATGGTGACGGCATCGTACTGGCCGTCAGTCCAAGGGTATGTGCAAAGCGTGTGCTTGCTGGTTCTGATACGCAGCAGATCATGGAACGGATCCGCACGCTGATAGGGGAGAAGAGTGTTAACCATGAAGTATGAATTCACCAAAGATTTCCTGACGGGCATTGAGTTCATCGATGAGGAACATGAGCATCTTTTTGAGCTCGCGAACCAGACTTACGACCTGCTCCATGATGAGCTCGTGACGGATAAGTACGATAAGATCGTCGACGTCATCGAGGAACTGCGCGAATATACGAAGACGCATTTCGCGCATGAAGAGGAGTACATGGAGAGCATCGATTTCCAGCATATCTGGAGTGAGAAGCGCGCGCATAAGCTCTTTGTTGCAAAGCTCGAAGCCATCGATCTCAAGAAAGTTGACGAGAATCAGGATAAGTATATTGGTGATATTCTTGACTTCCTGGCGAAATGGCTCACGGCACATATCCAGTTTGCCGATAAGCGTATCAGCGATCCGTCACAGGGCGGAAAAGCACCGGAGGAGAAATAAGGCATGCATAAATATCGGATCGTACCGGATCATCCGAATATGTTTGCCCGCCTCGTAGCGGGTATGGACATCTCCGATGAGGAGACCGGCCTGCTTGATGCGGTCTCGATCCGGCATGTCGAGGTGTCACCAGAGACGAACAGCTGGGAGATCGCAGTTGCCACGCAGCGGCTGCTTCCCGATCATCTGATTGAGGAAGCGGCAGCCTATATCGCGGCCAACTGCGGGCTCTCAGCTGTTGACATTTATCAGGATGTCGTCGATATCGAGGATGCTCTCGGGCGGGTCTGGCCGAAACTCGTGCATCGCTGCACGCAGGATAATATCATTGTCCTGCAGGTGCTGAAGCGCTCGCACTACCACGTAAAGGGAAATCAGATTCTGCTTGAGGTTCCTGGTGAGTTCGGCAAGGAAATCATAGAGGGGCATGATGTCATTCCTGCACTCGAGAACCATCTCGAGCAGATTATCGGCTACCGCTGCTCTTTCGTCTGTGAGGCGAGTGCGGAGGCATTGGAGGACGTCCATGTCGACGACAGCTTCCAAACGAAGGAGTATCGCGCCGCAGTCCGCCGAGAGATGGCTGAGCATAAGAAGGCAGCTGCACCAAGGAAAAAAGCACCTGCCAGCCGGTCGTCGGCAGCGAAGTCATCGCCAGCACACAGGAAATCCTCTGCTGCGGATGATGTCCGTAAGCCCGTGGTCGTGCAGGCTGCTGGCAACCTGATCTTCGGTCGCGGCGTGAACGGCGAGGCGAAGAAGATTGCCGAGATCGACGGCGAGATGAAGAACATCATCCTGGAAGGCCTCATCGGCGAGGGTCCGGGCTCCGGCCTCAAGACCATCTCGTTCAAAACGGGCACGCAGCTGCTCACCTTCTGCATCACGGACGAGACGAACGGCATCAGCTGCAAGAAGTTCTTCAAGCCGAAACGCGGCAAGAGCGGCGATGATGAGGACCTTGAGACCGTCATGGGAAAACTCAAGGAGGGCATGTATGTGCGCGTACGGGGTTCTGTCCGTTTCGATACCTATCAGAACGAGTATGTGCTTTTTATCGACAGCCTCGCGAAGAAAGAGAAGAAACTCCGGGAAGACCATGCGGAGGTCAAGCGCGTCGAGCTCCATGCGCATACGACGATGAGCGACATGGATGCCGTCGACTCCGTGGAGGATTTGATCACGACGGCGAACCGCTGGGGCTGGCCGGCGGTTGCGATTACGGATCACGGCGTCGTGCAGGCGTTTCCAAATGCCGCAAAATGCGCCGCGAAGCTCGATACCAAGATCATCTATGGCATGGAGGGCTATCTCTGCGGGGACGGCGATTACAAGGCGGGCAAGGCGAACCACATCATCTTCCTGGCCAAGAATCCGAACGGGCTGAGGAACCTTTATCAGCTGGTTTCGCTTTCGCATATGAAGTATTTCTACCGCCGTCCGCGCCTGCCGAAGCATATCATCGAGGAGTACCGCGATGGCCTGCTCATCGGCTCCGCCTGCGAGGCGGGTGAGCTCATACAGGCCATCGAGCACGGCGCACCGGACGAGGAACTCTTAGAGATTGCCTCGTTCTACGATTATCTGGAGATCCAGCCGATCCATAACAATGATTTCCTCGTCCGCGATCCGAAATATACGAATTTCCAAAGCGATGAGGACCTCATTGCCATCAATATGAAGGTGGCCGAACTGGCGAAGAAGCTCGGCAAGATGCTCGTCGCGACCTGCGATGTGCATTTCCTCAATCCGGAGGATTCGATTTACCGCGCCATTATCCAGAAGGGCAAGGGCTTCAGCGATGCGGATCATCAGCCGCCCATCTACCTGCGCACGACGGAGGAGATGCTGGCGGAGTTCCAGTATCTCGGGGAGGAAGAAGCTTATGAGGCGGTCGTGACGAATCCACGCAAGATCGCAGAGTCCATCGAAAAGTTCAAGCCGATTCCGGATGAGCTTTATTCCCCGGCACTGCCCGGCGCCGATCATGAGATACGCGAGACTTCGTACGCCCGGGCAAAGAAGATGTATGGGGACAACCTGCCGAAGATCGTCGAAGACCGTCTCGAACAGGAACTCAAGCCGATTATCGCACATGGCTTTTCCTCCCTGTACCTCATCGCGCAGCGCCTCGTGAAGAAGTCGAATGACGATGGTTACCTTGTCGGCTCCCGAGGGTCGGTCGGTTCGTCGTTCATCGCGACGATGATCGGCATCACGGAGGTCAATCCGCTGCCACCGCATTACCGCTGCCCGCACTGCCAATACAGCCATTTCATCACGGATGGTTCGTACGGCTGCGGCTACGATTTGCCGAACAAGGTCTGTCCGGTCTGCGGCACGCCGCTCATCAAGGACGGCCATGATATCCCATTTGCCGTATTTCTTGGCTTCGATGGTGATAAGGTTCCGGATATCGACCTGAATTTCTCGGGTACGTATCAGCCGGTGGCGCATAAATACACCGAGGTCCTGTTTGGCAAGGATAACGTCTACAAGGCTGGCTCTATCCAGACGGTCGCGGATAAGACGGCATTCGGCTATGTCAAGAAGTATTTCGAGGAGAAGGGCGTACGCAAGCACATCTCCTATATCGACCATCTCGCACACGGGTGCATGGGTGTCAAGTCGACGACGGGCCAGCATCCTGCGGGCATCATGGTTGTGCCGCGCAACATGGACGTGCATTTCTTCACGCCGATCCAGCATCCGGCCAACGATGTGAACAGCCCGACGATTACGACACATTTCGATTACCATTCGATTTCCAGCCGTCTCGTCAAGCTCGATATCCTCGGCCACGATGATCCGACGGTTATCCGCATGCTGCAGGATCTCACGCACCGCGACCCGAAGACGATTCCGCTCGACGACCCCGCTACGATGTCGATTTTCCACGGCACGCAGGCGCTCGGCGTCACGCCGGACGAGCTCGGGGCAACGTCGGGGACGTTCGGCATTCCAGAGTTCCGCACGCCATTCACGCGCCAGATGATCGATGATACACAGCCGAATGTGTTCTCGGACCTCGTGCGTATTTCGGGCTTCTCGCATGGCACGGATGTCTGGCTCGGCAACGCGCAGGATCTGATCCGTGCCGGTACCTGCACGATCAAGAACGCTATCTCGGCACGTGACGATATCATGATGTATCTCATCCATCACGGCATAGAGCCGCTGCTTTCCTTCAAGACGATGGAGAAAGTGCGTAAGGGCCGCGGTATCGCACCGGACGTCGAGAAGAAACTCCGCGATGGCAAGATTCCGGACTGGTTTATCGAGTCGTGCCAGAAGATCAAGTACCTGTTCCCGCGTGCGCATGCCACGGCGTATGTCATGATGGCGTACCGCATTGCCTTTTGCAAGGTACATTATCCGCTCGCGTATTACGCCGCCTATTTCTCCATCCGCGCAGATGAGTTCGACGCGAACGTCATTGCGCGCGGCAAGGATTATGTCAAGAGCCAGATCGATGAGCTCAACGCGGCGGCAAAGATCAAGAAGCTGGATGCGAAGCAGAATGCGACGCTTATCGTGCTGCAGCTCGCCTGGGAGATGTACCTGCGTGGCTACAACTGCGAGCATGTCGACCTCTATCGTTCCGGTGCAGAGAAGTTCATCATCGATGGCGACAGTCTTCTGCCACCGTTTGCGAGCCTGGCGGGCATGGGCGCGAAAGCTGCTGATGCGATTGTGGAGGCGCGAGAAGATGGCGAATTCACATCCATTGAGAATCTCCGCATCCGCTCCGGCATTTCCAAGACAAATATCGAAATTCTCCGCCAGCATGGCTGCCTCGAAGGCATGAGCGAGAGCGATCAGCTCGACCTTTTCGCGGGCATCGGATGACGGTTTCCACACCACCTTTTCCGGGTGGTGCTTTTTTTCTCATCGGTCATTGACAAAGAATGTCTACAGTGGTAATATTGTATCCAACAGCAGGACATAGAGAATAAAAATCAAATAAATAAGCGTAATTTTACCAGCTCTTTGTAAACCTGCTCCGATGGTTGCAGAAAGGGGATTATTTCATGAAACGTACACACAAACTTGCTATCCTGGGCCTTGGCCATGTCGGTTCCGCTGTGCTCGCACGCGCGATTGCCTGCCAGCTGGCACCGGAGATTGTCTGCATTGATACGAAGCCGGGGGTGGCACATGGTGAGGCTCTCGATGCCATGCATTCCCTGTCCGCAGATCTGACACCGGGCATGAACGTCTACTCCGGCAGCTGGGAAGACCTGAAAGACACGGATGTGATCATCTGCGCAGCAGGCCCGAGCATCCAGGCTGGCGTGAGCCATGAGCGCCTAAGCCTCGCCCGTGAGAATACGAAAGTCATGAAAGAGATTATGGCAAATGTCGTGAAATACACGACGGACGCGGTATTCATCATGATTACGAATCCGCTCGATGTCATGGTGCACCTCGCAGCCACGAAGTTCGATTATCCGGAGGGCCGCCTGTTCGGCACGGGCACGACGCTCGAGACGATGCGTTTCAAATACATTGTCGGCAAGCATTATCATGTGAATCCGGCAGATATCCAGGCGTATATGCTCGGCGAGCACGGCAACTCCGCTTTCCCTGCATGGAGCCTTCTCCACATCGGCGGCGTTCCTATCGATCAGCTCGATAACTACTATGACCACGAGAAGCCGCTGGACCGCGCAGCGGTCGGTCATGAAGTCGTTGAGACGGCTTACGATGTCCTCGAGTCGAAGGGCTGGACGAATACGGGTATCGCCATGGGCGCCTGCCGCCTCGCGAAGGCTGTGTTCTTCGATGAGCATATGGTCACGCCGGTTTCCATGCCGCTGCATGGTGAGTATGGCCTGAAAGATGTTTCCCTTTCGCTGCCGAGCGTCATCGGCAAGGACGGCGTCGTAAAACGCATTGCTCCGGTCCTTACGGATGAAGAGGTAGAGCTCCTCAAGAAGAGTGCAGCAAGCGTTCAGGAAGTTCTGAAAGACAACAACATCATCTGATGGTGCAAAACTTCCCTTGATTTTTTAGCACGGGCACTAGACAAAGCTCTTTGCCCGTGCTATAATTTTCCTAGTTCAGTAATGAACGGTGATTTGATAATTAAAGCTTTTTCATAGAAAGAGCGGGTGTTTACCCGCTCTTTCTCTTATGTAGGGCAAAAGAGATGGAGGTGTTCCTATGGCAAAACGGCAGGTAGAAGATGCCGTTATGGCAATGGCTGAAGACTTGCTGGCCGGGCAGGATGTCATAGAACTCGTCGACGTCGAGTACGTCAAGGAGGGCAGTGACTGGTATCTGCGCGTCTATATCGATAAGGACGGCGGCATCGACATCGAGGACTGCCAGGCACTCAGCGAGAAGCTGAGCGACCGCCTCGATGAGGAGGATGTTGTACCGGACCAGTATATCCTGGAGGTATCTTCGCCGGGTATCGACCGTGTCCTGCGCAAGGAACGCGATTTCGTCCGCGAGCAGGGCAAGGACGTCGATGTCACGCTCTATGCGCCGATCGATGGGGAGAAAGCGTTCACGGCCGTGTTACTTGGCTACGATGCAGACACGAAAGTCCTGCATCTGGATGAGCGCGAGATCCCTTGGGATAAGATCGCACAGATCCGTCTGCATATTGATTTTTAAACATTGGGAGGATAGTAATCTTGGCTAGAACAAGAAAAACAGCAAAGAAACCGACACCGCAGGAACAGGGGCAGGAATTCCTTGCTACGCTGCACGAGCTTGCCGAGGAAAAAGGTATAGATGCCGAAGTCCTCTTTGAGGCCATCGAGGCAGCTCTCATCACGGCTTACAAGCGGAATTTCGGTTCCGCACAGAATGTGCGTGTGACGCTCTCCCGCGAAACGGGTACGTATCATGTCTACGCAATCAAGACGGTCGTTGAGGAGCCGGAGAACGAAATCGAACAGATTTCGCTGGCGCAGGCGCGTACGATCAAGCCGGAGTACGAAGTCGGTGATGTCATCGAAATCGAGGTCACGCCGGCAAACTTCGGCCGCGTAGCCGCACAGACGGCAAAGCAGGTCGTCGTGCAACGGATCCGCGAAGCTGAGCGCGGCATTATCTACGAGGAGTTCTCAAGCCGTGAGAGCGATATCGTGACCGGTCTCGTCGAGCGCGTCGAGAACCGCAACGTTTATATCGATCTCGGCAAGACCGTAGCTGTCCTCACGCCGGCAGAGCAGATCCCGACCGAGACATACCAGCATGGCGATCGCATCAAGGCCTATATTGTTGAAGTGAAGCGCACGACGAAGGGACCGCAGATCGTGGTTTCCCGCACGCATCCAGGCCTTCTGAAACGCCTGTTCGAGCTGGAAGTACCGGAAATCGGTGAGGGTATCGTTGAGATCAAGTCCGTTGCCCGTGAGCCGGGCAACCGCTCCAAGATTGCCGTCTGGTCGAACGACCCGGATGTCGACCCGGTCGGCTCCTGCGTCGGCCATAAGGGCATGCGCGTACAGGCCATCGTCGATGAGCTCGGCAGCGAGAAAATCGATATTGTCAAATGGAATGAGGACTCCGCAAAGTTCATTGCCAATGCACTGAGCCCGGCAAAAGTCGTTTCCGTTGCCGTCAACGAGGAAGAAAAAGTCTCCCGCGTTGTCGTACCGGACTATCAGCTTTCCCTGGCTATCGGCAAAGAGGGCCAGAATGCCCGCCTCGCCGCCAAGCTCACGGGATGGAAGATCGACATCAAGAGCGTGTCCCAGGCAGAGGGCGAGGAGCTTGAGGCCGGCATGAACGAAGTTCAGGTCGAGAGCGATGAGTCCTTCACCGCAGAGAGCGATGCGTGATTGCGATGAAAACAAAGAAGATCCCACAGCGGATGTGCCTTGGCTGCCGTCAGAGCCATCCGAAAAAGGATATGCTCCGCATCGTGCGCAGCAAAGAGGGGGAATACTCCGTAGATGTTACGGGGAAAAAGCCCGGACGCGGCGCCTATATCTGCAAGAACATGGACTGTTTTGCTGAGGCGCGCAAGAATCACGGCCTGGAGCGTTCTTTTGAAGGACGTATCGCGCCGGAAATCTATGCGCAGCTCGAGGCAGAACTCCGTACTCAGCTGGATGCCAATGAAAATGTGGATACAGAGGGCGGTAAGTGATATGGCGATTACGGCAGAACAGCGTATCACGAACCTGCTGAGCATGGCACAGCGGGCACGGCGGATCGTATCCGGTTCCTTTGTTGTCGAGCAGGCGGCAAAGGAGAAGAAAGCGGTGATGCTGCTTGTCGCAGCAGATGCCGCAGATGAGACAAAGAAAAATGGCCGGAAATTGGCCGATAAATATGGACTTCCTTATACAGAATTATTGGATCGTGAGAGCCTGGGAGGCTGTCTCGGCAAAGGGTTCCGTGCGATTGCGGCCCTGACGGATGACGGTTTCGCCAAACGGCTCGGCGAGCTGCTGGAGGATTTGCATATGAGATAAACCATCGGGGGTGGATTAATGTCGAAAACATACAGAGTTTATGAGTTGGCAAAAGAATTCCATGCGGACAGCAAGGCACTGGTGAGCTTTCTGAACAAGAACGGCTTTAAGGTGAGCAATAACTTCTCCAGCGTAGGCCAGGCTGAGTACGACCTCGTACATAAAGCTTTCGAGAAGAAGCAGGAAGAGAAAAAAGCGGAAGAGAAGCACAGCATCATGGACTACAGCGTAGCCGATGGCCGTCCGGGCCATACGTCGCCGCATAAGATGCATCCGGTGAAGCAGGAAGCAAAGCCTGTCCAGGAGAAGCCGAAGAAGCAGGAAAAGGCGGAGCCTGTGGCGGCTGAGGCGAAACCGGCAAAACCGGCAGCGGCGGAAAAACCGGTACAAAAGCCGGAGACGAAGCCGGAGAAGAAAGCGGAACCGAAGCCAGAGGAACCGAAAAAAGTGGAAGAACCGAAAAAAGATACGCCGTTCCGTGGACTCCGCATCGTGTCGATGCCGAGCGAGAATAAAGCGCGCCGTGAAAATGCCCGCCGCGAGGCAAGTCATAATGAGCCGCGCAAGCAGGAGCATGCCAGTGCACCGCGCCCGATGGAGGCACATGCCAGCGAGCCGGCAGGCGGCCGCGGCGAAGGCGGACGCAAAGAGCGCCGCAGCAAAGATCGCGGGAATCAGCACGACCGCCACACGGAGCGCGCGGAGCGCAGTGAACGCCGTGCGAGCAAGCAGAACCGCAAGGACCGCCGTGCGAATAAGCACGATAAGGTTAAGCGCCAGCCGCAGAAGGTCGAGATTGCACGTCCGACGCATATCAAGGTCGGCGAGTCGATTGCCGTCAAGGATCTCGCCTCGAAGATGAGCTGCACGGCAGCCGAAGTCATCAAGAAGCTTTTCCTGATGGGCGTCATGGCTACCATCAACCAGGAAATCGACTTTGATACGGCTGCTCTCGTGGCTTCTGAATTTGGCGTTTCCTGCGAGGAACTGCCGCCAGATGTCGATCCGACCCTCATTCCGGAGATCGAGGACGATCCGAAGTCTCTGAAGCCGCGTCCGCCTATCGTCACGGTCATGGGTCACGTTGACCACGGCAAGACGTCCCTGCTCGACCGCATCCGCAATACGCATGTGACGAAGCACGAGGCCGGCGGTATCACGCAGCACATCGGTGCTTATCAGGTCAACTGCAACGGTAAGAAAATCGTCTTCCTCGATACGCCGGGCCATGAAGCATTCACGGCCATGCGCGCACGTGGCGCCCAGATTACGGATATCGCCATCCTCGTCGTCGCTGCAGACGACGGTGTCATGCCGCAGACTATCGAGGCTATCCACCATGCCAAATCCGCGGATGTGCCAATCATCGTAGCCATCAACAAGATCGATAAGCCGGGCGCAAATCCGGATCACGTCAAAAATGAGCTCATGGAGCAGGGGCTTGTTCCGGAGGATTACGGCGGAGATACGATCATGGTGCCGATTTCCGCAAAGAAAGGCATCGGTATCGATGATCTGCTCGAGAATGTCCTGCTCGTCGCTGAGGTCCAGGAACTCAAGGCCAATCCGAACCGCGATGCCCGCGGTGTCATCATCGAGGCAAAACTCGACAAGGGCCGCGGCCCGGTCGCTACGGTCCTCGTCCAGAACGGTACGCTCCGCGTCGGAGATTCTGTCGTCTGCGGTACGACATATGGCAAGGTTCGCGCCATGGTCAACGAGCACGGCGGCAACGTCAAGAAAGCCGGCCCGTCCGTTCCAGTCGAGATTCTCGGCCTGAACGACGTCCCGGCTGCCGGCGATGTGCTCGCTGTCCTGGAGGATAAACAGGCGCGTTCTATCGCTGAGGCGCGTATCGAGCTTCAGCGCAACAACCAGATCAAGGCGAAGAAAGTTTCGCTCGATGATCTCTTCCATCAGATCCAGGAAGGCGAAATCAAAGACCTCAATATCGTCATCAAGGCCGATGTGCAGGGCTCTGTGGAGGCACTCTCCAGTTCCCTGCTCAAGCTCAACAAGAACGACGAGGTCCGTGTTTCCATCGTCCACTCCGGCGTTGGTGCCGTCAACGAGTCCGATGTCATGCTGGCATCGGCTTCGAACGCCATCATCATCGCATTCAACGTCCACCCCGATGCGAATGCCCGCCGTGTAGCTGAGGCGGAGAACATCGATATCCGTACCTATCGTGTCATCTATGATGCCATCAATGATGTCAAGGATGCCATGAGCGGCATGCTCAAGCCGAAGTACAAGGAGGTCATCCAGGGCCGCGTCGAGATCCGCAAGGTCATGAAATTCTCGAAGGCTCTCGTTGCTGGCTCCTATGTTCTCGATGGCAAGATCTGCAACAACTCCAAGATCCGCATCCTGCGCGACAACGTCGAGGTCTTCGATGGCGAGATCGATTCTCTGCGCCGCTTCAAGGATGAGGTCAAGGAAGTCCAGGCCGGCTATGAGTGCGGTATCTCCATCGTTGATTTCCGCGATTTCCACGAGGGCGATATCATCGAGGCTTACACGATGGAAGAAGTCGAGGTCTCGATTGCCGATGCCAATAAAGCCGCTGCTGAGCGCCGCAAAGCGGAGGAAGAGAAGAAAGCCGCAGCTGCTGCCGAGGCAGAAGATAAGAAAGAAGATTAAGTTTACGGTTCCCGTAAATACCGCTATGAAGGAGGCGACAGCCTAATGAGCCAGCTTCGGGTAGAAAAACTCCAGGAGCTTATGAAGCAGGAAATCTCGGAGATCATCCTGCGCGAATTGAAGGACCCGCGCATCGGGTTCGTAACCGTCACCGCCGTAGAATGCACCGGCGACCTTCGCGAGGCGAAGGTCTACGTGAGTATCATGGGCAGCGAACAGCAGATTGCAGACAGCTGGAAGGGCCTGCAGAGCTCGCTCGGTTTTATCCGCCGCGAGATCGGCCACCGCATCCGGCTGCGCTTCACGCCAGAGCTTACCTTTGAACTGGATAAGTCGCTCGACTACAGCGCCCATATCCACGAGCTCCTGCTGCAGATCCAGAGGGATGAGGCAGCAAAGAAGGAGGATACTCCGGCTGAAACGAAAGAAGATGGCGAAGCATGAAGATTACGCTGCGTGAAGCGGCAGAGCTCCTGAAAGGAGCAGAAGATATCGTCATTACGACGCATATCAATCCGGATGGCGACGCGATCGGTTCGTCGTTGGGACTCAAGGCCGCCCTGGAGAAGATGGGCAAGAAGTGCCGCGTCTTCATCGACGATGATATGCGGCCTGTGTTCCGCGTACTGCCGGGCCAGGACACCATCCAGCGCCCGGATAAGGAGAACCCGGAAACGATCCGGGCCGATCTCCTCGTGATTCTCGATACGACGCCGGACCGCACGGGACGTATAGCCAAGCTCTGCGATGCCAAGGTGCTCAACATCGATCATCATGTCACGAACGATGCCCAGGCAGAAAATACGTACGTCGATGGCACCCGATCGGCATGTGCGGAGATCCTATATGAGCTCATTACCTTGCTTGGTGTTCCCTTCCAGGGCAACAAAGACATGGCCATGTGCATCTACACAGGATTGGCGACCGATACGGGTTTCTTCAGCTTTTCGAACACGACGGCACATACGATGCATGCTGCAGCAGAGATGCTGGATGCCGGCGTCGAGGCGAACGTCGTGAGTGAAGCGTTGGAGAAGCGTCCTCTCGAAGATGTGCAGAGTCTCGCTCAGGCCATGACGCATATCGAAGTCTGGCACGAGGGACATGCCGTCGGCGTATTTCTCGGCCACGAGATCATGGCAGAACTTTCCCATACAGAAGGGCTCATCGACATGATCCGCGTCATCGAGGGAACCGACGTCGCCGTCGTCATGAAGGAGAAAGAGGAGAAGAAGATCCGCGTGAGCATGCGTTCCACGGGGCTCGATGTCGCTGCTATCTCCAAGCAGTTCGGCGGTGGCGGGCACATCCGCGCAGCGGGCTGTGGTTTCCGCGATATCCCTTTCGAGGAAGCGAGAAAGAAGCTCGTTTCCGCTGTAGATAAGGCGTTGGACACCTATCTTGCAGAGAAGTAGAATTTACATAAAACGTCCACAAAGTGTAAACAGGACTCCTGAAAGTATCTTTCAGGAGTCTTTTTTTATGCGCTGAGAAAAATTTATATTTTTTGTAATTTCAAGAAGGAAATTTGTATTTTATCTAGAAGTAAATCGGCGTAGAGCAAAAGTCCATTCAAATTGGACTGTTTTATGGCCTGGAGAGGCCAGTGTTGAGAAGGAGGTATTTTCTCATGTTCAAACTCGATTCCAAAGGTTTCTCTCTGCTCGAACTGCTTGTCGTCTGCAGTATCGTCGCGGTGCTTGCCGGCATCGCGGTGCCAAAGGTATCTCAGGTCATGGCGCAGGCGCGCTCGGCACGGATTGAGGCGGATCTCACGACCATCGATGCGGCTGTCGTCATGTATCAGACAGAGAAAGGGAAGAATCCTTCCACTCTTTCCGATATGTCGGATTACCTCAATGATGCCGATAAGCTGAAACCTCCTACGGGCAAGGTTATGCTTCGCGGCGGGGATACCTTTGAGGTTACGGACGAGGATAGCTATAAGCTGGTATATGTCGCTGCTTCAGCGAAAGCAGGTACACCGGATGCGGCTGGAGACTTTCGTGCAACAGTGAAAGGGCATACATCCGGGGAGTTCGGCAAATGAGCGCGGCGGCCTGGCAGATCTTTTTCGGTCTGCCGCTGGCATGTGGCGCGGCTGTCCTTGGTGCGGAGGACCTCCGCACGGGCTATCTTTCCGATCAATGGATTTTCCTGCTCGGGTGCCTGGGGCTGACGATGCCTCTGGTTTCGGGAATCCTTTTGGGAAATCCTGAGGGCGTCGCAGGGCTGTTGCCGTTATGGATGGATTCGCTGGCCGGGGCTTTGGCAGGAGGAGGAATCCTTTTGTTCCTGCGTGTCGTCAGCGGAGGAGGACTCGGCGGCGGAGATGTAAAGCTTGGCGTGGCACTGGGAATCTGGCTCGGACCTGCCGGCATGCTGCTCACACTGGCGGCGGCGTTTATCGCCGGCGGGCTGCTGGCAGGCGTTATCCTGCTTTTCCGCAGGGGCGTACGCGCCATTCCGTTTGGTCCGTTTCTCGGCATAGGAGGATGGCTGGTGTATCTGTATGGTGCCCCGTTCCTTTCCTGGTATGGTGCACTCCTATGAAGTGCGATGGACGCGGCTTCTCCGCTTTAGCTCTGCTGGTCGCCGTATCGGCAGCTGCGGTTCTTGCAGCTGCTGCCCTGCCGGCTTTGGCACACAGCTATCGCAATGCAATCCTGGAACGCGAAGCGGAAAATCTGCTTATGGACATCCGGCAGATGCAATCCTTGCAGGAGTCAGCGCCTGCCTACTCGTATGTAAACGGGCGAAATGTTTCGCCGATTGTGATGACAATAGAGGCGGAGAATTACGAGATTGCCTGTGCCGGCGATGGGGGCCAAAAGAAAACCGTGCTGCGAACGCATAGGTTTCCCCCACATGTTACTACCGGCATCGTAGGCTCCATCGAATTCAGTTTCAACAAAAATATGGCGCTCCTGCGATCGACGGCATATGTATTCCATATTCGATGGGAAGACCGTCCGTCAGAATGTAAATACATCATCATCACGAAGGATGGAAGAATTCGTATGGATAACCATGATCCGGATGAAGATGCATACAAACACAAATAAAAGAACAGAACTATCGGGGGGATTCGATGAGGGTGGGATTTCGTTCGGGAAACAGCAGGGGATTCGCTCTTTTGGAGTGCTTGATCTGCAGTGCAATTCTCGTGGCGATGGTGGGTGGTTTATTCGTATTCGCTCAGGCAGAAATCGTCAGCCAGCATGAGGGGTATCGCCAGACGGCCATCGCACTGGCATATGGGGAAATGTCCTATCTGCAGGAGCAGGCGGACACGGGAAAATTATTGCCGGGAAAGAAGGGATGGCTGGGAAAGGAAGATATGCTGGATCAGAATGGCGGCAGGTATACCGTGCAAGCCGAGGTGAAGAAAGATACCGTGCCTGGTGCCTGGGAATCCGTTATCACCATTTCCTGGCAGGCATATCAGGACAAGGGAGAGATGACATTTCATGGGTGGGTGGTTCACCATGTTCAATACGACCCAGATGCATTGGGATCATAGAGGATATGCATTCCTGGGGCTCTTATGCGCTATGTTTCTTTTCAGCGGAATCGGCCTGGCTGCCGTTTGGGGCCTGCAGCATTATCTGGTCCTTCTGTCGGATGTGGATTTACGGCAGAGCATGCAGAATGTTACGCAGCGAATCGCTTATATGGCAGATCGGGCCGTGGATGTCGCGATTTATCCGACGGATGCCGGGAATAACAAGGTGGCATTTCGTTCTTTATCCAATGAGGGAAAGGGAGAATGGACTCAGTATTACCGGAATGGGCGGCAGGCATTTCCCACCATCGTGAAAAACAAAGCGACACATCCGGTTACCGGTGGACATATCCTTTCCCAGGTAGGCGTGAGTAAAATGAAGGTATACCGGCTGCGCTCGGGGCTTTACGAGTTGGAAATCAAGTCGTGGAGCGGACGCAGCCATCATACGCATGATGTTCGGACCATTCTCTATATCCCGGCGGAAGAGGCACGGATAAAGAAAGGGGGCTGACAGGAATGAAAAGTGATGGATTTATTTCGGTACTCGCGGCTTTTCTGCTGGGGGTATTCCTGATTTTAGGCGTTAGCATCTCGACGGTGGTTCAGCGGCAGGCGGAAAACGGTATGGATTATCAGCAGTCCGTTGACCTGGATTGGATTGCCAAGGGGGCGGCTGAGCGTACGGCACTGTTGATTGAACAGGATCCGCGTGTGGCTTTGGATATTTCGTCGGATCAGGATAAAATTTTCATCACCGAGCAGGTGGAAGAACCGGGCGGGGTCGTCATGGTGACTGGGGAAGCAAAACTGGACAAGGTAAACGGGTGGATTCGTGTCCAGGGATGGGCAGAACAGGATGGACGCCTGATCAAACGAAGCGGGAACCGTTGTGGTATCCTGGAAAAAGAGGGGGATGTTTATGCGTGGGTTGGATTCCTTCCATGAGAAGGTGAGAAGATGGCAGAACGGCTTTCGGAAGAAATTCCTGATGCCGCCAGAACTCCTGCCCGTGACCGTTTCTGTGAAGGAGTCCTATGTGGAACTGGTTCGCGGAGAAGGAGAAAGCATTCAGAAGACATGGCATATGGGGCAGAACGAAGAGGAATCTTTCCGCGAACTCGGAGCCATGATTCAGGATGCCCTTTTTCAGTGGGGCGAAGAAAATCCGCCGATCCGGGTTCTGATTCCGGAAAGCTGGTGTTTTTCCCTGGTCGCCGAAATGCCGGCAGGACTGAAGGGGAAAGAACTTTGCGAAGCCGGGTATTGGGAAATGGCAGGGCATCTCACGGATGAAGGGATGGAACCGGAACATTTTTGTATTGGTGTCCGGCCTTTCGATCAAGAAGGCCGCCATGCATGCTGGCTGGCTGCTGTCCCCAGAGAACGGATAGAAACGCTGAAACGCGCTTTGCAGGCGTCCGGACGGGAGGTCTCTTACCTGGGGGTGCATGGGGAATACGAACTGACGCTATGGCAAGCCAAAGCAAAGCCTTGGCTGGCCAGGCGCCTGCTGCTGGCTGGAGGCGTAGTCCTGGTGCTCGTCCTGGGATTCCTTACCGGGATGGATCTTTTTGAACTGGAACGTGCACATGCCGATCTGGAATTGCAGAAGCAGGTCCTCGCAGAGCTCGATACCGATCGGCGTGCGATGGCGATGCGGCAGTCCATCCATGCCCGTACGAGGGAAAAGACAGGAAAACTCAGCCAACTTTCACAGGAACGGGCGCCGGGGTACAGCATCCTGATCCATCTCGGCACGATGAATGCCGATGGAGCATGGCTGGATGGCATCCGGATGGATAAGGATGATGGGCTGCATCTGCAGGGCACAGCGGTGAATTATGCGGCCGTGGCGGGAGTCCTGGCGGCTTTCGAGCAGGACAGGGACTTTTTCTCCGATGCTCCTGTCATGGAAGAAGCCAAGCAGGCATCGGATGGAACCATCCATTTCAAGATGCGGATCGGAGGCAATGGGATTTGACGAGAAAACAAGCTGGTAGGGCGGGCATGTATATCTTTGGCTGGCTGATGGCATTGCTGTTCTTTATCTTCTGCGTGCATATGCCTCTGCAGCATGCGTGCCGGGATACGGTCCAGCAGGCGCGTGCAATAGAGAGGCAGGTATCCGCTATCCGGATGGATAAACAGCATTATGGCGATGGCAGGGCCGATGAATCCCTCGCCAAACAGCAAAAGGCTGCCGATGAGGCGCTGCCGGACAGCATCGGGCAGAGCCGGCTCCTGTCTATGCTGCAGCAGGCTGCCCTGCATCATGGTATCGCGCTGACTGCTTTGACGCCGTCGAAGCCCATTCAGCAGGATGAATTGCTTGTTCAGCCTGTACGGATTTCCTGTGAGACCGATTATTTTTCCCTGCTCGCCTTCCTGCGGGAGATACATGGGCAGGGAAGGTTCCTGCGGCTCGATGAGGCATCCGTGCACAGTAAGGATGGGCGGCTTACCTGTGAACTCACGGTCTCCGCTTTTGCTATGCCCGTGGAAGAATAACGAAACCTATCTTTACAAGGCATCTCCATGATGTTAAAATAGATAGTAACGATATGGAACGGCAAAAACAGAATAAGATTCAGGTCATCAGGCTGCAAAAATGGACGGAAAACAGCCTCGGTTTTTTGTGTACAATTTTGAACTTATTGCTTCGTGTACGTTCTATCTGGATATCTATTTCTTATGACATTGAATGATTCATATATATAAAATCTATGGAGGTGTACTTTTTGGCTAAACAAGTACAAAAGTTACAGATCATCCCCCTGGGCGGCCTGGGAGAGATCGGAAAGAATATGACCGTTGTTCGTTATGGCGATGAGATTCTCGTCATTGATTCCGGCTTGATGTTCCCGGACGAGGATATGCTCGGTGTAGACCTCGTTATCCCGGATATTACCTATCTGCTCGAGAACAAGGATAAGATCAAGGCTATCGTTCTCACGCATGGCCATGAGGATCATATTGGTGCTTTGCCATACGTGCTGAAGCAGATCCACGTTCCTGTCTACGGTACGCGCCTGACGCTCGGCATCCTTGAGGGACGCCTGAAAGAGAATGGTGTGGATTCGAGCAACCTGCATTCGGTTATGCAGGGAGACATCATCAACGTCGGCTGCTTCAGCGTCGGCTTTATCCGCGTGAACCATTCTATCCCGGATGCGGTTGGTCTGTCTATCAAGACGCCGCTTGGCATGATCGTGCATACGGGTGACTTCAAGTTCGACTACACGCCGATTGATGGAAAGATGACGGATTTCCGCCGTTTCTCGGACCTCGGCAACAAGGGCGTACTCGTCATGATGGCGGACTCCACGAATGCGGAGCGTGAGGGGCATACGCCGTCGGAGCGTACGGTCGGTGCGGCGTTTGACCGCTCTTTCCACAAGGCAAAGGGCCGCATCATCGTCGCGACGTTCTCCTCAAACGTCCATCGTATCCAGCAGGTCATTGATACGGCTGTGCGTTACCGCCGCAAGGTAGCGATCCTCGGCCGCAGCATGGTCAACGTCGTCTCGATTTCCCTCGAGCTCGGTTATATCCATGCACCGGAAGGCACGATCGTGGATATCGATGAGATCGGCCGTTACCGTGCCGAGCAGATCGTTGTCATCACGACGGGCAGCCAGGGAGAGCCGATGTCTGCTCTGACGCGCATGGCGATGTCTGACCATCGGAAGATCAGCATTGCGCCGGGCGATACGGTCATTATCTCGGCAAATCCGATTCCGGGCAACGAGAAGATGGTCGTCAAGACCATCGACAACCTGCTTAAGCTCGGTGCGGATGTCGTTTACGGCCGCGGTGAGGGCATTCACGTTTCGGGCCACGCGAGCCGCGAGGAACTCAAGCTCATGCACAACCTCGTACGCCCGAAGTTCTTTATCCCGGTCCATGGCGAGTACCATCATCTCGTGAAGCACGCAAAACTCGCCATCGAGATGGGCATGCCGAAGGATCATGTTTTCATCGGTGAGAACGGTATGGTCTTCGAGTTTACGAAGGATAAGGGTACGGTTGCCGGGAAAGTGCAGGCGGGCATGGTCATGGTCGATGGCCTCGGCGTCGGCGATGTCGGCAATATCGTGCTGCGTGACCGCCGTCAGCTTTCGCAGGATGGTATCCTCATCGTCGTTGTGACGATGAATCGTCAGACGAACCGCATCATTGCAGGCCCGGATATCGTATCCCGCGGCTTTGTCTACGTGCGTGAGTCGGAAGCGCTCATGGATGAGGCGAAGGCACGCGTCCAGCAGGCGCTCATGCGCTGCGAGGACGAGAATGTCAAGGAGTGGGCGGCTATCAAAGCGAACGTCCGCGATGCCCTCGGCCGTTATCTGTTTGATAAGACGCGCCGTCGTCCGATGATCCTGCCCATCATCATGGAAGTCTGATGGCAGGCCTATAACAAGAAATATCGGAACCGCTGAATCAGGGTCAAGACCGTCAGCGGTTTCTTTGGATAGATAGGAGGAATCTTTGATGCGTATGCGCAAAACAGCCGTGATGTTCCTGGCAGCCGCTTTTGCGGCCATGCCTTTGGTGATGAGCCCGTCGCCTGCTTCGGCGGCGGAGATTACGGGCGAGCTTTATATTCCGGATGAAGCCGGCGTGGCTCTTGGAAGCAATGGCGGCGGAAACATGGGAATCGGCTTCGATCTCGACAAGACCATGAAGAAAGAGCAGGATTCCCGCACGAGTGCCGGCCCGACGCAGGCAGAAATCTGGCTGATCGGTGCCAATATCGATATGCGGAAACTTTCGGCGGATACCGTCGATGCCTGGTACCGTGACAAGAAGATTCCTGCAGGGCAGCCGATTTACTATACGAAGGCCGATGCGAAGGGCAAGTTTGATATCAAGGATGTTCCTGAAGGGGATTATTACCTGGTTATCGTCAATAACTATGTGCCTGGACGCGGCAGTGATCCGGATGCCGTAAAAGCGCTGGAGACCTATCTCCCGGATTATGAGATGTTCCAGCTTTTCGTGACGGGGTACAGTGCCCCGACGGCCGTGCGGTTCCACCTCGCTCCGCATGAGATCGGCTCGTTCAGCACGATGCCGGCACCGGTTACGGCTTCGGATCATCCTGCTTATGGAGAATGATGGATAGCGGGAAATATAGAAAATCGCTATTTTCTGCAGGACTTCTGGCCGAAAGGTCGAAGTAAATAAAGTAGCCGTAAATTTTATTCGTGATGAAAAGGGAGGTTGCAAGGCTTTGATTAAGTTGCAGCTTCGCAGACTCCGTCCCGGTATGGTCCCGGTGCAGAGTATCTACAATTCCAGCGGAGCGCGGTATCTCGTCAAAGGTACACCGCTGACGGAAAGCTACATCCAGAAGCTCAAGCAGGTCGGCATCGATTCTATCTATGTTATGTCGACGAACCCGGATATCGAGGTAAAACCGCCGGAGGATGTTCTTCAGGAGAAGACGCGTGCGATGGCGGTGGAGCATGTCTACAATCTGTTTGAAAACGTGCAGACGCAGAATCTCATGGATATCGAGCCTGTGGAGAAGGCATCGGATGCGATTCTCAGCGACCTCATCCTGCGCCGAAAGAATCTCGTGCAGCTCACGGATATTCGCACGTATGATATGTATACCTTTGCACATAGTGTAAACGTAGCTGTGTTATCGGCCATCATCGGAACGTTGTGCAATCTCGATCATCGGCGCATGCACCAGCTCACGCTCGGTGCGCTGCTGCACGATCTTGGCAAGACGCGTGTGCCGCTCGGCATTCTCAATAAGGAAGGACGCCTACTTCCCGAGGAATTCGATGTCATCAAGCTGCATCCGCGCTGGGGCAGCGAGATGATTCTGGGACTGTCTCTGGCCGATGTCAGCATGCTCGCCCTTCCGGCGCGGCAGCATCATGAACATATGGATGGCAAAGGATACCCGTACGGCATCGCAGGGGAACAGATTCATATCTTTGGACGTATCTGTGCAATCGCGGATGTCTACGATGCGCTGACGAGCCTGCGTCCCTATAAGAAACCATACCCGCCGCATATTGCTTACCATATCATGAAAGATTGTTCGCCCGGCCAGTTCGATGAGGAACTGCTGAACCTGTTCTTCCGCAATGTTGCGATTTATCCGGTCGGCACGGTCATGAAGACAACGCATGGCTATGCCATCGTCAAGAAGATTAGTTTCGGCAAGACGGATCGCCCACTTGTCGTGCTCTTCGCCAATCCGGATGGCAGACCGATGCCACCGCGTGAAATCGGCCTTCATGATGAGCCATCCGAAGAGATCGTCAAGGTTCTTACGGATGCTGACCTCTACACGTTCATCCATCAGATTGGTTTCGATCCGGAAAAACTTCTCGCGGATGATGCATAAGATCAAATCGTTCAGAGCTCGCCTCCCTGTTGGGGGCGGGCTTTTTTTATTTTTCCGTATACTTTGTTTCGAAGGAAGAGGGTTTTTTCCTGCTTATCACGAATTGTATACCAGGAAAAGGAAAACGAAACAAAGCGTTTTCAATAGAGACGGGAGATGATGCGTGGTGGCGGAACATGAACCGATGGTAGAGGTATTCATCTACGAGACGAGGCAGTTCCTGGAGCAGCTTGAACAGATGGCGCTCACCAGCGAGGATCAGGGAAACTTTGCGTCGGAGGATGTCAACGAGATTTTTCGGGCCATGCACACGATAAAAGGCTCAGCGGCCATGATGATGCTCGATGAAATATCGAAGCTCGCTCATGCGGTAGAGGATATCTTCTTTTATATCCGCGAACTCCATCCGAAGAACGTTGATGTTTCGGCTATCACGGATATCGTACTGACAGCGGTGGACTTCATGAATGGGGAGGTCGACGTGCTCGATGGCGGAGAACAACCGTCCGCTTCGAGCGAAGAACTTAGGAAATCGACACAGGAGTTCCTGCGGAATTTCAAACTGGCGAATGGGGATGACCCGGATGTAGACCTGCGCAAGGCAAAGCCGAAAGCTGGTGGAACAGCAGTCGGCGCAGGAAATGCAGCGGGAAATCCGGCGCCGAAGAAGCAGCAGTATTTCATCCCGGCAGCGAGGCCTGCGCCGGAGTCGGCAGGTGGACTTCATGTCTATGCAGCGGTCATCCATTTCGAGAAGGACTGCGGTATGGAGGAGGTCCGGGCTTTCGGTGTCGTGAACCGGCTGAAGGATATCGCTGCGGAATACCATTTCCTGCCGGAGAAGATCCTCGAGGATCCGCAGGCGGTGGATACCATCGTAAAGCTGGGATTCCGCCTCTGGTTCACGACGGAGCAAGAGGAGCCGGAGGTAAGGAAATTCCTTGAGCAGACCATCTATCTCGAGAAACTGGAACTCAAGGAACTCGCGGGCACGGAGGAGTGCGAATACTGGCCGAGTCCCCAGCAGCAGGCGGCGATCCGGGCGGAGGAGGCAACTCCTGTCATCCCGCCGCCTCCAGAACCAAAGCCGAGGCCGGAACCACCGAAATCGGCAGCCCAGCGCGTACACGAGGCACAGATGATTTCCGTGCGCGTCGACAAGCTCGACCGGCTCATGGACCTCGTCGGTGAGCTCGTTATCGCCGAATCGATGGTTACGCAGAATCCGGATATCCGCGGCCTTGAGCTTGCGAATTTCTCGAAAGCGGCACGGCAGCTCCACAAGATCAATGAGGAACTGCAGGATGGCGTCATGTCTTTGCGCATGGTCCCACTCGATGCGACGTTCAAGAAGATGAACCGCATCGTACGCGATATGACAAAAAAACTGAACAAGAAGGCCCGGCTCGTGCTCGTGGGGGAGGATACGGAGGTCGACAAGAATATCACGGAACATATCGGCGACCCGCTCATGCATATCGTTCGGAATTCCATGGACCATGGCATCGAGATGCCCGGGGAACGCAAAGCAGCGGGCAAACCGGAACAGGGAACCATCACGCTGGCTGCGGCCAACGAAGGCGGTGAGGTTGTCATCACGATTACGGACGACGGCGGCGGCATGAACCGGGAGAAGATCCTCGGCAAGGCAAGGGAGAAAGGCCTGCTGAAGAAACCAGAAGAGGAATACACCAATCCGGAGGTGTTTGGCTTCATCTTTGCCCCGGGATTCTCGACGAACGAGCAGGTTACGGAGTATTCGGGCCGCGGTGTCGGCATGGATGTCGTCGTCTCGAATATCCACGGCCTTGGCGGCAGCGTCACGGTGGACAGCGAGGAAGGGAAAGGCACGAAAACAACCATCCGCATTCCGCTGACGCTTGCGATTATCGACGGCATGTGCCTGAAGGTCGCTTCGTCGAGTTTTACGGTGCCCATCAGTGCCATCCGCCGGTCGTTCCGCCCCGGGGATGGACAGGTTTTCCTCGATGCTGATAGCAAAGAGATGATCATGGAAGCGGGGGCGTGCTGCCCGGTCATCCGCCTTTCCCGGCTCTACGGGCTCGAGGGGGCACAGGAGGACCTTACGCAGGCCATCCTGCTCATCCTCGAGGCGGAGGGCAGAACGTTTGCTGTTGCGGCAGATGAGCTTCTCGGCGTCCAGCAGATCGTCGTGAAGCCGATACCAAAGTATATCCGGGGGATAACGAAGACGACAGGATTATCCGGCTGCACGCTGCTCGGAGATGGCAGCATCAGCCTCATCATCGATCCGGAAAAGACGGCGTCGCTCGTTTTTGCGTAACATAGGGAGGGATTCAATTGGCTGAGGAAATCCTGGAGGAAGAAGATACCCAGAAGGATAAATATCTGACCTTTACGCTCGGCGACGAGCTCTACGGCATCGACATCCGCGTGGTTATCGAAATCATCGGTATCCTGCCGATTACGGGGGTGCCGGAGGTGCCGGATTACGTGCGCGGCATCATAAACCTGCGCGGCAAGATCATTCCGGTCGTCGATATGCGGCTGAGGTTCGGGCGGCCTTTTCGGGCATATACGGACCGCACCTGTGTCATCGTCATCGAGGCGGAGGATGTACTCGTCGGCCTCATCATCGACGGCGTCAGTGAGGTGCTCGATATCCCGTCGGAGCAGGTCGTACCGCCGCCCAAGCTAAAAGCCGCGCAGAACCGCTATGTACGCGGCATCGGCAAGCTGGCAGAAGACAAGGTCGTGCTGCTTTTGGACTGGCAGAAACTGTTCTCCGAGGAGGATACGGAATTGCTCAGCGGCATGAATGATGCGGACAAATGAGGGTCAGGAGGATAGGGAAATGAAACAATTCAAGGATATCAAGGTCGGCACGAAGCTCATTGGCCTCGTTGCCGTTATGGGCGTGCTCATGCTCCTTTCGATGGCGTTCAATCTGTCAGCTGTCGAAAATGTGAACAAGAACTATCAGCGCATCCAGGTTGAAGATAACTATGCGGGCGTTCTCGCCGTCGAAACGGGCAAAGCATTCAGCGAGGACCGTGCAAGCCTTACGCGTTACCTCTTCCGTGTGGACCCGGGAGAACGCCAGCAGATTGCGGGGGAGATCCAGGCAAAAGATAAAGTGATCGACGAAAAGCTCGAAGAACTCAATAAGTATGCCGTGTCCCCGGAAGCGAAAAAGCTCATGTCCGACGTCAAGTCCAAGATGGCTTCTTACCGCGAGGCCCGCACGGCTCTTATGGCTGCTCAGGCACAGCCGGGATAGCCCGTTGACGGCCTGCCACAGTTGAAGCCGGTCCATGATATGGGAGCCCAGCTCGGCGATTCTTTTGAGAAGATTGGTACGATGTGCGTCGAAGGTGCGAAGGTAGAGTCGCAGACGCTTAACAACGAAGTGTCCTCGAACCGCACGAAGAGCATGGTGCTGAATCTCATCGTCATCGCTGTGGCGCTCATCCTTGGTTACCGCCTGGCCCGTCAGGTCAGCGTCCGCCTCGAGAATATCGCGGCAGCGGCAAAGGAGATCGCGGGCGGCGAGCTAACGAAGCCGGTCCTTATCCTCAGCCAGGATGAAATCGGGCAGGTCGCTGCCTCTCTCGAGGATCTCCGCCAGCATACGCACCAGTCCATGGCTGAGATTCACATGGCTGCGGATCAGGTTGCTGCAGGTGCGCGCAACGTGTCCGATGCGAGTGTTTCGCTCTCGCAGGGCGCTGCCGAGCAGGCGTCGTCGGTGGAGGAACTTTCTTCCTCGATTTCGGAGATTTCTTCACAGACGGCCAGCAATGCCGAGAATGCAAACAAGGCGAACGAGCTCACGGAGCGGGCCCGTCAGCAGGCTCAGGTCGGCGATACCGATATGAAGGAAATGCTGCAGGCCATGGATGCCATCAACGTATCCTCGACGAACATCTCGAAGATCATCAAGGTCATCGATGAGATTGCTTTCCAGACCAATATTCTCGCTCTCAATGCCGCCGTCGAAGCAGCACGCGCTGGCCAGCACGGCAAAGGCTTCGCCGTTGTCGCTGAGGAGGTCCGCAACCTCGCCGCACGCAGCGCAAAGGCCGCAAAAGAAACGACGGATATGATCGAGGACTCCATCCAGAAAGTTGGCAGCGGCCGCGAAATCGCGGGGAAAACGGCGGAATCGCTCCGTGTCATCATGGAGAACGTTGGCCAGGTCGCCGATATCGTTTCTTCGATCGCCAAGGCATCGGGCGAGCAGAAACTGGCACTCGAGCAGATCGACCAGGGTGTCATGCAGGTATCACAGGTCGTGCAGGCAAACTCGGCAACGAGCGAGGAGGCCGCTTCTGCGAGCGAGGAACTCAGTGCCCAGGCCGAGCGCCTCAAGGAAACGGCTGCGACATTCCATATCGACCTTGGCGCCGGATACCGCGCATCCAACGGCGGAGCCGGTGAAATCAAGAAACCGAGACTGCCTCAGCAGCCGCAGTCCCCTTCCGGTACGTCTCGTCATCCGCAGAAGATTGCCCTGACGGAAGAAGAAGGCTTTGGTAAATACTAAAAAGGTCAGTTCCGCAATGCGGAAAGGCAATGGCAGAGGGGGATGCGCGTATGGATCGGGAGACCTTTCAGGGGTATGCTGCGATCGTGACGCAGGAGTTTGGCATCCAGCTGCCACCGGAAAAACAGGCCCTTCTTGAGTCACGTCTTTACCGGCTTTTCACGGATGGAGGGCCGGTGGCAGCGTATGGGGATGCCCGTGGATTCCTGAAAGCTTTGCAGCAGGACCATAGCGGCCGGCTGCTGCAGTATCTCGCCGAGGCCATTACAACACATCATACGTTTTTCCTCCGCGAGGCGGACCATTTCCGATACTATCGGGATACCGTGCTTCCATGGCTCGCGGAAAGTATTCGCGATGGAGACGTGCGTACCTGGTGTGCGGCATGCTCGACCGGGCAGGAGTCCTATACGCTCGCTATGCTGCTCGAGGACTTTTTCGGACTTCGTGGTGGGCGATGGGAGAAAACCCTGCTTGCGACGGATCTCTCGCAGGAGGTGCTCGACTTTGCCAAAGAGGGCGTCTATCCGTCTCAGGCGATGCAGGACCTTCCGGAGCATTGGCGCAGGGCGTATTTCCACCGCATCGATGCGGGGCATGAGCGCGTGACAGACCATATAAGGAATCAGGTACTTTATCGGCGGTTCAATCTCATGAATCCGGTATTTCCGTTCCGCAAGCCGTTTCATGTCATTTTCTGCCGCAACGTCATGATTTATTTTGATGCACCGACGCGGGCACAACTCGTGCGGCAGTTCTACGATTTTCTTGTGCCGGGAGGATATCTTTTTCTTGGACATTCTGAGGTCATCGACCGTCAGATCGTCCCCTTGGATTATGTCATGCCATCGGTCTATCGGCGGCCATTGGCGTAAAGTGAGGTGATAGGCATGCAGCCCATCCGCGTCCTCGTTGTGGACGACTCGATGTTTTTCCGCGAATTCCTGCGCCGCGGGCTTTTGGCGGTGCTGCCGCCGGGCAGCGAGATAGCAGCGGCAGGGGAGCCTTTTGAGGCGAGAGACCGCATCCTCGATTTTCACCCCGATGTCATGATCCTGGACGTGGAGATGCCCAAGATGGATGGCATCGAGTTCCTGACGAAACTGCTCGCCCAATACGACCAGCCCACGATTGTCGTCACGAGTGAGCCCCGATATCAGGAGCTCGCCATGCGCGCCGGGGCAAAAGGCTTCTTTGTCAAGAGCTTTGCGGAAGGCGATGCGCAGGCTCTCTGTGTGACGCTCGCAAGAAAAATCGAGCGCATCGTGCGGGATGCGCACACGAACCATACGATCGGCAGCATAGAACCTCACCACCGCGCGCGGGAGCCGTTTGCCCCTGCCCCGGCGGAGATGCCCGCGGGGGATCAAGGACAGATCGGTTCCTGCCGCCTCATCGCTCTCGGCGCCTCGACGGGCGGTACGGAGGCTCTGGCCACGGTGATCGGGATGCTGCGGCCGACTCTGCCTCCGATTGCCGTCGTCCAGCATATCCCGCCGGATTTCAGCCGACTCTTTGCCGAGCGGCTGAACCACGAGTCGGCGTTTTCCTGCAAGGAGGCAGCGGATGGCGACCTGCTCCAGCCCAATCACATCTATGTGGCGCCGGGCGATCAGCAGATGCGCGTCGTCTCTCTCGGCCACCTGCTGCGCCTCACCTGCCGTGCCGAACCGCGCGTCAACGGACACCGGCCGTCTGTAGATGTTCTTTTTGACTCCGTGGCAAAGGTGGTCGGGGCGCATGCCGTCGGCGCGATTTTCACCGGTATGGGCGCGGATGGGGCCAAAGGACTCCTCGCGATGCGGCAGGCCGGCTCCAGCACCCTGGGGCAGGACGAGGCTACCTGCGTCGTGTATGGCATGCCGCGTGCCGCCTGGGAGCTCGGAGCCGTGGAGCGTCAGCTCCCGCTCAAAAGCATTCCCGCCGCACTCATGGCATTGGGAAGGAAGTGAACCCCATGACAGCATCAAAGCATCCGCAGGAGGAAGCCGAGGCTATGGTATCGTCTCAGTCCATGGTTCCGCGCTCGGTTCTGCAGGAATTGCTCGGCGATATCGGTGATGGTGTCATCCTGACGGATGCACAGGAACGCGTGGTATTCCTGAACCCGGCGGCGCGCAAGCTGCTGGATTTACCTGACCGGGATCTCGGCGCGGTCTATTTCGAGGATATCTGCCATCTCGTGAACGTGAAGACGGGGCGGCCGTATCTAGACCCGCTCGCCCGGGCGATGCGGAAGAAGCATTCCGTGGGACTGGCGCGCAACATCGGTATTTTGCGCGGGGCACAGCAGATTTTCCTCTCCGCGACCTGCTCGCCCATCCTCAGCAGCGAGGGAGAGGTCGTCGGCTGTTCCGTCATTTTCCGCGATATCACGCACATGCGGCAGCTCGAGATGAAGATCGAGCTCGATCATATCTACATGCGGGCCGTGTTCAGCGCGGCCAAGGTGGGACTTTGCGTGCTCGACGAAAGCGGCGCCATCGTCAACATCAACGATGCCGGTCTCGAGATGATGGAGACGACGTATCCAAAGGTGTACGGTCAGCAATTCGGCGATGCCTTCCGCTGCGAAAACAGCTATGAAAAAGGCTGCGGTCACGGCTCGCTCTGCCCGCTGTGCCCCATCCGCCGCAACATCGAGGCCGCCATGATGGATGATGACTTTACGAGCGAGTTTACGGCCTCCATGCACAGCCGCATGCGCAGCGAGCCGATCTGGCTGAAGATTTTCGTTTCGCAGACGGCGACGGAGAACAAAAAGCAGATCGTCCTCTCGCTCATCGATGACTCCGTACGGAAAAAACGGGAGCAGGCCCTGGAGGATGCACGCCAGCGTGCAGAGTCCGTAAGCCGCATGAAGAGTGAATTCCTGGCGAATATGAGTCATGAGATCCGCACGCCGATCAACGGTATGAATGGCATGATCGAGCTGACGCTGCATACGGAGCTCACGGAGGAGCAGCGGGAGAACCTCGTGAGCGCCCGTCAGTGTTCCGAGGATCTGCTGCGCGTCATCAACGATATCCTCGATTTTTCTAAAATGGAACATGGCAGGCTCGAGCTGGAGCATATCGGCTTTGATCTGCACGAGAACCTGCGGAGGATCTGCCGCGTCCACAGCAAGATCCTGCGCAGGAAAGGACTCTATTTCCAGCCTCCGCGCTATGCGGACATTCCGCGTCTCGTGCGTGGGGATCCGATGCGGTTCCGGCAAATCCTGCACAACCTGCTTACGAATGCCACGAAGTTCACGGAGGAGGGCGGCGTAACCGTCACGGCGTCGTGTGGGACGCGGCGGGGGCAGCCGTCCCTAGAAATCACTGTGCGGGATACGGGCATCGGCATGAGCGTGGAGGAGCAGCAAAAACTGTTCCAGCCGTTCAGCCAGGTCGATGGCTCCATCACGCGCCGCTTCGGAGGCTCTGGCCTCGGTCTCACGATCGTCAAAAAACTCATCGTGCTCATGGGCGGCGAGATCGAGGTGCATTCTGCCCCGACGATCGGCAGCGTGTTCTCGTTCTGGCTCCCCCTCGAGGAAGCAGATGCCGTGGAGGAAGAACTCCAGAACCGGTCGGTGTTCCTCAATCCTCATTTCGAACAACGGAATACGGGTCAGGGAAAGGTACCGCCTGGACAGCAACCTGTCCCGAAGATAAACCCGGTCAAGGCGGAACAGGATGACCTGGGAGATATCCGCAGCCTGCTCGCCTATTGTGAGGGCAAACTGGAAGATGGAAATGCCGATACCAGCGCCGAAACCGGTGCCGATCACCCGGAACAACAAGGGGGAATATCCAAATGAAGATACTGATAGCTGAGGACGACAGACTGAGCCGCGTGTTCATGGAGAAGTTCATGTCGACCTTTGGTCCGTGCGATGTTGCCGTCGACGGCATGGAGACCTTGGATCTCTACATGGATTCGGTCAAGAAGAAGCAGCCCTATGACCTTCTCTGCCTCGACATCATGATGCCGAAGGTCGATGGTCTCAAGGTACTCAAGGTCATCCGCGCTGTGGAAAAACAGCATGATCTCCCGCACCTCCCGATCATTATGATGACGGCTATCGCCGATGTCGAATACGTGGATCAGGCGTTCGAGCTCGGCTGCGATGCCTATGCGTCGAAGCCGGTGGACACAGCGAAGGTCGAAGAAGTCATGAAAAACCTTGGCCTGCTGCCGGGAACAGAAGAACAGGCAGAGAAAGCAGGTGAGGAGGATGAAAAGGCGTAAAGGAATCGTCGTCCCTCTGGTGGCGATTCTTGCCGCAGCGGCCGCAGGCGTCGTACTCGGCGCGGGCGGCATGTTTGCCTGGAAGGGAAACAATATCCCGAAGAAGGTGCGCCTCGGTGAGGCTACCTATGATGTGCTCGTTATCGGCAGCGGTGGCGCCGGCATGCATGCAGCCTTGGCAGCGCTGCGTAAAGACAAGAACCTGAAAGTCGGCGTCATGACGAAACTGCCGCCGACGCGCTCGGCATCGACGATGGCACAGGGCGGTATGAATGGCGTCACGGGCGTTGGTACAAACGTCAAGGATACGCCGGAACTTCATGCAAAGGATACCATCAAGGGCGGAGCCTGGCTCAACGACCAGGATGCTGTCGAGTTCTTCGCGCAGGAGGCCGGCAAGACCATCTTCGAGATGGATTACATGGGCTATCCGTACAACCGCCAGGAAGACGGCTATATCCACCAACGCAAGATGGGCGGTTCTTCGCAGCCGCGCGCGGCCTACTACATGGACCGCGCCGGCCATGCTATGGTGCATACGCTCTTCGAGCAGTGCCTGAAGCAGAATGTCGATTTCATCTCCGAGTGCCAGATGCTCGAGATCAGCATGGGCGGAGAGAAGAAGGATCAGCTCAACGGCGTTATCGCGATGGATATGCGCACGGGCAATATTCTCGGTATCCCGGCGAAGTCCATCATCATTGCAACGGGCGGCTATGGCCGTGCTTACTGGATCCGCACGTCGAATCCGTACAGCTCGACGGGTGATGGCATTGTTGCAGGTATGAATATCGGTATCCCGTTCAAAGATCCGGAAATGGTGCAGTTCCATCCGACAGGCCTTGCCGTCAACGGCGTATTGCTTTCTGAGTCCAGCCGCTCCGAGGGTGCACAGCTCAAAAACAAGAACGGCGAGCGTTTCATGGAGAAATACGACCCGAAACGCATGGAACTCTCCACGCGCGATATCGTCGCGCAGTCCATCGCGAAAGAGATGGAGGAGGGACGCGGCGTCGGCACGGGTATCAACGCCGGTGTCTACCTCGATTTCACCGTCATCAAACCGGAGCGCGTACATGCTGTGCTGCAGCAGGTCTACGATCTCTCCTACCGTTTTGCGGGCGTCGATATCACGAAGGAGCCGGTTCTCATCGCGCCGACCTGCCATTACTCCATGGGCGGCCTTGAGGTAGCGGACTTCCATACATGCGAGACGCGCGTGCCGGGTGTCTACGCGGCCGGTGAGTGCAGCTGCGTTTCCGTCCACGGTGCGAACCGTCTCGGTGCGAACTCGCTTTCCGAGGTGCTCGTATTCGGCAAAGTCGCTGGTGAAGGTGCGGCTGATTATGTAAAGGGCCGTGACTATAAAGGCTCGCAGGACGGCCTGAAGGCTGGCTGCAAGAAATGGATGGATGTGTTCGAGGAAGTTACGAACCGCCCGCATCTCGGCAACCGTACGGTGCCGGAGATCCGCGATGACATGGTCAATACCATGTGGTACAAATGCGGTGTGTTCCGCACGGAGGAGCAGCTGCAGGAAGCTGCGAAGGAGCTGGATGTTCTTACCGAGCAGTATAAGAACGTCTATGTTGGCGATCCTTCGCATGTTTACAATACGGCCTTCGAGCAGTATTTCGAGCTTGGTAACCTCCTGCAGGTTTCGCGCGCCATCGTACAGGGTGCTATCGCACGCAAGGAGAGCCGTGGCGGCCACTTCCGCCGCGATTATCCAAAACGCGACGACCAGAATTTCCTCAAGCATACGCTGATTTTCAAGAACGATGACGGCGACTACCGCACGGAGTACAAGGATGTCGCCATCACGTTATTCCCACCGCAGGCCGCCAGCCCGGCACAGCCTGCGAAACCAGCAGACGGGAAACAGCCTGCTCAGCCGGCAAAGGAGGCAAAGTAAGCCATGGATGCTAAACTGAGAATTCATCGTTTCGTCGAGGGCAAGAAATGGGAACAGGACTATACCATCGAGGTCAAGACGGGCATGACGGTCCTTGAGGGCCTCATCTATATCAAGGAGCACATAGACCCGACCCTGTCCTTTACGAGTTCCTGCCGTTCCGGCATCTGCGGTGCCTGCGCCGTGCGTGTCAATGGCAACGCCGTGCTTGCCTGCGAGACCCTCGTTTCTGAGCAGCTTTCGGTGTATGATACCGATACGCTCACGATTGAGCCGCTCGGCAATTTCGATGTCATCCGCGATCTCGTCGTGAACTGGGATCCGAAATACGAGCGCATGAAGAAAATCGACCCGGCGGTCGAGCCGAAAGACGAGTTCAGCATGGAAGAGGGCTGCAAGCAGTCCCCGGCTGACTTCGAGAAATATAAGAAGTATGCGATGTGCATCCTCTGCGGTTCCTGCGTTTCCGAGTGCAACAAGAACAGCCTGGGACGCAAGGACTTCCTCGATCCGTTCGCGTTCGTCAAAGGCGAGAAGATCGTCTCCGATTCCCGCGACAAGAGCCCGAAGGATCACCTCCAGCGCATCATCGATGCTGGACTCTGGCGCTGCTTCAACTGCCAGGAATGCACGGCAAAATGTCCGAAAAACCTCGATCCGGCCGGTGCCATCGAGAAACTGAAGGCAGCCTGCTTCCAGTATGGCCTTGCGGACAGCGTAGGCGCCAAGCATGCGAAAGCCATCTATGATGATATCCAGGAGTCCGGCACGCTCGACGAGTCGAAGCTCAACATCAAGTCGGAGGGCTTCCTCAAGGCTGGTACGCGTGCGCCGATGGGCATTCGCCTCATGCATACGGGCAAGCTCGATCCGCTTGCCAAGCATCCGGTCAACCCAGAAATCGCAACAATCAAGAAGATTGTCCAGGTCGCCGAAAAGGCATCGAAGGAGGAGGGCTAAACCATGAAATTTGCACTATTCCCGGGCTGCGTGCTCGACGGCGCAGCAGCGGAGGCGAAAACATCCCTCCTCAAAGTCTGTGACAAGCTCGGTATCGAGCTCGAGGAGATTACGAACTGGACCTGCTGCGGCGCATCCCATGCACAGGGCGTCAACGACCTTGCAGCGCTCGCCATCAATGCCCGCAATATTTCCATTGCGGAGCATATGGGGCTCGATATCATGACGGTCTGCAATACCTGTACGTTGCAGTTGCGCACGGCAAAGTACCGTCTCGACCATGACCCGAAACTCAAGGAGAAGGTCAACGGCATCCTCAAAGAAGCCGGCCATCCGTATGAATACCAGGGAACGAGCAAGATTACGCACTTCCTTTGGGTGCTCGATGAGCATCCGGAGCTCCTCGACGGCAAGATTACACCGCAGGGCCTCAACGGCCTGAAGGTAGCCTGCTACTACGGCTGCCATATCCTCCGCCCGCAGGAGATCATGGAGCATGGTGGAGACGAGCGTTATCCGGAATATTTCGAGCGTCTCGTCCGTCGCCTCGGCGGCCAGCCGGTATGGTTCGATGCGAACCGTCTCTGCTGCGGTTTCCATGCACAGTTCGGCGCAGAGGATGATGTCATGAAGCGCACGGGCCAGATCGTGAAGAGCGCGGGCCTCGCCCGTGCCGAGGTCATCGCAACGCCGTGCCCGCTCTGCCAGATGCAGCTCGATATGTACGAGCCGGAGGGACGTGATGCCATCGGCGACAGCACGGAGATGCCGATTCTCCATCTCCAGCAGCTCATCGGCCTCGCCATGGGCATGAGCAAGAAAGACATCGGCTTCGACCGCCACGTCTCCGCTCAGCAGAAGCTCAAGATCGGCTGATTGTATTTATAGGAATCTCCAAAAACCTGCCAGTACTTTTGTGTACTGGCAGGTTTTTTTTAGATTCTACGTGTTTTGGGTTCGTTTATGGTATAATGGGAATGGACTTTTACGAAGGAGGACCTAGAATATGAAGGTTAACGATATGCTCCATGGTTTCCGTCTCATCCGTCAGTCGGAAATCAAGGAGATTTCTGCAGAGACGTTCCTTTTCGAGCACGAGAAGAGCGGCGCACGACTTTTTTATGTAAAGAACGAGGATGACAATAAGGTGTTTCATATCACCTTCCGCACGCCGCCGAAGGATGATACGGGTGTCGCGCATATCGTGGAGCACTCGACGCTCTGCGGTTCACGGAAATACCCGCTGAAGGAGCCGTTTGTCGAGCTCGTGAAGGGCAGTCTCAATACATTCCTCAACGCGATGACGTATCCGGACAAGACGATGTATCCGGTCGCAAGCCGCAATGATAAGGACTTCCAGAACCTCATGGATGTCTATCTCGATGCCGTGTTCTATCCGGCGATGCGTGAGAATCCGCAGGTGCTCATGCAGGAGGGCTGGCATTACGAAATCGATAATCCCGAGGCGCCTCTGCAGTACTCGGGCGTCGTCTACAATGAGATGAAAGGCGCGCTGTCGGATCCGGATGACCTGCTTACAGACAAGATTACACAGGCGCTTTATCCGGACACGACGTACCACTATGAGTCGGGTGGCGATCCTGCTGCCATCCCGCAGCTTACGCAGGAGAAATTCATCGCTTTCCATAGCAGATTCTATCATCCATCGAACAGCTATATTTATTTGTACGGTGACATGGATATCGAGGAAAAACTCGCTTATCTTGACCGCGAGTACCTCAGCCATTTCGACCGCATCGAGGTGGATTCGGAGATTGCCGCGCAGCAGCCGTTCACGGAAATGAAGCGCGTGCAGACGGAGTACCCGATTGGTGCGGACGAAGATACGAAGGATAAGACGTACCTTTCGCTCGTCTGGAGCGTCCCGTCCATCGATGCGGAGACGGCACTCGGCGTCGATGTGCTCATGAATGCGCTGCTCACGCGGGAGGCATCGCCACTGCGTCAGGCTCTGCTCGATGCGCATCTCGGCAAGGATGTCGACACGGCGTCCGAGGCGGAACTCCGCCAGCCGTTCCTCGGCGTCACGGTGAATGGCTCGGAACCGGAACGCGCGGAGAAATTCTACGGGATCGTCATGGACTGCCTCAAGAAATATGCGGAGGAAGGTCTCGAACGCACACTGCTCGAGGCATCGCTGAACAGCACGGAATTCCATCTGCGTGAAGCGGATTTCGGCTCGACGCCGAAAGGCCTTATCTACGGCATCCAGATCATGAAATCGTGGCTCTATGATGGTGAGCCGGAGGAGTATCTGCGCTATGAGGCGGCCCTCAAGACGCTGCGCGACGGCCTTAAGACGCATTATTACGAAGATCTCATACGCCGCATCCTCATCGACAATCCCTATTGCGTACTCCTCACGATGCAGCCGAGCAGAACGCTTGCTGCAGAGAAGGAAAAGCGTACGGCGGAGGAACTTGCCGCACGCAAGGCGGAGATGACGCCGGCGGACATCGAAAATATCATTGCGGATGTCAAAGCGCTCAAGGAGCGTCAGCAGAGTCCGGAGACGCCGGAAGCACTCGCGACGATTCCGCTGCTCAAGCTCAGCGACATCAAGGCGGACCCGGAGCATCTGCCGCTCGAGGTACGCGAGGAGGGCGATACAAAGGTCCTTTGGTCGGAACTGGAGACAAACGGCATCGTTTATCTGAAGCTGCTTTTTGATACGTCAGCCGTGCCGCAGGACAAGCTGCAGTACATCAATCTGCTCATCGACATTCTCGGCGCTGTGGATACGAAACAGCATAGCTATTCGGAGTTATCGAACCTCCGCGGCCTCCATACGGGTGGTATCAGCTTTGGCGTCGAGGCCATCACGAAGGAAGGGGAGCCGGATTCCCTGCTGCCGACGCTTCGCGTGAAGGCAAAAGCCCTCGTGCCGAAGCTGCCGCAGCTGCTGGCACTTTTGGCCGAGACCTTTACGGAGAGCGTCTTTACGGACAAGAAACGCGTGCGTGAGCTCGTTGAGGAGTCGGTTTCCACGATTGAGACGGGTATGCAGCGCTCGGCGCACCGCATCGTTTCCTCGAGCGTGAGCAGCTACTTCACGCAGGGCGGTGTCTATGCGAACCTCTCTGCGATGCCGTACTACCATTTCCTCAAGGATTTCCTCGCCGATTTCGACACGTCGTTCGTGACGATGCAGCAGGTCTTCGCGGAGATCCTGCCGCGCATCTTCAACCGTCCTCGCCTCATCGTGAGCATCACGGGAAATGAGAAAACTTATGACGCGTTCCAGAAAGCCTGGCCGACCTTTACGGCAAGACTTTCACAGGGCAATTATGAGACACAGGTCTACCATTTCGATACGGTGAAGCGCAACGAGGGCTTCACGAGTTCGAGCCAGGTCCAGTACGTCGGCAAGGGTGCAAACTTCCTCAAGCTTGGCTATGCCTACACGGGGTCGATGCATGTGCTTGAGACGCTGCTGCGCTACGGATTCCTTTGGACGAAAGTCCGCGTGCAGGGCGGTGCGTATGGCGCTTTCACGAACTTCAACCGTAACGGCGATATGTTCTTCGGCTCGTACCGCGACCCGCATCTCCGCAAGACACTGGCGGTGTTCGACGATGTCGCTGACTGGGTCAGCCATTTCGACTGCGATGATCGCGAGATGCTCAAGGCGGTTATCGGTACGGTAAGCGGCCTCGATACGCCGCTCACGCCGGTCATGAAGGGCTCGCTCGCTGCGACGCGTTACCTGCGCGGCGTAAAATGGGAAGATATTGCCAAAGCGCGCCATGAAGTCCTTGCGGTGACGCCGCAGAAGATCCGTGATTTGGCACCGCTTATCGATGCCTGCATGAAAGAGGATGCATTCTGTGTTTTTGGCAATGCAGATAAGGTGAACGAAGCCAAAGATATTTTCGGTACGATTGAGCCCGCACTCTGAATACGGATATCGGTTTCCGGGCACGGTACATTGACAGTGGACGGAAACCATGCCATAATGAGAGGAAATGGGCTTGCTGTGTATATTTTCGAGGTAAGACGAGCTCTTGATTTGAGGAGGCCATTTGAGGATGAAAAAGACGATTTTCACGGGCGCCGGCGTCGCTATCGTAACGCCGTTCACGGAGACGGGCATCAACTATGAGGAGTTTGCCCGCCTCATCGAGAACCAGATTGCTGGCGGTACGGATGCTATCGTTGTCGCCGGTACGTCCGGTGAGGCTGCGACGATGTCGGATGAGGAACATAAAGCCGTCATCAAGTTCTGCGTGGAGCAGGTCAAGGGGCGCGTGCCGGTCATCGCGGGTACGGGCTCGAACGATACGGCTTACGCGGTGCAGCTTTCGCAGTACGCGGAGTCCGTCGGTGTCGATGGCCTGCTGCTCGTGACGCCGTACTATAATAAATGCACGCAGAAGGGTCTCATTGCACATTACAAAGCCATCGCCGAGGCTGTGCATACGCCAATCATCCTTTACGATGTGCCGAGCCGTACGGGCGTAGCGATCCAGACGCAGACGTATGTCGAGCTCGCAAAGCTCCCGAACGTCGTGGCTGTTAAAGAGGCGAACGGCGATTTGTCGAAAATCCTGCGCCTGCGCGCTGCGGTTGGCGATGACCTCGATATTTACTCGGGCAACGATGACCAGATCGTGCCGATCCTTTCCCTCGGCGGCAAAGGCGTCATCTCGGTACTCTCCAATGTCGCACCAGCGGATACGCATAAGATGTGCCAGGCATTCTTCGATGGTGATACGAAGACGGCCGAGAAGCTGCAGGTCGAGTACGCGGATCTCATCGATGCGCTGTTCTGTGAAGTCAACCCGATTCCGGTCAAAGTCGCTATGCGCAAGCTCGGATATGCGGCTGGCCCGCTGCGCGCACCGCTCTCGGAAATGGAGCCGGAACACGAAGCACAGCTGGAAAAGGCACTCCGCCATCATGGGTTGCTGAAATAAGACGGATAGAAGAGGAGGCCCTCCCTGGATGGGGAGGGCTTCTGTTTGTTTTGGGGGATATGGATAGAATGCATGGCGTTTTTGATATCGTAGGGCCGGTGATGATCGGGCCTTCGAGTTCGCATACGGCGGGAGCCGTTCGGTTGGGACTGATGGCGCGGAAGGTACTTGGGGAACGGCCGGTGAAAGCGGAAATTAACCTGCACGGGTCGTTTGCGCAGACATACCGCGGGCATGGTACGGATAAGGCTCTCGTCGCGGGAATCCTCGGCTTCCTGCCCGACGATGAGCGCATCCGCGATGCCCTGAAGCTGGCGGCGGAGGAGGGGCTCGATGTCTCGTTCCAGACCGTACACCTGGATGGGGCTCATCCGAATACGGCGGTGATTGCCCTCACGGGAGAGTCAGGGCATGTGGCCCGCGTGCGCGGCGCTTCCGTGGGAGGGGGGAATATCCTCATTTCGAATATCAATGGGTACGAAGTGGAGCTTACCGGACAGTACCCGGCCCTCGTGACGATTCACCGGGACCGTCCTGGTATCATCACGCAGGTGACGCAGATCCTATCGCGTTATGAGCTGAACGTGGCGTTCATGCGAGTGTCACGTCAGAATCGCGGAGAGATGGCGATGATGATCCTTGAGATGGATGAGGCTATCCCTTCGGAAGTCGTCGAGGAGTGCCAGCAGGTTTCACAGGTGCAGAAAGCCCTGTGCATTCCGGCTATCGGATGAGACAGGAGGCAGTATGATTTCTTTCAACAATATGGCAGAACTCATCGCGATGGCAGAGGAAAAGCAGGTGCCGATCCATGAAATCGTGATTGCGCGGGAGATGCATGTAAGCCAGCAGCCCCGGGAGAAAATCTGGGCGGCGATGGCGGAGAACTGGTCGGTCATGCAGGCTTCCATCGAACGCGGTATCGAAAATGAGGAGAAGTCCCTCAGCGGCCTCACGGGCGGTGATGCGAAGCGGATTTATGCGTACAGTCAGAACGATGGCGGGTATCTCGGATCGCAGGCGACGCGGGCAGCGGCCTATGCCGTAGGCATCAGTGAGGTGAATGCGGTCATGGGACGTATCGTGGCCTGCCCGACGGCAGGGTCCTGCGGTATCGTGCCGGCGGCGCTTTATGCGGCACAGGAGCAGAAGGGATTTCCGGACGATGCTATCGTCGGCGCACTGTTCACGGCAGCCGGTATCGGCATGGTCATCGACCAGAATGCGAGCATTGCGGGGGCAGCGGGCGGCTGCCAGGCGGAGTGCGGCACGGCGGCCGGTATGGCAGCCGGCGTGCTCGTTGAGCTCGCAGGGGGGAAGCCGGAGGAGATCGGCCATGCCTGTGCATTGGCTATCAAGAACCTGCTCGGCCTCGTCTGCGATCCCGTGGCTGGTCTTGTCGAGGTGCCGTGCGTGAAGCGGAACGGCTTTACGGCCGTGCTTGCGATGACGGCTGCGGACATGGTGCTTGCGGGCGTCCGGTCCGTTATCCCTGTCGATGAGGTCATTGATGCGATGGACCGCATCGGCCGCTCTTTGCCGCATGCTTTGCGCGAGACCAGTGAGGGAGGCCTTGCTACGACGGTGACGGGCCGGCGGCTGGCAGCGAAGATTTATCCGAAACAGCAAAAATAGTCAATTTTTATTTACTAATTTCGTGCTAGGGAAAAAATAATAGCAGGATTTCGGGAAATGGTGTACAATAGGGCTAACGGTTTATGTGCAGGCATTACTGCTGCGTTTTCCGCGGCGGTGAATCCTGCATGAGTAAATTTTATAACAGGGGGAAGTTATCTTATGAAAAAGATTTTCCAGATGCTCCTTGTCGCGTGCCTCCTGGTACTCGGCACGCAGGCTGCCTTTGCGAACTCGGATAAGGAAGTCCTGCAGGAGGGTGCCGACATCGTTTCCGTGCGCAGCGTTGCCGTTGCTTCGCCGCTCTACATGCAGACGGATGAGAAAGCACCGGACAAGGCTATGCTCACGAAAATCCTCTACGATTCGAGCAATGTCGTTAACGATTATACCGTCGTTTCGTATGATACCATCGTGAAGCATCTCCAGAACGACAAGAATCTGGATCTCACGAAAGTGAACCGCCATGTCGCATCCAAGCAGTTCAAGGATAACGTGAAGGATTACGCGGATACGTATGTCGTGCTCACGGTTGCCAACAACAACCGCGTGACGTTCTTCTTCGACGTGTATCAGGCTGGTACGAACCAGCTCCTGTACTCCTACCAGATTGCCGGCAACTCCGGTGATGGCAATACGGTAGCTGCCTATACGACGATGTGCGAGCAGTTCTACAAGCACTTCGATCGTGCGAAAGCCGCTCAGGAAAAGGCTCAGAAGAAAAACAAGAAATAAGAAAACTGCTGTCCGAAGGCAATTGCCTTTGGGACAGCAGTTTTTTTATGCCTTATTGCGCGAGCGTGATGGGTTTAATCTTGGCATCCTCAGCCATGGTCTTGTCGATGTATCCCGCGCGGACCATGGCATCGAGCACGACAATCTGGCGCTTCTTCGCCATCATGAAGTCGACGTAGGGAGAGTAGACGGATGGCGCGTTCGGAACGCCTGCGAGCATGGCAGATTCAGGAAGCTGGAGGTCTTTCGGTTTCTTGCCGAAGTAGCCCTGCGATGCCTGTCCGATGCCATAGAAGTTCGAGCCGTAGTAGATGGTGTTGAGGTAGAGTTCGAGAATCTCATCTTTTGAGTAGTTTGCCTCGATGTCGAGCGCGAGCAGAAGCTCTTCGGCTTTCCGCCCCATGGTCTGCTCATGCGAGAGAAAGAGGTTCTTGACGAGCTGCTGCGTGATGGTGCTCGCACCTTCCTCGATGGTGCCGTATTGCAGGTTCACCAGTGCGGCGCGGGCAATGCCCTGCGGGTCAAAGCCGTGATGGCTGTAGAATCGGTTATCTTCGACGGCCACAATGGCTTCTTTCATCGAGTCCGGGATATCCCGGATGGGGATGTAGTCCTGCCTGGAGCGGTCGACACGGGCATCGACGGCGCGCCGGATGAAGAGAAAGCGGCTCGCACGGTCCTGCCAGGGCATGGCGTGCGTTCCTCCTGTCTCCTGGATGGCCGGAACCTGCTGCTCGAGCCGGGGCAGGAAGTCACCGATGTGCTGCCAGGTGCGCGGATGCAGCACCCAGATGCCCCCGGAGAAAAAGAAAGCGATGAAGAAGAGAAGGAAAAGCGTAAAGAGGAATCGGCCGAACCGGATGCGTAGCTTTCTCTTTTGTGATTTTTTCATGACGGAAAGTCTCCTAACGGAAAGATGTACCCTTTCAGTATAACATGCTTGCGGCATTACAGAAAGTACTTGCAATATTATGCGGAAAAGATGTATAATTATTGACATCGTGAATGCCGTACACATGGTATGGACATGGTAAACAGTTTGGCGTATAATGGGGGCATGTATATAAATGTCCTTGTTAAGGGGGAAAAGCTATGAAAGTCAGCGTACTTGGTGCCACGGGGTATGCGGGGGCGGAGCTCCTGCGCATCCTTTACGGTCATCCGGAAGCGGAGGTCGTACATATCACCTCGGAGAGCCATACGGGCGAGAAAATCGCCGATCTCTATCCGCATCTGCGAGGACTCTATGATATGACGCTCGAGAGCATGAAGGATATCGAACGCATCGGCCGGGACAGCGATTTCGTCTTCATCGGTCTGCCGCATGGGCATGCCATGGCAGTAGGTCTCGCACTCGCCGATCTGCCGGTTCGTATCATCGATCTCGGTGCGGATTTCCGGTTCAGTGATACGCAGGTCTATGAAGACTGGTACCATGTGCCGCATACCTATCCCAATGCCCCGCGCGTCTACGGGCTGGCGGAGCTCTACCGTGATGACATTCGGGATGCCAAGATCATCGGCAATGCCGGCTGCTTCACGACGGCCAGCATTCTGGCGCTTGCACCGCTTGCCAAGCAGCATCTCATCGACGTCAACAGCATCGTTGTCGATGCGAAATCTGGCGTCTCGGGCGCCGGCCGAAAGCCGAAGGCAGGCAACCATTTCCCGGAGCTCTACGATAACTTCAAGGCCTATAATGTCGCGCATCACCGCCATACGCCGGAAATCGAGCAGGCGGTTACGGATCTGTCGGGCGAGAAGTCGGTTATTCAGTTCACGCCGCATCTCGTGCCGATGTCGCGTGGTATCCTCGCGACCTGCTATGCGACGCTGACGGACAATGCCACGCCGGAACTCGTCGATGCCGCTTACGAGAAACTCTACGGCAAGGAGCATTTCATCCGCCTGCTCGGGCGCAACGCCTATCCGGAGACCAAATATGTCCGTGGCTCGAATTTCTGCGACATCGGCTGGCATATCGATGAACGCACGCACCGCGTTATCGTGCTTTCTGCCATCGACAACCTCGTCAAGGGCGCAGCCGGCCAGGCCGTGCAGAACTTCAATATTGCCTGTGGTTTCCCCGAGACGACAGGCCTCGATTTTACGCCGATTTATCCATGATATATGATAATTGAGGAGGATATTTCCCATGTTTGATGTAAAAGATGCCAAAGCTGGCGTGACGTTCCCGAAAGGCTTCAAGGCTGCAGGCGTCAAAGCCGGTATCAAGAAAAGCGGCAACCTCGATGTAGCCGTGATTTATACGGAAAAAGAAGCAGCTGTGGCTGGCACGTTCACACAGAACGCCGTCGCTGCAGCTCCGGTATTCGCATCGAAGGCTGTCGTCGCAACGGGCACGGCCCATGCGATCACGGCCAATGCGGGCTGTGCGAATGCCTGCACGGGCGAGCAGGGGAATCAGGATGCCCATGCCATGCAGACGATTACAGCAGAGGCACTCGGCTGCGAGCCCGATGATGTCATCGTCGCTTCGACGGGCGTCATTGGTGTGACACTGCCGATGGACAAGATGGAAAACGGCATCAGGCAGGCCGTGAGCGAGCTCAGTGAAGACGGCAGCTGGAATGCCGGTCATGCCATTATTACGACGGATACCTATTCCAAAGCTGGTTCCACGGAATTCACGCTCGGCGGCAAGCCGGTCCGCCTCGGCTTTATTGCGAAAGGCTCAGGCATGATTCAGCCGAATATGGCTACGATGCTCTGCTTTATCACAACGGATGCGGCCATCGACCAAAAACTGCTGCAGAAGGCGCTCTCTGAGGTCGTCGATGTGACGTTCAACATGATTTCGGTCGACGGCGATATGAGCACGAACGATATGGTCATCGTGCTCGCCAACGGCGAGGCCGGCAACCCGAAGGTCACGAGCGAGGACGCAGACTATGAGACATTCAAGGCAAAACTCCTCGAGCTCTGCACGGGTATCGCTCAGCGCATTGCTTCCGATGGCGAAGGCGCGACGAAGTTCCTCACGGTCCATGTTTCCGGTACGAAAACGTATGAGGATGCCAAGACGATCGCCTTCTCCGTTGCCAAGAGCCCACTTGTCAAGACGGCGTTTTTCGGCGAGGACCCGAACTGGGGCCGCGTCATTTGCGCCGTCGGCTATGCCGGCGTTCCGATGGACCCGGAGAAAACGGTCGTGAAATTCGGCGATATTCCGGTTTATGCGAACGGTGTCGGTGCAGACTGCGATGCAGAGGCTCTGCGCAAGGTCATGGAGCAGCACGATATCGTCATCGACATCGATATGGGGGAGAGCAAAGACAAGGAAAACGATGCCACGGTCTGGACCTGCGATTTCTCCTATGAGTATGTCAAGATCAACGGCGAGTATCACACCTGATCGGGGGCACGGCAAATGGCATTTTCGGCACAGGACAAGGCAGCTATCCTCGTCGAGGCACTGCCCTATATCCAGGAATTTTACGGCAAGACCATCGTCATCAAGTACGGCGGCAATGCCATGATTAACGACGACCTGAAAGACAAGGTCATGGAAGACGTAGCCCTGATGAAATACGTTGGTATCCGCCCCGTCATCGTACATGGCGGTGGTCCGGAAATTACGGGTTTTCTCAAGAAAGTCGGCAAGCAGTCCGACTTCGTTGCCGGCCTGCGCGTCACGGACGCAGAGACCGTTGAAATCGCGGAAATGGTCCTCGATGGAAAGGTCAACTCCGAAATCGTCAACCTGCTGAACCGCCGCGGCGTGCGCGCGGTCGGTGTCTCGGGCAAGGATGCGGGGCTCATCCAGGCAAAGAAGAAACTGGCGACGGTCTACGAGAACGATGAGGCGAAACAGGTCGATATCGGCTATGTCGGCAGCGTCGCAAGCATCAACACGGACTTCCTGGAAGATCTGCTCGATAACGATTATGTCCCCATCATCGCGCCGATCGGCGTCGGGGAGAACGGCGAAAGCTATAACATCAACGCGGACTATGTCGCCGCAGAGATTGCCGGTGCCCTGCAGGCCGAGAAACTCCTTCTGCTTACCGACGTCGAGGGCATCTACAAGGACTTCCACGACAAGAGCAGCTTCATCTCGACGCTGCATATCGATGAGGCGAAAGGCTACATCAAGGATGGTACGATTGCGGGCGGCATGATTCCGAAGGTCGAGGCGTGCCTGCGCGCGCTGGAGCAGGGAGCGGGCAAGACGCATATCATCGATGGCCGTCTCGACCACTCCATTATCCTCGAAATCTTTACATCGCAGGGTATTGGCACACAGGTTGTCCGCTAAGAAAGGCAGGGAGATGCATGAGTGCATTAGACGATAAGATTTTCGAAGAAGATAAGGCATCCTATGTGCCAGTCTTCAACCGTTATAAGATTGTTCTCGACCATGGCAAGGGTGCGTATGTCTGGGATGTCGATGGCAGGAAATATCTCGACTTCCTCGGCGGTATTGCCGTCAACGTGCTCGGTCACGACGACCCGCAGCTCGTAGAGGCCGTGACGCAGCAGGCGCATAAGATGATTCACTGCTCGAACCTCTACTATACGCAGGCACAGGCCGATGCTGCGGCAAAGCTCGTGAAGCTTTCGGGGCTGGGCAAGGCTTTTTTCGGCAACTCCGGTGCTGAGGCGAATGAAGGCGCAATCAAGATTGCCCGCAAATGGGCAACGGCGCAGGATCCGGAGAAAATTCAGATTATCACGGCCCGCATGAGTTTCCACGGCCGCACCTACGCGACGCTCACGGCCACGGGCCAGCCGCACTACCAGGAGGGCCTCGGCCCCGTGCCTGGCGGCTTCACCTATGTCGACTACAACGATATCGATGAGCTTGAGAAAACCATGAGCGACAAGACCTGTGCGGTCATGCTCGAGACCATCCAGGGCGAGGGCGGTGTCCATACACCGGATGACGGCTACCTGCAGAAAGTCCGCGCGCTCTGCGACAAGCATCATGCACTGCTCATCCTCGATGAAATCCAGTGCGGCATCGGGCGTACGGGCAAGTTCTTCGCCTATGAGAATTACGGCATCAAACCGGATATCGTGACCCTCGCGAAAGGCCTCGCAGGCGGTGTACCCATCGGTGCCTTTGTCGTTACCGATGAAGTGGCCAAAGCCTTTGGCCCGGGTGACCACGGCACGACCTTTGGCGGCAACCCGCTCGCCTGTGCAGCTGCCAACGTTGTCCTCGACCGTGTGCCGCAGGCAGACTTCCTGCAGCATGTCACAGAGGTGGGAGATTCTTTCAAAGCAGGCCTCGAGAACCTGCAGAAGAAATATCCGGAATACATCACCGAAGTGCGTGGCGAAGGGCTCATCCTTGGCGCACAGCTTACCCAGCCGGGCCGCGGTATCGTGAACCAGGCCCTCGAGAAAGGCGTCATCATCAACTGCACCGTAGGCACCGTTCTGCGCTTTATCCCGCCGCTCATCATCACCAAAGAGCAGGTCGACGAGGTACTGAACGTACTCGATGCAATTTTTGCCGAGGAATAAATGCACGATTTATGCATTATTAGAAAGCGTATATGCATAAAAATAAAATATTATCCGTATAAAAATAAAATTACCCCTTTACAAATGCGTAGAGGGGTAGTATCATAAGATGCATGAACACGGGGGCCAATCCCGTGCACGAATGGAGGTCTTTGGATGCTGAAAGGGAAAGATTTGTTGTCGATCCATGAGTTGTCCGTAGACGAGGTGGAGGAGATCCTCAGCCTCGCGAAGGAACTCAAGGCCAAACAGAAAGCTGGTGTCGAGCATCACCTGCTGAAGGGCAAGACGCTGGGCATGATTTTCGAGAAATCTTCGACACGAACGAGGGTCTCGTTTGAGACCGGCATGTATCAGCTCGGCGGGCAGGCTTTGTTCCTCTCGAACCGCGATCTGCAGCTCGGACGCGGCGAGCCGATCAAGGATACGGCGCGTGTGCTTTCCCGCTATCTCGACGGCATCATGATCCGCACGTTCGGTCATGACCGCGTGGAGGAACTCGCGAAATATGCGAGCATCCCCGTCATCAATGCGCTGACGGATCTCCTGCATCCCTGCCAGGTCCTTACGGATCTCCTGACGATCCAGGAGCATAAGGGCAAGAACCTGAAGGGCCTGAAGATGGCCTATGTCGGCGATGGCAACAACATGACGAATTCGTACATGTACGGCGCCGCAAAGACGGGCATGACGTTCGTGGCCGCAACGCCGGAGGATTATCAGCCGGACCCGGTTGTGACGAAAAATGCCATCGAGGATGCGAAAGAGACGGGCGCTTCGATTTCACTCGTGACGGACCCAAAAGAGGCCGTCAAGGATGCGGATATCGTCGTGACGGATACCTGGGCTTCGATGGGCCAGGAGGCGGAGCACGAGATGCGCAAGAAAATCTTCGCTCCGTACCAGGTGAACGAGGACCTGCTGAAGGGTGCCGATAAGCGTGTCATTGTCATGCATTGCCTGCCAGCCTACCGCGGTGAGGAGATCACCGAGGATGTCTTCGAGCATTTCGCTCCTGTCATCTTTGACGAGGCAGAGAACCGCCTGCATACGCAGAAAGCCATCATGGCACTGCTCATGGCAGACTGATTTTTGTCCTGCTATAGAAGGGATTTTTCCAAGTAACGTAGAACTATACCGTTGTCAAACTGTTTTCGACGACTCGACTAAAGGAGAGAATCATTATGGCAAAACCGAAGATTAAGAAAGTTGTCCTGGCTTATTCTGGTGGTCTCGATACCTCCGTTATCATTCCCTGGCTGAAAGAGAACTACGAAGGCTGCGAAGTCATCGCCTGCTGCGCCGATGTCGGCCAGGGCGATGAGCTCGATGTCGTGCATGACAAGGCACTGGCTTCCGGTGCTTCGAAGGTGTACATTGCGGACCTCAAGAAGGAGTTCCTCGAGGACTACGTCTGGCCGACCCTGAAGGCGGATGCTGTCTATGAGGGTAAATACCTCCTTGGCACGTCGTTTGCCCGCCCGATCATCGCAAAGAAACTCGTCGAGGTTGCGAAGAAAGAGGGCGCGGATGCCATCGCTCACGGTGCTACGGGCAAGGGCAACGACCAGGTCCGCTTCGAACTGACGGTCAAGGCGCTCGCACCGAACATCACGCTCATCGCTCCGTGGCGTGAGTGGGAGCTCGATTCCCGTACGTCCGAGATCGAGTATGCGAAGAAGCACAACATTCCCATTTCTTCTGGTGCAAAAGTCTATTCCATGGACCGCAACATCTGGCATCTCTCGCATGAGGGCTCGGACCTCGAGGATCCGGCCAACGAGCCGAAGAACAGCATGTTCCTCATCTCGAAAGCCCCGGAAGATGCCCCGGATATGCCGGAGTACGTCACGGTCGATTTCGAGAAGGGTCTTCCGGTTGCGGTGAACGGTGAGAAACTCGGCGCCGTGGAACTCCTCGAGAAACTGAATGAGATCGGTGCGCGCAACGGCGTTGGCATCGTCGATCTCTGCGAGAACCGCCTCGTCGGCATGAAGTCCCGCGGCGTCTATGAGAACCCGGGCGGAGCGATCCTCTACTATGCGCATCGTGAGCTCGAGTATCTGTGCCTCGACCGCGCGACGTTCCACTTCAAGCAGCACGTCGCGGAGAAATACGCAGAACTCGTCTACGACGGCATGTGGTTCTGCCAGTTGCGCGAGGCTCTTGCTGCCTTTGTCGACAGCACGCAGCAGACGGTCACGGGCACGGTGAAGCTGAAGCTCTACAAGGGCAACATCATCTCCGCCGGTTCCACGAGCCCGTACTCGCTCTACAGCCAGGAGTTCGTCACGTTCGAGCATGATGACGTCTACAACCAGGCCGACGCAACGGGCTTCATCAACCTGTTCGGCCTGCCTCTGAAGGTTCGCGCGCTCATGCAGGAGAAAACGGGGCTGGCAGACAAATGAGCAAAGCAATGTGGGGCGGCCGGTTCACGAAGAGCACGGATGAGATGATCAATGAGTTCCAGGCCTCCATCGGTTTTGACAAGCGCATGTACCACGAGGACATTGCTGGCTCCATCGCCCACGCGACGATGCTCGCGAAATGCGGTATCATCAGCGAAGCCGATAAAGATAAAATCGTCAAGGGCCTCAAGGATATTCTGCAGGAAATCGAGGAGGGGGAATTCGACTTCTCCGTGGATCTCGAGGATATCCACATGAATATCGAGAAGCGCCTGACCGAGGCCATCGGCGAGGCGGGCGGGCGCCTGCATACGGCGCGCAGCCGCAACGATCAGGTCGCGCTCGATACCCATCTCTACGTGCGCCGCGAGGTCGTCGAGGTCCAGAAAGAAATCCTGAATCTCCAGCATGCTCTCGTCGAGGCTGCGGAGCGATACAGTGATGTGATTATGCCTGGCTATACGCATCTGCAGCGCGCCCAGCCGATTCTTTTCGGGCATCACCTGCTCGCGTATTTCTCGATGCTTTCCCGCGATTTCGCGCGATTCGAGGGCGTCTACCAGCGTGCGGACATCATGCCGCTCGGCGCAGGCGCGCTCGCCGGCACGACGTTCCCCATCGACAGGCAGTTCGTGCAGCAGCAGCTCCATTTCGAGAGCATCTATGGCAACAGCCTCGATGCGGTCAGCGACCGCGATTACATCCTCGAGTTCCTGAGCGCCGCAAGCATCCTCATGGTGCATCTCTCGCGTCTCAGCGAGGAGACGATTCTCTGGTGCACGCGCGAGTTCTCGTTCGTCGAGCTCGACGATGCCCATTGCACGGGCTCCTCGATGATGCCGCAGAAAAAGAACCCGGATGTCTCTGAGCTCGTCCGTGGCAAGACGGGGCGCGTCATCGGTCATCTCATGGCCATGCTCACGACCGTCAAAGGCCTGCCGCTCGCATATAACAAGGATCTGCAGGAGGACAAAGAGGGCATTTTCGACGCCATCGATACGGTGAAGTTCAGCCTGGCCGTCTACGCGCAGATCATCCGCGGCATGAAGGTCCATGAGGATGTCATGAAACGGGCGGTTACGGAGGATTTCTCCAATGCAACCGATCTGGCGGACTACCTCGTCAAGAAGGGGATGCCGTTCCGTGAGGCGCACGCCGTCTCCGGCCAGGCCGTCCACGACTGCATCGAAAAGGGCATCTATCTCGAGGATATGAGCCTTGAGGACTTCCAGAAACTTTCGCCGCTCTTTGAGGCGGATGTCAAGGAAGCTATCGCTCCGGAGACCTGCGTCAAGAACCGCAACTCCTTCGGCGGTACGAGCTACCAGCAGGTAGGGTTGCAGCTCAAAGCCGCAAAAGAACTGCTCGCCACCGAGCAGCAGATTCACGATGCAGCCGCAGACAAGCAGGTTCACGTCGACTAATTCCACATGACTTTTAGGACACTGCCGGAAAATAGGCAGTGTCCTTTTTGTATGCCTACACAAATGACGGATTTTGTCGTATAATGTATTTTATACATGGAAAAGACAGGGAGGGAGCCATCCTGAAAGAGGCAGTGAATGAAAAGGCAGTGCGTGCGATGCGCGCGTTCCTCGAGGCCATCGGTGTGGATCTCGAGGCACGGGGTATGGAGAAAACACCGGCCCGCGTGGCAAAGATGTACGCGTATCTTTTCAATGGCATGAACCGGGGCACGGAGGATATCTGGGGAGAGACATTCCCTACAGGAGCCTCAGGACTCGTTGCCGTGCGGCATATTCCCTTCTACTCGATGTGCGAGCATCATCTCGTGCCGTTTTTCGGTACGGTCGATATCGTTTATCTGCCGCGTGAGGGGCGGGTCGCTGGCTTCAGCAAGTTCACGCAGCTCGTCGAGCGCATCGCGCATCAGCCACAGCTCCAGGAACGCATGACGGCACAGATTGCGCAGGCCATCGCGCATGACCTCGGCGCAGAGGGCGTCCTCGTCAAGGTCGAGGCTCTGCAGCTCTGCATGACGATGCGCGGCGATCTGGCTCCTGGTACGCGCACGGTCACGAGTGAGGCCACGGGTACGTTCCGTGCCGACCGGTCTGCCTATCAGCAGGCCTGGCTTACCCTGGGCGGAGAGCCCTAAATCGATATTTCTGCTCGTCAGACCCAGGCGGGCATTCTTTTTTCGGCGAGGGTGGAATCGCCATGATTAACCGAAAGGAAGATGCATCATGTCGATTCAGCGCACGTATACCTTTAAGGATGGGAAACAACTCCATCTGGGCGGAAAGACCCTCATCATGGGGATACTGAACATCACACCGGATTCGTTTTCCGATGGGGGACAGTGGGATACCGTCGATGCAGCGGCTGCGCATATGCATGAGATGGTCGCCGATGGCGCCGATCTCATCGATGTGGGTGCGGAGTCGACGCGTCCGGGCTCGACGCCGATGACGGCAGACGAGGAGCAGGAACGGTTGATGCCATTCCTGCAAAGACTTCTGTCCGAGTGCCCCGTGCCGATTTCTGTGGATACCTATCATCCGGAGACGGCACGCGTGGCAGCCGGGATGGGCGTGCATATCCTTAACGATATCTGCGGCCTGCAGTATACAGGTACACCAGACGGTGCCATGGCGCGCGTGGCAGCGGAGACAGGGCTCCCCATCATCGTCATGCATAATCCGCCCAAAGAGGGTGATGTATCCGGGCGCGGTCTGGATGCGGCGGGCGAGGATATCCTCGAAGACATGAAGGATTTCTTCCGCAAGAGTATTGCGATTGCAGATGTTGCGGGCGTGAAGCGCGAGCAGATCATCCTGGATCCGGGCATCGGCTTCGGCAAGGATACACCGGCGAATTTACTCGTCCAGAAGCGGCTGAGGGAACTGCTGGAAATCGATGGCACGGAGTATCCGCTTCTCTTTGCGGCGAGCCGCAAGCGCTTTATCGGGGATGTGCTCGGCCTGCCCAAAGACCAGCGTGATGAGGCGACCGGTGCGGCAGGCGTCATCGCCATCCTGAACGGCGCGTGCATGCTGCGCGTCCACGATGTCCGCACCCAGGCCCGCATGGCCGCGCTGACGGACGCAATTTTAGAAACGAGGGATTGATTTTTGGACACGATAACGCTGACGGGCATGGAATTCCGCGGCTACCACGGCTGTTTGCCGGAAGAAAGGCGCGAGGGACAGATTTTCTACGTAGATGCCGTCCTTTTTGTGAACCTGCAGCCTGCGGGAGAGTCGGATGACCTCACGAAGACCGTGAACTATGCCGATGCCTTTGAGGTTATTCGCGGTATCGTCGAAGGCAAGCCGCAAAACCTCATCGAGGCGGTCGCCGAGCGTATCGCCACGGCTGTGCTCGATGGCTTTGCGCAGGTTGCAGGCATCGCGGTTACGGTTCATAAACCCTCCGCACCGATCGCGGGGACGTTCCGCGATGTCTCGGTGCATATCGAGCGCAAGCGTGTGGAGTGCGTGACAGGAAAGGCGGGCGAATCGTGAGCTGGGATTGTTATCTGAGCCTGGGAGCGAACCTTGGAAACCGTGGGGAGACCCTGCGCCGTGCCCTTCGCATGCTGAATCTTCTGCCAGATACGAAACTGGTGGCAAGTTCGTCGTTTTACACGACCTTACCATGGGGAAAGACGGATCAGCCGCTTTTCCTCAATGCGGCGGCACATGTGCGCACGGAGATGGAGCCAATCTATTTTCTCCTTGCCTGTCAGGACATCGAGAAGAAACTCGGCCGTGAGCGTCATGAGCACTGGGGCGCGCGTACCTGCGATATCGACCTCGTCTACGCACCGGAAGTCCGCAGTGACACGGAGGCTCTCCAGCTGCCGCATCCGTTTCTCACCAAGCGCGCTTTCGTGCTGATTCCGCTGCAGGAGATTGCACCCAAGCTCCGCATCCGGCAGTATGCTGGTAAGCAGTCAGAAGAAAAAGCGGACCCAGAGCCGAAGCCAATTTCGGAATGGATCGATGCTTTGCCGGAAAATGAACGGCACAGCGTCATGCCGGCGGAGAAGGAGATCAGCAATCCATATCCTTTTTCTCTTATCGCCTGCATGGGAGCAAATCGGGGAATCGGCCTGAATGGCGAACTGCTTTTCCGTATCCCGGAGGATTTAGTTTTTTTTAAGGAAAAGACGATGAACGGCATCGTGATTATGGGACGGAAGACGATGGCAACGATGCCGGATGGCAAACCGCTGCCTGGACGCATCAACATCGTGCTGTCCCGCACGATACCAGCAAATGTTCCTGTCGTTGGAAAGGACGGAGCAGTTCGCGGCGGGAAGCCGGGCATGGACAAGCTTCGTGATCTGGATCCGGAAAAAGATTTTTTCATCTGTCCGAATATGCCGACGCTTTGGTATGTCCTTGGCCGTTTGCAGGGGCAGAGCCTTGACTCTGCTGACATGTGGGTTATCGGTGGCGGTACCATCTACGAGCATCTGCTGCCGTTCTGCCATGAGGCATGGGTAACGGAGCTTTCGGTAACGAAGCCGGCCGATACTTTCCTGCCGGAGCTTATCGGCCTGAAGAAAACCGATAAGGAAATCCTGACGGTCGGTGATGGCCTGCGCGCTGCCTACTGCCATTACCAGAGGAAATAAAGAAGATTGAATTCATGCGTCCAGTCTTGTATGATAGGAATAACAACGGATTTAGGAGGAATAGATTATGGATTGGCTGAAAAAAGCCGTTAAACCGATGGATGCGCTGATTGCGATTGTTGCCGTCTGGCTCTTTGCCGATATGGATTACGCAAACCTGCAGTCATGGGACTATATCTATATGGTCTGCTTTGGCATCTGGTTCGTCCTGACGGGCGTGAAGATATACATCTACTACGGGCGCCGCAATGATGTGGATGCGCCGCAGGTTGCGGACCGCAAGGCGGAAATGAGCCGTCAGAACCGCAGGAAAGGGCATCACCACAAATGAGTACGAAGAAAGCGATCTTTTTTGACATCGACGGTACGCTCATCGATATCACGAAGGGGCAGCTGCAGATGACCGCAAAGGTACAGGCAGCCATCATGGAACTGCGCGCCGAGGGACATCACACTTTCATCGCCTCGGGGCGGCCGTACAGCTATCTTGACCCGGAGCTCCGGGAAAGCGGAGCCTTTGATGGCTTTGTACTCATGAATGGCGCAGCCGTGATTCTCGATGGAAAGACGATTTTCAGCCAACCGTTGCTGCATGATACGGTTATGGAGATTATAGCTCTTTGCAAAAGGGAAAACGTGCAGTATATCCTGCAGGGCGTCCGTCAGGTGTACCTCCATCCGGAGTTTCATGAGCTGCGCCGGTTCTATGCGGATATCGGCATCGATACGGATGCGTTCCTCTACGATTTTGAGGATGAAACGACCGAAACATACAAGATGGAGTTCTGGAGCGAGGACAAAGGCGGTCATGGCATCTTTAAAAAGCTGCTCGCGTGGCCGGGACTCAGCGGCCTCATGGACCCGTTCCATAAGCAGAATATGGAGGTTTATGCTTCGGATATTTCCAAGGCTTCGGGCATTCTTCATGCCCTGGATTATATGAAGATTCCCGTGGAGCAGAGTTATGCTTTCGGTGATGGTCTGAATGACCTCGAGATGATGGATACGGTCGGCACGTCCTTTGCTATGGGTAACGGCCAGCCTGAGGTCAAGGCAAGAGCGGATATCGTCGTGCCGGGCATCCATGAGGATGGCGTGGCATGGGGTATCCGTCACAAGATTTTGGGAGAGAGGTAATTTCATTGCGTAAGAATATCGGAATGCTGATCGGCCTGCTGCTGCTCACGCTGGCGCTGGTCGCAGGCTGCGGCAATGCATCGCAGACGGGAGGCAGCTCGTCATCTGGAGGCGCGGGAGCAGCACAGACGGCATCGTCCTCAGCGGCACCGATGCCGTCCGGACAGGTGAAAATCACGATGCTCAACGTCGGCCAGGGGGATAGTATCCTCGTTCAGACAGCCGAGCAGACGGTACTTATCGACACGAGCGACGTGGATGAGCAGGAAAAACTCGCCAGCGAGCTCAAGAAGGCGGACATCAAGAAGATCGACAAGGTCATCCTCACGCATCCGCATGCGGATCATATCGGCGGTATGAGCCTGCTTTTTCAGCAGTATTCCATCGGGGAGATTTATGATAATGGCGTAGCTGCAAAATCAAAGGCCTACCGCAACTATCTGAAGACGGCACAGGCGAAAGGCATTGCACGCCACACGCTGAAGGATGGCGATGTCCTCGACTTCGGCGGCGGAGTATCGTTCCGCGTTTATGGGCCTGGGCCGCAGATGCTCGCGGATAGCGGAGACAAGAACTACAACCAGAACAACGGCTCTATCGTCGGCCAGCTGGTCTGCGGCAACTTCAAGATGCTGTTCACCGGTGACGCCGAAAAAGAAGAGGAGCAGGAAATCAATGGCAGCCATGGCAAGGAACTCAAGAGCGATGTCCTGAAATCCGGCCATCATGGCAGTCGTACGGCCTCTTCGCCGACGTTCCTGCGCAACGTGCACCCGCGCGTCTGCGTGATTTCCTGCGGCGAGCCACAGGAAAAGGGCGGCTCGGGCAATACCTACGGTCATCCGCACCAGGAGACGCTGAAGAAGTATAACGCGCAGAAGGATAAGGTATATGTGACGGCCTGGAACGGCACGATCACGATCACGACGGATGGCAAGACCTATCATGTGGCCACCGAGCACGAGAAGGGTTCCAGCAATCCGGCAGAAGCATTTGATGGAACAGCAGGTGAATAACGATGAAAGTTTCCGCTTATATCGATCGCTATGAGGAGGAGTATGCCGTCCTACTCGTCGGCGAGGATGAGGAAAAGGTGAATTTTCCGCGCCGGTATCTGCCAGAGGATGCCGGAGAGGGGGATTACCTTTCCCTGGATATCCTTTTCGATGCAGCTGCAACCGAACAGGCAGCAAAAGAGGCAGAAGCCCTTTTGCACAATCAGGAGTAAGAAAGGACAGACAGAATGGATTTCTGTAAAATCCTACGGGCCTGCGTGCTGGCCATTGTCGCCAGCCTGCTGGTGGCACTGCCGCAGGGCATGGCATCCGCCGGTTCGAGGGGCACGCATACACTGAATTATTTCCAGACGTCGGAAGTAGAGGTCGATGGCCGCGCGGCAACACGCGTGGAAATCGGAATGGACAGGCGCAGCGTGGACTATTCGGCTGCCCCGTCGGCGATTCGGAGGAATGAGCTTCGCGTCCGCATGGAAAAGACGAAACGCGGAGAGGTTCGTGAGAATATCCAAGTCAACAGCCGGTTCGTCAAAGGCGTCCGCCTCGAGGAGCAGGCGGATGGTTCTCTGGTCGCGCATATCGAGGCGGACCGCCCGCTGAAGGAAGGCGACTATGCGGTGACGGAGGCTGAGCGTGTGCGCCGCAAGCGTATCCCGTACCGCCTCGTCATCGACGTTTTTGAGCCGCAGGCAGAACAGGCTCCGTCGACGGTCGAGGGTGTCCAGGACCATACGATCATCCTCGATCCCGGTCACGGCGGCAGTGATACCGGCGCCGTAGGACCAGACGGCGTGACAGAGGCATCGGTTACGCTGCCCGTTGCGATGAAGACGCGTGATATCCTCGAGGCATCGGGTGCAAAGGTCGTCATGACGCGCACGACGGATGTCGATGTCTACGGGCCGAATGCCTCGGACCACGATGAACTGCAGGCGCGCGTCGATGTCGGGCTGCGCACCCCGGGCACGGATATTTTTGTTTCGATTCACTGCAATGCCTTCTCGAATCCGGGCGCGCACGGCATGGAGACGTTCTATTATCCCAAGACGGATGCAGACTACCGCCTCGCCGCTCTCCTCAACGAGGAACTGCTTGCAGCGGGCGGACGGCACAACCGCGGCGTCAAGCAGGCCCGCTTCTATGTAATGCGTCATTCCGATGTGCCCGCCTCGCTCGTGGAGCTCGCGTTTATCACGAACCCTGAGGAGGAGGCTCTGCTGGCGGATGATGGCTATCAGCAGAAACTTGCCGAAGCCATTGCCCGCGGCATCGCACGGTATTTTCGAGAAGGATAAGGAGGGAACACTATGACAGGCAAGAAAATCAGGAGCATGCTTTTCATCCTCATGATGGGGATGATGCTCGTGCTCGCGGGATGCAATCCGGAAAACGGCACGCAGGAATCTTCGTCGTCCACCATGTCGTCCTCCTCATCCTCCAGCAGTTCCACGGCCTCCAGCAGCGCAGCGGGCACTGCGAAATCCTCGGATCAGGCGGTGACGCGTAAGATCACGGTCTACTTCCCGGATGAGAATGGCGAAAAGCTCATCGCGGAAACGCGGACAATCCACAGCAAGGCCGTATGCGAGGATGCCGTGGAGGAACTGCTCAAAGGACCGGAAAAGAAAGGCTCCTTTGCCATTTTCCCGAAGAAGACGAAGCTCATCGGTGTGACGCTGAAGAACGGCACAGCGAAGGTGAATTTCAACCGTGCGCTGAAAGAGGACTTCACAGGCGGCTCGACGGGAGAGGAGATGCTCGTCGGTTCGCTCGTGGATACTTTGACCGCCATCGAAGGCGTGAAGAACGTGCAGATCCTTATCGAGGGGAAAGAGATCGACTCCCTTTCCGGTCATTTGGACCTCAGCACGCCGGTCGGCCCGATGAAACATCTCATCGCGAAATAATCGGCAGATAGAAAAAGCAGACGGAAATCGCAGAGAAAACGCGTGGGAGCTTGTATTCCCGCGCGTTTTGTGCTATGATTTAATACGTATGGCATGTTTGTCGGGATTTTTATGACTGAAACACAGCCAATGACATGAAACAGAACTACAGGAGGTCATCTCAGACAATGAAAGTAACGGCAGAAAACGGCGGGAACCAGCAGGTCACCCTCACCATTGAAGTTGAAGCAGCAGAAGTGGAAAAGGCAGTCGAGCGTGCCTGCAAGCGCCTCTCCAACCGTGTGAATATTCCGGGTTTCCGCAAGGGCAAGGCTCCGCGCAAGATCGTCGAGAACCATCTCGGCAAAGAGTACATCCTCAATGATGCATTCGAGTACGACCTCGCCCCGAAATCCTTCGATAAAGCTTTGGACGAGCAGAAGATCGAGCCGGTCACGCGTCCGCAGATCGATGTCGTGACGCTCGAGGAGGGCAAGGACCTCGTGTTCAAGGCTACGGTTACGCCGCGTCCGGAAGTCAAGCTCGGCGAGTACAAAGGCCTGAGCGTGGAGAAGAAAGTCGACGAAGTCAAAGACGAGGACGTCGATGCTCAGATCAAGTCCATGCAGGACCGCCAGGGCAAGATGGTCGATGCACCGGAAGGCTCTGAGGTTGCGGATGGCGATTTCACGACGCTGGATTTCGAGGGCTTTGTCGATGGCGAGGCTTTCCAGGGCGGCAAGGGCAAGGATTATCCGCTGCAGATCGGTTCCCACAGCTTCATCGACGGTTTTGAGGATCAGCTCATCGGCTGCAAGATCGGCGAGGAGAAAGAGATCAACGTCACGTTCCCGGAAGAGTATCAGGCCAAGGAACTCGCTGGCAAACCGGCTATGTTCAAGTGCACGATCCGCAGCATCAAGCGCAAGGAACTCCCGGAGATCAACGACGAACTCGCCAAGAAGGTCAGCAAGTTCGACACGCTCGATGAGCTGAAGGCAGACATCCGCAAGAACCTCGAGGAGAATGCGGAGCGCAAGGCAGAAAACGAGCAGAAGGCTGCTGCTATCGATATGGCTACGGACAACATCACGGTCGATATCCCGGATGTCATGGTCGAGAACCGCGTTACGGCTATGATCCAGGAAATGGCGATGCGTCTCGAGTCCCAGGGCCTGAAGTTTGAGCAGTATCTCCAGTATGCCGGCACGGACGTTGCCAAACTCCGCGAGCAGTATCATGAGGCCGCTGCGAAGAACGTCAAGACGGATCTCATGCTCGAGGAGGTTGCCAAGGCTGAGGATATCAAGGTTGAGGGCAAGGATCTCGACGCTGAGGTCGCTGGCATGGCTGCACAGTATGGTGCTACGCCGCAGCAGGTTCAGAAGATCATCAAAGAGCAGGGCCGCGTAGGCGATCTCGCTGCATCCGTACTCCGCAAGAAGACGGCGCAGTTCATCATCGACAACATCGCCAAATAATCGGTCCTCCCTATAGGAGGTATTCCTTATGAGTTATGTACCAATGGTCGTGGAGCAGTCCAGCCGGGGCGAGCGGGCCTATGATATCTATTCCCGCCTGCTGAAGGATCGCATTATCTTCCTCGGCGGCGAGATCAACGACGATGTGGCAAACACCGTTGTGGCTCAACTTCTTTTCCTCGAGTCTGAGGACCCGGATAAGGACATCCACCTCTATATCAACAGCCCGGGCGGCGTCGTAACCGCTGGTCTTGCCATCTACGATACGATGCAGTACATCAAGCCGGATGTCTCGACCATTTGTATCGGACAGGCAGCTAGCATGGGTGCCCTGCTCCTCACGGCAGGTGCCAAGGGCAAGCGTTACGCGCTGCCGCTCGCGCGCATCATGATTCACCAGCCGCTCGGCGGTGCCCAGGGCCAGTCCACGGACATCCAGATCCAGGCTCGTGAAATCCTGCGCATCCGCGAGGTCATCAACGATATCCTCGTGAATGCAACGGGCAAAGAGCGTGAGCAGATTCTCGAGGACACGGAGCGCGATAACTTCATGACGGCTGACGAGGCAAAAGCCTACGGTCTCATCGATGAAGTCATCGTTCGTCCGGGAGCGACTCCCAAAAAGAGCAAAAAAACCTCCGATAAGCCGGAAAAGGCCACGAAGGATAAGGGCTGAGAGGTAGTGCCATGTTGAAATTTGGTGACGATGAGAAAGGCCAGATCAAGTGCTCGTTCTGCGGCAAGACGCAGGAACAGGTACGGAAACTGGTCGCAGGGCCGGGCGTTTATATCTGTGATGAATGCATTGCGCTCTGCAATGAAATCATCGAGGAAGAATTCAACGACCAGGAAGATGTCGAGCTGAAAGACATCCCGAAGCCGAAGGAAATCCGCCGCATCCTCGACCAGTACGTGGTCGGGCAGGATGAGGCGAAAAAGACGCTGTCTGTGGCCGTCTATAACCACTACAAGCGTATCAACAACAATCAGCCGAAGGCGGACGGTGTCGAGCTTCAGAAGTCGAATATTCTCATGCTTGGCCCCACGGGCAGCGGTAAGACGCTGCTCGCACAGACGCTGGCGCGCATCCTCAATGTGCCATTTGCCATCGCGGATGCGACGGCGCTCACAGAAGCCGGTTATGTCGGCGAGGATGTCGAGAACATCCTGCTGAAACTCATCCAGGCCGCAGACTACGACGTGGAGCGCGCGGAGCACGGCATCATCTATGTCGATGAAATCGACAAGATTTCCCGTAAATCCGAGAACGTCTCCATCACGCGGGATGTGTCCGGCGAAGGCGTCCAGCAGGCTCTGCTGAAGATTCTTGAGGGTACGGTTGCCTCCGTTCCGCCGCAGGGCGGGCGTAAGCATCCGCATCAGGAGCTCATCCAGATTGATACGAAGAACATCCTGTTCATCTGCGGCGGCGCTTTTGATGGAATCGAAAAGACCATCGAGGCTCGTCTCGGACAGAGCCAGCTCGGTTTCGGTGCGAAGATCCAGTCGCGCAAGAAGCGCAACATCGGTGAGACGCTCCGCAAGGTCCTCCCGGAGGATCTGCTGAAGACAGGGCTTATCCCGGAGTTCATCGGTCGTCTGCCGGTCGTCGTCACACTGGATGCTCTGGATGAGGATACCCTCGTCAGCATCCTCACGCAGCCGAAGAATGCCCTCACGAAACAGTACCAGAAGCTCCTTGAGATGGACGGCGTCAAGCTGACCTTTGATGAGGAAGCCCTGCGTGCTATCGCGAAGGAAGCACTCAAGCGCAAGACGGGTGCGCGTGGTCTCCGCTCGATTATCGAGGGACTCATGCGCGATGTTATGTACGAGGTGCCGTCTCTTGAAGGCGTGTGCGAGTGCTGCGTAACGAAGGATGTCGTAACAGCAAAAAAAGATCCTGTGCTGATCTATTCCAAGGATGCGCAGGCGAAAAACGATAAAGTAGAATCAGCCTAAGGGCGTTTCCACTGTGCAAGGCGCTGCTGCTGCAGCGCCTTGTTGTTGCGAAAGGGGAAAATGCCGGATGGCTTTATATAAAAACGAACAGGAGGGGCATTCATGGCCGATAAAGAGCTTAGAACCCTGCCAATGATGCCGCTGCGCGGCATCGTGGTATTTCCCTACATGATGATCAACCTTGACGTGGGCCGCGACCGTTCCATGGCGGCTATCGAGGCGGCGATGGAGACAGAGGAGCGCGAAATCCTTCTCGTAGCGCAGAATGATGCGGAGATTGATGAACCGGTAGAATCGGATCTCTATCGCGTCGGTACGGTTGCTGTGGTACGCCGTATGATGAATATGCCGGATGACACCATCCGCGTGCTCGTCGAGGGCATGAGGCGCGCGTCCATTGAGGCGTTCCATGACCTCGATACCTATACGACGGCGGATTTCATCGAGCATCTGGATCCCGTGGAGCAGTCGCAGCAGGCGGAAGCACTCATGCATGCTGTGATCCACAAATTCGAGGACTGGGTCAAGCTCAGCAAGCGGATTCCGCCGGAAACGATGGTCTCCGTATCTATCCTCGATGATGCCGGCCGTCTCTGCGACCTCATCATCAGCCATATGAACCTGAGACTGAGCCAGCGCCAGCATTTCCTGGAGTGCATCAGCCTCGAGGACCGCCTGCGCTCGCTCTATGCGCTGATCTGCGAAGAAATCGAGATGCAGAAACTCGAGCGTGACCTCGAAAAGAAGACGACGAAGCGCATGACGAAGTCGCAGAAGGAATATTATCTGCGGACGAAAATGCAGGCTATCCGCGAGGAGCTCGGTGAGGATACCTCGCCCGAGGGCATCATCGGGCAGTATGAGAAACAGCTGGAGGACGGGGACTACCCTGAGGAAGTGGCGACGGCTGTGCGCCGGGAAATCCGCCACCTCGAAAATGCTTCGCGGCAGAGTGCCGATGCCGAGGTCGCGCGTAACTACATCGAGTGGCTGCTCGACCTGCCGTGGCGCGTCTCCTCCGAGGATCGGCTTGACGTCAAAGAGGCAAAGAAAATCCTCGACCGCGCCCACTATGGCCTGGAAAAGGTCAAAGACCGCATCCTGGACTTTCTCGCCGTACGCCAGCTGGCGCCGGATAAGAAATCACCGATCCTCTGCCTCGTCGGGCCTCCGGGCGTCGGCAAGACGTCGCTCGCAGCATCTGTCGCGAAGGCGATGGAGCGCAAATTCGTGCGCGCCTCGCTCGGCGGCGTGAGCGATGAGACGGAGCTCAGGGGGCACCGCCGCACCTATGTCGGCTCCCTGCCGGGCCGCATCATCACGGCTCTGCGCGATGCGGGTACGAATAACCCCGTATTCCTGCTCGACGAGATCGACAAAATGGGTACATCGTACCGCGGCGATGCGACTTCTGCGATGCTCGAAATCCTCGACCCCGAGCAGAACCGCACATTCCGTGACCATTATCTCGACGTACCGTTCGATCTCTCGAATATCCTCTGGATCGTCACGGCGAACAACCTCGGCAACATTCCCGGGCCGCTGCGCGACCGCATGGAAATCATCGAGCTCTCGAGCTACACGGAATATGACAAAGTCGAAATCGCGAAGCGCTACCTCGTGCGGCGCCAGCGCGAACAGAACGGCCTCAAGGCCTCGGATATCCGCATAGCGGCAGGCGTTTTCCCGGACATCATCCATGGGTGGACGCGTGAGTCGGGCGTCCGCGAGCTGGAGCGCTGCATCGGCAAGATCTGCCGCAAGGCGGCACGCCATATCGTTGAGGGAGAGGAACCACCCATTTCCGTGACGAAGAAAAATCTTACGGACTTTCTCGACCGCGTGAAGTTCCTGGATGAGCATGCGGACAAAGAACCGGAAGTCGGCGTCGTCACGGGTATGGCGTGGACCGAGGTCGGCGGCACAATCCTGCCCGTCGAGGCGACGATCCTGCCTGGCAAAGGCAAGCTCATCCTCACGGGGCAGCTCGGCGATGTCATGCAGGAGTCCGCGCAGGCGGGCCTCACGTACGTGCGCAGCCGGGCGAAGGAACTCAGCCTCGAGGATGATTTCTACGAGAAATACGACGTGCATATCCATCTGCCGGAGGGCGCAATCCCGAAAGACGGTCCCTCCGCGGGCATCACGATGGCTACGGCGATGATTTCCGCCCTCACGGACCGCAAGGTCCGCGCAGACGTCGCCATGACGGGAGAGATTACCCTGCGCGGCAAGGTCCTGCCTATCGGCGGCCTGAAGGAGAAAGTTCTCGCAGCGTATCGGGAGAAGAAGACAGACATCATCCTGCCGCATGAGAATGCGCGCGACATCGAGGATATTCCTGAGCGCGTCCGGGAAAAGCTTACGTTCCATCCGGTCAAACACATGGATGAAGTCCTGAAAATTGCCCTTTTGCCGAAGGAGAAAGGAGAATAACGTGGCGGAAAACGAAGTCATCATCACGCAGGCCCAGTACGTCGCCTCTGCCGTGCAGCCGGAACAGTACCCGGAGAACAAACTCCCTGAATTCGTTTTTATCGGCCGCTCGAACGTGGGCAAATCCAGCCTTATCAACTCGCTTACGCGCGTGAAAGGCCTGGCCCGCGTCTCAGGCCAGCCTGGCAAGACGCAGACCATCAACTACTACGAGCTCGGCTGCAAACTGCCGGGAGAGGAGGATCGCCGTTCCTTTTATCTCGTCGACCTGCCGGGCTATGGCTACGCAAAGACAGGCCGTGAAAAAAGGGCAATCTGGTCGAAATTCATCGAGGAGTATCTGCTGAAGTCCCCGCAGCTGCAGTTCGTCTGCCAGCTCATCGATATCCGCCACGATCCGATGAAATCCGATCTCGACATGTTCCAGTGGCTGGTGAAAAACAACATCCCTGTGCTCGTCATCGCGACGAAGGCCGATAAGCTCGGAAAAAACGCCGTGCAGAAGCAGGCGGACCGCATCAAGAAGATCCTTGGGATCGCTGAGCTCTCTGTCCTGCCGTATTCTTCCCTGAAAAATGAAGGCCGTTCAGATTTACTTGACGTCATCGGTCAAACTCTGCTACAATAAGGGTAAGAAATTGTGAACCGCGTTCACAAAAGATGTAGTGGGGGAAAGCATTATGATGGAATTGACGTCTTTCGACAAATCCTTACTCAATATCCTGCAGGGCAGTCTGCCGGTGTGCAGCCATCCGTTCGCCGCGATCGGCGAGCAGCTCGGCACGGATGAACAGACTGTGCTCGAGCGCGTCCGCGCGCTGAAAGAGAAGGGCTGCCTGCGCCGTATCGGTACGTTCTTTGATTCGACGAAGCTCGGCTATGAGGGCACCCTCGTCGCCCTGCAGGTCGATCCGGATCAGATGCAGGATGTCGCCGAGGCGGTCAACCAGTATCCGGGCGTTACGCACAACTACGAGCGTGAGGGCAAGTACAACCTCTGGTTCACCCTCATGACGCCGGCTAAGTCGAAGGAACACGAAATCCTCACCGAGGTCCGTTCCCTTCCGGGAGTCGCAGATCTCCTGAACCTCAAGGCACAGAAAAAATACAAGATCAATGTGCAGTTCAAGCTGCACTGAGCATGGAGTATAGAATGAGCAAGGACGTATTAACACCAACGGAAAAAGCCGTTGTGAAGGCACTGCAGGGTGATTTTCCCCTCGTGCCCGATCCGTATCAGCGGCTTGCCGATGAGGCGGGTATTACCAAGGAAGAGTTTCTTGCCTGCGTGAAGGAAATGCAGGAGCATCACAAAATACGCAAGATGGGCGCTGTCCTCGCACACCGCAATGTCGGGTTCAAATCCAACGTCCTCATTGCCTGGGCCGTTCCACCCGAGCGCCTGGACGAGGTCGCCCGAAAAATGGCGGAGAGCTCGTCCGTCTCGCACTGCTATGACCGCAATACGGCACCTGACTGGCCCTACAACCTCTACACGATGGTTCATGGCCAGACCCGCGAAGAGTGCGAGCAGATTGCTGAGAAACTTGCCGAGGAGACCGACGTCCACGACCGCCAGATGCTTTTTACCAAGAAAGAATGGAAAAAGCAGAGCATGAAATACTTTAAAGAGCAGTAGAAACGCATATCAATTGTCCCTTTCTTTTTGGAGGGGACTTTTTTTATGGAAAAGATTGTGCTAGAATGTAAGTTGAATTGTAAAGAGTAGTCTGTAAGAAAGAGAAATTCGTCTATCAAAGGGAAGGGTAAGCTATGATTTCACAGAAGATGTATGAACTGGGCACGAAAAAATCCACGATCCGCACGATTTTCGAGTTTGGCCGCCAGCAGGCAGCGAAGGTGGGCGAGGAGAATGTCTTCGACTTTTCCCTCGGCAACCCGAACGTCCCGACACCGGAGTTCGTCAAGGAAGCCGCAATCGACATCCTGACGAACTGGGAGCCGAGTGCGGTTCATGGCTATACGGTCGCCCCCGGTGCCCTGCAGGTCCGTCAGGCCATTGCCGAGAGCATCAATAAGCGTTTCGGCACAAACTATGCGGGCAAGAACATCTTCATGACGGCCGGCGCGGCTGCCGCCATCACCATCAGCTTCAAGGCACTCTGCCAGGAGGGCGATGAGTACATCACGTTCGCGCCGTTCTTCCCCGAGTATCGCTGCTTTGTCGAGTCCGTCGGCGGCAAGCTCGTCGTCGTCCCGGCGCGCACAGAGGATTGGCAGATCGACTTTGCGGCGTTCACCGAGCGCATCACGAACCACACGAAGGCCGTTATCGTGAACTCCCCGAATAACCCGAGCGGTGCCGTCTACTCCGAGAAAACGATCCAGAAGCTTGCGGATATCCTGCGCGCCAAGGAAGAAGAGTACCATCACCCGATCTTCCTCATCTCGGATGAGCCGTACCGCGAGATCGCTTTCGAGGGCTTTACGGTGCCGTACATCCCGAAATACTATAACGATACGATCGTCTGCTACTCCTACAGCAAGGCGTTCTCCCTCCCGGGTGAGCGTATCGGCTACATCGTCGTGCCGGATGAGATTGCCGACTATAGCAAGGTCTTCGGCGCAATCGCCGGTGCGGCCCGCGTGCTCACGCATGTCAATGCGCCGTCCCTCTGGCAGTACGTCGTCGGGCGCTGCGCCGACAAACCGTCCAATATCGCTACGTACGTCAAGAACGGCAAACTCCTTTACGACGGCCTCATTGATGCCGGTTTCGAGTGCGTCCAGCCGCAGGGCGCGTTCTACCTCTTCCCGAAATGCCTGGAGGAGGATGACTACGCCTTCTGCGAGCATGCGAAAAAGTACAACCTGCTGCTCGTTCCCGGCACGGACTTCGGCTGCCCAGGCTATTTCCGCGTCGCCTACTGCATCAAGACCAGCACGATAGAGCGCAGCCTGCCACTCTTCAAGAAGCTGGCGGAAGACTACAAAAAGTAAGCCTGCTTAGGCATCAAACAGGAAAACGATCGTCGATAAAAAACAAGTCTCCCTATGAGCTTTTGCTCAGGGGAGACTCGCTTTTTGTGTTGGTTTTATGCCAGATTGTCCAGCAGCATATCCCCGACGCTGTCGTAGACATGGCCGGCGGCTTCGCGGACGGCGGGCTGGGCGCGGCGGACGCAGCAGCCGTGGGCACCGAAGCGGCGGATCATCGGGAGGTCGTTTCGGTCGTCGCCGATGGCGAAGATGTCCGTTTCGGGAACGTCCAGGAGCTCAGCGAGGTGGAGGATGCCGTTATCTTTGCTTGTGCCGTAAACGTTGATATCGAGGAAGCGGCGGTTGATGTTGCCCGCAAACGTATGCGGGAAGTCGGCATCCATCGCAGCAAAGGCAGCGATGGTTTCCTCCTGTGAAGGGAACTCCATGCCCATCTGCAGGAGGTGGGGGAGTTCAGCGGCCTCCTCGAGGCTGTCCAGAGGGCGGAAATACTCGGGCGGCAGCATCTGCGCCCCGTTTTTCGCGCAGGCCTGATCCGTCGTGAAGAAGAGCCACCCTCCCGTGTACTGCGTGGCGTGCGGGGAGTGCAGGAAGGCACGGACCGAATCCTGTGGCATGGCACTTGCCATGAGCAGGCGTCCTTCTTTCGTGTAGACGGCCGAGCCGTTCGCGCAGACGAGGAAGTCAATGGGGATATGGTGGCGTTCCATCTCCGGCAGGATGGCCGTGTACCCACGTCCCGTTGCAATGCCAAACTTATTTCCGGTGGCCTGCCAGAGGCGGATAGCGCGGAGGTTTTCTTCGGAGACAACATTATCGATGCAAAGCGTGCCGTCAAAATCAGAAAAAGCGAGTTTCATAACAAAATTCCTTTCGATGGTTTTCAGAACATGCCGATGGTCTTGAACAGGAAGATCCAGCCGAAAATCGTGACGCAGGAGAGGGCAGATGTGAGGATGACACAGTTTCCGGCGAGAGGGCCGTCGCTGCCCATCTGCTGAGCCATGGCGTAGCTGGCGACGGCGCACGGCGTGGCGAAGACGGCGATGAGCGAGACAAACTCGATGCCGCGGAAGCCGGCGAGTGCGGCGAGCGGCAGGATGATGCCCGGGACGAGCAGGAGACGGCTCACGACGCAGAAGATGACCTGCCGTTTTTCGGCGATCATCTCGGTGACGGTAAACGAAGCACCGAGGATGATCAGGGCGAGCGGGGAGGTCAGTGCGGCGATCTGCGCGAGCGGGCGCACGACGGGCGTGGGCAGGTGCAGATGGAGCAGCTGGAACACGGCGCCGACGAGCAGGCCGTCGATCATCGGGTTCGTGAGGACACCATGCAGAATCGGCCAAAGTGCGAACCTGCCGCCGCGGAAGGTCTCGAGGATGAAGACGGCCAGGACGTTGTAGATCGGGATGACAACGGAGATGAGTACCGTTGGCACGACCACCTGATCATCGCCGAAGATGTTGGCGACGATGGGGATGCCGAGCAGGACGAAGTTGCTGCGCCAGATCGCCTGTGACATCGCGCCGCGGCGTTTATTCGATGGCTCGATCGCAACGATAATGGCCGTGAAGAGCGCGCACATCGCGAGCACGCCAGTCCCCGCAAAGACGAGCAGGGAGAGATGGATCGGCACGGTGAAGTCCGCGTGGTAGACGTTATAGAACATCATGATGGCGAAGAACACGCGAAAGACCATGCGGTTGACATGGTTGAGTTCGGTATCGGTCAGCAGCTGCATCTTGCGGATGAGCAGGCCAATGGATATGAGAATAAAGATCGGGATAACGGCTCCCGTAGCAACGAAAAAGTTGCTGATCATAGCGGAATCCAATTTTCAGCGCCTCCTGTGGTCGTGTGATTTTTGTTACTTCTCTATTATGCCACGGCATCCGAAAAAAAGACAGATAAATTTCGGGTATGTGGACAAAAATAAAGGGAAAATCCTTGGTTTTGTAGAAGTATGTAAACAAAGGTTTGGATTGGTATCCGTTTTAATCGGGAGTGACCAATCGGACAAAGGGGGAATCCGGATGGGAACAGAGTATGGTTTACTGGGACTGGCTGTGGCACTGCTCGTCTGCTTGAGCATCGGGCGGCTGTGCCTGTATTACCGCCGTCGTCAGGCGAAACTGACCCATCAGACCGAGCGCTGGAACGAAATTGTCGCGATGGCAGAGCTCATGGTGTTCGACTATGATGTCATGGCCGACGAACTCATGCTCACGGATCCGTGTGCGCGGCTGTTCCGCCTGCCTACGCGCCAAAAGCATTATACGGATCTGCGGCAGAAAAAACTCGATGCGCAGCACCAGCAGGTTTTCGACAGCATGGATCAAGCCATCACGGAGGGGGATGCGGAGCAGCGGCTGCGGTTTTACCGGCTTGACAATTCCCTGGGCATCTTTTTGCTGAAGAAGCGGATGCTATACGATGAGAAAGGGCGTCTCAGTCATATCATCGGGATGTTCACGGACTACACGGATGAGTTCCGCCGCGAGGAACGCATTGCCACGCGGGCGCAGCTCGATGGCCTGACGCGTGTCTATAACTCGGGCGCGATCCGCAGGCTGCTCAGCGAGCGCCTCAGCAGCACGGATATATCGGGGACGGGTGTGTTTTTTATCCTCGACCTCGATCGGTTCAAGCAGGTCAACGATACGTATGGCCATCAGATGGGCGACCGTGTGCTGCAGCTGCTGGCCAAGACCCTCCAGGAGTCCGTGCGCAGTACGGACTATGTCGGACGCCTCGGCGGCGATGAGTTCTGCCTGTTCCTGCCGGAGATGTCCTCGTTCGAAGCGGCGGAACGTCTTGCCGGCCATATCAACGAGGCTGTCCGCCAAAAGGTGACGCAGCCGGAATTCGACCGGCCGACTTCTGTCAGCATCGGCGGCGCGATGATCTATGCCGAGGATTCCTTCAAGGATGCCTATGCGCGCGCAGACCAGGCACTCTACAAAGCAAAGGCAAAAGGCCGCGATACCTACGTGATTGAAGGGTAGAAGGGCAGGGATGCTTATGCACACGAAGTTTGACGTACGTAATAAGATACAGGCGGGCTGGTGGATGCTCCTGCAAGCATGTGTGGCGTGCTGCCTCTGCCTGCTGATGGCTTTTCCGTCGGTTTCCGCAGAGGAACGGACCATCCATGTCGGCCAGTTGCTCGGCGACCCGTCTATCAGCCTCAGCAGTGATGGAGAAATGCGCGGCCCGGATGCCGATTATCTCATGAAGATCGCACAGTATACGGGCTGGAAATACGTCCTTGTACCCTGCCGTTCCAGGGAAGCGGCCATGGAGGCCTTGCAGGAGGGGAAAATCGACTTCATCAGTGTGGCATCCGATCAGCAGCATCCGGGATTGCTGCTGACCTCACGTGAACTGCTGCCCGTCGATCTCATCGGGGAACACCGCCGGTTCGCATTCCGCGAGGAGAACCGTGCGCTCTATGAGGAACTGGAGCAGGTCGATCGCAAGCTCCAGCAATCCGATCCGGGTTTTTATCTCTCGATTGAATTTCGGTATATCCTGGGTCAGTCCGTGCACCGGCTGGCGTTCACCGATGAAGAACTGGCCTGTATCGAGAAACTGAAGCAGGAGGGGCCCATCGGGGTCGCCTTGCTTTCGGATGCACCGCCATTTTCTTACGAGGGGGCAGATGGTGTCTTTCGCGGCTTGCTTCCGGATTATTTTGCGCGCCTTTCCTCGGCAACGGGGCTGACGTTCCGCTTTTATGCGGCGCGGCATGTCGGAGATGCACCGGAGATGCTCCGGAACGGCGATGTGCGGATTATCGCACGCGCGTCGAACGGCGATGCACAGGCCTACCGTACGGGACTGCGCCTGACGGCACCGTACGCGCGTCTGATGCTGAGGCGCGTGACGCTGCGCCATCCGGGGAAAAAGTCGAATGTGATCGGCGTGCAGGGCGCGGCGGCATGGAATCTCATTGCAGATTCGGATAGAGGCATCAAGACGTACACCGATATGCAGGCGGCTTTCGCGGACCTGCGGGCGGGACAGATTGATGAGCTCTACTGCGACTGGCCGACGGCACTGTATTATTCGGACACGCATCGTGCGACGGAATACTACGTGTCCCTCGTGCCGAACCGCGAGTACGTGCTTTCCTTTGCCGTGGATGCATCGAGAGACCAGCGCCTGGCGGACATCCTCGATCGTTTTGTGGTCTACAGCGATCTCAATGATATGTCGGACTTTTTCGATCACGAGCGCGCGAATCGTTCCCCTTGGGCGTGGATTGAGGAGCTTTCGCCGCAGGTATTGCTCGGGGCGATTGCCGTCCTGTTTGTCCTCAGTATCATCCTCGCGTTTGCGAGCTGGCATTTCCGGCGGTGGCGCCTGCGGGTCAGCCGGTCCGCCTTGTTCCAGGCACGCATGCAGGAGCAGCAGACGGAGCGGAATGCCACAGCCCGCATGGAATCCTGGCAGCGCTCGTTTTTGCGATACTATCATCGTCATACGGAGCAGCCGGTCATGCAGATTGCCTGCCTCCTGGAGGATGCGCTCGAAGAGCCGGATGAGCGGCAGCGGCACGATATGATCCAGCGCGCATGGAGCGAGAGCCAGGCCATCATCCACATGATCGATAATCTCTCCTTGTATTTCCAGCTGCGCCGCAAGGAAATCAACCTGTCCTGGTCAACGGTGGATTTTGAGGAATGGCTGGAGAACACGCTGCAGAACTATCCAGGCATCGCAGCGGCGCGCGGAATCGACCTCAGCTGGGATTTTGCCCACCTGCACGTCGGGTTGGTGCGCATGGATGCCATCAAAATGCGCTGCGTGATCGACGAGCTCCTGAAGGAAACGATCCGCACGCTGTCCAAGGGCACGGAAGTCCGGATTCACGGGGAATCCATGCCCTCTACGGAAGATGGGCGCATTGGCGTATGGCTGTATTTCGAGGACAATGGGCCGGGGATACCGGAGGAACTCATGCCCCATCTCTTCGAGCCGTTCCTGGCCGATGAGATCCAGAATCGCGAGAACCGCCCGGGCGAGAGCATCATTTTCGTCCTCGTGCGCGAGCTCGTGGAGCTGCAAGGGGGCTCCTTTGACGTATCGAATCGCCACGAAGGCGGCCGGAAGGCTGAGTTTGAGTTCTTCTTTGAGAAGGGCTGAACGCTCATGCTGTTTATATCCCTGGCGGCTCTGCCGTGCAGGCTGGAAAGGCTTGCAGGCAGGGCCGTTTTTGGTGTAGAATAGTTAAGTTGCGACACAACATAAAAGTTGGATAGATAGGAGGCGGGCCGATGAAAGAAGAGACGCTGGCAAAGGTACAGGAGGAGACAAAAGACTGGGCCTATCCGGCAGAACTTCCTGAGACGTTGCATGGCTTTACGCTCGACCGCGAGGTACATGTGCACGATGACCTCTACGACTTGTTCTCCTACCGTAATCCGGAACTGCACAAGTCGGTCACGGCGTGTTTTCATGAGGAAACCCATGAGTATAAGCTCATGGTGACCTACGGACTCATCCATTTCTATCGCATCGAGTTCATTACGGCAAAGCTCGACGTGTTCGAATCCATGCTCCGCAAGGAACTCGATCCGCTGATCGACGGCATGGTGACGTTCCATCCGGAGAGCCTCAGCAGCATCGTCCTCGACAAGAAAATCCTGGACTGGGAGATGGGGAAGAACCTTCCCGATACTTTGGAGGGATTCTACCTTTTCGTCAGGCCCACAGAGCCGGTGAAAATCACGAACGGCTCCTACATCCTCATCGACTATGTGGATTTCGAGCTGGAGAGCAGCTTTACGGAGTATTACAATATCTTCCGCGATGAGTTCTTTGGTGAGGCGCGTATCTGGAACATCCCGGACGTTAATTACGAATTCGATGCGAAGGAGTTCCATGAACTCGAGAATATCCTGCATGAGAAACTGATTCCGAGGCTCAGACAGGTCCGCAGCTGGGCTGTCGCAAAGAAAGATGAGGTGCATTACACGTGACCATCGTAATCCATAAAGCGGTCCTCCATATTCTTGATTTCAATGCCGGGCTGACCGTGTACTCGGATGCGGAGCTGGAACTGGACGACAGTATCCAGACCTTCCTCATCAAGCACATCGAGAAATCCTGGGGGAGTCAGGGCGCAAAGCCGGGCAAGTTCTACGAGGACAGTGTCTTTGCGCAGCACCTGAAAGCGTATAAGGACGGATCGCTCGATTTCATCGCCTTCTCGAAGGAAATCGGCAAGACGCTCGAGCAGGCTTTCACGCATGCCGAGGAGATGGCATCGGCGGATGTCATCGTTGCGGATGTACGCATCGACGATGTACCGGAAATCGTCATCTTCAAGAGCAACTGCCACATGGGCTATACGCATCAGGTGACGCAGACGGAGGAGGGCGGTGTCCGCAACGAGATCATCAACCAATACTCCATCATGCCGAACCTTTCCCAGAAGATGGAAGAGTTCGCCTTCGTGAATCCGGAGACGGAGGCTATCTCGGTCAGCGCAAAGAAATACACGATCGATGGCAACTCCATTTATGTGTTCCCCGAGATCCTGCTCGAGGCGCAGCTCGCCCCATCGCAGAAAGAAGCCATGAAGAGCCTGCAGAAGACGGCGGAAAAAGTTGCCAAGGCCTATGGGCAGGACGAAGTCGCTGCTGCGGCTGCTGCAAAAAACTATGTGGCAGAAAAGATGGAGACGGAGGATGAGCTTGACCTCAAGCAGGCCGGAGAGGAAATCTTCAAAGGCAACGCTGCCATGCAGGCGGATTTCCAGGATGCTGTCGAGGATGCCGGTTTTACGGAGCCCGTGCATATGGACCGCGAGGCGACGCTGAAAAAGGTCTGCAAGCATAAGCTCAAGACGGATACGGGCATCGAGCTCACGATCCCGACGGATTATTTCGACAACACGGAGTACGTCGAATTCAACACCAACGCGGATGGGACGCTTTCCATCACGCTGAAGCATATCGCAAACATCATCAACCGAGGATAAGAAGATAAGAGAGGAGATTTTATTTTGCCGTTTTCCCAGAAACTCATGGACCTCAAGAAAGAGGTCCTCGCTGCCAGTAAAGAATCGTTCGATGCCATCGATGCCATTGCCGAGGCCAATACGCTGAAGGTCCTCGATGCGATGCGCGCATGCAAAGTCGCTGCGGCACATTTCAATCAGAGCACGGGCTATGCCTATGACGATATCGGCCGCTCGAAGCTCGAGGAACTCTTTGCCAAGGTATTTGGAGCGGAACGTGCGCTCGTGCGCACGCAGTTCGTCTCAGGCACGCATGCACTGGCTACAGTCCTGTTCGGCATCTTGCGCCCGGGCGATGAACTCGTTTCGCTCACAGGTAAGCCGTACGACACGATGCAGACGGTCATCGGCTACGAGGCACCGAGTCCGGGCTCGCTGAAAGAGTTTGGCGTGCTGTACAACGAGCTCCACATGGTCGATGGCAAGGTCGATATGGAGCACATCAAGGATGTCATCACGGATCAGACGAAGATGGTGGAAATCCAGCGCTCGCGCGGATACAGCATGCGCAACCCGCTTTCCATCGAGGAGATCCGCGCCATCACGGCTGAGGTTCATCGCATCAAACCGGACTGCATCTGCTTCGTCGATAACTGCTATGGCGAGTTTGTCGATACGCTCGAGCCGGTGCAGGTTGGTGCCGACATCATGGCGGGCTCGCTCATCAAGAACCCGGGCGGCGGCATCGCGCCGACGGGCGGCTATATCTGCGGTAAGGACAAGCTCGTCGAGCTGGCATCCTATCGCCTCACGGCACCGGGGATGGGCGATGAGCTTGGTGCGAGCCTCAGCAATAACCGGCTGCTCTTCGAGGGGTTCTTCCTCGCACCGCACGTCGTCGCACAGGCCATCAAGGGCGCGGTATTCGCAGCCGGTCTCTTTGAGCGGCTCGGCTACAAGACGCTTCCGCTGCCGGGAACGAAGCGCGGCGATATCATTCAGGCCATCGAACTCGGTTCGGCAGAAAAGTTGTGCGCCTTCTGCGCGGGCATCCAGAAATACTCACCGGTCGATTCCTACGCGACGCCGGAGCCGTGGGATATGCCGGGCTACGAGGACAAGATCATCATGGCGGCCGGTACGTTCGTGCAGGGCGCGTCCATCGAATTCAGCGCCGACGGCCCGATGCGTGCGCCGTACAACGTCTATCTCCAGGGCGGCCTCACCTTTGAGAGCGCTATGCTCGGCATCCTCGGCGCGGCCCAGGCCATCGAAGACCTGGATAAATAATCCTGTCTCATAGATATAAAAAATCCGCTCACCGTTTTTGCAGTGAGCGGATTTTCATATCTTAGAAGCCATTACATCTTGCGATATACGCCGACAACCTTTCCGAGGATATCGACCTCTTTTTCATAGAACGGCTCCATCGAGTCGTTTTCCGGCTGGAGGCGGATGCAGTCATGTTCCTTGAAGAAGCGCTTGACCGTTGCGCCTTCCTTATCGACGAGCGCGACGACAATATCGCCATCGTTGGCGCTCTCCTGCTGCTTCACGATGACATAGTCGCCGTTGAAGATACCAGCCTTGATCATGCTTTCGCCCTTGACCTGCAGCATGAACGTCTTATCCGGTGTGCCGATGAGGCCCTGTGGGAAGGAGTAGACTTCCTCGACATTCTCGTCCGCGAAGATAGGAGTACCAGCCGTAACGGTACCGACGAGAGGAACGGGGACGTTCCTGCCCCATGGTTTTTCATCGAGGATGTCGATGGCACGCGGCTTCGTCGGGTCGCGCTTGATATAGCCGTTCTTCTCGAGGCGGTGCAGATAACCGTGTACCGTCGAACTGGATTTCAGGCCGACCGCAGCACCGATTTCGCGGACCGAGGGCGGATAGCCCTTTTCCAGCAGGAATGCTTTGATATATTGAAAAATTTCTTTTTGACGTGCCGTAGATATCTTGGTAGTTCTTGGCATGATACATCCTCCTTTTTGTGCCGTGTGTTCCGGGTTCAGCCGCCCATGCAGGACTCGCCCGCACATGCGCTCGTTTGTATAACTCCATTATACCATATGTATGTTCTCATGAAAACCTTTTGAAGCAGGATTTTTGCAGAATTTTGTCGAAAGTCATTGCACGGAGAGAAATTTTAGTAGGAAAGGAATATATATGGACGAGCAGAAGAAAATTCCATCCGGCATCGTCGTTACCCATGAGGTGTGGCAGGCAACGCAGCCGAAGAGCAGTTCATCGGCTCCGGATTCTGCCGTACGGAGCGCGCAGGCTTTTGCGGAAAAAGCTGCGGCTTCTGTGCGGTCGATGAATGAGGCATTGCATCGTGGACAGAAAAAAGCACCACCTGTGGTATTTACACCGGAGATGCGGGGACAGGTCGCTGCGTGGCGCATGCCTCAGCTCATCGCCATCGGCGCATCGACAGGCGGTACGGAGACCCTGGCCGAAATCCTCCATCATCTGGAACCGCCGATGCCTCCGATCGCCATCGTACAGCATATTCCCCAGCTGTTCTCGAGGCTCTTTGCGGAGCGTCTCAACAGGGAATGCCGTCTGACCGTGAAGGAGGCTGCGGATGGGGATGTCCTGCAGCGTGACCACGTCTATATCGCACCGGGAGGAAAGCACATGGGGCTGAAACGCGCAGGGGGCATGCTCGTCCTCGAATGCCAGGCAGGGCCGCGCATCAACAGCGTCTGTCCGTCGGTCGACGTGCTGTTCCAGACGGCAGCCGAGGAACTCGGCAGCTCGGTTCTCGGCGTTATTCTCACCGGAATCGGAAAGGATGGGGCAGATGGGCTGCTTTCTCTGCGGAAAACGGGCGCGCATACGCTCGGACAGGACGAAGCGAGCAGCATCGTCTATGGCATGCCGAAAGCTGCGTATGACATCGGAGCCGTCGAAGTGCAGCTCAACCTCAAAGACATGGCAGAAGCCATCAAGATGGCTGCTCAAAAATAAAAATAGCCGTTACGGCTATTTTTTTATGCCTCGATGATATTTTCAAAATGCTCGTGATACTGCTGCCTGAGGATGGGCACGAGGAAGGGGAGGTTCTTCTTGTCCGCGAGGGTGTCGAGAGCGGCCTGACGGGCCTCAAGGAGGACATCGAGGTCGCCTGGGACATCGGCGACTTTGAGGTCGGGGAGACCGTGCTGCATCGAGCCGAAGAACTGCCCTGGCCCGCGCAGGCGGAGGTCTTCCTCGGCAAGCTGGAAGCCGTCGTTCGTGTTCGCCATGATCGTGAGGCGTTCGCGCGCGTTTTCCGTTTTGCCCTCGGAGACGAGGATGCAGTAGGATTTGTAAGGACCGCGTCCGATGCGGCCGCGGAGCTGGTGGAGCTGGGCGAGCCCGAAGCGGTCGGCATGCTCGATGACCATGATGCTGGCATTCGGCACGTTGACGCCGACCTCGATGACCGTCGTCGAGACGAGCATCTGGATTTTTCCCTCATAAAATGCCTGCATCACCGCCTCTTTCTCGGCAGCTTTCATACGCCCGTGGACGAGGCCAACCTGCATATCGCGGAAGATTCCGTAGCGGAGCTCATCGAAGACCTCCTCGGCTGAGGGCAGGCTTGATGTCTCCTCGCCCGGCTCGATGAGCGGGCAGACGACATAGGCCTGACGACCCTCCTCCAGCTGGCTGTGGACATACTGATAGATAAGGCCACGGCGGTCTGGACGGCGCACGAAGGTGCGGATGGGCTTGCGGCCGGGCGGCAGTTCCTTGATCTGCGAAACGTCGAGGTCGCCATAGACCGTGAGCGTCATCGTACGGGGAATCGGCGTGGCGGTCATGACGAGCACATCGGGCGTGAGCGTGCCTTTTTTCTCCAGCTCTGCGCGCTGGGCGATGCCGAAACGGTGCTGCTCATCGGTGACGACGAGGCCGAGCTTCGCGAAATGGATGCCCTCCTGGATGAGCGCATGCGTGCCAATGACGATGTCGAGCTCGTGTGCGGCAATCTGCGCATAGACTTCCTCGCGTTTTTTCTTCGTGAGACGGCCGGAAAGGAAACCGACGCGGATGCCGAGGGGGCCAAGCTGCTGCGTGAAGCTCTCATAGTGCTGGCTGGCAAGGATTTCCGTCGGCGCCATGAGCGTGCCCTGGAATCCATTCTCGACGGTCTTGACGAGCGCGAGCATCGCGATGACCGTCTTTCCTGAGCCCACGTCACCTTGCACGAGGCGGCGCATGGGCTCTTTGGCCTGCATGTCATGCTGGATTTCCTGCCAGACTTTCTGCTGGTCGTGTGTCAGATGGAACGGGAGGCTGCTCTCGAGGCTTTTCACGAGTCGGCCACTCTCGAGGTGGCGCACGCCGTGTTCCTGCTCGCGTGCCTGTTTCTTGAGCAGCAGGAGGCCGCACTGGATGAGATAGAGCTCCTCAAAGGCGAGCGTGCGGCGCGCGGCTTTGAGTGCATCGAACGTGGGCGGGTAGTGGAGCTCACGAAAAGCCTGTTCCAGCGGGAGAAGGTGATATTTTGCCGCAATTGCATCGGGGATGACAGCTGGCAGCGGTGGCAGATCCGAGAGCAGCGTTTTCGTCACCTTGCGGAAGAAGTTCTGATTCAGCTTCTCCGTTGCCGGGTAGACGGGCAGGATGCCGGTATGTCCCTCCGGCGCATCGTTTTCCCCGAGCAGCTGGAATCCGTTGAGCTGGGACATTGCGAACTGCCCGCGCCCGCCATACGCGTACTCGACTTTTCCCGTGACGAAGAGCCGCTTGCCCGGTTTCAGTTTCGTTTTGAGGTATTTCTGGTTGAACCATGTGACCGTGAGGTAGCCGGAGCCGTCCGTGATCATGGCGGTGAGGATAAGCATGCGGCCCCCGCGTCCGCCGGTGCGGTCCGATACGCTCACGATCGTGCCGGCCGTTGTCGCGCGATCGCCCGGCTGGAGCGCGGCGATCGGCGTGAGCGTGCTTTGGTCCTCATAGGCACGCGGGAAATAGGTGAGCAGCTGGTAAACCGTGTGGATGCCGAGCCCGTACATGAGCTTCGCTTTCTTCGGGCCGATTCCCTTGAGGTACTGGATATCATCATTTATCTGCATAGGTTCGAGAACACTCCTGTTTTTACTTCTTTCCTTACCATTATATCATGACTTCCAAAAAAATTTCGCCGCGGCTTGTATTTTGTACTGAAAACAACTTGACTTATTCCGTGGACATACTATACAATATACGATAGTTATCACGGTACTTACAGGAATGAAACGTTTTGGAGGCATAACGATATGACTACTGTACTCGTAAACGGAGCTTGTGGACGCATGGGCTCGACGGTTGTGAAGGCCGTTCTCGATGATAAGGACCTGAAACTCGTCGGCGCGGTCGACATCAAAGGCGGGGCGGACACGGGCGTGCTCGCCGGGTATCCGGCAAACGGCATCCTCGTCGAGACGGACCTCGCGGCTGCACTTGACCGCCTGAAGCCGGAGGTCATGATCGACTTCACGCGGCCGGACGTGGTTTTCGAGAACGTCCAGACGGCCCTGAAGCATCATGTGAGCCCGGTCGTCGGCACGACGGGCCTTACGGAGGCGCAGCGCAATACGATCAAAGAACTGGCTGAGAAAGAGGATACGCCGGCGTTCATCGCCCCGAACTTTGCTATTGGTGCGGTACTCCTCATGATGCTCTCCGTCAAGGCTGCCAAATACATGCCGGATGTCGAAATCATCGAGCTCCATCACGATCATAAGCTCGATGCGCCATCCGGCACGGCGGCACAGACGGCAGCCCTCATCGATGCGGTGCGTGAGGCGCATGAGCAGGGCAATCCGGACGAAAAAGAGAAAGAAGGCTGGACGGGCGCACGCGGTGCGAACTACTCCGGCATGCATGTCCACAGCGTCCGCCTGCCGGGCTTTGTCGCGAGCCAGGAGGTCATCTTCGGCGGTCTCGGCCAGACGCTTACGCTGCGCCACGACACGACGAGCCGTGAGTCCTTCATGCCGGGCGTCGTGCTCGCAGCGAAAAAAGTCCGCGGCCTCAAAGGCCTCACGGTCGGCCTTGACAAGCTCCTTGACTAAGTTTTCCCATTTCATCTCTATATAAGACGGTGCAGCATGGCCTGGATTCATGATGCAGGAAAGGAAAGATTCCCTATGAGAAAGTACAATGTAGCCATCCTCGGTGCAACGGGTGCCGTAGGTACCGAGTTCCTCAAGCTCATCGAAGAGCGCAATTTCCCCTTTGCCAACCTGAAACTGCTGGCCTCCAAACGCTCGGCAGGCAAGGTCATTCCCTTCATGGGCAAAGACTACACCGTCGAGGAGACGACGGACGATTCCTTCAAGGACGTTGAGATTGCCCTCTTCGCGGGCGGCGCTGCGAGCAAGCAGTTTGCTCCGGCAGCCGTGAAAGCCGGTGCAGTCGTCATCGATAACTCTAGCGCATTCCGCATGGACCCCGAGGTGCCGCTCGTCGTTCCCGAGGTCAACCCGCAGGCCATTGCACGCCATAAAGGCATCATCGCGAACCCGAACTGCTCCACGATCATCATGGTCATGGCGCTGAAGCCGCTCTATGACATTTCGAAGATCAAGCGCATCGTCGTCTCCACGTATCAGGCCGTTTCCGGTGCGGGCAAGGACGGCATGCAGGAGCTCGACGACCAGATGGCCGAAATCGCTGCAGGCAAGCCGGTCGAAGCAAACGTCCTGCCGGTCGCAAAGCTGCCGAAGCACTACCAGATCGCCGGCAACCTCATCCCGCAGATTGATGTCGCACAGGACAACCTCTACACGAAAGAGGAAATGAAGATGGTCAACGAGACGAAGAAGATTCTCGAAGACCAGGACCTGCGCGTCACGGCCACGACGGTACGCGTACCGGTCTCCCGCAGCCATGCCGAGTCCGTCAATGTCGAGTTCGAGGGCGATGTGAGCGTCGAAAAGGCCCGCGAAGTCCTCACAGCCTTCCCAGGCGTCCAGGTCAAGGACAACCTCGCCGAGCAGGAATACCCGATGCCGCTCTTCACCTCGGGCAAGAACGACGTCGAAGTCGGCCGTATCCGCAAAGACTACTCCATCGACCACGGCCTCAACTTCTGGTGCTGCGGCGACCAGATCCGCAAAGGCGCAGCCCTCAATGCCCTGCAAATCGCCGAGTACATGATCCAGCACGACATGATTCAGTAAAAATCAATAACTTCGGATAAAAAGAGGTCACTGCAGGAAATCATGCGGTGACCTCTTTTTTAATGACTGTGATAACGCCTGAAATAGTAATCTGCAGTTCGATAAGCAAGGATGTCGTGCATTTCATTCTGCAAGAATTGGTTGTTCAGGAAAGGGACAATTTCAGGCTGTAGAGCGAGTAGGGTACCTGGCTTAACATAAAAGAATCCTCCCTGCAGATGCTTAACAGGCATGGATTGGATATGGCGGATATGTTCTTGCTCTGAAATGGCAAGATATTTTTCATAGGTGATAGCGTGCTTTAGGTCGCGCCAGTTCTTATTCCGTTGGAAGAAATTTTTCCATTCGGTAAGGGCTTGTTCTTTGGTGATTTCTTTGCGTATTGCGCCATGATTGTAAAATGCATAGAGGATTGGCATTTTGTACACCTTTGTCATAGCCGTGGTTTCTAATTCGTGCAGGAAATCGCGTGCAAGGCTATGGTATAGATATTCACCACCTTCAGGCAGGTCTTGTCTCTTATGGCGATAATCGAGATATTGACGAAATGGATTGAATTTGCTGTTTTTCATGCATAGAAGATAGATATCCGCATCCATGTTGTTGAATAAATCCATTCTGCTGGGAACGTGCCCTAACTCAAATTTTATCCGCTCATACTCCTCAAAAATCTTGTCAGCAATGGTTTGTTTCTTTTTGGCCATTCGCTGTAGTAGATCAATTAGCTGAATATCGGAACCCGGTGATTCTTCAGCTTACGAATCGCTTCTGTTCGTTCTAACACGAGCATATCTGGTGTTGCGTTGCTATAGACTGCAGCAGACGGGATTCCAGCACATTGGAAAGCTTTGGCCATAGCCTTGGCATGTTTGCGGCTGGCACAGAATCCAATGGCACATCGTGGATGATGCTTCTGGAAGTGTTTAATGATAAGGTCAGTGCGTTGCAGATTGGATAGGTACTTTTGCTCGAGATCACTCTCTTTATAATGTCCATGAATAGTATGAATGTTGCTGTAGTCTGTGGGATCGTAGATGCCATAGTAGTGAAAGGGGGCAAGCATACCACGGTTGATGGCTTCTCCAATCGATAGTTCATAAGGAACATTATAGTCACAAAGGGCAAAGATATCGCGTCCGTCAAGTCGTTCAGGCGTAGCAGTCAGGCCAAGCAAAAATTTAGGATGGAAATAGTCGATGATATGCTGATAGTTTTGATTGACGGCATGGTGAAATTCGTCGATTACGATATACGAGAATGCATCGGGGGCATAATAGTCAGAGCTTAGATATTTTGCTTGTCCGAGGGTAGCAACCGAGGCAAAAAGAAATTTCTTGTTGGTATCCTTTCTCTCACCCATGAAGAATCCATAGGCAGTTCTGTCTCCTCCACGGACATTGTAGAAAGAACGTAGAGCTTGCTTCAAAATTTCTTCACGATGCGCAACAAAGAGTACTGTTGGATAAGGGCGTGAGTCAAAGGCAGAGAGATATGTTTTGCCGACGCCTGTTGCCATTTGGACAAGAGCGCGGTCAACTCCTTCATGGCGTGCTTGCTTCCATGAGGAAAGACACCATGATGTCGATTCGTTGAGCATGAGCGATGCTGTTTTTTAACTGCCACTCTAATTGACGGCTGGAAAGATCATCGCCAGTCAGGACAGAGAGCCTTTCGGATTTTATTTGATAGCTTGTTTTTTGAGAAGCAGATTCAGCCATATTTCCTTGCTCCTTTCAGGACGAACGTCATGACTTTTCCAACAGTTTAATATCTCTCCAGTCCAGAATTTCAAATAAGGGAGGATGCTGGCCTCTGTAAAGTCCGTGAAATAGCGACCATGACGAAATCCAGAGAAATTTCCGTATTTGAAAGAAAGGTATAGAATGCCATTATCATGGAGAGCCTCGGCAAGATGATGCAGAACAGGTGAGAGTTCCATGGGGGGCAAGTGTAAAAGGCTGGCACATGCCCAGATGCCATCGTAATGGTTTATAGCATGGAAGTCTTGAAATAACATATGTTTCACTGGAATTCCTGTATAAAGGGTTGCGGCCTTGCATAAAGCCGAGGATCCATCTAGTGCATCTACATGGAAACCTGCTTTCAAAAATAGGCGGGTGTCTCGTCCAGTACCGCAGCCAAAATCCAGAATACGTCCACCTGCAGGCAGTAAAGCAAGAAATTTTTCTTGTAATGGCCCCATTTTAGCATCGCGTGTATCCTGTGTAAATGCTTGAGCCATAGTGTCATAGTAAGCAAGTGTCTTTTTAGATGCTGTGTAAAGGGAATCGAGAGAAGTGCCTATTGTTTTATCGGATTCCATTTATGTACTCCTTTTTATGCAATTTTTGTTTCATGATTCCATTATACGTGGAATTGGTGCAAATTGCCAATCTGTGGATAAATAAATCAGAAAATAAGAACCTCTGTTTACAAGAAGGCTGTTCGTGACGTACAATAAGAGTAGCTGAATGATCTGAAAGCAAAGAAAGGGGGAAGAGGCATGAAGAAGCGAATTCCGATTGGTATAGACGATTTCAAGGAAGCTCGGCAAAATTGTTATTTTGTGGATAAGTCCGGTTTTATCGGGGAGTTCCTGCGGCAGCGGGCGAGCGTGACGCTGATAACGAGACCGCGGCGGTTCGGCAAGACGATGACGCTGTCGATGCTGCGATATTTCCTCGATATCGAGCACGCAGAGGAGAATCGTGCGCTGTTTGATGGATTAGCGGTGTCGAAGAATGTCGAAGTCATGGAGGAACAGGGAAAGCGGCCTGTGGTGGCGCTAACGCTGAAGGGGTGGAAGTTTCCTTCTTTGGAGGCCATGCGAAGTGGTGTGCCGAGAAAATTGGCGGAGCTGTTTCGCGCATATTCTTATCTGCTCAAGGGCGATCTGGCAGGTTGGGATAAAGAGGACTTTGAGGCACTAGTTCGGACAAAGGCAGACATGGCATTATGCCAGGATTCGCTGGCGTTTCTCATGCGGTTGATGGAATCGTATTATGGAGCCAAGCCTGTCTTGCTCTTGGATGAGTATGATGTGCCAATCCAAAGTGCATGGGAACATGGGTATTACAACGAAGCTATCGGATTTTATCGGGAGTTTTTATCTGCTGCCTTGAAATCAAATCCGTCGCTTGATTTTGCCGTGCTTACTGGTGTGCTGCGGATTTCAAAGGAAAGTATCTTCTCCGATTTGAATAATCTGCAGGTGGATAGCATCCTGGATTCCCGTTTCCCGACGGCTATCGGCTTTACGGAGTCAGAGGTTCAGAAAATGGCCGCTGACCTTGGACATGAGGATAAAATGGTGGAAATCAAGGCCTGGTATGATGGGTATGATTTTCAGGGAAATGAGATCTATAATCCGTGGTCGGTGCTGAACTATTTCAGCAATCACTGCAAGCCTCATGCCTACTGGGTGAATTCGTCCGGCAACAGCATCCTGCAGGAAATGCTGGTTCATGCGAAACGCCCGGTCTTTGATGGCCTGAGTGGGCTGCTGCAGGGAAAGCCGGTACAGGCCGTTGTTCGTGAGGGATTTATCTACAGAGATATTTACCGCAATAAGAATGCGCTCTACACGATGCTGTTGACGACAGGCTATCTAACAACAAAAGGCTTGGAGGATAAGGGATATGGTACGCAGGCCGAACTCGTTATTCCGAATCGTGAGATTTTGTCGCTGTTCCGTACAGAGGTACTTGAACGGTATGAAAACGATGAGCTCGATATCAGCATCCCCGATCTCATGCAGGCTTTTCTCGCTGGTGACAGCGATACGGTGCAGGAGGGACTGAGTGAATATCTCGAGCTGCTCACGAGCAATTTTGATGCGGCGAAGGGGAAGGAGGCCTTTTATCATGGTTTCGTGCTCGGTATGACGGCTGTGCTGACCGAGGACTATGTGATCCGCTCGAACCGCGAGTCCGGTTATGGTCGTTACGATGTTGCGGTTATGCCGAAAAGCAAGAAGAATCCGGGTATGCTGTTCGAGTTCAAAACAGCGGAAGATGAAGCCAGTATGGAAAGCCGGGCAGAGGAAGCCTTGGCCCAGATTCAGCAGAACGATTATGCAGCTGAGCTTCGCCGTGAGGATGTGGACATAATCCGTTATTATGGCATCGCTTTCTGCGGTAAGAAGGTTTTTGTGGCTATGCAATGATTTGGCATCTTCCAAAATAAAAATGAGCGATCCATTCATGAGGGACATTCCTCAAAAGTATGGATTGCTCATTTTTCAATTGGAAGTATTTATTCCGCTGCAGCTTTTTCGCGGCGCAGGGCGAGGAGGTGATTGACTTCGCCTTGGCGCTTTTTGGTGAGGTAGCGTTCGATGAAGATGCTGGGGATGGTGACGCCAATGGCGATGGCGATGATGATGATGATAGCGGAGACACCGCTGCGTAGACCGAGGAGGAGCTGGTCGGCGGTGATGGTGTCGATGTTCAGCAGGGCGAACAGCAGGCGGTAGAGGAGCACGCCCGGAATCATCGGGATGGCGGACGGGATCGTGAGTAGGATGTTCGGTACGTGGACGAGGTGGACGACCTTCAGGGCAAGGATGCCGACGATCGCGGCACCGAGGAAAGAGCCGGCCGCTTGCGAGAATCCGAGATCCATGACGCAGACATTTCGCGTGGTGACGGCGATAATGCCGCCGAGCCCGACGAGAGGCAGGAGCTTTTTCGGTAGATTGAAGATGATAGAGAATCCCATGGATGCAATGGCTGAGGCTGCGACGAGGGATAGGTACAGGTAGTGCGGTGAGAGGTCGACGGAAGTGAAATCCGTGACGGCGCCGAGGCGGATGGCGATGACGATGCCGAACGTCATCGAACCGACTATGAGGATGGTGTTCATCGCCCGTGTCATGCCGGATACGATAAAATTGTTCAGCAAATCGTCAATGGCGTTGATGAGCGGGATGCCCGGCACCATGAACAGCGTACAGGCGATGAGCGGATACCACGCGATGCCGTCTCCTGTGAAGAACTGCAGGCTCCATGCCCCTATGGTCGCGCAGAATGCGGCAATCGCGATGGCGGCATAGGGATGGAATCCCCAGCGGTTGCAGATGCCCCGCACCTGGAATCCGAGGAAGGCGCAGATGGCAGTCATGAGAAAATCAAGCCAGCTGCCGCCAAAGAGCATGCAGAAACCACCACAGGCGACGCCAGCGCCGATAGCAGTCTGGAGCGGGGTATAGGCCCGTGCCATCTGGCTGATATGCTGGAGCTGGCGCTCATACTCGGCGAGCGTGTAATCTTTTTCGAGAGCGCGCCAGGTGAGCTTGCTGATCGCTGTGAGAATCGTCATGTTGACGCCATGTTTGTGGCATTTGCGGAATTCCGTATACGTGTGCTCGTCGTCGTTGACGTTGAGCATGAGCGTCGTGTACATGACGTGCTGGTGAATCTGGTCTTTCGGGATACCCATGAAGGCAGCGGCGCGCATCATGTCGCGCACGGTGCGGTCAGAGTCGGCTCCATTTTCCATAAGGAGCTGCCCGGTCTGGAGCAGCAAGTGCAGTTTATGGCCGATATGGGCAAAGGGGTTGCTCAGCTCGGCGCGGTCCGTTTGATCCATCCACAATCTTCCTTTCAAAATCCAATTTCTTTTCTCGGATTAACTATATACCTATATATAGAAAGAAACAAGGCATGACCGAATGTTTTGGTCATGCCTTGCTGCATGTGTATGAGCTTGTCGGATAAGGATCAGTTGCCGGCTGCCGGAGCGAGATTCTCTGCGCCGGTTTCGGCCTGACGGGCTTCATAGGCATCCATGCGGCGGGCAAAGACGCTGGCGAGGAGGGAACCCGTGACCTGATGGACGGCGGCACCGACGGCTGCAGGGATAGCGACCTCAGGGACGAAGTAGACGGAAGCGACGGAGACGGCGAGGGCATCGTTCTGCATGCCGACTTCAAGCGTTACCGAATGCTGCTGGCGCATGCCAAAGCCGAGCTTGCCCGTTGCGAAGTAGCCGAGAGCAAAGCCGAAGAGGTTATGCATGAGGACAAGGGCAACCATAAAGAGGCCGAGTTCGAGGATGCGCTGGCCGTTGACGGCAACGACACCGCCGAGGATGGAGAGAACAGCGAAAGCGGAAACGAGGACGAGGACTTTCTGGCACTGAGCGAGGTATTTCTCACCGAGAAGGCGATGCGTAAGCAGGCCGAGAACCAGAGGAACGAGGATAACTTTGAGGACGGTCATGGCCATCGCGAGGAACGAGACCGTAACCCACTGACCAGCGAGAGCCCAGACGAGGAACGGCATCATGATCGGGGCGAGCAGCGTGGAGACCGTCGTGATCGAGACAGCTAGCGGCACATCGCCTTTTGCCAGGAAACTCATGACGTTCGAGGCCGTGCCGCTGGGGCAGGAGCCGAGGAGGACCATGCCGACGGCGAGCTCCGGCGTGAGGTCAAAGAACATCACAAGGGCATAGGCAACGAGCGGCATGATTGTGTAGTGGCAAAGTGTACCGATGAAGACTTCACGCGGGCGCTGCACGACAAGCTTGAAATCGCTGGCATGGAGCGTCATGCCTATACCGAACATGACGACACCGAGGAGCAGGACGGTGTTCTTCGTGGCCCAGGTGTAGGCCGACGGCATGAAATAAGCGCTGATGATCGCGGCGAAGACGAGAAGCGTAAGATACTTGCCTACGAGGCCGCTGACTTTGGTAACGAGTTTCATCATGTTACATTCCTCCTGAGATAATAATGGATAAATCATAACGGTTAGGATCCTGTAACAGATAACAAAACAATGGACGGTCAGCAGAGAGAAAAATAAAAAGGACTTTGCCTCTCTGTAAGAGACAAAGTCCTGTAGACTCTGCGGTACCACTCTTGTTGCCAAAATCATGAAATTCTGGCCCCTCTACGGGCATCTCGGCTGGAAACCAGCTTGTAATGCCGGACACGGTAACGGATGTCGGCCGGCCTGACTTACTGGCGGGATAATCCGCGCGTTCAGCAGGCAGTTCCTGGGTGATTTTCCTGACGGGGCCGTCTCTCGCCTCTCACCATCTGGCGAAATCTCTGTGGACGGGGATCCGTGAGTACTCTTCCCAATCAACACTGTTTTGTTATTTGCTTGGTGCCTATTATATACAAAATGCGAGAAGGATGTCAACACCTTTTTGCGAAAAAATATTTTTTCTGTTGATTTTTGTTACCCGTATACTTTATAAGTAGACAAATGCAAATTGTCTTCCTTGAGGAAAATTTTGCGACTAAAACAGGGGTTGACAAATGATTGGAAAGTTGTAAACTAAAAGCCATACACGTTACGTGAACAATGGTCTGTACAGGCAGGCGTCCCTGTACAGATTCGTGCAGTTTTTGAAAGGGAGCGGTTGATCATGAGTTTTTACAATGTAGCATTACCGAATTATTCCGTTGGTGCAGACTGCTATGAGGCGGTACCGGAGTTTGCCAAGCCGTTCGGCAAGAAGGCGGTCGTCATCGGTGGCGTTACGGCCATGAGCAAGGCCCGCCCGTATCTGGACAAAGCTCTTGAGGGTTCTTCCGTCGAACTGCTGGGATATGTGCCTTACGGTGGTGATTCGACCTATGAGAACGGCGATGCGCTGAAGGCGAACCCACTCGTTCAGCAGGCGGATCTCATTTTCGGTATGGGCGGCGGCCGCGCCTGCGATACGGCAAAATATGTGGCCAACGAACTCGATAAGCCGTTGTTTACATTCCCAACGGTTGGCAGCAACTGTGCATCCGTGACGGCGATCTCCGTTATGTACAATGCCGATGGCACATTCCGCGATTACTACTATCCACGTCTGGCTGCGCATACGTTCATCAACACGGCCGTTATCGCAGATTCCCCGGAGAAACTGCTCTGGGCCGGTATCGGCGATGCTCTTTCCAAAGAGGCAGAAGCGGTCTTCGCCAGCAAGGATGATAAGTTGAGCCATACGCCGCTCATCGGCGTTCAGGTTTCCCGCGTCTGCACGGCGCCGCTCGTCGAGTATGGTGTTGAGGCCATGGAGAGCCTGCGTGCGAAGAAGGATTCGCCGGCTCTGCAGCAGGTGGTCCTCGATATCATTGTATCCACTGGTATCGTTTCGAACCTCGTCTCCCATGTGCCGGAGTATTATTATAACTCTACGTTGGCTCATGGTGTCTACTACGGTTCAACGGTTACGCGCAAGGGTGAGAATCATCTGCATGGCGAGGTCGTCTCCCTCGGCGTGCTCTGCCTTTACACCTATGCGAAGGACTTTGCGATGCGTGATAAGCTCATGGCATTCAACGCCCAGATGGGCCTTCCGGTCTGCTTCGATGATGTCGAGATTGACGAAGATGAGTTCCCGGCGATGGCCGACAAGTTCGAGACGACCGTCGAGTGGGCGCACCGCCCGAAAGATGTTACGCGTGAGGGTTTCATCCAGTGCATGAAGGACCAGAATGCTGCCGGGCGTGTATTCAAGGAAAAACAGGCCTGATTTCAGCAGCCATTCGTAAAAAATTCCAGACGAAGATAAGAACGATTCCGTGCACCTGTCCTGCTTTGGGACAGGTGTTTCTTTATCCGTGCCGTTCGTATTGTCAAAAACATGAGTTCGTTGTACAATGAAGGGAGAAATTTTTGCGGAGGAATAGGAAATGGACGATATGGAGTCAATGGACGGAATAGAGGGAGACGTACTCGAGGGACTGAATGAGGCTCAGTTGGATGCCGTGACGACGACGGAGGGATTCGTGCGCGTGCTGGCAGGAGCGGGATCGGGCAAGACACGGGCGCTCGTGCATCGCTTTGCCTATCTCACGGAGGAGCTCGGCATCCTGCCGGGCAACATTCTCTGCGTGACGTTCACGAACAAGGCCGCAGGTGAGATGCGCAGCCGCATCCACCAGATGACGGGGGACAATGATACCGGATATATCCATACGTTCCATGGATTCTGCGTCTCCGTGCTGCAGGAAGACAGTTATGCCGTCGGCTTTCCGAAGAATTTCCTCGTGCTCGATAACAGCGATATCGATGATATGCTCGCCATCATCTATGAGGAACGGCACCTGACGCTGCGCGATATGACCTACGGACAGGCGCGCGACATGTTCGAGATGCGGAAATGTATCGACCAGCCCCGATACTATCTCGATCTCATCCAGCTCTCCGTCGCGGATCTCAAAGCGAAATACGATGCGGCAGAGAAGAAGGAAGATATCCTGTTCTACGGGTACCTCTACCAGCAGAAGAAATGCTTCGGCCTGGACTACAACGACCTCATCAAGTTCACCCTCTATATCTTCCATGAGCATGCGGATATCCGCCTGAAATGGCAGCAGCGGCTCGAGTACATCATGATTGATGAGTTTCAGGATATCGACCAATTGCAGTACGAGCTCATGGATGTGCTCGCTGCCTATCACAAGAACCTTTTCGTCGTCGGCGATCCGGATCAGACGATCTACACCTGGCGCGGTGCCTCGGGGCGGTTCCTTATGGATTTTGACATGCACTATGCGGGCACGAAGACCATCTACATGATGGAGAATTACCGCTCAACGCCGCAGATCCTCGCTGCCGTCAACAGCCTCATTGCACGGAACCGCGATCGCATCAAGAAAGACCTCATCTCGATGCGAGCCGATGGGCCGCGGCCGCTGTATCATCACGCTGGAGAGTCAGCAGGAGAGGGGCATTGGCTCGCGGATACGGTAAAGAAGCTCCATGAGGAGGAAGACATCGCCTACCGCGATATCGTCGTCCTGTACCGCGCGCATTACGTGACGCGGAGCCTTGAAGAGCAGCTCCTCGGCGCCAAGATTCCCTATACGATTTACAGCGGCGTGCAGTTCTTCGGGCGAAAAGAGGTGCGCGATGCGATTGCGTATCTCCGCATGATTGCCTACGGGGATGATCTGTCCTTTGCCCGCGTCGTGAACACGCCAAAGCGCAACATCGGCAAACGGCGCATGACGTTCCTGCAGGAGTATGTCGATGAGCATGGGGGCACGCTCTACGAGGCTATGCGGGCGACGCAGGATCATGCCATCTGGCATGGCACCCAGGCACAGGAGTTTCTGGCTCTCATCGACCGGTATGCGCGCAGTTATGAGGGACAGCTCATCTCCGATGTCCTCACGCATCTGCTTGATGAAAGCGGTTATGAGGCGATGCTGCGGACGGAGGGCAGCCAGGAACGCCTGGATAACCTCGCCGAGCTGAAACAGAGCGTCCGCGACTATGAAACGGACTGCGGCGAGGAAGCCGGACTCATGGACTACCTTGCGCACATCGCGTTGTTCACGAACCGCGATGCCGGTGACCCGGGCGACAAGATCCGCCTCATGACGGTCCATACGGCGAAGGGCCTTGAGTTTCCTATCGTGTTCCTCTGCGGCATGAGCGAGGGCATATTCCCGTCGCGAAAGATGCGCACGAAGGAAGGCCTGGAGGAGGAACGCCGTCTCGCGTTCGTTGCGATGACACGCGCGGAGGATCGTCTATACCTTTCCGATGCCGAGGGACTGAACTACGATGGCTCTGTCCGTTTCCCATCCCGATTCCTCTTTGATATCGGCAAAGATTATCTCGATATCGATGAGCCGCTGCCCGAAAGTCTCGTAAAAGGGGCAAGGCATGCCGTACAGGCCAGCGACCGGCAGATGCAGCGGCGCACGACTCCCGCTGCGTATGCGGTCGGCACGCGCGTCATGCACCGCATTTTCGGCGTCGGTACGATACAGGCGCTCGATGACGAGAAGCACGCCTACGTCATTGCCTTCGATACACTCGATACGCCGCGCAGCATTTCGTATCAGGCCAAACTGACAAAAGAGGATTGAGAGCGGAACTGTCGAATAAAAATACAAGAATAATTTGGGACAAAAAGGAGAGTTTTCGATGAAAGTACCAGCAAAAAAACTCGGCTTCGGTTTCATGCGTCTGCCACTGACGGATGCAAAAGATCAGAAGGCCATTGACCAGGAGCAGGTCGAGAAGATGGTGGATCTCTTTATGGAGCGTGGCTTTACCTATTGTGATACGGCTTGGATGTATCACGATTTCATGAGCGAGGATGTGGTCGGCAAGGCCGTCGTTGACCGTTATCCGCGTGACTCGTTCACGATTGCGACGAAGATGCCGGATATGATGCTGAAAAGCGCCGACGAAGTGCCGGAAATCTACGCGAAACAGAAAGAAAAGCTGCATGTGGATTATTTCGACTATTACCTCGTTCATGATATGAACAGCGTGAATTACGAGAAGGCAAAGAAATTCGGCGCCATCGAGTTCCTGAAAAAGAAGCGCGATGAGGGCGAAATCCGCTGCCTGGGTTTCTCGTTCCACGACAGCGCCGATGTGCTGGACCGCATCCTCGATGAGAATCCGTTCTTTGAGTTCGTGCAGCTGCAAATCAACTATCTCGACTGGGAGAGCGAAGGTATCCAGGCGCATAAATGCTACGACGTGGCCGTGAAGCATGGCAAGAAGGTTATCGTCATGGAGCCGGTCAAGGGCGGCACGCTCGCGAATCCGCCCGAAGATGCAAAGGAACTCCTGCACAATGCGCATCCGGACTGGACCCCCGCCGGCTGGGCTATCCGTTTCGCCGCGAGCCTGCCGGAGGTCATGGTCGTTCTCTCCGGTATGAGCGATATGGAGCAGCTGGACGAGAATACGGCTTTTATGCAGGATTTCGAGCCGCTTTCGAAGGAAGACTGGGCCATGGCCCTGCAGGCGGGCGAGATGATCCGCCACACGATTGCGATTCCGTGCACGGGCTGCCGGTACTGCGTCGAGGCAAGCAAGTGCCCGAAAGGCATCCTGATCCCGAACTTCTTTGCCCTTTACAATACGCGCCAGCTCATGAGACGGGCAGATTTCTCCCCCGAGGAGGAGTACTACGACAATCTCGTGAGCCAGGGCAGCGGCAAGGCGTCGGCCTGCATCACGTGCAAATCCTGCGAACGCGTCTGCCCACAGCATATCCCTATCTCGGAGTGGATGCCAAAGGTCGCCAAGGTCTTCGAAAAGTGATACAATATAAAGCAAAGACGTGCTTTGGGAGGTATCCATATGGTCAATGAAGAAACCATGATGTTTAAATTCGGCAGTGACGAGAATCAGGCGGAGAAGATTATCCGCGGCGTCTGCCAGGCGATGGAGGAGAAAGGCTACAACCCCATCAATCAGCTCGTGGGTTACCTGCTTTCGGGGGATCCGGCGTATGTGACCAGCTATAAGGATGCACGCAACCAGATCCGCAAGCTCGAACGCGATGAGCTGCTCGAGGAGCTCGTGCGTGCTTATCTGGAGAAAAAAGCATGAAGCGTTATCTTTCCCTGGATATCGGCGACCGTACCGTGGGCATCGCGGTCAGTGATCCGATGGGCTGGACCGCGCAGGGCGTGGAGACGATCCACCGCACCTCGCTCTCAAAGGACATCGCACGCATCGGTGCGCTCATGGAACAGTATGAGACAAAGAGCCTCGTATCCGGCTATCCGCGAAACATGAACGGCTCCGAAGGACCGCGCTGCGAGGTCGTAAAGGAGTTTTGCGGCAAGATCCAGGAGGCCTATCCGGACGCGGAGATCACGTACTGGGATGAGCGTCTTTCGACGGTCGCTGCGACGCGTTCTCTGCTTGAGGCAGATCTTTCCCGCAAGAAACGCAAGAAGGTCATCGACAAGATGGCGGCGGTGTTCATCCTGCAGGGATTCCTTGACAGCAAACGGTGAAATAGGGTAGACTAGGAACAGATATGATCAGGATAAAACCTAGAAAGAAGAGGTGACTGTTTTGTCTAAGAACAAAGAAAACATGCCGGAAGAAGAGGAAGAAGTAACGTTCGTCACTTTTACGGATGAGAATGGCGACGAGTATGAGTATTATGTCGATGACACGTTCATGTCCGGCGACACGAAGTACGCGGTTCTCGTTCCGGTTCCGGATGAGGATGCGGATGAGCCTCAAGATGGCGACGAAGCGTTCATCGCTAAAATTGTCGTAAATGACAAGGGCGAGGAAGAGTATAACGACCTCTCGGATGGAGAGTTCGAAGAGGCCAAGAAAGCGTATGATGCGCTTTTCGAAGAAAACTGAGAGAATCCATAACGGACCCGATACAGCTGCTATCCAATGGATGGTAGCTGTATCTTGTTGTTGAGACGGGAACGCCAGGAGGATGGAGGGACAAACGTGGATCCGAAGCTGCCGAAACTGCCGAAATTACCCGAGCTGCCCCATCGGGAGCGGCCTGACCTCGAAAGTATCCAAAAGAAGCTGAAGGGGTGGTTTTTCGAGGAAGGGATGACCTGGCCGGATGGCTGGAAAGAACGCGGTGAGACACTGCTCAGCCAGACGACAAAGAAAGGCTGGGCGACGATTGCCGGGGTGTTTTTTATCCTGGCACTCGTGCTCGGCTCAGCTGTGAGCGGTATCGGAGATAGCACGCCTGTGGCACAGCGTGCATCCTATGATGCGGATACGGCGATCTACTACCGCCTGAAGCCGGGCATGAATTCGCGGGATATCGCCGATGAGCTCGTGCAGAAGGGGGTCATCCAGAGCAAATTCGATTTCTGGTGGCTAGCGCGCGTCAAAGGCAAGGCAGCGGATTTCAAGTCGGGCACGTATGCCCTGAAACCGGGCATGACAGCGGATGCGGTCGTAGCCAAATTTGTCTCTGGCGAGACCACGAAAATCAAGTTCACGATTCCGGAGGGCTTCGGCGTAAAAGAAATCGCGAAACGGCTCGCGGATGAGGGTATCGTCGATGAGGACACGTTCCTCCGCAAGGCAAAGCGGTTCGCGCCGTACGACTATATCGAAAAGAAGTCGGAGACACATTATTACTGCGAAGGCTTCCTGTTCCCGGATACCTATACGCTTGAGGGGGATGTCGATGCCGATACGATTCTGAAGATGATGGCCGAGGACTTCGACCAGCGCCTTACGCCGGCGCTGCGCGAGCAGGCTGCAGCGATGAACCTCTCGATCTATGACCTGGTCACGCTTGCCTCGCTTGTCGAGAAGGAAGCGCGTTTTGCCGAGGACAGGCCAATCATCGCACAGGTTTTCTTCAAACGCCTGCGGATAGGGATGCCGCTGCAGACGGATACGACGCTGCAGTATCTCATGGACGGTCCGAAAGAGGACGTGTCCATTGAGGATACGAAGATGGAGTCGCCGTACAACACGTATCAGCACGTGGGCCTGCCGCCAGGACCGGTAGCAAGCCCGGGCATGGCATCCATCGAGGCGGTGCTGCATCCGGCGGATACGGATTATTTGTACTTCGTAGCCGATCGGCAGGGGCATAACCTCTATTCGAATACCTATCAGGAACACCTGGCTATTGTCGATCAGGTACGCTAACAGGTACGCTAAATGGAAGATTTCGATCAGTTATTACGAGAGATGGAGGCATTTGCGGAGAAACAGCATGTGCCGATCATCTGGGAAAGCGGGCGGCAGGCCTTTATCGATGCCGTCGATGAGGCAAAACCGCATCGAATTTTGGAAATCGGCACGGCCATCGGTTACTCCGCCCTGCTTATGCTTGCCCATGCGGCAGAGGATGCGGAGATTACAACGCTCGAGCTGAGCCCGGAACGGTATGAGCAGGCGAAAGCGTATATCGCCCGTTCGCCATATGCCGGACGCGTGCATCAGCTTCTCGGCGATGCAGGGGAACTGCTCACGCAGCTGGATGGTCCCTATGATCTCGTATTCATCGATGCGGCGAAGGGACAGTACCCCGATTATCTGCATAAGGTCCTTCCCTTATTGGCACCCGATGCCGTGATTTTGGCGGATAATGTCCTGTTCCGCGGCTATGTACGGGGCGGCATCCAGGCTCCACGGCGGTTCCGCACCATCGTGAAGCGGCTTCGCGCGTACATCGACGAAGTGGAGCACCTGCCCGGTGCGGAAACGGAAATCTTGGAACATGGGGACGGGCTCGCCATGACCCGATTCAGGAGGAACAATCTATGAAGAAACCCGAGCTGCTGGCACCGGCTGGCAACCTCGAGAAAATGAAGATGGCTATCTTGTATGGTGCGGATGCCGTGTACCTTGGCGGCAAGGCCTTTGGCCTTCGCGCTTTCGGCGGGAATTTCACGCGGGACGAACTCCGTGAAGCCATGGCTTTTGCACACGGGCGCGGGCGGAAGGTCTATGTGACGGTGAATATCTTTCCACACAACGATGACCTCGATGGTTTGCCGGATTATCTGCGCTTCCTGCAGGAAATCCATGCCGATGGGGTTCTCGTTGCAGACCTGGGCGTATTCCAGATAGCCAGGGAGGCAGCACCGAAACTGCCCCTGCATGTGAGTACGCAGGCGAACAATACGAATTGGTGCACCGTGCAGGCATGGCAGCAGATGGGGGCTTCCCGTGTCGTGCTGGCGCGTGAGCTTTCCCTTCGTGAGGTAAGGGAGATCCGCCAGCGTACGGATGTGGAGCTGGAAATGTTCGTGCATGGTGCCATGTGTATTTCTTATTCCGGCAGATGCCTGCTCTCGAACTACTTCACGGGCCGGGATTCGAACCGCGGGAGCTGCACACAGTGCTGCCGCTGGAAGTACGCGCTCGTCGAGGAAACGCGCCCCGGCAAGTATTTCCCCATTAAAGAGGATGAGCGCGGCACATACATCATGAACTCGAAGGATCTCTGCCTCCTGCCGCATCTCGATGAGATCATCGCGTCGGGTGTAGACAGCCTGAAAATCGAAGGCCGCATGAAGAGCGTACATTATGCAGCAAGCGTAACCCATGCCTATCGCGAGGCAATCGACAGTTATGTTAAGAATGCGCAAAATTTCACAATCCGGCAGGAATGGAAAGACGAGTTGGAGAAAGTATCCCATAGACCCTATACGACCGGCTTTTCCTTTGGCCGGCCGGATGCGAAGGATCAGGTATACGGCACATCATCGTATATCCAGACCTCGGATTTTGTTGGTCTCGTGCGCAGCTACGATGCATCGACGGGCTATGCGCTCGTCGAACAGCGCAACAACATGAAGACCGGCCAGGAAATCGAGGTGTTTCAGCCGACAGGGCCGATGTACCGGCAGATCCTTGCGGATATGCTGGATGAAGACGGCACGCCAATCCAGGTGGCACCGCATGCGCAGCAGCTCGTGCGGATCCATATGGATCAGCCGGTGGAGCCGTGGACGATCCTGCGCCGCGACAGCGCGAGCAGGTAAGATCAGGAGGATGATGAATATGGCAGAGGAAAAAGTTGTCCGTTATTTTGCTAAGGCTACAGGGCGCGTCCAGGGCGTCGGATTCCGCATGTATGTGCAGCAGCATGCATCGGATGCCGGCGTGACCGGATGGGTGCGCAACATGGAGGACGGCTCGGTACATATGGAGCTGCAGGGTGAGGAGGATACCGTCGCAAAACTCATGGATGTCATCGAGGCCGGTAACTATTTCATCAAAGTCGAGCATTTCGAAACAGAGGCCCGCACCCCAGTCGGGGATGAGATTGGATTTAAGATCAAGTATTGATGGGGGATGTGACGATGCCAAAAGTTCTTGTCATGCATGGCCCGAACCTCAATATGCTCGGTACGCGTGAGCCGGAAATCTACGGCCATACGACGATGCAGGATATCAACGAGATGCTCGTGAAGCGCGGGCAGGAGGTCGGCATTGGGGTGGACTGCTATCAGTCGAATCATGAGGGGGACCTCGTCGACCGCATCCAGCAGGCCAACCATCAGTATGACTATATCATCTTCAATGCAGGCGCGTATACGCACTACAGCATTGCCATCCGCGATGCCATTGCTGCCATCGACGTGCCCGTGATCGAGGTGCATATCTCGAATATCCACCAGCGCGAGGAGTTCCGCCATACCTCGGTGCTCGCGCCGGTGGCCTTAGGCCAGATTTGCGGCCTTGGCATCGAGAGCTATCTCGCCGCCTTTGAGGCCGTTGTTTATAAGCTTGGCCTGCACAAATAAATTTTCAGGAGATGGATCCACTATGATCAAAGAACGTCTCGCAGCACTGCGTGCGCTCATGGAACAGGAAAAACTGGACGCCGTTGTCGTCATGAAGGAAGTCAATCTGTACTATTTCAGCGGCTTCCGCGGAGATGATACAACGCTCGTCATCACGAAGGATCAGGCATTCCTCGTGACGGATAACCGCTACACCGAGCAGGCAAAATTGCAGGCTCCGGATTTCGAGCTCGTTGAGCAGACGAAGGGACTGCTGAAGAAGACGGCAGCGCTCATCCAGAAACTCGGCTGCAAACAGGTCGGCTTCGAGGGCGGCTATGTGAGCTTTAACCAGTATACGGCGCTCAAAGGTCTGCTGGATGGCGTTACGTTCGAGAAGTCGCTCGACCTCGATGCCCTGCGTACCATCAAGGATGCAGAGGAAATCCGTTTCATCCGCGAAGCATGCCGCATTGCCGATGCTGCCTTCAACGATATCGTGACATTCATGCATGCCGGCATGACGGAAATCGAGATTGCGGCACGCCTTGAGAGCGTCATGCGCCAGGAGGGCAGCGAGAAGCCGTCCTTTGATACCATTGTGGCATCGGGCCTGCGCGGCAGCATGCCGCATGGCACGGCGACGGATAAGAAGCTTGAGATGGGGGATTTCGTTACGATGGACTATGGGGCGAAGTATCAGGGCTACTGCTCGGATACCACGCGTACCATCGTCATCGGCCAGCCGTCGGATCGCCAGCGCGAGGTTTATGCCGCCGTACTCGAGACGCAGGAAAAGGTCCTGGCCGACATCGCGCCGGGTAAGACGGGCAAGGAGATTGACGCCCGTTCGCGCGAGAACCTGCACCGCTACGATCTCGACCAGTATTTTGGGCATGGTCTGGGACATAGCCTTGGCCTTGAAATCCATGAGGCTGTGCCACGCCTTTCCCAGGGCGGGAACTGCGATGCGGTTCTCGAGCCGGGTATGCTCGTATCCGATGAGCCGGGTGTCTATATCCCGGGCTGGGGCGGCCTGCGCATCGAGGACACGGTTCTCGTGACGAAGGATGGCGCCGAGCGGCTGACGAAGAGCAGCAAGGAACTTACGATTATCGACAAATAACATGGGCATACGAAACACGCCACGGTAAAAGCTGCTTACCGTGGCGTGCTTTTATATCCAGCTCAGTCTGTAAGAAGCGATATCCGCCGGAAACTCAGAAAACCATGCGGGTTAGGTTGCGGCCGAAGGAATCGCAGACCTCTTCGATGTAGCTGCGGCGTTGGAGCGTCTTCAGCCAGCTTTCCGGGAGCCGGTCCAGGCCATATCGGGCACCACTCAGCGTTCCAGCCACTGCTCCAATGGAGGAGGCATCCCCGCCGAGGCGAATGGCATGTTCCACGCATTCCTCATAGTCTGTGGTGTTCAGGAGGCACCAGACGGCTGCGCGCAGCGTGTCGACAACGTAACCGGTAGAGGCAATTTCATCGGATGTTCGTTGTGCAAAGATGGTCGTTTGGAAGAATGGGCTGAAATTCCACAGCTCCGAACTGTACCGGGACAGGTCGAGATAGAAACTGCGGCAGTGTTTCATCGCTTCCGAGACGGCATGCTCAGAATCCAGACCAGCCATAAGATTCAGGATGATGGCGACATAGAGCATGCAGGAAACCTTGCTGCGGATGTGACGGTGCGTCAGGGCGCACACATTGTGGACGAGGCTGACATCGTTTTTCGTGAAGTCGGTTCCGTGCCTGGCGTAGATATAGAGAGCCAGTGGAGCCATGCGCAGCAGTGCACCGTTGCCGTTATCCATTTCGTTGTTTCCGCCTGCCTGCAGGGCAGGGATATTTCTGTGATACCGTTTCAGGGCGGCTTCTGTGTTTCGCCCGATTCCGAATGCATGCCCCGTCGGCGTGAAGAGACCATCATTCATCCAGTGCAGGAAAGAATGCATCAGATCGTCAAAATCAACACCATCCATGCGGGCCATGCTATCCATTGTAGCCAGCGTCATACTCGTATTCGCTGACCATGTGCCAGCAGGATGGTCTTTGGACGGCAGCATCTTGCGGACTAAATCGACCCGAAGGCCTTTTCGGGGCTGGGACTCGAAGGGAAGTCCGAGGGCGTCGGCGAGAGCAAGCCCCAGTATGACCTCCTTTATTTGCAAGTTTACCAGCATAACTATCACCTCATAGGATTAATCTCAAAATATTGCAATTTTGCAATATTGATTCTTATAGTTTAACCCATTTTAAGCCTAATTGCAAGAGTTTCTCGTGATTTTACAGAAAAATAATAACCATTGGGGAAAAGAAAGAAAAACCGCTGCTGCCCATACGGGCGACACAGCGGTTTTTTCGTGCCTGAGCAGAGTTAACGCGTTTTGGATGAAAAAAGATAGACGAGAATGGTGAGGACAATGCCGAGTGCACCATAGAGGGCGCCCTTTTCCACAAAGGCGTAAATGGTAGCTGCCAGGCAGAAGATAACGGCGAATAAAGTCATTTTCGCATTTTCGCGGCGAAAAGCGAACGTTTTGTAGTCTACACCGGTTGCTTCCTTGAAGCAGTCCTGGCATATGACTTCGAATTTTCCGTCCTCTGTTTTATGCTTGAGGGCATCAGCTTCTTTGATGCTGCGTCCGCAGCGTTCACATTTGATCATATATTCTTTTCCTCCCTGGCGTGCGAGGCGCCTTGTTTCCCTTACTTCCATCTCATTTTACTCCTGTTCGGGACTTTTGGCTAGAGGGAGCAGATATTTTGATGGTTTTCCTATGGGAACAAAGCATGGGAGAACGCGGCAGTTCCCTTGACACTTCCGTGCAAAACCAGTAAAATAGTAGGGTATGGTCACAAACGATAGGATGCCTGACGTGTAACAAGCATCAGATTTTATCGAATATGAATCCATGAAAAAAATAAATAGAAAAGGGGGTGAATATTATCGCTACTCTAGTATTAGCGGTAATAGTCGCAGTGATCGCCGGTGCCGGCATCGGCTATACGATGCGCAAGCGCTCGGCTGAGGCCCAGATCGGGTCAGCAGAGGAGCAGGCAAAGAAGATTATTGCGGACGCCGAAGAAAAAGGTGAAACGAAGAAAAAGGAAGCTCTGCTGGAGGCGAAGGAGGATATCCATCGTCAGCGTCAGGAGCTCGACCGCGATACAAAGGAACGCCGCAACGAGATTTCGCGCCAGGAGCGTCGCGTCGAGAAGAAGGAAGAGGATCTGGACCGCAAGCTCGAATCTCTCGAGAAGCGCGAGGAGAACCTCTCCCGCAAGGAATCCCGTCTCGATAAGAGCCAGAAGGTTGTCGATGCGATGCACGAGCAGCAGAAAGCAGAACTCGAGCGCATCTCCGGCCTGACGTCGGAGGAGGCACGTACCCAGCTCATGGCAGAGGCTGAGGAAGAACTCAAGCACGAAAAAGCCATGAAGATCAAGGAGTACGAGCAGCAGACGAAGGACGAGGCCGATAAGAAGGCACGTGAGATCCTTTCGCTCGCTATCCAGCGCTGTGCTGCCGATCAGGTTGCCGAGACGACCGTTTCTGTCGTAGCTCTGCCGAGCGATGAGATGAAGGGCCGCATCATTGGCCGCGAGGGTCGCAATATCCGCACGCTCGAGACGATGACGGGCATCGATCTCATCATCGATGATACACCGGAAGCGGTTATCCTGTCTGGCTTCGATCCGGTACGCCGCGAAATCGCGCGCATCGCACTCGAGAAGCTCATCCAGGATGGCCGTATCCATCCGGCCCGCATCGAGGAGATGGTCGAGAAGGCACGCCGCGAAGTGGATCAGCGCATCAAAGAGGCCGGCGAGCAGGCAACGTTCGAGACGGGTGTCCATGGCATCCATCCCGAGCTCGTCAAGCTGCTCGGCCGCTTGCGTTACCGCACGAGCTATGGCCAGAATGTCCTCAACCATTCCATCGAGGTTTCGCATCTCGCTGGTGTCATGGCCTCGGAGCTTGGCTGCGATGTCATGCTCGCGAAGCGCGCCGGCCTGCTGCATGACATCGGCAAAGCTATCGACCATGAGGTCGAAGGCCCGCATGTCACCATCGGTGCCGATCTCGCACGCAAATACCGCGAGTCGAAAGAGGTCGTCAACGCCATCGAGGGTCACCACGGTGATGTCGAGCCGCTGACGGTAGAAGCTGTGTTGGTCGCAGCTGCCGATGCGGTCTCCGCTGCCCGCCCGGGTGCACGCCGCGAGAGCCTCGAGTCGTATCTCAAGCGCCTCAAGGACCTTGAGGGTATTGCGGAGTCGTTCGACGGCGTCGAGCGCTGTTATGCCATCCAGGCCGGCCGCGAGATTCGCGTCATTGTCAAACCGGATAAGGTCGACGATGCCGAGGCATCCGCGCTGGCTCACGACATCTCGAAGAAGATCGAGGAGCAGCTTGAGTATCCCGGCCAGATCAAATGCACGGTTATCCGTGAGACCCGCGCTGTGGATTACGCAAAATAAGCTATTTATCCAGGGACTGAGCGCTGCTGCGTCAGTCCCTTTTGGATTATCTGAGGGAGGAAATGCCCTATGGTATGGAAGAAATGGGAAGCGTTCAAACAGCAGGTCGAGCGGATGGCGCATAAGGAACCGGATCGCCGCAGTGTCCAGCTCATGGGCTCTATGCTCGTGCGCTATCCGGAAATCAAGACGGCGGTCTACGATGCCAAGACGTACCAGCTGACGGTCGACCTTGAGGTCAAGGGCGAGGTGACACAGCAGAAGCTGCAGTATTTCGCGAACATGTTGATTGAAAGTATCAAGACGCACCGCCATCTGGAAGGTTACCGGGAGATCCCGGGGATCGAGGTGAGTGCGAACCGGATCGGGAATGAAGCCGTCCTCGTGCATGTCGCACGGGATATCCGCAAGCTTTCCGCTGCGGAGATGGACCTCATGGCGGATCTGGCTGCGGAATGTTTCGGCAAAGATCTTCAGCTCGACCCGACGGTAGAGGATACGATGGAGGACCGCACGATTACCGATCAGGAGCAGCTTTTCGATCTGCTGCTCCAGCGCGTGCCGGATTTTCCTCCAGAGCAGTCGTTGATCGGTTATCGGGAGATGGGGCGCGTCGTCGTGTACAACCGGTAAAGGAAGGAGAATGAACATGAGAGTCATGCTGACCGGCGACGTCGTCGGACGTCCTGGACGCCGCGCGTTCCGCAATATTACGCCGCGCCTGCGCCGGGAGAAGAATATCGATGTGGTCATCGTCAATGGAGAGAACTGTGCAGGGGGCAAGGGTTTTACACGCGCTGCCCTGGATGAACTTTACAGCGGCGGCGCGGACGTCGTTACGTCGGGAAATCATGTCTGGGATAAAAAAGACGTGCTGGAATTCATCGATCAGGAACCCTTCCTCATCCGCCCCGCAAACTATCCGGGAGAGGCGCCGGGCAAGGGCTGCTGCATCTATCCATTCAAGGCGAAGAACATCGGCGTGATGAATCTGTCGGGCCGCTCCTTTATGCCTGCCCTCGATGACCCGTTTCAGAAAATCGAAGACCTGTTGCGAGAACTGCAGGACGAGTGCGATATTCTTTTCCTGGATTTTCATGCGGAAACGACTTCAGAGAAGATGGCTATGGGCTGGTATCTGGATGGCCGCGTAAACGGCGTCGTAGGTACGCACACGCACTGCCAGACGGCGGATGCACGCGTGCTGCCAAAGGGGACAGCCTATATCACCGATCTTGGCATGACGGGGCCGATGAACTCCGTGCTCGGCGTCAAGACGGAGGCAATCCTCTATAAGTTCACGACGGGACGTCCCGTTCGCTTTGATGTCGCAGAGGGTCCCTGCGTTTATTCGGCTGTTATCGTCGACATTGATGATCGTACGAATAAGACCACAGGTATAGAACGGATTTATCTGACGGATGTGCAGTAATTTCACGGCGGGAGAGCGAAAAGAAGGATTTTTCCGTTCCCTTGTCGAATGGTAACAGGCAGGTCAGAAAGACCCGAACGTTTTAGAACATAGGAGATTCACCATGTCAAGCGATATGCATATGCATACGACATATTCGGATGGCAGGCTGACGCCCGAGGAACTCCTCGCGGCGGCAAAGGATGCCGGCCTCACTTATATGGCCATTACCGATCACGATACGGTCGAGGGAATCAGCCATCTTTACGAGAATGGCTTCTTCCCGTGCCGGGGCATCAAGATTGTCCCGGGCATCGAGTTCAGTGCACATCATCCACTGCGGGAGATTCATATTCTCGGCTACAATATCGATATCTATTACGGTCCGCTCGTCGACAAGCTCACAGAGGTCACGGAAGCACGCTGGACGCGCTTTTCTGAGATGCTCGATAAAGTCCGTCAGCTTGGTTATTCCATCAGCGAGACGGATGTCCTGAGCATTGCGGGGACAAGCAAATCCATCAGCCGTTCCCATATCGGGCGGGTACTCGTCAAGAAAGGCTATTTCGAGACAGTACGCGATGCCTTCGACGCCCTGCTCGCCAAGGGAAAGCCGGCTTATGTGCCGCATTTCCGCCTTTCGGTCGAGGAAATCGTCGGACTCGTCCATGCGGCGGGCGGTGAGGCTGTGCTGGCTCATCCCAAGCTCATCGGCGATGATGAGCTCGTACGGGAAATCTGCCAGAAAGGTATCGATGGTATCGAAGCGTTTTATCCGCGCCATGATGCTGCGGATACCGAGCGCTATATGGCGATGGCTGCCCGCTACGGCCTGCGCTGTACGGGTGGATCCGATTTCCATGGCTTCCCGACACGCTATCCGGATAAGGTCGGTATCTTTACGGTCGAGGACCAGTATGCGGAGCCATTCTATCGCGAGCATCAAACTCTTGACTAAAAGGGAGCGGAGAAGATGGATGTAATCGCACTCGTCGGCCCGAGTGGTACGGGCAAGAGCCATCGTGCGCTCATCGTGGCACACAAGCATCATGCGGATGCCATCATTGATGACGGCATCCTCATCCAGAACGGCAAGATTATTGCGGGAAAATCTGCGAAGAAGGAACAGAGCCGCATCATGGCGGTGCGGCGGGCCATCTTCATCCTGCCGGGGCATGCCGAGGAGGTTTCGGCGGCTATCCAGCGTGTCAAGCCGCATCGTATCCTCGTGCTTGGTACATCCGAGAACATGGTGCAGAAAATCGCGAAGGCGCTCAAGCTGCCGCCGATTGCGCAGATTATACATATTGAGGATATCGCAACGAAGGCAGAGATGGAGAAGGCACGCTTTTACCGGCTCAAGAAAGGCCAGCACATCATTCCTGTGCCGACCATCGAGCTGAAACCGCATTTCTCGGGATACCTCATTGACCCGCTGCAATCCATCTTTAAGCGTTCCCGTACGCGGCGCCGCCGGCTCGGCGAGAAATCCATCGTTCGGCCTGTTTTCAGTTATTATGGCAAGCTCATCATTGATGACAGCGCCATCCGGGCCATCGTGCACGAAACCATGAGCCGCGACGATTCCGTTCAGAAGGTCGGCAGCCTCCATGTCGAGCATATCATGGCTGGCAGCGAAGACCTCGGCCTGCGCATCGCGGCGTCCTGCGTCCTCGGCTACGGCAACCATATCCCGACGCTGCTCCGCCAGCTGCAGGGCAAGGTGCGCGATGAGGTGGAGCAGATGACCGGCATGATCGTGCACGAGGTGAATATTACCGTTAAGACACTCTATGTGAAAGGGTGATAGATAATGCAGGAAGTCCAGCCACCAAAGAAACCCATGGCTTTTTATTATATTCTGGTGCTGGCCGTCATCCTGATGTTCAATGAAATGGCCCGGCCGTATTTCGACCAGGCGCAGATCGAGCAGGTAGACTACAGCCAGTTCATGGATATGACGGAGAGTCAGCAGATCGGGAAAGTCGAAATCAAAGACAACCAGATTATCTTCGTCGACCAGGACGGCAAGAAATATAAGACCGGTGTTACGAATGACCCGCAGCTCGTCCAGCGCCTGCATGATTCAGGCGCTGAGTTTACACAGGATATCAAGGAAGAAACCTCTCCTATCGTGAGCTTCTTCCTCGCATGGATCCTGCCGCTGATCATTTTCTTTGCGATTGGCCAGTACTTCAGCCGCAAGCTCATGGAGCGGGGCGGCGGAGCCAATGGCATGTTCTTCGGCGGTGGGAACAGCCAGGCGAAGATTTACGTGCCATCGTCCGAGGGTATCCATTTCAAGGATGTCGCGGGGGAGGATGAAGCCAAGGAAAACCTCTCGGAAATCGTCGATTATCTCCATAATCCAAAGAAATATTCCTCCATCGGCGCCTCGATGCCGAAAGGCGTCCTGCTCGTTGGCCCTCCGGGTACCGGTAAGACGATGCTCGCCAAGGCGGTTGCCGGCGAGGCGGATGTCCCGTTCTTCTCGATTGCGGGCTCGGAATTTGTCGAAATGTTTGTCGGTATGGGTGCTTCGAAAGTCCGCGACCTGTTTAAGCAGGCGAAGGAAAAAGCCCCGTGCATCGTGTTCATCGATGAGATCGATGCCATCGGCCAGAAGCGAAATGGTGCGAACATGGGTAACGATGAGCGCGAGCAGACCCTGAACCAGCTCCTTACGGAGATGGATGGTTTCGAGGGAAATACGGGCGTCATCATCCTCGCGGCGACGAACCGACCGGATTCCCTTGACCCTGCCCTGCTGCGGCCGGGACGCTTCGATCGCCGTGTGCCGGTCGAGCTCCCGGACCTCAAAGGGCGTGAGGCAATCCTCGCGGTTCATGGGCAGAAAGTCCGCCTCGCGAGCGACGTGGATTTCCATACGGTCGCCCGCATGGCAGCTGGCGCGTCTGGCGCAGAGCTCGCGAACATCGTCAATGAGGGTGCACTGCGGGCGGTGCGCAACGGCCGCGAGGTCGTGACGGAGGCTGACCTCGAGGAAAGTGTTGAGGTCGTCATCGCAGGCTATCAGAAGAAGAATGCCATCCTTTCGGATAAAGAGAAGCATACCGTAGCCTATCACGAAATCGGTCATGCACTCGTCGCAGCGCTGCAGTCGCACTCGGCGCCGGTGCAGAAGATCACCATCATCCCGCGTACGAGTGGTGCGCTCGGCTACACGATGCAGGTCGAAAAGCAGGATCAGTACATCCTCACGAAAGAGGAGCTCGAGAACAAGATTGCGACGTTCACGGGCGGCCGTGCGGCCGAGGAGGTCAAGTTTAACCAGGTCAGCACGGGCGCTGCCAACGATATCGAGCAGGCCACGAAACTTGCCCGCGCCATGATCACGCGCTACGGCATGAGTGAGGACTTTGGCATGGTCGCTATGGAGACGGTCACGAACCGTTACCTTGGTGGCGATACGAGCCTCGCCTGCTCGGCGGCTACGCAGGAGCAGATCGACCGCCAGGTCGTGGCACTCGTACGCGAGCAGCATGAAAAGGCCCGGAAGCTCCTCGCGGACAACATGGAGAAGCTTGACGAGCTCGCGGCGTATCTCTACGAGAAAGAAACAATCACGGGTGACGAATTCATGAAGATCCTCAAAGGCGAGGAGACTGCCGCAGAGGCGGAGGCTAGGGAGGATGCGGAGGAGCGGGCGAAATCGTCCACACCGGTCGTCGATCCCGAGCACCATAAATACAATTTAGCCTAAAAATCATAAAAAGAGAGCATCGCGCTTCATCGGGCGATGCTCCCTTTTGCTATGCAAATTACTCTTCTTCCTCGGTCTCCTGATAGTCCGGATCTTTGACGACGAGGATTTTGTCGATGCGTGCGCGATCCATGTCGACGACTTCGAACGTGAACGCTTTCCAGGTCTTCTTTTCGGCCACTTTGGGGATGTAACCAAAATAGGATGTGAGGAAACCGCCGACCGTGTGATACTGGTCGTGATCCTCGTCCGGGAGGGCCTCGATGCCGAAGCGCTCCTTGAAGTCCTCAATGGAGTACAGGCCGTCCACGAACCAGGAGTTTTCATCGCGCGGTGTGATCTGCAGCGGCTCTTCGGCGGTGCTCATGAATCCGTCTCCGATGATTTCCTCGATGATGTCCGCGAGCGTGACGTAGCCGATGACGCCGCCGTATTCATCAAGCACCATGGCTTCATGGATATTCGTATCGCGGAACTTCGCGAGCACGCGGAACGTTTCCATGGAACGGGGGACAAACAGAGGCTTCTTCACGTATGCGGCGAGATCGGGTACGTCGTTGCCACCGGCATCGTTTGTTTTCTGCCCGGCCGCTGCTGGTTCCACGTCCCTTTTTCGGGAGGGGGAGGCGAGCTTTTCCCCCAGCAGGGCATCGAGCAGATCCTTTGCGTGCAGGATTCCGCAGTAGTCATCCAGGCTCTCGCGGCCAACGGGAAAGATATCCTGTGGATTCTCGCGGATCAGGCGCAGGTTCGTGCGCAAAGGGTCGTCGAGATCGAGCCACAGCATCTGCGTCCGCGGCGTCATGATGGCGGAGACCGTCTGGTCGGACAGGTGGAAAATACGATCCACCATGGCCTGCTCGCTTTTTTCGAACGTGCCATCCTCCGTTCCCTGTTCGATGAGTTCCTTGACATCATCCTCGGTAACGGTATCGTCCGTCCGACTGCGATGAATCCCAAACGATCCGAGCAACAGGTCGGCGCCGGTACAGAACCGGTCCGTCAGCCGCTGCAGCTTCCTCCGTAACGGTGATGTCGGGCCTGCTTCGCTGCTATCCAAATACATGCACATCCTTTTCTTGTAGTGTTGAAACATTCCCCTCTAGTATAACATACTTTCGCTGTCTGCGTGAATGCAGAGTTTCTCGAAGCGGCAATTTGTTTTGACGCGGTGCAGCAGGCATGTCATAACATGCAGCCAACCTGTTTTCCGTTTATAGCGCTTTTTACTTTGTTCTCAGCGTCTGGCGTATATGGGGCGCTGCCCTGGGCCTGGTGGGCTTTGCCACCGCCTTTGCCATTGAGCTCGGTGTTTACGCTGCGGAGGATGTCGGGGGCGCTGGCTGTTGCATCCGGGGCCGTGCCTACCAGGTAATTCACCCGCTCGCCATGAGGATAGAGGAGAACGGCCACCATGCGCGGCAGTTCCAGCAGGCGCTCCAGCATCCGCTTGGCGCTGCGAGCGTCCAGGGCATTGTCCAGCAGCACCACTAACGTATTGCCCTGTGCATCGCGGCAGGGGCGTTGCTGGATTTCGGCCAGGCGGTAGTCCAGCAGCTGCTCCGTGCGTTCGTGCAGGGATTCAATCAGCGTATTTTTCTCCGCTTGCAATCGCTCGATGGCCTCGGGCAGGTCAGCTTCGCGCACGGACAGCATATTGGCTGCCTTGGTGGCGGACACCATTTCCTCTCGGATGCGGTTCAGTGCCAGCCTGCCGCAGAGGAGGGTGAGACGCGTGCCGCCACGGTGACGCTCCACTTTGAAAATTTTGATCAGTCCCACCATGCCGGTCATAGGCGGATGCGTGCCGCAGCAGGTGCAGCTGTCACTGCCCTCGATAGACACAATGCGCACAGGACCGGTAATTTTGCTGTTGAATTTCCGCAGGTTCATCCGGGCGGCTTCCTCAGGCGTGACAATCTGCGTCGTTACCGGGCGGTTGTCCTGAATGTGCTGATTGGCCAGCTGCTCGGCGGCCATCGCCTGCTCCCATGTCAGTTCCTTGTCAAAATCGATGGTCACCAGCTCCGGGTTCATGTGAAAGCCGATGTTATGCGCTTGATAGAGATGCCAGAACGCATAGGAGAGCAGGTGCTCACCACAGTGCTGCTGCATGTGGTCCATGCGGCTTTCCCAGTCCAGCACGGCCTTAACATGCGTTCCTACCGGGATGGCTTCCCTGGTCTCATGCAGGACATCACCGTCCTTTTCGGCGACGTGCGTGACCTGGACACTTTTATCAGCTGTTTGCAGCCTGCCGGTATCGCTCAGCTGTCCGCCGCCCTCAGGGAAGAACACGGTCTGGTCAAGCTGGATGGCATAGCCCTTTTTGTACGGCGAGCAGGCAGTGACAACAGCCTGACAGGTGCGCTGCATGACATCAGTATCAAAAATGCGTTTCGTCATAGTCTCAGCTCCTTTGGCATCACAGAGGTTTTCGAAAAATGTTGGTGTTTATGCCGCTATTATACTACAACACAAAGAGATAGAACAAATTGCTCCGGATATATGGTATACTGATAACAATAAGCAAAACGGAGGCAATAGGAAATGCTGCAGGATATAGCGCCACTACGTCTGGATAATCGTTGGCGGTCTGAGGAACTGGTACAGGCAGACAGCGTGATTTTGCATTTTCAACAGGGCAAGGTTTTGGTTCGTACAGCGGCTGAGGCGGCGCAGCCGCTCTTTCCTTTGGCTAATATGCTTGAGGGAGAGCCGAAGCCAGCAGATTACCGCTATTTGTTTCAGGTGGGCAGCCAGCGTTATTTTCTCTGTCTGGCCAAGCAGGTTTTGGTGCCGATTGGCTACGGATATGAGCCACTGCGGCAAGTGCGCATGACCAAGCAGGCATCGCTCAGTACATTTTATGCTTTTTATACCGCCTGGCATCTCGCAAACTGGTATCATAATACACGCTTTTGCGGACACTGCGGCCAGACGCTGCAGCCAGATGTGGAGGAGAGGGCGATGCGCTGCCCGGCCTGCGGCCATGTGGAGTACCCACGTATCAATCCAGCCATCATAGCGGGCGTCATCCATGACGATGAAATCCTGCTGACAAAGTATGCGATGCAGCATTTGGGCCATCGGAGTACGTTTTACGCGCTCATCGCCGGTTTTACGGAGATCGGTGAGACGCTGGAGGAGACGGTGGCACGGGAGGTCTACGAGGAGGTGGGTCTCTATGTGAAAAACGTGCGTTACTACAAATCTCAGCCCTGGGGAAGTGCGGCCGATATCCTGGCTGGCTTTTACTGCGATGTGGACGGCAGCACGCAAATACACATGGACAAACAGGAACTCAGCCGTGCCCTCTGGGTGCCACGCGAGCAGGTCATCCTGCAGCCGGACGACTGGAGCCTGACCAACGAAATGATGGCCCGCTTCCGCGCTGGCCAAAGCTGCTGAGTGGATTAACGCAGGGAACGGATATAGATGGGAGCGATTTTTATGCATAAGAAGAGCATGATACCTTGACGGTGGCGCTCGTATATAGTGATGACGACGGCTGTGAGCCGCGGACGGTTACGCTCAAGTATGCGCGTGGTCTCCACGTTGTCACCGCTGCAGACCAGGCCGCACAATATGCCATGGATAATCCACCACAGAAATAGGTTTGTACTGTATTTTATTTTATGTTGTGTTCCCGGCCGAAGGCGGCGACTTTGTCGTAGCAGGGCGTGGGGACATGGTACTGGCGGCCGAGCGTCACGACGCGGTCTACGAGACCGGCGAATTCGGAGGTGCCGCCTGTACCAACAATAACAAATTTCATAGATAGTACCTCCGTGTAGCAATGATATGTAAACATTGTATCACATCTCGCCACAAAAGTTTACAGAAAGGCAAAGAAGTAGAACAAAATGGCTGGGATATATGATATACTGATGGCAACAAGCTGAACAGGAGGAACAGGATATGAGTAAGGTTATTATTATCGTCGATATGCAGAACGATTTTGTCGATGGGAGCCTGGGCACGGCGGAGGCGCAGGCCATGCTGCCTAAACTGGTAGAGAAGCTGTCCCAGGTACAGGACACGCATAGCGCAGATGTGATTTTCACCATGGACACCCACCCGGTCAACTATTTGGAGACGGCAGAGGGGCGCAAACTGCCGGTCGAGCACTGCATCAAGGGCACGCCGGGCTGGGAGATTGTGCCGCAGCTGCAGGCGTTTAAAGCCAATGCCAAGGCTGTGGTGGAAAAGCCGACCTTTGGCGCGGTTGACCTGCCGAAACTGGTGGCAGACTACGACGAAATTGAGCTCGTCGGTCTCTGCACGGATATCTGTGTCATCTCGAATGCACTGCTCCTCAAAGCGTTCTACCCGGAAAAGCCCATCTGCGTAGATGCCAGCTGCTGTGCCGGTGTGACTCCCGAGAGCCACGCCAACGCTCTTGCGGCCATGAAGATGTGTCAGATTGATGTGGCTGGGTAAGTTTGAAATTGGATAAAGGGAGTATGGATGCGATGATGGAACACGAATGCGATTGCCATGAGCATGGCGGGCATAAGTCAGAAAATATGGCTGCCCTGCAGAAAAAGCAGCGGCAGCTCCTGCTCTTAAAGGAGCACATGGTCAAGGTCGACGTCCTGCATGACAAGATCGATACGGTCATGAACAAGGTGGAAAAGGGCAATATCGGGCTGCTCCTGACCCAGCAGAAGAACGTGAAAGCACTGGAAAAGGAATACGCCGTGCTGTCTGAGCTCGCGCAGGAAGGTATCCTGCCGCCCGAGATGCTGCAGGCCGAGCGGGAGTACATCGAGAACATCAAGGACATCATGCACCACGCCAGGCTGTTCAAACGCGGCCTGCGCGGCAACGTCACGGCGGAAGTGCTCAGGAACCTTGAGCGGAAGGTATAATTCCGCGACTGCAGCGGTTTCAGGACACGGTTGCAGAACGTGCGACAATAGCGTCTGGTGTCATTTGATATACTTCGTATTTCCTGCCAGCACCCTTTGATCGGGAATATGAAGCGCATGTTCCCGCTGCTACTATCATTTGCTAAGGAGGATGAATGAGCATGCTTAAGGTAAAGGACACGCCGAATCATTTAGGTGCGTATATTTCAGGTACATTCGACGATTTGGATACACTATATGACGCTGTATATGACGTTATGGGGCCGCCTGGTGAAGAACCAGCCGTCTCAGGAGATGGTGAGGCACTACGGGTTCTCGGCGTGCTTTATGAGATACGTCACGCCTACATGGGAATGCGCGGCATTGATAGATGCTTCAACGGTGTGGACCACCAGTCCATGGAGTTTGAGGATAAAGAGCTGCCAGAAAGAAACGTAGAATTTTCCGTTCCCCTTATGTGGCCTGAGCTGGCTTATTTTACTTTGGTTATCGATGATATGGCTGTTAAGGCTATAGAGCACCCGAAAAAACTCTATCGAGGAATTGACAAAGCTGTTTATGAGGCTGTCGGCGAGCGATTGGAGTCATCTATCGGTCTGGTAAAATTGTTTGTTTCGCTGGTATGGCTGGAAATGCAGCGGCTTATTGGTAAGCGAAGAATGGCACGCATTCACAGGAATGCGGTATACGGTCCGGATTATGGAATAGAACAAATCCGTCCGGATATGTATCCACAATACATAGATATGCTGAATATACGATACGGTAATATGAAGCCGGAAAAAAGACCACAGGAATTGGGTAAAATCGTCAGATGCTTCATGGACCCATTGTCGGACCATAAATACAATCGGATGGTAAGAGACATCAGGACGGCGGCATTTCAATATGACGTTGATGAATCTGAGGTAGACCTGTTTAGTAATCAGTATCCAGAAGTTATGGAGTGGTGAGACCTGCAGGTCTGTATGCTGAAAATATAGAAAGGCATCTTCACCACCAGCGTCACGGAGGCAAGAGAAAATGCTACAGGATATAGCACCGCTAAGGCTAGATAATCGCTGGCAGCTGGAGCAGGTGGTGCAGGCAGACAGCGTCATCGTGCATTTTCAGCAGAGCAAGGTTTTGGTGCGCACAGCGGCGGCGTCAGCGGACCCGCTCTTTCCACTGGCCGCGATGGTTGTAGGAGAGGATCAGTCGGCAAATTATCGTTATTTGTTCCATATAGGCGGTCAAAGTTATTTTTTGTGTCTGGCCGAGCATGTGCGGGTACCGGCTGGCTACGGCTATGAACCGGCGCGGCAGGTGCGCACGGCCAAGCAGGCACCACGCAGTACTTTTTTTGCTTTCTATACGGCCTGGCATCTCGCAACCTGGTATCAGCATACACGCTTTTGCGGACATTGTGGTCAGACGATGCAGCCGGATGGGGCGGAAAGGGCGATGCGCTGTCCAGCTTGCGGGCATGTGGAGTACCCGCGTATCAACCCTGCCATTATTGCGGGCGTTATCAATGGTGACCAAATACTGCTGACCAAATATGCGACGCAGCATTTAGGCCACCATAGTACGTTCTACGCGCTCATCGCAGGCTTTACGGAAATCGGCGAGACGTTGGAGGAGACCGTGGCACGGGAGGTCTACGAGGAGGTGGGCCTCTACGTGAAAAACGTGCGCTACTATAAATCCCAGCCGTGGGGGAGCGCGGCTGATATACTGGCTGGCTTTTACTGCGACGTGGACGGCAGCACGCAAATACACATGGACAAACAGGAACTCAGCCGCGCTATTTGGGTGCCGCGTGAGCAGGTCGTTTTACAGCCGGACGACTGGAGCCTGACCAACGAAATGATGGCCCGCTTCCGCGACGGCCAGAGTTGCTGAGCAGATGAATGCATGGCAGTGGGCATAAGGAGTGTAGATGTATGGTCAACAAAACGCGTCCCAAGCGGATAGCTGTGCCAGATAAGTTTTCCTGCGTGGCCTGTGGCAGTTGTGCGGATGTGTGCCCGCGCGGTGCTATTACGGTATGGCGAGGGAGCTATGCGGTTGTCGATGCAGAAAAATGTGTAGGCTGCGGCATGTGCAGCCGCATCTGTCCCGCAGATATCATAAGGATGGAGGTGCGGGCATGAAGCGCGTAGTGCCGTCAAGGCCGCATTGGTATCATCACCTGTGGCTGTACTCGCTGTTCTTCTTTATAGCGGGCTATTTTCATATTCTCTTTGCGTGGCTGGGACTGATTAGCTTCCTTCTGCCGTTGGTCTTTGCTGTTGGCTTTGGTACGAAAGGCTTCTGCAACCACTACTGTGACCGGGGGCAGTTCCTGCGTATGTTCGGCGGGCAGCTCGGTCTGTCACGTGGCCATGACATGCCCGGCTGGATGAAGGGCAAGCCTTTTCGCTATGCGTTTATGGTATTTTTCTTTGCCATGTTCGGCAATATTGTCTATACGACATGGCTGATTGCGCATGGTGCGGGCAGCTTGCAGGAAATGGTGACAGTACTCTGGAGCATAGACGTACTGTGGCATTGGGCCTATGCGGGTGGTACAGAGCCATGGGTAGCTGCTTTTGCCTTTAAGCTGTACAGCTTCATGCTTACCTCGGAGATAATAGCCCTTGCACTTATGCTTTGGTACAGGCCACGTGCATGGTGCGTCTGCTGCCCGATGGGAACACTGACACAGCTGATTTGCCAGACAAAGTCCGGTCAAGAGAGTGATGCATAACAATCTGAGCAGGAAGTCAATAAGATGATTGTGCCAGGTTTTTATGAACGGTTCTTACTTTATATGGTGCTCACGGCCGAAGGCGGCTACCTTGTCGTAGCAAGGCGTAGGCACGTGATATTGGCGGCCGATGGCTACGACGCGGTCTACGAGGCCGGCGAACTCGGAGGTGCCGCCGGCTGCTACGTCGCGCTGCATAGAGGTGGTGAGGCCGGGGGCGAAGCCGTCCATCATGCGCAGGCTGCGGGTGACGAGATTTTCCGTGAAGGTGAGTCCCATGGCCTCGCCGATGGCCTGCACCTCCTGTACCAGTCCCTGAAAGAACGTGCGCGGCTCGCCGGGGACCTGGAAGGCATCCGACTTGACGCCAAAATACAGTCCGGCCGCGCCCATCGGTGAGACAAAGCTAAATTTCGTGATGGCCTCGCGCTGAATGGCGTTGGTAAAGTGCGTCTCAATATCAGCAACCTGCATGATTTGTTCGACGGCGCGTGCTTTTTCGGCCAAACGCTGGTCCTGCTCCGAGCGGAAGCCAAAATACACCTTGAGGATGGACTGCGGCTGCAAAATCAGGCCGGGACCGCCCTTTTTTGCAAAGACGTAGATGCAGCCATCCAGCACGGTGAGCCCGGGGAGCTGCTCCTGCATGACGGCACCAGTGCCGAAAACGTTGAGAATAGGGATGATGAGCGTGTCCGGCCCCGCGACGCGGCGCGCCAGGGCGATGGCACTATCCAGCCCATAATACTTTACGCAGACCAGCATGACGTCGGGCGTGCCGTGATAGTCGTCCATCGTGCAGGCCTGGGCAGGCTTTACGAGGATATCGCCGCGATGCTCCGTGTGCAGGCGCAGGCCGTGCTCCTGTATAGCCCGTAAATGCTCGCCCCGCGCGATAAACGTCACGTCCTGTCCGCTGTGCGCCAGATAGGCGCCCAGCACGCCACCCGTACCGCCAGTGCCAACAATAACAAATTTCATAGTAAAACCCTCCGTATAATAAAGATATGTAAATATTGTAGCACATCCTGCCACAAAAGTTTACAACAAGGCGGAGATTTGTTTTTGACGCAGGGGAGAGGGCATGTCATAATGGTGTCAGTATAGTCATTGGGCAGGGATTCTCGGACGATATGGCGTACATCAACCGGGAAATCGAGCGGACCCTGCCCAGCAGAAAAGAACGTGCGACAATAGTGTCCTGTGTACTTTGCTATACTACGTATGAGAGACGCAGCATGGCCATATTAGAGCCATTTTTATGACGGGACCGGTTTTGCAGAGGTTGGGGAATGAATGATGGCAGATACCAAAGCTAAGTTTTTCCACATCATGGAGATCCTTTTGGATACGGATGAAGAGCACCCCAAGACGGCAGTGCAGATCAGCAAAATCCTGGATGAAAAATACGGCATTGCAGCTGAGCGGAAGTCTATTTGCCGGGATATCAACGTTCTGCGCGGCGAGTGCGAAATGGATATCGTTCAGGCGCATGATAACAAGGATGGTTTCTTTCTGGCCAGTCGCACCTTTGAGGATTGGCAGCTGAAGTTCCTCATCGATGCCGTACTGGCCTCCAAGACGCTGGCGGAAAAAGATGCGCGGGATTTGGTGGAAAAGCTCAGGCAGCAGGGCAGCCCAACCAGCAGACAACTGCTGTCACAGATTACGCCGGTTGCTCCGCAGCCGGTAGGCGACAGGCGCAAGGTCAAGAACTATATCGATGCCATCATGCAGGCCATTCGCGCGAATCGGCAAATTGCTTTTCAGTATCTGCATTTTGATATAGAAAAACAACAAAAGCCACGTCGGGATCGCCGCTATCAGGTCAGCCCATACGCATTGGTCCGCAAAGGGGACAACTACTACCTGATCTGCAACTACAGCAAATATGACAATCTCAGCTACTACCGGCTGGAGCGTATGGGGAGTTTGCACATCCTGAACGATGTACCACGTAAGCCGCTGAAGGAATTCTTTGGCGCTCACGAACGCACGGGCTTGACGGATTTCGTACATCAGTCTCTGTATAGCTGGACGGGAGAGCCCATCTGTCTGCACCTGAAATTCCCCAGCTACGAGCTGGACGATATTATCGACCAGTTCGGGCGGGACGTTGAACTAAAGCCACTAGAAGGGGATTTCTGCGAAGGCAGCGTAAAGGTTCAGGCTGGTCCAGGACTTTATTTCTGGCTGATGCAGCGCGCGGATAACGTGCAGGTCCTGGCACCGCAGGCAGTACGGGAGAAGTTGGTCCGTATGCTGAAAAACACGCTAGCTCTATACGAGCAGTCTGAGGAGTAAATAAATGGATATTTTCCTGCCAACGCTTTCAGATAGGGAACACGAAGTGCATGCCTGAGTTCTTGCTATCCTTTGCGATGATAAGGCTCGATAACCAAGGGGGGTGTAGATTTTGGATGGGAAGGGGATTTGTTTCATGGTATAATCATGGTTGAAAATGGTTATGCATAACTATAGTATGCTGTAAGTTGAGTCAGCATATCGATATAAGGTGAAACGGCGGAGGGAATGTACAGCTATGGCGATGATAGAGGGCATTCGTATTCAAAATTATAGGGCTTTGCGGGATATTACAATGGGGCGTATAGGCACGATGGAGGCTTATCGTGATGCGGATCCATTGACGCCACTGACGGTAGTCATAGGCAAGAATGGTGCAGGTAAGAGCTCCATTTTCGATGCGTTCGGCTTTTTGGCAGATTGCATGGAACTTGATTTGGAGGCTGTGTGCAATGCACGGGGGCGTGGCGGATTTGACAAGCTGGTCTCAGCAAAGTCGGCAGGCGCAGAGGACGGGGAACCGTGTGATATCGCTATTACCGTCTATTACAGGGAGTCACATAATGATCGTCCGATTACGTATGAGGTTGTCATCGGGGCATCGCCGGATGACGGCCTGCCTATTGTTAAGGCGGAACGCCTGCGGCAAAGGCCTAAAAATCACAAAACAGGGCGTCCTCGCTCGTTCCTATTTCTCGAGTACGGCAAAGGTAAGGTCTGGATAGGCGACGAGGCCTTGGAGGGTGAGGATGGTGATATAGAGTGTCGGCAGGTTGAGCTTGACCCACACCGTTTGGCTATTTCCTCTTTGGCTGAGCAAGTAAAGGAGAACCCACGTATTGCTAAATTCAAGCATTTTATCCGCAATTGGTATTTGAGCTATTTTACGCCTGATGCAGCTCGGCAGATACCGCAGGCGGGCGGGCAAAAGCACCTGAACCTGCATGCGGATAATGTGGGCAACTACATTCAGTATCTTTACCGCAATTATCCTGGCATTTTTCAAAAGGTATTGCAGGATATTTCCGCCAAAATACCTGGTATAGGGCGCATAGAGCCATACCAGGATCCTTACACAAATAACCTTTATTTATTGTTCAGGGATAAAGGCTTTGCTAAACCGTTCAATCAGCAGCAGATGTCGGATGGCACTTTAAAGATGCTCTGCTACCTGCTTTTACTGTATGACCCCAATCCAGCACCGTTCATGTGTATCGAGGAGCCGGAAAATGGACTCTACCACAAACTGCTGGCGGACCTGGTTTCTGAGTTGCGCGAGCATGCTACAGGCCGTAAGGGTGGCTCGCAGGTTTTTATCACAACGCATCAACCGTATCTTGTGGATGCTATGGCCCCTGATGAGGTCTGGATACTGAAAAAGGGAGAGGAGGGCTTTTCGAGTATACAGCGCGTCAGTGAAATCCCCTATGTAAAAAATATGGTAGCTGAAGGCCAGCCGTTGGGGGCGCTGTGGTACAGTGATTATCTGGATTGATGAGGTACGGCTATGCATTATGAAATATTGGTCGAAGGCCAGACGGAACTGACGGTTCTGTCCACTATCATGTCGCAAATTCTGGGTCCGTATGGTAAACACAATACATGGAGCATTCACAAGCATCGGGGAATTGGTAAATTACCGGAAAATCTGGCAGAACGTCCACCTGTTGGCGCACAGGGACTGTTATCTGTGCTTCCTGCCAAGTTGCGTGCCTATGGCAGAGAGCAAGATGATAATTTGGTGGTAGTTGTCTTGGTGGATTTAGATGCCAGGCCGGATTGTCGCATATTTAAACAGAGTCTGGTGCAGGTGCTGGACTACTGTCCGCAAAAACCTCGTTGTTTATTTCGCATTGCCATAGAGGAAATGGAAGCATGGTTTTTAGGTGACAGGGCTGCACTTTTGCTGGCCTATCCGGATGCGGATCGGCGTGTTTTGCAGCAGTACCAGCAGGATAGTCAGTGCGGCACGTGGGAGATATTGGTGCGTGCTGTCATGCATGAAGACCATCTGCCACAGCATCGCTCGCCAAAGATGATGGAGCTGAAGCGACGGATTGCAGCGAATATCTCGCGTTACATGGATGTAGAGAAAAATCTCTCACCTAGTTTTCAATGTTTCCGGGATGGGTTGAGACGGATGCAAAGCAATTGACAGATGCAGCCATCCAGCACGGTGAGTCCGGGGAGCTGCTCCTGCATGACGGCACCAGTTAAAACTCTCCGTATGATAAAGATATGTAAACATTGTAGCACATCCTGCCACAAAAGTTTACAACAAGGCGAAGATTTGTTCTTGGCGTAGGGCAGTGGGAATGTCGTAATGGTGTCAGTATAGTCATTGGGCAGGGCTTCCCGGACGATATGGCGTACATCGACCAGGAAATCGAGCGGTATGTTGAACTAAAGCCACTGGAGGGGGATTTCTGCGAAGGCAGCGTAAAGGTTCAGGATGGCCCAGGACTTTATTTCTGGCTGATGCAGCGCGCGTATAACGTGCAGGTCCTGGCACCGCAGGCAGTACAGGAGAAGTTGGTCCGTATGCTGAAAAACACGCTATCCTTATACGAGCAGTCCGGAGAGTAATCCAATTTTTTGATGATACCAAAGCGAGGACCAAGGTGAAATGGAAAGGATGGTTTATATGAATTCGCTAGAGAAGGAGATAATAAATCTTTATATAAACAAGCTTAATGTTTGCAAAAGTGCCATATGTACAGAATGCAGAGCACAACAGCACGTTCCCTTAGATTTCATAGGAGCGTGGTTCGTTGGCAACGAGTTTCATAATGCAATGCATCAGCCGCTCTTTGTTGGTAAAACAGCGAGAGGCGGTGCAGATATTGTTGCGTACGAAGATGTTTTTGAAATCTCTAGAAAGTCATTGTGGAATAAATCTTGGCCGTATTGGGAATATACGAGGCTGATAAGCAACCGTATTTATAGCGATGATAGTCCTGAGCATATTGCTTTCACCAACATTGTGAAATGCAACAATTCAGATGGAATTGATACGACAGATTATAGGAGAAAAATTAACTGCATAGAGAAACTAAAAGTGCTAAAACAAGAAATTGAAATTATAAAGCCTAAAGAAGTTATTTTTTATACAGGACGAAACTATGACCAACATATTTTCAATGGCGAGAATGGATTATTTGACGCTTTTAACATAGTCAGTGACGGTACAAAGCTTATTGGAGCAAAAGATGTTCCATGGAGGGAAGGTACAGCATGTATAGGTAACGTGAACTTCAGGTTTTTAAGGACTGGCCACCCAGAACGCAAGAATAAGGAGGACTTTGTCAAAGCTGTCGCTGATTGGATTAACTAAGGCATCACATGCACGTCAATGCGTGTTCATAATAAACTACCTGTATATGTGCGACATCGAGAGCAAGCAAATGGATAATCTCATCTTTAAAATACGCCCAGAGGGCCTCGAAAACCCGGAAACGGGGTTGATACGGCGTGAGGAAATTCTGGTCTTTGATACGGAAACCACGGGGCTGAATCGGAATGTGGATAACATTCTGCAGTTTTCGGCCATTGACGGCAACGGGCAGACATTGATGAACCAGCTTTTTCATCCGGATAGAGTGGCGGCCTGGCCTCAGGCACAGAGTGTGAATCATATTTCACCGGAGGACGTCGCGGATGCACCACTTATTGCGGAATGGGCAGACAGGATACTGGACCTCTTTCGTCGGGCCCACTTGATTGTGGCTTACAATATCCGCTTCGACTACAATATGTTGCTGGGCAATTTGCCTGGGCAGCGGGGTGAACTCTGCCACATCATCAAGCACTCTGCCAATCATCACGTCTATGATGTCATGTGGCGTTTCCCTGCGGTATATGCCCATGAGAATCCGGGAGCCAACCCGTCCACCAAGCCGCAAAAACTTGGCGCTTGCGCGGCCTACTATGGCTTCCAGGGAGGCAGACTCCACGATGCGCTGGAGGACGCCCGTGCTACGTTGCACTGCTTTTACAAGGTAGCTGAGGCAGAGGAGAAATACGGTTTCATTGATGTACCAAGTCCATTTCACAGATGATGATAAGGCAGCTTGAATGGCAAGAAAATGACAACGGCAGCAGAGGATACAACTATGGTAAAGCCTCAGCAATTGAAGCGCGGTCATGTCCGCATCTATGAAGGTGTAGAATTCAAACGTAGGAAATAAGCAATTCAGCAAGCCGGAGGAAGTATCAAATGTGGGGGAAGATGATTGTAGAAATAAGTCATTGCCATGAGATTGGCAGGATATGATTATGGAGGTGTGAGTCATGTCAAAACGAAACAATCTTTTCAATTTTGCGACAAGTGAGCTGTCGCAGGATGCATTTCTCGGTTGGTTGCTTTCGTTCGCTATGAAGGAGCATGAACAAGAAGATGCGGCGCTGGCGCAGTGCGCACGAGCGCTTTTGAAGCGGATGTACCAGGGGATGAAGCCAGATGAAACTGTGACTTCTGTCGAGCTGCAGAAAGACAACATCGATATCTTGGTGACAATAGGCGATTGTTCCATCATTATTGAAGACAAGACGTTTACGGGACAGCATGACGACCAGATTGAGCGATACAAGCGCGAGCTTGGAGAAAAGCGCCCGGAAACGAAAATTATCACGGTTTATTACAAAATCGATGATCAATGCAACCTTGAGAAAGTAGATTGCAATTTGTTTCGCCGAGGCATCTTGGAGATTCTTCAACCTTTTGCCGATAAAACAAACAACGCAATCTTCCGCGATTACGTGGAGCATCTTCAAGAGATGGAAGAAGAAGCAGAATCGTATGCCGCCCCTGGAAATGCTGACATAAAGAAATGGACGGGAGCGATGCATACACGCTTTTTCCAGCATCTTCGGGATCAAGGCATCGTGCAGCCGGAGGCCTCCTTAGGCTGGGGGTATGTCAGCAACCAAACAGGTGGATTTTTCGGACTCTGGTGGCATTGGATTGCGGAAAAGCAGTTTGCGAGCATGGGATTTGCAGAAGATTCTCCAACAGGAAAATATGTTGGGGAGCTCTACCTGCAAATCGAAAATGCTGCCAAACCAAAGGAATCTGATGAGAACGCCGACATCATCGCTCTTAAATATTCTGTCAACGCTGGTGAGTTAACGCCTGCCGATTGGGAGATTGTCCAGCAAATTCGTTGGGCACTCTACGAGAAGATGAAGGAATATTTCGGATGTCTCGGCGTACCGTATCAGAAAAAGACGTTCCGTACAGGGACGTTCATGTCGGTTGGCTATGTGACGTATGACATGACGAATTACAAAGATCGCATCCAAGCCATGCAGAAGGCTCTCGACGGAATTGTGGATCGGTATCACTATGTCATTGGCAAGGGCTTCGAAGAAAATCCATGAATCAAAATTTTTCCGATTCATCCAAATAAAATTTCTTGAAACATCACCGGGAGAGAACATTGATGGACTATGATGCCTTTTTATCTTTCCATGGACTTAAGTTTGGCTTGATGGAAGGGGCGGATGGCTTGTTGATCGTGAAAACTGGAAGCGGTGGAACGATTTACGGACATGAGAACAAGTATCTCACGCTCGCTGCTCGCATCGCGGAGCGCCATAACGTTTCTGTGATCGTCAGCGACAACCCTTTGGAACTTGCTCCTGATGAAAATATGTCCATCACCATGGCCGTGGCTTCGGATTACGCATCTTCGCTCGCTGCCGACGTTCCCATCTACTATTTCGGCGTGTCCAAAGGCGGCCAGTACGGCGCGATGTATGGCTATCGCTACCCGTTCGTCCAAAAGTGGCTGCTCTTGAATATGCCGCTCATGATCAACTGGCACAAATCGAGAGCTGGGCTGATGAAAATGCCAGCGGAGCAGGAGGTGACGATGCTCTTTGGAGAGCGCGATCCGTCTTATCCGTACGCCGAGCTGATTGACCTCCTACGGAAAGAAAATATCAAGCGAGGAACGATAGCCGCCGCAGACCATAATTTTTCGAATGCGATGAAGGATTTTATCCGCTTGCCGGAACGATTTTTGTTTTGATTGCAGGTGCAAACGGTGGAGAGCCGCATGAATTGCAGTTCTCCACCGTTTTCGTGTCTCATGAAATTGGATTTTTTTCCTGCGGACTCCACGATGCACTGGAGGACGCCCGTGCATGATAAAGCAGGCTGGGGGATAGTATCAATGATGCTACCCAGCCTGTTTTGACTTTCAAACCCACCCCATTTTTGTCTGATGTGTTATGCTATCATTAGAATATGAAAAGACACCTGAGGGCGAGGCAGGATAAGCAACGGATAGTAGAGTTTTATCCGCCCGCCGGTGGACTCGTTTATAAGTTGCGGTTGGGGGAGGAAATCAGCATGCTGTACTACCAGATGCGCGTCAGCTTCCGTTTCACGCCTGGGAAAAAATCCGCAGACGATGATGAGGAAGAAATGATTGCGACGCTCGGTGAAAGGGAGATTCATCGCATCAACAATCAGCTGCGGCGGGCTTTTGCACCGCTCTCGCATAGTGCCATCAAAGATTTTGCGGCTGCCTGTGCTTTGGAAAAGGACAGCGTGATCGTGGTGGCCGGACTGCAGGCATGCAATATGGCACAGGTCAAGCAGGTTGTAACGGAAACGTTCCAAAATAACGAATATCTGGATCGAATCCGTATTTCCGAAATCCGTGAGATATCCTCACAGAAACTGCTGGCGGATTATATTGAAGCTGCGTATGACACGGATATGCTCGGGAAAAGGCCAAATCAGTTTGAAGCATGGGACAATGATATGGATACCGATGCTTTTTCCCTGAAATCTGGCCTTTGCTCTGCGGAAAAACTGACCTTGAATCAGGCACTGGCTCAGGCGGAGACTTTGATGCTGGATGACCAGTTCCTACAGGAAATCCGACGTATATACGATCCTGCCAATATGCATACTTTCGTGGAGCATCCGGCTCACTACCGTGTGACGATTGGCAGCGAAGCCTGTGTTGAGCCTGCGGTGGAGTTATTGGTACGCTGCCTGTATTCGACGGGGCGCTTGCAGGGCGTCCGGTATGACATCCTGAAAAAAATCACAGATTACCACAATGCTGACGACATGCTCGACCAGTTGTTTCTGCCCTCGGCAGGGGTGACGGTGGCTATCTCGCTCTCAGACTTGGCTGAGGAAGATGAAAATGGCTTTTACGGTGCGTCCAATAATAATATGCTGGATACGCTGGCGGAGCGCATCAAAAAGCATTACAAGCAGACTCTGTTCATCTTTTTGGAGCGACATCCGCATGAGGCTGCCTGCAACAGGCTGATCAGTTCCGTGGATGATGTGCTCAGCATTGTGGAACTAGGGGAAGGCCGCAGGCCTTTGGCTCAGGCCCAAAAATATTTGGACAGTCTGATTGCCGCATCAGACCGCGCGCAATATGCCAGGCCGGAGGATGTAGAATTTCCAGAGCAGGACGGCTATACCGCCTCCGAAGTGCAGAAAATATATGACAATTGGAGCAAAAAAGTCCTGCGCGAGCGCATCTACCCGGCCTACCAGCAGGAACTGGCCGACAAGCCCTTGCCGCAGGATAAGCCCAAGGCCACGCGCAGAGAATTGATGGACATGGTGGGGCTGACCGAAGCGAAGGCCGTGATCAACGATATGATTGCGGCAGCCAAGCTGCAGAACCTGCGCAAGTCATGGGGCATCAAGGACCCGACTGCCTCCCGCCACATGCTTTTTACTGGCAATCCCGGCTCGGCAAAAACCACTGTGGCCAGGATAGTGGCGAAAATTCTGGCAGAGGAAGAAATCATCTCCGAATATAAGCTGGTGGAATGCGGGCGGGCGAATTTGGTCGGCAAATATGTGGGGCATACAGCGCCTTTGGTACGCCAAAAATTCAAGGAGGCCAAGGGCGGCGTGCTCTTCATTGACGAGGCCTATGCGCTGGTGGAGGACCATCACAGCTATGGGGACGAAGCCATCAACACCATCGTGCAGGAGATGGAAAACCGCCGCGATGACGTCATCGTCATTCTGGCAGGATACCCGGATAAAATGGCAGAATTCCTGGAAAAGAACGAGGGCCTCAAAAGCCGCATTGCGTTTCACGTGAATTTCCCGGATTATACGATTGAAGAACTGTCACAAATACTGGCGCGCATGTGTCGGCAGCGTGGCTATGAACTAACGGAGGCCGCCAAGGAAAAATGCTCAGAGATTTTTACGACGGCTATACAGGAAGCAGATTACGGCAACGGGCGTTTCGTCAGGAATTTACTGGAGCAGGCCACTCTGCGTCAAGCCAAGCGTTTGCTTGACGTGGGCGGAAAAATCAGCGAAGAGCAAGGCCGCTTGCTGGAAGCAGAAGATTTCGAGCAATTGGCACTGAATCAGCCAGTAAGAAAGGGCATTGGTTTTCATTTTGCGTCCTATCGGCGAAAACCGTTCTGGCGGGAAAAGTAGGCTGGTATCTGTTGCCAGTGCGAAAGGCTTAGAAAAAGGTGCTCAACGCATGCAAAAAGGGCGACGGGGTAGTCAGACAGGACTACGGCGTCGCCCTTTTGTATTGGGCAGATGGGGGGGATTATGCTTTTTTCGTGAATTTCGCTTTCGGCACGCCGCAGAGCGGGCATACATAGTCATCGGGCTCCTGCGTGATGTCGCCGGCATATTCATAGCCGCACACAGGGCAGACGTAGATCAGCGTATGGGTCGCTTCATCGATTTTCGGCGCATATTTCTCCAGAATCTGTGCCAGCGCGACGCCGTGACCGCCTTCCTGCTTGGCGAAGTTTTCGGCCGTCTTGGCTGCGTCCTCCAAGCCGGCGGCGCGGAACTGGGCTGCAATGGCGTTGACCTGTGCTTCGCCGTTGGCTTCTGCTTTCTGCACCGCTTTGACCAGACGCCAGAAATCCTGCGGATATTTGCCGTTCATCAGCGCGTAGAAGCCGGCATGCACGGCCTCCTCACGCGCTGCCTTGCGGAATGCATCGGCTGCCTCAGGGATGCCCTGGTCATCGGCCAGCATGGCCAGTGCCTCATACATCATCGTGCCGTTGACCTCGGCCTGCATGATGCGATTGACCAGCCCTGCCATTTCCGTGCCCTTGGTCTTGCTGTAGATGCTTTCCATGTTCATAACTATGCCCTCCTGTTGATTCAGTATGTGTGGATTTCTTTCGATAGGATTATTATACATACTAAATTCAATTTTGTCAAATATATTTTAACAAAGCCTGACGGATAGGCTGCGATACTATGATGCCGCGCAATCCGAAAAATTGAGGCAGGATAAAACGTAAGCGCGGCGAAAATAATATTGGATGAACATGTGCAATAGTAACAGAAAAGGTGGTGCAGGAATATGGCGGATAGGTTTCTTGTATTTGGCGATATTCATGGCGAATGGGATAAGCTGGTGAGCCTATTGGCGCAGGTTCAGCCGGACTATGGGCAGGATGAAATCGTGTTCCTCGGTGATTACGTGGACCGCGGCCCGGAGCCGAAGCATGTGCTGGACTATATCATGGGCCTGCCGAAAGGCGATAATATTCATCTGCTGCAGGGCAACCATGAGCTTATGCTTTGGAACGGCTTTGGCGAATTCTGCAATACCTACAGCCAGATGGGTGAGTTTGTGGACGAGCTTGCCCTTTGGATGCAGAACGGCGGGCATGTGACCCTCCAGCAGATTTCCGGGTCGGTGGAGGAGTTTGAAAAATACGCGAAGTTCGTACACAGCCTGCCGCTTTATTACCAGGCACAGCTGGACGGGCACAACTACCTGTTCTGTCATGGAGGCATTGATCCCGACTTGCCGCTGGAGGAGCAGAGCACAAATGACTTTGTCTGGGGGCGCGATTTAGCGGAGCGCTACATGAGTCATAGCGAAATAAAGTACATTAAGTCTCTGACGGGCGGGACAGAACTTACGGTGGTAGTCGGGCATACGCCGGTGCCAGCGATGGAGCCTGGGCGCTGCACGCCGATTGTCACGCCGGAGGTCATCTTCCTGGATACCGGCTCGTTCCTGTCTGAGGGCCGTATATCCTGCATGGATCTGCGTTCGGGGCAGATATGGCAGAGCAGGTGAGGAAACTGGTTACACCCATAGGTGTCTTGTGATGAGGAGGAAATAGTTATGCAGGAAATGGCAGAATTGTTCACGGGGTGCCGTACGTATCGGCGGTTTAAGCAGGAGCCGGTTCCACAGGCTCTTTTGCATACGCTCGTCAATGTGGCCCGCGAGCGTTCGTGCGCGCGCAACGGGAACGTGCTGCGCTATGCCGTGGTCAGTCGAAAGGCGTTGGTGGCCGGGATGCAGCCGTTGCTGCGCTGGGCGGCGGCTCTGCCACCAGAGATCGGCACGCCGCGGCCCGGCGAGCAGCCAGTGGCCTTCGTGGTCATCCTGCGCGAAAAGGGCGCGGGTCCTTTGAGTGACATCGATGTGGGCATCGCCGCCGACGCCATGGCCATCACGGCCTGGCAGCAGGGCGTCGGCAGCGCCATCCTCGCGAGCGTCAATCATCCCAAGGTCAAGGAACTGCTGCAGCTGCCGGAGGACTGGGATATCCGTCTGGTACTGGCTTTGGGCTATCCCGCTCACACAAGCACGCTGGTCACGCCGCAGGACGGAGCCTCGCTCGATTATTATGTGGACGAGGCGCGCAACTATTTCGTGCCGAAACGCTCGGAGAGCCAGGTTATCCGGTACTATGAATAAACAGAGGGGAGGAAATGTCATGATTGAAGAATTCAAGAAGTTCATTATGCGCGGCAATGTGCTGGATATGGCTATCGGTATCATCATCGGCGCAGCGTTCGGAAAGATTGTCTCATCGTTCGTCAGTGACATACTCATGCCACCGCTCGGGCTGCTGATCGGCAGGATTGACTTTTCCAACCTGTTCCTCAACCTGTCGAGCACGCCCGTGGCAACTTTGGCCGAGGCACGTGCTGCCGGCCTGCCGGTTATCGCCTATGGCTCGTTCCTGAACGCGGTCATCGATTTTCTGATTGTCTCCTTCGCCATTTTCATGCTGATCAGGCAGGTCAACCGCCTGATGCCGGCAAAGCCCGAGCCGAAACCGGCACGCCTGTGTCCTTATTGCAAGACGGAAATCCCTGAGGACGCCACACGCTGCCCGCATTGCACGTCTGATCTGGGGAGCAAATTATGAGTGTTAAAAGTAATCTCATCACGCTTTTCTACATAGAGAAAGACGGAAAATATCTCATGATGTACCGCGTGAAGAAGGACTATGATATCGACGGGTTTTAGTTCTTGGTGGTTTTTTATGACAAAGCGGCAGGCTTTGGCGATATATTGTCAAAACCTGCCGTTTTATTCACTTTTTTGCTATGCATTTTTACTCTATAATGATACTAGAAAACGAAAGAAATGATTAGAGCAAAAGGAGTGTGGCAAGTATGCAGCGATTCGATCCGCGCATTTATCTTTTCACCGTCGGCCATTTTTCCATCGATTGGGCGCAGGGTGCCATCCCGGCACTGCTGCCGTATTTTATCGCGACGTACGGCTGGAGCTATCAGGACGCGGGGACCATTGTCTTTGCGAACATCCTGTTGTCGTCCATTTTGCAGCCCGTGTTCGGGTATTACTCCGACCGCGTATCGCGGCCATGGTTCGCGCCGCTCGGCGCCGTCATCAGCGGCGTATGCATTGCAGTGCTGCCTTTTGTCACGGACTACTGGATGGTGTTCTGCTGCTCGATGTTCTCCGGACTCGGCTCGGCCATCTATCATCCCGAGGCGGCGCGCATGGTGAACGGCCTGGCGGGTACGCACAAAGGCAAGGCGCTTGGCACGTTCTCCGTTGGTGGCAACGCCGGTTTTGCCGTTGGCCCTTTGTTTGCCGGTTTCTGCGCGTACGTCGCAGGGATCCAGGGGCTGCTGTTTTATGCGGTGTTCAACACGGCCGTTGCGGTACTTTTGCACCACCGTATGCCGGGTATCCTGCGCGATATGGCGGCACAGCAGCCTGCGGCCAAAGCGGAGGGGCAGGGTGCGGAGGCGAAAAATGACTGGCGCTCGTTTGGTAAGCTCACGATCCTCATTTTCGCGCGCTCTATCGGTTTCGATGGATGCAATGCGTTTTTGCCGCTCTATCTCATCAGCGTGCTGTCGGCGACGGCAGCGACGGGCAGCCTCGCGCTCACGATTCTCTTTGCGCTCGGCGCCGTCATCACGTATTTCGGCGGCATCCTCGCCGACCGTCTCGGCTATGTGCGTGTGCTGCGGGTCTCGTTCCTCGTCATGATTCCCGCGATGTTCCTGCTTGTGAACAGCGACAGCCTCACGTTCGCGCTGCTCCTGCTGCCGCTCGTCGCGTTCTCGTTGTTTGCCCCGTACAGCTCGGCCGTCGTGCTCGGGCAGACGTATCTTTCGAAAAATATCGGTTTCGCCTCCGGTGTGACGCTCGGTCTTACGACGACGTTCGGCGGCCTCGTCACGCCGCTCATCGGCCGCGCCGCCGACACGTATGGCATCGATGCCGCGCTCCAGTGTCTATGGATCGTCGCCATCCTCGGCGCTGTCTGCTCGTTCGCCCTCCGTACGCCGGATGCGCTGAAGCAGCCAAAACCAGCTCATGCTTGTGAATCCTAAATGGGGAGGTAGATAACATGCAATATACGAATACGTACCAGTCACCGCTCGGCGAAATTTTGCTCGCGGCCGACGATGAAGGCCTGACGGGCCTGTGGTTTGACCAGGAAAAGTACTATGCGCTCAACCTTGCGCCGGAGCATGAGGAGAAAGAAACGCCTGCTATCACGGAAGCAAGACGCTGGCTGGATGTGTATTTTTCGGGGAAGAAGCCGGATTTTCTGCCGCCCCTTCACATGCTCGGCACGTCGTTTCAGAAAGACGTCTGGAATATTTTGCTTTCCATCCCTTACGGCAGGACAACGACGTATGGGGAGATTGCCCGGCAGTTGGCTCGGCAGCGAGGTCTCGCACGCATGTCGGCGCAGGCCATCGGCGGTGCGGTCGGTCATAATGAGATCTCCGTCATCATCCCGTGCCACCGCGTCGTCGGTAAGAACGGCAGCCTCACAGGCTACGCCGGTGGCATCGAAAAGAAGACGTATTTACTGAAGCTCGAAGGCGGATATCAGGACGATTTCTTTGTGCCGAAACACAGCACGGCGCCTTGAGATTCTATTTGCTGCTTTGTGGTGCGGTACGCTTTTGGCGTAGCGCCCATTTTTTTTTGGAACGATTTGCCGAACAGGCTGAGATGATGAAAGCCGACGGTTTCGGCTATGCTGGCGACAGGGTCCTGGGTCTGGCGCAGGAGCAATGCGGCCTGCTCGAGGCGATAATCGATGAGATACTGGTATGGCGTCGTCGCCATGCACGTGCGGAATGCGCGCAGGCAGGCGGATTTGCTGCATTGTGCACTTGCGGCGAGGTCGGCAAGCGTGATGTCGTCGGCGTAGTGCAGCGCGATGTATTGCAGCACGGCTTTCGTGCGTGCCGTGTTCGCGTCGTCCGTCCGCGCTGCCTGTACGAGCGATGCGTGCAGGCGCAGCAGCAGCACGAGATCGAGCAGTCGCACGAGGATATTCGCGGCGTAGGCGTCCGGCTGCTCCTCGGTGAATGCGGCGAGCTCCTGCAGCTGCGCGAGGGCACGGCGCCCCCAATCCGTTTCCATCGTCAAAGGGCAGACCGGTAAAGATGTGCCGTCGAGGATGGGCGCGAGGTCGTCATTGGCCGGGCTGCCGGGGGCGAAATGCAGCTGATCGGCAGGATAGATGAAATTGTAATAATGCGCCGTCTGTGCGGCCCGGATGCAGTGCACGACATCACGGCTCAGAAACAGTCCTTCGCCCGGATGCACGGTGTATGTCGCGTGCAGCGTCTGAACATCGACCGTGCCATCCGCTGCGTAAAGAAATTGCACGTCGGAGTGCCAATGCATGACGTGGAACCCGGGATCGAACGTCGTACTGCGGCCGGACCGCACCTCACGTACGAGATAGGGAAACGCCTGCGCAGCATTCGGGTTTGTCGTTTCAGGATAGGATTTTGCCATAGCGGTGCGCTCCTTTGCATGCGGATTATCTTCGGGTTCCATTTTATTCGCATTTTGACTGCCTGGCAAGGTGGTATAGCGAAGGTGCAGATGCCAAAAAGATGGATAAAGTATCCATGTTGGTGATATAATAATACTGGTTTACATGACAATCAAGGAACAGAGGGGATACCAATCAGAATGGATACAGAGAGAAAAACGGACGTACCCGGAATTCAGTGGTTTCCGGGCCACATGAAAAAGGCTCAGCGGATTATTGAGGAGAATCTGAAGCTTGTGGATGTGGTGATCGAACTGCTCGACGCGCGGATTCCGCTCAGCAGTGCCAATCCGATGCTGGCGGAGATTATCCAGGACAAACCGCGCGTGGTGGCTTTGAATAAGGCGGATCTGGCAGATCCGGCGAAAACGAAGGCCTGGGTGGCGTATTTCAGCGCGCATGGGGTGCCTGCGGTGGCTGTCGATGCGACAAAGGGACGCGGCGTGAAACGGCTTGTGCAGCTGGCCGAGGAGCTAGCCCGTCCGAAGACGGAGAAATTTGTCAAGGCGGGCGGCAAGGCCCGCTCGGCGCGGTGCATGATTCTGGGCATCCCGAATGTCGGCAAGTCATCGCTCATCAACCGGCTGGCAGGCGCGGCGATCACAAAGACGGCGGATAAACCGGGCGTGACGCGCGCGAAGCAGTGGATCAAGATTGCCAAAGGGCTCGATCTGCTCGATACGCCGGGCATCCTGTGGCCGAAATTCGAGGACCCGTCTGTGGGACTGAAACTGGCCTTCACGGGGGCTATCAACGATGATATCTATGACCTGGAGCAGGTCACGGCACTGCTCCTCGAGATCCTGCGCCGCGATTACCCGGAGCGTCTCATCGAGCGCTTTAAGCTGAAAGGGGAGCTGCCGAAGGCGGGGCTCGAACTGCTCGAGGCCATCGGGCGCAAGCGCGGCTGTTTGGTGAAGGGCGGCGTTGTGGATCTCGATAAGGCTCAGCGCATCGTCATGACGGAGTTCCGCGCGGGCAAGCTGGGCACGGTTACGCTCGATGAAGTACCGGAGGAGGGCGCAGAGTGAACAGTTCGGACTATACGATCCAGCAGCTCCAGGAGATGGTACGCGAAAACCCCTCGCCTGAGCTCCTGGAGGCATGCCGTCAGGATACGAGAAAGGCGGCGCAGCAGATCGTGCGCCGTTATGAGCGGGAGCAGAAAGAACGCGAACGCGTAGCCCGCCTGTATGCGTTCGAAAATGAAGCGGCGGCTGCCGGGTACGAGCTCGTCGCAGGTGTCGATGAGGCGGGACGCGGCCCTCTCGCCGGGCCGGTCTCCGTGGCGGCCGTCATTTTGCCGCGGGGGCTTTTCCTGCCACACATCAATGATTCGAAGAAGTTATCCCCGAAAGTGCGCGAGGAGCTGTTCGATGAGATTCAGGAGAAGGCGCTCGCGACGTCGATTTCGCTGATCGATGCGCAGACGATTGACCGCGTGAATATCTATCAGGCTACGATGAACGGGATGTACAATGCGATTTTTGGCCTGGAAAAGCAGCCGCAGAAAGTCCTCATCGATGCGGTCCGTCTCGAAAACCTCCCGATGCCGTCGGAGTCCATCATCAAGGGCGACGCTAAATCGGCTTCGATCGCCGCTGCTTCCATTCTGGCAAAGGTTACGCGAGACCGTCTCATGGAGCAGTACGATGAAATTTATCCGCAGTATGGCTTTGCACATCACAAGGGTTATGGGACGGCAGAGCACATCGAGGCATTGCGCAAATACGGGCCATGCCCGATTCACCGACTTTCTTTTGAACCCGTGAAAAGTATTGCCGAGCAGGCAGGATTTCTGCAGGGTTAGGGAGAATTCTAAAAGGAATAGGAATAGTTATCCCTAAAAGATGACTTCGCGGAAAGAGGAAGTGAATCCTGATGCCTATTGAGACCAGTAATGTCGGCGTTATCCGTCCTGCGGGCCCAGCGCAGAAAACCGAGGGGAGCAGTTCTGTCCAGCGGTCTGGCGGCGTTTCTTCCGGCTTTGCTCCTGAGACAAAGGTATCTTTGCGTACGGCAATCCAGGATATGGCGGGTGTACTTTCTTCCATTCAGGGCAGTGAGGATGAAGCCGTCGAAAAGCTCCCTGAGGATATGCGGAAAGTCATCGACACGATTATCCGGCAGTCTTTTTCCTTGGAGGAGACACTCGGGCAAAGCTTAGGCAGTACACTCGAAAGCCAGCGATTTTCTACGGATCAGCTGCGTACGTTCGCACGCATGCTCAGCCAGCTCGGCTCCGTCCTCGCAAAAGGAGGAGATGCCGAAGCCAGCGATACGATGCAGGCCTTGCTGAAAAATTTCAAGGTCCTTCTTGAGATGGAAGGGGATGGCACAGAACCGGTCCTTCTCAATAAGGCTTCGTTTGCTCTGCTCGATGATCAGCCAATGGAGAGCCTGCCTACCAAGATGCAGCAGCTTTTTCAGGCTTTGCAGCAGCCATATACACAGACGGTAGGAAAGGATATATCGGCACTCCAGATGCTTCGTCAGCTGGTGCAGGCGTTCATGCCGCAGAATAGCAAGGCATCGGCCGGACAACAGGCTGCTGGTCAGCAAGCCATGCCAGGGCAGAATACGCCTGCGGGTCAGCAGGCAGCCCCGGGACAGAACGCTCCTGTGGGCCAGCAGGCAGCCCCGGGGCAGAATATTCCTACGGGCCAGCAGACAGTTCCAGGACAGAATACTCCGGCGGGTCAGCAGGCAGTCCCGGGACAGAACGCTCCCACGGGCCAGCAGGCAGTCCCGGGACAGAACGCTCCCACGGGCCAGCAGGCAGCCCCAGGACAGAGTGCTCCTGCGGAGCAGCAGGCAACCCAGAGACAGAGTGCTCCTGCCGGTCAGCAGGCAGTTTCGGGACAGAACGCTCCAACAGGCCAGCAGGCACTTCCAGGGCAGAATGCCGCGGGAAATAATCAGGCTGCGGGACAGGGACAGCCACAGGCAGGGGCTCTGGGGCAGACTGCTGCCAATAACGCGCAGGCTGGAAATGGGCAGCAGTCCGTTGCGAACCAGCAGGCAGCGGCGAATCATGCGCCGCAGACTGGCAGTAACCAACAGGCAGTTGCGAATAACACGCCGCAGGGTGGCAGCACCCAGCAGGCAATGGCGAACAATGCGCCGCAGAATGGCACTACCCCGCAGGCAGCGGCGAATGCTGCGCCGCAGGCTGGTACGAATCCCGCGAATACGCAGGTAGCACTGCAAGGAAATGCCCAGCAAGGAAATGCCCAGCAAGGAAATGCCCCGCAGGCTAATGCCCAGCAAGGCAGTGCCATGCAGCCTGGTGCTCCCATGGCAGAGGGGAATGCTGTTCCTCAGGGGACGCAGAATATGCCGAATAGCCAAGGGCAGCCTGCCTCGAATGGTTTTGTCCAGAATCCGGAGTATGGGCAGGAACAGCCTTTTGTGGCAAGGGGGTTCATCAATGGGGAAGGCCAGTTTGTTCCGATGCGTGCTCAACCGGCCAATCCACAGGCACTGAATGGACAGGAATCCCTTCGGGTGGCTATGCAGCAGGCCAGGGAGCAGCTCGTGAACCAGCCTATCGAGAACACGCCGGAAACGATGGATACCCTGCGTGGGCTTGCCCGTATGCTTCTTGACCATATGGAGCTTTCCCCTAAGGACACGGCACTGCTGAATGACTTTGCCAATAGCAGCCATTCCGTCATGCCGGAGAAGGAAGCGCGGGCCCTTCAGCAGCTGCTGCGCGTCGTTCAGCACAACGTGCCGGCTGCGGTCCAGCAGGCTGCAGTTCAGAAGGATATGCCGGAACTGCCGCGATTGTGGTCGTTTATGCAGCTGGCGGATATGACGGCCGCAAAAGGAATGTCGTCTTCCAGGCTAAAGCGCGTGGCACGCGATTTGTCGATTTTTGTTAATACCATGACGCAGTCGATGACGGGAGACCCTTCCCAGAATCCCGTACAGGGGCAGCGGTCGCTGCATTTCATCATGCCTCTCTATATGGGGCAGCCGCAGATCCGTTATCCGGCGTTTGTGCATGTCTACGATGAAAAGAAACCGGATCCGCAGCGTCCGGGAAGGATTCGCAAGGATACGTGGTTCCGTGTCTGCGTCCTAACGCAGAATATCGGGGCTGTCGATGCGACGTTCCGGGTTTATGAAGGAAACCAGCTGGATTTGCGTATCTATTTCTCACGGGAAGAAAATGCACAGGAATTCCGGAATTATATGACGAACCTGCGTCAGTCGATCCGTGCGACGACCTTACAGTTAAAGGATGTCAAGATATCCTCTATTTAAACGAATGTATATGGTTGCACATTCGTCCTTGACAAAAGGAATAGAAACCGCTATGATGGAACTAATGGAAGTACGAAAAAATTCGTGCTTCCCGGAATGAAGGAACGGGATGGCAGATGAGCAGCAGATATCCCCAGGAACCACCGATGCCGCCTTTGGAGCCGGAAACGGACCCGCAGATACCGAAAAAAGCAGTCGCGCTGAAATACGAGGAGAAAAGCGGCCATGCCCCCCGCGTCGTAGCGAAGGGACGCGGCCACGTGGCTGAAAACATCCTTGCGGCAGCGCAGCAGAATGCAGTGCCGGTCTATCAGAACAAGACGCTGGTGAATATGCTCATGGCTCTCGATATCGACCGGGAAATCCCTCCTGAGCTCTATCGGGCTGTGGCGGAGGTTCTTGCGTACATCTACCGCATGGACCGAAAGGGAAAGCCGGAGGACATCTTCCATTCCTGAGTTCCTGATGGAAAGGATGGAATGGAACTATGGATACAAAGGCACTCGGCAAAGCCGGGGAAGAAGCGGCAGCAAACTATCTCGTGCAGCAGGGCTGCATGGTGCTGACTCGGAATTTCCGCCTGCGCTCGGGGGAGATCGACCTTATCGCTGAGGAGGATGGAACTATCGTATTCGTCGAGGTCAAGACGCGCACGACGATGCGGTGCGGACGGCCTGCGGCGGCGGTAAATTATCACAAACAACAAAAAATCATCCGTACAGCGGAATTCTTTCTGCGGCAGAGGCACCTTTCGGGGCGCCCCTGCCGCTTTGACGTTATGGAAGTGTTTGCGTGCGACGGACAATTTCGGATTAATCATCTGAAGGGTGCATTTGAGGTCAGCTAAGGAGGACACGTTCATCATGTATGCAAAAACAAATGGAGCGACAACACTGGGCGTGGATGGGCTTCTCATCGACGTGGAAGTCGATGCGGCGAGCGGCCTGCCCGCCTTCGACATTGTCGGCCTGCCGGATACCGCCGTACGCGAGTCCAAGGAACGGGTGCGTACCGCGATCCGCAATGCAGGTTATTCTGTGCCGCAGGAAAAGGTAACCATTAATCTCGCACCAGCCGATATCCGAAAGGATAGCTCAGGATTGGACCTGCCCATCGCAGTTGGTTTGCTTGCTGCTTATGGCATCATCGCGCAGAAGGCACTCGAGGGGGCGCTGTTTGCAGCAGAACTTTCGCTCGAGGGCGAGTGCCGCCCGGTGTGCGGTGTCTTGCCTATGGCTATCCGCGCCCGTGATGCCGGGCTGAAAGCCTTTTTCGTTGCGCCGGAGAATGCGAATGAAGCTTTGCTGGTAGAGGGGCTGAAAGTATACGCTGTTTCGAATCTGACTCAGCTCGTACATTTTTTGACGGGAAAGGTGAAGATTGAACCCACCACGGCAGAACCCGTTGAAGAACATGAGACGACAAGCTATTCCGATGATTTTGCTGATGTTGCCGGGCAATTCGTTGCAAAGCGTGCGCTCGAAATTGCGGCAGCAGGAGGACATAACGTTCTCCTGGTTGGTGTTCCCGGGGCTGGTAAAACCATGCTGGCCCGGAGACTGGGGTCGATCCTGCCGCCGCTGACGCGCGAGGAAGCCCTGGAGGTTACGAAAATCTACAGCATTGCCGGTCTCCTGCCAAGCCGGGGAGGGCTGGTCCGGCAACGCCCTTTCCGGAGTCCGCATCATACGACATCTACCGCTGCGATGATTGGAGGAGGCTCGATTCCGCATCCCGGTGAGGTAACGCTGGCGCATCACGGCGTCCTGTTCCTCGATGAACTGCCCGAATTCCAAAAATCCACGCTGGAGGTTTTACGCCAGCCCTTGGAGGATGGTTTCGTGACAGTATCCCGCGTGCATGCTACCCTGAAATTCCCTTCCTCCATGATCTTGGTAGCGGCGTTAAATCCATGTCCCTGCGGCTACTATGGCGATGAAAGTCATTCGCATGAATGCAATTGCACACCCAATGAAATCCGCCGCTATATGCGCAAGATTTCCGGCCCGCTGCTCGACCGCATTGATATCCACATCCGGGTGCCGCGCGTGAAATATGACGAGCTTACCGCGCAGAAGAAGGCGGAGTCTTCGGCGGAAATCCGGGAACGCGTTGTGGCGGCACGGGAGGTTCAGCTTCGCCGTTTTGCAGGAACGGGGATTTTCTGCAATGCGCAGATGAATCATCGCTTGCTGCAGCTGACCTGCCCGATGAAGAAGGATGCCCATGCTCTCCTGCGTGAAGCCTTTCGGAATCTAGGGCTCTCGGCGCGCTCCCACGACCGCATCATCAAGGTAGCCCGTACGATTGCCGACCTTGCTCACTCCGAGCAGATTGAGGCGGTTCATGTCGCTGAGGCCATCCAGCTGCGCAACGATGTGGGCCTGCATGTGGAATGAATTCGGCTTCCTTTTTGTTGGCAATCCCGCTAGGAAATGATAGAATAGAAAGGAAGTGCCGTGTCAAAATTTTAAGGTAAAGAAGGAACAACTCCCATGAAAATATCTATCATCAGACCTCACAACCCAGGATTGCTTGCCATGATGCTTGCCATCATTATGACTTGTGCCCTTATGGCCGGCTGTGGTGATGCAAAACTCACGACGCAGACGGTGCAGGGGACAAAGACAGCAATCCAGATTGACCTGCCGTTCACGCTTGAGAATCAGCTGAAAGAGGAACAGATTCCGCAGATGGCGTATATCCAGAGCCTTTCGGAGAGCACGACGACAAAAGCGAAGGGCATGGATTTCCACCTTGCGCAGTTTATGACATTCCAGCTCGACGCCGATAAGTTTGCGGCTGCCGGCGCGGAAGTTCAGCAGGCTTTCCCTCAGAAGGCGGCAAATTTCTATCTTAAGCTTTTTGAAAAGCATGCGCAGATTTCGGAGACGAACCGCGACGTGAAGGATGTCACGATCGATGGCCATGCGGCTAAGATTTACACGATCACTTGCAAGATGAAGGGTGAGGACGAGAATTTCAAACTGCTCGCTTTGCCACTGGATGGTGAGATATGGTTCGTCAATTTCGCTTATCCGAAAGAGCACGAGGATGACCGAGGCAAACTCGCCGAGAAAATCCTCCAGAGCGTAAAGGTACAGCAATAATGCAGACTGCCAGTGTTTTTGTCAATATCCCTGTCAAGAGCATCGCTCAGGCTTTTACCTATCGCGTGCCAGCAGAGCTCAGCCACCTGAGCGCCGGCTGGCGCGTTTTTGTTCCTTTCGGCGGGCGTAAAGTCGAAGGATTCATCCTCTCTGTTCAGGAACAGGATGAGGCAAAGATGGATGCCGGCCTGCTCAAAAAACTGAAGGACATTCAGGGAGCCGTCGATGAGGAGGCGTGGTTCACGCCAGAGATGATTCGGGCAGCACGGGAGCTTTCCGATTTTTATCTGTGCTCCCTGGCAGAAATCATGCGGCTTTTCATGCCGGGAAAAAGCGGCCTGAAGATTTCTGTGGCCTATGAAGCGGCAGCGGAGCAGGGTGGCCACATGATGCTTGCGATGCCGCAGTACCGTGCCGTCTACGATTACCTGCTGCAGGAAGGCGCACATAAGGCGGCAGAACTGCGCCATGCCCTGCCCGATGCGGCAGAGCAGCTCCCGGATATCCTTGAACGGCTCACGCACTACGGTGTCCTGCATCGCGTTTATCTGGCGACAAAGCGCGATGCAGCCCGCTATGAGAAAATCCTCGTCGTTACGCATCCGATTGTACAGACAGATGTTGACGGACTGAAGCGGAAAAAGGGCCAGCAGCAATTGCTCGCGTATCTTATGGAGCAGGGTACGAATATCCCTCTGACGTTGTCCTTCAGCAAGCTGAAAGAATCGGGATTTTCTGCGATGGTCATCCAAAGCCTATCCGAAAGTGTTCCGCAGCTGGTGGCAATCCGCCAGCGCCGTGTCCTGCGTGATAGTTATGGCGATGTCCAGGCAGCACCGCCAAAGGCTATCACGCTGACGAAGGCACAGGAGCATGCCATCCAGGCGGTAGAGCCTTCCCTTTCGGCTCGCGAATACCATGGATTCCTTCTGCAGGGTGTGACAGGCAGCGGTAAGACGCAGGTCTATATCGAGCTGGCGAAGCGCGTACGAGCAGCTGGTCACCAGGTCATTGTGCTCGTACCGGAAATTGCCCTTACGGGGCAGGTTGTCATGGCGTTCAAATCTTATTTCCCCGAGGACATCGTTGTCATGCACAGCCAGCTTTCCCTGCAGGAACGCAACGATGCCATCCTGCGTGTCCGCCGTGGGGAGGCGGGCATCATCATCGGGGCTCGCTCGGCACTCTTTACGCCGGCGGCGGATATCGGGCTCATCATCCTCGACGAGGAGCAGGACGCTTCGTACAAGCAGGATGAGTCCCCGCGCTACCATGCGAAGGTCGTCGCCGAGACGCTGGCGCATATACACAAAAGTGTGCTCGTCTACGGCAGTGCGACGCCATCGATGGAGTCAGCATGGCGCGCGGCACAGGGCGAGCTCACGCTGCTGCGCCTGCCTGAGCGCATCGGGAACATGCCACTGCCGGATGTGACCTGTGTCGATATGCGGCAGGAACTGCGCTGCGGCAACCGCCACATCATCTCGCGCCTCATGAAGGCCCTCATCGAGAAGACGATAGCACGGAATCAGCAGATCATCATCATGCTGAACCGGCGCGGTTATTCGACGTTTGTCATGTGCCGTTCGTGTGGGGCGGTCATCACCTGTCCGGACTGCGGTATGCCAATGGTCTATCACACCAGTGCACACGGCAGCCGTTTGCAGTGCCACCACTGTGATACGCGTCGGGATGTGCCAGATGTCTGTCCCAAATGCGGCTCGCGCTATATCAAATATTTTGGCTCGGGCACGGAAAAGCTCGAACAGGAGCTCTGCAAGGTCGTGCCGAAGGCGCGCATTATCCGTATGGACCGCGACACGACAACCACGAAACTGGCCCATCAGCAGATTCTCGAGCGATTCCGCCGCCATGAGTTTGACATCCTGCTCGGTACGCAGATGGTTGCAAAGGGGCACGATATCCCCAATGTCACGGCTGTTGGCGTCATCAGCGCAGACAGCAGCCTGCACATGCCGGATTTTCGCGCGGCGGAGCGCTGCTTTATGCTCATCACGCAGACGGCAGGGCGCGCCGGGCGGGGAGATATTCCCGGCCACGTCGTGATTCAGACGTATAATCCGGAGCACTACGCGGTGCAGTGCGGCATCCGTCAGGATTACCGCGGTTTTTACGCACAGGAGCTCAAATTCCGCCAGGAGCTCTTTTTTCCGCCTTACAGCCGCCTCATCAAGATGTTGTTCCAGGATAAGGATGCCACGGTGGCAAAAGGGCGTGCGATGACGCTGGTGCAGGCCTTCCAGAAGGCTTTTTCGGGAAATAAATCCCAGCAGATTATCGGTCCGGCACCAGCCGCCATTGCGAAATTCCGCGATACCTATCGCTTTGTCGTCCTTATCAAGACGGGAAATCTCGCTGCCGTGCGCACTTTCCTGCGGGAAAGCGGTATGCACCTGCGCACGGATGTCGCTATAGATATCGACCCGCTGACTATGCTGTAACGCAATCGGCAAAAACCACTGCGCCGATACATTCTAGAAGAAAAATTTTCCAACTTGTGCTAGAATGTAAAAAATGGTAAAGACAAGATGGAGGTAATACCATGAGCAATTTGACATTAGCACAGGCAAAAACGATTTTAGCAAAACATACGACAGAGGATCACCTGATCAAGCACGCCGTTGCCGTGAGCGCTGCGATGGGGGCGATGGCGGAGCACTATGGTGAGGACAAAGAGTACTGGGAGGCCGTGGGCTATCTGCACGATGTCGACTACGAAAAGTACCCGGAGGAACACTGCCAGCATGTGCGCGAACTGCTGGAGCCCGAGGGCGTGGACGAGGAGACGATCGCGACGATCATCTCGCACGGCTGGAGTATCTGCGTCGATGAGCCGGAGCCTGTGACGCCTCTCCAGAAGAGCCTGTTCACGGTCGATGAGCTCACGGGTATCGTCATGGCCTACGGCCTCATGCGCCCCGAGGGACTCAAGGATATGCAGCTGAAATCGTTCAAAAAGAAATTCAAAGACAAGCGCTTTGCCGCCGGCTGCAACCGCGACATCATCAAGAAAGGCTTCGCCATGATGAGCGACATGGACCCCGCCGACATCATGACCTGCACCATCACCGGTATGCAGGCTCACGCGGCGGAGCTGGGGTTTGCCGAATAAAAGAACAAACAGTTTGGGGCGTATCTGCTGTAGTGTTGGCCGTGACGCTGGGATGAATCGGCGAATCATGCTATCCTGTACCAGATTGCTCCACTTTTTGGGGCATGGAAACGAGGAGATGATTCGTAGATGTGGGCTGTCGTTGTCAATACCGTCGCGATTATCGTTGGCGTAGGAATCGGGCTGATGCTGCGGCGCGGAATCCCGGAGCGTCTCACGAATGCGATTATGGAGGCACTGGGGCTGTGCACGGTGCTCATCGGCATTCAGGGGGCGGTTCATGAGCAGAATATTCTGCTGCTCATCGTGGCGATCGTCGTCGGTGTGGCTGTGGGGGAGAGTTGTGACTGGGATGGGCACGTGAATCGATTTACGGAGCGCATCACGAGCCGTTTTGCGACGGGCGAGGGCGAGGGAGCGCGCATCGCGAATGCGTTCGTGACGTCCTGCCTCATCATGAATGTGGGCGCGATGGTCATTGTTGGTTCGCTGAATGCGGGGCTCGAGGCCGACTATACGGTTCTCTATACGAAGTCGCTCCTGGACTTCTGCTCGGGCATCATCATGGGTGCGGCCATGGGAATCGGGGTCATGGGTTCGGCGGGATTCACGCTGGTGTTCCAAGGAGCTATCGTACTGCTCGCCGAGGCACTTGCGCCACTGTTTTCTCCCGCGCTCATTACGGAGATTTCGACAACGGGCTCGCTGCTCATCCTGGCCATTGGCCTGAACATGCTGCATATCACGGAGCTCAAGGTCATCGACTACCTGCCTGCGCTCATCGTAGTGCCTGTTTTGCTCTGGCTGATCCATTTGGCAGGATTTTAAGACAAGGCTATGCCTGGTGCGGCACGATATTTCTCTCGTGTGTCCGCATCGTTGTCCGTGAAAGATAATCCCGTTTGTGGTATAATGAAATAGTTTTCTAGTATTCAATATGGATGGTGACAACATGAAAGTAACGAAAGATGACTTGGAGAACGTCGCTGTGCTCTCGCGTCTGTCGATTCCGGCAGATCAGCAGGAGACGTACATCCAGCAGATGGACTCTATCCTCACCTACATGGATAACCTCGCCGAGGTCGATACGGCGGACGTCAAGCCGACGACCTATGCGCTGCCGATGCAGAATGTATTCCGCGAGGATGTCGTGAAGCCGTCGCTCGACCGCGACCTGGCGCTCAGCAATGCACCCCTGAAGGAAGATAACTACTTCAAGGTGCCGAAGGTTCTCGAAGACTGAGCCGATAGGAAAGAACAGGGAGGATTACTGTGGCTTTATTTGATAAACCGGCCCATGTCCTGCACGACATGCTGGCCAAGAAAGAAATCTCTGCTACCGAGCTCACGAAAGATGTGCTCGGCCGCATCGATGCCGTTGAGGGCGATGTACAGGCATACATCACGCGTACGCCGGATGAGGCTCTCGCGCAGGCAAAGGCTGTCGACGAGAAACTGGCAAAGGGTGAAAGCGTCTCGTTCCTCGAGGGTATCCCGGGGGCCATCAAGGATAATATCTGCACGAAGGGTGTCCGGACGACATGCGCTTCGAAGATTCTCGATAACTTCGTTCCGCCGTATGATGCGACGGTCATGACGAAGGTCAACGAGCAGCATCCCGTGCTGCTCGGCAAGACGAACCTCGATGAGTTCGCCATGGGCGGCTCGACGGAGAATTCCGCGTTCCATCCGACGCACAATCCGTGGAACCTGGACTGCGTACCAGGCGGTTCCTCGGGCGGCAGCGCAGCAGCCGTTGCCGCTGGCACGGCGATCTGGGCACTCGGCTCCGATACGGGTGGATCCATCCGCCAGCCGGCATCCTTCTGCGGCGTTGTCGGCCTCAAACCGACGTATGGCCGTGTTTCTCGCTATGGCCTCGTGGCCTACGGCTCGTCGCTGGACCAGATCGGACCACTGACGCGCGATGTCACGGATGCCGCACACATCCTGAATATCATTTCCGGTCATGACGATATGGACTCTACGTCTTCTGCTGCGGAGGTGCCGGACTTTACGCAGGCGCTTCGGCAGGATGTCAAAGGCCTCAAAATCGGTCTGCCGAAAGAGTATTTCACGGAAGGCATGGACCCGGACGTCGAAAAAGCGGTCCGCGCTGCGATTGAGCAGTTCCGTGCTATGGGCGCTGAGATCGTCGATATTTCCCTGCCACATACGAAATATGCCATTTCCGCTTACTATATCATCGCACCGGCTGAGGCTGCGACGAACCTCGAGCGCTATGACGGCGTCAGCTACGGCGAGCGCGTCGATGGCGAGGATCTCGTCCAGATGATGACGAATACGCGCACGGAGCTCTTCGGCGAAGAAGTTAAGCGCCGTATCATGATCGGCAACTACGCCCTGTCCGCCGGCTACTATGATGCCTACTACCTGAAAGCCCTCAAAGTCCGTACGCTCGTACAGAAAGACTACTTCGATGCCTTTGAGAACGTCGATGTCATCATGGCGCCGACGGCTCCGACGCCGGCATACGAGATCGGTGCGATGGCAGGCGACCCGTTGCAGATGTATTTGCAGGATGTCTGCACGGTTCCTCTGAATCTCGCCGGCCTGCCGGGCCTTTCCGTTCCCTGCGGTAAGAGTTCGAAGGGCATGCCCATTGGTCTGCAGATCATCGGCAAGCCGCTGGACGAGGCCACAATCCTGCGCGCTGCCTACACGTATGAGCAGTCGCAGAGCTATCACATGGAGATGCCGGAACTGGGAGGGAAACACTGATGAAATACGAAGCCGTGATCGGTCTGGAGATCCACTGCGAGCTCAAGACGAAAACGAAGATTTTCTGCGGCTGTGCCACGGGCTTTGGCGCAGACCAGAACACGCATGTCTGCCCGGTCTGCCTCGGTCTGCCAGGCTCCATGCCGTCTGTAAACAAGTCCGTTGTCGAGTTCGCCATCAAGGCGGGTCTCGCCACGAATTGCGAAATCAACCAATACAGCAAGTTCGACCGCAAGAACTACTACTATCCGGATCTGCCGAAAAACTGGCAGACGTCCCAGTACGACCTGCCGATCTGCAAGAACGGCTGGGTCGATATCGACGTCGACGGCGAGAAGCGCCGCATCCGCCTCACGCGTATCCACATGGAGGAGGATGCTGGCAAGCTCGTCCACTCTGGCACGACAATCAAGGACTCAGCCACGAGTAACGTCGACTACAACCGCACGGGTGTGCCTCTGCTCGAGATCGTCTCCGAGCCGGACCTGCGTTCCTCCGATGAGGCACGCGCCTATATGGAGAAAATCAAGGCCATCATGGAGTACATCGACGTCTCGAACTGCCGCATGGAGGAAGGCAACCTCCGCGCCGACGTCAACGTCTCCCTGCGCCCGGTCGGCTCTGAGCAGCTCGGCACGCGTACGGAGATGAAGAACATCAACTCCTTCAAGGGCCTCGTCGATGCCATCGACTATGAAATCGAACGCCAGACGGAAGTGCTCGAGGATGGCGGCCACGTCATCCAGGAGACGCGTACCTGGGACCCGGCACGCGGCATCACGCTCTCGATGCGCAGCAAAGAGAACGCACACGACTACCGCTACATGCCGGAGCCGGATCTCCCGCCAATCGTCACGAGCGATGAGACCATCGAGAAATACCGCAAAGAGCTGCCGGAGCTCCCGGATGCCCGCCGTGCACGCCTGGAGAAAGATTACGGCCTCTCGTCCTATGATGCCGGCATCATCACGAGCAGCCGCGCCGAGGCAGAGTATTTCGACGCCGTTGTCGCTACGGGTGCCGATGCGAAGCTCGCCGCCAACTGGATTATGGGCGACCTTGCGAAGAACCTCAACGAGGCAGAGCTCGACATCAGCAAATCTCCGGTTGAGGCAGAACGCCTCGGCAAGATGATTCAGCTCATCAGCAAGGGCACGATTTCCTCGAAGATCGCGAAGAAAGTGTTCGCGGAAATGTGGGCCTGCCCGGATGATCCGGAAAAGATCGTCAAGGACAAAGGCCTCGTACAGATCACGGACGTCTCGGCCATTGAGGGCGTCGTCGACGAAGTTATCGCGAACAACCCGAAAGCCGTTGAGGAGTACAAGGGCGGTAAGAAGAAAGCCATCGGCGCTCTCGTCGGCCAGGTCATGAAGGCCACGAAAGGCAAGGCCAACCCGCAGATGGTCAACCAGCTTCTCGCCAAGAAGCTGCAGTAAAAATTTACACTGAAACATCAGATTTTAGTTTGGCTCCCCCATTGGGGGAGCTGGCGCCCGCAGGGCGTCTGAAGGGGTCCCCTGTAGTGGTAAATATCCTTTACAGGGGACCCCTTTCTGGGACATAAAGAAAAGGGGCTTAAACGATGAAATTTCAAGCCGCCATCTTCGATCTCGATGGCACACTCATCGATTCTCTGGCAGATCTCGCGGACAGTGCGAACGAGATGCTCGAGCATTATGGTTTCCCGACGCATCCGGTGGATCCGTACCGTTACTTCGTTGGCAATGGTTCGCGTAAGCTCATCGAGCGCTGCCTGCCAAAGGCAAAATCGACGGACACGGCTTTTGTCGATGAAGCACTGGCGTATTACAAGGGCTGCTACGAGCGCCGCCTGCTGAACAAGACGGTACCATACGAGGGAATCCTCGAAGCATTGCATGCTCTGCAGGAAAAGGGAATCCCTCTCGGTATCGTCACGAACAAGCACCAGTCCGCAGCCGATGCCATCGCGGCGAAGTTGTTCCCTGCGGGCATGTTTGTGGAGGTTTTCGGCGACCGCCCGGGCTATCCGCGCAAGCCGGACCCGAAAAAACCGCTTATGATTGCCAAAGAGATGCACGTCGCGCCAGAAACCGTCGCCTATTTCGGTGACACGAGCGTCGACATGGATACGGCGAAAAACGCCGGCTTTTACGCGGTTGGCGTGACCTGGGGCTTCCGCCCAAAAGAAGAACTCATCGAGCACGGCGCCGACATCCTGCTCGACCATCCGTCCGAGATGTTAACGAAGTTGAATTTTTGAGAAGGAGTATGTATGAAAAAGAAAGTTCCCGTCGAAAAAGGACACACATACCGCATCCACATCGATCGCCTTGGCACGTCTGCCGAGGGCGTCGGCCGCGTGGAAGGCTTCACGGTTTTTGTTCCGGATGCCCTGCCTGGTGAGGACGTGGAGGCGCAGGTCCTTGAGGTCAAGAAAACATACGCGCGCGCCAAACTCGCGAAGGTGCTCAAGGCAAGCAAGGACCGCGCCAAGCCTCCGTGCCCGATTTATTTCGAGTGCGGTGGCTGCCAGCTGCAGCATCTGTCCTATGAGGCGCAGTTAAAGGCGAAGCGCCAGCAGGTCATCGATGCGGTGAGCCGCATCGGCAAGCGGCCGGATCTTTTCGTCCACGAGACGCTCGGCGCCGTGCATCCGTGGAACTACCGCAATAAGATGCAGTTCCCCGTCGGCCGTGAAAAGGGACGCCGCGGCAATGCCATCATCGGCTGTTTTGCAAGTGGCAGCCACCGCATCATCGATACGCATGACTGCCGCATCCAGGCGGAGGGCAACAACCTCATCCTGAACGCCGTGCGCGATGTCGTGAACGAGCTCCATATCTCCGTCTACGATGAGGATCGCCACACGGGCGTCCTGCGCCACGTCATGGGCCGCGTGGGCGAAAAAGGCGACCTCATGGTATGCCTCGTGACCGCCGTGCAGCAGCTGCCGCACGAGCGCGAGGTCATCAAGCTGCTGCGCCAAAAGCTACCGGACATGGTGAGCCTGCAGCAGAACATCCAGACCTACCACAACAACGTCATCCTCGGCCGTGAGACGCGCCTGCTCTGGGGCCGCCCGACGATTCTCGACCGCATCGGCCGCCTCGACTTCCACATCTCGCCGCGCTCCTTCTTCCAGGTCAACACGGAACAGGCTGAGGTGCTCTACAGCAAGGCACTCGAATATGCGAATCTGCAGGGCGAAGAGACGGTCATCGACGCCTACTGCGGTACGGGTACCATCACGCTGTTCCTCGCCCGGCATGCCCGCGAAGTCATCGGCATCGAGATCGTGAAGCCCGCCATCCAGGACGCCGAGAAAAACGCCCGCGACAATGGCGTCAAGAACGCAACGTTTATGGTCGGCGATGCCACGGAAGTCATGCCGCGTCTCTACCGCCAGGGCGTGCGTGCCGATGTTGTCGTCGTCGACCCGCCCCGTGCCGGCTGTACCCCGACCGTCCTCGAGACCTTCGCCAGCATGCAGCCCCAGCGCATCGTCTACGTCTCCTGCAACCCCGCGAGCCTCGCCCGCGACATCGCCATTCTCGAGACTCTCGGCTACACCGCGAAAGAGGTCCAGCCCGTAGACATGTTCCCCATGACATCGCACGTCGAGAGCGTCGCGTTGATACAGCGGAAAGAGTAATGCCAAAAAACATATGAGGGGTTAGATTTGAAAGTTTTGAATTTCTATGGTGGTGCGGCGATCGGCAAGAGCACCATTGCCGCCGATATTTTTTCCAAGCTCAAGCGGCGGGGATATAAGACGGAGCTCGTGGGCGAGTACGCGAAATGGCTCTGGTATCAGAACGCTACGGATATCGTGCGCGATCAGCTGTATCTTTTTGCCGAGCAGGTGCACCGTCTGAAGACGCTGCAGGCCTATGGCGTGGAGTACGCGGTTTGCGACTCGCCTCTGCCGCTGAATATCATCTACAACTGCGAGCCGGATGAGTTGTTCGATAAGCTCGTCATGCACGAACATGCGAAGTTTGACAATGTGGAGTACCTGCTGCGCCGCAACGATGCCTTTATCTCCATCGATGGCCGTAAGGAGACCGACCTGGCCCGCGCGAAGGTCAAAGATGACGAAATCCGAGCCGTGCTGGACGGTCACGGCATCGCTTATACAGAGATTGCTCCCTGGGAGACGGATAAGGTGCTGTTGGATATGGGCGTGAAGTAACGATAAATGTGCCACGCCTATCGTCTGGTATTGTTCCGCTAATTGCGATAGTATTATTCCGTAAGGAATGATGTTGTACCGATAGCACGGTGTCATAACGACGAGAAACGGAGGCGTGGCAACATGTATATGACAGTGAAGCAGGCTGCAGGGAAATGGGACATCTCAGACAGAAGAATTCGTGCTCTCTGTGCCGCTGGTAAAATCCGGGGGCCTATCAGGCGCCTATCAGTGAGCGCATTATCAAACAGATTCATTATTTGGTACTCGCTGACAAACCGGAGGACCGCGGCGTTTACCGTAGAGTGCCAGTGCATATTATGGGCGCCCAGCATGAACCGGTGCAGCCGTACCTGATTGCACCCAGAATGGAACAGTTGCTGTTTGCATACCATGACAGTAAGGAACACGTCGTCACCAAACTGGCTCGTTTCCATATTGAGTTTGAGGGCATTCATCCCTTTATTGATGGTAATGGCAGGACGGGCAGGCTCCTGGTCAATCTGGAACTGATGAAGGCGGGCTATCCGCCTATAGATATCAAGTTCGCTGACAGAATGGCTTATTATGATGCCTTCGATGCTTACCACGTGCGGCATGACCTTTCGTCGATGGAAAATTTATTTGCCAGGTATATCCATGCGAGATTGGATATGTACCTGCATATTTTGCACAGTGATGAAAGTATGGAACTCAAACTTCGCACATAGGCTATTTTCTATGTGCGAAGTTTGAGTCGATTAGATGACGATGGAGTAATGATATGTTTGCGATTGGTTGTCATTTGTCGATTTCCAAGGGCTTTTATGCCATGGGGCAGGAAGCGTTGTCTCTGAGAGGTTCTACCTTTCAGTTCTTCACGCGCAATCCAAGGGGAGGAAAGGCCAAGGATATCGATGCTGCTGATGCAGAGAAGCTGAAAGACTTGATGAATGAGCACCAGTTTCCGGTAATCCTGGCCCACGCGCCTTATACGCTGAACCTTTGCTCCAAGAAATCGGATCTCCGCACTTATGGCGAGAAGATGATGGCGGATGACCTGCAGCGCATGGAATTGTTTCCGGGGAATCTCTACAATTTCCATCCCGGCAGTCATACGGGGCAGGGCGTGGAGACAGGAATCGCTCAGATAACGGAGGCATTGAACAGGCTGCTCTGGCCGGAAATGCAGACCACAGTGCTGCTGGAGACTATGGCGGGCAAAGGTTCGGAAGTTGGGAGCCGCTTCGAGGAACTGCGGGACATCATCGCTGGCGTCAAGCTGCAGGAGAAACTGGGAATCTGCCTTGATACCTGCCATGTTTTCGATGGTGGCTATGACCTCATTGGCAATCTCGACGGTGTTCTGCAGGAATTTGATGATATTATTGGCCTGTCCAGACTGAAAGCCATACATCTGAACGATAGCAAGAATCCTTGTGGCAGCCATAAGGACCGGCATGAGAAACTGGGCGAAGGCTATATTGGCAGGGAGGCTCTTCAAAAGGTGGTTACGCATCCACGGCTCAAAGACTTGCCGTTCTTCCTGGAAACGCCAAATGATAATGAGGGCTACCGGCAGGAGATAGCCATGGTGAGGTCCTGGTGGGGGAAGGAATATGACTAGCGGGCAACGAAACTTTCCTATAAAGGCGGAGTCTCATGAGCACACGAAGTTTGGGGAAGAACCATTGGAGATACAGCAATGATATCGCAAAAGAATTTCACTAAAATGGCTGCGCCGTATCGTGCGGCACTGAACCAGCTGGTTGACCAGTTCCGGGCACTGGGCATCGGTGAGCAGATTGATTTTGCCAAATTTTACTTATATGCGCTGGTGACGCACTCCACAGCCATTGAGGGCTCCACCGTGACGGAGCGGGAAAATGCGCTGATGTTCGAGGATGGCATCTTGCCCGCCAAACGGAATCTGACTGAGCAGTTGATGAACTTCGACCTGAAAAAGGCCTACGAACAGGCCTTTGCGTTGCTGGCCACCGGCAGGGAACTGAACGTGCAGGATTTTCAGACACTTTCGGCGGCGGTTATGAAAAACACGGGCAGCCAGTACAACACAGTCTTGGGTTCGTTTGATGCCTCGGCGGGCGATCTGCGCCTCGTCAACGTGAGTGCTGGCCGGGGCGGAAAATCGTACCTTTCCTGGCAGAAAGTTCCCGCTGCGCTGGCGCGCTTCTGTGGATGGTTGCGTGAAGCCCGCCGGGCGGCCGTGGCACTTGATGCAGCCGCTCAGTATGAAATGACCTTTGAGGCGCACTACCGCCTGGTGCAGATTCATCCGTGGATCGATGGCAACGGCCGCGTGAGCCGCCTGCTGATGAATGCGTTGCAGCACGAGCATGGCCTCCTGCCAACCATCGTCCAGCGCGAGCATAATTCGTTCATACGGCGCGGTTCGGGCGGGCGCCGCAGGGGGAGCGGCTGCGGCGCATCGAGGCCTCGCCGCATTACCACGAGGGGCATTTTGTGTGCCTGGAGCCCGTGACGCAGACGCTGGAGGGCGAGACGATTCCGCAGGCGCTCTACAAGATGCTCTTTGACGACAAGACGGACCGCGTGCCCACGCAGCCCATCCCCGCGCAGAAAACGGATCTGCGGGCGCTGCCAGCGGGCCTCGACTGCGTGGCGTGGCTTGGGCATTCGAGCTATTATCTGCAGCTGGCAGGGCGGCGCATCCTCATCGACCCCGTGTTCAGCGAGTACGGTTCGCCTGTCTGGTTCGTCAACCGGGCGTTTGCGGGGAGCAGTGTCTACAGCCCTGCGGATATGCCGCCCATCGACGTGCTGCTCATGAGCCACGACCACTGGGATCATCTCGACTATCCGACCGTCATGGCGCTGCGGGAGCAAATCCGGGATGTTGTGTGTCCCTTGGGCGTAGGGGAATATTTCGAGCAGTGGGGCTTTGATCTCGCGCATGTGCACGAGGAGGATTGGTTTACGCCCGTGGATCTGGGCGGCGGTTTCGTCGTGCACGTGCTGCCGTCACAGCATTTCTCGGGACGCTTCCTCACGCAGAGCAACACAGAGTGGTGCGGCTTTGCGCTCACGAGCCCGACGCATCAGGTGTACCTCTCGGGCGACGGCGGCTGGGGCGGGCACTTCCGCACCATTGGCGAGCAGTTTGGCGGCTTTGATCTCGCGATCATGGAGAACGGCCAGTATAACCGGGCGTGGCACCGCATCCACCTCATGCCGGATGAGACGGTGCAGGCCGCGTGCGACGTAGGCGCGCGGCGGGTGCTGCTCGGGCACAACAGCAAGTTCGCGCTGGCACGGCACAAATGGTATGAGCCCATGCAGCAGGTAGCCGCGATGAGCGAGGGAAAGCCGTATGCGCTGCTCACGCCGGAGATCGGCCAGATCGTGACGTACGACAGCCAGCCGGAGAATTTCGAGCGGTGGTGGGAAAGGATACAGTAGGTGACATGGAGGGAGGTTCTTCGTTTTGCGTAACTTGCTCATCGGCTCTTTTTTGCTCTCCCTGGCGGGGAGTATCTGGGGCGCGATGTTTATTGCGGTGCGGCTGTCTGTGGCTGTGATTCCGCCTATCCCATTGGTATGGATGCGCTATGGCACGGCGCTTATCGCACTCGTGGCGGTGGGGCTTTTTATGCATGTGGACTGGCATATCGATAAAAAGGACTGGAAACTGCTGCTGCTCTCGGCGCTCACAGGTCAGACACTCTCTATCGTGACGCAGGAGACGGGCACGATGCTGACGTCGGCGCAGACGGGGTCCGTCATCACGGCGGCGACGCCGGCGTTTATGGTGGTGTTCGGCTGCTGGCTGCTGCACGAAAAATTCACGCTTGGCCGCGCGGTTTCCGTAGTACTCGCGACGGTGGGCGTGCTCTTTATCGTCTTTGACCCCGATAACATGCAGATTTCCTGGCTCGGCGGCATTTCGCTTTTCGTCGCGGCCGTGACCTGGGCGCTCATGTCGGTGTTGCTGAAATTCCTCAACAAGTATTCCGTGGTTACGCTGACGTTCTACGGTGTGCTCATCGCGTTCCTCGTGCTCACGCCGTATGGCCTCTGGTGGAGTTTCACGCAGGCGGACTACAGCGCCATCGCGGCGCCGGATATCTGGGGATCGGTGCTCTATCTCGGCTTTATCTCGACGACGGCGGGCTTCTGCCTGTGGAACAAGGGGCTCACCTTTATGGATGCGAGCATCGGCGGCCTGTTCATGTTCTTCCAGCCGGTGGTGGGGACATTCCTCGGCTGGCTGCTGCTCGCCGAGCCGGTGACGAAATATTTCTGGCTGGGCTTCGGCTGCATCGTTGCAGGCGTGGTGCTCGCCATGCGCGGCGGCAATACGACGGCAGCCGAGAAACTGGCGCGGCAGGATAAAACAACCCCTTAATTTCTTTCAAAGACATCCGATGTATAGAATAGAAGATTTATGTTGTCTCCATAATGTTGGATCCGTGTCAGATGGATATGGATATCCGTGGTGTGAGCAGGGAGGTTGAACACGATGGGGGTTACACGTACAGGTTTTGATGTGCAGTCGTATCTGCAGCAGGCGATGGCAAAAAAGCGGCAGCAGAACGTGCGGAATGGCGCGTCTCTTGCGGATGGTAAGCAGGTGGCGCAGCAGTCGCTAACGGATGCCGGCAGCACGGTTGTAACGTTTTCTGGGACGGAACAGTCACTGCAGGCCGGGAATACGGCTCAGGCAGGACAGACTGGCAAGGCCGAGCAGGCTGGATCGGCGAGCGTGCAGTTCTTCGGCGAAGGCGCGAGCCGCAAGCTGCGCTTCAAGAGTGCCGGTGCCGTGCAGCAGGCACTCAAGAATGGCTATGTGACGCTGAATGGGCAGCAGTATTTCCTGACGGATGAGCAGATGAAAACGCTCACGGCGCGCGATAAGGCCATGCAAAAACTGCGCCAGGGCGTGAGCGAGGCAAATACGCTCGCGCAGCAGGCCGTGGCGGCGCAGCGCCAGGGCGAGGCAATGCAAAAGGGCGCGCAGGCACAGTCGCGTATTTTCGAGACGGCCATGCGCATTATGAAGGGGCGCAAGGTGTCTCAGGCCGACGAGAAGGAACTTGCAGAGGCCGCACCGGATCTCTACAAAATCGCGAAATCCATGGCGGCGCTCGAGAAGCATAAGCTGACGCGCAAGGAAGAAGCGGAAGACGACAAGATCAACAAGCAGCACGATGAGGATCGCGAGTGGGAGCAGGCGCCGAGCTCGATTCCCGATGCCACGGAGACGCCCGTGCCAGAGTACAACGTCAAAATCGATATGCCGGACAGCGGCGTCGATATTGAAGCATAAGAAAAGAAATCAGCAAACAAACACGAGAGAAGCATTTCGTGGCAGGACCTTGGAAGCTGCTGCTCACGGTCGGTTTTCTCGGCGACTTTACCACATTCTCGTCATTTAAAAGAAGAAAAAGGCTCCCGGCACCGGAGATGGTGCCGGGAGCCTTTTTGTGGCAGGTTCCACAGGTTTCTGCTCTATCGGATGGGAAATACAGCTTACATGTTCCAATTCATCATGTACGAGAGGTTATCGCTGTCGGAGCTGCGGCTGACTTCACTGTCGGGGAGCCATTCTTCGGAGAAGAGGGGCAGGCCGCCGATGATGCGCTTGACCTCCGCTTTCGCTTCCTTGGCCGAGGTCTGGTCGCCGGTACCGTTGAGCAGGCGTCCAATGATATGCCCCATTTTTTCCATGTCTTCTTCCTTCAGCGAACGCGTCGTCGGGTCGAGTGTGGAGAGACGCAGGATGGGAGTTGTCACATCGGGATCCGATGTGAGGAGGTTCTCGCCTTTGACGAGGATGTCGGCATCGGCGCAGAGACGGGTGACGTCTTCCGCGTTCCTGCCCTCCGGCAGCCGGGCGAGGACGAGGTGGTTCTGCGTCGGTGCGCCGTTGCAATGGATGCCCTCAGCCTGCAGGCCTTTTTCGAGCGCCTTGGCATTCGCGAGGACCTGTTCGCCATAAGCGCGGAATTCCGGCGTTTTTGCTTCGCGGAATGTGATGGCGAGTGCAGCGAGGACATTCTTTTTCAGCGAGGAATGACCCGTTGCATGGACCGTCTCGACGAGTTTTTCCGCATAGGTGTTGCGGCAGAGGATGACGCCGTTCTGCGGGCCGTGGAGGACGTATGCCGGGAATGTGACGACATCGGCATACGGAACCGGAGAGGGGATGACGCCTGCCGCGATGAGACCGGCATCCTGTCCGAGGTCGACCCAGAGCGTCGCACCGACATGATGCGCAATCTGCTCGAGACGGACATAGTCGATGTTGTGCGGATTGTTGACCGGAGAATAGATGACGACTTTTGGCCTGCATTCCTTCGCGAGGAAATCCACGGCATCGAGGTCGAGGGCTTCCTTGTCCGGGGAAATGCTGAAGTTCACCCAATGGAAATCGAGACGGTCGCCAGAGCAGTATTCTTTCTTGCGCCCGTTGAACGAAAGAATCGTGTCCCCTTTCTCCGCCAGAGCGAAGAGTACGACACGCGAAGCCGTTGCAAGACTGCCGAGTCGTACGATAGCATGGTCGGCGCCAAAGAGTTCTGCAGCGCGGCTGCAGGCCATTTCCTCGAGGCGCGTGTGGTTATGCTCCGTGTGGTGGTCGACGATTTCGTTGCCGAGTACGCTGCCTTTCAGGTAGGAGCTGAAAGGTGAGGCGGCGTTTGCCGTAGGAATGAACGATAGGGTATCCGACTGGCGCGAAATTTCATCGGCCATGATGTCATAGAGGGCAGGATCAAATCCTGCGAGCCGGTTCAAAAGCTGTTTCTTGTTCATATTGCCATCTCCCTTGAGAGTATTTTCTTTGATACCTGCTATATTCGCTAAATTCCATAGAAATCCTTTATTTTCTGTCAAATCCGTTGCATCCTGCATTTCCTGTATGGAAGATTTCGCCGAATTAAGGTATAATTGAGTCATAATGGGAAGAATAAGGGGAAAAGGAGGCGGTTCCGTGGGGATATATTCCGGCATGGTTCCGGCGATGCATGATAGTCCGCTTTCCGTCCTGTGCGCAGAGCAGCATGGGGATTGGATGCGGGTGGTTGAGGTATCTGAGGGCGTGTGCCGCTCCCATCACATGACGAGGGAGCAGGCTTTACGATATTATCGGCAGCCGATTCAGCGCATTATCTACGCGGATGATGTGAACCGCGTCAAGATGACGGTGCGGTATGCCTTTGAGCATTTGGGGGAGCAGACGCATTTCGAGTGCCGGCGCCCGCGGACTCGGGGCACTGGTGAGGCTGACGACGCGAAAGGGTCTTGGAAATGGATTTTTGGGACGGTGGCAGCCAGTGTCGGACCGAGTGGGAAAACGCTGGCCCACATTATCCTGACGGATACGACGAAAGAGACGACCCAGATGCGGGCGAACCGCGATGCCGTCGAGAATATGGATCAGCAGGTCCTCGACATCCTCGATGCCATTTGCACGGCGGTGTTCTGGAAAGACAAAGAGCGCCGTTTCCTCGGAGCGAACAAGGCATTTCTCGATTATTATGGCTTCCCCAGTGAATCCGTGATCATCGGCAAGACCGATGAGGAAATGGGCTGGCACAAGGATAACGACCCGTACTGGCAGGATGAGCTGCGTGTGCTGCAGACGGGAAAGCGGACGCAGCGCGTGCTCGGGCAGTGCATGAGCCATGGGGAAATGCGCGATATCGTGGCATCGAAAAGTCCGATCTATGATAAAGACCGCCACATCGTTGGGCTCGCGGGTACCTTTGAGGATGTGACGGTAGACAGGCGTCAGCACCGTAAGATCCTGGAACTGAATGAGCAGCTGAAGGCCAGTCTGGACTCGCTGGAGAAAGCGAACCAGTCGGAGCGGATGTTTTTTGCGAATATCAGCCATGACATGCGCACACCGATGAATGCCGTGCTGGGCTTTGCGGATCTCGCCCTGCGTGAGACCCGCGCGGATAAGATGCGCCCTTACCTGCAAAAGATCCGCCAGTCCGGGGAAATCCTGCTCAGCCTTATCAACGATACGCTCGATATTTCCCGCCTCGCAAACGGGAAGAAGAAACTGGAACTCGTGACGGTCGATACGCAGCATTTCTGTGATTCGCTGATCTCGACCATCAAAGAGAATGCGGAGAGCAAAGGGGTCATTTTCCGTGTCGACCTGGATTTCGGCCCAATCGGGGCGTTTCGCCTCGACCCTGTGCGCCTGAATAAGATTTTGATGAACCTGCTGTCGAATGCGGTGAAATTTACGCCGAAAGGACAATTCGTCACGCTGAGCGGGCATGTCACCAAGCGGCTCAATACCAAACAGGTCTGGGTGGAGTTTCAGGTGCGCGATACGGGTATCGGTATGACACAGGAGTTCCTGCCGAAGATGTACAATGCCTTTGAGCAGGAACATCCCACGGAGAACGGCACGGGGATCGGCCTTGCCATTGTCAAAGGCCTGGTGCAGCTGTTCCACGGGGCAATCTCGTGTGAGAGCGAAGTCGGCAAGGGAACCTGCTTTACGGTTGGTATCCCCGTGGAGACCGCCTCGAAGCCTGCTGAACCGAAAAAAGAAGAAGGGACGTACGAGGAAACCATCCTGCAGGATGCGCGTGTTCTGCTTTGCGAGGATAATGCCCTGAATCAGGAAATCGCTTCGACCATGCTGAACATGTACGGCGTTCACGTGGATACGGCAGATGACGGCAAACAAGGCGTAGAGGCGATAGAACGCTCGCCCAAGGGCTTTTACGATGCCATTCTCATGGATATCCGCATGCCGGTTATGGATGGCCTGGCAGCGTCAAGGGCCATTCGCGCGCTGCCGCGTGCCGATGCTGCCTGGGTGCCGATTGTGGCGCTCTCCGCCAATGCTTTCCCGGAGGATCAGAAGCGTTCCCGTGATGCGGGCATGAATGCCCATTTGACGAAACCGCTGGATATCAAGCAGATCTGTAAGACGCTCAAACAGCTGATTACGAAATACCGTCATCGATTCCCGAAACAAGATGCCGGAGAAGGAGAGCCGTCATGACAAAAAGGAGGGACCGAAAACCGGGCGATGAATTGGATGAGGAGACGCGGCAGCAGCTCCAGGCCATCGCTGAAGATGCGATCCGAAGGAATCACGCCCTGAATTTTTGGCAGAGACTGACCGGTCATACCTGGACGATCCTGCGGCATAAGTTCTGGGTGTTCCGTTACTGTGTTACGGCTGGGATTCCCTGGCAGGGGTTTATGCACGATTGGTCGAAATTCTCCCGGTTGGAATTCTGGGAAGGGGTGCGCTATTACTGTGGCCGATACTCGCCAATCCTGAGCTGTAAGGTACAAAACCACGGCTTTTCCATGGCGTGGATTCACCATCATGGCCGGAACCTGCATCATTACGAGGCTTGGCATGATGATTTTGACCGGGGCGTTCATCCCATCGATATGCCATATCCATATGCGGTAGAGATGCTCTGCGATTTCCTGGGAGCGGGGCATGCCTATCTGCGGGGTGCGTTCACATACCAGAAAGAATATGACTGGTGGCAGGCGAAACGTGCGCGCGGCGTCGCCATGACGGAGCCCATGAAGGATTTCGTCGAGGGCACGCTGCGGCGCATCGCGGCGGAGAACCGGCTCGATGCCCTGCGCCCAGCCGAGACGAAGAAATGGTATGAACAATGTGTCGGGAAAATCGGGTAAAAAACTCCCCCGCTATGGAGGATTCCATGGCAGGGGAGTTTTTCTGCGTTTTTGACGTTCGTTATTGCAGTGCTTCTTTTAACGTCTTCATGTTTTGCCGCATCTTGTTGAGGTAGTCGTCTTTGGCTTCGGGCGTGGCCTCGCCGGTTACGATGGGGTCGAGGGTATAGATGCTCGCGCCGGTCTCATGGGCAATGGTCTCCGCGGCGGCCGGTGAGTATTGAGGCTCAGTGAACAGGACCTTGACTGGGAGTTCCTTTACCTGCTCAATCGTTTCTTCGAGCTCCTGTGGCGTGGGCTCTGTGCCAGGCTCCCGCTCGATGACGCCGACGAGGTTCAGGTGGAACTGCTTCGCGAGGTACGGGAAGGCTTCGTGGAACGTCACGATATCCTTGTGCGGCAGGTCGTCCAGGTTCGCGTGCATCTCATCGCGCAGAGCCTCGAGCTTCGTGAGGTAGTCCAGCGCATTTTTCCGATAGGCATCCGCGTGCTCCGGATCCGTATCGCAGAGCTGGGCCGTGATTGCCTTGACCTGGCAGATGGTGTAAGTGACGCTGAGCCAGACGTGCGGGTTGCCTTCGCCGTCCGGATCCTTGATGAGGTTGATGTCATCGGTTTTCGATGCATCGATGACCTTGAGTTTCGGCTGGGTCTTCATGGCTTTGTCGAGGAACTGTTCCATACCGGAGCCGTTGATGACGAAGGCATCCGCTGTTTCCAGCGTCTTCATATTTTCTGTCGTGAGCTGGTAGTCATGCAGGCAGCCTGTCTGAGGCTCGGTGAGGTTCGTGACCTCGACACCATCTATGCCGCCCGCAATATTGATGACGTCAATGTACATAGGATAGAACGAGGTTACAATGTGGAATTTTCCATCGTGGCCGTTCTTTGCTGTGCCGCTTTGCCCCTGGCAGCCTGCCAGGGCAAAAATCAGGCAGAGCGAGAGTACAAGAGCGAGGAATCGTTTCAGGTTCAAAGGGAATCCTCCTTTTATTCATGATCCAAGTTGTCCATTCCTATTGTAGCAAAACCGTCAAGCCAGTCGCAAGATACAAAGGAACATAGGAAATTCGTATTTCTCCATCGTGCATGAGATACAGAAAACAGGCCGTTTGATATAAGCTTGTAAAAATTTGTAAAAAATCTCTCAAAAAAAGTAGAAGAAACAGTGGATTTTGTCCATAAGATGTGTTATACTATCTTCCATAAGTAGATTTGTATCCATTGGAGGCGCAAATAACATGGAAAATATGGAAACTATGGAAAATGAACATCGTAATGGCTTCTTCCTCGTGCGCGAGGAAATCCTGCCGGAGGCAATCAAGAAGACGATTCGCGTCAAAGAGATGCTGAAACGCGGCGATGCGCGCACGATCAACGAAGCGGTTGAGCGTATGGAGCTCTCCCGCAGCGCGTATTATAAGTATAAGGACTACGTGTTCCCGTTCTATGAGGCAAGCAAGAACAAGATCGTTACGCTGACGTTCCTGCTCGAGCATAAGAAAGGTGTCCTTTCGAACGTGCTCAACACGATTTCTTCTGATGGCGGCAGCGTCATGACGATCAACCAGGGCATTCCTCTGCAGGGCGTTGCGAATGCGACGGTCTCCATTGAAACGGTCAACCTCACCATCGACCTCGAGGCTCTGCTCGATAAGCTTCGCATGGTCGATGGCGTAAAACGTCTTGAAGTTCTCGGTCAGGCTTGACGCAAAGGAGGTGTGCCGCATGAAAGAAGGAATCCGTATCGGTCTCCTGGGAGCCGGTACTGTCGGCTCGGGAACGGCGAAAGTTCTTGAGCTCAACCGCAAGGAAATCATCGAGCGTGTCGGCACACCGATCGAGATCCGCAAGGTTTTAGTACGCAATACCAGGAAGGTACGTCCTGGCTTTGAGCAGGCCGTTTTGACGGATCGGTTCGAGGATATCCTGAACGATCCGGAAATCGACATCGTCGTAGAACTGCTCGGCGGTGTCCATCCGGCAAAAGAATATATGCTGCAGGCGCTCGAGGCGGGCAAGGCTGTTGTCACGGCAAATAAGGACGTCATCGCCCAGTACGGCCATGACCTTTTCGCTATGGCTGCAGCCCACCATACGGAGATTTTCTTTGAGGCAAGCGTGGGCGGCGGCATTCCTATCATCACGCCGCTCAAGGAGTGCCTCACGGCAAACCGCATTACGGAAATCATGGGTATCGTCAATGGTACGACGAACTATATGCTCACGAAAATGTCCGATTGTGGCAGCGACTATGATAGCGTCCTCCGCGAGGCGCAGCAGAAAGGCTACGCTGAGGCTGACCCGACGGCAGATGTCGGTGGTCTCGATGCAGCGCGCAAGGCAGTTATCCTGAGCTCCATTGCTTTTAATTCGCGTGTGAAGCTGGAGGATGTATCCGTCGAGGGTATCACGAAGATTACGCCGGATGATATCGCATATGCGAAGAATCTCGGCTATGTCGTGAAACTTCTTGCTGTCGGCAAAGACACGGAAGATGGCATCAACGTACGCGTCCATCCGGTATTTCTGCCGAAAGACCACCCGCTCGCATCCGTGAATGGCGTCTACAATGCCATTTTCGTACACGGCAATGCCATTGGGGATGCTATGTTCTATGGGCAGGGCGCTGGTTCGCTGCCAACGGCCTCTGCGGTCGTTGCGGATATCATGCGGGCCGCGAGCGATATCTGCCATGACCGCGTTACGTCGACTGGATGTACGTGCTATGAGGATAAGCCGGTCTGCCCCATCGAGAAGACCAGCTCGTCCTACTATGTGCGCCTGCTTGTCGATGATGAACCGGGCGTCCTCGCCGCCATTGCGACAGCTTTCGGCGATGCCGGCGTCAGCCTGAACTCGGTCATCCAGACCAGCCGCAATGTTGTCGATCATGCGGAAATCGTTGCCATCACGCATACGATTCAGCATGCGAAGATGCAGCAGGCAATCCATACTATCGAGAATCTCCCGGTCGTCGACGAGGTTCGTAATATCATCCGTGTCGAAAACGGGGAGGACCAGTAATCTCATGCAAAAAACTATCCATGTCCGCGTTCCTGGAACCAGTGCCAATTGCGGTGCCGGGTTTGATACGCTCGGCTTAGCGTGCACGATCTATAATGATCTGACGTTGACGCTGACGGATCGGCCGGGCGTACAGATTAGCATCGAGGGGGAAGGTGCGGATTTCATCCCAAAGGATGAGCGTAATATCGTTTGGAAGTCTGTGCGTTACTTGCTGGATAAGGCAGGGGATACGACCTTTAAGGGCGGTATCCTACGCATGGAAAACCACGTGCCTTTGTCGCGCGGCCTCGGCAGCAGTGCAGCAGCTATCGTTGCGGGCCTGAAAGCGGCGAATACGATTATCGGCAACAGCTATAACCGTCATGAGCTCCTGGAGCTGGCAACGGCTATCGAAGGGCATCCGGACAATGTTGCTCCCGCCGTTTTCGGTGGGTTCACGGTCAGCCTCATGAATAAGGAACGGGTGGAATGCTATGCGTTCATGCCGAAGAACAACATGAAATACGTCGTAGCTGTTCCTAATTTCCCACTGCCGACACGCAAAGCAAGAGCAGTGCTTCCGCAGCAGGTTTCCCGTGAGGATGCCATCTTCAACATCGGGCGTGCTTCGATGCTGGTGGCTTGCCTGTGCAGAGGAAACGAGAGGATGCTTCCCTACGCTTTGGATGACCGCCTGCATCAGCCATACCGGGCGTCCCTGATTCCCGGTATGGAGGATGTGTTCGCGGCGGCAAAAAAAGCTGGTGCGTATGGCGCATGCCTGTCTGGTGCAGGCCCCTGCCTTCTCGCATTTACCCCGAATGATGATGACCTCGCTCACCGCGTAGGCGAGAGCATGCGTGTAACGTTTGCGAACCACTGTGTCCGCTCCCGGGTTCTCGTGCTCGACCTCGACCGCCGCGGTGCCCATATCATTAACCACGAATAATATCCCTGCTGCCCTCTTGCATAGGCAAAGAGGGTAGTTTTTTTGCCGAGGGGGAGGAGATTGTTTGACGGAAGCCGAATTTGCCCAAAAGGTGCGTGAACTTGGCGGCAGGGCGTTTATCGTTGGCGGATGGGTCCGCGATCGGTTGCGCGGTGTAAAGCCGCACGATAAAGACTATATGGTGTCGGGTCTGTCCGAAATGGATTTCTGCGGGATGTTCCCTGATGCGCAGAAAGTCGGCAACAGCTTTCCAGTTTATCTCCTCTCGATAGCGGGAGAGAGCTCAGAGGTGGCCTTTGCGCGGAAGGAACGCAAGACGGGAAGCGGATATACGGGTTTTGTTACGGAATACACGCCTGCCGTAACCGTGGAGGAGGACCTCTGGCGCCGCGATACGACGATGAATGCGATTGCCGCAGAACTGACGGAAGACGGGCAGGCGAAGACCCTGATTGATCCGTTTGGCGGGCAGGAGGACATCGCACAGCACAGGATCCGTGCCGTTTCCGCGCATTTTACGGAGGACCCTGTGCGTGCGCTGCGCGCCGCGCGGCAGTCCGCTGCCTTCGGTTTTACCATCACGGAGGAGACGTATGGCTATATGCATGCCTGCCGCGAAGAACTGGCAGACGAACCGCAGGAGCGCCTGCTCGGTGAGCTTACGCGGGCACTGAGAACGCCAAAGCCATCGGTGTTTTTCCGTGCACTGGAGAAAGCAGATGTCCTGGATGCACCGTTTCCGGAACTCGCCGCACTGATCGGCAAGACGCAGCCGGAAGCGTTTCATCCGGAGGGAGATGCCTGGGAGCACAGCATGTTTGTCGTGGATACCGTTGCACGGGATACGGACTCCCTTACCGCACGGTTCGCAGCACTCGCGCATGACCTCGGAAAAGGAACGACGCCTGAGAGCATGCTCCCGCATCATTATGGCCATGAGGTGCGTGGCCTGGATGTCCTGCGTACATGGAATCAGCGCATGACGATGCCGCACCAGTGGGTGCAGGCGGCATCCTTTGTCATCCGGGAACATATGAGGGCGCCGCGTCTCACAAAGCCTGGAAAGATTACGGCTTTGCTTGTTGCGATGCAGAAACAGGCGAACGTGCTTCCTGTGTCCGATTTCCTGGCAATCATCCGCGCGGACCATCACAGCTTGCCGTATTATCTGGAACGTGCGGAGGAGATTATCCCGCTGCTGCGGGTTTCTGGTCGTGAGGCACCGCCCGGGCTGCGTGGCCCGGAGGTCGGACAGTGGATCTTCTCCGAGCAGGTGAAAATTTTTCGCGACTGGAAGAAGGAAAATGTCTGCTGAATGACGAATCCCTTAGAAAAGAATAAATTTAGGAGGGATTTTTATGGCATTTATCGTTCCTTATAAAGACAAAACGCCAAAAATTGCGCAGGACGTGTTTGTGGCCCCGACGGCCGCTATCGTAGGCGATGTCGAGATCGGGGAAGGCTCGAGCGTCTGGTTCGGCGTCTCCATCCGCGGGGACTTCATGCCGATCCGCATCGGCAAGCTCACCAATATCCAGGATAACTCGACCATCCATACGACAGCTCATCACCATCTTGTCATTGGCGATGAGGTCATCATCGGGCATAACTGCATCATCCATGCGACGGAAATCGGCAGCCATGTCTTTGTCGGCATGGGCTCGATTATCCTCGGCCATGTCCGCATTGGCGACAATGTCATCATCGGGCCGGGCAGCCTTATCCCGGAAGGACGCCGCATCCCGCATGATTCACTCGTATTCGGTGAACCGGCGCGCCTGATCCGCTCGCTCCGCGACGATGAGATCGAGGCTCTGCATGCATCGTCCCTGAACTATCACGAATTCTCCAAAACCTATCAAGAGATTTTTGAGAAATATAAAGACCAGGCAGAATTGCTGTAAAAGGAGTATTCACATTCATGGAAAAAACACTCGTACTCATCAAGCCGGATGCGTTTTCGAAACACTACAGCGGCGATATCATCAAGCGCTATGAGCAGGAAGGCCTGCGCATCGTTGCGATGAAGCTCATGCAGATGGATGAGCGCCTTGCATCGATCCATTATGAGGAGCACATCGGCCGCCCGTATTATAACGATCTCGTCGGTTTCATGACGTCCGGTCCTATCGTTGCCATGGTGCTCGAGGGTGAGAACGCGATCAAGAAAGTCCGTAAGCTCAACGGCAAGACAAATCCGGATGAGGCTGAGGAAGGTACAATCCGCAAACAGTTCGCTACGGCAAGCAACCGCAATGCGGTCCATGCATCCGACAGCCCGGAAAGCGCGAACCGCGAAATCCACATCTTCTTCAATGAGACGGAGATTCATGACGGAGCCTACAAGATTCCGGACTGATTCAGGTTTTTCGATAATCCAATAAGCCGTTACCATGGATTGGTAACGGCTTATTTTGCTGCTTTAGATTTTCGTCAAGAATTGCTGCAGGGCGTCCGCATGGATGAGATTCGGGATCTGGCGCTCGTAGAGGCGGCCGGAGAACCCTTCGTGCGGCAGGGGGATGAACCGGCTCGTCTTCGGCAGGATGGGCTGGTACATCGGGTCTCCGATGATACTGGGAGCCTGCGCAAAGAGCGGTTCCAGGTCCACTTCATCTATGACACGGATGGTATCGCGGCGCAGCAGGCAGGGCTCCGTCTCCATCGGTACGATGACGCGGAAAGGATGCCCCGTTGCGGAGGCAATCGCCTCTGCGAGGGACTGCGCATAGACGCTTTCACCGATGAGCAGGCTGGATGGGGATGCCTGATGCAAAGCGGACCCTTCCGTATGGGGGAGTACAGCCTTGTCAAGCTCTTCGGTGAGGAAATCCCGCTGCCCGGCATCCTTGAGGAACGGGCAGCGCGTCTGCTTGTCTTCGGCGGTTTTGGGTAAAGCTTTTGCGAGGTACGTTTGCATGACGCCGATTGGTGCGCCGATGACGAAGGGAATGCCAAGTTCTTTTTGGAGGACGCGGGCAGCGCCGAGCCCGCCGTAGGTCGCGACCAGGTTGACATCTACGTGGCCGGATTGTTCGATTTCCGCGAGGCTGGTTTTTCTTGCCCAGCAGCTCTGCACATGAAATCCATGGCTTTTCGCCCAGATATGCATCGTGTCCTCACTGCCGTTCACCGAGAAATCCTGCGGTGTGACGCCCAGGATATTGAGGGTAAGAGAAGGAGCTTTCGTTGTCAGGTGCTGGAAGGTCTTTCCTGCCGGAGCCCATGCCTTTTCTTTGCCCTTCGTAACGGCTGCCACATGCTTCGCGAGCTTTTCGAGTGCAAAGTAGATGCCCCGCTCATAGTAGTGCATATTATTCGTCGGCAGCGTGAAGACCGGCACGTCGGTTTTTTTCTCGACGATGCGGGCGAGCGCTGCCATATCCGTGCCGATGAGGAAGGGAATCTGTGAGGCAATGAGGCAGACAAACGCCGGCTGCTGCTGGCGGACCGTTTCAATGGTCTCATCGAGGAAACGGGTATCGTTGCCGAGGATGGCGTCCTGCTCGTTGAGCGCAGAGACATAGATCATGCTGTCATGGTCGTACCAGCGGGGCTCGTCATGCGTCGTATAGGTGGAGTTGCATCCCGATGGGTCATGGATGACGACCATGCCGCCGAGCTCGAAAAGAGCGGAGCAGACACCGAACGTATCGGCAGAGTAGGTGGAAATGATGCGGGCAGTCTGGTTCAGCATAGGCAGCACGGTCCTCCCCAGCCTTTCTGCAGCACGAGGGAGCGGGTATCCTTCGGGATGAGGAAGGCTTCTGACATGAGATGGGCGAGTTTGATGATTCCTTCGAAGGCGAAGAGCCCGCCACCCTCGACGAAGTTCACGAAGTAGGGGGTATCGTTGAAATACGCCGCCTTTTGACCGAGCGCGAGAAGTTTCTGCCCGGTTTTTCCGGACGCAGCATGGCGGTCCATGAGACGGAGATCCGCATTTTTCGTAGCCCAAAGTTCGATGTCTCCGTCATGTTCCTTTGTCCAGCGGAAATCGGCTTCGTCCTCAGGAAATACGGCGTCCGCGAAGATCTGTGTGACGTGAAAGCCGTGCTCGAGGAGGAGCCGGGCGAGACTGAAGGGGTGGAAGACGAAGCTCAGGTCGATGGCGATGGGCGTGTCTCCGATGAGCTCGTGCAGGGCATCGAGTGCGAGCTCACATTCAGCGATACGCAGACGCCAGTCGGGGCGTGGGACGCCGATGCGATCCGCAAGGCGATGGAGATTTTCTGTGATTTCTTCATAGCCCCAAAGCTGAGGGAGGTGGAGGCTGTCCTGTTGGAGCCGCTTTTCGCAGTCCCTGGCCGCTGGCCCGCCAAATGTGTTGTACCAGATATTGAACTGGCCTTTTGCCATGGCAAGGAACTCGTCATAGGTGCTGCACGTTGTCATATCCCGTACCGTCCAGCCGTTATCCGTGAGCAGGCGCATGAGATCGCTATCCGGGTCCGTTGGCAGGTTGCTGCCCAGGATATTGCACGCCTTTTCCTCATGCGCCTGTGGGCGAAGCTGGCGGTAGATTTCCCGGCGCTCACGTTGCTCTGGTGTGATGCTGCGCGTCTGCCGGATAGGGTCCATCATGCAGGGGATGAAGTCGATATCCGGGTAACGGTGGCGCAGATTGCCGTAGACATAGTCGAAATTCACGCCAAGGAAATGGTGCACGCAGGCGGGGAAGACGAGAATCGCGCGCGGTTTCTGCGGCAGGCGGTCGATGATATCAGAGATGCCGTCGATGAGGAATGCTTCGTTGTCGACATCGACGAGGTCTTTCTCCTTGACTTCCACGGAAGAAAAACGGTCCATCGCACCCATTTCCGCCGCCGTGAGGACGACGCCGCGCAGGCAGCCGGAGGCACAGATATAGATTTGATGCGATTCCGGCAGCTGCATGCCCGTATGGACGATATTCCAGGTGCCTCGTGCCGGAGAAGAGTACTCGAGCGTATGGGCAAAAGGGGCAGGGAACTCGGCCTCCGCCAGGCGCATGCAGGCGCGGGAGGGATGGCCGTTCAGCTTCTGTAGCAAAAGAAAACACCTCACAGATTATATCGTAGTGCAGGAGACCTCCTCAGTCGCCTGCGGCGACAGCTCCCTCAACGGGGGCGCCATACTCGAAGTCAACAGATTCGGGGCAATAATTCGCCACCCGGAGCGGGGAGCATGGTCTGCGTGCCGATTTCCGTTTCAACGACGACCTTGCCAGCATGTTCGGCGGTGACTTCGCCGATGATGGCCGCGTTCTGTGAGTATTTCCCCTGGCGCAGGACTTCGACGAGATGGGGGGCGATGGCTTTTGGGGCAAAGACGACGAGGCGGCCTTCGCAGGCGAGGTAGAGCGGATTCAGGCCGAGCATGCCGCAGACACCTTTGACAGCGGGGGCGACAGGGATATCCGCTTCGTACAGGCGGATGCCGATACGGCTTTCGTCCGCAATTTCATAGAGAACGGTGCCAACTCCGCCGCGCGTGGCATCGCGGATCACATGGATATCGCCTTTATCCGCTGGCTCGAGGCTGTCGAACATGGACTTCACGGTGCCCCAGAGCGGCGCGCAGTCACTCGTGACCTCAGCCTGGATATCGAAGTCATTCCTTGCGAGCAGGATCGTGCAGCCGTGGCGGCCGATGTCGCCCGTTACGATGATCGCGTCGCCCGCTGCGGCACGGTTTCCGGCAGGATGAGCTCCCTCCATGACCTCGCCGATGCCCGTCGTCGTGATGAAGATATGGTCCACCTGGCCGCGGCCGGCGACCTTGGTATCCCCGGCGACGATGCGCACACCTGCCTCCGCAGCCGTTTCTGCCATATACTGGGCAATGGTCTCGAGGTCAGCAAGGCGGAAGCCCTCCTCAATCTGCATGGCGCAGGAGAGATATTTCGGCTGTGCGCCCATGCAGGAGAGGTCGTTGACCGTGCCGCAGATACTGAGCTTGCCGATGTTGCCGCCCGGAAACTGCCACGGCGAGACAATGAAGCCGTCTGTCGTAAAGGCGGCCTTCTTACCGCCAAGGGGCAGGATGGCCGCATCATCCGATGTGAACTCGGGGTTCGCAAAATATTTCGCGAAGACATCCTGGATGAGTGCCGCTGTCTGGCGTCCTCCGGCACCGTGGGCGAGCGTAATGCGTTTGTCGTTATCGTGATTCGTCATTTAGAAATTTCCTCCATACTGATACCAGGCCGAGCAGGCACCCTCATGCGAGACCATGCAGGCTCCGACCGGTTTTTCCGGCGTGCAGACTTTGCCGAAAAGCGGGCAGTCCGGCGGCGTGCAGGCACCGCGCAGGATGTCTCCGCATCGGCAGGCCGGGTTGGGCTTGCCTGCCTGCGGAGGGATTTGGTACTTCTTTCGCGCGTCGAAGGCGGCATAGGCAGCGTTCAGCTGCTGGCCGCTCCTCGGGATCACGCCGAGACCGCGCCACTCCGTATCGCAGTCTTCCATCATGGAGGCAACAAGCTGCTGGGCGGAAGGGCTTCCTTCGCGTTTTACGACGCGTGGGTAGGCATTGACGAAGAATGGCTTGCCTTCCTGGGATTTCTTGATGATCACAGCAAGTGCCGTGATGATTTCACTCGCCGTGAATCCCGTCACGACACCGGAGATGCCTTTTTCGACCAGGGATTCCGGCACGCCCGTACCCGCAATGGCGCAGACATGGCCGGGGTAGAGGTAGGCATCGCAGCTGCCCGCCATGGCGAGATAGGCGGCAGGCATCGTCTTGTTTGCCGTGAGCAGGGAGAAATTCGTGAGGCCGGCTTCTTTCGCTCGTTTGACGGCGAGGCACGCGCCCGGTGTCGTGGTCTCAAAGCCGACGGAGAGGAAGGCAACCTCCTCATCGGGGTGCGCGGCTGCATATTTCTCGGCATCGAGCTGCGTGTAGACAACCTGTACGTTCGCGCCTTCGCTGCGGGCTTCGGCGAGGTTCTTTTTCGATCCCGGCACGCGGACGAGGTCACCGAACGTGCAGATGGTGACCTGTTTTTCCAAAGCGAGCCAGATGGCTTCGTCGATATATGCTGTCGGCGTCACGCAGACCGGGCAGCCTGGTCCGGAAATCAGCGCGATGCTTTCCGGCAGGAGCTGGCGGATGCCGAGACGGAAAATCTCATGGGTATGCGTGCCGCAGACCTCCATGATGCGGAGCGGGCGGCCTTGATATCCCGTGACGAGCGCACGGGCCTTTTTCAGCTGTTCATTCAAGATACGTCATTCCTTATGGTTGATATGGGGAAATCCCGGGGATCAGAGCGAGGCGAGCACATCCGTGGCCTCTTCAGTGTCATCGCTCGTAATCTTGGCGATGGCGATACCGGCGTGCACCATGACAAAATCGCCGGGATCGACATGATCGAGCAGCTCAGCAGAGACGGCTCTGCGCGCGCCTGAGGCATCAACGAGTGCCGTGCCATTCTGGATTTTTACGACTTTTGCGGGTAAACCTACACACATAGATAGAATCTCCTTACTTTTCGTTATGGTTGATATGATACATGGCTGCAGCTGCCTGCCCAAGGCAGATTCCTCCATCGTTTGGCGGGATGAGGCTGTGGCGAAGGACCGTAAAGTGATGCTCCTTCAGCAGATTCGTCACGAGTTCCGTGAGCAGCGTATTCTGGAATACCCCACCCGACAGGGCAGCCGTATGGAGGTGAGTCTGTTCGCGGGCTTTCTCACAGGCATTGAGGATCATCGCCGCGAGGCCGGCATGGAACGTCCACGCCAGGGAGTCCGGTGCCGTACCCTCCAGTCGGGCACGCAAAAGGTCTGCGAAGAGACGGTCCGTCGGGAGATGGAAGCATTCGCCCGCATCCTCGATGGTGAGAAGTTCGGTGAGTTCCAGCAGGTTGACGTCCTTCATCTCCTTGGTGAGGCGGGCGGCACCGCGTTCTGCGGCGTACTGGAGATACATGGATGCCTCACCCTCGAATGTGGAGGCGCGCCGGATACCAAGGATCGCGCTGACGGCATCGTAGAGGCGCCCCGCACTCGTGCTCGTGATCGTGTTGACGTGATGGTCCGCCATGAAGAACTGCGCCGTGAGTTCTTTTTCGTCGCAGAGGTGCAGTTCTTCGTTGATGGCTTTCACCTTTTCCTTATCTTTCGTGAGTCCGTAAAGCATCGCAATGGCAATTCGCCAGCCTTCGGTGGAGGATTTGTCGCCGCCTGCCTGCTGGAATGGCGTGATGCTGCCGAGACGGTCGAAGCCATCGTAATCGCAGCGGAGGATTTCGCCGCCCCAGATGGTGCCGTCTGTACCATAACCGGTTCCGTCGAAAGAGACGCCGATGACGGGCGCATCGAAAGTATTCTCTGCCATGCAGCTGAGAATGTGTGCATAATGATGCTGTACCGGGAAAATCGGCAGGCCGAGTTCTTTCGCAACCGTGGTCGTGTTATAGCGTGGATGCAGGTCACAGGCGATAATCGTTGGCTCGGTCTCGAGCAGTTCCGTGAGACGCCCGATGGTTTCCTTGAGTGCAAGAACGGTGCGGAGGTCACTCATATCGCCAACGTAGGACGATGGATAGAAAAGATTGTTCCTGCCGACGCAGAAGGTGTTCTTGAGCTCGCCGCCGATACCGAGGACCTGACCATGCCAATCGTTTTTGAGCATGAAGGGCAGCGGGGCATAGCCGCGGCTGCGGCGGATCATGTAGGGCTGGTCATCGAGATAGTCCATGACGGTATCATCCGCACGGATGAGGATCTTGCGGTTATGCGAAAGCATGAGGTCCGTAAAGCCGGAAAGTGCTTCGAGCGCACCTTTATCGTCGCGGCAGATGGGAGCCCCAGATGGGTTGCCGCTCGTCATGATGAGGACATCGGGCATGCGTTCCTGGACATCATCCGGATAGTCGAAGAGCAGCATCTGCACCGGATTGTACGGCAGCATCAGGCCGATTTTTGGATTGCCAGGGGCGACGATGTCCGCAATCTCTGCACCGTCTGCCGTCTGTTTCCGTTTCAGAAGGATAATGGGTTTCTGATGCCCGGTGAGAATCTCCTTCTGTCCGGGGAGAAGCTCTGCCTCGCGGCGTACGGCATCCATATCGCGCGCCATGATGGCAAAGGGCTTGACGGGGCGGTGCTTGAGGCGGCGGAGACGAGCGATGGCGTCCGCATTGCGGGCATCACAGGCGAGGTGAAATCCGCCGATGCCTTTGATGGCGACGATACCGCCATCGGCAATCGTTTTCCGCGTGCGCGTGATGGCGGCAGCGCCACGGCAAGATTCATCACCTATGATATAGACTTCCGGGCCGCAGTCGTTGCAGCAGACCGGCTGCGCATCATAGCGGCGGCTGTCCGGATCGGTGTATTCGTCGTGGCAGGTGTCGCACATGAGGAACTCTTTCATGCTGGTGCGCTCGCGGTCGTAGGGCATACGATCGAGAATCGTGAGGCGCGGACCACACGCCGTGCAGTTGATGAAAGGATGCAGGTAGCGGCGGTTGTCTGGGTCGTAAAGTTCGGCACGGCATTTGTCACAGGTTGCGATGTCGGGGGAGACGAAGATATCGCCGCGCTCCCTGGCACTCTCGATAATGGAAAATGCCGTGTAGGATTCGGGCACGTCGAGAGGCTCGGTGTCGACCTTCAGGATGGCGGATCGCTCCGGCGCCTCCGCCTTGAGTCCCTGATAGAATGCCTGGCAATCGTCTTCTTTGCCCTGAGCGAAGATTTCGACGTAAGGGCCCTTGTTGCTGACGCTGCCGAAGATGTGATGCTTCGCGGCGAGACGATCGACAAACGGGCGGAAACCAACACCCTGGACGATGCCGTAAACTTTACTATGGTAAATGGACACAATAACAACCAACTTTCGTAGATATTTTTAGTTATCTTCCCCGCTTATCGCAAAATGTGGAAGGGGGATAAAGGAAATCGTGGGGCCCTGTGGCAAGGCGCGGCGGAAGGCAGGGTCGGCGAGAAGAATGTCGAAGTCCTGTTCCTGCAGGCAGCTGCGGAATGCATCTTCTTCCGTGAAATGCTTATCCTGTGGCCGGCTTTTGTCCGCGTCCTGCATAAACCAGGTCGCACAGGTGACCGAGGCGTCAGAAACCTGTTGCTCGATGGCGTCCCGGATGGCATTGGCATGGTATTGCTGATGCACGACAAGGACGCGGCTCGGGTGCTGTTTCAGGTATGAGATGAGGTGCTGCGCGTCCGCGGATTCGCTTTGGGTGAGCGGACAGCGGATTTCATAGGGGGTGCCGTAATGCTGGTTCAGCCATTTTGCGGCAGCGAGTCCGGCGGGACTGTAGACGAGATTCCGGGTATTTTCGGCGGCGCGCTGGTAGGCATCGAGACTGCCGTCCATGCCATAGATGCGGATCTCCTCCCAACCCTCGGGCTCGAGAGCCTGGCGCAGCGGGTCCGCTGTGATATCGCTGAGGTCGAGCGGCGTGGCCCCGAGGACGCCGAGAATCCGGCGGCTGCCCTGGTTTTTGCATGGTGTGGAGAAGCGCTGAAACAGGGAGAGGAGCGCCAGGCTGATGCCTTCGTCATAGAGGTGCGTTCCGGTCGTGGGAACGGCGACGACAGGGATACCGAGGCGGGTTTCGCCCATGTGCGCGAGGGCATCGAAATCCGTGCTAATCACGGCGGGCACAGGCGTGCCGATGATAGCGGCGAACGGAGCATCCACGTCCTGGCAGGCACGTTTCATCTTTTCCAGGAGCCGGTCGTCGCGGCCCATGATGGCATCCATGTCGCGGAGGCCTGCACTGAAAACCGCACTCGTCTTGTCTCCCAGCCCCCAGCGAGGCTCGTCAAAGCCGCAGATGTTGCCGGCACAGCCGCCCGCATCGCAGATGACGACGAGACCGCCGAGCGGATAAAGGACGGATGCCGCCCCGCTGTCATCCGGAGCAAATGGGGCAAGGTAGAGTCGTAATCCTTTCATCAGCAGGATGCCTCCTTTGCTGTCTTGCCGGATGGGCGTCTCATGGGAATGTGCCCGGGCTGCAGTGCCGCAGCCATGGCACCGAAGAGATTGTGGATAGCGGCAAATCCGAACGGCTGAATTTCCTCGTTCCAAGCGATACCGCGGATGCCGGGATGATACCAGATGGCATCTTCGCCGATAGCGAACGTAACGCCGGACTCCTCCGGACGATAGTTGACCATGGACGGGGAAAGGTTGGTATAGATACGCGTATCCGGGCTGAGGCGGCCGAGCTCGCGGAGATAATAAGCATCCCCGGCGCGAGGATTGGCAAAGATTTCTTCGACAGTAAGGCCGCAGCGCACAAAGGCGAGAGCAAGATCGAAGGAATTGCCGTTCAGGCGGCTTCCGATGGCGAAGTGGATATCTTTATGATAGCGGCAGAACATCTCGATCTGCTGCAGAGTGGTCCACTCATAGCTGGTACGTCCGGATAAATTTGCGCCAAGGGTGCGGGCAAGGGCACGGTACTGATTGGCGACTTTATCGAACTGGTAGGTGCGGTGTAATTCGATGTAAGGGATGTGCAGCCGTTTTTCCATGTCGGCCGCCGCGGCACGTGCTTCGGGGTCGAGAACGAGGTTGAAATTGGCCTCTGCCATGCGTTGGTATTCCTCGTAAGTCCGGCAGGAAGGGAGCTGGCGGATCGCCTTCATCCCGAAACCGTTCAGGATCCGCATCAATTCACAGCTGGCTGCCAACGGGGTGAAGTATCCCAGGATATTGCATGCATCGGGATGCTTTTTCGCGGGCTCAAGAAGGCTGTAGATCGTCTCGCGGACGGCGACCATCGGCGGATGGCTGCCATCGCGCGTGAGGGCATACATGTAGCAGGGGCGTACGGGGATACCGCAGGCATTTTCCGCACGCTCACAGATCCGGTCCATGTCGGTGCCGAGCAGGGCATCGACGCAGGTGAGGCAGAGCATGACGACGCTCGGACGTTTCTCCCGGCTGGCGACAAAGGCCTGCACTGCCTCGGGGATGCGCTTCAGATGGCGGCCCGTGACGATATCGTTGTCATCGAGTTCATAGAAGGCGAAGCGCTCCCCATAGTGCCCGGATCCGCGAAGTGCCGCCGTGTTTCGTCCGCAGCATCCCGGGGAGATGAGCAGCATGATGGAACCGGGAATCGAGAGGCCGGCACGTTTGACACCGAATCCCTGCGCACCAGGGGAATTGAAATCCAGTGCGGCAGGGGAATTCCAGATGAGATGCGCATCTGTGCGGAATTCCTCGGGCAGGTTCGCTGTTCCCTGTTCGGCGAGCTCGGCAGCTGTCCGGTAAAATGGTTTCTCTGACATAGCAGAGGCACATCCTTTCTTATTCATGGTCCTCGAGCAGCTCACGGGCTAACGTCAGGAAAGCCTGGCTGATCGGCAATTCCGGATTGCCTTCGATGACGGTTTTGCCTTCTTCCTCGAAATTGTTGATATCGTCGCTGCGCGGGATTTCCGCAACGATATCAATTCCCTTGCTGTCGGCAAAAGCTTTTACTTTTTCTGTTTCCTTCGGTACGTTCCGGTGATTGAGGATGATACCCCGAACCTTTGCATAGCCGCGGTCCTGGAAGTTCTCGACGGCTGTGGCTATGTTGTTGGCGGCGTAGAGTGCCATTTTCTCGCCAGAGGTCACGATGAGGACATCGTCGGCATAGCCTTTGCGTATCGGCGCGGCAAAGCCGCCGCATACCACGTCGCCGAGAACATCGTAAAGGACGACATCCGGCCGGAACCTCTCGAATAATTCCATATCCTCGAGCAGGCTGAAGGTCGCGATGATGCCACGTCCAGCGCAGCCGAGACCGGGAGTAGGTCCGCCCGTCTCGATGCAGAGGATGCCGCCGAATCCTGTACGGGAGATTTCCTCGAGCTTTTCCGGCTCCTTATCGTATTTCCGCATATATTCCATGACCGGCATGAGCGGCTCGCCGCCGAGCAGATTGATCGTCGAGTCGGCCTTTGGGTCGCATCCGATCTGGATGACGCGTTTCCCGAGCTTGGCGAATGCCGCTGCGAGATTGCTCGTCATGGTCGACTTGCCGATTCCACCCTTGCCGTAAATCGCTATTTTCAACATAAATAAGTCCTCCGAATGATGTATTCCTTCTTTATTATAATCATATTGATAGCATTTTTCCATAGCCTGGGATAAAATTTGTTTACCGTTTTCGTATTTTCAGGCCATATTTTTCGCTATGGCGGGTTTTTTGGCGGAAAAATTTCGGAAAACAGTTGGCGGAGAGCCCGTGAAAGTGATATAATCTTGTTACCGTAAAAAGTTCGTAAAGTTTTTGAAAGGAAGAAGGTGAACCATGAATCATCCGATTCAGGAACAGCTGGAGCAGAAGAGCGATGAGATAGCGCAGTTCACGGCAACGATGAACATGAATATCGACTTTACGTTGAATCAGCTGGAAAAGCAGTGCGAGGCGGCAGAGGATGACTTCCTGCTGCCGACCATCGGTGCATGCCGCGTCCTTATCGCAGAGGGCCGAAAAAAGGCAGATACGGAACTGGAGGGCCTCATGTACGCGATGGCGGTCATGGAGGATGTCCTTCAGATGCCGGATCCGACCGTGGCATGCGCGGATGAGATGCCAGAGGAATTTATCGTTCCGTACCGCATGTACCGCATGCGGACCAGCAAGCAGCGCAGGGAAGAGGTCTGTGATGCGCTGATGGCCATTGCATAATGGCATAGCAGCAATCAAAAAGCCCCTTTACCGTTGACATCGCAGGATGTCCGGTAAAGGGGCTTTTTTCGATTGCTCATGTAAGGATTAAGCCATCGCCAATTCTTCTTCCATATCCGGTGTTGGTTCCGGTGTATCCGGTGCCTGATGCGTCATGAGGCGGATGAGATCGTCCTTCGATACCGGAGGGCTGTAGAGATAGCCCTGGAAGATATCGCATCCGAGGTGACGCAGTTTGTCGCGCTGGGGCACATTGTCGACGTATTCGGCGACGGTCACGAGATCCATGCGCTTCGAGAGATCCGTGAGCGAGGAGATGATCTGCTGGCTCTTTTCATCGGTCAGCACCTTTTTGGTGATGCTGCCGTCGAGCTTGACCATGCCGAAAATGCCGGTCTGCAGATAAGTGATCGAGGTCTGGCCCATGCCGAAATCGTCGATGATGAGCTTATGGCCCTGATCGCGCAGATTCTTGAGATTGATTTCCGTGCGGCGGTTCAGCGTGATCGTATCCTGCTCGGTGATCTCGATCCAAAGCTTCTCCGGAGAGATGCCGTTGGCCGTCGTAATGTCCTTTACCGACTCATTGAGCCCGTCGTAGAGGAGGGAATCGCCGGTAATGTTCACCGAAATCTTGAAATTGGAGCCGGTGCCGAGCTTTTTCTCGAGCGTGGCAATGCATTCGCAGGCATCGCGGAAGATGAACTGCTCGAGTTTCGGCAGGAGTCCGCTCTGCTTGGCGAGCGTGATGATGAGCGGTGGGTAGATAAAGCCGGCATTCGGATGGTTCCAGCGGATGAGCGCCTCCGCACCGATGCAATGGCCCGTGCTGTCGACCTGTGGCTGATAGACCATGAACATGTTTTTCGGATGCTCGTCATCGAGTTCCTCGGCGAGATCACTTGACAGCCAGGAGAAGATCAGCGACTGCTGCTCGTTGAAGTTCGCCGGATTGACGCGTTCCGCACGGGACTCGCACCATTGATGGAGTTTTACCATATGCTGGGTGAGGCGGGAGACCTGCGTCGCACGGTAATCATCGTAGAGAAGCACGAAGGGAAGGTAAAGAATCATATCCAGACCCAACAGCAGGAACTGAAGCACGGCTCCATCCAGAGAGCCCGTGGCTGTCATGCCATTGAGGAATACGGGAACGGCGTCCGGAACATCGGTCAGCGTCAGCGGCACTGCCCCCATCGTGGTGAATCCATACGCGATAAGCAGGTTGGCCATCGGAATTAGGACAAAGGGAATGAGGAAAATCGGGTTGCCGATAATCGGCAGGGAAAGAACGAGTACGCTTCCGACATTCAGCATGGCGGGGAGCAGCGACATCTTTGCCGCCTGGCGGGAGAATTTCTGCCGGCTGGTCCAAAGGATCGTGAGGATCAGGGCAAGGGCGGAACCCGAGCCTCCGAGCATCATGAAGGAATTCAGGAAAGACTGGTTCATGAGCACATCGGGAATGGCTCCTGCCGTCAGTGCTGCCTGGGCCTGCTGCCCAACGAAGGCGCTGTGCGCACCATAGAATACATACTGTCCGTCAATGCCGAAGAACCAAAGGCCATTCGAAAGCATGGCGTACACAGCCTGACCTACGAGCGGCATGCCGTCGAACAGGGCGAGGAAACCGCCGACAGCCGAAAGGATCCGATTCTCGATGAGAACGCCATTTCCGAGTGTGATGATCAGGATCTGCGTCGCAATCGCGGCGATAAAGACGACCGTGGCGAGCGGGATGGCGTAGATGACATCGTAGAGATGTGTGTTGATATGGCAGCGCGGGCGGCGCATATGACGGGCAAGGGGCTGCCATATGGAAAGCTTCAGATAAATGGCACTCGTGAACAGGGCGGAAACGATAGCCGTGCAGATGCCGGATGTCGTGAGATACTGGAGCTGCTGTCCGGAAAAAATCCAGAACGTGCCGATGGTCGATAGCGAAAGCAGCATGCTCCGGAATGGCTTCAAATGCCATTCGCGGGCAAAACCATAGCTGATTGCAGCCGTGAGGAGCACGGAGAAGTAGTTTGCCGTCGCCTGATAGAGCGCAGCAAGCGCATAGTAAAGACCCGGCACGCTGTTATGCAGCAGAGACTGCCAGGCTGCGAACGGAAGCGTAAGAAGTGCGGCTGCTATGGCGTGGATGCAGATGAAGGGGAGCATGAGGATCATGCCGTTCTGCATCGCATGCAGCGCGCGGTTCTTACCCCACCGGTCCGCGTAATGGAACAGGGGCTTTTTCAGATTCATAGAGATACCTTCTTGATAGAATTTTGAATGGGACTGAAAGACTTTGAATAACTTAGGGGAGGGAAATGAAAGCAAATTTGACGGAATCGCCCTTTATCCGTCAAATAGGGGTGACGGATTGAAAGATTCTAAAAGGAAAATGCAATCCTTTTAGAAACCTTTACACAAAAAGGGAAACCAATCTCATCAATATTCGCCATGGTTATTCTATCATAAAAAAAAATAAGAGTAAATATGTCCGAAGTCCTTATCCTGTTCCAAATTTTACAGCGTGTAGTTGCTGCGTGGTATGACGGCTATCCTTCACAAGTACCCGGAGCTATGATAAAATGAGGTAGAATAGGTGGATTATAACATCATCCACATCCGACAGGAAGGATAGCATATGCAGTTGAAACGGCTGGAAGCTTATGGCTTCAAATCCTTTGCCGATAAGATCACGATTGATTTTGACCAGGGCATCACGGCCATCGTCGGGCCGAATGGTTCCGGCAAGAGCAACATCACCGATGCCATCCGGTGGGTACTCGGCGAACAGAACGTACGCAATCTGCGCGGCACGAAATCGGAGGATATCATCTTTACGGGTTCGGCGAGCCGCCGTGCACTTGGCGTGGCGGAGGTGTCCCTCGTCATGGAGAACGATGGCACGCTGCCCGTCGATTTCCGCGAGGTGGTTATCACGAGACGGCTTTACCGCAGCGGTGAGAGCGAGTTTTTCATCAACCGTGCGCGCTGCCGGCTGAAGGATATCTATGAGCTCTTTGCCGATACCGGTATCGGTCATGATGGCATGAGCATCATCGGGCAGAACCGCATCGATGATATCCTGAACGCGCGGCCGGAGGAACGACGCGGATTCTTTGAGGAGACGGCGGGCATTACGAAATACCGCAATCGCAAGAAGGAATCGGTCCGCAAACTTACGGATACCGAGAATAACCTCGTGCGCGTACAGGACATCCTCGGTGAAATCGAGAAGCAGCTCGATCCTTTGCAGGAGCATGCCGAAAAGACGCGCCGGTGGCAGGCATTGCAGAGCGATTACGATCAGTGCCGCCTCACGAGTCTGGCGCAGGTCTATGGTCAGGAAAGTGCTAAACTGCAGGAGAACGATGCCCGCGAAAAGCAGGCGGAGGATGCAGCGGCGGAGGCTGCTGCGCGCGTGACGAATGCAGAGGCAAAGAAAGCCGCCCTGGCGAAGGATGTCACGGACATCGAGGCAGCAATGCGGGAACAGGCTGCGAAGAACGAAGCTCTGCGCGAACAGATTGAACGTGCCGGGCGGGAGATGGCGGCGCTGAAAGAACGCCGCACGCAGAGCGATGCCCGCCAGAAGAAATTAGCCGAGGAAAAGGCTCAGCACGAGCGGGAAGCTGCCGAGGGACGGCGCGACCTGCTGGCGCTCGAACGCGAGCAGAAACAGCAGGAGCAGGATCTCCTGCTGGCGAGCGACCTCTTTAAGGAAGAAAAAACGAAATTTGAAAAACTGTCGGCAGAGCTGCAGCAGGCCGTGAACGATGCGGCAGAGCAGGAAAAGGCGGCGCAGGAACTGACCCGGCAGCTGGCGGAGAAGAAACAGGAACTGGCCGTCCTGGATCGCGATGTCGAAGCCGGCAGCGGCGGGCAGACGGAGCAGGAGCAGGCTCTGTCGCTGGCCGAGCAGGCACAGAAAAAGCAGCAGGAGGCATCTGTGCAGGCGCACGCGGAACTCGAGACGGCAGAACAAGCGGTTCTCGAAGCGATGACGCGTCAGCAGAAGGCGGAACGTGCCTGCCGGGATGGGCAGGAAAAACTCCGCGAGAGCGAGAAAAAGCGCAGCGCCAATGCGCAGGAAATCCAGAATGCAAAACGGCAGGCGGAATTCCTCACGCGCATGCAGCAGTCGTATGAAGGCTTTGGCAAGGCAGCACGTGCCGTCCTCCGCAGCAAGGAGCCGTGGCGGCGCGGTGTGGCAGGCGCTGTGGCCGAGCTCATCCATGTGCCGCAGGGGTATGTTACGGCCATCGAGACAGCACTCGGCGGCAGCCTGCAGGACATCGTCACACAGGATACCGATACGGCGAAAGGCGCCATTGCCTATCTGAAGCAGGGGCGCCTGGGGCGCGTGACGTTCCTGCCGCTTTCCACGCTCGTTGTGCGCCGCCCGCAGCAGACGGTACACGGGGAAGGCGTTATCGGATGGGCGAGCGAGATTGCGGCGAGCGACCCGGACTACCGCATCGTCGTCGATTTCCTGCTCGCCCGCACGCTGGTTGTCGATACGCTGGACCATGCCCTGGTCATCGCCAAGGCAAATGGCTACCGCCTGCGCATCGTGACCAAAGGCGGCGAACTGCTGAATCCGGGCGGCTCCCTGCAGGGCGGCAGCAGCCGGCGCCATGAGGCAAGCTTCATCAGCCGGCGCGGCGAGATCGATGCGCTGGAGGAAAAGCTCCGCACACTCGTTGCGGAAAAGGAAACCATCGAGAAGGAAGCAGCAGAGATGGCCAGCCGGCAGAAGGCGCTGGAAGTGGAACGGGCACAGAGCCTGTCTGCCCTGCAGCAGGCTTCGGAGCAGCGTGCTGCCCTGCGCGTTGCCGTGGCAAACCATGAGGAGCGGGTAAAGGCCGGTGAAGCGCAGCTGGAGCAACTGCGGCAGGATGTCGAGTCCGGCCGCGCATCCTTTGCGGAAATCCAGAAAAAGCGCCTCACGGTATTCCGCACTGTGGGTTCCCTCGAAATCCATCTGCGCGAGACGACACAGGATGCGCGGGAAGCAGCCGAAAAACGCGACGCCATCCAGAAGGAAGCCGATGCCCTTACCACGCATATCCATGAGACGGAGCTGAAGCATGCTGTCCTTGAGCAGACCGTCCGGCACAGCCGGGAGCGGGTTTCCGCCCGCATCTCCGATATCGAGAAGGCCGAACAGGCTCTGCGGGATGGCCATGCCGAAGCCGAACTCCTGCAGCAGACACTCGAGACGAGTGAAGAACGCATGCAGGAACTCCGCGACGCGCACGAGAAAGGGCAGGCCGCTTTCGATGCCGGCAAGGCGGAGAGCAACGCGCTCTATGAAAAGCGCATGGCAAAATTGGCTGCCGGGCGCGAGGCCGAGCTGGAGGCAAAGAAGGCAGCGCAGAAACAGGAGGAAATCCGTGAGCAGAAGCACAGCCTTGAGCTCACGGCGACAAAACTACGGCTTTCCCTGCAGGATAAGGCGGAGACGCTGCTGCACGATTTCGGCCTGACGCCGGAGCGCGCGGCAGAGGAGGCACTCGATATCCCTGAGGAGGAAATCAAAGGGCGCATGCGTTCCCTGAAACGAAAGATCGATGAACTCGGTCCCGTCAATCCGAATGCCTTACAGGAGTACGAGGAGCTCTCTCAGCGTCACGATTTCCTGCAGAAACAGGCCACAGACCTTGTCGAGGCAAGGGAGAACCTCCAGCAGATCCTCGATGAGATGGATGCGGCGATGACGAAGCAGTTCAAGGCTGCGTTCCGCGATATCCAGGAGTATTTCCGCGCGATCTTTGTGCGTCTCTTCGGTGGCGGGACGGCGGAACTGCGCCTGCTTGACCCCGATAACGTGCTCGAGTCGGGTGTCGATATCCTCGTGACGCTGCCGGAAAAGAAGAGGCAGAACCTCTCGGCGCTTTCCGGCGGCGAGCGTGCACTGACCGTCATTGCGCTGCTCTTCGCTTTCCTGAAATACCGTCCATCGCCGTTTGCCGTGCTCGATGAGATAGACGCACCGCTCGACGAGGCGAATGTCGTGCGCTTCGGCAGGTTCCTCAAAGAATTTTCGGGACATACGCAGTTCATCGTGGTCACGCACCGCAAGGGCACGATGGAGGCTGTCGATACGATGTACGGTGTCACGATCGAGGACGCGGGCGTCTCTAAGATATTGTCCGTGAAACTGGATGAGATAAAAGACGAAAGATAAGGAGAAACATACAAGATGGGATTTTTTGACCGCCTGAAAAAAGGCCTCAGCAAGACACGGGAGAACCTAACGAATAAAATCGAGAAAATCGTCATCGGCTATGCCGATATCGACGATGACCTGCTCGACGAAATCGAGGAAACGCTCATCATGGCGGATGTCGGCGTTGATACGACGGAAAAGCTCATGACGAGCGTCCGTAAAGGCATCAAGAAGAAGGAAATCAACGGGCCGGAGGATCTCGTTCCGTTCCTCGAAAAGGAGATTACCGCGATCCTCACGAAGGGGGAGGAGAACGACCAGACGCGCGTGGCGGAAGAAGGCCCGACGGTCATGCTCGTCATCGGCGTCAACGGCGCAGGAAAGACGACGACCATCGGCAAGCTCGCCTCGTACTACAAGGCGCAGGGCAGGAAGGTTATGCTGGCTGCGGCCGATACGTTCCGCGCTGCCGCCATTGACCAGCTGCAGGTCTGGGGAGACCGCACAGGCGTGCCGGTCATCAAGCACGAGGAAGGCTCGGACCCGGCGGCCGTCGCTTTTGACGCCGTCAAAGCAGCCAAGGCACGCAGCATCGATATGCTGATCGTCGATACAGCCGGGCGCCTGCAGACGAAAGCGAACCTCATGCAGGAACTCGAAAAGATCAACCGTGTCATCGGCCGCGAGATTCCGGGCGCCCCGCACGAGACGCTGCTCGTCCTCGATGCCACGACGGGGCAGAACGCCGTGAGCCAGGCTAAGCTTTTCACGAAGGCATCGCCCATCACGGGTGTCGTCCTCACGAAACTCGATGGCACAGCCAAGGGCGGTGTCGTCATCAGCATCAAGAGCCAGCTTGAGATGCCGGTCAAATGGATCGGCGTCGGCGAACAGGTTGACGACCTCCGCCCGTTCAATGCGGAAGAGTTTGCGAAGGCTCTCTTTGCCAAGCAGGAGTAAACATTACATAGAATTAACAAAAGCGCAACACTACGGTGCTGCGCTTTTCGTATACTTGGAAGCGTAGCAAGGGTATACAACAGGAGGCATGCAAGCTTATGAAAATGGAGGCAAAGAACCTGAATCTCTTTTACGGGGATCATCAGGCCCTCTTCGATATCTCTCTCGATGTGCCGGAGCACCAGGTCGTGGCACTCATCGGGCCGTCCGGCTGCGGCAAGTCCACATTCCTGCGTACGCTGAACCGCATGAACGACCTCATCGACGGCGTGACGATCGAAGGAAAAGTAACGCTCGACGGACAGGATATTTACGCACCGCAGACCGACCTCGTCCATCTGCGCAAGCGCGTGGGCATGGTTTTCCAGCGCCCGAATCCGTTCCCGATGTCCATCTACGATAACGTGGCCTACGGCTGTCGCGTGCATGGTCTCACGGACAAAAAGAAGCTCGATGAGATCGTGGAGAAGAGCCTGCGCGGCGCGGCCCTCTGGGAGGAAGTCAAAGATCGCCTCAACAGCTCGGGCCTGAGCATGTCCGGCGGCCAGCAGCAGCGCCTCTGCATCGCGCGCGTTATGGCCGTTGCGCCGGAGGTGGTTCTCATGGATGAGCCGTGCTCGGCACTCGACCCAGTCTCGACGATGAAGATCGAGGAACTTGTTACGGAAATCAAGAAAGACTACACGATCGTCATGGTCACGCATAACATGCAGCAGGCTGCACGCGTCTCCGACCGTACGGCGTTCTTCCTGAACGGTAAGCTCATCGAGTGCGACGATACGGATGTGCTGTTCACGAAGCCGCATAACAAGAAAACCGAAGATTATATCACGGGCCGTTTCGGCTGATGCGGGAGGAGAAAGAATGAAAACGACAAGACAGGAATACATCAAGAAGCTCGCCGAACTGCATAGCAAGGTAACGGAAATGGGGCGCGACTCGGCTGAGGCCATGAAAAAAGCCGTCAAAGCGATGCTGGAGTCCGATGCTGCGCTGGCACAGGAAGTCATCGATGGCGATGAGCATATCGATCATGCATTGGGAAACATCGAGGACCGCTGCCTGCTGCTCATTGCGAAGCAGCAGCCGATCGCCCATGATCTGCGCGCGATCTACACGGGCTATAAAGTAGCCTCGGACCTGGAGCGCATCGCGGATCTTTCCGTCGATATCGCCAATACGGTGCTGAAGGTCAAGGTGCCTCTCGATGCCAAACGCCTGGAGGCAGTGCGCGACTTTGCGCACTGCGTCTACGGGATCCTCGATATGTCCATGGCCGCATACGAGCTCAGCGACGTAGCCAAGGCCGACGAGGTGCGTAAGATGCGCGCGGATATGGATAAGGTCTTTGAAGATACGTTCTACACGTTCTCGGATTTCGTGGCGGACGAGGCAGCGCGCGAACGCGAGGAGGGCGTCACGCGCCTCCTGTTCCTCTCGCGTTACCTGGAGCGCATTGGCGACCACGCGGTCAATATCGCCGAAGATGTCATCTACATCGAGACCGCGGAACGCGTCTGATGGATTCTATCCGTCGGAAAAGTCCCTGAAGCTGTTTGTATTGGCTTCAGGGACTTTTTATGATTTGTGTATTGCTGCCGGGAACGTGATGCAGAACGTCGTTCCTTTTCCCTGTTCACTCGTGAGCGTGATTTTTCCATGAAAGAGTTCCGTGAGGTATTTGACGAGGGAGAGCCCGATGCCATTACCGCCTGCCGCGCGGGAACGGGACTTGTCCACGCGGAAGAACCGGTCAAACACAAAGGGCTGATCCTTCGGCGCAATGCCGATACCGGTATCGCGGACGGTGAGGACGACATAGTTTTCATCCTGGCCGCAGGAGAGCTCGATATGGCCGCCCTCTGGCGTGTATTTGCTGGCATTTTCCGTGAGGTTCAGGCAGATCTGCTGGAAAAGATCTTCGGTCGCCTGGATGACAATGGACTCTTGGGGTACGTCGATGGTAATGGTCTGGCGCTTGGCGTCGATGCGGCTTTTCAGCTGGGCGGCGGTCCGGCGGATAGCCTGGCATACGTCCACGGGACTGCGCACGAGGGCAGCCTTGTCCGTGGCATCGAGGCGGGCAATCTGCAGCAGGTCGTTGATGAGTTTTTTCATGCGCTGGGACTGCTGCCAGATCGTTGCAGCGAAATGACGGCTTTGTTCCGGGTCATGGAAATCGTCCTCTTTCAGGATTTCCGCGAATCCGGCAATTGAGGTGAGCGGCGTGCGGAGTTCGTGCGCTGCATTGCTCACGAACGCGGTCTGCCGGTTGTTCATCTCCTGCAGCAGGGAGACGTCGTGGAACACGGCGAGAACGGTGGGGGCCTCACCATCCTCGGGCAGCACGGAGAAGAACACCTGGAACGTATGGGGGCGCCCCTGCAGATCGAGGGTGACGGATTCGAGTTTTTCCTCGCCTTTTTTCTGTACATCGCAGGCGGTCTCCGAGATCGTGGCACTGTTGAGGACGTGAATGCTGTGGTGATACAGGTCAGCAGGGGAGAGTGCAAACGTCCGCATCGCCTGCCGGTTTGCCGTGAGGATTTTGCCATCGGCGGAGAGCAGCAGGACGGCGTTGTCCATGTGGTCCCAAATGAGGTTGAGCTTGCGGTTTTCTGCACGGGCACGGCGGATTTCCTGCGACAGGCTGGCGGTGAGATGATTTAACGTCTTCGAGAGGATCTCAAACTCGTCCCCCGTGTGAATGTTGATGCGCCGTGAGAGTTCGCCGCCGGCAATAGCGCTTGTCGCAAGGATGATGGTGTGGAGCGGCTTTGTGAGACGGGAAGAAAGCCAGAGAGAGAGGATGACGGCGAGCACGAACGTGACGATGAGTGCGGCGACAATGCCCTGACGGGAGCGGTCGAAAGCTGTCTCTACTCTCGTGAGCGGGGCTGCGGTGCGGATGATTCCGTCCAGGTTTCCTATTTCATCGTAAACGGGAATGGCAACGTACATCATATCCTGCTTCAGGGTAGAGCTGTATCGTACCGCTTTGCCAAACCGGTGCTTTTGCAGGGCAGCCTGGATTTCCTCCCTGCCGAGATGGTTGTCGAGGCCGTCTGCCGGGTGGGAAGAATCGGCGAGGACGTTGCCGTCGGCGTCGATGACCGTGATGCGCAGATCTGTGTCAGCACTGATATGGTCAACGATATCCTGCAGCTTTTCCGGGGCGTCATAAAGGCGTCCGGAGAGGGTGTGCTCGATAACGCGCGCATTGGTGATAAGCCCGTCCTCCGCAGCCTGCATGCCTGTGGCGTGAAAATAATGGATGAGCCACCCTCCGAAGAGAGACAGTGCGGCGACGGAAAGAAAAACAAAAGCGGCCATCTGCCGCCGGGCAATCCTGGTTTGAAGCATATTCGATTCCTCCTGCGTCTTATTCTAGCATAAACAGGCAGCGCCTGAAACGGGACGAGAGGCGAGCACCTGTAAAATGCCGGCGGTTTAACAGAAGATTTACAAACGCATAACAACGAAAATCCGCGCTCCTGTTAGGATAAGAGGTAAGGGGAAAGCCCCGATAGAGGTTATTCAATTAGGAGGCAAGAATCATGTTCAAACACGGCAAAATTTCTATGGTCGTTGGCGCATTGATGCTCAGCGCGGCGATGGTGTTCACGGGCTGCGGTGGATCGCAGTCTGCGTCGTCTGGCAGCGGCTCTGGTGCTGCCATCTCAGGCAAGGTCAGCGCATCGGGCTCTACGGCTCTGTTGCCGCTGCTGAAACCGGCACAGGAGGCTTTCCAGGACAAATATAAGGACGTCACGGTCAACATCGCCGGCGGCGGTTCCTTTACGGGTATGAATCAGGTTGCTGAGGGCTCGGTCGATATCGGCGATTCGGATGTCAACCTGCCAGATGAGTATAAGGACAAGGGCCTCGTCGATCATAAGGTCGTCGTCGAGCCGTTCGTCTTCATCGTGGACAAGGATAACCCGGTCGACAATCTGACGAAGGACCAGGTCATCGGCATCCTGACGGGCAAGATCACGAACTGGAAGGAAGTCGGCGGCAAGGATGAGAAAGTCACCCTGATCCATCGTGCAAAATCCTCCGGCTCCCGCGCCACGATTGCGGATGTCGTGCTGAAAGGCCAGGCATTTACGGATGATGCCGTTATCCAGGATTCTAACGGTGCCGTCCGTGCAGCGATCTCCAGTACGCCGGGGGCCATCGGCTATGTCGATGCTCCGTACGCCGATGATTCTGTCAAGGTTCTGAAGTTCGACGGTGTCGAGTATTCTGCCGATAACATCATTGCCGGCAAGTACCCCATCTATGGTTACGGCCATATGTACACGAAGGGTGAGCCGCAAGGTGCCGTGAAAGCTTTCCTTGACTATGTCATGAGCGATGAGTTCCAGAACTCTCAGGTTGAGAAACTTGGCTTCATCCCCATCAGCAAGATGAAGAAGTAATCCACAAATAAAGGAGAACGATGTTTATTATGGCACAGACAGCTGCAGGGCAGACGGGAGGCCCGTCATCCGCAGGTCATCAGCGCCGGCTCTTCATGGACCGGGTCGGGCGGTACACGTTCATCGCGATGGCCAGCTGCATGACTTTTCTGATTTTCGCCGTTATCCTCTTTGTCGGCCAGCAGGGCTTCCAGATGTTCAGCGACGTGAGTCCCGTCGAGTTCTTTACGGGCGCGCTCTGGGACCCGACGACAAAACACTTTGGTGCGGTTTCGTTTATCGCCGGCTCGGTTTTGACGACACTTCTGGCCATCGGCATCGGCGCACCGCTTGGCATCCTCGGCGCCATCTTCCTCTCAAAGGTTGCGCCGGCGTGGATGGTCCGGATCATGCGTCCGGCTATCGACCTCTATGTCGCCATTCCATCCGTCGTCTACGGCTATCTGGGCCTGATCATCTTTATCCCGTTCCTGCGTGATGTGTTCCACGTCAAAGCCGGCTTCGGCCTGCTCGCGGCATCGCTCATGCTCGCGATCATGATCCTGCCGACGGTCATCTCGCTGAGTGCCGATGCACTCAATGCGGTTCCGAAAGCCTTGGAAGAGGCAAGCCTTGCTCTGGGCGCCACGTGGTGGCAGTCCATCTGGCATGTCTCCCTGCAGGCAGCCCGCCCAGGCATCATGACGTCTGTTGTGCTCGCTATGGCCCGCGCCATCGGTGAGACGATGGCCGTGCAGATGCTGATTGGCAACACGCCGCAGGTACCGACGACGCTCTTTACGCCGACGGCGACCCTGACCAGTAATATCGTCGTCGAGATGGGCAACACGCCCTTCGGCTCTGCGTGGGGTGACGCCCTGTTCTTCATGGCGTTCCTGCTGCTGCTCATCTCGCTCGGCATGATCCTGCTCATCCGTAAGTTCAACAAGGGAGGTCTCGAAGCATGAATGCGAATACGCAGAACAAGATTGCCATGGCTGGCCTTTGGGCAAGCGGCATCTTTATCCTGGCGCTGCTGGTCATGCTCCTGGGATACATCCTGTATCAAGGGCTTCCGGTTCTTACCCCGCACTTTCTCTTCAGTAAGTCCAGCGATATCATGGCGGGCGGCGGTGTAGGCGCGCAGGCATTCAATTCGTTCTATATCCTGGCGATTTCCATGGCTATTTCCGTGCCGGTAGCACTCGGGGCGGGTATCTACCTCGCGGAGTATGCGAAAGAAAACAAGCTGACGAAGGCCATCCGCCTTTCCGTTGAGAGCCTTGCGACGGTTCCGTCCATCGTTCTCGGCCTGTTCGGCATGATCGTCTTCGTCAATTGGATGCATATGGGGTTCAGTATCCTAGGCGGTTCTCTAACGCTCGTCCTGCTGAACCTGCCGCTGCTCGTGCGCGTCACGGAGGAGGCCATCCGCACGGTCCCACGCTCCTATGAGGAGGCCAGCCTGGCTCTCGGGGCAACGAAACTGCAGTCCATCTGCAAGGTTGTCCTGCCGAGTGCGATGCCGGGCATCCTCACGGGCATCACGCTGACCATCGGGCGTGTCATGGGGGAGACGGCAATCCTGATCTTCACGGCTGGTACGACGGTTTCCCGTCACCTGTTCGACACGGACGTCATGGCCGGCGGCGAGACCCTTGCGGTGCATCTCTGGTATCTGCTCAGCGCAGGCCTCGTTCCAGACCGCGACGTCATCGCCAACGGTATTGGCGCGCTTTTGGTTCTCTTCATTCTCTGCTTTGATTTCCTGCTTATCCTGCCGATGCGTTACCTGCAGCGGCATAAAGCAGACTGATCCTCGAAAGGCAGGCCATGCGGCCTGTCTTTTTTTTCGTCAAGAAAAATGGTTCACAAATGGGAATGGATAGGGTATACTTAAGAGATGAAATGTCTTTAATAAGGGAGGAGTATCCTCATGAAATTCACGAAGTGGCAGGGCTGCGGCAATGATTTTGTGCTCATCGATTGCCGCGAGTCGGAGCCTGCGGATTATGCGAAGCTCGCGATAAAGGTATGCGATCGTCATTATGGCGTCGGCGCGGACGGCATCCTCGTCGTGCTGCCGAGCGCGCTGCCGGATGCGGATTTCCGCATGCGCATCTTCAATACGGATGGCAGCGAGGCGGAGATGTGCGGCAACGGCATCCGCTGCTTTGCACGCTATCTCTATGATGAAGGTATCACGAAAAAGACGGAGTTCGGCGTCGAGACGGGAGCCGGCGTCCTCGTGCCGCGCATCATCCTGGAGGATGGCAAAGTCACGGGCGTGCGCGTCGATATGGGTGAGCCGATCCTCGAGGGGGATAAAATCCCTGTGACGGGCTACGGCATGAACCGCGTCATCAACGAGCCCATCACGGTACAGGGAAAGGAATACCACATGACCTGTGTCTCGATGGGCAATCCGCACTGTGTCGTCTTCGTTGAGGATGCAGAAAACTTCCCCATCTATGAGGTCGGCACGCATTTCGAGCATCATGAAGCATTCCCGCGCAAGACGAATACGGAGTTCGTTGAGGTGAAGGACCGCAGTCACGTGCGTATGCGTGTCTGGGAACGCGGCGCAGCGGTGACGTTAGCGTGCGGAACTGGTTCCTGTGCAACGGCAGTCGCCGGTGTGCTGAATGATAAGACGGACCGCAAGGTCGAGGTTGAGCTCGATGGCGGCAAGCTCCTCGTTGAGTGGACACCGAATAACCACGTCTTCATGACGGGGCCGGCGGAACTCGTCTTCACAGGCGAACTCGCGGACTGATAGGAGCATAGCATCTTGGATACAAAACTGGTCAATATTGGATTCGGCAATCTCGTGGCAGCCAATCGGCTCATTGCGATTGTCAGCCCCGAGTCCGCTCCCATCAAACGCATCGTCCAGGAGTCGCGCGATGATGACCGTCTCATCGACGCTACCTATGGTAGACGCACGCGAGCCGTCATCATCATGGACAGTGGGCACGTCATCCTTTCGGCGATCCAGCCGGATACGATTGCGCACCGCTTTCAGGGCGATGAGGAGAAAGACAAAAGCAAAAAGGCAAAGGAGATCGAGGCAGAGCAATGAAACAGGGTATGCTGATCGTTGTTTCCGGTCCGTCCGGTACGGGCAAGGGAACGGTGTGTACAGAACTGCTGAAGGAGACGCCGGAGCTGGCGTATTCCATTTCCGCGACGACGCGTCAGCCGCGCGAGGGCGAGGTGGATGGAAAGAACTATTATTTCCTCACGAAAGAGGAGTTCGAGCGCCGCATCGGGGAGGGAGACTTCCTCGAGTACGCGAACGTCTATGGCAACTATTACGGCACACCGCTCGGCAAAATCCAGGAGCGCCGCGCCAAAGGGGAGGATATCCTGCTGGAGATCGATACCCAGGGTGCCCTGAATGTCATGAAGCGCTGCCCGGATGGCCTTTTTATCTTTCTGCTGCCGCCATCCATCCATGAGCTAGAGAGCCGCATCCGCGGCCGTGGCTCAGAGACAGAGGAGTCACTCGCGCGCCGTCTCGGCAACGCAAAAGCGGAAATCGAGATTGGCAGGAAATATAAATATGTCGTGGTCAACGATACCGTCGATCAGGCCGTAAAACGAATCAAATCCATCCTCATGGCAGAGCATTGCCGTGTGGATCTGAATCAAGAAATGTTTGAGGTGTTGGAAGATGAAAAAAAATAATGAACCGATGAGCATGGTTAACCCGTCCACGGATAAACTCATGACGAAAGTGGACAGCCGTTACGGCCTCGTGGTCTGCGCAGCAAAGCGTGCCCGCGAAATCAACGATGGCGCCGATATCGAGGCCGTCAAGCAGTCGACGAAGAACGTATCGAATGCGCTCGAAGAGATTGCTGAGGGCAAGGTCTCGTACAAGCTCGCAAAGGCGGATCGATAAGATGACGGCTGAACAGGCAGCCGGTCAGCAGAGTATGGCGGCTATGGCAGGGAAACTTGCCGGCCGCCATATCGTTATCGGTGTGACGGGCAGCATCGCAGCGTATAAGGCCGTGGACATCGTGAGCCGCCTGAAAAAATGCGGCGCGGATGTCCACGTCATCCTCACGCGTGAGGCAGCGGAATTCGTGACGCCGCTGACGTTCCGCGAAATCAGCGGCCAGCCGGTTGCGATGGATATGTGGGCGCCTGTTCAGGAGTTCCATGTCGAGCACATCGCACTGGCAAAGCTCGCCGATCTCGTGCTCGTCGCTCCGGCTACGGCGAATATCCTGGCGAAGGCGGCGAATGGCATCGCCGACGATATGCTTTCGACGACATTGCTGGCGACGAAGGCGCCCGTCTGGTTCGCTCCGGCGATGAATACGAATATGTATGAGCACGCGGCGACGCAACACAACATGGAAATCCTTCGCACGCGCGGCTCCCATATCATCGAACCGGCAGCAGGGCATCTCGCCTGCGCGACGAGCGGAAAGGGACGCCTGCCGGAACCGGCAGTCCTTGTGGAGGCTGTTGTTCAGGCTATGACGGCAGGCCAGCCGCTCAAGGGGCGGAAAGTTCTCGTTACGGCGGGCGGCACGATCGAGCCTATCGACCCGGTACGGTTTATCGGGAATCATGCGACAGGCCGCATGGGGTATGCCGTCGCGGCTGAGGCTGCGGCACGCGGTGCCGAGGTCGTGCTCGTTTCCGGGCCGGCGGAGCTCCCTGCGCCGGCCGGGGTGCGTGTGGTGCGCATCCAGACCGCACGCGAGATGCATGAGGCGGTACTCCGCGAATATGCGGATACCGACCTGGTCGTGAAATCCGCGGCAGTGGCGGACTACCGCCCCGTTCATGTCGCAGCGCAGAAAATCAAGAAAAGCGAGGATGGGCTCACCCTGCATCTCACGCGCAACCCGGATATCCTTTACGAACTGGGGAAGAAGAAGACGCATCAGGTACTGGTCGGATTTGCCGCAGAAACGCAGGATGTCGAGAGCTATGCGCGCGCAAAACTCGCGAAGAAAAACCTCGATTTCATCGTAGCCAACGATGTGTCGCAGGCAGATGCCGGATTTGGCACGGAGACAAATCGTGTGACCATCTGCGGTGCAGATGGCAGCGTGGAACGCTATCCACTCATGAGCAAGCGCGAACTCGCGGGCATCATTCTCGACCATGCACAGCAGTGCCTGCCAGGCATGTCTGCAAAATAAGCACATCCGGCAGTTTAGTTTTTGTCATAGTTGTATCAAGGGAAAAGAGATAGGAAACATGAAAAACACGAAAAAGAAGATTCTTGCAGGCCTCCTGGGGGCAGCTCTGCTGACGGGCACGGCTATGCCGCTGACCGTACAGGCTGCGGAGTCGGATGGTTCGACGCAGATGCTTTATACAGCACCGGGCGGAAAGCCGCTGGCCAAGGCGGATGTCAAGGCTGCAGCGCAGAAGAAGGAGGAACCGTCTAAGATTGTCATCAATCTGGCGGCGCGTTCTCTGACGCTGTTCCGTGGGAATGACCGTGTGGCGCTTTATCCGATTGGTCCCGGGGAGCCGTCCACGCCGACCCCGACGGGATATTACAAGATCCAGGAAAAGATCGTCAATCCGACCTGGACGTCGCCGCATGATCCGACGGTTTCTATCCCTTCCGGCCCGGACTGCCCGATCGGCTATCGCTGGATGACGATTCAGGGCAACTATGGTATCCACGGTACGAACCATCCGGAGTCTATCGGTACGTATGCCTCGAACGGCTGTGTCCGCATGCTGGAGGAGGATGTGGAGCAGCTTTTCGATAACGTACAGGTCGGTACGCCGGTCGAAATCACGTACAACCGCATCGTTGTCGAGAAGACGGACGATAATCAGGTCGCTTACTACATCTATCCGGATGGTTATGGCTGGCAGAATGTCAGCGTCGATGACGTCAAGGCATGGCTGAAGGGGTATGGCGTTTCGGACTTCGAGAGCGATGAGGCTATCGAAAAGAAAATCGAGGCATCCGATGGCGAGCCGACGTATATCGCAAAGGTATATCCGCTCTTTGTCAATGGCAAGAAGATGAAGGGCAAGGCTGTCGTTCAGGATGGCCGCACGTATCTGCCGGCGGTCCAGCTCGCGGAGACGACGAAGATCAGCCTGGGCTGGAACGCCGATGCGCAGGAACTCCTCTCCAGCGAAGGCAAGGCGGCAGGCTATGATAAGAAAGATACGCTTTACTGCGATGCCACGGATGCCGGTAAGCTGTTCCACCTGCAGGGCGCGCTCGCGAAGGATGGCACCTATACGATGAAGTCGACGGGTACCGAGGCTGCTGCAGCACAGGCAACGCAGGCCGCCCCGGCAGAGCCGCAGGTGCCGGTAGTCGAGATGAAAGCGGACGCCGATGCACAGGCCAAGGCATCCAAGAAGGAGAAGAAGAGCCAGAAGGCGGAGAAGAATCACGTCAAGACGCTGCAGGAAATCGAGGCGGAAGCCACGAAACACTGATTTCCGGTATCCGTTTGGTACAGGTGATAGATTGCAGAAAGGCGGACAACGATGGCGAAGACGAAGAAGCGGTTTGTGGTATTGGATGGCAGCAGCCTGATGTTCCGGGCATTCTATGCCATGCCGCAGCTGACCGATACGAAAGGCGAGCCGACGGGGGCTATTTCCGGCTTTTCGAATATGCTCACGAAACTGATCGGTGACCTGCAGCCGGATCTGCTGCTCATCGCTTTCGATAAAAGCCGTCATACGTTCCGTACGGAAAAATATGCGGCCTACAAGGGCAACCGCGATAAGACGCCGGAGGAGCTCATCGCCCAGATTCCGATGCTGCAGGATTTTGCGGAAGCGAGCGGCATCACGTTCCTGGAAAAGGAAAACTACGAGGCAGACGATATCATCGGCACGCTGGCGACGCAGGCCGCAGGTGAGGGCTATGACACCGTCGTCATCACCGGAGACCGCGATGCCCTGCAGCTCGTGCGCGAGAACCTGCGTGTCCTGCTCACGAAAAAGGGAATCTCGGAACTCAAGGAGTATGACACGGCGGCCTTTACCGAGGAGTACGGCTTTGAGCCCATCAAGCTCATCGACCTGAAAGGCCTGATGGGCGATACGGCGGATAATATCCCGGGCGTTCCGGGGGTCGGCCCGAAAACGGCAGGCAAGCTGATCATCGCCTATGGCAGCGTGGAGAACGTGCTCGACCATATCCCCGAGGTCAAGGGAAAGAAACTGCAGGAACGGCTCACAGAAAACCGCGGGCAGGCTTTGTTGTCCAAAGACCTGGCAACGATCGAGCTCGCTGTTCCAGACCTGAACTTCCGCGAGGAGGACTACGCGATTCATCCGGACCATGCCGCCATGCGCGCCTTCTGCGACAGCTACGAGCTGCGCGGTGCCTGGCGGAACTTTACGAAGCTTTATGGGGAAGAAGAAGCGGAGCTCACGCTCGGTCTCGAGGCCGAGGACGTGAAGCCGGCGGATCTTTCCTATACGGAGCTGCGTGACGCGGCGGATATGCCTGCTTTTTCCGGTTCGATCGGCGCGGCCGGCATTTTCGCCGGTCAGGTTCCCTTTGAGAAGCTCACCGGTCTTGCAGTGTATGATGGCGCGAAAGCCTATTATGCAGCCGCGGAGAGCGCGGTGTTTCCAAAGCTTTGCGACCGGCTCGAACAGGGAGTCTCCCTGTTTGGCCTGAAGCGTTTTTACCATGCCGGCCTGCGTCCGGGCAGTCACTATTTTGATGTCGAGCTCGCGGCCTATCTGCTGCAGCCGGAACTCAGCCATTACGAGCTTTCTCATCTCGCGCATGCGCATTTCCCTTCGGAACAGGTTCCGGAGGATGTTGCGGATGCGGTCGTTCAGGCTGTCTGGCAGGCACAAATCTGCCAGCGCCTGCAGCCGATCCTTTCGCAGCAGCTCGGGAAGCAGGCGCTCATGAAGCTCTATGAGACCATCGAGCTTCCTCTCGTTGAGGTCCTCGCGGGCATGGAGCAGAACGGTGTCTACATCAACCGAGCGCATCTGATGGCCGAAGGGGAGACGGTTGGCGCGCGCATCCATAGTCTGGAACAGGATATTTATACGCTGGTCGGGCATGAATTCAACCTGAATTCGCCGAAACAGCTGGGGCATGTCCTTTTCGAAGAGATGGGGCTGCCGCCGATCAAGAAGACGAAGACGGGGTACTCGACGAATGCCGAGGTGCTCGAGACGCTGCGCTATGACCATCCGGTCGTGGAGCAGATCCTGCAGTACCGCATGTGGAACAAGCTCAAATCGACGTATCTCGATGGCCTCGCGGGGATCATCCATGAGGACACGGGCCGCGTCTATACGAACTTCAACCAGACGGTTACGGCGACGGGACGGCTCTCGAGCTCGGATCCGAACTTGCAGAACATCCCTGTGCGTACAGAGGAAGGCAAAACCATCCGTGCGCTCTTTGAGCCGGGCGAAGGCTATGATGCCTTGCTGTCCGCCGATTATTCGCAGATTGAGCTGCGCCTGCTCGCGCATATTTCCAGGGATGAAAACTTCATCGATGCGTTCCGCCAGGGACAGGACATCCATGCGCGTACGGCATCGGAGGTCTTCGGTGTGCCGCTCGCAGATGTGACGCCGGAGATGCGCCGCAAGGCAAAGGCGGTCAATTTCGGCATCGTCTACGGCATCAGCGATTACGGTCTCTCGCGCGACCTGCATATCCCGCGCAAGGAAGCGGCGCATTACATCGCGACGTATTTCGAGCGCTATCCGGGCGTGAAGCAGTTCATGGATGACATCGTCGCCAAGGCACACGAGCAGGGCTTCGTCACGACGCTTTATGGCAGGCGCCGCAGCCTGCCCGCTATCCACAGCCGGAACTTCAACCAGCGTTCGCTGGCGGAGCGCATGGCGATGAATACCCCAATCCAGGGAACGGCTGCCGATATCATCAAGCTCGCGATGATCCGCGCCTGGAATGGCATTCGGCAGGCAGGGCTGAAGAGCCGTATTCTGCTGCAGGTCCACGATGAGCTTGTCCTCGAGGTCATCGAGAGCGAGATTCCGCAAGTAAATGCTATCCTCAAGGAAGCGATGGAGCAGGTGGCGGAACTTTCCGTACCGCTCAGTATCGATATCCATGAAGGAAAAAACTGGGCCGAGGCGAAATGATGCGATGAAATTGCTTGGTCTTACGGGCGGCATTGCCTGCGGCAAGAGCACGGTTTCTGCCATGCTCCGCGAAAGGGGCGTGACCGTTCTGGATGCCGATGTCCTTTGCCATGCTCTCATGGAGCCTGGTCAGCCTCTTTTTGAGGCATATGTCTCGCATTGGGGCCGCAGCATCCTGCAGGCTGACGGCGGGCTCGACCGGCATGCTATTGGGGCAATCGTTTTTGCCGACGTGAAAGAGCGCACGTGGATGAATGAGACGGCGCACCCGATCATCCGAAAGGCCATGCTCGAAGCCATGGAACGGGAGCGGGAAAAAGGAACACCTATTTGCGTGCTGGACGTTCCGCTGCTTTATGAGTCGGGCTGGGATGCGTGCTGCGATGCCGTCTGTGTCGTCTGGGTACGTCCGGAGGTGCAGAAGGCGCGCCTGATCGCGCGCAATGGATGGTTGCCTGAGGAGGCGGATGCGCGCATCGCGGCGCAGATGCCTCTTTCAGAGAAGTGCATGCGTGCGAAGTTCTGCATCGATAATAATGGAACGCCGGAACAGACGCGCCGCCAGGTCGAGGAAATGTTATGCACGCTTTAGTTTATGGGAAGGAAGGCCGTATGACGGAAAGGTTATCCGATGGGGAATCCCAGTCCGAATTCCGCTCGCGCGTCCATCGGCACCGTGCTGCCGACAGGCGCATGGATCGGCGCAGAGCTTATGCCCTGTTTGGGGGCTGCACCATCCTGCTGGCGGTGCTCGTCATCTGGTTTTCCCTTCAGCTTACGCCGGTGCAACGCAAGTATATCTATCCGTTCCCATACCGCGCAACCATCGAGCGGTATGCAGGAACCTACGGGGTGGACGCGCATCTTGCCGCAGCCGTCATCAAGGCAGAGAGCAAGTTCCAAAATGATGTGCATTCCCACCGCGGTGCCGTCGGGCTCATGCAGCTCATGCCGGAGACAGCAGGGTGGATTGCCGAGCAGATCGATGATTATTCCTATTCGGTAGATGGCCTGCATGATCCGGAGCGGAATATCCGCTACGGTATCTGGTATCTTTCCTCGCTGCAGCGGGAGTTCTACGGCAACGACGTGCTCGCCCTTGCGGCCTATAATGCGGGCCGCGGGAATGTCCGCGACTGGATGCAGAAGTATGGCTGGGGTTCGGACTTTTCCGATATCGATGCCATCCCGTTCAACGAGACGCGCGAGTATGTCCGCCGTGTCCTGCACGATGAAAAGGAATACGACAGGCTCTATCAGCAGTAAATCTCAGTGTATCAAAGAGGTGTATCCTATGACCATGTTACGATTCATGACCGCAGGCGAGTCTCACGGGCCATGCCTGACCGCTATCCTGGAGGGGCTGCCAGCCGGATTGAAACTGGACGAGGCAGCTATCAACCGCGACCTCGCACGTCGTCAGGGCGGCTATGGCCGCGGCGGCCGTATGAAGATCGAGAAAGATAAGGTACAGGTTGTCTCGGGCGTGCGCTTCGGCCGGACGCTCGGCGGCCCGGTCACGCTGCAGGTCGTGAACCGCGACTATGCGAACTGGGGCGGGCGCATGGCTCCTTTTGGCGAACCGGAAGGCCCGAAAGTCACGGCGGCGCGTCCGGGGCATGCGGACCTCACGGGAGTCATGAAATACGACCGCGAGGATGTACGCGATATCCTCGAGCGCTCGAGTGCCCGCGAGACGACGATGCGCGTAGCGGTCGGCGCGGTCTGCAAGGAATTCCTGCGTGCCCTCGGCATTACCGTGGTTTCGCAGGTCCTCGAAATCGGCGGTGTGAAGGCCGATCCCGCAAAAATCGACCGCACGAAGCTCGGCGGTGAGGATACCTCTGAGGTGGGCTGCCTCGATGCCGATGCGGCAGCAAAGATGCGCGAGGCCATCGATGCGGCAAAGAAGAAGGGCGATACGCTCGGCGGTGTTTTCGAGGTCACGGTGCGCGGTGTACCGGCAGGGCTCGGCACGCATATCCAGTGGGACCGCCGCCTCGATGCGAAGATCGCCGCGGCGATGATGTCCATTCAGGCGATCAAAGGTGTCGAGATCGGTGCGGGATTCCTTTGCGGGAGCCTGCCGGGCAGCCAGATCCACGATGAGGTCTTCCTCGGCACAGATGGCATGCCGTATCGCAAAACAAACCGCGCCGGCGGTCTCGAGGGCGGCATGTCGAATGGCGAGGAAATCGTCGTCCGCGCCGCGATGAAGCCAATTCCGACGCTCATGCAGCCGCTGAACTCCGTGGATGTCGAAAGCCACGAGGAAGTGTCGGCATGCAAGGAGCGCAGCGATACCTGTGCGGTTCAGGCCGCTGCCGTCGTCGGCGAAGCGATGATGGCGTTTGTCATCAGTGAGGCCATCTGCGAGAAGTTCGGCAGCGATGCCATCTGCGACCTGAAGCGCGCGATCCGCGCCTATGAGGAGCGGATCCGAAAGGGCTGGTGTGAGCGATGAGGAAGAATGTCGTCCTGATCGGATTCATGGGAACGGGCAAGACGAGCTCAGGCCGCATGCTGGCACAGCGCCTTGGCAGTGCCTTTATCGATCTCGATCAGAAAATCGAGCGGGATAACCATATGTCTATCCCGCAAATCTTTCAGCAGCAGGGGGAGAGCGGGTTTCGCACCCTCGAGCATCAGGCCGTTCTCGAAGCATCCCAGCATGCTTCCGCTGTCATTTCGACGGGCGGCGGCACGGTGAAAGACCCGCACAATATGAAAGCGCTGCGCGAGCGCGGTGTCATCGTCTGCCTGCGTGCCAGTGTCGATGCGATCCTGGACCGTACGAAGAAGAGGGGCGATCGACCTGTCCTGGATAAAGCCGATGAGGGCGACCGCCGCGAGGCTATCGAGAAGCTTCTCGAGGAACGTGCCTCGCTCTACGAACAGGCGGATTTCGTCGTCGATACGAGCGACCTTTCGCCGATGCAGGTCGTTGATAAGATCCTTCGTTTCCTGAGAATCCGAGGTGTGATCCATGGCTGAAAACATACGGGAAGTCCGGGTGGAACTCGGCAAAGACAGTTATACCATCTTCATCGGGCATGGGCTCGAAGATGCGCTCGTTTCTTTTGTAAGGAATCAGCATTATTCGAAGCGTACCCTGCTCGTGACCGACAGCAATGTCGGCAGGCTTTACGCGGAAAAGGTAAAGAAGCTCCTGCAGGCAGCCGGGCTCGAACCGGAAATCGCCGAGGTACCGGCGGGCGAGGAAACGAAATGCCTCGCGCAGGCAGAAAAACTCTATACGCGCTGCATCGAAGCCGGTCTCGACCGCAAATCCCCGATTTTTGCGCTGGGCGGCGGTGTCGTCGGCGATCTCGCTGGCTTCATCGCGGCGACGTATATGCGCGGCGTTCCGTTCGTCCAGCTGCCGACGAGCCTGCTGGCCCAGGTCGATTCGAGCGTGGGCGGCAAGGTAGCCGTCAACCATGCACTCGGCAAGAACCTCATCGGCGCCTTCTATCAGCCGGATGCGGTATTCATCGACCTGAATCTCATGAAATCCCTGCCGCCGCGTGAGGTCCGTACGGGGCTCGGGGAAATCATCAAATACGGCGTCATCTATGATGCGGATTTCTTCCGCTTCCTTGAGGAGCATGAGCAGGAGGTACTGAACCTGGAGCCGGAAGCTGCGGTCCATATGATCGCGCGTTCCTGCGAAATCAAGGCAGAGGTCGTGAGCCAGGATGAAAAGGAAGCCGGCCTGCGCCGTATCCTGAATTTCGGCCATACGATTGGCCATACCATCGAAAAAGAGACCGGCTACGTGCGTTACAACCACGGCGAAGCCGTTGCTATCGGCATGGCTGGTGCTGCAGCAATCAGCGTGCAGCTCGGCCTGATCCCCCAGAGCACGGCAGATCGCGTCGAGCGGCTGATCTCTGACCTGCAGCTTCCGCTCACGGCAGGCGGCTGCACCGTGGAGGGGATGTACCGCGACATCTTCCATGATAAGAAGACGGTCGGCGGCAGGGTGAACTGGGTCCTGATGGAGGATATCGGCCGCGTCATCACGCGCAACGATGTGTCCGAGCCTGTCGTCCGCCAGGCCATGGAGCACTGCATCACAAAGGCGTAAGCGGGAAACAAAAATTTATAAATTTTTTGTTGCATGCTCCTTGCAGATTTGGTATAATATCATTCGTATGTAAGGCGGTCCTCTGGACGAAAAATGAGTTTCGCCACGAACGTCGAGAAAATAGGAGGATTTACATATGAACATCATTGAAACACTCGAAAAAGAACAGCTCCGCTCTGATATTCCGGCTTTTGCTCCTGGCGACACGGTTCGCGTTCATGCGAAGATCGTCGAGGGCTCCCGTGAGCGTATCCAGGTGTTCGAAGGCGTTGTCATCGGCCGTCAGGGCGAGGGTGTCCGTGAGACGTTCACGGTTCGCCGTATCTCCTACGGTGTCGGTGTCGAGCGTACTTTCCCGGTTCATTCCCCGCGCATCGCAAAGCTCGAGGTTGTTCGTCACGGTAAAGTTCGCCGCGCAAAGCTCTACTATCTGCGTGAGCGTACGGGTAAAGCTGCCCGCATCGTTGAGAAGCGCTGATAGGCGTTACGGTAGGGACTGCCATCGGCAGTCCCTATTTTTTCTATGTCGATTTCCAGCATAAAGATAAAACAGAGGTAATGTTATGAGTTCTATCGGTCAGGAAGCCAAGGATTGGATCATTTCCATCCTCGTGGCTGTCGTTTTGGCTTTCATCATTCGCCAGTTCGTCGTCGAGCTGTACATCGTCGATGGCCCGTCCATGCGCCCGACCCTGCAGTCGCAGGAGCGCCTCGTCGTCAATAAATTCATCTATGATTTCCGGGCACCGGAGAAGGGCGAAATCCTCGTGTTCCAGTATCCGATGGATAAGAGCCGGGATTTCATCAAGCGCGTCATCGCGACGCCGGGTGACACGATCGAGATCAAGGACAGCCGCGTCTATGTCAATGACCAGATGCTGACGGAGGACTACATCCTGGAGCCGACGAAGAGCGAGTTCCCGAAGGCGACCGTTCCGGAGAATACGCTGTTCGTCATGGGCGATAACCGCAACAACTCCGAGGACAGCCGCTTTGCCGATGTCGGCTTTGTACCATACAGTCTCGTGAAAGGCAAGGCATGTTTTGTGTTCTGGCCGCTCGATAAGATGAAGTCTCTGCCTTGAGGAAGGTGATTGCATGCGTTTCGTTTCATGGAATGTCAATGGCCTGCGTGCCTGCCTGAAAAAAGGCTTCATGGATGCGTTCCAGCAGCTGGATGCCGACGTAATCGGCCTGCAGGAGACCAAGATGCAGCCGGGGCAGGCCATCCTTGACCTGCCGGGCTACCAGCAGTATTGGAACAGCGCCGAGAAAAAAGGCTATTCCGGTACAGCGGTATTTACGCGCGTCGAGCCGATGGGGGTCACCTATGGCCTCGGCATCGAGGAACACGATCACGAAGGCCGCGTCATCACGCTGGAGTTCCCGGAGTACTATTTCGTTACGGTCTATACGCCGAACTCGAAGCGCGGCCTCGAGCGCCTCGCATACCGCATGACGTGGGAGGATGCGTTCCGTGCGTATCTGCAGGGGCTGGATGCCAAAAAGCCCGTCATCGTGTGCGGTGACCTCAATGTCGCCCATACGGAGATCGACCTGAAGAATCCGAAGACGAACCATCATAATGCCGGATTCACGGACGAGGAGCGCGGCAAGTTCACGGAGCTTCTCGGCGCAGGCTTCATCGATACGTTCCGCACGCTGCATCCGGACCAGACGGGCATCTACACCTGGTGGTCCTACCTGCGCAAAGCACGTGACACGAACGCCGGCTGGCGTATCGACTACTTCGTCGCGTCCGAGCGCCTGAAAGACCAGATTACCTCCGCGACCATCCACAACGAAATCTTTGGCAGCGACCACTGCCCGGTCGGGCTTGAGCTGCAGTAATATGTCCTAACCTGCTCTTTGGTGGGCAGGTTATTTTTTATGCATCTGGTGAAACAGGACACTTGACCGGTTTCTTTATTTGCAGTATAATGCAGGTAACAACGGGCAACGAGAGTGCCCGGGTATACAGACAATGAAATATGCCTTTTAAGCGGGTCCTGCGAGGCTCTAAAGGAAGTCAATAAAAACGCAATAAGTTTATGTAAAGCTCAGGAGCTTTCTTATGCACTCGCATAGGGAAGCTCTTTTTTCGTGAGAATGGGTCTCATGAATGAGAAGTACTGGATTTATTTTGCCGTCTTCTTGCAACAATATGCATATTCATTGTATAATTATGAACACTATCAGATAGGAGTGACGGACTTGGAGCAGAAAAGATTATCCCTGCGAGGCCGTAATGTGCTCGCACTGGCGGATTTTTCCGCGGAGGAGATCCGGCTGATTCTGGACACGGCCAAGGAAATGAAGAACATCATCCATCGGGATATCAAAAAGGTTCCGACGCTGCGAGGCAAATCCATTGTGACGCTGTTCTACGAGCCGAGCACGCGCACGCGTACGTCTTTCGAGCTGGCCGGTAAATATCTCGGCGCGGATGTCGTGAATATCACGGCGGGCTCGTCGAGCATCGTCAAGGGCGAGAGCCTGCGCGATACGCTCTACACGATCGAGGCGATGGGCGTGGATGCCATCGTCATGCGCCACAAGGCTGAGGGCGCGGCAGAGTATGCATCCAGGGTCGTGAGCCCGGTCATCCTGAATGCCGGCGACGGTGCCCATGCGCATCCTTCGCAGGCGCTGCTGAACCTCTTTACGATAGAGGAGAACAAAGGCCGCCTCGAAGGCCTGAAGGTCGCCATCCTCGGCGATGTCCTGCACAGCCGCGTGGCACGTTCGGATATCCAGGCCATGCGGAAGATGGGCATGGAGGTCCATATCGCCGGCCCGAAGACGCTGCTGCCGCGCTTCCTGTATCAGGAGCCGGGCGTCGTCGTGCACGAGCGCATCGAGGAGGCGATCCAGGATGCGGACGTCATCGAGGTCCTTCGCATCCAGCTCGAGCGCATGAAAGGCGGCCTGTTCCCGACGACGCGCGAATATGCCCGCATTTTCGGCCTGAACCCGGAACGTCTGAAGCTCGCGAAGGACGATGTGCTCGTCCTGCATCCGGGCCCGATGAACAAAGGCTGGGAGATTTCTCCTTTCGTTGCCTACGGGGATAACTCCGCCATCCAGGAGGAAGTCCAAAACGGCGTTGCCATCCGCATGGCACTCTATACACTGGTTCTGACGGGAGGCAAGCAGGCATGAAAACGATACTAATCAAGGGTGGCCGGGTCATCAATCCGGCAGAGAAGTTCGATGCAGTCGCCGATGTCCTTATCGAGGACGGAAAAATCAAGGAAATCGGCAAGAATCTCTCCGCCGATGGTGCGGAGGTCTACGATGCGACGGGCAAGGTTGTGACGCCGGGCCTCGTCGATCTGCATGTGCATTTCCGCGAGCCGGGGCAGGAAGCGAAAGAAGATTTCCTCTCGGGCAGCCAGGCAGCGGCGGCGGGAGGTTTTACGACGGTCTGCACGATGCCAAATACCAAGCCGGTGGTCGATACGGCGGCGCTCGTGCGCAGCCTGGAGCAGCGTGCCGAGGATGTCGCGAAGGTCCATGTGAAAATCATCGGCGCCGTCACGAAGAACCAGGAAGGTAAGGAACTCGCCGAACTCGGGGATATGATTCAGGCCGGCGCCGTGGCGTTCTCCGATGACGGGCATTTCGACCCGACGGCGAAAGTCCTGCTCAATGCGTACGACTACCTGCACACGTTCGATAAAGTCATCATCAACCACGATGAGGAGCGTTCCCTCTGCGACGAGGGCGTCATGAATGAGGGCCATCGCAGTGCGATGCTCGGCCTGAAGGGCCGCCCGACGGTCGCGGAGGATATCGCGGTAGCCCGTGATGTCATGCTCGCCGAGTACGCAGGCGCGCGCGTCCACGTGGCCCACATCAGCTCGGGACGGGCCGTCGATATCGTCCGCCAGGCGAAACAGCGCGGCGTCCGCGTCACGGCGGAGGTGACGCCGCAGCATCTGACGATGACGGATGAATGCGTGAACCTTTTCGATACGTCGACGAAGATCAACCCGCCTCTGCGTACGCAGAAGGACTGCGATGCACTGCTCGAAGGGCTGAAGGATGGCACGATCGATGCCATCGTCACGGACCATTCTCCTCATGCTCAGGAGGAAAAGGACCGCGAGTACATCTACGCACCGAGCGGGTTCCCGGGACTCGAGACGTCGCTGGGCATCATGCTCACGGACCTCTGGCATACGGGGCATCTCGACCTGCCGCTCATCATCTCGAAGATGAGCTATGAGCCGGCTCAGGCACTCGGCCTCGACGCGGGTACGCTCGAGCCAGGCAAAGCTGCGGATATCACGGTCATCGACCCGGAGCTCGAGTGGACCGTCGATGTGAAGCGGTTCTATACGCGCGGCAGCCATTCGCCGTTCGTCGGCCGTCAGCTCAAGGGCAAGGCAGTGCTGACCCTCGTCGATGGCGAAGTCGTCATGAAGGACGGAGTAGTACGTTGAATTTTGTGAGGTGTTTTCATTGAAAGGTAAATTAATCCTGGAAGATGGCAGCGTCTTCCACGGGGATATGCTGAACAGCCTGAAGGCCACAGGTGAAGTCGTTTTCAATACCGGTATGGTCGGCTATCAGGAATCCCTGACAGACCCGTCGTACTGCGGCCAGATCCTGACGCTGACCTACCCGATGGTCGGCAACTACGGCATCGCGAAACTTTTCATGCAGTCGCGCAAGTCCTTTGTGCATGGTTTCGTCATCGGCGAGCTCTGCGAGCATGGCAGCAACTGGCATTATGAGGAAAGCCTCGCCGAGTTCCTGACGGAGCAGGGCGTTCCGTGCCTCTACAACGTCGATACGCGTGCCGTCACGCGGAAAATCCGCAACGCCGGTACGATGAAAGGCATCATCGTCTCAGCGGATACCTCGCAGGAGGAAATCGACAAGCTCATGGCTGTGCCTTTGCCGCACGATCAGGTGGCAGAAGTCACGACGGACAAGCCATATACGATCGAGCCGGAGGAAGGTCAGAAGGAACATGCACCATACGTCGTTGCCATGGACTTCGGTGTCAAGGAGAACATCCTCAAATCCATGCATGACAAGGGCTGCCGCCTGACGGTGGTTCCGGCCTCGACGAAGGCGGAGGAAATCCTCGCCATGAACCCGGATGGTATTTTCCTGTCCAATGGCCCCGGCGACCCGGAGGACGTCATGGACGCTGTCGAGGAAATCAAGAAGCTCCTCGGCAAGAAGCCGATTTTCGGCATCTGCCTCGGCCATCAGCTGCTCGCGCTCGCCCTGGGTGCCAAGACATACAAGCTGAAATTCGGCCACCGCGGCACGAACCAGCCGGTCAAGGACCTCCGGACGGGCAAGGTGACGATTTCTTCTCAGAATCACGGCTTTGCCGTCGATGGCGAGTCGGTCAAGGACCTGCCCATAGAAATCACGCACATCAACGTCAATGATGACACGGTGGAGGGCATGCGCCACAAGACGATGCCAATCTTCTCCGTGCAGTATCACCCAGAGGCTGCTCCGGGACCGGATGACAACATGTATCTGTTCGACGAGTTCTGGGCGATGCTGAAGAAGGGGGAATAACCGTGCCGAAGAAAGAAAATCTCAAAAAAGTCATGGTCATCGGTTCTGGCCCGATCATCATCGGTCAGGCTGCGGAGTTCGATTACGCTGGCTCGCAGGCCTGCCGCGCGCTGAAAGAGGAGGGGCTCGAGGTCGTGCTCGTGAACTCCAACCCGGCCACGATCATGACCGATACGCATATCGCCGACCGCGTCTATATCGAGCCTCTGACGGAGGAGTTCCTCGAGGAGATCATCGCGAAGGAGCGTCCGGACGGCCTTCTCGCGACTCTCGGCGGACAGGCAGGCCTGAACCTCGCCGTACAGCTTGCCGAGAAGGGTGCGCTCGAGAAATATCACGTCGAGCTGCTCGGCACACCGCTCAAGGCCATTGAGCGTGCCGAGGACCGCGAGATGTTCAAAGAGACGATGGAGAAGCTCGGCGAGCCGATTCCGGAGAGCACGATCGTCGAGAGCGTGCCGGATGCCGTCGATTTCGCGAACAAGATCGGCTATCCGGTCATCGTCCGCCCGGCCTACACGATGGGCGGCACGGGCGGCGGTATCGCCGATAACGAGGAGGACCTCGTCGATATCGTCATCAAGGGCCTCAACTACTCCATGATCGGCCAGGTGCTCATCGAGCGCAGCGTGGCCGGCTGGAAAGAAATCGAGTACGAGGTCATGCGCGACAGCGCCGACAACTGCATCACGGTCTGCAACATGGAGAACGTCGATCCGGTCGGTGTCCATACGGGCGATTCCGTCGTCGTGGCACCCTCGCAGACGCTGACGGACCATGAGTATCAGATGCTCCGCAGCGCCTCCATCCGCATCATCCGCGAGCTCGGCATCGAGGGCGGCTGCAACGCGCAGTATGCCCTGGACCCGAACAGCAACAAATACTATGTCATCGAGGTCAACCCGCGTGTATCGCGTTCCTCGGCCCTGGCATCGAAAGCTACGGGCTATCCGATCGCCAAGGTTTCGGCAAAGGTCGCTATCGGCTATACGCTCGATGAAATCACGAACGCCGTCACGCAGAAGACGAAGGCATGCTTCGAGCCGGCACTCGACTACTGCGTCGTCAAATTCCCGCGCTGGCCGTTCGATAAGTTCGTATACGCGGACCATACGCTCGGCACGCAGATGAAGGCGACGGGCGAGGTCATGAGCATCGATCGCAACTTCGAGGGCGCGCTGCTGAAGGCGGTTCGTTCGCTCGAAATCGGCGTGCACCGCCTCCATATGGAGAAGATGGATGACTGGGACGATGATCGCGTGAAGCGCAACCTTTCGCGCATCAACGATGAGCGCCTCTTCGTCATCGCGGAGGCCCTGCGCCGCCATGTGGCTACCATCGACGAGATTCATGCGATCACGAAGATCGACACGTGGTTCCTAAACAAGATCAAGAACATCACGGACATCGAGAACCTGCTCGCCAATGAGCCGCTCACGCCGCATCTTTTGACGGAGGCAAAGGATGTCGGTCTCGCCGATATCTCCATTGCAGAAATCACGGGTAAGACGGCGGACGAAATCCGTACGATGCGCAAGACGGACGGCATCCTGCCGAAATACAAGATGGTCGATACCTGTGCCGCCGAGTTCGCCGCTGCTACGCCGTACTATTACTCGACGTTCCATGCGCAGGAGGATGAGGTCGAGGTTTCCAGCAAGCGCAAGGTCATCGTGCTCGGTTCCGGTCCAATCCGCATCGGTCAGGGCGTCGAGTTCGACTACTGCTCGGTGCACTCGGTCTGGGCTCTGCGCGAGATGGGCATCGAGGCCATCATCATCAACAACAACCCGGAGACGGTATCCACGGACTTCGATATTTCCGACCGCCTCTATTTCGAGCCGCTCACGACCGAGGATGTGCTGAACATCATCGACAAAGAGCAGCCGGAAGGCGTCATCGTGCAGTTCGGCGGCCAGACGGCCATCAACCTTGCCGCATCCCTGCAGAAAGCAGGCGTCAAGGTATTCGGCACGTCGGTGGACGATATCGACCGCGCCGAGGACCGCGAGCGTTTCGATGAGGTCCTGAATCAGACGCACATCCCGAAGCCGGAGTCCTGCAGCGTCACGAACCTCGAGGATGCGCTCACGGGCGCAAACCGCATCGGCTATCCGGTCATGGTCCGCCCGTCCTATGTCCTCGGCGGCCGCGCCATGGAGATCGTCTATAACGACGAGGAGCTCAAAGACTACATGAGCCGCGCCGTCAAGGTCACGCCGGATCATCCGGTCCTCGTTGACCGCTACATGGAGGGCACGGAGGTCGAGGTCGACGGGATCTCCGACGGCACCGATGTCGTCATTCCGGGCATCATGGAGCACGTCGAGCGTGCCGGTGTCCATTCGGGCGACTCCATCGCCGTCTATCCGCCGCAGACGCTGCCCGCGAAGGTCATCTATACGATCATCGACTACACGAAGCGTCTCGGCCTTGCGCTGCATGTCAAAGGCCTGCTGAACATCCAGTTCGTCGTGAAAGACGGAGAGGTCTTCATCATCGAGGTCAACCCGCGCTCCTCGCGTACGGTGCCGTTCCTCTCCAAGGTCACGGACATCAAGATGGTCAACCTCGCGACGCGCGTTGCCCTCGGTCATACGCTGAAGGAGATGGGCTACCATTCCGGGCTGGTTACGCCGAAACCGTACGTTGCCGTCAAGGCGCCGGTCTTCTCCTTTGCGAAGATGACCGATGTCGATATCGCCCTCGGACCGGAGATGAAGTCCACGGGTGAGGTCATGGGCATCGATTACCACTATGCCCGCGCCCTCTACAAGGCCATCCTCGGCTCGGGCATCCGCGTGCCGCTCAAGGGTCGCGTGCTCTTTACGGTCGCAAACAAGGACAAAGAGGAAATGAAGCAGCTCGCGAAAGCCTTCTATGACCTCGGATTCCAGCTCTGCGCAACGGAAGGCACGGCGCGCGCGATCCAGTCTATGGGCATCGACGTCGAGATCCTCGGCAAGGTGCATGAGCGCAGCACGGATATCATCGAGCAGATCAAGGGCGGCAAGATCAACCTCGTCATCAACACGCTGACGCAGGGGCAGCACTCCATGAAGGATGGCTTCCACATCCGCCGCGCAACGGTCGAGCATGGCGTCGCCTGCCTGACTTCGCTCGATACGGCATGGGAAGTCCTCCGCGTGCTCTCCTTTATGCGGGAGCGCCGGCTCGTTTACAGCCTCTCGCTGCAGGACTATGTAGGCGGTGGTGATGATCTTGCCTAATAACGTAAAGCAAGAAAAATACAGCATCGAGGCAGAGGTGACGGAGCAGCAGGAACTCGCGGAAAACGTCTTTTATCTGCAGGTCCATGCTCCCGAAATCGCACGCCTGGCCAAACCCGGTCAGTTCGTCCAGATCCGTCTCCTGCAGGATGCATCCTTTGTCCTGCGCCGCCCCGTGGGCGTCGCAGAGGCAGATCCGGTGAAGGGAAACATGGCCTTCATTTACCGGCTGGTCGGCAGAGGTACGCAGGCTCTCGCCGAGCTCATGCCCGGGGAGACGGTCGGCGTGCTTGGGCCGTTAGGACACGGCTTCACGACGAGCTTCGCGCATCCGCTTCTCGTCGGAGGTGGCATGGGGCTTTCCCCGCTGCTCTACTATGCGGCAGCCACACAGGGGCGGGGCGATGTCCTCATCGGCGGCAAGAATGCCGGGGAACTGTTCTGGACAGGTCTGTATGAGAATCTTGTCCATCAGATGTTCATCACGACGGATGATGGCAGCCTCGGTACGAAAGGCTTCACGACGACGCTGCTGCCGAAGATTCTCGAGGAAGAAACGGACTATGACGGCATCGTCGTCTGCGGTCCGGAAATCATGATGCGCGGCGTCGCGAAGATCGCGGCTGAGCATCATATCCCCTGCGAGGTTTCGCTCGAGAAACGCATGGCATGCGGACTGGGCGCCTGCCTGTCCTGCTCCATCGATACGGTGCACGGCCGCCGCAAAGTATGCAAAGACGGCCCGGTGTTCCGCGCTGAGGAGGTGTTCGCATGAGTGACGAGAGACTCCATACGGAGATCGCCGGAATTAAGATGCAGACGCCGGTCCTCACGGCCTCGGGTACGTTCGGCTTCGGCGAGGAGTTCAAAGACTTCGTCGACCTTGCGCGCCTCGGCGGCGTCATGGTGAAGGGAACGACCCGTCAGCCGCGCCGCGGCAACGATGGCGTGCGCATCACGGAGACGCCGATGGGCATGCTGAACTGCATCGGCCTCGAGAATCCCGGCGTGGACGTTTTCCTGAAGGAAACGCTGCCGCGCATCAAGCCCTACGGCATGAACGTCATCGTGAATATCTCCGGCTCCACCGTCGAAGAGTACGGCGAGCTGGCGGGCATGCTGGATGTTGATGGCGTCGCGGCCATCGAGCTGAATGTCTCCTGCCCGAATGTCAAGGAGGGCGGCATCGTCTTCGGTACGGACCCGAAGGCGGCTGCAGCCGTCGTGCGGGTGGCAAAAGCGCAGACGAAGAAACCCGTCATCCTCAAGCTTTCGCCGAATGTCACGGATATCGTGACGATGGCAAAAGCCGTGGAGGACGCGGGCGCGGATGCGATTTCACTCATCAACACGCTCATGGGCATGGAAATCGACATCCATACGCACCGTCCGACGCTCGGCAACATCACGGGTGGTCTCTCCGGCCCCTGCGTGAAGCCTGTGGCCGTGCGCATGGTCTGGCAGGTCGCCCAGGCCGTCCACGTGCCGATCATCGGCATGGGCGGCATCACCTGCTGGCAGGATGCCGTCGAGTTCTTCCTCGCCGGTGCCAGTGCCGTTGCCGTCGGTACGGCAAACTTTACGGATCCGGCTGTCACGATGAAAATCTGTGATGGACTGAACCAATATCTCGAAGACCAGAACATCGGGCATATCTCTGAGCTCGTCGGCAAGGTTGAAATCGAAGGGAGGGCATAATCTTGACAGATGAACGCTTGATTGTCGCGCTGGACTATCACGATCTCGAGTCGCCGAAAAAGCTCGTAGCGGAGCTCGGCGATGCGGTCGATTGGTACAAGGTGGGCATGGAGCTCTATTACCGCGTCGGCAGCGATATCGTCACGTGGCTGAAGGGGCAGGGGAAGCATGTTTTCCTCGACCTCAAGCTGCATGATATCCCCGCCACAGTCGGCGGCGGGCTCTGCTCGCTCATGAATCTCGGTGCGGACATCGTGAACGTCCACGCTGGCGGCGGCTATACGATGATGAAGACCGCCTGCGATATGGTTCATGAAGCGGCAGCAAAACAGGGTATCGAGCCGCCGAAAATCATTGCGGTCACGGTGCTTACGAGCATCAACGACGAGGACTGGGAGCAGCTGGGACTGGATATGCCTATCAAGTCAGTGGTGCTGCGCCTTGCGAAACTTGCACAGAAAGCCGGACTCGACGGCGTTGTCGCATCCCCGCAGGAGGCATCAATCATCCGCGAGGCATGCGGCCCGGATTTCCTCATCGTCACGCCAGGCGTCCGCCCGGCTGGCAGCGATGCCAATGATCAGAGCCGTATTGCGACGCCGTCGCAGGCCCTGAAGAACGGTTCCTCCCATCTCGTTATCGGGCGTCCAATCCGCGCCGCGGAGGACCCGCGCGCCGCAGCCCTTGCTATCCTGAAAGAAATGGAGACGGTAAAATGAGCGATAAATCCATGACAGAAGAAGAAGTCAAAGAACTCCTGAAGAAGACGAATGCCATCATGGATGGCCACTTCCTGCTGACGTCCGGCCTGCACAGCCCGCATTACGTGGAGAAATTCAACGTGCTGCAGCATCCGGAATATACGCAGCGCCTCTGCGAGGCCATGGCCGAGAAATTCAAGGACGCCAACATCGAGACGGTTGTCGGCCCGATGACCGGCGGCATCCTGCTTGCCCATGAGACGGGCAAGGCTCTTGGAACGCGCGCCATCTTCACGGAGCGCGTCAACGGCAAGATGACGTTCCGCCGCGGGTTTAAGCTGCACCGGGGCGAGCGCTGCCTCATTGTCGAGGACATCGTCACGACGGGCGGCTCCATCCAGGAAGTCATCGACGTCGTCCAGGCAGCAGGCGGTACGCCGGTAGCCGTCAGCATGCTCGTCGACCGCAGCGGCGGCCACGTCAACTTCGGCGATATCCCGTGCACGGCTCTCCTGCACCTCAACGTTGAGACGTGGAAACCGGATGAGTGCCCGCTCTGCAAAGAGGGCGTCCCGATGACAAAACGTGGCAGCACGGGCAAGTGACTCGTATTCTCATAGTAAACAAAAGACAGCAGCTGCGATTTGCGGCTGCTGTCTTTTGCGTTGGAGGATTCAATCTTTCTTTTGGTTTCCCAGATAGGAAAAATAGGTTTCCCGCATCTCTTTGCGATTCTTGGCGCGCGGCCAGAGTTCGCCGTCGCCTTCGCGCATGGCGGAGGCGAGATGGTTGTAGAGGTCGGGGATGGGAACGTCGTTTTCGAGTTTCGCGATGAGTTCCTTGACCGTCTGGCGGATGGTGTGTCCGTCGTGCGGACAGGGGGATGGCTCGGGCGTGAATCCGTGGAGTTTCACGGCATCGCGGGTTTCCTGCTCACGGAAGTAGATGAGCGGGCGGATGACGGTGACGCCGATGCGGTCCAGATAGGTGACGGGCGTGAACGTTGTGACCTGGCCGGAGTAGAGAATGCTCATGAGGAACGTTTCTACGGCGTCGTCGTTATGGTGGGCGTAGGCGACTTTGTTCATGCCGTGGTCTTTGGCGTAGTGGTTCATGGCACCGCGGCGGAAGTAAGCGCAGGTGAAGCAGGGATTCTTGCCGCCCTGTTTCTCAATCGTGCCGGCGATATCGACGTCAATCGTGTCGTAGGGGATGGCCAGGCTTTCGCAGAATTTGACGATGCGCTCCGTATCGAAGGTTACATCCGGGAACATCGGGTTGATGGTCAGTGCAGAGAGCTGGAAATCCTTGTGCAGGCGCTCGCGCAGGATGGCGAGGGCATAGGCGAGGAAGATGCTGTCCTTGCCGCCCGAGACGCCGATGAGGATGTGGTCGCCGTCCTCGATCATCTGGAATTCGACAATGGCGCGCATGAGCTTACTGAAATAGGATTGGGGCATATTGATTTTCATGGAAGAATCCTTTCTTTATCGACGATAACGATTATTTTCCTATAGTTTAGCAAAGATGCGTCCGCTGCGCAAAGAGAAAGCAGGAAAAATAGGTAGACGAACAAATATTTTTTGCGTATAATAGAGACAATTGATGATTTATTTGAGGAGGATTTTGCGAATTATGAGCAATACGAAACCTATCTATACCATCGGCCACCGCAATCCGGATACGGACTCCATCTGCTCGGCCATCGGCTATGCCCACCTGAAGCAGGCGCTCGGCGAAAATGTCGTTGCAGCCCGCGCTGGCAAGGTGAATGCCGAGACGAAGTACGCGCTCGACTATTTCCATGTGGAGCAGCCGCTTCTCCTGAGCGATCTCTATCCGCGTGTCAAGGATATCATGCTCGACTGCACGATCGTTGTGAAGCAGCATGATACGCTGCGCCACCTCGGTGAGGTCATGCGCAAGAATGACCTCCGCTCGGTGCCGGTAACGGACAGCAAGGGTGTGCTCGTTGGTATCGTAACGGTTTCCGACCTCGCAAAGCGTTATTTCCAGGAACTCAGCATGCAGAAACTCTCAGAGATGCGCGTGCGCTTCCGCGACATCATCCGTGCAACGGACAGCGAAGTCCTCGTCGACGGGGATGAGGGTGCTTTCATCGAGGGCAGTGTCCGCATCGCCGCCGGCTCCGTCGAGACGATTGAGTCCACCATTGAGCCGAAGGATATCGTCATCGTCGGTGACCGCCATGATGAGACGCTCGTTCGCTGCATTGACCAGGGCATTGCCTGCATGCTCGTGACGGGCGACGGCCGCGTTTCGTCTGCTGTTGTCGAGGAATGCCAGAAGAAGGGCGTATTCCTGCTCTCCACGCCGTATGATACGTACACGGTGGCCCGCCTCATCAACCAGTGCGTGCCAATCCGCCGCATCATGCATGAGAATCCGAGCTGCTTCAAGCCGATGGACCTGCTCTCCGATATCAAGGGGACGATGGAGAACACGAACTACCGCAACTATCCGGTGGTCGAGAACGGCCGCATCGTCGGTCTCGTGAGCCGCGATAACCTCATGGTCCCGGAGCGCGATAAAGTCATCCTCGTCGACCACAATGAGCGTGGCCAGGCGGTCGAAGGCATCGAGGAGGCCAAGATCACGGAGATCATCGACCATCATCGCCTCGGCGGTATCCAGACGAGCGAGCCGATTTACACGCATGCAGAGCCGGTCGGCTGCACGGCTACGATCGTAGCCAACATGCATTGGGATCACGATGTCGATATCCCGAAATCCATCGCCGGTCTGCTGCTTTCCGCTATCCTTTCCGATACGGTCCTCTTCAAGAGCCCGACGTGCACGGAAAAGGACAAGAAGACGGCACAGCGCCTCGCCGAGATCGCCGATGTGGACTTGAAGTCCTACGGTATGGAAATGCTGAAGGCTGGTGCCGGTATCGGCGATATGACGCCGGCTGAGATTGCCAAGACGGACCTCAAGGAGTTCCAGTTCGGCGATTACCATGTCATCATCAGCCAGATTTCCGTCATGGATCCGAAGGAAGTTCTCGACATCGAGCCGCAGCTCATCGAGGCCATGAGCTCCATCTGCGAGAAGGAAGGCTTTGACATGAGCCTCGTCATGGTTACGGATATCCTTGAGGAGGCCACGTACCTGCTGTATGCCGGCTCCCCGAAGACGCTCATCGGTGAAGCTTTCAAGAAGGATGCTTCCGGTACGCATATCTACCTGCCGGGCGTCATGAGCCGCAAGAAGCAGATCGTACCGCCGCTTTCTGAGGCAGTAAAACGCATCGCACAGAACTAACTGATTGCAGGTTAACGAAAGACCATCAGTCCGCCTCCCGCACGAGGCGGATTTTTTATCGCAGGCACGAGGAGGAACTGTTTTGGATATTTTCAGCGGGCTGAATCCAGCCCAGAAAAAGGCCGTCGAGCATCAGGAGGGACCGCTGCTCATCATGGCGGGTGCCGGTTCGGGCAAGACGAAGGTACTGACCTGCCGTATCGCGAACCTGCTCGCGCATGGGGTGCGCCCGTGGAACATCCTCGCCATCACGTTTACGAACAAAGCGGCGACGGAGATGCGCGAGCGCGTCGACAACCTCATCGGCGATGCCGCGAAGGAAGTCTGGCTGAGTACATTCCATTCGTTCTGCGCCCGTTTCCTGCGCCGTGAGATCGAGGCACTTGGCGGCTATAAAAGCAATTTCGTGATCTACGATACGACGGACAGCCAGACGGTCATCAAACGCTGCCTGAAGACCTTGAACCTGGATGACAAGCAGTACACGCCGAGCCATGTCCTCAACGCAATCTCAAATGCGAAGAACAAGCTCGAAGGTCCCGCGGAAATGAAGAAGAACGCGGGCAACTTCCATCAGGAGAAGGTGGCAGACCTCTACGAGATGTATCAGAAGACGCTGCGCGAGAACAACGCGCTCGACTTCGATGATCTGCTCATGCTGTCCGTCATCCTGCTCGAGGAAAATGAGGAAGTCCGTGCGAAATACCAGAACCGTTTTCACTATATCCTCGTCGATGAGTATCAGGACACGAACGGCGCGCAGTACCAGCTCACGAAAATGCTGGCGGGCGGCTACCGCAACCTCTGCGTCGTCGGCGATGCTGATCAGTCCATTTACGGCTGGCGCGGTGCCGATATCCAGAACATCATGGATTTCGAGAAAGATTACCCCGATGCGACGGTCATCAAGCTCGAGCAGAATTACCGCTCGACGAAGACCATCCTCGATGCGGCGAATGCGGTCATCGAGCACAACGAGAACCGCAAGCCGAAGAATCTCTGGACCGAAAACGCACAGGGCGATACCATCACGACGTATGAGGCGCGCGATGAAAGGGACGAGGCGGACTTCATCGCCTCGACCATCGAGCAGAGACATATGGATGCGGGCATGGAGTATGGGGATGTCGCGATCCTCTACCGAACGAATGCGCAGTCGCGTGTCATCGAGGAGACGTTCATGCGCCGCGGCCTGCCCTACACGATGGTCGGCGGGCTGAAATTCTATGACCGCAAGGAAATCAAGGACATTCTCGCCTACCTGCGCATCATCTACAATCCGCTCGATACTGTCAGCCTGCTGCGCGTCATCAATACGCCGAAACGGGGCATCGGTGCGACGACCATCGCGAAACTGACCGAGTTTGCCGAGTCACAGGGGCTCACGCTCTTCGATGCCATCGCCGAGGAGGCACTCCTCGACCAGGCGGGCATCACGGCGCGTGCAAAAAGCAAGATGCTCGCGTTTTCGGGGCTCATCCTCGACCTCATGGCTGAGGCTCCCGATATGCATCTCGATGATCTTGTCGAGCGCGTACTGGATGATACGAAGTATATCGACGAATTGAAAAAAGATAAAAAGCCGGAGAACGAATCGCGCATCGAAAACCTCAAGGAATTCGTCGGCGTGGCACGAGACTTCGAGGCACAGGAGGAAAATCCTGACCTCGAGACCTTCCTTTCCCAGCTTTCGCTCGTTTCGGATATTGACAATGCGAATATGGAGGATGACCGCGTCACGCTCATGACCCTGCACTCCGCCAAGGGTCTCGAGTTCCCTGTCGTCTTCATGGCAGGCATGGAGGATGGCATGTTCCCGCACTCCCGCACACTCACCGAGCCCAGTGAGATGGAGGAGGAACGCCGTACCTGCTATGTCGGCATCACGCGCGCCCAGCAGAAACTCTACCTGACGTATGCGCGTCAGCGCATGATCTACGGTCATACGAATGCATTCCCTCCATCGCGTTTCCTCGCTGAGATTCCGGCTGAGGACAAAGAAATCCTCATCTCCGACGGTTTCGGCGGCGTGATGTCCCCAGGTGAGCGCAGCCAGGCGCCATCGTGGCGGCAGCAGCGTCCCATGCAGCATGAAACGGCCTTTCATCCGGGCGCGCAGCAGATGGGGCATGGCGTGCACTTCCAGGGTCAGCCGCAGTCTGCGTACGAGGCCATGCAGGCCTTGCAGAAACGCCGTGTCCAGCAGGCGGCAAAGCCCGCTGCGGGCGTGATCCGTCCGGATACGACGGTCACGTGGAAGGTCGGCGACAAAGCGCATCATGCGAAGTGGGGCACGGGCACGGTCGTCTCGGTCAAAGGCACAGGCGAAGAGGTCGAGCTGAAAATCGCCTTCCCCGGTCAGGGCGTCAAGGGACTCATGCAGAAATACGCGCCCATTGAAAAGGCGTAAGGCGTAAGGAGGAATTTTCATGGCAGATGCGGATATCCAGGCGGTCAAGAAGGAACTTGCGGCGTTGCGCAAGACGATCCGCTATCATAATAACCGCTATTATAACGAAGATGCGCCGGAAATCTCCGACTACGAGTATGACCAGCTCATGCTCCGGCTCAAAGCCATCGAGAAACAGTATCCGGAGCTCATCACGAAGAACTCCCCGACACAGGTCGTCGGCGGCACCGCGAAGCGCACGGCAGGCGTGCTCGTGAAGCATGATGTGCCGATGCTTTCCCTCGCCGATGTGTTCTCGAAGCAGGAAATCGTGGATTTTGTCACGGATCTGCAGGAGCAGCTCGACAAGCCTGAGTTCGTCGTCGAGGAGAAAATCGACGGCCTTTCGATGGCTCTCCGCTATGAGAACGGCGAGCTCGTGCGTGCCATTACGCGCGGCGACGGCATCGTGCAGGGCGAGGACGTCACGGCCAACGCCCGCGTCATCGACGATGTCGTGCCGCAGCTCCGCGACAAGCTGCCGTATTTCGAGATCCGCGGCGAAGTATACATGGAGAAAACTGCGTTCGACAAAGTCAACGAGCGGCAGGAAATGCTCGGGCTGAAGCCTTTTGCCAATCCGCGCAACTGCGCCGCAGGGACGCTGCGCCAGCTCGACAGCCGCATCACGAAGGAGCGTCATCTGTCCCTGTTCGTCTTTAACCTGCAGACGGCGACGGGACGCACGTTCGCGACGCATACCGAGGCCTATGAATTCATGAAGGCGCAGGGCATCAAGGTCATTCACGGCTATCAGGTCTGTCACACAGCGGATGAGGTCTGGGAGGCCATCCAGGCCATCGGCGAGAACCGCGGCAATCTGACCTACGATATCGACGGCGCCGTCGTGAAGCTAAACAATCTGCAGGACCGCGAGAAACTCGGCGCGACGGCGAAGGTGCCGCGCTGGGCCATCGCCTATAAGTATCCGCCGGAAGAAAAGGAAACGGTCATCCGCGACATCGAGCTTTCGGTCGGGCGCACGGGACGCATTACGCCAACGGCGGTATTCGATCCGATCCGCCTCTGCGGTACGACGGTGGAACGCGCGACGCTGCACAACCAAGACTTCATCGATGGCCTCGGCGTGCGCATCGGCGATACGGTCCGCGTCTATAAATCGGGCGAGATTATCCCGAAGGTCAAGGAAGTCGTGAAGGAAAAGCGTCCGGAGGGCACAGAGCCGTTTTTCATCGGCGATACCTGCCCAGTGTGCGGTGCACCCGCCGTGCGCGAGGAGGGCACCTCGGACATCAAATGCCAGAACCCGAACTGCCCGGCGCAGCTCGAGAACCACATCCTTAACTTCGTCTCGCGCAATGCCATGGATATCAAAGGCTTTGGCGAAGCGGCGGTCTCCAGCCTCATCGAGGAGGGGTATCTGCACACCATCGCGGATATCTATCACCTCGCAAAGCACCGCGAAGCGCTCATCGAAAAGGGCCTTATCGGTAAGGAAAAGAACACGGATAAGGTGCTAAAAGCCGTCGAGGACAGCAAGGCGAATGAGCCGCAGCGCCTCCTCACGGGACTCGGCATCGCGGGCATCGGCCGTGCAGCCGCCCGTGAGCTCATGCTCCATTTCGGCAGCATGGATCGGCTTGCGGTAGCCAGCGAAGAAGAAATCCTCGCAGTGCCCGATATGGGTGAAATCAGCGCGAAGGCGATTCACACGTTCTTTGCGGATGAAGGCAACCGCGCGCTTTTGGAAGATCTGCGCCAGAGCGGCGTGAACTTCGAGCTGGAGGATACCGGCATCGTGGATGCGAAACTCGCTGGCAAGACACTCGTCATCACGGGTACGCTCCCGACGCTCAGCCGCAAAGACTGCGCCGCCCTGATCGAAGCGCACGGCGGCAAAGTCGCTGGCTCGGTCTCGAAAAAAACGAGCTACCTCGTGGCCGGCGAAGCCGCAGGATCGAAACTCACCAAAGCCCAGACCCTAGGCATCCCCGTATTATCCGAAGATGATTTGAAGAATATGTTGGAATGAATCTATGACACACGAACCAATATCCGGATTTTTGAATATCCTGAAACCGCCCGGTATGTCCTCGCATGACGTGGTCGGCACCGTCCGACGTGTACTCCATACGAAGAAGGTGGGGCACGCAGGCACGCTGGACCCAGGCGCGGCTGGCGTGCTGCCCATCGCGGCCGGCCCGGCTACGCGCCTCATCGAGTACCTCGAGCACGCGGATAAATCGTACCGGGCGGAAATGACGCTCGGTTTTGCGACGGAAAGCGGGGATGACCTCAGCCCCGTCACGGAGCGGGTGGAGCATTTCACGATGCCCTCAAAAGAACAGGTCGAGGCGGTCCTTCCCCGGTTCATCGGGGAAATCACGCAGGTCCCGTCCGCGTATTCGGCCATCAAGATCGACGGCAAACGCGCCTGCGACCTCGTGCGTGCCGGAAAAACTGTCGATATCCCGAGCCGCCAGGTCACGATTCACGGGCTGCGCCTGCTCGCGCGCCGGGAGGAGACGCACACGCTCCTGCTGGACGTAGACTGCTCGCGCGGCACCTATATCCGCAGTCTTTGCACGGACCTCGGCGAAGCGCTCGGCATCCCTTCCGTCATGAGCTTCCTCGTGCGCACGCGGGTAGGGGATTTCCGTCTTGGCGGCGCCCTGACGCTTGAGGAGCTCGCGCAGCAGGGCGCCGAAGCTCTCCTGCCTCCCGCACAGATGCTATCCCATCTCCCACGCTACGACCTCCGCCCCGACCGCGCGAAGGCATTCATGAACGGCCTGGCCACCAACGACTGGCAGGTGCAGAACCTCCCCCATACGTTAGCCGTCTATGCCGCAGACCGCTTTCTCGGCATCGGTACCTGGGATGAAGCTTCTCATGAGATTCGTCCCGTCAAAGTTTATCAAGCCTGATATTTTACACCGCTTAAATTGAGCGGTGTAATTTTTTTGTACGTTTCAGCAGGAATTTTATTTCTTTTATAGAACCATGCAAAAGAGAAAAGAACAAAAGTATTTTTACATGGGGTGGTTTTCTTGTCAGATACCTGGCAGAACTGGTGGCTGCCGGTCGTGCGCGCTGCCATAGCCGAGGAGGTTTCGGATATCCATGTCACGGCAGGGCAGGCGGTCTGGTTCCGGCACGACGGTGTCCTGCATCCCTTTGCTGCGGGGACGGTACCGACAGAGGCGAGGCTTTGGGATGTCCTCGTCAAGATGCTGACGGATGATCAGCGCAAAGCCCTGCGCAGGGAACGATCCGTGGACTTTTCGTGGGTGGCGGACCATCGCCGCTTTCGTGGGAATGCCTATTTCCAGCAGGACGTTCCCGCGCTTGCTCTCCGCCTGCTTCCCGCCCGGATACCAACGTTAAAAGAAATCGGTGCACCGGAATCGCTGGCGGACCTCACGACGGCGGAGCATGGGCTCATGCTGGTTACGGGCAAGGTCGGCGCCGGCAAGACGACGACGCTGGCCGCATTCCTCGATGCGGTGAATCATTCGCGTACGGCGCATATCGTGACGCTCGAGGATCCCATTGAGTACATCTATACGCCGGACCAGTGTTTTATCAGCCAAAGGGAGCTCGGACGGGATTTCCTTTCCTTTGCGGAGGCACTGCGCAATGCCCTTCGTGAGGCGCCGGATATTGTCCTCGTCGGGGAAATCCGCGATGCCGAAACCATGCGTACGGCCATGATGGCGGCAGAAACCGGCACGCTCGTGCTCGGCACCCTGCACACCGCACGGGCTTCGGAGGCGGCGCTGCGCATCGCAGGCATGTTTCCCGTGGCGGAGCAGGAGACCATCCGCGCCCAGCTTGCCGAGGTGCTGCTCGCGGTCTTTGCCCAGCGGCTGATTCCCGCAAAAAACGGTGGACGTGTGGCGACCATGGAGGTCTTGCTCGCAACCCCTGCCGTACGCAGCCTCATCCGCCAGGGGAAATATGCTCAGCTCGATTCTACGATGCTCGCCCGGGGCGGCATGCAGACCGGTGACATGGATCTCGACCGCCTCTACGAGCAAGGGGAGATCACCCGGGAAACCAGAGAAAAGTACCGCTCCCAGCCTTTATGGTAAAAAGAAAGAGGAAAGCCTATGTCACAATTCCATTACAAGGCCAGCAACCGCGCCGGTAAAATCTTCACAGGGCAAATCGCTGCCGATTCTCGTTCCTCAGCAGCGAGGAAGCTGCGCACGCAGGGACTCTGGGTGACGTATCTCGCGAGCGAGGATGCTCCGTCATCATCCCTGGCATCCATTGATTCGCTATCACAAAGTTTTGCTTCGCATAGTGACCTGGGCAGGAAAGATGCCGTACTGCTCTTCCGCCAGCTGCATGTCATGCTTGCGGGCGGACTGCCGCTCCATGAGGCTGTATCTGTATTGGCCAGGCAGGAGAGCGGAGGCGCACGGCGTGTTCTGCTTCAGGCGGCCGAGGAGGACCTTCAGAAAGGGCGCCCCTTCGCCGATACGCTTCGCCGCTTCCCACAGGCTTTTCCGCCTGCCATATGCGAGCTCGTGGCGGTGGGCGAGGCGAGCGGTACGCTGCAGGAGATTTTGGAGCGCCTGGCCGATTACCTCAGCACAGCCTATCAGGCAGGGGAGGAGATGAAATCGGCCATGCTCTATCCGGCGATTCTCGTTGTCTGCTCTCTATGCGTCATCATCCTCATGAGCCTTTTCGTCCTTCCCGTCTTTACGGACCTGCTCACGAGCTTGCATGCGGACCTTCCGTTGCCCACGCAGATTCTTCTGGGGACTTCCTCCTGGATCGCGGCCAATTGGCCCTTCGTCATCGGCGGACTGTTCCTGCTGGCCGGCGTGGCCTGTGCCTTATACAGGGTCGAGACGGTGCGCCTGGCTATCGATGCATGGCGCCTCCGTGCACCAGTATTCGGCCGCCTGCGCGTCTACAGCAGCTGGCAGAGGCTTCTCGACACGCTGTCGGTGCTCCTTGAGAGCGGCATCCGCCTGGATCGGTCTTTGGAGATGCTTTCGGGGACGACAGAAAACCACTATCTGCGGCAAAAGCTTCACCAGGCATCAAAGTCCGTTCAGTCCGGTCAGCCATGGTGGCAGCCTCTGCGCGAGGCCTGCCCGGCATCGCTCCTCGACATGGCCGTAGCGGGAGAACGCGCCGGCCATTTGCCCATGATGCTCCGCCATGCCGCTGCCCTGTGCCGCGTGATTGCAGAAAATCAGCTGAAGCGCATCGAGGCCATGGCACAGCCGGTTGCCATCCTCATCATCGGAGGCATTGTATTTGGCATCTTGTTATCCGTGGCGATGCCGCTTCTGGATGCCATGACCGTTGTTTCATGAGTTTCTCAGATTCTTCCCTTTTCTGGGTGGTATAATGACAGAAAAGGGGGAATAGACATGCGGAAAGTATTGGGGATTTTTCTAGCCATTATGCTCCTGCTTTCATGGAACGTGGCGGACGCAGCGGAGCGTCAGCCTGTGCGCATCGCGCAGGTGCCGCTGATCGTTTCTTCGGGATGCTGGCAGGTGCCTGGGCAGCCGGTGCAGGATGATCTTGAGCGCCAGATTGACCGGGCCCTGCATGTACCGCTGAATGGCGTACTGAATGCAGTGACGTATTTGCCGGAGGATGACAGCGAAAAAGCGATGGATGATGCCTATGCTGCGCTGGGAGAGCGGGCGCGGCTGAAAGATGTCGTGCGGCATATGGGTGAGCAGATGAATGCGGATCTTGTCGTTGTGCCCGTGCTTACGAGCTATGAGCAGTTCGTCCGTCACAGCTGGCATTGGGATCGCGGCCTTATCCTTCACAGCTATGCTGCTCTTTCCCTGGGCGTCTACGATCGTCGTACCGATGAAGCCTTCGTCAAGCAAGCTTCACGGCTTTATGAGGATGATTACTCGACGGCAGGCTCTGTGGAGAACCTGGCTCGGGAATGCACCGATGAGGTCGTGCGTGAGGCGGACCTGCGCGGGCGGCTGGCTGAGGCGCGAGACGCGGGAGCAGGAAAGTAACATTCGGTTTTCAAAATAAAATTCCTGTCATGAGCGGTTCTTTTTCCGCTCTGGCAGGAGTTTTTCATTTTATGGCAAATAAGAATAATAGGCTATCCATGTTCTCAGAGATGGGAGGTGTTTTGCATGGAAAATCAGTTATACCTGATGATTATTTCTTTTGCCCTCGTTTTTCTGCTGCTCTGTCTCATATATCACACCAAGAAGCTGCGCAGGCAGATGGAGCTGCTGCATAACGAAAAAGAGGTCCTCAATGAAATTTCGAATGAGGACCCGCTGACGGGCATCTACAACCGCCGAGGCTTCGACCAGGCGGCGGCGAGTGTCCTGGCCCGCAGCAGTGCTGCCGTGGTCGGCCTTATCGACGTGAACGATTTCAAGCGTTTCAACGATGTATACGGACATGCGGCAGGCGATGTAGTCCTGAAAGAGATTGCCCATGAGATTTCGGAACTGGCAAAGCATTACCAGGGTATCTGCGGGCGCAACGGCGGCGATGAGTTCGTCCTGCTGCTACCCGGAAATGTTATCGAGCTGGATGTGCGGCTCCAGAAATGGGCAAATGTCCGGCGTGGTGCTTTTGGGGGAAGAGCATGGCTCGCATTTTCCCTGAGTTTGGGCTATGCTTATTATCCGAGGCATGCCAATGAACTTTCTCAGCTTGTGAGTAAGGCGGATCTCGCTACTTACTATGCGAAGATGCATCCGGAAAACCACGCGTGCCGATACAATGCGCTTATGACGGAGGCACGGCGCACGCAGCTGGGCTTCAGCCTGAAGGATATGCTCTCCGGCGTGCCAGGCGGTGTCCTCATCACGGAGGCTGACGATACGGGGCGCATCCTCCTTGCCAATCAGGAACTGGCGCATCTGTTCGAGTGTGACGATCCTGAGAGCTTTGTCGGCATGCGGCAGGTGGATACGATCTACCCGGACGACTGGGAAAATCTGAATCGGGTTATACAGGAGCATATGGAGGATAGTCCGGAACTCGAGGAGCACAGCATCGCACGCTACCGCATCGTGACACGGCGCGGCAACCTGCGTGAGGTCATCAGCTTGGGAAAGCGCTTTCATCACGAGCAGTATGGGGATATTTTCTACATCATCGTTTACGATGCCGAGGAATTGCGACGCGTTTAATCCATGGAACCACAGAAAAGGAGTCTTGTATGAGTGTATTGACGGTCAGCCACCTTTCCCACAGCTACGGCGGGCGGGAAATTTTCGAGGATGTTTCGTTCCGCCTGCTCAAGGGTGAGCATGTCGCGCTGGTCGGTGCGAACGGCGAGGGGAAATCGACGTTCCTATCCATCATCACGGGGCGCATGACGCCGGATGCCGGCACGGTGGAGTGGGCGAAACGCACGAAGGTGGGCTATCTTGACCAGCATGCGTCCCTGACGCCCGGCATGAGCATCCGTGAGGTGCTGCGCACGGCTTTCGATGATATGAACAAGCTGGAGCAGGAGATGCTCGCCCTCTACGATAAGATGGGGGAGGCATCCCCTGACGAGATGGACCGCATGATGAAGGATGCGGCGGAAATCCAGGATGTGCTCGATGCGGGCAGTTATTATACGATTGATGCGCACATCGAAGAAGTCGCTGGCGGCCTCGGCCTCCGCGATATCGGGCTCGACCGCAAGGTCGACGAGCTTTCGGGCGGCCAGCGCACGAAGGTGCTGCTGACGAAGCTCCTGCTCGAGAACCCCGAAATCCTTATCCTGGATGAGCCGACGAACTACCTCGACGCCGAGCATATCGAGTGGCTCACGAAATACCTGCAGGGCTATGAAAATGCGTTCATCGTCGTTTCGCATGATGTGCCGTTCCTCAACGCCATCACGAATGTAATCTGGCATGTTGACAACCTCACGCTCACGCGCTATACCGGCAGTTATGAGAAATTCGAAGAGATGGCTGCCCTGAAACGCCGTCAGGAGGAGGCCGCCTACGAGCGTCAGCAGGCAGAAATTGCCAAGGAGAAGGATTTCATCGCGCGCAACAAGGCCCGCGTCGCAACGCGCGGCATGGCGAACAGCCGCCAGAAGCGCCTCGATAAAATGGAGGTCCTCACGAAGCGCACGGAGAAGCCGAAAGCGCATTTCTCGTTCCAGATGGACCGCACGCCCTCCCGTTTCGTCATCGAGGCAAAGCGTCTCGTGCTCGGCTATGATACGCCGCTCACGAATCCCGTCGACCTGCAGGTGGAGCGCGGCCAGAAGATTGCGATCCGCGGCACGAACGGCCTCGGCAAGTCTACGCTCCTCAAGACGCTACTCGGCATGATTCCGGCGATCTCCGGCAAGATCGAGCTGGGCGAGTTCGTTTCCGTCGGCTATTTCGAGCAGGAAGATAAGGCGGGCAACCAGAATACGGCGCTCGACGAGCTCTGGCAGGAATATCCGGGCATGACGAACTTCGAGGTGCGTGCGGCGCTCGCGTCCTGCGGCCTCACGAATGACCACATCACGACGAAGATGATGGCCCTCTCAGGCGGCGAGGCAGCGAAGGTACGCCTCGCGAAGATCATGCAGAAGCCGGTGAATTTGCTCGTCCTCGATGAGCCGACGAATCACCTCGACGTAGAAGCAAAGAAAGAACTCGGCCGCGCGCTGAAGGAGTACAAAGGCACGATTTTGCTGGTTTCTCATGAGCCGGAGTTCTACGAGGGCTGGGTGGATAAAATCTGGAACATTGAGAAATGGACGACGAAAATCGTCTGATTCGTATAGGATATAACCGATAACCATAGGAAGGTCTCATTTTTCATGGAAAAACATTTCGATATCAACGAAGACGGATACAGCGTGCGATGCAAGCTCTTCACCTCGAAGGATACGCGCACCTATCCGCGTGTCGTCATCTGCACGCATGGCTATGGCAGCAGCAAGGATGTCGCGAACATCGGCAAGTTCGCCGAGAAAGAGACATCGAAGTACAAGCAGGATGCCGTCATATGCTTTGACTGGCCCTGCCACGGACAGGATGCGCGCAAAAAGCTCGTCCTCAGTGAGTGCATGGAGTATCTCACGCTCGTCGTGAACCATGCGAAAAACGTGCTGAAAGCGGAGCAGGTCTATATCTATTCCGTGAGTTTTGGCGGCTATCTGACGCTGAAATATATAGCGGAAATCGGCAATCCCTTTACGAAGATTGCCCTGCGCTGCCCGGGCATCCGCATGTACGATCTCATGCGGAAGAATGTCTCAGAGGCGGACTGGACGAAGATCGAGAAAGGAAAAGAGGTACTCATCGGGCTCGACCGCAAGATGAAGGTCGATAAGCAGCTTTTTGAGGATCTGGCCAAGAGCGATGTGCGCAAATACGAGTATTTCGATGAGGCGGACGATATGATCATCCTGCACGGCACGGCCGACACGACGGTGCCCATGGAGGATTCGCGGGCATTTGCCGAGAATAACGTCATCGAGTTTGTGCCCGTGGAGGGGGCGGATCATCCATTCCGCGACCCGAAACTCATGGACATCGCTATCCACACGATTATCGAGTTCTTTGCTCCGGCAAAGGCTTGACTTTACCCATATAAACCAAGGAAACAGAGAAAGTATGCTGTTGGGGGGATTTGCATGGAAAAGGAAGAACACATTGGACTGGTTGCCGGGGATAGCTGGCTGGAGCCGTACGAAGACGCGATCCGCGGCCGGCACGACCACGCGGTCTGGAAAATGAACCAGCTGACGGGCGGTACCGGGCATCTGTCCGATTTCGCGAACGGGCACGAGTACTATGGCCTGCATCGCACGAAGAGCGGCTGGGTGTTCCGCGAGAAGGCGCCGCATGCACTGGATATCTATCTCGTCGGCGATTTCAACGACTGGAAAGAGGTCCAGAAATACCGCTGTCAGAAAGTCGGCGATACGGGAGACTGGGAACTGAAACTGCCGGCCAAGGCGATGAAGCATGGCGACCTGTATAAGATGAAGGTCTACTGGTCGGGCGGCTCGGGGGAGCGCATCCCGGCCTGGTGCCAGCGCGTCGTGCAGGATGAGCAGACGAAAATCTTCTCGGCACAGGTGTGGAATCCGAAAAAGCATTATCATTGGCATCATCGCGTGTTCCACCCGAACCGCGACCCGCTGCTCATTTACGAATGCCATATCGGCATGGGCGGCGATGCGGAGAAGGTCAGCACCTACACGGAGTTCAAGGACAATGTCCTGCCCCGCGTCAAGAAGGACGGCTACAATGCCATCCAGGTCATGGCCATCCAGGAGCACCCGTACTACGGCAGCTTCGGCTATCACGTCAGCTCGTTCTTTGCCGCCAGCTCGCGCTTCGGTACGCCGGAGGAGTTGAAAGAACTCATCGATACGGCGCATGATATGGGCATCGCCGTCATCATGGATATCGTCCACAGCCATGCTGCCCGCAATGAGGCAGAGGGACTCGGCAACCTCGCCGGCGACCCGAACCAGTACTTCTATCCGGGCGACCGCCATTTCCATCCGGCCTGGGACAGCCTCTGCTTCGATTACGGCAAGGATGACGTGCTGCATTTCCTGCTTTCGAACTGCAAATACTGGCTCAAAGAGTACCATTTCGATGGCTTCCGCTTTGATGGCGTGACGTCCATGCTGTATTACAGCCACGGTCTCGGCGAGGATTTCAACGGATACGGCGACTATTTCAACGGCCATCAGGATGACAATGCCATCTGCTACCTCACGCTCGCGAACTGCCTCATCCACGAGGTCAATCCGGAGGCCATCACGATCGCTGAGGACGTCAGCGGCATGCCGGGGCTCGCTGCGCCATTCGAGGATGGCGGCTATGGCTTTGACTACCGCCTCGCCATGAACATCCCGGACTTCTGGATCAAGACGATCAAGGAGAAAAAAGATGAGGACTGGCATCCGTCCGGTATCTGGTGGGAGCTCACGAACCGCCGCGCCGGCGAAAAGACCATCTCGTACTGCGAGAGCCACGATCAGGCACTCGTCGGCGACAAGACGATCATTTTCCGCCTCATCGACGCGGACATGTACTGGCATTTCAGCAAGAACGACCAGAGCGGCCCCGTCACGCGCGGCATCGCCCTGCACAAGATGATTCGCCTCGCGACGGCGTCCACGATCAACGGCGGCTACCTGAACTTCATGGGCAACGAGTTCGGCCATCCGGAGTGGATCGACTTCCCGCGCGAGGGCAACGGCTGGAGCTATAAATATGCCCGCCGCCAGTGGCATCTCGTCGATGACCCGAACCTCTGCTATTCCTGGCTCGGCGCATTCGATCAGGCCATGCTCGATGTGCTGAAGAGTGAAAAAGCCATAGAGAACCTGCCAGTCCAGGAGATCTGGCACAACGACGGCGACCAGGTTCTCGCCTATATGCGCGGCAATCTCGTCTTCGTGTTCAACTTCTCCCCGACGAAGTCGTTCCCGGGCTACGGCTTCCTCGTGCCGGAAGGAAAATACAAGGTCGTCCTCAACAGCGATGCCAAGGAATTCGGCGGCAACGGCTTCGCCGATGACAGCGTCGTGCATGAAACCGTACCAGACCCGCTCTACGAAAAAGACGGCAAAGGCTGGATGAAACTCTACATCCCATCCCGCAGCGCCGTTGTACTCAAGAAAAAATAACATTTAACGGATAAAGGAAATGGAAGCCACGGGAGTAGTGCCCCGTGGCTATTTGTTTTATTGGAGTGATGCTGTATAAAAAATTAGCCTCCCTGTCGGGAGGCTTTTTTATTCTGCGGATTCAATGGTGACGTTGACGTCGTAGAACGTGCTGGCGCCGGCCTGGTCGGCGGTGCGTTGGGAGGTGAGGGCGTTGGTGTTGTGGCCTTTGGCGACTTTGTGGCACCAGACGCCTTCGGTGACGACGGTGCCGGGGTTCGTGCGGTCGCTGATGGCTAGCGTGAATAGGACCTCACCACGCGTGTTGCGGGCGCGGACGCGCTGGCCGTCGTGGAGACCGAGGCGGCGGGCATCCGTGGGATTCATGAGGAGCTCCATCGTGTGGCCCTGTGTGAGTTCTTCGCGTTCGTTGAAGGAGCTGTCGAGGATGCGGGCGTCCGGTGCGTTGACGAAGTGGAACGGCTCCGCGTCGCCTGTGGCCGGGAAGAAATCGGGGAGGGGAGGCTCTGCTGCCGGGTTCCAGATTTCGATTTTGCCGGATGGCGTGCCGTAGCGGAGCTTGTAGTCTGCGGACAGAGGCAGAGGCGTCGGGCGTCCCTCGCGGAGACAGTCCTGGTCCACCGATGCAGCAGGGACATAGTAGTGGGCGGCGTCATGTTGGCTGGCGTTGTATTGGGCAGCGTCGTATGGGGTGGCGTCGATGTCAGACGTCTGTTTTTTCACACTGGGATTCGCATCTTCTGGCAGCCTGTCCGGGATAGCCCTCTGCCACTTCGTCGTGCTCGCGATGAGCTTTTCGACGAGGTCGGTGCTCGTGAGGTCAAAGAACGGGTCGGTTATCCCCATGGCCTTTGCGAGCAGACGCGAGACTTCGTAGTTTGGCTTGCTTTCGCCGATGGGCGGGATGATGGCACGGCCGCGCTGGATGGCGTAGTTGCCATAGGAGCAGTAGAGGTCGTCCTCCTCCAGGGAGCTCGTCGCGGGCAGGACGATATCCGCAAAGCGCGCCGTATCCGTGAGGAACCGTTCGTGAACCACGGTAAAGAGGTCCTCGCGGCGCAGACCGCGCAGCACCTGCGTCTGGTCGGGGCAGGTATCCGCCGGGTTGCTCGAGTAGATGTAGAGTGCCTTGACCGGAGGTTTGAGATTCGGGTCGTTGAGCACCGTGCCGAGCCGGATCATGTTGATCGTGCGCGTGCCGGGCTTTTTCCAGTCCGTACGGCGGACGAGATCGCGGTCCGGGGAGCGGTCCGCCTGTGCCGAGGTCAGCAGGCCGCCGCCCGCGTGCAGGTAGGCGCCGACGGCGGCGGGCAGGCACGTGATGAGGCGCGCCGTCATGCCACCGTTCGTGTAGCGGGTGAGTCCGCTGCCGAGGCGGATGAATGGTGCGCGGGCCCCGCCGTAGGCATGGGAAAACACCTCGATGCGCGCGGCCGGAACGCCGGTAATCGAGGCGACATGATCCGGTGTATATTTTGGAAGGACTTTCGCGCGCAGCTTATCCCATCCCTGCACGTATTTCGCGATAAATCCGGTATCCGTAAGCCCGTCGCGGTCGAGGATATGCAGGACACCGAGGGCAAAAGCACCGTCGGTCCCCGGGCGGATGCGGATCCCTTCGTCGGCGTAGCGCATGGTGCGGGTCTCATAGGTATCGATGCACCAGACTTTGGCACCATTCTGCCTGGCCGTGTCGATGTCATGCTTGAAATGGATATCCGTCGCGAGCATCGAGCTGCTCCAGAGCACGACGCAATCGCTGTTCTGGGCTTCCTGTGGTGCGGTCGGCAGCGTCATCCCCATGACCTGCTCATAGCCGAAACTTTTCGCGGGGGCACAGATGGTGCGGGCGAGGTTCGATGCTCCGAGATGATAGAAAAGCGCATGGTATCCCTTTTCGTTCACGACGCCCATCGTGCCGGCATAGGAGTAGGGGAGGACGGCCTCGGCACCGTATCTCGCGATGATATCCTTGAATTTCGAGGCGATCGTCTCCATGGCCGTATCCCATGAAATCGGCTCGAATTTCCCTTCACCTTTCTTGCCGATGCGCCGCAGCGGCGTCGTGAGCCGGCCGGGATGGTGGACCGTGCGCTCGTAGTGCGCCATCTTTGGGCAGAGCGTGCCGCGCGTAAAGGGATGTGCCGGGTCACCGGCGACCTTTACCGCCTTGCCGTTCTTTACGGTCACGAGCAGGCCGCAGCAGTCCGGGCAGTCATAGGGGCATGCCGTCGGGAATACGCCATCGGGGAACATCTTCGAAGTGGTCATAGGGATTACCTCTTATGCTTTTTATGCCTTTTTTTCGTGCCGCGGGTTCTTGCTGACGATTTCGATGGCCTTGGCAATGGCGCCGATGACCTCGACCTGATACTGTGCCGCCAGGCTGTTGATGCGGGTGAAAAGCTCACCTTTTTCCGTAGAGATATAGTGCGGCTTCAGGTTGTTCAGCGCGATCATCGCGATATCCTGTCTGCACTGATCGCAGCGGCAGCAGGTCGGATAGCGGTCGAGGACCATATCGAGATGCTGGAGCACGATGTCTTCCATGTAATTTCTGAGTTCCATAATCCATTCCTCACTTTATCTTTTTTTAGACGAGGTTTATCCAATCCTTAATAATCTGATTATACCCCAATTTCTCGCATTTTGCTACATGGTTTACCGATATTTCTGTCACAGGAGACGATTTTCTGACAGGCACATTTTTATGGACGTGAAAGTATATTGCGGGAGAAGCCATGGTTGTGCTAGAATGTAGGTTGATATTGTTTGACTTTGGGAGGATAAAATAGATTGTCAGCTTTAACCGATGAACTCGATAAGGAAATAAAGAAGCGCCGCACGTTTGCCATCATCTCCCACCCGGATGCCGGTAAGACGACGCTGACCGAGAAACTCCTGCTGTACGGCGGAGCGATCCATCTCGCGGGATCCATCAAGTCCCGCAAGACGCAGCGGCATGCCGTGTCCGACTGGATGGAGATCGAGAAGCAGCGCGGTATCTCGGTCACGAGCTCGGTGCTGCAGTTCGACTACGATGGCTGCCGCATCAACATCCTGGATACGCCGGGCCATCAGGACTTCTCGGAGGATACGTACCGCACGCTCATGGCTGTGGACAGCGCGGTCATGGTCATCGATGTCGCAAAGGGCGTCGAGGCGCAGACGAAGAAACTGTTCAAGGTCTGCAAGCAGCGCGGTATTCCCATCTTTACGTTCGTCAACAAGCTCGACCATTTCGGCAAGGCCCCGCTGGACCTCATGGACGAAATCGAGAACGTGCTCGGCATGCAGTCCTATCCGATGAACTGGCCGATCGGCCAGGACGGCCAGTATATGGGCGTCTTTGACCGCCGCCGCAAGAAGGTCCTTCTTTTCGCCAGCGATACGTCGCATGGCCAGCAGGCGCGCATTGCCGATGAATATGACCCGGAGGACCCGGCTGTCGTCGAGCGCATCGGCGAGGATGCCTGGGAGCAGCTGCAGATGGACCTGGAGCTGCTCAACGAAGCTGGCGAGACATTCGACCAGAAGCGCGTCGACGAGGGCGACCTCACCCCGATGTTCTTCGGTTCGGCCATGACGAACTTCGGCGTGCAGGACTTCCTCGAGGAGTACATCCGTCTCGCACCGGAGCCGCGTTCGCGTCAGTCCTCCGATGGCATTATCGCACCGGACGACGAGGATTTCTCCGGTTTCGTGTTCAAGATCCAGGCAAACATGAACCCGGCACACCGCGACCGCCTTGCCTTCATCCGTATCTGCTCGGGCAAGTTCGAGCGCAACATGGAGGTTTGGCATGAGCGCAGCGGCAAGATGATCAAGCTTGCCCAGCCGCAGCAGTTCCTCGCACAGGACCGCCAGATCATCGACACGGCTTATCCGGGGGATATCGTCGGTCTTTTCGATCCAGGTATCTTCGGTATAGGCGATACGATCTGCATGCCGAACCATAAGTTCAAATACGCCGATTTCCCGGTGTTCCCGCCGGAGAAATTCGCGCGCGTGCAGGCGAAGGACACGATGAAGCGCAAGCAGTTCGTCAAAGGCATCGAGCAGCTCACGCAGGAAGGTGCGATCCAGCTCTTCCGCCAGGCCGGTGCCGGCATGGATTCTTACATCGTCGGTACGGTTGGCACGCTGCAGTTCGAGGTGCTCGAGTACCGCCTGAAAAAGGAGTACAACGTCGACATCGAGATGACGATGCAGCCGTTCGAGGTCGCCCGCTGGATGGCCTGGGAGGACGGCAGTGAGGTCACGCCGGCATCGCTCAAGGGTGCAGACCGTGGCATGTTCGTCTACGACCGTCACGAGAACCCGGTGCTGCTCGTCAGCAACGAGTGGGCACTGGGCTGGATTCTTGACAACAACCCGAACCTGCTCCTGAACCACGTTCCCTTCGATAAGAAAGAAGCTTAACGGAATTTTGCTAAAATCCGCAAATACCATATAGGGCGGTGTTTCCCATATCTGATATCAACGAAAAAAAACCGGTACCGGACCAGCCGGAACCAGCTGTGGCAGAGGCAAAGTCCAGCAAGGGCGAATCCTTCCTCAAGGGCACAGTCATCCTGACCATCGCGGGCTTCGTCGTCAAGGTCATCGGTTCCCTGAACTGGATTTTCGTCTCCCGTATCCTGGGCGGCGAAGGTATCGGCCTTTACCAGATGGCATTTCCCATCTATTTCTTTGCCATGACGGTCTCGCAGGCCGGCGTGCCCGTCGCCATCTCGATCATTACGGCAGAACGCGTGGCGCTGAAGGATATCTACGGCGCGCGGCGTGTTTTCCATATTTCGATGGGCTTCATGGTCATATCCGGCCTCATCTTCTCGCTGCTGACCTATTTCTCGGCAGAGTGGCTTATCGATTTTCAATTCATCCGGGACCCGCGGGCGTATAAGGCGGTCGTTGTGCTTGCACCGACGGTCTTCTTTGTCACGCTGCTCGCGAGCTCCCGCGGCTATCTGCAGGGCTGGCAGCGTATGACGCCGACGGCGGTTTCGCAGATTGTCGAGCAGATTTTCCGCGTCATCACGATGATCCTGCTCGCGTACCTGCTGCTGCCGTGGGGCCTCGACTGGGCGGCGGCCGGTGCCTCGCTCGGTGCCCTCGCCGGCGCGGTGACGGGCCTCATCGTTCTCGTCTACTACCACTGGCGTCTCGACCGCGACATCGCGCGCGACTACGGTACGGAGCTGAAACCGAATCCGGACGTGGCGCAGGAAACGACGTGGAAGATCGTCAAGCGCATCTTCCAGCTCTCGCTGCCGGTCTCGGCATCGAGCCTCATGCTGCCGGTCGTATCGAACCTCGACCTCATGATCGTGCCGCAGCGCCTCGAGGTCGCAGGCTACAGCGTGCACGAGGCAACGGAGCTGTTCGGCTACCTCACGGGCATGGCTGTGCCGCTCGTCAACCTCGCGTGCATCATCACGGCGTCGATGGCCATGAGCATCGTGCCGGTCATCTCGGAGGCCCGTGCGCTGCGCGACAAGAAGAAAATCTTCGAGACCACTTCGATGTCCGTGCGTATCTCGAACATCGTCTGCTTCCCGGCTTTTGTCATCGTATTCGTGCTCGCGACGCCGATTTCGAGCCTCATCTACAATGCGCCGGGCGCAGGTCCTGCTGTCATGATTTCGGCCGTCAGCATCGTGCTGCTCGGCCTGCATCAGGTCTCGACGGCTATCCTGCAGGGCCTCGGTCATCCGACCATCCCGATGGTCAACATGATTCTCGCAGCGGCGGCCAAGGTCATCCTGAACTGGAACCTCACGGCTATTCCGTGGCTGGGCATCATGGGCTCGGCATGGGCGACGGCAGCCGACATGGGCGTGGCCGCCGTCATCAACCTGTTCTTCATCTGGAAGTTCCTCGGCTACCGCATGGAGCTGCCCCAGCTTGCCAAGACGGTATTCGCCGCCGGTGTCATGGCTGTCGGCGTCTACTACTTCTACGATTGGACCATGGCCTGGTGGGGCATCGGCGCCATCTCGACGTTTGGTGCCGTGTTCTTTGGCTGCGCGGTCGATCTCGTCGTCATGCTGCTCATCGGCGGCATGCATGAGGAGGATCTGCGCCATATGCCGATGCTCGGCAAGGTGCTCATCCGTGTATTCCGCAAGCTCGGTGTGTTCAAGACGGCAGCATAAAGCCCATCCGCGTATAGAAAGCCTAAGGAGGCTGAACGGTGAAAAAACTGATCCTGGCATATAACCCGGTCTCGGGGCATGCCGCTTTCAAGAAAAAACTCGACGGCATCATTGCCGCCTTCCAGAAACGCAACATCATGGTGATCCCGTACCGCACGCGGAAGGATAACCGCGGCTTCTTTGCGGATTTTGCGGAGACGGCGCATGCCGACGGCATCATCGCCGCCGGCGGGGATGGCACGGTGCACATGGTCGTGAACCTCATGCGCCAGGCACACCTCGACCTGCCGCTCGCCATCCTCGGCAGCGGCACGTCCAACGATTTTGCGACGAATCTCCACATCAACGATAACCTGGAGGAGTACTTCGATACGATCCGCGACGGCCGCACGCGCCGCGTCGACCTCGGGAAAGTGGGGGACACCTACTTCATCAACGTGGCGAGCGCCGGCATGATGACGGGTATCGCCCATGAGGTCAACGTACGCATGAAGAATGCCCTCGGCAAGATGGCATACTACATCCGCGGCGTCGGCGAACTGCCGAAGTTCCGCTCGCTGCCGCTCAAGATCGAGGCCGACGAGGCCACGTATGAGACAGAGGCTTACCTTTTTGTCGTCATCAACAGCGCGACGGTCGGCTCGATGAAGAATGTCGCGAGCACGGCCCGTGTCGACGACGGCCGCCTCGACCTGCTCGCTGTAGAGAAATGCAGCGTGCCGCAGATCATGAAGATTTCGGCTGACCTGATCGCGGGCAAGCCCGTGGATCACCACGAGCACGTGCTGCACATCCAGTCGCGCCATTTCCGCATCAGCTCGTCCGTGGAGCTCCAGAGTGACCTCGACGGCGAAATTGGGCCGATGCTGCCGCTCGAGATTCAGACGATACCGCAGGCCTTGGAGGTCTATTGCTGAGCTGGTACATCGCCTCAAGACGCTCAATCGTAAGAAACTATGCCATAGGAATTCGGTTTCTGTTTAGTATCAGGTACTATAACTGAAGTTTTAACGAAAGAGTGTGACAATTTGGATTGACGCTGCCCGCCCAGGTGAGTATAATGAGTACATCACCGAGGTGCAGGGTAGCGTCTTTTTCGTGCTTGCACCGATGTTGCAGGAGGGAAAATCTTGAACAAGAATTGGAATGGTTTCAAACCGGGGAAATGGCAGACGCAGATCGATGTGCGTGACTTCATTCAGAAAAACTACACGCCGTACGAAGGAAATGCAGACTTCCTTATGGGACCAGATGATAATACCAAGGCCGTATGGGACCGCTGTATGGAGCTCATGGCCGAGGAGCGCAAGAAGGGCGGCGTGCTCGATGTCGATACGGAGACGGTCTCCACGACGACGTCGCACGGCCCGGGCTACATCGACAAGGCACATGAGACCATCGTCGGCCTGCAGCTCGACGCACCGCTGAAGCGCGGCCTCATCGTCAACGGCGGCCTGCGCATGGCCAAGCAGGCTGCGGAGGCCTATGGCTACCATGTGAGCCCGGAAATCAACGAGATTTTCTCGAAATATGTCCGCACGCACAACGAGGCCGTCTTTGATCTCTACACGCCGCAGATGCGCAAGGCACGCCACCTCGGCCTGCTCACGGGCCTGCCGGATGCCTACGGCCGCGGCCGCATCATCGGCGACTACCGCCGCGTCGCCCTCTACGGCGTCGACCGCCTCATCGAGCAGAAACAGCAGGACAAAGAGGAAATGTTCGGCCGCCCGATGGATTTCGAGACGATGCGCGCACGTGACGAGATCGCGCAGCAGATCCGCGCCCTCGGCGACCTGAAGAAGATGGCAGAGAGCTATGGCTTTGATATTTCCGAGCCGGCGCGCAATGCCAAGGAAGCCGTCCAGTGGCTGTATTTCGGCTATCTCGCTGCGGTCAAGGAGCAGAATGGCGCCGCGATGTCCATCGGCCGCGTCTCGACGTTCCTCGATATCTACATCGAGCGCGACCTCGCAGCTGGTCAGCTCTGCGAGCGCGAGGCACAGGCACTTATCGACCAGCTCGTCATCAAGCTGCGCATGGTGCGTTTCCTGCGCACGCCGGCCTATAACGAGCTGTTCGCCGGCGATCCGGTCTGGGTCACGGAGGCCATCGGCGGCATGGGTGAAGACGGACGCACGCTCGTCACGAAGAACTCGTTCCGCATCCTCCATACGCTCGAGAACCTCGGCCCCTCCCCGGAGCCGAACCTCACGGTGCTCTGGTCGAAACGCCTGCCGCAGGGCTTCAAAGACTACGCGGCACATATCTCCATCGCGACGAGTGCGATCCAGTACGAGAACGATGAGGTCATGCGCCCGGTCTACGGCGATGACTACGGCATCACGTGCTGCGTCTCGGCCATGAAGATCGGCAAGATGATGCAGTTCTTCGGCGCGCGCGCGAATGTGGCAAAATCCCTGCTGCTCGCCATCAACGGCGGCAAGGATGAGAAGACGGGCGAGCAGCTCGCACCGACTATGCCGCTGCCGAAAGAGGGCGTCCTTGACTACGACGAGGTCCGCGCCAACTACTCCCGCGTCCTTTCGTGGCTTGCCGGTCTCTATGTCGATACGATGAACGTCATCCACTACTCGCATGACCTGCACGCCTACGAGGCCGGTCAGATGGCGCTGCACGACAGCAAGATCGAGCGGCTCATGGCCTTCGGCATCGCCGGCCTGTCCGTGGCCGTCGACTCCCTGAGCGCCATCAAGTATGCAAAGGTCACGCCGGTCCGCAACGAGCTCGGTGTCACGACGGACTTCCAGGTCGAGGGGGATTTCCCGAAATTCGGCAACAACGACCCGCGCGTCGACGAGCTCGCCCACGAGCTCACGCATGAGTTCATCACGGATCTGCGCAAGCACAAGACGTACCGCGATGCCGAGCCGACGCTCTCCGTCCTCACGATTACGTCGAACGTCATGTACGGGCAGAAAACGGGGTCCACGCCGGATGGCCGCAAGATCGGCGAGCCGCTGGCTCCTGGCGCGAACCCGATGCACGGCCGTGACAAGAGCGGCGCTTTAGCTGCCATGAAATCCATTGCGCACATCTCCTACGATGACTGCCGCGATGGCATCTCCTACACGTTCTCCATCATCCCAGGCGCCCTCGGCAAGACGAAGGAGCAGCGCATCCACAACCTCACGGCGATGCTTGATGGCTACAGCGGCTATGAGGCACATCACATCAATGTCAACGTGCTCGACCGCGCCGTGCTCGAGGATGCCATGGAGCATCCGGAGAAGTACCCGCAGCTGACGATCCGCGTCTCTGGTTATGCCGTGCACTTCATCAAGCTCGACCGTGCGCATCAGCAGGAAGTCATCAGCCGCACGTTCTACGAGGCCGTCTGATGGTGACCGGCTACTGGCACTCGCGCGAGACGTTCGGCACCGTCGACGGCCCGGGCATCCGCTACGTGCTGTTCCTCTCGGGCTGTCCGCTCGGCTGTGCCTTCTGCCATAACCCGGACACCTGGGGCAGGGGAGAAAAGACGATTACGGCCGACGCGGTCGTCAAAGAAGTGCTCGACTACGCGGAATTCTACCGCCCCGACGGCGGCATCACGATTTCCGGCGGCGAGCCCCTGCAGCAGCCGGACTTCGTGGCCGAGGTCTTTGCCCGATGCCATGAGCATGACATCCACACGGCCATCGACACATCGGGCTGGGCGCCGCGCGAGAACATCGCAAAGATCCTGCACGACACGGACCACGTGCTGTTCTCCCTAAAAGGGGCGACCCCGCAATCCTATGCGAAGCTCACGAAAGGCGATTTCACGACCATCCGCGAGAACCTCAGCCTCCTCGCGGAAAGAAAGCGCACGACCATCCGCTATGTCCTCATCCCGGGGTTCACGGACGACGCCCTGAACCAGGCCGCGCTCATCCACCTCGTGAACACCCTGCCAGGCCACGTTGATATCGAGGTACTCCCGTACCACACGATGGGCATCCGCAAATGGCAGGAACTCGGCTGGGACTACGACCTCCTCGACGTGCCCGCCCCCTCCTCGGCAGAAACCAACGAATTCACCCATACGCTGCAGGAGCCCCTGCCAGACCGGCACGTCTTCTGCTAATCCATAAAGGATAAATATAGGCATCCCCTGTGATGATATAGGGGGTGCCTTCTTGTTTTTTCGCCCCTGACAGGGTATGATGATAGCAGGAAATTTTTGATGGAAAAGGGGAATGACCATGGCTGTCCATGTTATCCACGAGGCACGCCGATGCCTGCAGTGCAAGGAACCACTCTGCATGCTGCACGGATGCCCGCTTCAGACCAATATCCCGGAGATGATCCGCCTGTTCCTGGCGGGGCGCAGCAACCAGGCCGGCATCATGCTGTTTGAGAACAACCCGATGAGCGATGTCTGCTCCATGGTCTGCGATCATGAGAAACAGTGTGAGGGGCATTGCATCCTCGGCAAAGAGCGGGGGAGCAGTGCGGTGCAGATTTCGGCGATCGAGCATTACATCTCGAACACCTACCTGCACAAATACAGTCTCATGAAGCGCGCTGCCCGCAAATGCCAGCGCGTCGCCGTCATCGGCGCGGGGCCGGCCGGGCTCACGGTCGCGACGAAGCTCGCCCAGCACGGTTACGATGTGACAATCTTTGAGCGCATGGGGAAAATCGGCGGCATGATGCGCTATGGCATCCCGGCGTTCCGTCTGCCAAAGGAAATCCTCGATACGTACGAACAAAAGCTCAAGATGCTCGGCGTGCATATCCGCCCGCATACGACGATCGGTGGCAGCCTGCATCTCGACGATCTGTTCGAAGACGGCTACGAGGCCGTGTTCATCGGCACGGGCGTCTGGCGTCCGCGCCGCCTGGGCGTCCGTGGGGAGACAAACGGCAACTGCCATTATGCCATCGACTATCTGAATAACCCGGACGATTTCGAGCTCGGCAGCACAGTCGCGATCATCGGCTCGAACAACGTCGCCATGGATACGGCGCGCACGGTCATCCGCCAGGGCGTGGAGACCGTCTACCTCGTCGCACGCCACTATGACGTCTCCTCGGGCGAGCGCGAGGCAGACTACGCGCAGGCGGATGGCGTCGAGTTCATCTACGCAAAGCACACGACGGAAGTCACACCAGCCGGCCCGATGCTCGCCCAGCGCCATTTTGATGCGGACGGGCATTGCACGGGCGAGGAGGAGCCGGAGCTCCTGCGCGTCGACAGCACGATCATCGCGGTCAACCAGGACCCGAAAGACAAAGTCGTCCGCACGACGACCGGCCTCATGACCGACGAGCACGGCCTCATCGAAGTCAACGAGGAGGGCAAAACCACCCGCGAAGGCGTCTTCTCCGGCGGCGACGTCGTCCTCGGCGCCCACAACGTGGTAACAGCCGTCAAAGACGCCAAGAAAGTCGCCGAAGCCATGGAAAAATGGCTCCAGAAAAAGGCCGACGAAAAAGCCCCATCCACAAAACCCGGCTCCGCCGCCCACGCCCCTGTCCTGCACGACACGCAGGTGTGAGCAAACACGGAAAAACTTGACAAAGCACCTCTGGCTAATTTATAGTTGAAGTATAAATTCGTCGGAGGTGCTTTTTATGTCGTATATTCACAGGCATATCGAGCCTTTTTTACAGAAAGCGGGACGTACGTTCAAGGCGGTCCTCGTCACGGGACCGCGGCAAGTGGGGAAGTCTACCCTGCTGAAGGCACAATATCCGGACCTGCCATACCTGACCTTTGATGATCCGATGCTGCTGACGCAGGCGCAGGAGGAACCCGGCCTGTTTTTCCGCAACCATCCCTATCCACACATCCTGGACGAAGTGCAATATATCCAGCGGCTGTTTCCCTACATCAAAATGGCCTGCGATACCACGCAGGAAAAGGGCCTTTTCTACCTGACCGGCTCGCAGTCCTTCCGCCTCATGCAGCACGTATCCGAGTCGCTGGCCGGGCGCATCGCAGTGATGGAGTTGTCCGGACTCTCGATGCGCGAAATCGATGGCGTCAGTTTTGCGGACCCCTTTATTCCCACCGCAGACTACATCGACCACCGGCGCGCCTTCTTTCACCATCATGGCGATATATGGGAGCTGATTCACCGCGGCAGCTATCCAGCCCTTTATGAAAGCGACATCGACTGGCAGCTCTTTTACTCGTCCTATGTCCAGACCTATCTGAGCCGCGATGTACAGGACCTCATGAATGTCAAGGATCATATGAAATTCATGCGGTTCCTCACGGCTATGGCAGCGCGGACCGGGCAGCTGCTCAACTACAGCAAGGTCGCCGAGCAGGCCGACATCACGGCGGCAACGGCAAAAGCATGGACCTCTATCCTCGAAACATCCGGCATCATCTACATCCTGCAGCCGTACTCGAACTCTGCGCTGAACCGTGCCATCAAGACGCCAAAAATCTACTTCCGCGACACGGGCCTCGTCTGCTTCCTGACAAAATATCCGACGGCGGAAACCGTGATGAACGGAGCCATGGCAGGAAACCTGTTCGAAACGTTTGTTGTCTCGGAAATCCTGAAATCCTTCTCCAACGCAGGCATCGACTACCACATGCATGTTACCTACTATCGGGGCAAAGACAAATCGGCATCGCGCGAATCCGAAATCGACCTGCTCATCGAGCAGGGGGACACGATTTATCCCGTCGAAATCAAGATGTCTGCCAACCCCAAGCTCTCCATGACGAATACCTTCGACGTCATCGACAAGATCAAAAACAAACACCGCGGCCTCGGCACGATCCTCTGCCTCTACGACCAGCCCCTGTGGCTCAACGACCGCATCGTTGCGCTGCCTATAGAATACGTCTGATTTGACCCGCCCACCTGCCATGCCGTATAATGGTGGGTGGGTTTTTTCGTGTGGAGGAGCGTGTCGAATCGAGTGTTAAAGGATATTTTGCATCCGACGGGCGGGCGCACGGCGGAGATTGTACGGTTTCTGCTGGTTGGTGGAGGCTGTTTTGTCTTTGATTACGGTCTCATGGTGGCGCTCACGGAGCTGGGTGGGGTGTATTACCTGCTTTCGTCGGGCATTTCGTTTACGGCATCGGTCATCGTGAATTATTGGCTCTGCGTGCATTTCGTGTTTGCGCATGCGCAGCATCAGTCGGCGAAGCAGATGACGATGTTCATCGGCTCGAGCGTGACGGGGCTGTTCCTGACGCAGCTCTTTATGTATGTCTTTGTCGATGGGCTCGGCATCGTGTACTGGATTGCGAAGTTTCTCGCAGCCGGGCTCGTGACGATATGGAATTATTTTTGGAAAAGCAAGGCCGTGAAGGGGAAGGCCCCGGAAGGAATGGCGGGGACAGAGGGCTCAGCAGGCGGAGGACATCCATGAAAGTAGCAGATTTTTCCGGCATCGGCGCGGCCTGGGAACGGCTTTGGACGGAGATGGAGAGGCATCCCTACCGCAGCATCGTGCTCTTTTTCAGCGTGCTGTATTTTCTGGGCAACAATCTGCTCCCGATGACGGACCCCGTCGAGTCGAATTATACGGAGTCGGCTCTTGAGATGATGGCGAGCGGGGATTGGTTTTCGCCACGCATCTACGGGCATTTCTGGTATGACAAGCCGGCGTTTTTCTACTGGGAGCTTTTGACGGCGTTTTCCGTCTTCGGCTTTACGGATTTCGCCGCGCGGTTCTTTCCCGTCGTGTTCAGCGTCCTGTCGCTGTGCCTGACGTACCGGTTCGGCGCACAGATCTACGACCGCCGGACGGGGCTGCGCGCTGCGTTTATCCTCGGCACGGCGGCCGGATATTGGTACATGACGAAGGCCGTCATCACGGATATGACGCTGCTGCTGTTTTTCAGCTTGACGCTCGTGACGTTCTACGAGGGATGGCGGAGCGGGAACCGGCGCTGGTATTACGGCTCCTTTGCGTTTGCCGGGCTCGGCGTGCTCACGAAGGGGCCGATCGCGTTCCTGCTGCCGGGCTTTGTCTACCTCGTGTTCCTCTGCGTGCGGCGCAGGCCGCTCGAAATCCTGCGCATCCATTGGCCGCTCGGCATGGTGCTGTTCCTCGCGATTGCGGGGCTTTGGTACGGTCCGATGACGGCCATTCACGGCGATGCATTCCTCGATACGTTCCTCGGCACGCACAATTTCCTGCGCGCCTCTGTGCCGGAGCATCCGGAGACCGATGTCTTTTATTACTATACGGCCATTGCGCTGATTTTTCTGCTGCCCTGGACGTTCGTGCTGCTCTATGCGCTCGTGAAAAAAGGAAAATCCATCCAGTGGCGGCATCTGAGCGATGGTACGATGTTCCTGCTGGTCTGGGGCGTGACGGTCACGCTGTTCTACCAGTGCATGGCAACGAAGTACCCGACGTATACGCTGCCGGCCTTCCTGCCCATCGCGATTCTCGCGGCGAGGCTGCTGCGAGACTACGGGCGTGCCTGCCGCTATGTGGCGGTGGGGTGGAGCGTCGTGCTCATCGGGCTGACGTTCGGCGTGGCCGTGCCGCAGGTCCAGCGTGCGTCCATGGCGCAGGAGGCGGCGTATATGCAGCAGGCTATCGACGTGGAGCCGGGGATTCGCGTGTATTACTGGGGCGATTATAAATCCTCCCTTGTATACTACCTGCACGGGTATGAGGTCATCAGCCTGAAACCGCGCACCGTCATGGAGCAGATGCTGCCGATCCCGGGACAGCCGAGCTGGCGCGACCGCAACGTCATGCCGTTCGCTGCCATCGAGGACCTCCCGCAGGGCGAGCCGGTGATCATCGCGGCAGCGCGGAAACCGAGCCGGCACAGCCCGGAGCAGATCATGGACTATCTGCCACCCACGGCACAGACCGAGCTCCTGGTGGAGACGCGGGAAACGCGGATCTACCGTGTCTTTCTGCCAAACTCCCAATAAATCCCTAAAATCCTAGTTAAGGAAGCATAGTTATGATATCATCCGAGATTCCATCCGATAATCTACCTGAAACGAAGTCTGTATCCATCGTCGTGCCGGTATTCAATGAGCAGGACAATATCCCGCATTTCTATGAAACCGTGCGAGACGTCATGGCGGAACTGCGTGACCGTTATACCTGGGAGCTCATCTTCGTCGATGACGGCTCGTCCGATGACAGCCGCGCGATGCTGCAGGCTTTGGAGGAGCGCGACCCGCATGTACAGCCCGTGTTCCTCGCGCGCAACTACGGGCACCAGATTGCTCTGACGTGCGGGCTGGACCGTGCCTATGGCGATGCCGTCATCACGATGGACGGCGATATGCAGCATCCGCCCGCGATGATTCCGGAGCTCCTGACGAAGTTCGAAGAGGGCTTTGATGTCGTGCAGACGATCCGGATGACGACACAGGGCGTTTCCTGGCTGAAACGGAAGTCTTCGGCGTTTTATTACAAGGGACTCAATGCGATTTCGGATGTCCCGGTACGGCCCGGGGGCTCGGATTTCCGCCTGCTGAGCCGCCCGGCTGCGGATGCCTTGCGCCGTTTTCGCGAGCAGGACCGTTTCATCCGCGGTATGGTATCCCTGCTCGGTTTCCGGCAGACGACGGTCTCGTTCATTGCGCCGGCGCGGTTTGCGGGCGTATCGAAATTTTCCCCGAAGAAGATGCTCCGCCTCGCGCTCGCCGGCGTCTTCAGTACCTCGACCATTCCGCTGCGCATCGGGCTGTATCTTGGATGCATCAGTGCTATGTTGAGCCTGCTTGGCTGCGCGTATGTGCTCTATGTCAAATATATCGACCTCGATGCGGTCCCGGGCTGGGCGACGGATGTGAGCCTGACGCTGTTTTTCGGCGGCCTGCAGCTCATCGTGCTCGGCTTTATCGGTGAGTACATCGCACGCATCTATCAGGAGGTCAAACGGCGCCCGCTCTACCTCGTCCAGCGTGATATGCCGCGCTTCCGCAGCGATGGAGGCCGGTCGAGCCGCCCGGAGCGGAGACTGTACGGCGAGGAGGAACCGGAGGAGGGGAGCAGCCGATGAAAAACGTAATTTTTAATGCCGATGATTTCGGCCTGCATCCGGATGTGAATGCGGGCATCATCCGCGCGTATCAGCATGGCGTGCTCACGAGCACGTCCGTCATGGCCGTAGGCGAGGCACTGGATGAGGCGGTCCAGCTGCTGCGGGCGAATCCCGGCCTCGACACGAGCGTCCACATCACGCTGGTCGCGGAGCGGCCGGTCCTGCCAGTGGATGAGGTGCCGAGCCTCGTCGACGAGACCGGGCATTTCTGGCCCGATTACATGGCGTTCGCGAAACGGTATTTCCTCGGGAAAATCAGCAAAGACGAGCTGCGTGCCGAGTGTGAGGCACAGATTGCCAGGCTCGAGTATCTGGGCATCCATCCCTCGCATCTCGACAGCCACCAGCATCTCCATGTGCTGCCCGGCATCCTCGATATCTGCCTCGACCTCATGGAGGCACATGGCATCCGCCGCATGCGCCTGCCGGCCGAGACATACGGTTTTACGGGAGGATTCCATGCCGGGGCCATACGCAAGGCCGGCCGCGATGCGCTGACGTATTTCGCGCACCGCGCGCGGAAAAAGGCGGCTGCCCGCGGCATCTGGATGCCGGATGGCTTCTATGGTATGCTCTCGGGCGGCAATACCGATGAACACACGCTGCTCTCCATCCTGCGCGCCATCCATGCAGCAGAGGGGGAGACCTTCGAAATCATGCAGCACCCGGGCATGACGACGAAGGAACTTTCGCAGAAGTACCCGTGGGGCTACCACTGGACGCAGGAACGCGCCGCGCTCACATCACCGGCGGTCAAGGAATTCCTCCGCGACTACGAGATGAAGGCGGTTTCCTTTGCCCAGATGGGGGAACATCAACCCAAAACGGAATCTAAATCGAAATAAGCGGTGCATCCACGCTGCTGCCATGAGGCGGCGGCGTTTTGTTTTCTGAAGTTTTGAAACGGAATAGAGGACTTTGGGTATTGAACATAGAATTATTTTCAAGTAAAATAGTAAGATAAATCATAGACAGGAGTACGCATAAGAGATGCTGAAAGAGTGGAAAGTTTACAAAAAGGAACCGGATGCGGAGAAACTGGCACAGGCGGCCGGTATCACGCCCGTGGTGGCAAACCTGCTGCTGCATCGCGGTATCCGGACGGCGGAGGAAGCAAAGGCATTCCTGCACCCGGAGCAGATGCCGTTCCATGATCCCTTTGCCATGAAGGATATGGATAAGGCCGTCAGCCGCATCCGCACGGCCATCGAGGCGGGCGAGCACATCGTCGTGTACGGCGACTACGATGTGGATGGCATCACGTCGACGACGCTGATGCTGCGCAGCCTGCGGGCGCTCGGCGCAAACGTGGACTACTATATCCCCGACCGCAGCGAGGGGTATGGCTTCAATGCACCGGCGCTCGAGAAACTCGCCGCGGACCATGACCTGCTCCTATCCGTGGACTGCGGCATCGCCTCAGCGGATCTCGTTGCCCGCGTAAAGGATAAGATGGATTTCGTCATCACGGATCACCATCTGCCGGGCAAGGAACTGCCGCCTGCCATTGCCGTCGTGAACCCGCACCGCGAGGATGATGCGTACCCCTTCAAGGAACTCTGCGGCTGCGGCGTTGCGTTCAAGCTTTGCCAGGCACTGTGGAAGGACATGAAGGGCGAATCTTTTGAACGTGACATCGAGCTTGTCGCGCTCGGCACGGTTGCCGATGTCGTACTCCTGCGCGACGAGAACCGGAAAATCGTAAAACAGGGACTCGCTGTGATGAAACAGACCAGGATCCCGGGGCTGCAGGCTCTCCTGAAGGTACTCGAGCTGGACAAGCCGGACAAGAAAATCACGAGTGGCACCATCGGTTTCCAGATCGGGCCGCGGCTGAACTCCGCCGGACGCATGGAGAGCGCGCGGATAGGCGTCGAGCTCCTCATGAGCCCGACGGTCAAGGAGGGCATCCCGCTCGCCGAGCATCTCAATGAGCTGAACAGCAAACGGCAGGCCGTCGAGCAGGATATCCTCGCCCGCGCGGAGGAGCAGCTCGCAAGCGACCTGTCCGGCGCCCCCGAAGATATGCCGGCCATCGTGGTCGCCGGCAAGGACTGGAATCCCGGCGTCATCGGCATCGTGGGTTCGCGTCTCGTCGAAAAGTACTATAAGCCGACCATCGTCTGCTGCATCCAGGAGGACGGTACCTGCAAGGGCTCCTGCCGCAGCATCGAGGGGCTGAACATGTTCGAGGCCCTCACATCATGCAAGGATGATCTCATCCAGTTCGGCGGCCACGCGATGGCAGCCGGCCTGAGCCTCCGGGCCGAAAACATCGATAAACTGCGCGAGGATTTCGGCGCTTACGCGAAAAGCCATCTCTCCAAGGAAGACTATGTGCCGAAAATCGATATCGAGGCGGAAATCCCGCCCGAAGAGGTCACGGAAGCTATCGTGAACGAACTCGATGCGCTGGAACCCTATGGAGAGGGGAACCAGAAACCGCTGTTCGGCGTGCGCGATGTCCGTGCCTGGGGTGCGCGGGCCATCGGCAAGGAAAGCCAGCATCTCATGTTCAACATCGGCACGCAGGAGCACCGCATCCACTCCGTCTGCTGGAACCGCGCCGATCTCGTGAACGCCGTCAACAACGAGGTGCTCGATATCGTGTACGTTCCGGAAATCAACGAATGGAACGGTTATCGGAACATCGAGATTTTCGTCAACTCGCTGGACCCTGCCCAGGGGGAGCGGCAGATTCCCTCGCGGGATACGCTCGCGAACATCTACCGGCAGCTCCACCAGCTGCAGCATCAGGAGGGGAGTATCCGCTATACCGATGCCGATCTCGCAACGATGTTCTCCCAGCGGTACCAGCATATCTCCCTCTACACGATGGGAATGGGGCTGCGCGTTTTCGAGGAACTGGGGCTCCTCGTGGAGACGGAGGAAGGCCATCGCAGTCTGCCGCCCACGCAGCAGCATATGGATCTCATGGCCTCGCCGACCTACCGGCGCTGCCACGAGCATGGGGAAATGGAGTGAGCACTATGGACAAGGAAAAAGAACCGGTGACGATCGACATCATCCTCGACGCCGTCAAGAGCTATTCGCCAGGCGCCAACCTCGATCTCATCCGCAAGGCATATGACCTCGCGGCCGATGCACACAAGGATCAGAAACGCGTTTCGGGCGAAGCCTATATCATCCATCCGCTCCATGTCGCCAAAATCCTCACGGATCTGCACCTCGACGATACGACGATCGCGGCCTCCCTGCTGCACGACGTGGTCGAGGATACCATCTACACGAAAGAGCAGATGGCCGAGATGTTTGGCGAAGAGGTCGCGCTGCTTATCGACGGCGTCACGAAACTCGGCCGCATCAAGTACAAGTCCCGCGAAGAAGCGCAGCTCGAGACGTACCGCAAGATGTTCCTCGCCATGGCGAAGGATATCCGCGTCATCATGATCAAGCTCGCCGACCGCCTGCACAACATGCGCACGCTGAAATATATGCCTGCCGAGAAGCAGAAGCGCATCGCCCGCGAGACCATCGAGGTCTATGCACCGCTCGCGAACCGGCTCGGCATCTCCAGCATCAAATGGGAACTGGAGGATCTCTGCCTGCGTTATCTCGAGCCGGAAATCTACTACGACCTCGTCAACGACGTCAAGCAGAAACGGCGGGAGCGCCAGGCTTTCATCGACGACTCGGTGAAGCAGATCCGCGGAAAGCTCGCAGAAACCGGCATCAAGGCGGAAATCAGCGGCCGTGCGAAGCATTTTTACAGCATCTACCGCAAGATGAAGCGCGGCCATAAAGAGCTCAGTGAAATCTATGACCTCTCGGCCGTGCGTGTCCTCGTCGAGTCCGTGAAGGACTGCTATGCGGTGCTCGGCATCATCCATACGATGTGGAAACCGATGCCGGGACGGTTCAAGGACTATATCGCTATGCCGAAATCGAACGGCTATCAGTCGCTGCACACGACGGTCATGACGAAAGGCTACCCGCTCGAAATCCAGATCCGCACGTTCGCCATGCATCAGGTGTCGGAGTTTGGTGTCGCCGCCCATTGGAAGTACAAGGAAGCGGGCAAGAGCATCGGTGCCGGAACGAAAATCGACCAGAAGATGAACTGGCTCCGCCAGATGGTGAGCCTGCAGAAGGAACTCCAGGACCCGAAAGAATATTTCGAGGCCTTGAAGGTCGATATCTTCTCCGATGAGGTCTTTGTCTTTACGCCGAAGGGCGATGTACTGAACCTGCCGAAAGGATCGAATCCGATCGATTTTGCCTACCGCATCCACACGGAGGTCGGGCATCACTGCATCGGTGCCAAGGTCAACGGCAAAATGGTGCCGCTCGAGTATAAGCTGAAGAATGGCGATATCGTCTCGGTCATCACGAACAAGGCAAACAACGGGCCGAGCCGCGACTGGCTGAACATCGTCGCTTCCTCGGAAACGCGCAGCAAGATCCGCTCGTGGTTCAAGAAAGAGAAGCGCGAGGAGAACATTCAGCACGGTTTCGAGATGCTTCAGGAAGAGGCGAAACGTCTCGGCTATACGCCACGCCAGCTCCTCGCAGATGAACGGCTCGACGCGGTTGCCAAGAAGTTCAATATCCCCGCCAAGGACGATATGCTGGCTTCCATCGGCTATGGCGGCGTCGCGATGGGCAGTGTCTTTGCGAAGCTCGTCGACCTGCAGAAGAAGGCCACGCAGGAGGCTACGCCGCCCGATGTCTCGAAACTGCTGCAGGAAATCAAGGTGCCGCAGAATACGCCAGGCAAAGGCAAGGGCAAGAAGGCCAGCCACGGCGTCCTCGTCGAGGGCGAGGGCGGCATCCTCGTGCATCTCGCGAAATGCTGCAACCCGATTCCCGGCGACCAGATCGTGGGATTCATCACGCGCGGCCGCGGCGTGTCCGTGCACCGTGCCGACTGCCCGAATGTGCTGAAAGACAACGATGTCTCGCGTCTCATCGATGTCGCGTGGGATATCGGCCTCGATAAGGATTATGTCGTCGAGATCGAGATCGTCTGTAACGACCGTGCGGGCGTGCTCACGGAGCTCCTCGCCATCCCGTCCGAGATGAAGCTCAACATCGCCGGCGTCAACGCCAAACCGAACCGCAGCAACAAGACGTCGACCGTCATCTTCGGCATCCATGTGGCTAATGCTGCACAGGTACAGGAACTCATGAACAAGCTGCGCCGCGTCAAAGATGTCTTCAGCGTCAAGCGCGCGATGGGCGGCCATACGGGCAACTGAGTTTGTATTTAGAATCAATCTCTGCTATAATGATAATATTTGATGTGTATTCTATTGACGGAGCTTATGGAGCGAATCAAGTTACATGCAAAGGGGAACAGAAAGCATGGAAAAGCAATTCACAATGGAAGATCTCAAAAAACGCCTCCAGGAGCGCCAGCTGAAGATGACGCCGCAGCGCAAGACGGTGCTGCAGGTTTTCCTTGATCATAGTGGCGAACACCTCAGCGCAGAGGATGTCCATGATATCCTCCGCGAGAACCAGCTGGAAATCGGACTGGCAACGGTCTACCGCAGCCTCGACCTGCTGGCTGAAATCGGCATTCTCCAGAAAATGGAGTTCGGCGATGGATGCAGCCGTTATGAGGTCAATACAACGGATCCGCATCATCATCACCATCATCACCTGATCTGCACGAGATGCGGCAAGGTGATCGAGTTCGCGGACGATATGCTGGAGGACCTGGAGAACGATATTGCCCAGAAATCCGGTTTCAAGATCGTGGACCATCAGGTGAAATTTTTCGGAATCTGTAAGGAGTGCCAGGCACAAGGTGAGGATTAAGACCTTTACACTGAATACGAAGCAGGAAGCGATGGTGAAGTTCACCAAGGAGGTCCTGACTCTCTATAAAGTAGAAATCACGGGACCGGCGGAGGAGACGGACTACGAGCAGCTTTCGGTCGTGCACCGTCTGCTCCCGGACCGTGACGGCCAGGTCTGCGTACAGACATACGCCTGGCTCTTTGACCATCATGGCGATGTCAAGGTCATGGTGCGTGAAGGCGTCGGTACGAGCGATGAGCGGCGCAGTGCGGCCATCCATCGCGTGGCAAAGCTGAATTTCTACCGCATGTTCACGGAGGAACTCGGCATGGAGCCGGCGCCCTGGGGCGTGCTCCACGGCGTGCGTCCGACGAAGATCGTACACCGCTGGATCCGGGAGGGCATGCAGGAGGAGGCAATCGTCCAGCGCCTCATGCGCGACTATGCCTGCAGCGAGGAAAAAGCGCGGCTCATCGTGCCGATGGCATTCCGCCAGCTGCCGTTCCTCGCACAGGGCGCGCCCGATATGGTGAGCATCTATGTCGGTATCCCGTTCTGCCTCACGCGCTGCCTGTATTGCTCGTTCCCGGCCAACATCCTGCCGGGTGAGGAGAAACTGCGTGAGTTCCTGACGGTATTCTACAAGGACCTCGATGCGGTAAAGCGCAATGTGGCGAAATACCACCTGCGCGTGCAGAACATCTATATCGGCGGAGGCACGCCGACGAGCCTGCCTGACGATATTTTTGCCGAAATGCTGGATTCGGTGTATAATGCTTTCTATGGGCCGGAGTGCGTCGAGTTCACCGTCGAGGCGGGGCGCCCGGACAGCATGACGCCCGCAAAGATTGCGGCGATGGCGGAGCATCACGTCACGCGCGTGAGCGTCAACCCGCAGACCATGCAGCAGCGCACGCTGCACCTCATCGGGCGCCAGCATACGCCGGAGCAGGTCGTGGAGATGTATCATGCCCTGCGCGAGGCCGGCATCCCGCATATCAACATGGATCTCATCCTCGGGCTGCCGGGAGAGACGGCGGCGGATGTCGCGGATACCATGGAGCGATGCGTGGCGCTGGAGCCCGATGACATCACGCTCCATGCACTCGCCATCAAGCGCGGCTCACGCCTGAAGCTCATCATGCAGGAAAAGCATGTCGACCTGCCCAGCGATGAGGAAACGCGGAAGATGTCAGAGACGGCACTCGGCTATATCGCGCGCGCTGGCATGCATCCGTACTATCTCTACCGCCAGGGCTATATGTCCGGCGACCTCGAGAACATCGGCTGCTGCCGCCCGGGTGCGGAGGGCATGTACAACATCCAGATCATGGAGGAGCACCAGACCATCCTCGGCATCGGCGGTGCCGCGGCGACGAAGGTCGTGGATCCGGAGACGACGGTCATGCGCTCTGCATTCAATGCGAAAGATCTGCGCACCTATCTCAGCGAAATCGATACGTATATTGCCAAGCGCGATGCGCTCATCGCCTCGGCTTATGATAAGACCTTATAAACTAGGGGGAAATGCTATGCTAACGAATGCCCCACGCGGCACGAAGGATATCCTGCCGGATACCGTCGGCGAGTGGAACTACGTCGAAAAGAAAATCCGCGATCTCTGCGGCCGCTATGGCTATCAGGAAATCCGCACGCCGATGTTCGAGCACACGGAGCTCTTCCAGCGCGGCATCGGTGACGGCACGGATGTCGTCGATAAAGAAATGTACACGTTCGAGGACCGTGGCCACCGCAGTGTCACACTGCGTCCGGAGAACACGGCCTCGGCTGTGCGCGCCTATCTGCAGAACAAGCTCTACGGCGATAATTCGCTCGTGAAGCTGTTCTACATCGGCTCGATGTTCCGCTACGACCGCCCGCAGGCCGGCCGCATGCGCGAGTTCCATCAGTTCGGCATCGAGGCGCTCGGCGAGGAGAACCCGATGGTCGACGCCGAGGTCATCCTCGTCGCCATCGATTTCCTGCAGTCGCTCGGCCTCAAAGGGCTCGAGCTCTCGCTGAACTCCGTCGGCTGCCCGGAATGCCGCGCGAAGTACCGCGAGGCACTGAAGGACTATTTCCGCCCGCATCTCGATGACCTCTGTGAGGACTGCAAGGACCGCTTCGAACGCAGCCCGCTGCGCATCCTCGACTGCAAGACGGATGCGGACAAGCCGTATATGGCGGATGCGCCGAAAATCACGGACTATCTCTGCGATGACTGCCATGCGCATTTCGAAAAAGTCCAGGCCTGTCTCAAAGGCGTCGGCGTCGACTTCACGCTCGACCCGCGTCTCGTCCGCGGCCTCGATTACTACACGAAGACGGCGTTTGAGATCAAGTATCCGCCGCTCGGTGCGCAGAGTGCCGTGGCAGGCGGTGGCCGCTATGACGGCCTCATCGAGGAAATCGGCGGCAAACCGACGCCGGCTGTGGGCTTTGCGACGGGCCTCGAGCGCGTCCTGCTGGCTCTCGAGAAGCAGGAACTCCTGCCCGCGCAGGATACGCATACGGATGCCTTTATCGTGGCCCTCGGTGATGAGGCAAAGGAGCCGGCATTCCGCCTGCTCACGGAGCTCCGGCGTGCAGGTCTCAAGGCCAGCATGGACTATGCCGGCCGCAGCATGAAGGCGCAGATGAAGCAGGCCAACAAGGCCCATGCCCGTTTTGCCCTCATCCTGGGTGAAGATGAAATCAAAGAATCCTGCGTACAGCTCAAGGATATGGCCAAGAGCGAGCAGCAGAAGGTTTCTTTTGATAATATAATGGAAAAGCTATGTGCTGAGGTGAAAGGTTAATGGAAACATTAGAAGGTATGCAGCGCACGCATCACTGCGGCGTGCTGCGTAAAGCCGACGTCGGCACTGAGGTCGTCCTCTGCGGCTGGGTATCCCGCCGCCGCGACCACGGTGGACTGATTTTCGTCGACATGCGCGACCGTTCCGGTTTCGTGCAGATCGTTTTCGACGAGGCTGCGATGGAGGAGGGTACGTTCCACAAGGCGGAGTCCCTGCGCAACGAGTTCTGCATCGCCGTCCGCGGCAAGATCCGCGCGCGCAGCGAGGAGACGATCAACCCGAACATCGATACGGGCGAAATCGAAGTCGTCTGCGCGGAACTGCGCATCCTGAACAAGGCAAAGACGCCGCCGTTCTACATCCAGGATGGTGTCGATGTCGATGAGATGGTCCGCCTGAAGTATCGTTATCTCGACCTGCGCCGCCCGGAGATGCAGAAGAACCTCATGCTCCGCAGCAAAGTCACGATGCTCATGCGCAAGTTCTTCGATGAGCACGGCTTCCTCGAGATCGAGACGCCGATGCTCTGCAAGAGCACGCCGGAAGGCGCCCGTGACTTCCTCGTCCCGAGCCGTGTGAACCCGGGCGAGTTCTACGCGCTGCCGCAGTCCCCGCAGATCTTCAAGCAGATCCTGCAGGTCGCCGGCATGGAGAAGTATTTCCAGATCGTCCGCTGCTTCCGCGATGAGGACCTGCGTGCCGACCGCCAGCCGGAGTTCACGCAGATCGATATTGAGATGTCCTTCATGAACGAAGAGCAGATCGAGACGCTCATGGAAGAGCTCATGAAGATGCTGTTCAAAGAAACGCTCGGCGTGGATATCCAGACGCCGTTCGAGCGCATGGAGTGGGATACGGCAATGGACAAATACGGCTCCGATAAGCCGGATCTCCGCTTTGATATGCCGCTCATGGACATCAGCGAGTACGTCAAAGGCTCTACGTTCAAGGTCTTCAACTCCGTCCTCGAAGCCGGCGGCATGATCAAGTGCATCAAGGTGGATGGCTATGCGGATATCCCGCGCCGCCGTCTCGATGACCTCGTGAAGTTCACGCAGCAGCACGGTGCAAAGGGCCTCGCCTGGATTCAGTACGCCGAAGAGGGCGTCAAGAGCCCGTTCAAGAAGTTCTACGATGATGAGACGTTCCAGAAGATCGCTGAGGCCACGGGTGCCAAGACGGGCGACCTCCTGCTCGTTGTCGCGGACAAGCGCCTCGTCGTCGATAACGCACTCGGCCAGCTCCGCCTCGAGATGGGCAAGGAGCGCGGTCTTATTGACCCGGATGCCCTGCGTTTCCTCTGGGTTGTCAACTTCCCGATGTACGAGTGGAGCGACGAGGAGAAGCGCTGGAAGGCCATGCACCATCCGTTCACGGCGCCGCGCAACGAGGATATCCAGTATCTCCAGAGCGATCCGGGCCGCGTCAAGGCAAACGCCTACGACATGGTCCTCAACGGCGTCGAGGTCGGCGGCGGCAGCCTCCGTATCTACAACGCGGATCTGCAGGAGAAGGTCTTCGAGTCCCTCGGCCTCACGCCGGAGCAGGCGCATACGAAGTTCGGCTTCATGATGGATGCTTTCCAGTACGGCACGCCACCTCATGGCGGCCTCGCTTTCGGCCTCGACCGTCTCATCATGCTCATGGCAAAGCGCCCGTCCATCCGCGACGTCATCGCTTTCCCGAAGACGCAGAGTGCGCGTGACGTCATGAGTGACGCTCCGTCGCCGGTCGACGACAAGCAGCTCCGCGAGCTGTCCATCCGCACGGCCGTCAAGAAAAAGGAAAAGAAGGAAAACGAGCAGGCATAAGCTGCTGGATTCCTGAAAACTATTGCTCGCTTCCAATCCGCTGGGATGATATTGGCATCCCGGCGGATTTTTTGTTATCTTGAATTGAGCGCCTCATTATGATAGAATCAAAGAATGCAATCATCACGTTTGAAAAACAGGAGGGCTTGCTTTGCCTAAGAAGATCGATATCCTGGGTGTCACGGTAGACTCCATCACGATGAAGGAGGCCGTGAACCAGATTGAGCGGTATATGGATGAGCGCAAGGGTGTGCTCATCGCTACGGCCAATGCCGAAATGATCATGTGCGCGACGCATGACCACGAACTGAAGGACATCCTCAACGGGGCCGCGCTCGTCGTACCGGATGGAGCTGGTACGGTCTGGGCTGCGCGTCACCTCGGCCACGAGATGCCGGAGCGCGTGGCAGGATTTGACCTCGCGCAGCAGCTGATGAAAAAGGCGCCTGCCCATCATCGCCGTGTCTTTTTCTTTGGCTCCGCACCGGGCGTTGCAGAAAAGGCAAAGGCCAAGGCGGAGAAGCTCTATCCGGGCATCGAGATCGTCGGCACGCGCAACGGGTATTTCAGCGAGGCGGACGAGCCGCAGATCGTCGAAGAAATCCGTACAGCAAAACCGGATCTCCTGCTCTGCGCCCTCGGCGTGCCAAAGCAGGAGAAGTGGCTCAAGAAGCATCTCGTTGAGCTCGAGGTGCCGGTCAGCATCGGTGTCGGCGGCACGTTCGACGTCATGGCCGGTGTCATGAAGCGCGCGCCGCGCTGGATGCAGAAGGCCAAGCTCGAGTGGCTGTTCCGCGGCATGATGCAGCCGAAACGCGCAGGCCGTCTCATGGCGCTGCCGAAGTTTGTCTTCAAGGTTCATGCCTGCAAGCACGATCACAACCACTGAGTGACAAAAATCATAGAAAATGCCGGAATGCCTTTGTTCTTTGCGCCAATTCCGTAGACAAAGGACAGGGTTTCGGCTATAATGATAAGTTGTAAAAAGCGAAAAATCTGCGGGGCGCTGTCCCGCATACAGGAGGTGGAGTCTTGGCTCCGATCATGTCTGAAGGGTATCCGTTTATCGGCACGTGTGCTTTGCTCGCTGTCATCTTATGGTTTGGCACTTCGCCGGTTTTTGCGGTTCCCTTTATCGTTTTGATGCTCTACTTTACCTATTTCTTCCGCAATCCTCCGCGCCACATCGAGCGCAGCAAGGATGTCGTGCTTTCGCCGGCGGATGGTACGGTACAGGAAATCGTACATTTCGATGCCGACCCGGATGAGTTCGTCGAAGGACCGTGCAATAAAGTCGTCATCTTTATGTCGGTCTTCAACGTACACGTGAACCGCAGCCCCATCCAGGGCGTGATCAAGCTGCAGAAATACTTCTGCGGACGGTTCCGCCCGGCTTACAAAGATGAGGTGGGATTCGAAAACGAACATCATCTCATCGGGCTCGAGAATGACCGCGTCCGGATTACCGTCAAGCAGATTGCGGGCATCCTCGCACGCCGCATCGTTTCTTATGTCACGCTCGATGACAAGATGGAGCAGGGCGAGCTCTACGGCATGATCCGCTTTGGTTCCTGCCTGGAGGTGGTCATGCCGGAGAACGTCACCGTGAATGTCAAAAAGGGTGAAAAGGTGACTGGCGGAAAAACTATCATCGGGAGGATAAAAGACTGATGGATTATCGTAGAATCATACCGAATATCTGCACGTCGATGAACCTCGTTTTCGGCGTCTGTTCGATGCTCGCCTCGTTCCGTGGCGACCTCGTCTGGGGCTCGATCTTCATCCTGTGCGCCCTCGTTGCGGATGGTCTCGACGGCCGTACGGCACGCTTCTTCGGCGTAGCCAGCGAGATGGGCAAGGAGATGGATTCCCTGTGCGACCTGGGTTCCTTCGGTATTGCACCGGGCATCCTTGCCTGGCAGTTCGTGCTGCATGATTTCGGTTACGTCGGCATGGCGGTCGTCATCCTGTTTGCCGTTTTCGGCATGTGGCGCCTCGCACGTTTCAACGTCAACGCCAGCGTCGTCCATGGCTATTTCGAGGGACTCGCTATCCCGGCCGGCGGAAACATCGTCGCCATGACGACCCTGCTTTTCACGCTGACGGGTGTTGACCCGCACAGCTTCGGCTATGCCTACCCGGTCATCATGCTGTTCGTCGGCTGGCTCATGGTGAGCCACGTCCATTACCCGAATTTCAAGGGCGATGGGGGAGAGCCTATCTATTTCGCAACGAAGGGATTCGCGTTCGTGATGTTCGCAGCGATTCTCTGGTTCGGCCATGCTGCGATTCTGCCGGCTCTCGCTGTCGCGATTTTCTGCACCTATGCGGCATCGGGTATTCTCAATACGCTGATTGCGCAGTTTGCAAAGGAAGGCTGATGATTTTTGTTTAACTATCCGTTCGACATCATCATGGTGCCGATGCAGATCCTCATTTTCCTCTTTACGCTCTATTTCTTTGTCATCGGCTTCTGCGGCCTGTGGCGGCGCAAAGAAAATAAGATCACGACACCGGAGAAAACCTTTGCTATCGTCGTCGCTGCCCACAACGAGCACGCCGTCATCGGCCAGCTCGTGCAGAACCTGCAGCAGCTCAACTACCCGAAAGATATGTACGACACCTATGTCGTCGCCGATAACTGCTCCGATGATACGGCCGAGATTGCCGAGAAGGCAGGAGCCATCGTCCACAAGCGCTTTGATGATACGAAGAAGAGCAAGGGCTATGCCCTCGAGTGGATGTTTGACCGCCTGTTCAAGCAGGAGAAGCAGTACGACGCCGTTGTCGTCTTCGATGCCGATAACCTCGTGCATCCGCAGTTCCTCATGGAGATGAATAACCGCCTCTGCAAAGGCGATAAGGTCATCCAGGGCTTCCTCGATGCGAAGAACCCGTATGATACCTGGGTATCGGGCACGTTCGCCATCGCGTTCTGGGTCATCTGCTATATCTCGCATCTCGCCAAATCAAACATCGGTCTCTCGGCCTGCCTCGGCGGCACGGGCATGTGCTTCGCGAGCGAAATCCTCAAGAAGCATGGCTGGAAAGCCACGTGCCTCACGGAGGATATGGAGTTCACGATGAAGTGCATGGCAGAAGGCATCAAGACGGCCTGGGCTCATGACGCCATCGTCTATGATGAAAAGCCGCTGACGTTCAAGCAGTCCTGGAATCAACGTAAACGCTGGGCACAGGGCCAGTTCGATGTCGGCAACCGCTATATCCCGAAGATGCTCAAAGAGGGCTGGAAGCATAAGGATATCCGCATGTGGGATGAATGCATCTACCTCATGCAGCCGCATTTCCTCATGATTTCCACGATCTTCATCGTCATCAGCTACATCCAGCTCGGCATGGCACCGTTCTATACGAACATCTACAACGTCATGCCATCGAGCCTCATGACGGCCATCATGCTCGGTCAGTACATCCTGCCGATGATCATCCTGCTGAAGATGAACGTCAAATGGAAGGCATGGGCTTACATGCTGCTCTATCCGGTGTTCATCTACTCCTGGATTCCGATCATCTTCCTCGGCTTCATCCACCGCAATGAGCATGAGTGGAGCCATACGAAGCATACGCGTGCGATGAGCATGGACGACGTCATGCAGAATATCAAGAAATAAACCCGCTTTCCCGAAGCCTTTTCCATTTGGAAGGGCTTCTTTTGGCATACGGGAAACCACGGAAAATTTACGCAATAATGAAAACCAAATGATAAAAGGAGAAAAATTTATGTATACGTTACAGGTTGAAGGCGCTTTCGAGGCCGCACATCAGGTCAATGACTATCCGGGAAAATGTGCCCGGCTGCACGGCCATAACTGGCGCGTCCTCGCACAGGTCCGCGGCACGGAGCTCGACAGCCTCGGCATGCTCATCGACTTCAAGGATGTGAAAAAAGCCCTAAAGGAAACCCTGGAGCGCTTTGACCACCGTTTCCTCAACGAGCTCGAGCCGTTCAAGCATGGAGTCAACCCGACGGCGGAGAACCTCGCACGCATCATCTACGGGGAATTCGCTGCACACGACATCTTCAAAAAGAATGCCAGCCTGTACAGCGTAACGGTCTATGAGACGCCGGGCTCCTGCGTGACCTATACGGAGGACTGAACATGCGTGAACCGAACGTCAACCTCATCGAAATCTTCTCGTCCATCCAGGGCGAGGGCAAATATGTCGGCTGCCGACAGGTCTTCGTACGGTTCGAGGGATGCAACCTGAACTGTGATTTCTGCGATACCGAGAACGAGCCGGGCTCGCATCCGGTCTGCCACAGCGAAACGCATGCCGGAAGCCGGGAATTCATCGATATCCCGAATCCCATGACGCTCTCCCAGGTCGCCGATAAAATCAATGCGATGCTCGCTGAGGTTCCGCATCAGGCCGTGAGCTTCACGGGCGGTGAGCCACTTCTGCATGCCGATTTTATCCATGCGCTTGCGCCGCGGCTCCATGCCCCGATTTTCCTCGAGACGAACGGCACGCTCTGGAGAGAGATGCAGAAACTGCGCGATGTGGCGAATATCGTGAGCATGGATATCAAGCTGCCGAGTGTCATTGGAGAGGAGCAGTGGGAGAACCACGCCCGCTTCATCGAGGCAGCCAGGAATCTCGATCTCTATATCAAGCTCGTCGTGAGTGCGGAAACAACGGATGAGGAGTTCCAGCGCGCCGTGAGCGTCGCAGCACTCGGCGCACCGGATAAGCTCTTTATCATCCAGCCCGTCACACCGAACGGCGGGTGCCATGCAGCCAGCCCGGAGCAGGTCCTGCGCTTTCAGGACGCTGCCCTGCGCTCCCTCGATGACGTGCGTGTCATTCCACAGACACACAAGATGATCGGGCAAATCTGACTGCCTGATTGAGCGAAAGCAAAAATTGAAGAAAATTTCCACTTCTACGGAAAGAGGTTGGTCATGATGGGTCAATTGGAGAAACGGGCGTTAATCTGCGGCAAGGAAGGACTCCTGACCGATGCTTTGAACCGCGTTTTCTCGAAAGAAGGATGGCTTGTCCGGCAGACGGGAACGGATGCGGATACCTGCCGGGAAATGCTGCGCCTGCATGGTGCCGATGTCCTGCTTTGCTGGCTCGGTACGAACGTACAGCGTTCGGACATCGCTGCATGGACACAGGCACTGGATACCGTTTTCTCTGAGGCCGCCCGCCAGGAGACCGGCAGCGCCTATCTGCTTTGCTCTCCCGATAGCAAAGAGTCGGCAGACGTTTTTGCTCTCGTCGCCGAAAAAGCGCTCGCATGGCATCACCAGACCAGCCTGCGCGTAACGATCGTCATGATGCCGCCCCTTTATGGGCCAGCCCTCCATCGGATGGCGACCGCGTTACGCCTGGCCGGATGGACTGCGCCAGATAGGACCGCAGCTCATAGAGAAAGAGCAGGCTCTCGCAGCGGCAGAAAAAGAGCAGCGCCATCACACGACGCTCCGCCAGGCCTGGCACACGGCTGTGCCCTATCTCGAAAACGTGGCGGGTGCCGTCCTCATGTACGGTGTTTCCCTGCTGCAGGGCGGGACCATCACGAACCCGCAGATCTACTTTGACATGAACTTCCTCTACATCGGCACGATGGGGCTCGTCTACGGCATGAGACAGGCCGTCATCGCCATGATCCTCGCGTCGATCCTGCTCATCCATATGTGGCTCGGCATGGGACGCGACATCGTCGGCCTGCTCTATGAGCCGGTCAACCTGCTTCACCTGACGAGTTACTTGTTTGTCGCCTTCCTCCTGGGGTATTTCTCGGACCGCCGCCGGCAGGAAAAGCTGGCAGCGGCGTGGCAGAAGGACCTGGACCATGAGCAGTACCAGGAACTTTCCGGTTTCTACGAGGAGGCCCTCCGTGTCAAGGACCATCTCTACCGCCAGATCGTGAATTCGGAAGACAGCATCGGACGCCTGTACCACATCATCGAGCCGCTCGACTCCGTGGATGTGGAGAATATCTTTGACCAAGCCGCACAGGTCACGGCAAAGGTCCTGCGCGTCGAAAATATCGCCATCTACATCCCGGATCAGGCAGGGGAGTACCTGCGCAGAAAGGTGCGCCGCGGTCCGATGACCGACAGCCTGCCGCGCTCGCTGAAGCTGGACACCGTCTCCTGGCTGCACCCCATCTGGCGGGATAAGCGCATGTTCGTCAACCGCGACCATCCCGACATCCTGCAGCAGGCGATGCATGACCATGACCGCGAGGTCGCCTACTACGCCGTTTCGATGGTCACAGACCAGCTGGAGTCTCTCGTCCAGCAGATCTTCACGATGGAGCAGGCCATGAAGAAAAAAGCGCCAACAGAGGAGGATCTGCGTGCCTATGCGAAGCTGCTGCGGCAATACCTGTCCAAAAAAAAGTTCATCGACCCGATTACAGGCAGCGAGAAACTCGCCGCCTATGTCCGTGTCCAGCACGAGCCCATCCAGTATCATCCGCAGGACATGAACCGCTATCTCTTCCAGCTCAGCCGCATGAACCTGTTCATCCACTGGCAGGATATCCAGAATCCATGGAGCATCGGCGACCAGACCTCACAGGGCATGCCGACCGAGGATATGGCGGCTGACCATTTCCTCATCATCTACGACCCGGAGGACGTCGGCAGTGTCTATGCACGGCATCACCTCGATGAGATGCTGAAAGAACAGAAAAAGACCGCCGATATCTACGCATTCGACCAGAATATCGAAACCATTCCGCCGGATACGCGCGCGGTCCTCATCGTCATGGGAGACCTCGGCAGCCTCGCCTCGCGGAATGCCATCGCGGACTACGTCGAGCATGGCGGAACGGCCTGCCAGCTCATCCGCCCGGACGCGAAGCGCGAACCCCTGCCACAGGATTTCCTCGCGCTCATGGGCATCGAGGAGGCAGGGGAAATGTACCGTCCTCTCGGCATCGACCTGAAGACGGACTACCTGCTCGGCGGTAAGGGATTCCATTTCGGCGAAGGCACCACCTACACGACGAACTCCACGGAAGTCGATCTGTCGGACGATGTGACGATCCATATGACGGCGGCATCCGGGGAGCCGCTGCTCTGGGAACGCAGCGAGGGGGCGGGCAAATACATCGTCTATAATGGCGAGGTCCGCGACGATAAGACGAATGGACTACCGCGTCGAGCGGGACGAAAAGGGCATGACGATTGCCTGCTGGAACTACCAGAATCCGGTGCATTTCATCCTGCGCACGGATCACGAAATCAACATGGACGAAACGAAGGGCTGCTCGCTGCAGGCACTCGACGGTAATGCTTACCTCGTCGAGCTGACGGACAGCCGCGCCCGCATCGCATGGAAGGAGGAGTAAGCCTTGCGTATCGGACTCTTGACAGAGGGCTCGTACCCCTACGTCGTTGGCGGTGTCTCCTCTTGGGTGCAGATGCTCATGCAGGGGCTTCCCGAGCATGATTTTTTCGTCTACTCCATCGGCGCCGAGCAGAAAGACCGCGGGCAGTTCCGCTATGATTTCCCGAAGAACTGCCAGGGCATCCAGGAGGAGTTCCTCGACGAAATCCTCTCGCACAAAAGCCGTAGCGGACGCTGCCGCCACGTGCTTTCCGAAAAAGACCGCGAGACGCTTTACCATCTCGTAACGGGCGAGGCGGAAATCTCGGTCCGCGGCCTCGCGCATATCTTCCGCCGGGAGAAACAGACGCTGAGCTTTCTCGATCTCTTCATGAGCGATGACTTCTTTGAGGTCATCCAGCAGGTTTACCGCGAGAAATACGCGCATCTGCCCTTCACGGATTTCTTTTGGACCATCCGCTCGATGCTGCTGCCGCTCTTTTACCTGCTGCAGCAAAAGCTTCCGGAGGCGGACGTCTATCACAGCGTCGCAACGGGGTACTGCGGCGTCATTGGGGCACTTGCCGCCGAGCTCTACCATAAGCCGTTCCTCATCACGGAGCACGGCATCTACTCGCGCGAGCGCGAAGTCGAAATCATCAAATGCCACTGGGCAGAGGGCGATTTCAAGTCCATCTGGATCCAGTACTTCTACAACCTCGCGAAGCGCTCGTACCGCGCCGCGGACCACGTCTATACGCTGTTCCCGCACAATGCGGAAATCGAGCGCGACCTCGGCTGCGATCCTGAGAAAATCGGTATCGTGCCGAACGGCGTGCGCATGGAGCGGTTCAAAGGCATCGGCGAGCTGCAGCCGCATGCGGGCGGGCTGAATATCGGCGCGGTCGTGCGCGTGGCTCCCATCAAGGATATCATCACGCTCATCCGCGCATTCTTCCTCGTCAAGCAGGACCTCCCGGATGCGAAGCTCTTCTTGCCGTCCTCGAGGGATTCGCCGCGCACCGCCCGTTCGTCACAACCGACGTTGGCTGCTGCCGCGACCTCATCTACGGCACGGAGGGCGACACGCTCGGCTCGGCCGGTACGATTGTCGCTCCGATGGATTTCCAGGCCATGGCAGCCGAGATCGTCCGCCTCGGAAAGGATTTTGCGCTGCGCCGGCAGATGGCGGCCATCGGCTACGAGCGCACGAAACGCTACTACACATACGAACAGTTTATCCAGAGCTACCGGGATATTTACGCAAGGGAAAAGGAGGTGCAGCGCTGATGGCAGGCGTCGGTTTTGAGCTGAAAAAATTATTTTCCGCCCGCACGGTCGCAGGCAATCTGCGCGCCTATTCCTATACAGCGGCTATCACGGCGGGCCCGTTTGCGCTCCTCACGGGCATGGTGCTCGGCGTGCAGGTGCTGTTTCACCTGTACGGAGCCGATACCGGAGAGTCGGCGAATATCTTCACGGCCGCCATCGTCTATGCATTCATCTTTTCGCAGATCCTGACCGCCGGCTTCGCGTATCTCTGCTTTATCCAGCTGCTGCCCGCGTGGCTCGGCACCATCTATCTCACGGCGGTCAAACGGTACGGCTTCGGACGTCCCCAGCGGCTTCGATGCCCTGGAGAATGAGCGCCGGATTATCGAGAATTATCGCGCGGCACAGAAGAACGCCCGCGACGCGAAGGAGGACCTCCAGCAGGCGAAGATCAGCACAGCGGCGAAAACCAGCAGTTCTCTGCATCGCTGAGCCATACGTCGTACGGCAAAAGCACGCAGACCAGCATGATCGCCGATGTCTATGAGGATAACCGCGGTCCATCCCATGCTTACCAGGTCAATCCTGGTGCGTTCCGCAATATCCATGTCGAGCAGCAGTACCGCAGTGGGGATGACTGGACAATACGCATGTTCTACCGCGTCAAGGACCGCCCGCAGAACTACTGGCTCGCCTACTGGCAGTTCAGCTATGAGGGGAAAACGGGATATTTCCACGATGACCGCATGGCACGCAGGCTGTTCAACGATTCGGATTATTTCCTGGATGCGCCGATACGCGAGGCAGCCGCCCTGCTTGCCATCGGCGGGCAGGCACCATTCTGGGACGGTCCGTCCCGTTCGGAGGCTGCCGATACGGAACGCATGCATTACGATACCGCCATGGTGGACCTCGTGGCCAACCTGCATGATTATGCGCAGAAACAGAAACCGGATTTCCTCCTCATCGGCAACGGCGGCACATCGCTGCTGCTCGCCACGGATGGGAATACGGCAGACAATGCCTCCCGGTATGCCCACAGCGTCGACGGCATCATGGGGGAGTCCGTGCTCTATGGCTGGGATGACGAGCCGGGAAAAGGGACGCCGGAGGAGGAGCGCGCATCTACGTATATTTCCAGCAGAGTGAATCATAAGTGTAACTTCTGCCACTTTCGTCTATCGAGAAATATTGTATACAGAGTATATTGACACAAAAAACACTTTACAAGCATGTTGGACTATGCTATCATAAACACTGTCAAACGAATACAAACAGTTGTAGGCAATGAAGCCCTTACGAGATGCGATTCCTTCCACGTGCATGGCATGGTTGGAGGATTTGTTCTCGTGGAGCTTCTTTTTTTATTATTTAAAAGGTGGTTGTATTATGAAGGAAGATTTACTGTATGTGATTCCTGCGAATTCCAAGAAAGAGGATATCCTCAAGGCTCTGAAGGATCATCCGGAAATCAAGTTCGTCTCGCTCGTCGGCGTCGATCTCGCTGGTAACGATACGGATGAGAAAATCCCTGTCCGCATCTTCCTGAAGGACATCGATGAGTTCTATGCCGGCACGGCAGTTCAGACGGATGGTTCTTCCGTTGTTCTTCCGGGCATCGCTACGCTGAACAACGCGAAGGTGGATATGCCGGTCGATCCGTCGGTCAACTGGTACGTCGATTACAACTTCGACAGCTTCGACAGCGAGACGGAGAAGCCAATCGGCACGCTGCGTATCCCGTCCTTCCTGATCCATGAAGGCAAGCACGTTGACTCCCGCGCCATCCTGACGGACACGCTCGATTACGTCAAGAAGAGCCTGCTCGACATCTTCAAAAAACAGGGTACGGTCTCCGGCCTCGAGAGCGTCAAGGGCGAGGACGTTACGGATATTTCCTTTACGTCCGCTACGGAGCTCGAGTTCTGGGTCAAGACGCCGAGTGAGGAAGCCGGCATCGAGGAAATGAGCGCAAGCCAGGTCCTCCAGGAGCAGTATTGGGAGCGTCTCCATGGCGCTGTCCGCACGGCTATGGAGGAGTGCCTCGTTACGCTCGATAAATATGGCCTGAAAGTCGAGATGGGCCACAAAGAGGTCGGCGGCATCAAGTCGGCCATCAACAAGCAGGGCGATGTCACGCACGTCTGTGAGCAGCTTGAGATCGACTGGCGCTTCGCAGATGCCGTACAGTCCTCGGATAACGAGATTTTCGTCCGCTCGATCGTCCGTGAGGTGTTCCGCGCAAACGGCCTTGAGGTCAGCTTCCAGGCAAAGCCGATGATCGGTGTTGCTGGCAACGGCGAGCATACGCATATCGGCATGGCCTGCACGACGAAAGACGGCAAGATGCACAACCTCTTTGCTGCGGACAATCCGAAGAAGGACTTCATGAACAGCATCGGCTACGGCGCAATCATGGGTCTGCTGAAGAACTACGAGGTCATCAACCCGTTCGTCTCCGCTACGAACGACTCCCTGAATCGTCTGAAGCCTGGTTTTGAGGCTCCGATTTGCGTCGTGACGTCCCTCGGCCACAACCCGGAGGTCCCGTCCCGTAACCGTACGATCCTCGCCGGCCTCATCCGCGATCTCGATAACCCGTTTGCTACGCGTTTCGAGCTCCGTGCCTGCAACCCGTACTCCAACACGTACCTCGTCCTCGCCGCTGCCTACAGCGCTGCTCTCGATGGTATCAAGGCCGCTGCATCGCATACGACGGACGAGAACCTCGCTGAGCTCTCCAAGAAGGCTGGCGAAAAGGGCTTCTATCTGGAACAGGATCGTGAGTATCGCTCCGAGAAGAACGTTTTCGAGGACTACACGGACGACGAGCGCAATCGCCTGTTCGGTGCTCCTCCTGCTACGGTCTGGGAGAACATGCAGGGCTTCAAGGACTTCCCGGAGAAACGTGCGGTCATCACGGCCGGCGGTGCTCTGACGGAGCGTCTGATCGCCTCGTTCGAGGAAGGCGCACTCCTGCGCTGGAAGACGGAGCTCATCTCCCGTATCATCCCGAACAACCGCGAAATCGTCCGCGCTGCAAAGCCGATTGAGTCAGAGTACGTCACGGATCAGGATAGCTACAACTGGAACAAGATCAACAATCTGCGTTCCTACCTCGCGAAAGACAGCATCGACGAGAAGAGCCTCTTCACGCTGCTGACGAACGCACTCAACGAGGGCGACTACGCAACGGCATCCGGCCTGCAGGTCGAGATGTACGACAAAGTCGAGGAGCTCAAAGCTCTGTACGATACGTACGCGAAAAACATGATTTGATTTCTGGACCTAGTGTCTTGAAATAACCAACCACCAAAAAACCGCCACCCGCAGAGCCATCAAATCGCGGGCGGCGGTTTTTGGGTATCAGAAAAGCCCGTACCAGTCATCATGACGGTACGGGCTTTTTCGATCTATTTTTACTTGCTGAGGAGCTGTTCTTTGAGTTCGCGGTATCGGCGCGTGTAGTACGGGCCGTTCTGCGCCTCGCGATGGTCAAAGCCGTAGGCACGGCGGCTGACGGCGAGAATGGGGGGAGCCTGGATGCGTTTCGCGATGGCCATGCCGCAGAAGAGGTTCCACCAGCGCTCGAGGTCGGCGATGAAATCCGCCGGCGTCGGGAAGTATTTCGCAACGAGACCCGGCTCGCAGCCGAGATTTTCCTCGACCGTGCCCTCGGTATACCACGTGAGCACGTCCTCCGGCGTGGCTTTCTGCCAGCGCTCGATGAACGAGCGGAAGAGGTAATCGTGATATGGGTACTTGATGGGGTCGCCCTTGCCCTCGTCGACGTTCTGCGCGGAGGAGAGCTCGGCGGACGGCACGATGTCGATGATGCCCTGCGGCACGACCTCGCGGCCATAGACGACGTCGTTGAGGTAGTGCGCGAGCTCGTAGACCTGATGTTTCCAGAGATCCGCGAGCGCAGCAAGAAAACCGGACTGGTCGCCGTAGAGCGTGGAGTAGCCGACGGTCGTCTCCGCCTTGTTTGCGTTGCAGGTAAAGCCGCCGCCAAACGCAGCCGCCGCACCGGCGAGCACGCGGGCACTGCGGTCGCGCGCCTGGATGTTCTCGGCGATGAACGAGCTGACCTGGAGATGCTGCTCTTTGCCATCGCGCAGGAGCGTTACCGGCGTCGACTCCAGCTGCTCGATGGTGTGGTCGACGGAATGCTGGATCGGCACGATCATATAATTGCAGCCGAGATTTTCCGCGAGCTGCTGTGAGAGTCCCTTCGTCGTCTCGGAGTTGAACACGCTCGGCATGTTGACGAGCAGGAGGTTTTCCGGGCCGAGCACGTCGTTATAGAGCGCGGCGGCCACGGCCGAGTCGATACCACCGGAAATTCCGATGACGACCTTCTTCATATGGATGTTCTCGAGGAAACGGTGGATGCCATAGTGCAGCATATGGTAGATATGTGCGATTTCCGGTTCGGCTATTGGCGAAGCATCCGGCATGTCATCCATGGCATCGAGCTCGACAAGCTCGAGATTCTCCTCGTAGGAAGGCGCCGTGTAGACGATACGGCCCTGCGCGTTATAGGCCGTGCTCGAGCCGTCAAAGGTATAGACGGTCTTGCCGTTGTTCTGCAGGCCGATGCAGTTCACATAGAAAAGCGGCGCCTGCTTTTCCGCTGCCTGCGCACCGAAGACGCGATTGCGCTTGTTGTTCTTGCCGAGCGTATACGGCGAAGCGGAGATATTGACATAGAAGTCTACGCGGTCGTTGTCGCTGAGCACGTCGAGCGGGGAAAGCTCATAGTCATCGCTCCAGCCGTCCTCGCAGAGCAGGCAGCCGACGCTGTAATATTCGCTGCCGATGTGGAGCGTGAGCGGGGAGAGCAGGGAGGCAGGCGTCGTGCCGAGCTCGCGCGCGAGCTTCTGCAGGCTGAAGAAATGCCGCGTATCATCGAACTCACGGTAATTCGGCATGAGCGTCTTGATGATGAACGGATACGGCATGCCGTCCGGCTGGACGAGCTCACCATCCTGCGCCGTAAAGAACGCATTATATTTGCGCACGCGGCCATCGTTATTCTTTTTCTCCCAGTCTGCGGCGATATTGCCGAACATGACGACGATGCCTTGTGCCGCTGCGATGATGTCGCGGCCATAGCTCTCGCAGTCGCGGATAAAGGAAGGCTGTTCCCATGTATCCCCGAGGAGATAGCCCGGAACGGCCATTTCGGGGAAAATGACGATGTCGGCGTGCTGGTCTTTGGCCTGCTGGATCATGCGCAGGATTGTGGCGGTATTTTGGTCCGGATGGCCCGGGATGACCTCCATCTGTGCCATGGCGATTTTCAACAATTTACTGCACCTCACAAATATTTTTACCAGTTTGTAAAATTTGGTATATTGACAGAAAACACTTGTAACTATATACTTAAACTATCTGTGATATACCTTCTTATGTGTTTATATCGCAGTTCGAACATTTCTTATTGTAACATATCTGACGCAGTTTGCGTGAGGAGAGGAGCTATTTCATGAAATATTTCAGCACGCGCGGCGATGCGGGCCGCCTGGATTCTGCCGAGGCAATCCTGAAAGGCCTGGCGCCGGATGGCGGCCTTTTCGTACCGGAGCAGCTGCCGAAAATCGATGCGGACTTCCTCGCATCGCTGGCACCGCTTTCCTATGAAGAGCGCGCAGCAAAAGTCCTTGGTCTCTACCTCACGGACTATACGGCGGATGAGCTCAAAGGCTGCGTCACGCGTGCCTATGGCGGCGGCAAGTTCGACTGCGGGAAACGCGCGCCGGTCGTGCACCTCACGGATGCGTCTGTGCTCGAGCTTTGGCACGGCCCGACGAGTGCGTTCAAGGATATGGCCCTGCAGCTCCTGCCTCAGCTTATGAGCACGGCTCTCCGGAAGACGGGCGTAACGGACACGGTGCTCATCCTCGTCGCGACGTCCGGCGATACGGGCAAAGCCGCGCTCGAGGGTTTCCGCGATGTGCCGCAGATCAAGATTATGGTATTTTACCCGGACGGCGGTGTCAGCCGCATTCAGCGCCTGCAGATGTGCACGCAGGAAGGCGCGAACGTCAACGTCACGGCCGTGCGCGGCAACTTCGATGATGCCCAGAGCGGCGTGAAAGAAATCTTCAGCGATGAAGCTTTCAATAAGAAGCTCAAAGAAGGGGAGGTCCGCCTGTCCTCCGCGAACTCCATCAACTGGGGCCGTCTCGTTCCGCAGATCGTCTACTACATCAGTGCCTATGTCGACCTCGTCGCCGATGGCACGATAAAGGCCGGGGAAGAAATCAACTTCACCGTTCCGACGGGCAATTTCGGCGATATCCTCGCGGGGTTCTATGCCAAAGAGATGGGCCTGCCGGTGCATAAGCTCGTCTGCGCCTCGAACGCCAACAACGTCCTCACGGATTTCCTGCGCACGGGCGTCTACGACCGCAACCGCGACTTCTTCAAGACGATCACGCCTTCGATGGATATCCTCATTTCCTCGAACCTCGAGCGCCTGCTTTACCATATGACCGGTGACACGGCAACGGTCGCGGGCTGGATGCAGCAGCTCGCATCGACGGGGCGCTACGACATCGGCCAGGATCTGCTCACAAAGATTCAGGAAGTCTTCTGGGGCGACTGGGCTGACGATGCCGCTACCAAGGCCACGATAAAAGACGTTTACGAAAAAAACCACTACGTCTGCGATACGCATACGGCCGTTGCCTATACGGTGGCGCGACGCTATCAGGAACAGACGGGAGACGGGCACCACATGGTCGTCGTCTCCACGGCCAGCCCGTACAAATTCAACGGCAGCGTCCTGGAAGCCATCGGCGCAGCCACGGAAGGCAAGGACGAATTCGATCTCCTCGACGAACTCGCAGCCCGCAACGATAACCCGATCCCGGCAGGTCTCGCATCCCTCAAAACAAAGCCGGTCATCCATCAGAAAACCTGTGAGAAAAATACGATGCGGGACGCAGTAATGGCCTTTATCGCGAATAAATAATAAGTTACAAAAATCACCTTCCCGATTATTGACATTTATGGATGAATAAGCTATTATAATACTTGTAAGAACTAAGGAAACGCTTCCAAGAGGCTTTCCGGAGGCTTGCAAAAAGTAATTGATTTTCAATGAAAGAGGTTGAAAGTACAATGGCAAACATCGATTTGAGTCAGTATGGCATCACTGGTGTCAAGGAAATTCTTCACAACCCGTCCTATGAGACGCTGTTCGAGGAAGAGACGAAACCAGGCCTGACGGGCTATGAAGTCGGCCAGGTCTCCGAGCTCGGCGCTGTTGACGTGCAGACTGGTAAGTTCACGGGTCGTTCCCCGAAGGATAAGTACATCGTTGATGATGAAACGTCCCACGACACGATCTGGTGGAACTCCGAGGAGTATCCGAACGATAACCATCCGGCTACGAAAGAGATGTGGGAAGCTGCTAAAGAGACGGCAAAGAAAGAGCTCTCCAACAAGGATAAGCTGTATGTCGTCGATGGCTTCTGCGGCGCAAACGAAGATACGCGCATGGCAGTCCGCTTCATCGTTGAGGTTGCTTGGCAGGCTCATTTCGTGACGAACATGTTCATCCGTCCGTCCAAAGAAGAGCTCGAGAACTTCAAGCCGGATTTCGTTGTCTTCAACGCTTCCAAGGGTGTTATCGACAACTACAAGGAACTCGGTTTCCGTTCCGACACGGCTGTCCTCTTCAACGTTACGGAGAAGCAGCAGGTCATCATCAACACGTGGTACGGCGGCGAGATGAAGAAGGGTATGTTCTCCATGATGAACTACTTCCTCCCGCTGAAGGGCATCGCTTCCATGCATTGCTCCGCAAACACGGATAAGAACGGCGAGAACACGGCTATCTTCTTCGGCCTGTCCGGCACGGGTAAGACGACGCTGTCCACGGATCCGAAACGCCTCCTTATCGGCGATGATGAGCACGGCTGGGATGACAACGGCATCTTCAACCTCGAGGGCGGCTGCTATGCAAAGGTCATCGACCTCGATAAGGATTCTGAGCCGGACATCTACGGCGCAATCAAACGTGACGCTCTGCTCGAGAACGTCATCTGCGACGAGAACGGCAAGATCGACTTCACGGATGCAAGCCGTACGCAGAATACGCGTGTATCCTACCCGATCTATCACATCAAGGGCATCGTTAAGCCGGTTTCCCATGGCCCGGCGGCTAAGAGCGTTATCTTCCTCTCTGCAGATGCATTCGGCGTTATGCCGCCGGTTTCCATCCTGACGCCGGAGCAGACGGAGTACTACTTCCTCTCTGGCTTCACGGCTAAGATCCCGGGCACGGAGCGCGGCATCACGGAGCCGATTCCGACGTTCTCCGCTTGCTTCGGTCAGGCATTCCTCGAGCTGCATCCGACGAAGTACGCGATGGAGCTCACGAAGAAGATGAAGGCCAATGGTTCCCAGGCTTACCTCGTGAACACGGGCTGGAACGGCACGGGCAAGCGCATCTCCATCAAGGATACGCGCGGCATCATCGATGCTATCCTTGACGGCGCCATCAAGAAGGCTCCGACGAAGACGATCCCGTACTTCAACTTCACGGTTCCGACGAAGCTCGAAGGCGTCGACACGGGCATTCTCGATCCGAAGGATACCTACAAGGATCCGTCCGATTGGGACAAGCAGGCTAAGAAGCTCGCTGGCATGTTCATCGACAACTTCAAGAAGTTCGAAAGCAACGAGCACGGCAAAGCACTGGTTGCAGCCGGCCCGCAGCTTTAATCTCAATCGATTAAGCCATATATACAAAGAGGCCCGCAGATCTGGAGAAATCCAGGCCTGCGGGCCTCTTTGGTATATCGGATATAAAATTTTCAGTCCTTCTTGGGGACGATAGAGGACGTGTACCGCTTGTCCATGCGCTGCTGAACGTGGGCGTAGCGGGCTGTGACCTTTGGGTCGCGCTGGCGGAGCGTCTCCTGGACGACGCGGAGGTCCTTCGTTGCCGCGTAGAGATTCGTGCCGCAGCTGTGCCGGAAGACATGGCAGCAGGCACCTTTCTTTTTGTGTCCGGAAATCGTGAGCACGCGGTTCATGATGGATTCGATACCGCGGCGGGAGACCCGCTTGCCTTTCGATTGATTCGATAGGGATATGAAGGTTGGCGTCATGAGGCCGTCTTTGACGGGGATGCCACGAACCTTCAGGTAGTCTTTGATGCGCTCCATCGTGTCCGGGGATGGGTAGATAACGCCGTTGTGGCCTTTACCATGGATGACGATGATGCCGGTCTCGAGGTTGATGTCCTCATCGTTCATGCGATGGACCTCGACCTTACGGAGGCCCTCGACGCACATGAGATAGAGCATCGCGAGATCACGCGTGCGGGCAACGGGATTCTCCGTCTGCTCGAAGGCCTCGATGATTTCGGCTTCTTCCTGCGGCGTAAAGAAATCGAACTGGTTATCATAGGAAAACGGCGCCTCGGTATGGATATCGGCGCAGGGATTCTCCTGGATGAGGTGCAGCTTCTCGGCGACCATATAGAAAGACCGGACCGCGGAGATATGCAGCCCAATCGTCGAGGGCTTGTAACCGGCCTGAACGAGTTCTTCACGGTAGATGCGGATCTGATAATCCTGCATGGACATCGGGTGCCGCTGCTTGTTGATGCACCAGCGGATGAATGCATCGATATTCTTGCGGTAGGAATTCAGCGTATCCGCCGTCGGGTGGCCATGGCTGATATAGCGTGGCAGGAATTCCAGATAATGCATGACGTAATAGTCCGGCGTCAATGCCGAGGTATCGAGCGACAAGCTGGAGAGATTCTGTTGCGTGTCGCTGCGGATGAGTTGGTTATCAGACATAAAAACCTCCAAATGGACTGCCTAAAAATGTGGTTGAAACAATCAAGCAATTCGTTACGATATTTATGCAGGTCAAAATCTGCCTGTAATCATAGTATACCACACTTTCCTGTTGTTAACTACGGATAATTGGAATTATCCACAGTAAAATTTCTGAACAAAAAGGAGGCTGATACCGGTCTCCTTGAATCATTTTCCCGGAAAGGAAAATGTGTAGGCATACTTTCCTGCCATCAGAACTGGTCATCAAATTTATCGCAAATAATATGCAGCACGTCTACGCCCTCCAGATCCTTGAGCCAGCGGTTCGGAATGCTTTCCTTGCCATAGAGTACGGCAGCCAGGCTGCCGGTCACTGCACCAGCTACATTGGTATTGTTTCCAAGATTGACAGCACGGATCACGGCTTCTTCATAAGATGATGTATGCAGAAGCACCCAGAATACGGCTTCCAGTACGTCCAAAACAAACCCGGAGCTCTTGATATCCGATTCCGAAAGGCTGTGAAAACCATCTTTATCCTGTATTCGCTCGAAAACCCTTTCCATTTCACGCCCATACTCATAGGTCGGAAGCAGATCATAAAAAGCCTTCGACGTAGAGATAGCTATGTGAACCGCCTGCTTTAACGGGGTTCCATGAAGAAGTTCTACGCAAAGCAGCGTATAGATGCCACAGCAGATACGGCTGATCGGATTGGCATTGGTCAAATCCGACATGGTGTGTATGAGTTCCATATCCTCACAGTCCAGGTCATTGCCATGATGCGTATAAAGGTATAAGACCACCGGATCCATGCGCATCAACGCGCCACAGCCGTTATCCATCGCGCCCTGTCCGCCGCAGAGATGCGGCGGCATGCCGTTCCTGAATTTCTTCAGAGCGTGACGGACGCTGTGACCGAGCTCGATGGGTTCCCCATCCGGGGTATAAACGCCTTTATCCATGCAATCTATGAACCGCTGCATGATGGTCTTGGTATCCATGAAGCCAGAATCTGCCATAGCATCCATACATGCCAGTTCCAGGCTCGTCGCATCCGACCAGGACCCCTGCGGCATGGCAATCGCACCGAACCCCAGCATATCCTTTACCGGATGAGCCTGCAATTTTTCCCTGGGATAGAATTCTACCGGCACACCGAGCGCATCGCCGACGGCATGGCCGACAATCATCGTCTTGACTATGTTCCCTTCCATCCTGATTTACTGGACCTCTTTCCCTATTGCATCTTCCTAACGATGACGCAATCGTTTTCATCTATACTATAAGTATACCATAAATTTTCGACATATTTTAATAAAATCCTTTTTTGCAGAAATATTCCTCTCCTTCATCCTATACGCGACAAACGTGCTGAGATTTGTTAAAATAGAAGGAAAGAACTCCATGATCAGGGGGAATTTTACGATGAAGAAATTGTGCTTGGAACCGGTTTATTCAAAGCAGCCGCCGGATGGCATGGCTTGGACGGCATACGCCGTCAACGACGTGTTCGAGACCTCCCTGGTCCTGACCACCGCCTCGGCTGCCAGCCTGGTTCTTCACCCGGATATGCCGATACATTTCACGTCGCAGGAAAAAGACATCAGCCAGCTTCACCCTTGGCTGAAGCCCGGCGCAGAGCTCGTTCCCGAACGCGGGTATATGCTCGACCTGCAGCGTTCGTGCATCATCCTGATGCGGAAACGCGAATACGGGCTGAACCAGCGCCTTATCCTGCTGGGCCTGTTCCTCGAAGATGCCGCAGACTATGTAGCGACGAAACGCGGCTATCAATTGGGGCACTTGATCCAGAGCTATGAATCTCCCGTTTTCAAAGCCAGATTCCATGAAGCCGCACAGGCCATCCAGTTTGCCCCGCTTTCCTATCTGACCTATCTATGGAAACAGATTGTCCAGCTCGATCATCGCGATCTGCTGCGCGATGATGAGGCAAAGACGAACTATCTCAGCCTGCTGCAGCACCTGTTCGGCCTGGGGCAGCCGCAAGTCGATACGGCTGCTATGGAGCGGAGTTACCGGGACGGGCACGCCGCATATCATACCTTTCTGGTGGATCGTTGGCCGTATGTTATGGAGAACTATCTCATTTACAGCTTTTTCGAGCGCTTTTATCCCTGCTCGCTCGAAGGCGGTATCGTGCATAACTACTGGGCGTTCATTACGATATACAAGCTCGCCGAGCTCATCCTGCTCACACTTTCCGCTGCACGCCGGGATGACCTGCAGCTGGAAGATGTCTACGAGGTCGTGGCTCATATGGAACGGCTGCAGCTGAATCCACAATTTCACGCCACCGTTGAGCGCTATATCCAGGACAAGGAGGATAAATCTCTCGAGCTCTTCAATGCCCTTTATGACCTGAACCAATAAAAGCCGTTACTCATGCGTAACGGCTTTCTCTTATATCCATGTGGTTGATGCTTTCAACCACATTTTTAATGCTTCTTATCGTGCAGCACAGCCTTGTGGCTCAGGTTGATTCGTCCCTTATCATCGATTTCGACAACCTTGACCTCAAGCTGATCGCCAATCGACACGGCATCCTCTACCTTCTCCACGCGATGGTTCGCGAGCTGCGAGATATGGCAGAGGCCTTCCTTGTTCGGCAGGATCTTGACGAACGCACCGAATTTCATCAATCTCGTGACCACACCCGTATAGACCTCACCGACCTCGACATCGCGTACGATATCCTCGATCATCTGCTTTGCCTTGGCCATGCCATCGGCATCGGTCGACGCGATATAAATACTGCCGTCTTCTTCAATGTCGATTTCACAGCCCGTAGCCTCGATGATGCCCTTGATGACCTTTCCGCCCGTACCGATAACGTCACGGATCTTATCCGTATCGATATGGATGGTATCGATGCGCGGCGCATACGGACTGAGTTCCTTATTCGGCTCTGCGATGCAGGCGAGCATCTTGCCGAGGATGAACTCACGGCCGCGCTTTGCCTGAGCGAGCGCCGATGCGAGAATCTCGCGCGTGATGCCCGTGATCTTGATATCCATCTGGATAGCCGTGACACCGCACTCCGTGCCAGCGACCTTGAAGTCCATATCGCCGAGAGCGTCCTCCATGCCCTGAATATCCGTAAGAATGGTATAGTCATCCCCGTATTTCACGAGACCCATAGCGATACCGGAAACCGGCCGCTGAATCGGCACACCAGCCTGCATGAGCGACAATGTACTGCCGCAGACCGAAGCCTGCGAGCTCGAGCCGTTCGACTCGAGGACCTCGGAAACCACGCGGATCGTATACGGGAACTCATCCGTGGAAGGAATCACCGGCAGCAGAGCGCGCTCCGCAAGGGCACCGTGGCCGATTTCGCGGCGCCCCGGGCTGCGCATCGGCTTTGCCTCACCCACGCAATAGCCCGGGAAGTTATACTGATGGATGTAATGCTTCTTCGTCTCTGGTCCGAGACCATCGATAATCTGCTCATCCGACAGCGGGCCAAGCGTCGTAACGGAAAGCACCTGCGTCTGGCCGCGCGTAAAGAGCGCCGAGCCATGCGTACGCGGCAGCAGGCCTACTTCGCACGAAATCGGGCGCACCTCATCGAGGGCGCGGCCATCCGGACGGATATGCTCCTGCGTGATCATGCGGCGCACGATTTCCTTCTCGATGTCATGCAGCGCGATATCGATCTCGGCACCCATGTCCGGATTTTCCTCGAGGAACTTCTCTTTCGCCCTGCCCTGAACCTCCGCGATATGCGCATCGCGGTCGAGCTTGTCCGGATTGCGGACTGCCTTGTCGAGATCCTCTGCCACGAAATCGCGGATGGCATTGCGCAGTTCTTCCGGCACCACGAACAGTTTTGGCGTCATTTTCTCCTTGCCGCAGACTTTCTGGATGCCTTCCTGGAACTCGACCAGGCGCTTGATGGCCTCATGACCGAAGAGAATGCCATCGAGCACGACGTCCTCCGGCAGTTCATTCGCACCGGCTTCGACCATCATGATGGCGTTCTTTGAGCCTGCTACCGTCAGGTTCAGCGTCGAGACCTTGCGCTGCTCCTCCGTCGGATTGATGACGAACGCGTCATCGACGCGGCCGACACGGACACCGGCAATCGGACCCATAAAAGGGATATCCGAAACCGTCAGCGCACAGGAAGCGCCGAGCATGCCGAGAAGCTCTGGTGCATTGTCCTGCTCCACCGAGAGAACCGTTGCCACAATCTGGACATCATTGCGGAATCCTTTCGGGAAAAGCGGGCGGATCGGGCGGTCGATGAGACGCGCACAGAGGATGGCATCACTCGAAGGACGCCCCTCGCGCTTGATGAAGCCGCCCGGAATCTTGCCAGCAGCGTACATCTTCTCTTCATAATCGACGGTCAGCGGGAAGAAATCCACACCCTCCCGCGGCTCTTTGGATGCCGTGGCCGTCACGAGCACCACCGTATCTCCATAACGGACGAGAACGGCGCCATTTGCCTGCTTCGCCATCTTTCCCTGCTCGATGACGAGCTTGCGTCCTCCCAGTTCCATTTCAAACTGCTGCATATCCGATGCCTCCATCATATCATGTTTCCTATCGTACTTTGTATGTATTCCACGTGGAGCGCGATTTTCCTGTTTTTCCCGTAAAGATTCTGTAAAAAAGCAAAAAAAGACTGCCGCAGGAACCGGAGAGTCCCTGCGGCAGTCCCAGCCGTACAGAAAACGAGATTATTTCTCGACCGTGGAGCGGATACCCAGCTTGCTGATGATGGAGCGATAACGCTCGATATTACTCTTGTAGAGGTAGCTGAGCAGACGACGGCGATGACCGACCATCTTCAGCAGGCCACGACGGGAATGATGATCCTTCTTGTGCTGCTTGAGATGCTCCGTGAGGTAGTCGATGCGGGCGGACAGTACAGCGATCTGTACTTCCGGCGATCCCGTGTCGCCCTCATGAACGGCGTACTTCTTCATGATTTCCTGTTTTGCTTCCTGAGTCAGCATTGTGCGAATTCCTCCTATAAAATAAAATGTAAACGCCACCAGCTAAGAAAACGTCGGAGATCTTCGCTGTCTGAGCTGGGGTTATGGTCCCGGTGCATCCGAAACCTAGAATAGTATAGCACATCCGCCTGCCTCTTGGCAAGAATACTTTTATTTTGTGCGGAACTTGCTGACATTCTCCTTCAGGGCGTCGGAGTAGTTCGACAACTCACTGCTCGATGCGGCGCATTCCTCCGATACGGCCGAGTTGTCCGTGACGACAGAAAGGATTTTCTGGGAGAGATGATCGACCTTCGAAAGTTTTGCCATCTGCTCGTGAGACTGATTCTGCAGATTGTCGATGACCTCGCGCACCTTCGACGTCGCTCCCGTAATGTTGCCCATGGAAGCCTCTGCCGCATCGACGACCTGAATGCCGCTTTCGATGGCAGTCAATGCCTTCTGGATCAGCGCACTGATTTCCTGCGTGTTCTTGGCCGACTCATCCGAGAGCTTGCGCACCTCATCAGCGACGACGGCAAAGCCGCGGCCCGCCTCACCGGCGCGTGCAGCCTCAATGGAGGCGTTCAGCGCGAGCAGCGACGTCTGATCCGTGATCTCGTTGAGCGTGCCCAGGATGCCGCGGATCTCCTCCGAAGCTTCGCTGATATCCTGCATGGCGGCGACGACGCGGTGCACCTCGGCCTGGCTCGCCGCGACGCTCTCGCGGGTATGCTTGGCCGATTCCTTGGCCTCTGCCACGTAGTTATCGACGGTCTCATTCTGCCGGATGACGTTATGGATATGGTCCTGCAGGTCCTGCACACTTTCGTTCTGAGACATGGCGCCATCGGCCAGGCTCTGGGAGACCTTCGAGACCTCTCCCGCACTCACCGCGACCTCATCCGCCATTTTACGGATGGAATCCATGGCATCGCACATCGTCGTACGGATATGCTGCAGGTTCTCCTGGATGGGCTTGAAATCACCGACATAGTTTGCGCTCGTCACGGTCACGAGATCGCCTTCCGCCATCACGGAGAGGTTCTTATCGATATCCTGCACATAGCTTTTGAGAGATTTGCTCATCTGGCGCAGCAGGTCGTAGACCGCACCGATTTCATCATCGCGCGCATAGTCAAAACGCTGGGACAGATTGCCTTTCACGAGACTGTTGACGTTGCCCTCGAGCGCGGCGAGCGGTTCGACGACACGATGCAGGAACGTCTCATAGATGCCCTTCCGCAGGACGAGCAGTGTGGCGATAACAAAGCCCGCCAACAGCACATAGAGAATCACGGCCATGATATCGACCATGAGCTGTGCCGCATCGACCATGGCATTGGTCTTGGCAAAATACGTTTCGCTGACTTCGAGCAGCGGCGCCGCATTATGATCCTGCTTATACTGCTCGATGGCCGGTTTCACGGTACCGTTCCAATACGCCTCGCAGGCGTCCCGTTCCCCCGGAAATCCGCCCAGATGCATGCGCGTGCCGATGGACGCCAATTTCCCTTCGACGGCTTTTACCGTCTTGGCCTCATCCGCACCAGCCAGGACCTGTTTTACCACGCGCTGGCTGCCGCCGCGCACGATACCGGCATCGTTGACGACACCCGTATAGCTCACGAACATATACAGGCTGCCCGCTACAACAAACACAACGGCGACAATCAAGGCAGAAACCCGCTCCAGACGCTGTTTGAACAGCGCTGCAATCGTGCCGGAATCATTCATGATAATCTTCTCCTTTCCCTTGCCATCCATCGATATATGGATATTTCCCCTTACTTTTTTCTTATTATATCGGCCTTGTGATTCTCCAACAGTGATAAAAGTCACTTTTATGATTCTGAGGACTGCACCATTAAATTATACAGGGCTACGACATCGCGAAGATGCTCCATCGCAGACGAAGAAAGTGTCTGCGTGCGAGCTTTTCCATCGGCCGTATTATAGTACTGGATCGATACCGTATCGGCGAGCGCCGCATTCTGGATCATATCCAGCATGGCTGGCGTTGCCTTCAGGACGACATGCTCCGAGAGCCCCGAGGCATCGGGAGCAATGGCGTCGTGGCGCTTTTTCGGCTCCACAACAAAATCCGCCCGTGTGCCGTCACAGATCAGCGCGAAACGGTTCCCATGAATCCATGCCGTGTCCGTTCCATCCGTGATTTCATAATGATAGAAAATATCGATCTGGATCGAGGCACTCTGCCCGGTATAACAGACATACGGCCGGAAATACAGGCCTGGCTGCGGCAGCGCATCCGATGGATACCCATAGAACGTAGCGCCACCCTCATTCTCGAATCCGAGCTTCTCGATCAGGGCATTCATGCGCTGATTCCGCTCGGCCTCCTGCCTGCGCTTTTCCGCGCGCTCCTGTGCACGCCGCTGCTCTTCCGCCTGCGCCTGAGCCTGTTCCTGCGCCGAGGGCTGCTGAGCGGCCTGCTCCTGCTGTACCGGGGGCTGCTTCGGCGGCTGCTGCGACAAAACATAATACGCGGTACCGCCCGCGCCCAGTATGACCGCATAGATGAAAAAAGCCACGCCGACGATCTTCCTCACAGGCATCCCCTCTTTCTTTCATCCTTACTTACGGATATCATTCGACAAAACCGCTGAAAAACCTGCAAAAAAATGGCTCTGCAGCCACAGAAAGGCCGCAGAGCCAGGGACTTCACCATATCAACTTCAGAGGCCAGCTTCCTTGCGGAGAATATCGGCTTTATCCGTATGCTCCCAAGGCAGATCGACATCCGTGCGGCCGAAATGACCGTATGCTGCCGTCTGGCGGTAGATCGGACGGCGCAGATCGAGCATCTTGATGATGCCGGCCGGGCGCAGATCGAAATGCTTCTTGACGAGTTCCTCGATTTTCTCCTCATCCACCTTATTCGTGCCGAACGTATCCACCATGACAGACACCGGATGCGCCACGCCGATCGCGTAGGCCAGCTCGATCTCGCAGCGGTCCGCGAGGCCGGCAGCGACGATGTTCTTTGCGACATAGCGTGCTGCATAAGCGCCGGAACGGTCTACCTTCGTGGGGTCCTTGCCGGAGAAAGCGCCGCCGCCATGGCGGGCCCAGCCGCCATACGTGTCGACGATGATCTTGCGGCCCGTGAGGCCGGAGTCACCCTGCGGACCACCGATGACGAACTTGCCCGTCGGATTGACATAGATCTTCGTCGCGTCGCTCAGAAGCTCTGCCGGAACGATGACCTTGATGACCTGCTCGATCATATCCTTGCGGATCTGCTCCAGCGTCACATCCTCATCATGCTGCGTCGAGATGACGATCGTATCGACGGCAACCGGTTTGCCATTCTCATAGGCAATCGTGACCTGCGTCTTGCCATCCGGGCGGAGATACGGCAGCGTGCCGTTCTTGCGGACCTCGGCGAGGCGGCGGGAAAGGCGGTGCGCGAGGGCAATCGGCAGCGGCATGAACTCCTGCGTCTCATTCGTCGCATAACCGAACATCATGCCCTGGTCACCAGCGCCGATGGCCTCCTCGGCATCCATCTCACCCTCGCGGGCCTCAAGAGCCTCATTGACGCCCTGCGCGATATCCGGTGACTGCTCATCGAGCGACACGAGGATGCCGCACGTCTCGGCATCAAAACCGTAATCGGCACGTGTGTAGCCGATCTCACGGATCGTCTGGCGGATAATTTTCGGGATATCCACATAGCATTTCGTGGAAATCTCGCCCACGACATGCACCTGCCCCGTCGTTACGAGCGTCTCACAGGCAACACGGCCCTGCGGATCCTTCGCGAGGATAGCATCGAGGATCGCATCCGAAATCTGATCCGCCATCTTATCCGGATGCCCCTCGGTTACGGACTCCGACGTAAACAGCATACGTTTCTTGCTCATCGTAAATATACCTCCTTGAAAGAAAATCTGTTCAGAAGGAAACTTCGCCACGGCATGAAAAAATCCCTGCCTACAAGGCAGGGATAAAATCTCATTTTCTCCCTTCATCTTATAGGCGATCACCTAAAGGAATTGGCACCGTTTTGCTCATTGCAAGGGTTGCCGCAGTTTCATCGGGCCATTCCCTCCACTGCTCTGGATGAAGTTTCCTATTCGTTTGTACTAAATACAAGATAACACACCGCTACGCCAGTGTCAAGCGAAATTTCTGAACGGCGTTCATTTATTTTCAGTTGCCCCCAAGACCTCGGCAAAATCCGGGTTCAGCATGGCCACCACCCTCATTTTTGCTATTTGTTCAGCCTTTTCCGTTTCCATGCTTTCCATGCTTAACGCACCACTTATCCGGATTGATTCCATTCTTCTGCATCGTCTTAGCCAAGTCAGCAATTTTAACAAGGTGTTTGACCTGACCTACAGTCCATTCAGGATGCTGGATCACGACGTCCATAATCATTTCCATGCGATTCTGATTGTCATCCCATCGGGCTATCCACGGCTGTTGTAGCGCACCATTCTCCGGGTGTCGCCGTGCTACCTTCAATTCTTTCATCCGATTGAACACCAGCGTGAAATACTTGGAACCCTGATATGACTCCACATTCCGATTTTGACAAAAGGAAGCATCGTAGCCGACTTTCCGGTTATCCTCGACATTGCGCATAAACTTTATCTTTTCGTTGAATGGCAGATATCGCAGATCCAGCAGCTTACCATATGGAACCTTGCGGTAAAGTTGATTGCCCTCTTTTATCGTTGGTCTATGTGGAATCAGCTGAATAGGCGGGAAATAGTCCGTCAGTGAAGTGTCAAGTTCCAAACCACCACGTTCCGAACCATCTTTGCCGGTATAGAGGCGCGGATGTACACACAGGACAAAGAGTTTCCCTTTATAATCGTTGTCCAGGCGAATATGGTAATACTCCTCGCATAAATCTCGGGAGATCTGCACATGGTGGCAAAGGTACCGCCCACGAGCCCCGAATATGATAGGATGAATGTCACGGAAATAGCAACGATAGGTATCTGACTGTTGCAAAGGTGGCTCATACATGCCATAAACTAGCATCGGCTTGTGGTATTTCAGTAGAATTTTGATATTCCAGCGTTCGTCCAGCATCATGGTGTACCATGCTTAGCCGCAATGTCCCTCACCTCATCGACAGGCAGTTCTACAATATCAGCAATGTCCTCGACAGGTGTTTTTCTCTCCAGCAATTTGTGCACGATACGGATAGCTTTTTCCTGCGCACCTTCTGCGCGGCTTCCGATAATATCGTTGTTGTAATCCCAGATGGCTGACTCACGCTGCAGATATTCTCTGTAGGCATTTTCATCCATCAGGTAGCGCTCCGAGGCATCCATCGCCTCGGCAATTTCCGGGTTCAGCATGGCCAGTTCCTCCTTTTCTCGTTGATTAAGCTTGTTGGCAAAGTATGCCAGCCAGCGCTCCATGCGCGTCATTTCTTTGACTGGCTTGGCTTGATATTTCGGTATTTCAAGGAAATCGAGCTCCACCACGTTCTGCACGCCAGCAGATCGTCACCAGAAAGTCTACGGTTGTGGGGCCCATAAGCCTGATATAGGTGATGTTCTGCATCCAGTTCGAGACAAATGGCATAGTTACCGGCTTTTTTCGCCGTCATAATGATAGACTCTCCAGCCATAGCCTTATCCCGGTACGAAGCGACGCAATTGTTCATCCAACGTCCGATGACCGTGAGCTCATGCGTCTGTCTCACGAGACGAAACTCATAATCACCAATTTTGTATTCAAGGGCATAGTCTTCGGGGTTATAGAGCAGGATGCAGTTATGCACGTCTGGCTGCAGCTCGAGGACTGCCTCGCTGATGAGGTCGTGGACTTCTCGCGTCAGCCCTCGCCGTAAGAGTTTTTCTCGTACAGATTTTGGTAGAGCTGTTTCATAACGCTCGAATTGCGACAACGTATCGGACATTTCCTGGCGGATACCTTTCTTTGCTAAGCGATAAAGTTCGTTCACCATCGCGCGCTGGCTCCTGTGTATCTCAAGCCAATGCAGATAATATTCGACCGCCGGCCAGTCGATACGGGCAGCAGTTACCGTATCCTGTGTGCGGTTTCCTATCTTTGTTGTCTACTTCATCCCATGAAGAAAAATCCTTTGACCACCCATCTCGTCGTCGCGGATCCGAGCCGTACAGAAAAGACCATCTGCCTCGCCGTCTCTCCTTCGCTGAAGCAATATGGGATCCCGGGGCGTCCACGCCTTTTTGAAGTCGTCGAACGGATGCGGGAGGTCAACGGTGCCCGCCAGGCGCACGCACCCCATCACCAGTTCCGTGGTGCGTCCGATGATGCAGCCGCTCTGGACGCGGATGCATCCCTGCGCGCCACCTACATCACGGCACCGCCGCAGATGGCGAAATACATGAAGTACAGCCAGGATATCTTCCGTATCTATCTGCGTTACATTTCTCCTGAGGACATCCACGTCTACTCTGTCGACGAGGTCTTCATGGATGTCACACCATACCTAAACGTTTACCATACGACATCGCATGAGCTCGCCCTCCGCATGATCCACGACGTGCTGCGCGAGACCGGCATCACGGCTACCGCGGGCATCGGAACGAACCTTTACCTCGCCAAGGTCGCCATGGATATCGTCGCCAAGCATATGCCAGCGGACAAGGACGGCGTGCGCATTGCGGAACTCGATGAAGCCTCCTACCGCCGCACGCTTTGGGCGCACGAGCCTTTAACGGATTTCTGGCGCGTGGGACGGGGCTACGCAAAGAAACTCCGCCGATACGGCCTCCGCACGATGGGCGATATCGCGCGCTGCTCCATCGGAAAGGCCACGGATTTCTACAACGAAGAACTCCTCTACCAGCTTTTTGGCGTGTCGGCGGAGCTGCTCATCGACCATGCCTGGGGATGGGAGCCCACGACCATCGCCGATATCAAAGCCTATCAGCCAAAAGAAAACAGCCTGAGCAACGGACAGGTCCTGCAGGAACCGTACCCCGCGGCCAAAGGACGTCTCATCGTACGCGAGATGACGGATCTGCTCGTCCTGGACATGGTACGCAAGCATCTCGTCACCGACCAGCTCGTCCTCGATGTCGGCTATGATATCGACAACATGCGCGACCCGGTACGCCGCGCTGCTTACCACGGACCGCTGCACCGGGACCACTACGGCCGCATGGTACCAAAGCCGGCACATGGATCGGTGACGTTCCCGCAGTACACGGCATCCAATCAGCAGCTCCTTCAGGCGGTCAGCGACCTGTACGACCAGATCGTCGACCCGGCACTCCTCGTCCGCCGCTGCACCGTCGCCGTCAACCGTCTCCGCCTGCACGGGGAAATGACGCCTAAAAAAAAGGAACACCCCCTCGAAGAGATGAACCTTTTTGCTGACGATGACTCCCATACCACCACGTCTGCACCCCACGCATCCGGGTCCACGCCACTCGCCGTCGCAGAGCCCGCCTCCCCTTATGTGCAGCATCCGGTCAAAGCAGAGGAAAAAGAACAATCCCTCCAGCAGACGGTTCTCGCCCTGCGGAAAAAGTTTGGAAAGAACGCTGTCCTGCGCGGCATGAACCTCGAAAAGGGCGCTACGACCATCCTCCGCAACGGCCAGATCGGCGGGCATAAGGCATAATCGGGAAAGGAAAATGGAAATGAAAAAAGATAAACCATCCATCGAGGATTACGCGGACATGCTGGACATGCCCCACCCCGTTTCCCAGCGCCATATCCCTATGCCACGCGAGAAGCGGGCAGCCCAGTTCGGCGCTTTCGCTGCCCTCTCCGGCTACGACGAAATCATCGCCGAAGCCAAGCAGGCCGGTGCCGCATGGCCACGAGCAGACGAGGATACACATAAAAACCATTAATCTGCGTATTTTTCTACAAATTTTTGAACGGGAATCGGTGGAGAAAACAGATATCCCTGAAGGAGGTCGCAGCCAGCCTCGATAAGATGATCGCGCTGGTCTTCGGTTTCGACACCTTCAGCAACGATCTTCATGCCAAGCTCGCGGCCCATGGAAATCACGTGGTCGATGATGATGTGGCCGCGTTCCTGCGTCCCCTCCGAGGCGCGCAGGAAGAACATATCGAGTTTCAGCGTCTGTGCGCGGATATTGCGCAGCGTATTGAGCGAGGAATAGCCCTTGCCGAAATCGTCGATTTCGATATGGAACCCATCCCGGATGAGCTTGTCGACTTTTTCGATTTCGTAGACGACGGCCGTCTCCGTGATCTCGACATGCAGGCGCCGCTGCTCCACCTGATACTTTTCCAGCAGCCCCGTCAGGAATTCTTCGATATCCATATAGCCGAAGTCCCCCGGGGAGACATTGATGGAGATATCCACATGGCCGAGTGGGGAATCCGTCCAGTCCTGCAGCGTCTGGACGGCCTTTTCCCATATCACCTGATCGAGCCGAGCGATCTGCCCGGACTCCTCAAAGCAGGGAATGAAATCCCCCGGCGAAATCAGGGAACCGTCCGGACGCCGCCAACGGACGAGAGCCTCCGCTGCAGCCAAATGCCCTATGCTATCCATCTGCGGCTGGAGGTAGAGCTCAAACTCATCCGCCGCAATCGCATCGTTGAAATGATTGATCATCCACTGCTTGTTCACGGCCGACTCCCAAAGATCCGGCGTGTAATAGGCCGTGTTGATGTTGTAGTCATGTGCGATGGCCTTGCGCGCCATCTCGGCGCGGTCGATCATGACGGCGATGGGGAGATTCCGATCCTCGATGGCATAGATTCCCGCGTGGAGGTGAAGCGGGTACTCCCCGCCCTCGACGTCGAGTTTCGCCTCTTTGGAGATCTGCTCGATGCGCTCATCGAGATCCACCTCCGCCGGCTCAAAGATGGCAAAGTGATCGCCAAACAGACGCGCAGCGATGCTCTTATCCGACATCTGCTTTTTGAGTGCCTGTGCAACGGTCAGCAGGACTTCGTTGCCTTTCTCGATGCCATACAGGTCGTTGATCATGTGAAAATTGCGGAGGTTGCAGGAGACGAGCATATAGTCCTGATCCGGCTGCTCCTCCAGCATCTTGCGCACCGTCATGTAAAAACTGTTCTGGTTCAGCAGCCCGGTCAACGTATCATGGCTGTTGAGGAACGCCGCGTTATCGTTGTCCTTTTCCGCCACGCCCGTGAGCTCCGGCGTCGAGGCCTCACGCCAGTCGATGAGCTCCAGGGACGCATTCACTTGCATATCATCCCCGATATGCACGACAACGGGTTTTGCCTGGACCTCATAGAGGAGATCCGTCACGCGTTCCTTTTTCTCCTGATCCGCCCCCGTATGGCATGCCTGATAGCTGATGCAGTTGCTGCAGCGGTTCTCCGAGCACCAAATATCATGACAGCGTTTCCCGTATTGGCAGGCTCCATCCTGGATATCCAGCACGCGGCACTCCTCCGGGTCCACAAGTCTCGCCGTATGGTGTTTCTTCCGGCTCTCCTCCAGCAGCTTCGCCGCTTCCTCCAACGTCAAATCTATCGCTTTCATGCTATCACCTGTCCTCGTCGCCTTGCCGCTCCCCAACGGCTCCTATCCTCATACCCCTTTGACTTAAGAATATTCTACACGGAAAGGAATAATTCCTGCCATTCGCACGAAAAAGCACCCGCGAAAGCTTCGCAGGTGCTGAAAAAATTTCCTAATTATCGGAAGGTCACCGGAACGCATGAAGGACATCCCATGCCAGCAAGAAGAACGGCACGATGAGGCAGATGGCACCGAGGATATTCCCAACGAATCCAAACAGTGGAAAGATCAGGCCGCCCAACGTGAGGACACTCCAAACAAGCGGCAGGAACCATACAGACCAGCCTTTTGCCTTTTCTGGCGCTGTCTCTGCCTTTGACGATGCGGCAAGCGCTGTGCCAGCCCTGGTAACCGCGACTCTGCCCATCCCCCATTTCTTCTTGAGGGCGAGCCAGATGCCCGTCGTGCCAGCCAGCATGAGCAGGCACATCCACACGGCCCAGAGCACGCGCAGCAGGAATGTCTCATGGTTATGGAGATGAATGGCCAGCATAAACGTCGTGAGCTGCATGCCGATACCGCCGCCCGAGCTCTGCAGAGCCATGCCGCCATTTGCCGTCATGGCGATGTTCGGGTTCGCTTGCCCGCTCATAATCATGACAAAGAAGAACGCGATCCACGCGCCGGAGAAGCAAAGCAGGATGCCCCAAACAGCCGCCATCGCCGAAAGCTCCTGATGCAGGAACTGCATCCAGAAACGGTGGCTCAGTTTCCCTGTCTCCCGCGAACGCTCACGCATCGTCTGGCACGATACGGCATACGGGCGGTAAATGAGCAACCCTGTCGCAATCGACACGGTCGCGACAAGCGAGAAGATGCCCGCAACCATATATCCGCCGATGCTCGAATTCCCTCCGAGAGCGAGATGCGTATGCAGGATGTGCATGAGATACATGATGAGCCCCACCCACGGATGCGTCTGCGCCGCAGACTGGAGCTCCGGACGGAACGTCAGCACCGTGCCCGTAAGGCTCAGCACAAGGAAAATCATGAATCCGAAAATGCTCAGCCACCGGTGCATATCGAAATACTCCCGCAGCTTGTTCTTTTTCCTGTTCGTATCATCCGTATAATCCGTATCGCTCATGCGTCATCCATCCTTTATCTCTGACTATGGCAAAATACCACACCAACCCATTGTATCACGGGCGGCACACCCGCAGGTGTAACATTTCTCACAGTCTCCCATCCGCACACGAGAAATCCATTGGACACGTCGCCGCTACAGAGCGGATTCTATTGCCATTTGTGACAGAAAGCCTACCCAATGTGATATTTTTCCGCTATAATGGAAATAAGAATCAACGAGAGAAGGAGCGATTGCCATGCATGATGTAATGCCCAACCGCCAGATGAATATCCGCAGTGCCTATGACTACGTCGGCAAACGGGCCAGCCGCTACGATGGCATGATGGCCAGCGGCACGTGGACCGGCCGCCTGGCTCTGCGCCTGTTCTGGCAGCTCAGCCCAGAGGATTACGACGCATTCCTCGCGCAAATGTTTGCGGGCCTGCCCAAAGACTTTTCCGGGCGGCTGCTCGAAGTCCCCGTCGGCACCGGTGTGCTCTCCCTGCCCCGTTACCGGGAGCTACCTAAGGCTGAAATCACGTGCCTCGATTACTCGAACCACATGCTGCAGGCCGCCCGCGCGCGTGCGCATACGCTCGGCCTGGACAGCATCGCCTTCCGCCAGGGAGATGTCGCACAAATGCCTTTCGAGGACGAAAGCTTTGACCTGCTGCTCTCCATTGACGGACTGCACGCTTTCCCGCAGAAGGATGCTGCGCTCGCGGAGATGCACCGCGTCCTCGCTCCGGACGGCATCCTTACGGGCTGCACCTACATCCGCGGCGAAAACGCCATCACCGACCTGTTTGTCCGTACGTTCTGCACGTGGCGCGGCTATTTCACGCCGCCGTTCGACACATTCACCAGCCTACACGAACGCCTCAGCCAGCACTACGAAATCCTCTCTCTCACGCATACGGGTTCCTTCGCTGGATTTACCTGCCGGAAAAAGGAACTGAAAGCCGTCCAGGACGACATCGCCAGCCAGACCTTCACGGACACCACTGTACAGCCCTTCCACATCACAGCCAGCTTCGGCCTCTCCGATATCCACACCGAAGCCGACTCCTCCTGTGCCATCCACCGCGCCGACACACACCTCTACCACCACAAAGAAGAAGCCCACCACTAAGAAGACGGCTCTCATGTATAAAAAAGTGCAGCTTCACATCCAACGACGATGTGAAGCTGCATTTTTTCTACCCAAATTCCACGCTTTTTGCAGTCACCCTACCTGGAGTTTTTTCCCCAGTTTTTCAAGACCATCGCCGACGTCATTGCGCAGTTTCTCTACGGAGGTAGCGTCGGCCATGCGCATCGTAATGTTATCGATCTGAGCCGCCAGGTGCTCCTGATTGACACGCAAAGCATCAAAGCCCTCGGTTCTCTTCATCAAAGCCGACAACATAACATGATTTTCCTGTACCGTCGTTTCCAGACGATCCACACGATGATCCAAATGATCCAACCGACTATCAATTGCAGCAAGATGTTTATCATGCTCAGTTAAGTGACTGTCGATTGCATCAAAAGACGTTTGTCATGCTCGGTTAAGTGACTGTCGATTGCATCAAGACGTTTGTCATGCTCGGTTAAGTGACTGTCGATTGCATCAAGACGTTTGTCATGTTCGGTTAAGTGACCGTCGATTGCATCGAGTTTATTTGCGATGTGCGTCAGCATCACTTTAAGCTCTTGTTCCATAAGTTTTCCCTCCAGCGCATTACCTCTTGTTAGTCTTATTATATATTTTTCACATGGACAATGCAACTGTTTTTTTAGTATTCAGGCAGAAAGATTGACGATCATCCGATCTGCAAAGTCATGAAAACCGAGCTCACATAATGAACCGAAGCAGCAGTCAGCGCTCCCCAGCTTGCTAAGCCGCCTATGCGGCGGTCAACGAAGATATTCCGCGCGAAGAGTCGTCGGCATGTTTCTAAGCCGCCTATGCGGCGGTCAACCCTCCCGTGCCGATGATGGCAAGCCGATGAAATTTCTAAGCCGCCTATGCGGCGGTCAACAACCACACGCGCTGGAAAATCACGATGGATGCTTTCTAAGCCGCCTATGCGGCGGTCAACGGAGCGAGACATGATTTTTCAGAATTACGTCCATTTCTAAGCCGCCTATGCGGCGGTCAACGGCCAGATCATCGATTCGGTCAGCCCGACAAATTTCTAAGCCGCCTATGCGGCGGTCAACACGTGAAACAAAATTGTTGTCATTGCCTGATATTTCTAAGCCGCCTATGCGGCGGTCAACGAGCATTTGAATATCGATGATGCGCTCGATCATTTCTAAGCCGCCTATGCGGCGGTCAACAATGCATACATCATCGGCGGCTATCCGTACAATTTCTAAGCCGCCTATGCGGCGGTCAACAAGCTGATGCAGGGATTGCCGCTGAGCATTGATTTCTAAGCCGCCTATGCGGCGGTCAACATTCAAGATGATTATGATTTCGATGACTTGATTTTCTAAGCCGCCTATGCGGCGGTCAACCCCCAGATATGGGCGTTCCACCCGCGGGGTGATTTCTAAGCCGCCTATGCGGCGGTCAACGGATCTGGGGAAACTGCTCCAGACAACCGTTTTTTCTAAGCCGCCTATGCGGCGGTCAACGCTGTCATACTTCTGTGAGCCGTCATCCCAGCTTTCTAAGCCGCCTATGCGGCGGTCAACGATAGATCAGAATCACATTTATTTGCTTGAGATTTCTAAGCCGCCTATGCGGCGGTCAACATCACGGATATCTGGGTTGAAGAAGCGACGGATTTCTAAGCCGCCTATGCGGCGGTCAACTACCCGGCAAGCAGGATTATCCGCTTGAATAATTTCTAAGCCGCCTATGCGGCGGTCAACTCGTATTGACCCGCACAAGATTTGGCCGGATACTTTCTAAGCCGCCTATGCGGCGGTCAACGTATTGCAATGTTTAGACAATAAAAAAAAACATTTCTAAGCCGCCTATGCGGCGGTCAACGAAAAACGCCTTTTCCCCATCCTGAAACTGATTTTCTAAGCCGCCTATGCGGCGGTCAACGTACCAGTTACCCGTATTTTTTTTACCAAAGATTTCTAAGCCGCCTATGCGGCGGTCAACGCTCAAGGCCGACGCCGTGAACGAGCAGGGCTTTTCTAAGCCGCCTATGCGGCGGTCAACGATTTCAAGCAGCAGATGACGGCATCCCTCGATTTCTAAGCCGCCTATGCGGCGGTCAACGTCACAGCCGCCATAGCTTACACCTCCTGTCATTTCTAAGCCGCCTATGCGGCGGTCAACATGACGATCGAAGATTTCAAGCAGCAGATGACTTTCTAAGCCGCCTATGCGGCGGTCAACAAACCGTCCTGTACTCATATAGGACAGCTATATTTCTAAGCCGCCTATGCGGCGGTCAACGCTTCGAGGCGCTTGTTCGCTTCTACGGCGTTTTTCTAAGCCGCCTATGCGGCGGTCAACTCATGCTGGGGCTACTGTTAGTGGATCGTGCCTTTCTAAGCCGCCTATGCGGCGGTCAACATCGTGCCGGGGCTCTTGCCGGGGCTCATGCTTTTCTAAGCCGCCTATGCGGCGGTCAACGCTTTTGACACGTGCTTCTTGCAAGTCAGTCATTTCTAAGCCGCCTATGCGGCGGTCAACGCCGGGGCGCGCGAAATCCTACATATATATAATTTCTAAGCCGCCTATGCGGCGGTCAACAAGCTCGCCGAGTATGACGAAGCGATTTACGCTTTCTAAGCCGCCTATGCGGCGGTCAACCTCTTTGCAGATCGCAGCCAGGGCTTCTCTCTCTTTCTAAGCCGCCTATGCGGCGGTCAACTTCCTCATCATACGCCTTTGCGTCAGCACGCATTTCTAAGCCGCCTATGCGGCGGTCAACAGCGATTGTCGACTCATGGTTGAGCGCGAACATTTCTAAGCCGCCTATGCGGCGGTCAACCAAGGCAGTTCGGAAACAATCGCTGTCGGAAATTTCTAAGCCGCCTATGCGGCGGTCAACTTCCTGTCCTGTAGCTGTCCTGTACTCATACATTTCTAAGCCGCCTATGCGGCGGTCAACGTATATGTCCGTCCTGACGGGCAGGCCGTGATTTTCTAAGCCGCCTATGCGGCGGTCAACATATGAAAAGCATCGTAAACAAAGTTAACAAATTTCTAAGCCGCCTATGCGGCGGTCAACGTATATGTCCGTCCTGACGGGCAGGCCGTGATTTTCTAAGCCGCCTATGCGGCGGTCAACTGCATCATAATGCTCCCCATCCTTTATGCCACAAGGGCTTGCAGATTTTCCACAGATCCAACCCTTTTTGAATCCTCATCTCCCGATGTAGATTTCGCGCGGGCTGCGAGGGATGCCTCGAAATTTGGGTCAAAACTCAGGAACAGATGATTGGTTGGATAATCCATAAACGCTGAAACCAACATTGACCGGCTGGTTTGCAGTTTCTTTACGGACGTACAGACGAAATGGATGCTTGTTCGATGCGCTGCGCAATTGGATATAGGGATATTGATAGCCTTTTTTATCTTTTGGAAATAGTTTGCCGGCTTCGGATATGTCTATTCCATGTCGACGAGCATAGCGTCTAGCTTTTTGCGCCTGACTATTCTCTGTGTGATATCTGGAGTATATCGCATAGCCGCTCGTGTGCATGGGAACCGGGCGTATCCGTTTGATTCGGACATAATCGGTATACCGTTTCAAAACATTCGAGAGACCCAGCTGCTCCAGCTGTTCCTCTGTTTCTGCAAAGATACGGATTTTCCTCCCTAAACCAATAACATCACCTTCTGGAGAGTACTCTGGGAAGGATACGCCATAAGTTACTTTGTCCTCTGCATCTTTATGCGACACAAAAGCTAAATGAATCGTCTGGTAAATTTTCGACAGGATAAAATTTGCTGGCATTTCTGGTCCTGGCTGTATTGTCAACTCTTGATAGAATTGCATCGTGATCACTCCTTCGAGCTCTGCCCGAAGACACCGCCACGGACCAGGACCGCCATGACATAATGCTCATCTTCGATGGAGTCAAGAGACTCACCGATGGCATAGCGGTCGAACAATGTATAGAAATCGGCTTTTTCCTTCGGATTACGGAAAGCCTTACCCAGATTCGTGACCGCACCATACGGCTCAATGGCGATAGGGCCAACGCCCTCCTCTGTACCATATGCCGGATACCAGGTATCGATGGTACGAATCGCATTACTCAGTTTCTGAGAATGCATCGCTGCCGTGTCATCGACAGAGTAAAGGACTTTGCTCTTGTCTCCTTTGCCTTTATCGAATACCAGCTCCTCGCTGGGATAAACCTCTTGTCCCTCTCCCAGCAAGGCATAGCAATCTACATGAACCAGCAGGGAATCCCTTTTCCCGCTTAGGGTCTCCGCTATCGCATCGACCAATGGCTGCAGTTCAGCAGCGTTCTCATCGAAATTACGCAAAGAATACGCATACGCATCCAGTTCTGCCATAGGATTTCCGTCGATTGTCACATCCACAGCTAGTTTCTCGGCGCCGAGGCGATTCCGCCACAGGAAACGTGCATTGGCAATGTTCATTGCATAACGACGCGCCAATTCCTTGAATCCCGTCTTCTCGATATATTCCTTCGCTGCTGCCGTATAACTCTGATGGAACATCATGTTATTGCATGCCGATGGATGCTCGACACCGCTGAGAACTTTCATCGTAAAAGATAATTTCAAGGTATCCTGTTTCATATCCAGCGCACAAGCATCTACACGTTGCAAGTTTGGTTTCTCTACTTCTGCATTCAGTTTTGCCGGGTCTTTCTGAACTGCCGGCTTGAGACGATTGGAAATCGTTCCGCGTACAGATTTCTCTACGAGTTTCAGTGGCTTCGCTGCCGTCCGATCCGTACGATTCTCCCATGTCGTCCCATACATATAGCCATCCGAAAGAACAAGTTTTTTCTCATAAGCCAGAACCGATGCGGTATTGTCATTTTTCTTTGCCATGTTAAAGCCTCCTGTTTAGCAATTCATTCCTTGTTGTAATTCTTCATAACGATTTTTGCACAAATATAAGCCCTTTTCCTGATCTACCTCATACGCCCACATCATTTCGTCAAGAGAGTGGAAATGAATCGGCATCTTAAACTCTCCAAGCGTAACGACTGGCTCAGCAAAGTGATGTTCACAGGACTCATCCCGCTGATTGGGCACCTTCATAGCAGGAGTAATGGCTTGGAATCCTACGGCAATCGGGACGATCCATCCTGCCGGATGAAGTTTTCTCGCTTTCCATTCTGTGACTTTTCCTTCATCATCCCGCTCAGTATCGTATTGAACTGCCAACCCATTCAGCAGCTTATCCATGGAATCCCTGCCAGGCAGAGACTGCAGGAAGTGACTGCGTTCTACGAGCACAAATCCGGGCATCAAGGCCCGGATAATCCCCTGCCAGCTGGCATGATTTTTTTCACCGGACTGAGTAAAATAAACCAGCTGCAGATGTGCCCCCTGCCTGGTGTATTTCTTGGCATCATCTTCAAACCGTTCGGAGAGAATATCTCCTCCAGCAATCTTCATTCCTGGCATCACTTCACAAACGGATGTCAGGAATGCTTTCTCATTATCCGGTGTCACCCCCTGCGTTTCGATCAAAAGAGATACATTCAAGTGGCAGCGCGGTTCCTCGATGAACGGCGGACGCTCATACCCGCCTCCTTTTTTCTTTAGCGGATTCGCTGTCCCGATAACCGAATTGACGTAATCCCCTTTTCCCCGATAGACCTGGACGTCACACTCTTTGCATGAAACAGCCAGCCGGGTAAAATGAACCTCAGACATGCTATGCCTCTGCATTTTCCGCTGCAAGGCATGCATCGAACCAAGCCATGCAGTCATAGCGGGAAAACCAATCGTATAGAGGCTGCTCGCCGCATTGGCATTATGGATTCTTAAATTGGATATCACGAGATATGCTGTCACGATTTCACCCCCTCATGAAAATCTGTTGGCATTTCCAGGACAGCCGACCTGACTTCTGCGCGGATAACTTGGAGTTCGCCATCACCTAAAAGGATTTTTTCTTTACCAGCACACCATTCATACGTATGGATAAACCATTTGGCGAAATCCTGAATCACGGCTTCCTGCCAATCCGGATTGTCCCATCGCTCCGCGCTGTATTTTTCGTCCAGCCAAATCTGCTGCTCCGTGCGCAGATGACAGCCTTCCTCATCAGACCATCCTTCTGGAAAACCTTCCCGTAGAGCATATACCCGCAGCATAACTTTATCCATGATTTGCTGCTCCGCATCACGTACCCGCCTGCGTATCGTTACGTTATTCCGATCCAGCATGTAAAGGCCATGCAGGCGTTTGAAATCCCATTGGAAGTCTTTCCATCGCAAAGTCTGGTAGAAGAAATCCTTCCTTGGCCTGATGACTTTTCGGCTCTGAATCTGAGGTGGAACGGATGGCAGCACCGAAAGCCTGCCTCCATTCAACAGGTTGCCGACAGAGATATTCTGTGGTTTCGTACCGCCTATGCTGATTTCCGTCAGATCCAACCACTGCCGATAGGACGCACCGTAAAGATCACTCTTCACTTCGCGCGCTTCACGTCGATGACTCCCCTCTGCGCGTATTCGGCTCTGCAATTCCAAAGCTAAACTCGACGGAGGCATGACGGTCAGTAAATGGTAAACCTCCTCCTGTCCCGGAATCGGGAAATATACCTGTCTCAAACGGGCATCCGATTCCTGAGGAATAACATGATCCTGAATCTTTAACAAGCCCTCCCGGATCTGGTCATAATCCACATCTGCATCAGGCAGTTCGTGTCGGAGAAAATCTGCATCCTGCTGTAAATGCTCATAGACGTTCCGCCCGTCTTCTACCTCAAGCAATAATAGTTTTGCAACAGGAATATAGACTGCGCTGCTGGCGGAAATGTCTGAGGTTCCCAAAATTGATTGAGTCATCACATAAGGCGAACCGACTTCTTCGCCCATCGATACACGGGCTTTTGTCCGTACATCCGGATTCGTGAATCGACCGACGTGTGTAACCATCGCACAATGCTCAGCATTGGCAGCCTGCTGTTCCAGCCATTCAGAAATTGTTTTCTGCTTGCTCTCCGCTTGCTGTTCAACATACTCTTTAAGTAATCCCATCGCTATGAATCCCTCCTTGCTGATGGATCAAATTTCCTGATAAAGACCAAACTGATCCGAATAACGATATTGTATCCGATCGGTTTGTGTCCACGGATAAATTGGGATGGTAAGACCTCCGTACCGATGGCACAGGTTCTCCATGCCATGCATACTATCCTCCAACGAATTCGATTCGGCCTCCCATCTTTGGCGTATCGATGCAGCATAATCACGGGACAGCCAAAAACGGTTGTTTTGGGGCTCTGTGCCCATGGTAATGCCATATATGCTGGTACGGCACACGTACTCCCCCGTCCGTTCATCCCTCTCCTGAAATTCCCAGCCTTTTCCGTTCCAGCTCAGGTAAAGTTCAATATTTCCATACGAAGCCCGGAATGGATTCAGTTTTTGTGGAATCCCCGTCAGATACCAATACTCCTCAAGCCATCCGTGCAGGACCGCGGCTCCGTGAGTAGACAAGTCACCGAAATCCTGCATGACCTGTTGCTCTAGATCAGCTAGACGGGTATGTGGAGATAAGGGAACAGCTTTCCGAATACGGGGAATCGCATCGAGCCCGCCCTCCGACATACTCTCATCAACCAGCTTTGCCAAATCATGGCTCACAAGGCGATACTGCTCTGTCTCGAAACCAGGATGATGAAACACCACCTTTTTGCCAGAAGCATCCATAAGGCCTTTATAATTGTACTGGAGAATCCCGACATTCGGTGAACCGATATCCTGCACCAACCTCCTGTGCCGCAGTACACGACCGGATAACTGGATGAACGACCGATAAGATGATGGCTCGATGATGGCCCAATCGAAATCATGGTCCCGCCCAACTTCTTCTACCGGTGTCGAAACAACCAGAAAAATGACCTGACTGGCAGAAGTCGTATCGATGATATGCCTCAGAATTGGATCCTGAAAATCTACGGTATCACAATAGTCCCCTTTACGATGGAGAACTCGATCGAGATACCGTTCCTGCTCATGCCGCAGCAGCAGGACTTGTTGGCTATGATAGACCATGATCCTGGGTTCGATATCTGCCGGCCAGTCTGCTTCCAACAGATATTTGCCAAGAGCGGTGCAGGGCTTGATATTTGCCATACGGATCAGGCCAATCGATACCTGTTTTCCCGTGGCAGCATCCTTACAACAGTTTGATGCATGAAGACGGATGACTGCCTGCTGAATGGTGTAAAAATATGCCTTTCTCCGTTCCTCCCCTGACGGTTTCTCCAAGGCCTCTGCGCAAGAAATTAAGCTCCCTTTCCTTTTCGTGATTAGCTGATTCAACCTGTCGATACGCTTGACCAGGAATTTCTGCTGAGCCATGTGGAAACCTTGGTCCCATTCCATATCAGTAACAGAAAAGACCTCCCCCTGCGACTGGAATTCGTCACACCAAAAACATACCGCTGACGCCCTCTTTTTAAAGAACGCCGCCCAGCAGGCCCGTCCAGACCGATAGGCTGCGAACAGCCCCTTTGCCAAATCCGGTGGAATCGTCGCAGAAGATATCACGACATTCCGCCCCAGCATGCCAGCCAGATGCACCAGCCGCGCAATCGCCTGTAAATCACTGGGGCCAAAATCATCCACCTCATCGATAACAAGGTCGGATGACATAAGCCGCAAAAGCGGCAGCATATACCGCCCGCCACGAATTGTCTCAGTCGCGGGCATCATATGGTCGATCGTCGCTACCAGAACCGGCTGATACAAGAGCTGCTTGTTTTTCTTCGTCCAGTCCTTTTTATCTTTTTTATCCTTTTTTCCCTGCTGCTTAACTGCAGAAAAGAAGACATCCAGAAACTCATCCTGTTCAGGAAAATCGCCATCGAGGATACCATCATACAGAGACTCCTGGTAGGCCGTATCCCATTCATCCTGATCCTCTTCATGAAGCCGACGGATGGCAGCGGAACCGATCAGGACCGCCATCTCATCCGACGAAAGACGAATCCGGCGACGATACTCATCTCCTGTCTGTAAGGTCAGGGTCCTCAATCCCAATGTCAGCACATAGCGCAAAGATTTATGGTTAGACGAAAGTGCCTGCATGATTTTCGCATTAGCAAACGTTTTGCCACACCCTGTACTAGCCATATTGACGATGAAAAAGCCCTTCTCCCCACAGGATTCCGTTTTGTCGTTGTATAGGCTCTGGATTTGGCGAACCGCTTTATCTTGCCAGGTATAAGGTTCCGGGCTTTTCCGACGAAGGATAGACGCATCCGAAATGACAGGCATCTTGTCCTCAAAAGCTGGAAGAAAATGAGCAATCTGTACTGCCTCCTTGCTCACGCGGACCAGATGCTCATCCAGCTTCTGCTTCAGTTCATGGTGGTAGGTATTAGCAAATAACTCCGTATTTCCCTTCCAACGTTCATCAGCATCGCAGGAGGATACAAAGTAATCGCCAAGCATCAGGCTCAAGCGTGCATAAAGCAGCAGCGGTCGCATCGAGGGAGTCTGCCATACGGTCAGCAAAGCATCCTTTTGATCCAGCAGCCTGCTCAGCCATTTCTCAAGGGATTTACGCCAGGGTGAAGAGTCAGCCAGCAGACCATGCTGGAAAGAAACCGTACCAATCTCATCTGAATCACGTTCGTAGCCCCACGATGCATCGATATGATCCATAACATCGTTGAAGGAATCTCGGGATACATCCTCATATCCGGAAGCGGAACGTACAGGCATACGATGATGAGAAAGAATCAGCCAGCAAAGCATGCTGGCAATCGGAGGCAGCTCCGATAATGGTTCTTGAATTTGCCGTTTCACTACTTCCATTAAATCCGATTCTTGAAAACGGTTTTCTAACAGCATAGGAATCCATGCATCTGATTGTTTGTCTCCCGACAAAAGGACTAAACCTGCAATCAATCGGCAGGAAATCCATTCGTGGCGATAGGGATCCGTTCCTTTTTTCGACGTTTTCAGTTTATCCTGAAAAGCGTCGTTGCATTTTCCCCAATCATGCAGTAGACCGGCAACGCCAGCCAGAGCTTTGATTTGTGGCAAGTGTCCCCACGCATTCTCCCACTCCTGATGCTGCAGTTCCTTCAGCGTCGCGTTGACCGGGACATTCCCTTCAGCATTGAACCGGCTGCGATCTCCAACAATCCAAAGAAGCTGACTGCGCGTATGCGAGCGAATCCATCGGCAGGAAACGGACATACTTTTCGTAGCATGCCTGCGCAGCAGCTTATATACCATCTTTAGCCCATCTTCTGTGATGGCAGTCTGCCACGTGTCCTGCCCTATACGCTCCGCAAAAGCATCCAAAATCCATCTCGTCGTTTTTCTGGCTTTCTTATCGCTCATGCTCGTAAAGAGAACCATCATACGGCATCACCGCCATCCAGGATTTTTGGATGATACCAACGCATGCTCTGACTCTGTATATTGTCGTACATATAGGACAACGCTTTATGTTCTGTGAATTTCTCAATGAGCATATTTCGGAACTCACGGCTGCTATAGCCCTCGTCTGCACAGATAAAAGCCCAAGGCAGGACTATCGTATCCTTGACCAGATCGGCAATATCAAAAACCAGTGCACCTCGGCGCGTCTTTCCGTGCATCAACGCAAAGCCATGCGGAATCCCCAGCACCCACAAAGCAGATGCCGCCAGCCCATAAGCCAGATAATTGCCATGGTTCAGGAAAATATTCGCCTCATCATCTGCCTCTGGATCTCGTACAAAACCATCCATATTCGTGTGGGAAGCGGCATAACGATAAAGCCGCTTGGCAAAATGTGCCTCAGCAGCTAATAACTCTCTTACATTTTCGACACGTTGAATAGAATGCCGGTATCCATCCAGGGCATCTTCGATTTCGTCATCATCCGCAAAAAATCCTGCTGCCTGTAAATCCCGATCCTTTGCCCATACCGTTTCAAGGAAATGACATCTTGCCTCTTGCAGGAATTTTGCGGCAAGCAAACGCTTCTCGTCATCGAACCAGAAAGAAAGCCATCCCTGAACATACTGCGTTGGACGATATTCGCTCTGAGGACTCATCCACTCAATTTCTGTCCCAGCAAACAAAGGCGTACCACCGCCACCGCAAAATCCGACCAACACCCCCGCACTCGCCAGCATCCGCACTGCCGCCTGCGTAATCGATGTTCCTGTACCGAGAAGAATCACTGTCGTGTTTGCAATAGGAATATTCCAATATTGATGCTGCTTCTCCCCATCCGTGAGATACAAAACGCGTCCATCCTTCTGCATGACGCGGCACATCTCCAGATAATAGATATTCGCCCGCTTCGACTCCAAGATAGGCTTCAATTCTGTAGGCGTCAAACTTTCCGCCATAAACTTCACCTCTATACAAACCACATAATTTGTATATTCGATAAAGCAACAAAAAAGTCCTCCTTGATGGACAAATTTTCTATACAAGCCGCCTATGCGGCGGTCAACAGCTCACCCTGCGAGCCATTCATGACCTGTTTTTTCTAAGCCGCCTATGCGGCGGTCAACAACACAAAAACAGGAGCGTTTCTCCTCTTATATTTCTAAGCCGCCTATGCGGCGGTCAACTTCATGTTATAATGATGCCACGGCAAATAGCATTTCTAAGCCGCCTATGCGGCGGTCAACGTCCCCACCTCCGAGGCCATCCATAAACTCCATTTCTAAGCCGCCTATGCGGCGGTCAACTTTTGCAAGCTGGCAGGCAACGGCCTGCCGGATTTCTAAGCCGCCTATGCGGCGGTCAACTAATCAGCACCCACACCCAGCCAAAGAAAAATTTTCTAAGCCGCCTATGCGGCGGTCAACGCCTTTGCGGCGTCCTCCAGCTCCCGCCACAGTTTCTAAGCCGCCTATGCGGCGGTCAACTGAAGGAGGGCTACGCCGCGCACGACATCTACTTTCTAAGCCGCCTATGCGGCGGTCAACATTTTTCCGCAGCCGTGTATGCTTCTCCATCCTTTCTAAGCCGCCTATGCGGCGGTCAACGAACTGTTCTATAAATGGGACGGCGAAAAGTTTTTCTAAGCCGCCTATGCGGCGGTCAACCAAACGGGAATCCGGCGTACAAAAAAATCACTTTTCTAAGCCGCCTATGCGGCGGTCAACCTCTTGCCGGGGATCGTGCCGGGGCTCTTGCCTTTCTAAGCCGCCTATGCGGCGGTCAACGACTTAATCATTTTACATCACTCCTTCCTTTCTTTCTAAGCCGCCTATGCGGCGGTCAACAGCTCTTCAATAGCATTTTCGGCAACTTCGTATTTCTAAGCCGCCTATGCGGCGGTCAACATCTGCTGGGCTACGGACTTAACTATGTAAAATTTCTAAGCCGCCTATGCGGCGGTCAACTGACAAGTTCAAAAATTTTCTTTGTAAAACGTTTTCTAAGCCGCCTATGCGGCGGTCAACAACAATCTGCGCCTACGCCGCCGTTGAAATACTTTCTAAGCCGCCTATGCGGCGGTCAACTAAAGCGCGTTCATATCCTGCCGTATAGTGAATTTCTAAGCCGCCTATGCGGCGGTCAACTACCCGGCAAGTAGGATTATATACCTGAACAATTTCTAAGCCGCCTATGCGGCGGTCAACGCTTCCCTGTCTTGCCATACTTTTTAAATATTTTGGTTCAATCACAAAATCTGTGGGATGAATAATCCCTATACATAATTCATGTTGCAAAAAAGGAGGACCTCCCGTAAGATATGGATATGCATCTAGCAA
>OMYB01000025.1 GCA_900315155.1 uncultured Selenomonadales bacterium | reverse complement strand
TCCCCGAAAACGCAATGTTTTCGGGGATTCCCCATCACCAGGTTTTATGCTGGTTCGTTATGTTTTTGTCATTTGTCAAGTCGGGGTGTGAACTGTAACCCTTTAACCCTATTGTGATAGAAAAGTCTGTCCATATTCAACTTTTCATTATAAGGATTTCGGGGGCCAGCGTCAAGTCAGCAGATACGCGGCACGATGTTGCCGAGCGGCATATCGACGATGCGGATGCCGCCGATGCCCGTGCGCATGCCGACCTGCCCCGGTGCCTCTGTCGTCGTCTCGCCGATGACGCGCGCTTCGCGGCCATAGACGTTCTTGCGCATGACCTTGAGCACAGCCTCCGTCTTATCCGGCGGAACGAACGCGATGCATTTTCCCTCGTTCGCGAGGTAAAGCGGGTCGAAGCCGAGAATATCGCAGACGCCCTGCACCTCCGGGTGGATGGGGATGGCATCCTCGTCGATGAGCACGCCGCACTGCGAGGCCTCCGCGATCTCGTTGAGCACTGCTGCGACGCCGCCGCGCGTCGGATCGCGCAGCACAGCGATATCCGGCGCCACCTGCAGCATGGCCTGCGTGAGGCTGCATAGCGGCGCACAGTCCGTCTTGATATAGTCCGGCAGCTCGATGCCGTGACGGCCTGCCATGACGGCGGCCGCATGGTCGCCGATGTAGCCCGAGAGGATGATCTGCATGCCCGGCTTCACGTTCTTCGGCGAAATATGCGTGCCCGGGATGATGTCGCCGATGCCCGCCGTGTTGATGAAGATGCCGTCGGCCTTGCCCTTCTCGACAACCTTCGTATCGCCCGTGACGATCGCGATGCCGGCCTCATCGGCCATCTGGCGCATCGTGTGCGCAATCGTGCGCAAGTCCTTGATGGGGAAACCCTCCTCGATGATCATGCCGCAGGTGATGTATTTCGGCACGGCACCGGTCATCGAGAGGTCGTTGACCGTACCGCAGACGGCGAGCTTGCCGATGTTGCCGCCGTTGAAAAACAGCGGCTGCACGACGTACGAATCCGTCGTGAACGCCACGCGGCCGCTCATCGCAACCGTCGCACCATCGTGGAGCTCATTGAGGTACGGGTTGCCGAACTCCGGCATCAGCACCTTCTCCATGAGTTCCTGGCTCATCTTGCCGCCCGCACCGTGCGCGAGCGTCACTCTGTCATTTGCCATAGGTAAACCTCCCCTGACCGTATTTATACCAGGCGGCGCAGACGCCCTCGACCGAGACCATGCACGGTCCTATGGCGTGCGTCGGCACACAGGCCTTCGCGAAAAGCGGGCACTCCTTTGGCGTCACGATGCCACGCAGCACCTCGCCGCAGCGGCAGCCCGGCTTGTTCCTGCCCATCGGGATGTCGAGCGGGATGAGCCGCTCGATGTCAAACGCTGCATATTTCTCCCGCATGCGCAGGCCGGATTTCGGCACGATGCCGATGCCGCGCCAGCCGGCATCCGCCGGCTCGTAGACTTCATCCGTCGCGCGCTGGGCTGCCGGGCTGCCGCCCGGTTTCACGACATCCTCGTACTCGTTCTCGATGCGTGCCTCGCCGCGCACGGCCTGCTGCATGAGGCGCACGAGGGCGCGCAGGATCTGGATGGGCTCGAAGCCCGCAACGACCCCCGGCATATGGTACTCGTCGACGAGGAACTGGAACGGCTCCGTACCCGTGATGACCGAGACATGGCCCGGCAGCAGAAAACCGTCGACGTGGACCTCGGGGTCGTTGAGCAGGGCGTGCATGACCGGCGGCACGAGTTTCTGCGCCGAGAGCATGTAGAGGTTCGTGAGCCCCGCCTGTTTCGCCGCGAGCACCGTGGCTGCGGCGGTCGGCGCTGTCGTCTCGAAGCCCACGGCGAGGAAGATGACCTTTTTGTCCGGGTTCTCCCGGGCGACGTTCAGGCTGTCCATGGGCGAGTAGACGATGCGGATATCCGCGCCCTGCGTCTTCGCCTCCATGAGGCTCGATTTCGAGCCAGGCACCTTCAGCATATCGCCGAACGTCGTGATGATCGTGTCCGCGCGCAGCGCATAGGTGATGGCCTTATCCATGTAGTCATCCGGCGTCACGCAGACCGGGCAGCCCGGGCCTGAGACGAGCTCGACATTCTCCGGCAGGAGCTGGCGGATGCCTGCGCGGAAAATCGAGACGGTATGCGTGCCGCAGACCTCCATAAACCGCAGATGGCGGTCCGCCCGGCCTGCGAGGCGCTTGATTTCGTTCACGAGCTCTCCCGCGAGTTTGCGCTCGACGGCTTTATCCATGTTTTTCCTTTCAGCCACGTTGCGTTTCCTCCAGACTCTCTACCGTACGCGGTGCGCCGTGCATCTCTGCGAGCAGCGCATCCGTCTCATCGGCGTCCCGCTCATCGACGATCTGCATGGCAAATCCCGCGTGAACGAGGACGAAGTCTCCCGGCTTTGCCTCCGGCAGCAGCATCATAGAGACATCGCGCGTCACGCCCGAGATCTCCACCTTGCCAACCGCGTCCTGGATTGCCAGCACCTTCGCTGGTACTGCTAAACACATATCTATCATCTCCCACAAAGACACCCTCCGGCCCTGGCGGGCCACCTCCCTCAGAGAGGGAGGCAGGGATTGTTGCTATTTTTTATACTCTCGGCCACACGCGTGTAATCCATGTCGCCGGCGTCTTTTTTTGGCGTGGGGTGGATGCCCCAGCCGGCGAGCTCCTGGAGGGCCTGGTCTGCCATTTCGGGCAGGAGTTTCTGCATGCCCTCGCTGAGCTCAACGCCGGCCTCGAGGTCGTAGGGCTGAGCGCCAATGACGACGACCTCGGGGATCTTGTGGCCCGTGACCGTGAGCAGCGCGAGGACGTCCTGGATGCCGACCTCATGCGCGCTCAGCTTGTCCTGGAAATGCTCCATGACCGCGTCGTTGTGCAGGCGGAACCGCGTCCCCGGCTCGGCGTGGCCGTTGATGGAATCGATGACGAGGAGTTTCTCCGTGCCCGTCACGTACTGCGTAAGCTCGATGCCGAGCGTACCGCCGTCGACAAGCTGGACGTTATCCGGCCAGTCGTAGTGGCTCGCGAGGTACTCCATGACGCGCACGCCGAAGCCTTCGTCGCGCAGAATCACGTTGCCGACGCCGAGGATCGTGACCTCGGCCTGATGCAGCACGTCGTCGATGGGCGACACGCTTTTCGAGCCGTTGCCAAAAACATCTGCCATACCTGCCTCACTTTCCCTGCTTGGCGCGGACGCGCGCGAGCAGCCAGTCACACCAGGCATCTATGCCCTCATCTTTTGTGCAGGACACCTCGATGACCTGCATGCCCGGATGCAGCGTGTCGATATCCTCCTCCGCGCTCTGCAGGCTGAAATTGCAGAACGGCACGAGGTCGACCTTGTTCAGCACGGCGACAGCCGACTCCTTGAAGATGAGCGGGTATTTCATCGGCTTGTCGTCCCCCTCCGTGATGGAGAGCACGACGCCCTTGTCATCCTCGCCCACGGCGAACTCCGCCGGGCAGACGAGGTTGCCCACGTTCTCCACGATGAGCAGGTCTAGATGATCGAGGTCGAGCTTTACGGCCGTCTTCTGCACCATGGGCGCGTCGAGGTGGCAGCCGCCCGCCGTGTTGATCTGGATGACGGGCACGCCGTGCTTCTCGATGCGCTCCGCGTCCTTGCTCGTAAAGAGATCGCCCTCGATGACCGCCATGCGCACCTTATCCTTGATGCGCTCCATGGTCTTTTCGAGGAGCGACGTCTTGCCCGCGCCTGGCGAGCCCATGAGATTCAGCACATAGACCTTTTTCTCCTGGAATAATGCCTGGTTCTCGGCCGCGATACGGTCGTTTTCGCCCAGGATATTTTTCATAACCGTGACTTCCATCAATCTACCTCCAGATATTCCACCTTGAGCTCGCGCCCCGACTCCAGCTGCAGCACACCGTCCTGACATTCCGGGCACCAGAAATTATAGTGCTCGATGTGGAACTCCTTGCCGCACTTCGTACAGCGCCCCATGAGCGGCGTATGTTTTATCTTCAGCTGCGCCCCGTCGGCGATGGTGTCCTTGACGAGCATGCGCCAGCTGAGCTCGAGCGACTCCGTGACGACACCGGACATCTCACCGATGATCAGGCCGACCTCCGTGATGCGCTGCGCCTCGTTCTTCTTGGCATAGTCGAGGGCGATGTCGAGGATGCCCTCGGCGATGGACATTTCATGCATACTGTTACTCCATTATAGCACCTGCTGCGTGCAGGCTCTGTGATACGCTGCACACGACTCGTGCCGCGTTACGCAAAAGAACGCCTCTCCGCCATCATCGACAGCCGGAAAGGCGTTCTCTCAAATCCGTTATGTTGCTTTCGGCGTTTTCTCAGGCTTACAGAGCCGCCTCAAGACCGCGCTCGTTAAAGACATTCAGGATGTCCATGAGCTTCGTCTTCGCGGGGCTGTAATCGACCGTCGTCTCGCCCTCATGCCAGTGGATATGGACGTAGAGCACACCGGGCAGGCCCAGCAGGGTCTTTTCGACCTCTTTGGCACCGTCCTCCGTATATCCCTTGACGAGGAACTGCAGACGCGTGTTGCCATTCGTCTCGCCGCAGCCGCATTCTTTGCACATCGTAATCACTCCTATAAAATGACAGATTATCCCTAAGCTATATTATAGGTGCTCCGCGCTTGACGCGTAAGCCCCTTGGGGGGATAAAGCGTCATTTCGCCTCGCGCGGCGGATCGACCTCGCAGGCATCTTTCGGCACATGCTCGAGGAACTTCACGCCCGAGAACATGCTCGATGCCTCGCCCTCGGCCTCCATGAGGTCTGCGCGCAGAACCATGTAGACATGGCCGATGGCGAAGACGATAATGAGCCATGCGACGATGTGATGCACCCAGTGCGTCACCATCTCGCCGCCGAGCAGGACATTGACCCAGCCAAACAGCGTGCCGCCGATGTTGCTCGGCTCCGTCATGTAGTACATCGCGAAACCCGTGAGGATCTCGATGAGCACCATGGCGTACAGGCCGGCATACGAGCCGCGCGCAAGCGGGTTGCGCAGGAACGGCGCATGGCTCGGCTTCAGCAGCATATAGTGCATGGCGACGTCGATCGTCTCACTGTAGAAGTGACCCTCCCAGACACGTGGGAACAGGCGGTCGCCTTTGTTGACGATGAACCCGTAAATGCGCAGGATGAATGCCGCGCAGAACAGGAACGCAAAGATAAAGTGGATGTTACGTACCCAGTCCATGGACATGGCGGTGAACGTCGGCTCGAGTGCCTGCACCGCCGCCGGCTTCGTGATGAGGATGCCGGTGACGAACAGCACGACGATGGACAGGACCATGATCCAGTGGAAAATCCGCAGGAATGGACTGAATAGGTAGTAGACTTTCCGTTTTTCCTCTTTCATTCTACTTTCCTTTCCCTCAGAGTCCTGAGTCCATTACTTATCGCCGGTCTCGACATGCGTGCCGGAATACGGATCCGTCGTGATGACGCTGATCTTCTCGCCCTCCGTGTTGAACATGTGCGTTGCGCACGCCATGCACGGGTCGAACGAGCGGATGACCTTGACGATCTCGAGCGGCTTGGACGGGTCTTTGACCTGCGTCTCCATCATAGCCATCTCATAGGCGCCATGGCCGGCCTTATCGTCACGCGGGCAGGCGTTCCAGGTCGTCGGGACGACGCACTGATAGTTGTCCGTCTTGCCATCTTTGATGACGATCCAGTGGGACAGGCCGCCGCGCGGTGCCTCGTAGAGGCCAACGCCCTTTGCCGTCTTCGGCCACGTGGACGGATCCCACTTCTCGGAGTTCGCAACTTTCGTATCGCCGGACTTGATGTTCGCGATGAGTTTGTCGAAGAAGAACTTGTTGATCTCGGCGTTGAGCTGGCAGTCGAGACCGCGGGCAGCCGTACGGCCGACCATCGTCGGGAGCCAGACGTCCGGTGCGAGGTTCAGGACCTTCGAGACGGCGTCGATCTGGTCGAGCATCATCTTCTCCGCCCAGGTCGGCTCGCCGAGCAGGCCCTTCTGAGCCTTCGTGTAGATGACGATATAGCGTGCGAGCGGGCCGACTTCGGCGAGCTTGCCATGCCATTTCGGCGTCTTGAGCCAGGAGTACTTGCCACTCTCGTTGAGCTCCTGCCACTCCGTAGCCGTGCCGACTTTCGGGCCCGTGTACTTCGGCTTCGTCTGGCCATCCCACGGATTCAGCTCATCGCTGTCGCTGCCGGAATACTCATACCAGGAGTGCTCGACGCTCTCCGTGAAGACGGAGGAATCCTGCATGTCTTCGCCGTTGATCTCCGTGAACTTCGCATTCGCTACACCCTGGCCGAAGTTCTCGACAACGCCGTTGCAGCGAACGAGGAGGTTCTTGAAGAAGTCGCCGTTTGTCGTGCCGGAGAATGGCTCGATCGGATAAGCGCCATAGGCGAGGACGCATTTCTTCGCCATGCCGCCGCCATCGACGCGGCCAGCCTTGACATAGGCGGCACCGATAGCCAGCAGGTCCGGGAGATAGTAGTTGTTGACGAGCGTGCGGCCGAGGTTGATCGCACGGTCGACGATGTCGAGGCGCGCCGTGTTGACCGGTGCGTTGCCATCGTCCATGGAGATGGAGCACGGCATACCGCCGACAACATAGTGCGGATGCGGGTTCTTGCCGCCGAAGATGACGTGCGGCGTAACGAGCTCGCGCTGCTTGTCGAGCATCTCAAGGTAGTGCGCGACAGCCATGAGGTGCACCTCAGGCGGCAGCAGCTTGTAGTCGGGATGATCCCACCAATTGGCGGAGAAGATACCGAGCTGGCCGCTCTCGACGATGGCTTTGACCTTGCCCTGGATTTCGGCGAAATACTGCGGCGTCGCAGCCGGGAATGCATGGTCGTAAGCCTCGGTCGAGGATACGCCCGGTGCACGGAACGGCAGCTTGTACGCGTTCAGCACCGTGTTCTGCAGGTTTGCCGTCGCGATCGGGTCAGCGGAGAGCGCCTCTACCGGCGAAATCCAGTCCAGCGCATGCAGATGATAGAAATGTACGATATGATCCTGCACCGTCAGCGTAGCCGCCATGATGTTGCGGATGTAGTTCGCGTTTTTCGGAATCGTGATGCCGAGTGCATCCTCGACCGCGCGCAGCGAAGCAAGTGCATGTGCCGTCGTGCAGACGCCGCAGATACGCTGGATATATGCCCAGGCGTCACGCGGGTCGCGATCTTTCATGACGAGCTCGAGGCCGCGCCATGCCGTGCCGGAGGAGAGAGCGTCGGTTACTTTGCCCGAAGCCTCGTCGACCGTAGCCTCTACGCGGAGGTGGCCCTCAATACGGGTGACCGGATCTACTACGATATGTTGTGCCATTTATTCTTCACCTGCTCCCTTCTTCGCCTGTTCGGCAGCAATACGTTTCTTCTTCTGGACGACGGATGCCGCGCCATGAGCAGCGACACCGACAGCCGTAACGGCAGCGAGGCCGGCACCGATCGTATCGACATCAACGGCCGGGCTGAACTGCGGCAGGCGGCGGGACATCGGTCCCTCATCCCAGAAATGCGCGTTCGAGCAGCCGATGCACGCAGCACCGGACTGGATCGGATAGCTCATGCCCTGGAACCAGCGCATGTTGCCGCAGGAGTTGTACGTCTCCGGGCCACGGCAGCCGAGCTTGTACAGGCACCAGCCAGCCTTCGAGCCGGCATCATCATAGGACTCTGCGAACATGCCTGCATCAAAGAACGGACGGCGATAGCACGTATCGTGGATACGGTTGCCGTAGAACTGACGCGGACGACCCTCGCTGTCGAGCGGCGGAACCGTGCCGAACAGCGCGACGTGCATGACCACGCCCGTCATGACCTCCGGGATCGGCGGGCAGCCCGGGACGTTGACGACTGGCGTCGAGCCCGTCAGATGGGAAATGCCCGAAGAACCCGTCGGGTTCGGGGAGGCAGCCTGGATACCACCGGAAACGGCGCAGGTGCCGTAAGCGATGATCGCCGCTGCGTTGCTTGCCGCCTTCTGCAGCAGGTGCGTAAACGTGTGGCCGCCGGACATGCAGTACACGCCGTTGTCCTTCGTGCATGCTGCGCCTTCGACCGCCAGGATGTACTGGCCTTTGTACTTCTGGATGACCTCATCGAGATGGGCCTCGAACGGTGCGCCGCTCGCTGCACTGAGCAGATGATCGTACTCGAGCGCGACCTCGTTCAGCACGACGTCGGATGCCAGCGGTGCGGCGGAACGGATGAACGACTCATCGCAGCCCGTGCACTCGTGGCCGTGAATCCAGACGACGACCGGCAGAGGTTTCTTCTCTGCTGCCTCAGCGACTTCAGCGACCTTATCCGCGCTGAGTCCCATCATGGCCGTGAGGGCCGCGCAGCCTTTCAAGAAGCTGCGGCGGCTCATGCCTTTTCTGAGATATACATCCCACATGCTCTCCCGTTTATCCACTTTGTTACCTCCTCTGCGTCCTCGCGGACCACATCATGACCGTATGCTCAGCGGTGGGAATCAACCGCGGCTGCTCGGCAAACGCTCATGATCACTTAATATATTCCCTTACATTATACCTGTTCCGCGCGAAAATAGCTATGACTTATTACCGCGTTGAGGAAAATAAAATGTATTTATTGATAATCCCCGGCCAACCTGTGCAGCCAGATCAGCCTCCAAACCTATCCCCTGTCCGGGGATAGTCCTTATCTGTCTTGTTCGACCTGAAAAGAACGAATTCCTGCCTAACAAGAAAAAATTATTCTGCTTTTTCACAGGCAAAATCCCTTGCATTTTGCCAGTGATGTGCTATAATATTATTTGTTGTTATGACATGGGGATGTAGCTCAGCTGGGAGAGCACCAGGTTCGCAATCTGGGGGTCGAGAGTTCAAGCCTCTTCATCTCCACCATGTGAAAATGCAAGGGTTTCAGGATTTTCCTGAAGCCCTTTTTTCATGCCGTTATCCCAATAGTTATCCCAAAAACGGAGAACGAGGCAGATAACCGGCACAGCGCTGGCTAAGGCCTGCGGTATTTCCCATCCCCTGCTTTACCAGTGGTTGCAGGCAGAAAAAGAAAAATAGGCACAAGAAAAGAGCCCCCATAGGGGCTCTTCAACACATAGCAAAAAGCCAGCACATATGCTATACTAATCTCAAGAGTAGTTGATGTATCAGCTCTCCCGCTATGGGAGGTGATGCCATGACCCTGTTTGAGAAAGTTAGCCTTGTGCTGGCTTTCGCTCAACTCGTAATTGGTATCTTTCAGTTGCTGAAGTAACGATTCAGCACTGAACTCGCCGGAAAGGAGTAGCTGACTGTCGGTCTGCCAGCCCTTTTCAAGCATTTTGTTTTCTGGAGAGCTGACGAACCACCATCAGCTGCTCGTTGTTTTAATTATAAGTCTTTTACGCCGTCTTGGCAAGCGTATGGTTAAGGCGATTAACTGGAAGGGGACGATGCCAAACCGTAGTCCCTGTCAGTTTTTTCTGCACTCTATAAGCTGGTTATTTCGTCAGGGCATCCCAGGCGGCGTTGGCGCGGTCTACGTAGAGGGCGCGGATGGCGGAGTTCTCGCCGAGGCCGTGCAGGTAGGTGCTGACGGTGAAGCCCTGTTGTTCGAGCAGGGATTTGTGCGAGTCGGCGTCTTTGCCGGCCATGTCGTTGTGGGCATGGTCACCGGCGACGAGCATGAACGGCACGAGCGTCACGTGCTTGACACCGGCGGCTTTGAGTTTCGGCAGGACGGTTTCGAGGTTTGGCCAGCCCTCGACGGTGTAGACGTAGGTGTTCTGCCAGCCGAGCTCGGCGATGCGCGACTGGATGACGGAGTAGTAGGCATTGGCCGTGTGCGGCGTGCCGTGTGCCATGATGAGGATGGCGTCGTCCTTGCCCTGTTTCGGGAACTGCCCTTTGAGTGCCTGGAGCGTGGCCGTCACGTCATCGGCCTGGCCCTCCTGACCCTGCCAGTACATGAGCGGCGTGCCGAGCGTCATCTTTTTGAACTGCTCTTTATAGTTGTCGTATACGCCCTTGTCGTAGTCGTACTCCATGCCGGGGATGACGTCGAGCGACGTGAGTGCGATGCGCGTGTATCCCTGTTTTTTGAGATCGGCGAGTGCCTGCTCCGGCGTCGGATACGTGATGCCCTCATTTTTCGCGATGCGGTCGATGATGATGTGGCTCGTGAACGCCGTTACGACTTTCACGCCCGGGTGCGCGGCCTGAATGGCGGCGACCGTACTGTCGATGGAGGCCTTGCGGCTGTCCGGGAACGTCGTGCCAAAGCTCATGACCACGATGGCGTCTTTGTCGGCCTGGTTTTGCAGATCCTCCGTCGCGTGCTGGAGCACGCCGATGGCGGCCGCGCGTTTCAGCGCCGGTGTCGCGTGCTTGACCTCGGGGTTCAGCTGGTAGGCAGCGTACGTCGTAGAGGCCGTGCCCACGAGGGCGGCGGCGCAGAGTGCGGCCGCCAGCATTTTTTGCCATTTTCTCATAGAAAATCTCCTCCCTATCGCTCGTAGGTTCAGGACGGGCGTTGTATGGCTGACAGCACCCGTCACAATGGCGATTGTCAAGCAGGCAGTTCTCCTGGCTTACGTTCATCGCCGCACCGCGCCTTCCCAGCCTGGCTTTGCCCGGACCAGTGACATTTTGCGGTCGGCTCCCGATACAGTGGCGGGACCGCGCCGGCTTTTCCGGCTTCCCTATTGAGTCTTGCGACACCTGCTCCACAATATGTAGTTCCGTTAACAGTCTAAAGTGCAGGGGATGGTTTGTCAACCCGTAGCTGATGGGGCAAATAAAGCGGTGTCCGTCGTACTACGACAGCCCTCAACGGCTTTTGAAGCTGGCCGTGGCGAGAGTGCCGCACTGACTTAGTGTAAAATAATACTCGGTGGGGTTGCAAAAATAGAGGGTGTATAATGGAACCATGAATTGAGACCATGTTCGAAAATTTTAGATGTATAATGAA
>OMYB01000015.1 GCA_900315155.1 uncultured Selenomonadales bacterium | reverse complement strand
TCCACCTGTTCCCATGCCGAACACAGTAGTTAAGCACACGCACGCCGAAAGTACTTGTCTGGAGACGGGCTGGGAGGATAGGACGTTGCCAGTTATCATTCCTCGATAGCTCAGCCGGTAGAGCACCTGACTGTTAATCAGGCTGTCGCAGGTTCGAATCCTGCTCGAGGAGCCATTTTGTATATCCCCTGGGGTGATTGGGGTATAGCCAAGTTGGTTAAGGCACGGGACTTTGACTCCCGCATTCGCTGGTTCGAGTCCAACTACCCCAGCCATTATATGGTTCACTAGCTCAGTTGGCAGAGCACCTGACTTTTAATCAGGGTGTCCCGGGTTCGAATCCCGGGTGAGCCACCATTTATATATTGACTCACTAGCTCAACTGGCAGAGCAACTGACTCTTAATCAGTAGGTTCGGGGTTCGATTCCCCGGTGGGTCACCATTATGGGCGATTAGCTCAGCTGGGAGAGCGCTTGCCTTACAAGCAAGATGTCAGCAGTTCGATCCTGTTATCGCCCACCATTATGGCCCGGTAGTTTAGTTGGTTAGAATGCCGCCCTGTCACGGCGGAGGTCAAGGGTTCAAGTCCCTTTCGGGTCGCCACTTGCAAATAGCACCTTCGGGTGTTATAATATATACTGTTTCTTGTGAAAGATGCCTCGGTAGCTCAGTCGGTAGAGCAGGGGACTGAAAATCCCCGTGTCAGTGGTTCGATTCCGCTCTGAGGCACCATTTTTATCAAGCTGGTGTAGCTCAATTGGTAGAGCAGCTGACTTGTAATCAGCAGGTTGGGGGTTCAATTCCTCTCGCCAGCTCCACGCAGTTAGCACGCGGGTGTTGCTTAATGGTAGAGCCCCAGCCTTCCAAGCTGGTTACGTGGGTTCGATTCCCATCACCCGCTCCATCTTTTATCCTGCCGGGGTGGCGAAACTGGCAGACGCACGGGACTTAAAATCCCGCGGTTGGCGACAACCGTACCGGTTCGATTCCGGTCCTCGGCACCAATTTTTGTTATCGCCAAAAATTTCATATTGCGGTCGTGGCGGAATTGGCAGACGCGCTACTTTGAGGGGGTAGTGAACGCAAGTTCATATGGGTTCAAGTCCCATCGACCGCACCATCTTGATTGTGATCTCCGTTTCGGAGGTTCAAATATATAATTAAATAGTTACCCGCGGTCGTGGCGAAATTGGCAGACGCGCTAGCTTCAGGCGCTAGTGATGGTTGACATCATGGAGGTTCAAGTCCTCTCGACCGCACCAAACTGAATATATCATGCGGTCATGGCGAAATTGGCAGACGCGCTAGCTTCAGGCGCTAGTGATGGTTGACATCATGGAGGTTCAAGTCCTCTTGACCGCACCATATAATGCGGTTGTGGCGGAATTGGCAGACGCGCTACTTTGAGGGGGTAGTGAACGCAAGTTCATATGGGTTCAAGTCCCATCAACCGCACCATTTAGAAATATAAGCTCAGACATTGTCTGGGCTTTTCTTATATCCAAAAACTCAATCGGTATAGGAGGTTCACTATGTCTTTCCTTCGCTCGCTCCAGGCGCTGCTCTGCACCATGATCCCCATGCTCATACAGACGCTCTCCGCCGCTGCCGTGCCTGCCCTGCAGCCATCTCAATCGGAACTCGCCCTCGTTACATCACTGGCCTCTATGGCCTCTTATGACGGCGAATGGAACCTGCTCACGCGGGATCGCCTGCGCGCAGCCGGCTGGACCATCGAGACGTATGAACATCGTGTCGGCAGTGCGCAGGGGCGTTTTCACCTCCTCACGCGGCCCGATGCGGCGATCCTCGCGTTCCCCGGCAACGTTATTACCTACGGGGCGCCCGCCGTCGGCAACGAAGCCTTTGCGAAAACCTACGAACCCAACATGCAGCTCACCCGCTATACCATCGACTACGACCCCGTCCACACGGTTCTCCAATCCATGTACCGCGGCTTCGCCCAATTCGGCACGCGTGTAGAGTGGAAAAAAGACCGCAAAGTCGACATGTTCCCCCACAACATGACCGTCTACCTCGACAAAGTCCTTCGCAGCTACTACGACGACCCGAATCGCACGAAAACGCTGCTCTACGGCACACCTATGCAGACAGCGGGCGTTCTTATGGCTCCCATTGCCTTCAAGATGGAGGATTACCTGAAAGAAGATCAGACCTATATGGACAAGGCTCTGACGGATAACATCGGCTCGGAGTATACGGATGTCCGTATCGCAAAACATGCCGATATGCCCAATTTAACGCAGGAAGCCAAAGCGCAGAACTGTGTCTATATCCTTCGCCAACGCTACACGTCAGAACGCATGCGCAAGTCGAAAGACCTAATGTATCACATCAGTTTAGAGGAAGAACTCTGCGATAGAGATGGCAACGTCCTTACTGTCCAAAACCTCAGCACCAACACGAAAAATCTCACACCGCTAGAGAGCGTCATCTACCTCCAGGAACAAGCGAAGGAACAGCGAAGCGTCTTCCTGAGCGCCCCAAAATTTAAGTAATTTGTAGGCGGGGCAGGGGCTGCTGACGCGGAGCGTTGTTATTTTGCGTTAAGAACGATTTTTTTGCCAACTAAAATCCCCGGAAATCACTGTCGTCCAAGCGGAGCGCGTTTAAGTGATTTCCGGGGTTTTATTATGAGGCAAAAAAATCGTTTAGCAAAATAACTCAGCGGAGCGTCAGCAGCCCCTGCCCCGCCGGCCCTCATGCCTCACTGTTCGCTAACTTTTTCGGTCGCATATTTCAGCAGAATATGTGCACTGCGGCGGTTCGTGGCGAGCGGGATGTTATGCACGTCGCAGAGGCGGAGGAGTGCGTTGATATCCGGCTCGTGCGGCTGGCTCGTCAGCGGATCGCGCAGGAAGATGACGTACGCGATTTTCTCCGTGGCGACGAGTGCACCGATCTGCTGGTCGCCGCCGAGCGGACCGGACATCATCGTCTCCACATCCAAATGATACTTCTCATTGATGAGCGTACCCGTCGTATGCGTCGCCACAAGATGGAACTGTTTCAGCGCATCCAGATGATGGCCGACGAACTCGAGCATCTCATCTTTCTTCTTATCATGGGCAATCAGGGCAATCGTCTGCATAATACCTATCTCCTTTTTCTATCACAGAACTGGGAATATCTGAAATGAAAATGCTTACATCTGTTATTATACCTTTTTTCTGTCGCATCGTAAAGCGTTTGATATTCTTTTCTACTAAAAATCGTGCCGATGCAACCGCTCCCAACGCCTGCGCATTTTAATAGGAATAATAAGCGACTCTAAAAGCTATCCATGTGTTGCTCTATATCATAAGAAAAGATGTTGCGATAGGCAATCCCCTGTCGCATTACTGCAGAATAACAGAAATGGGGAATATGAACATGAAAATGAAACAACTCGTTGCCGTGGCTCTCGCCAGTGTTATGACGTTCGGCGCTGCCAGCGTCGCCATCAGCCCGGTCTCCTATGCACATGACTCTGCTCAGCATGAGTATGCCGATGGCACGACCAACAAATACAGCCATGCCCTGAAAGAGGAAGAAGCGCGCCACGAGCAGGCAGTCCGCACGATCCGCTATCAGTATCGTCAGGATGGCAACGAGAAACAGTACCAGAAGGACCTCAAGAAAGAGCAGAAACGCCACGATAAGGCGGTCAAGAAGATCAAGGCCGACAGCGAGGCGCATATCCGTCATCAGCATAAATAAAAACACGGATCCCGGTATCTCTGCCATACCGTGATTTTTCAAGCCCTGCCCGGTACTCCCGGCAGGGCTTATTCTATTGCAGATTTTCCGTTATACCTGTATAATTTAGCATAGAAGCAATATCGCTGGAAGGCAGGGATCGACATGCCAGTCAAGATTGATAACATGACCGCACAGGGACCGTCCATCTCCCGTGTCCGCCATGCGGATGAGGATATGGTCAATGGCCTCGAAACGGATTTTTCCGACGAGCTCCTCGGGCAGGAGGATGCCCTCTCGACCGAACAGCTCGACAAGCTGCTCAAGCAGATTGATGAACAGGGGGCGCGTCTCTCGAAGACGCCGACCTTTGATGAACTGAGTCATTACCGTCAGCTCATCAAGAATTTTGTCGGTGAGGCTGTCAACCGTATGTATGAGCTGCATTCGCAGACCGGCTGGGACCGCATGGGCCGGCAGAAGGTCTATACGACCGTGCGCAAGGTCGACAAGAAGCTCGAGGAAATGGCCGAGAAAATCCGCCTCGGACAGGCCGAGCAGATCGACATCGTCGCGAGCCATGACGCCATCCGCGGCATGCTCGTCGACCTCTACATGTAACCATGGCTGTGATGGAGACAAACTGGAATCAGGTCCTCGGCCACAAGCAGCAGATTGCAGAACTGCGCGCTATGCTCCGTGAGGGCCGGCTTCCGCATGCGCTGCTGTTCACAGGGCCTGAGGGTATCGGTAAGCGCAAGGTCGCGCACGTCCTGGCAGCGGCGCTGCTCTGCGGGAAGGGAGACGCTCCCTGCGGCAGCTGCACATCCTGCCGCTATATGCGTGCGGATACGCATCCGGACTACCTCGAGGTCATTCCGGAGAAGCGCGGCAAGGGAACTTCGATCATCTGCATCGAGCAGATCCGCGAAATGCAGACCATGGCCTCGCGCTACCCGATCTACTCCGGGCAGCATGTCATCGTCATCGATGAGGCAGACCGTATGAACGAGGCCGCTGCCAACAGCCTGCTGAAGACGCTCGAGGAGCCGGAGGGCGCCGTGACCTTCATCCTCGTGACGAGTGCGCGCAGCGCCCTGCTCGACACGATCCTCTCCCGCTGCATGCCGATGGCTTTCGGTATGCTCGAGGAATCGGAAATCATCCAGGTCCTCGCGGGGCAGGGGATTGCATCCGATGAGGCGGAGAAACTCGCTGCCCTTTCGGATGGCAGTCCTGCGCGTGCGCTCAAGCTTCACGAGGATGGCGGCATCGTCCTGCGCGATGATGCGCTCGCCTTTTTGCAGGGGCGTGCCAGCATGGGCATGCAGGCCATGTGGAAACGTGCGGCCGAAATGGGGGAGATGGACCGCGAGAAGGTCGCCGAGTGGTTCCTCTACATCAACATGCTTTTGCGCGATATGCTCGTGCTCTACGAGGACGGCGGCAGCCCGCTGCTCTACCATAAGGACTGCCGCGATACGCTCATGGCGCTGCTTTTCGCCTATCCGGAGCGGCGCATCTTTGCCCTGCTCGCGCTCGTGCGCGACATGCAGCGGCGGTTACAGACGAATGCCTCCCTGCGGCTGCAGGTCGAAGGCTTCCTGATCCGCGCGCGCGACCTCTGAGGACGCGCGCGTGGTTGAAGATAGATATACAGGAGGAAAATTTTGCAGAAAACCATTGGTGTCCGCTTTCAGAAGGCGGGCAAAATCATCCCATACATGCCCGGTCAGCTCGAGCTGGAACTGGGAGAAAAAGTTATCGTGGATACGGCGCGCGGCATGGAGTGCGGCACGGTCGTAACGGGCGAAAAAGAAATCGATGAAACGAAGCTCGAAGAGCCTCTGCGCGTCGTGCGCCGCATTGCGAATGACCAGGATCTCAAGCGTCTGGCTGAAAATATGGACCGCGAAAAAGAAGCGTTCCGCGTCTGCGTGGACAAGATCCGTGCGCATCAGCTGGAGATGAAGCTCGTTCGGGTCGAGTATACCTTTGACCGCAACAAGATCATCTTCTATTTCACGGCGGACGGCCGCATCGACTTCCGCGACCTCGTCAAGGACCTCGCCTCCGTGTTCCACACACGCATCGAGCTCCGCCAGATCGGCGTGCGCGATGAGGCGAAATTTATGGGAGGCATCGGCTGCTGCGGGCGGCCGCTCTGCTGTGCCTCCTTCCTCGGGGAGTTCCAGCCGGTTTCCATCCGCATGGCAAAGGACCAGAACCTCTCGCTGAATCCGACGAAAATCTCGGGTATCTGCGGGCGCCTGATGTGCTGCCTGAAATATGAGAACGACGGTTACTGCAACGGCACATGCTGCGGCACGCAGAAGCGTAAGACGTTTGCCGTGGCACCGACGCAGGGACACCGCGTCGCGACCATCGATGGGGATGGCAAGGTTATTTCGGTTAACCAGCAGCGCCATACGGCGACAATCCTGCTGGATAACAGCCGCACCATCGTAGCGTCCTGGGACGATGTCGTCGAAAAGGATGAAGATGATGCGCCGCAGGCTGCAGCCGAGTCCACGGCGAGCGGAGAGAAAGAGCAGCGCGAACATCGCGAGCGCCGTCCGCGCCGTCCACGCCGTCCGCGTAATGGTGAGCGGGACTGGCACGATCGCCAGAACCGCGGGGAACGCAATGAGCACAAAAACCGGAGCGAGCAAAACGGCCGTGGCGAAAAGAATGAACGCCGTGAGCATCGGAAACGGGATGGCGGTGAGCAAGGCAGTCCGCGCCGTCCACGCCGTCCGCGCCGCGAGCGCAATAGCGGCAGCCATGAGAACGGCTCGCACGAGGGACGGCGCCCGCGCCGTGAGCATCGCGAGAACCGCAAAGACGGCAGCCGGGAAAAAACGAATAAGGAGCCGAAGGAATGAGCCCGCTCGTTCTGCACGAGAACGAGCGGCTCGATGACCTCATGCATAAAGGGCGGCACATCATCCAGAATACGCAGGAGTTCTGCTTCTCCCTGGATGCGGTGCTGCTCGCGCATTTTCCGCACCTGCATCACAGGCAGCGCGTACTCGACCTCGGTACAGGCACGGGCGTGATCCCGCTCCTCATTGCCGAGGCGGCTGGCCATATCGATGCCGTCGAGCTGAATCCGGTTATGGCAGACCTCGCGCGGCGCAACGTCGAGCTCAATGGGCTCACGGACAAGATTGCCGTGCAGGAGGGGGACTACCGCGCGATAGGGACGCTTTATGCACGGGAATCGTTCGACTGGGTGCTCGTGAATCCGCCGTACCGCCCTGTGGCCGAGGGGCAGGCGAATCAGCTCCGGGGCGTTGCCCGTGCGCGGCATGAGGTCACGGCTACGCTCGAGGATGTTGTCACGGCAGCGAGATACGCCCTGCGCTTCGGCGGCCGGCTGGCCATGGTCCATCTGCCCGAGCGCCTCGCGGAAATCATCGAGGCCCTGCACCAGCATCAGATGGAGATTAAGCGGCTGCAGATGGTGCAGCCGAAGGCGGGCAGGGCACCGAATATGATGCTCCTCGAGGCCGTCGTCGGCGGTGCGCCGGGCGGCCTGCGCGTATTGCCACCGCTCATCGTACATGAGGCGGATGGCAGGTATACGGCAGCCATCCGTGAGATTTACGGCGACGAGGGCGATGGCGGAGCAGCCGAGAAAGGAAAAGAGGGATAGGATGGAAGAACAGGCAAAACAGCCGGGGACGCTCTACCTTTGCGCAACGCCGATCGGCAACCTCGAGGATATGACGTACCGAGCCGTGCGCATCCTCGGTGCGGTGCCACTGATCGCGGCGGAGGATACGCGTCATACGCGCCAGCTCCTGACGCATTTCGATATCCATACGAAGCTCACGAGCTATCACGAGCACAACAAGGCCAGCAAAGGACCGGAACTCGTGGACTGGCTGCTCGCGGGAAACGACCTCGCCTGCGTGAGCGATGCCGGGCTGCCGGGCATCTCTGACCCGGGCACGCATCTCGCGCAGCTCGCCATCGAGGCGGGCATCCGCGTGACGCCGCTGCCGGGCGCGAATGCAGCGCTTTCGGCGCTCATCTGCTCGGGGCTCGATACGCGGTATTTCACGTTCATCGGATTCCTTTCGCGGCAGAAAAAGGAGCGGGCGGAGCAGATCGGGCGCGCGCAGCGTCATACGGAGACCCTGATTTTCTACGAGGCGCCGCATCATCTCAAGGCTACGCTGCAGGATCTCGCGGAGGCGCTCGGCGGCAGCCGTCATGCCTCGGCCTGCCGCGAGCTCACGAAGCGGTTCGAGGAGTTCCGCCGCGGTACGCTGCAGGAGCTCGCGGATTACTACGCGGAGAACGAACCGCGCGGGGAGTTTGTCCTCATCGTGGAGGGGGCGGCTGCCGAGGCGGAAAGCGGAACGGAGGAGCAGCCGAAGGATCTGGCATCGCTCTACGCTTCGTGCCTGGCACAGGGGCTGCCGAAGAAGGAGGCCATGCGCGAGACGGCGAAGGCGCTGGGCCTGTCCCGCCGGGATGTCTATCAGGCGCTCCTTTCCATCGAGGGGGAACAAGAAGCACAGGAAGAGTGACTTTTTTTCCTGTGTCTTTTGAAGTATAATAAATGCTGATATGGTCTATTTTTAAGATACGGCAGCCGTTTCATTCGCGTGCTGCGGAGGAGGATTTTACCCATGGCAGAAAAGAAACCTTTTTATATCACGACGCCGATTTATTACCCGAGCGCGAAGCTCCACATCGGCCACGCATACTGCACGACGATCGCGGACGCCATCGCCCGCTTCAAGCGCCTCGCAGGCTACGATGTATTTTTCCTGACGGGCTCGGATGAGCACGGCCTGAAGATCCAGCAGAAAGCCGAGGAGGCCGGCGTTAAGCCGATTGAGTATACAGACAAGATCGTTGCCAGTTTCCAGAACCTCTGGAAGCGCCTCAACATCAGCAACGATGATTTCATCCGCACGACGCAGGAGCGTCACGTCAAGGTCGTGCAGGAGATTTTCCGCCGCATCTACGCGAAGGGCGACATCTATAAAGGAAAGTACACGGGTCTCTACTGCACGCCGTGCGAAAGCTACTGGACCGAGCATCAGCTCGATGAGAATGGCTGCTGCCCGGACTGCCATCGCCCGGTTCAGCCGGTTTCCGAGGAAGCGTATTTCTTCAAGATGAGCAAGTACCAGGACCGCGTGCTGCAGTACATCGAAGAGCACCCGGACTTCATCCAGCCGGTTTCCCGCCGCAATGAGATGATCAACTTCATCAAGCAGGGACTCGATGACCTCTGCATTTCCCGTACGTCGTTCAACTGGGGCATCCCGGTGCCGACGGACGAGAAGCACGTCATCTATGTCTGGTTCGATGCCCTCACGAACTACCTTACGCCGATCGGTTTCCTCGATGATCCGGAGAAATTCCAGAAATACTGGCCGGCGGACCTGCATCTCGTCGGCAAGGAGATCGTGCGTTTCCACAGCATCATTTGGCCGTGCATCCTCATGGCTCTTGACCTGCCGTTGCCGAAGAAAGTCTACGGCCACGGCTGGCTCATCGTGGACGGCGATAAGATGTCGAAGTCCAAGGGCAATGTCGTCGACCCGAACCTCCTCATCGATGAGTTCGGCCCCGATGCCATCCGCTACTTCCTGCTGCGCGAGATCAACCTCGGCCAGGACGGCAACTTCTCGCGGGATGCGCTCATCCAGCGTATCAACAGCGACCTCGCCAACGATCTCGGCAACCTCCTGCACCGCACGCTGAACATGACGCTGAAGTTCCAGGACGGCGTCGTGATCGCGCCGCAGGGCGAGAGCGACGTCGACCGGTCTCTCAAGGCGGATGCCGCCGAGACGGTGACGTTCTTCGCCGAGAACATGGAGAAGATGGAACTCTCCCGCACGATCAAGAAGGTCTGGGCCTTCATCGCACGTGCGAACAAATACATCGATGAGACGGCTCCGTGGGCTTTGGCCAAAGATCCGGCCAAGAAACAGGAACTCGCCAATGTCATGTACAACCTCCTCGAGTCCCTGCGCCTGATCAGCGTCATGGTGACGCCGTTCATGCCGGTGACGGGCGAGCGCATCTGGAAACAGCTCGGCCTGACGCAGCCGTTTGCAGAGGTCCAGCTCACGGATATCGAGACCTGGGGCGGCACGCCGGCAGGCATCCATGTCGGCCAGCCGGAGCAGCTCTTCCCGCGTATCGAGGTCGAGAAAGAAGAACAGTCGGCGCAGCAGCCGAAAGCCCCGAAACAGGGCAAGAAAGAGAAAGCGGAGAAGCCTGCTAAGAAAGAAGCCGCGGCGCCTGGGCAGATCACGTTCGAGGATTTCAACAAGATTCAGCTGCGTGTGGTCAAGGTCCTCGAGGCAGAGCTCGTTCCGAAGACGGATAAGCTCATGAAGCTGACGGTCGACCTCGGCGGTGAGAAACGCCAGATTGTCTCGGGTATCGCTCAGCATTACAAGCCGGAGGAGCTCATCGGCAAGAATGTCGTCATGGTCATCAACCTGAAACCTGCCAAGCTCCGCGGCGTCGTTTCGCAGGGCATGCTTCTGGCGGCAAGCTCGGGCGAGGACCTCAAGGTCCTTTCCGTTGACATGCCGGTTGGCTCCGAGGTCCATTGATGGCGGCGGAAAGCATGCAGGCTCCTGCCGATGGCATCGTGCTCGTCGATACGCATACGCATCTCAATGATGCGCAGTTCCAGGCAGAGGGCGAGGCTGCAGCAGCGATCAGACGCGCGCATGCGGCCGGTGTCATGCGCCTCATCAACATGGGCGATACGATGGACTCCTCTGCGCTGGCGGTCCGGCTGGCTGAGACCTATGAGGGCGTCTATGCGGGCGTGGGCATCCACCCCGAGGAAGCGCGTCCCATGACGCAGGCGGACGACGACCAGATCGCCCGCTGGGCGGCGCAGCCGGAGGTTGTCTGCATCGGTGAGATCGGGCTCGACTACCATTGGGTCAAGGATGAGGAAAAGCGCACCGAGCAGCGCGCAATCTTCATCCATCAGCTGGATCTCGCACGGCAGCTTCACCTGCCTGTCTGCGTCCATGACCGCGAGGCCCACGGCGATACGCTTGCCATCCTGAAAAAAGAGGGACAGGGCATCCGCGGCGTACTCCACTGCTATTCGGGCAGCTGGGAGACGGCGCAGGAGTTCCTGAAACTCGGCTGGTTCCTCGGCGTCGATGGCCCGCTGACGTTCAAAAAGGCGGCGAAGCTGCCGGATATCGTGCGTCAGATGCCGCTCGGGCGCCTGCTCGTAGAAACCGATGCTCCCTATATGGCGCCGGTCCCGAAACGCGGGCAGCGCAACGAGCCCGCCTTCGTCCGTTTCGTGGCGGAAAAGGCCGCGCAGCTGCGGGGGCTGACGCTCGCGGAAGTGGCGGCGCAGACCACGGCTAACGCCCATGCGCTCTACGGGATCTAGTGGTAGGAACGAGAATCTTTTAACGCGCAAAAGGCAAAGCGATTCCCTATTTTCAGCTAAAATTCACTCTTAAGTGGGAGAATAGAACTTGGATAATTTGACAGGTACTAAAATCTCGTGCTATAATAGCGTCATTCTAGTTGAGAAGGGGGAATTGAATGAGTTGCGATATACGCATCCATAACCACAAGAACGAGAAAAGAAATACACAGAAAATCATCCTTTGCATGATGCTCGGCATGATCCTGATGTTCACCGCGGGCTTTACACGCACGACGAACCCGACGAGCATCCACCAGGTTTCCATTCACGTCGATGGCGAAACCCTGACGGAGAATACGACGCACACGAACCCGCAGCTGATCCTGGCACGCGCCGGCGTCACGATGGGCGAGAAAGACGAGTATTACCTCCATAAGGTCAACGACCAGAAGACGGAGATTACGGTCTATCGTGCGGTGCCCATCACCGTGCAGTACAAAGACCAGAAGCGTGAGTTCCTGACCAGCAAGCAGAACGTAGGGGACGCACTGCTGGATCTCGGCTACCGCCTCGAGGACATCGAGGTATCCGGCGGTTTTGATGCGCCGGTCAAGGAGAATATGACCATCCAGATGAAAGACAGTGCGGCAGTCGTCGCAGCACAGCAGGAGGCTCAGCAGGCGGACACGCGTCCGACCGTTGCGAGCCGTCCTTATCAGGCTGTCTACACGATGGAGGCCACGGCCTATCTGCCGAGTGACGGCGGCGGCAGCGGCATTACGGCTACGGGCATGTACGCGGCGCGCGGCGTCGTTGCCGTTGACCCGAGCGTGATTCCGCTCGGCACGCGTCTCTATATTCCGGGCTACGGCGAGGCTATCGCCGCCGATACGGGCGGAGCTATCATCGGCAACCGCATCGACCTCTGCATGGAAAGCTACGGCGAAGCCATGCAGTTCGGCCGCCGCTATGTCGAGGTATACGTCCTCTGATGAGAAAAATTTACATAGAAAAAAGGGCTTTGCAGCCCTTTTTTTAATGTGCGGAATTCAGACCTGGATATGCATGTCACTGTGGTTGGCCTCGGCCTCGTGGATGAGTGTCTTGAGCCGCTCGATGTCCTTTTTGTGGTGCTCGATGGCGAACCCGATGCGGATGTGCTCTTCTTCCGTGAATTTGGGGTTCTCATAGGCGGCTTCGATGCGCTTCAGGCGTGCCTCGACGTCTGCCAGCTCATCCTGCATGGGCTTGACATGCTGCAGCGCCATGCCGTAGATGCTGCGGATTTGTTCCTCCACGTACTGCGCGTATCCCGGCTCGGCGGATACTTCCTCGAGCCATGCGGCTACGTGGTAGAGGATATCGAACGGATTACGCCCTGCGTGGATCATATCGAGGATTTCCATCTTGATCTGCTGCTGCTCACCATGCGGTTTCGCGATGATGGCTGCGGTTTCTTCGTCCACCTCAGCAGGATTGCCGTTCTCATTTTCGGTGTCTGCCATGCGTTATTCCCCCTTTGTAACAGTATTATTATAGCAGAAGGTAAGTTTCTGGGAAAGCGGAGAAATGTTACAACTTTACACTTTTCTCAACCGAAAGTTTACTTTTTGCTTGCGCCATGTGTACATTCGTGATATAATATCCACATCTTACACGCCGCTAAGGGATTGATTCATGTTCAGGACGGTTGGGACATGATTCTTTTTGCTTTAATTTGTACATCTGGGGCGGAACTGAGAAAGGATTGATTTACTTTATGGGCAAAATGACACCAGGAGAATTGCTCACCATCGGACTCATGATGTTCTCCATCTTCTTCGGTGCAGGCAACCTGATTTTTCCGCCTGCGCTCGGACAGGCAGCGGGTGACCATGTGCTCGTTGCCATGGCTGGCTTCGTCACGACGGGCGTCGGCCTCCCGCTGCTCGGCATTACCGCCATCGCGCTGCAGGGCGGCAAGTATATCGAGTTTATCTCGAAAGTCACGAAACCGGCCTTTGCTACGGCTGTGCTCGTCATCCTCTATCTCACGATCGGACCGCTCTTTGCCATGCCGCGTACCGGCGCCGTTTCCTTTGAAATCGGCATCCGTCCGTTCCTCTCCGAGGACAGCATCACGGTCGGGCAGTTTGTCTACACGGCCATTTTCTTTGCCCTGTCCTATTACCTCGCCCTGAATCCGAGCAAGCTCATCGAGCGTGTGGGCAAGCTGCTCACTCCGGTCCTGCTCGTTTTCCTCGTCCTGCTCTTTGTCAAGAGCTTCGTCACGCCACTCGGCGGCATTCTCGAGGCTACGGGACCGTACGTCGCAACGCCGTATTCCCAGGGGTTCCAGGATGGTTATCAGACGATGGATCTCCTCGCCTCGATCGCTATCGGCACGCTCGTCGTCAACACGGTGCGCATGCGCGGCATCGAGGGACGCCGTGCGCTCGGTGAGGTCTGCCTCATCGCCGGCATCATCTCTGTCGTCCTCATGAGCCTGGTCTATGGCTCGCTCGCTTACCTCGGTGCGACGAGCGCCTCTGTGCTCGGTCATTCCGAGAACGGCGGCCAGCTCCTCGCTGCTGCGGTCGGCATCCTCTTCGGTTCGTGGGGCAACGTCGTCCTCGCCATCATCATCGCCCTGGCGTGCCTGACGACCTGCACGGGCATCACGTCCGGCGCAGCATGGTTCTTCAACAAGCTGCTCAAGAACAAGATTTCCTATGAGCGCCTGCTGCTCATCAGCCTCACGTTCAGCTTCATCGCCTCGAATGTCGGCCTCACGCAGATCATCGCTCTGGCTGTGCCGTTCCTCGTGCTCATCTATCCGATCGTCATCGTACTCGTCGTTCTCTCGCTCTTTGAGCGCTGGATTGACTGGCGCCATCTGACCTACCGCTATGCGGCTTATTTCGCAACGGTCTTCTCCATTGTCGATGCGGCCAATGCGGCCGGGTTCAAGCTGGATGGGCTCAATGCGTTCCTTACGCAGTACCTGCCGTTCTACACGATTACCATGGGCTGGCTCGTCCCAGCCATCATCGGCGCCGTCATCGGCCTGGTCGTGAGCTCGGCCCGTGGCCGTCAGGCTGCCGGGGCTGGAGAAATCTGATTCCATAAAAATACGATAAAATCCGGAAGGCCCGCTTATGTGAGAATCATAGGCGGGTTTTCCATATTTCCATAGAAATCCCTCCTTTTTTCCTGTACAATATACACATAGCATACAGCTGAAAAAAGAGAGGAAGGGACAGGATCCCGATAAGGAGGACGGCAGATGGAGTTTTGCGATATTTCCCTGCTCATCATCGCAGGGGGAAAAAGCCTGCGCATGGGGCAGGATAAACGGTGGCTGTCTATCGATGGGATGGGGATGTTGGAACGGCTTTGCGTCAAGGCTTCGCGTGTGGACTTCGCGGAGCGCTTTCTCTGCGTGGATGCCGTGACAGAGCCGATGCAGGACCTCGCTGAGAGATATGGATTTCACATCCTGACGGATGCCCAGCCGGGCGAGGGTCCTATGTCCGGCCTGAGCCAGGGGCTGGCGGCGGCAAAGACGGAGTATGCGCTGGCGGTAGCTGGCGACATGCCATTTTTCACGTTCCCACCGATGCGATCGCTGCTCGAGGCGGCAGAGCGTCATCCAGAGTGGGAAGTCGTCATGCCTGCGGCGGGCGGACGGCATCAGCCGCTGGCGGCACTTTATCGGAAAAGTTTTGCCGTCCGGGCCTGGGAGGCTTTGCAGCAGGGGGAGAGGCGGCCGCGCCTCGTCATGGCGCGCGTGCCGCATGGGCTCGTGAACTTCCCCGACGACGTACCGTTCTTTAATGTCAATACCCCCGCGGATTTCCGCATCGCCTGCGGACGCATGGCGAATCTCCTGCGCGATCTGCCTGTCATCACGGTCTCGGCCCCCGTATCGAATACGGGGAAGACGACGTTCATCGAGCGGCTGATCCCGATGCTCGCCACATACGGCATCCGTGCCGGCGTGGTCAAGGGAGACTGCCACGGTTATGATGTCGATGAGCAGGGCAAGGACAGCTGGCGGTTCCGTGAGGCCGGCGCAGAGGCCGTGGCCGTCGTCTCGCCAAATGGCTATTTCCTCCAGCAGCGGACGGATTATCGGGCGGGGCTGCTGTCCGTCGCCGGGCTCATGCGGGACGTAGACCTCGTCTTCATCGAGAGCCGCGCCCACGGGGTGATGCCTGTGCTGCAGCTCTGGCGCGGCATGGGCGATGCGGTGCTCATGGAGGACACGGCTGCGGTCTTTGCCTCGCCACTGAGCCGGGAATGGACCGAGGGGAAACAGGTACATGCTTATCCGCTGGCCGATTATGATAAGGCCGTCCAGCTGATCCTTTTCCTTACGGGCCTCGAGAAGCGTGCACAGGCACAACGGTAAAGGGCGGCAGGAGTTTTCCTTTTCCTGTCGAATACCAAGCATATAGGAAATCGTAGAGGAGTGATCCCATTATGGTATGCAAGCGTTGCGGTGCGGTTATGGAGGACGGTGCCAAGGTGTGCCCGGCCTGCGGGGAAGGAAGCAGCCCGGAACTGGTACCGCTGGCAGAACTGTCTGAGGTGCCGGCAGATCCCGAGCAGCTTCATCGTGAACTGCTGCGCCTGCAGGAGTATTTCGCTCCCGTGATGGAGAAATATGAGACGATGGAGGATCTCTGGCTCATGGCTTCGCACTGGCGTGAGCCTTCGATCACGCATTGGGCACTTGGCGGCCTGTTTGCGATGGCACTGTGCTGGCTGCTGCTCTGGGGCTCGGAGACAGGACTGAATCTCGAGACCTCGGGCCTGCCGATGCTGGTGTGGGTCATCGTGAGCGCCGGCGGCTATACGCTCTCGCGCCATCAGTATACGCGGAACAAGCAGCGCAAGGATGAGGCGGCCCTGCATGTCGAAAATGAGCTGCGTCAGCATTATAATGCGGCAGAGAACTGCTTCCTCCCGTTCGAATATACGGCGCCGGCAGCGATGCGGGAACTCATCGACGGTCTGGAAAAGGGAACAATTCAGTCGTTTGAGGACTACCGCGTCCGGATGGTGTGACGGATATCGTATTGTCAACAATACAACTTTGGATGGTTGACGTTCTGGCTATCCCTCTCTATAATAGATAGGAGGCTGGAACGTCATTTTTGTTCCTGCCATGTTCTTATGGAAAGGATCCGATTCGTATGCATGAAAAAAACCGGGTACAGGTTATGACGAAAATTGCGCTTTGCGTGGCATTCTGCTGCGTGTCCGCGTATATCTCTGTCCCTCTCCCGTTCTCTCCTGCACCCATTACGGCGCTGACGCTCGCGATGAGCGTCATGGCGTTTGTGCTCACGCCGAAGCAGACGCTCGTGGCGATGCTCATCTACGTGGGCATGGGCTCAATCGGCTTGCCGGTCTTCGTCGGTGGAACGGCGGGATTCGGGCGGCTGTTCGGACCGACGGGCGGCTACATCACCTCGTGGATTATCGCGTATCCTCTCGTGAGCCTGCTCAAGGGCAGTACCATCTCATTTCGCCGCTATGCGCTTGCGGATATTTTCGTCGGCATGACGGTCACGTATGCGGGCGGGCTTGCGCAGATGTGTGCCATCATGGATATTTCGCTGGCGCAGGGCTTCGTCATGGCGGTGCTGCCTTTCATCCCGGGGGATATCTTCAAATGCGTTGTGGGCGCCTTCCTCGGCGTAAAGGTCAACCGTATGCTGGCTGCCCGCGGATAATGTCTTGCCCTTCGGCGGCAGGAAAATCGCTTCCTGCGGCGAAATGAAAGGTATAGGAATTATGAACCAACAGGAGGCTGACACGATGAAGGCATATGTAGAACATACGGGGGTTACGGTCAAGGACATCGAGTGGAGCGTGAAATTTTTCCGCGATGTGCTCGGCATGGAGATTACGCGCACGCGCGAGGATAAAGAGGGCAACTGGCAGATGGTATGGCTGCGCGGTGGTCTGCAGCTCATCGCTGCACCGGGCGATCCGCAGGCCGGCCAGCCGCACCATATCGGCCTCGTCGTCGAGGATTTCGAACAGGCACGCAAGAAAATGCTCGCCGTCCCCGGTGTGCATCCGGTCGAGGGCAAGCCGGAAAAATGGATTCAGCTCCCCGACGGCCTCACGATCGAGCTGTTCCAGGAAGTCTCCGGTGCCATTGAACAGCTGTACCACATCTCGGTGAAATAAGCAGAATGAAATAGAAAAGCCGTTACCGTAAGATTGTGCAAAGGCGCCCCCGTTGGGGGAGGCTTGCACTTCTTGACGGTAACGGCTTATTTTTATGCTTTCTTATGCTCGGGTTGCTTTTTTTCTTTGGATTGCTGTTCTAGTTCTTTTTTGATCGCTTTTTCCCGTTCCTCTTTGGCCTTTTTCTTTTCTTTTAACACCGTCTGGTAGTCCTTGTCACTGATGTCCTTGAGGTACTCCTCGGGGATGTCACGGAAAGTTTTCGGGTCGATCTCGTAGAGGGCTTTGTAATATTTCAGGGCGTTTGCGTGGTCGCCGATCTCATCGTAGATCTGCCCGCTCATGAGGGGGCCGTAGGGATTTTTGGCGTCGATGCTCATGGCGGACTGCAGGTCGGCGAGGGCCTTCTGCGGTTCGCCCATCATGCGGTAGATGTCGGCGCGGTTGAGGTAGTTGTAGATGTCTTTGTCGTTCTGCGCGAGCCCGGCATTTGCATCCTGCAGGGCTCCGGCGAAGTCACCGGCGACGGCCTTCGCACGGCCACGGATGACGAGGTTTTCGGCGGCATCGTCCTGCGTGGCTGCATCGTAGACGCGGCGCATCTGAAAGAGAGCGTGCTCAGGCATGCCATAGTCGCTGTAGGTATCGGCGTTTTCGCGCCATTTTTTCGTCGTCTTCGCCTCGGCGGACAGGCTGGCTGCGCGGGCAGCGGCGTATTTGTCCGCACGGGCTTTTTCGTCGGCGCGGAGTTTTTCACGTGCGCCGGACGCCGCCTCCCTCGCGTACGCACTCGCGACGAGCTCCTGCAGGCGCCCCGTGGCGTTCCCGCGCTCCGTGAAGTCGCGTAGCACACGGTAGACGCGGTCATCCGTGAGGAACTGACGTGCGCCGAACTGCCAGCCGTCGATGCTCGCGTAGTCGTGGAACGCCTTTGCGAGGCCACCGGCGATGTAGTAGGCGTTTTCGACCGTGTTATCGTAGTTCTCGTTCGTCCAGTCGGCGGACAGGAAAAGCTGATCATCGATGTAGACGTCTTTGCGGTTTTTGACCGTGACGTGGCCTGCGCTGTAGGCCGTCATGAGCTCCGCGAGTTTTTTTTCGCGCAGGTCGGTGTCCGGGTGGTCGTTGTAGTTTTCCTGGTTTTTGTCCTTCGGGTCGAGGGACTGGTACTCGAGCGGGTCCTGCGTCTCGTAGGTGAAATAATAGGCCATGCGCGCCATGGCAGCCGCACCGCCGCCGGGGTTGAACCCCGCGCTCGTCATGAGGTAGAATCCTCCGATATCGGCATCGTACTCCGAGGGCAGCGTGACGTTTTTCGCGATGGAGTAGTTCGCGAGGCCGGCGAGCTTGTTCCAGTCCATGAGGTTCGCGTCCATATTCAGGAAGCTCATGCCGTAGTACTGGGCGACGGCCTTCGCGTAGTCGTGTGCGCTGTGCTGCTCGAGGCCGTGCGTGAGCTCGTGGCCGAGAACGGCGGCGATCTCGTCGGGATCGCAGTTCAGTCCGCGCACGAGGCCCCGGTTGATCGAGACGTAATCCGTCGGGTAGCAGGCCGCGTTGAATACCTTGCTGTCGTTGACGCTCCAGATAAACGGGAGCGAGTTGTCCTTCAGCGCGTAGTCCGCGTGGTTCACGAGGCGGTTCATGACCTCGTCGACGATGGCGATGTCGTGCGGGTTGCGGTCACGGCCGTTCTCCTTGAGGTCCTGCAGGCGGCTCTGCACCTGTGCATGGACGTTGTTGCCCATGGCGAGCATCGAGGAGAGCGTCGACTGGTAAGCGCTGTAGACGCCGAGTGCCTGCGCGGCGGCTCCCCATACGTCGACGGCCTCGGCGCGCGGCATCGGCAGGGCCAGTGAGACCGTCAGCAGACCGGCCATGATGGCCCTGGTACCTTTTTTCCGGAATCGGGTTGGTATCGGCAAAATCAATCCCTCCTGTCGGGATATTTCCTTCGTTGATTACGTCCATTACGTTATCATGTGTCAATGAAATCCGCCTTAAAGACGGGCAGGATTTCGGCTATCGGCAGGTATTTTGCCGGAAAAGGCGAATAGGGAAGGTAAAGGAGAAGACAGGAAAGACAAGGAGGGGTTCACCATGGTGAGTTTAGGGGAAAAGAACGATATCTGGCTCGGCCTGCCGACGGATACACCGGAGCAGGAGCTTTGGGCGGAGAATTACTATGATAACGAGCTGATCCCGCTCGCGCAGGAGCAGTTCTGCGAAGTGCACGCGGGCATGAGCCTGCCGGAGACCTATGGTCTGTTCGTGCTCATGGGCGCTTCGTGGGAGAAAGCGGCATTCGTCGTGCGCCTGCTCGAGCCGCAGAGCATCCACGTCATCTGCTACCCGCAGGATCTGCCACAGTTCCACCAGCTCATGCGCAACCTCGCATGGGATGACGAGCGCTGCCTCTGCACGCGTGTGAATCGCGGCGATGCGGCTGCCATCTATCGCGTCATGAAGAAGCAGTACGATATCTGGGACAGCGTCGGCACGACCGCCATCGATTACTCGGGCGGCAGCCGCTCCATGATGCTCGCGGCAGCGCAGGCCGCCGGTGCCATGCAACTGGACGGCTACGCCATCACCTCCCGCTACGCCGAGACCCAGCGCCGCCACATCCCCGGTACGGAAAAACTCCTCCAGTTCCCTTCGGTGACCAGTGTTTTGCCGGATTTAGCGTGATAGGAGAAAGGACATGGAATCGGCTATGTCAGGAATCCAATGGGCAGGCAGGCTGCTGGCTTTTGCGATGGGGACTATGGTGCTTTTTGCGCTGGCACTCCCTGCGCAGGCGTGTACGTTGTTTGCGGCGCAGGGGACGGAGTTTGTGCAGGGAGGCGGGACACTGTTGGTGAAGAACCGGGATTGGAAACCGGAGAGCCAACGGCTGCTGCTGCGCACGGATAAGGGACGGTACCGCTTTTATGGGCTCTACTGCGGCGAGAAAGGGCATCGCAGCCTACGCGGCGGTGTGAATGAGGCAGGCGTGGCTATTGTGTCGGCCTCGGCGAGCAGCATACCGAAAACGATCCGTCATGCGATGCCGCAGCACGGCGTACTCACGGAGATCCTTGCCGGATGCGGGAGCGTGGAGGAAGCGCTGGCCGTGGTGCAGGAGACGCGCGGCCCGAACTTCCTCATGCTTGCCGATGCGAAGGAGATCGCCATCGTCGAGGTCGGGCGCGGCGATGCGATGAAGGTGCGTATCGTCAGGCAGGGGACGGCAGCGCATACCAACCATTACCTCGATCCGGCTTTTGCCGATCTGAACATCAAAAAAGGCACGTCGAGCCATATGCGTTACAACCGTATCGCGGAACTGCTGCGAAATGGCGAAAAGCCATTTTCTCTCGACGATTTCCTTACCATGTCTGCAGACCAGAACGATGGCCCGGATAACAGCATCTGGCGTACAGGGAGCACACCCACAAGCGAGCAGACGCTCGCGACGATGGCGTTCCATCTGCAGGAAGGGAAGGCCCCGGAAATCTATGTCAAATACCGCCGTGAGGCCGATGAACAGGGAGCGGAAAAAGTCGAACGGTTTACCTTCCCGGCACCATGATTTTCTAGGCAAAACGGCTGCGATATGATAAAATAAAAGCAGAACCGAAGGAAAACATGGATCGTGAAGAGGTGAGAGGAATGGATTTCGGAATTCAGGGGCCGGGTAAGTTTGACTGGGATGCCTATCAGAAGTACGGCATGGCCGGCAAGGACGGAAAAGTCGGCACGGCGGATGATCTGCGCCCTACGCCGGATGAGGTCAAGGCTCACGCGACCGGGCACAAGTCTACGCCAGAGGAATGCGAGACGTGCAAGAAGCGCAAGTATCAGGACGGCTCAAACGAAATGGTCTCGTTCAAGGCGGCGGGGCATATCGCGCCGGAGAACGCGGCGTCCGTCGTCATGAGCCACGAGCAGGAGCATGTCGCCAACGCCTACGAAAAGGCGGATAAAGGCAACGGCAAGGTCGTGCAGGCCTCCGTGCGCCTGAAGACCGCCATCTGCCCGGAATGCGGCCAGACGTACATCTCCGGCGGCGAGACGGACACGCAGATCCGCTATTACAATGAAGATAATCCCTATCAGCAGGATATGAAAGAATCCGACGCGGACAACAAATACCGCGGCGCAAACGTCGATATCCCGGCGTGACAGGAAAAGCAGAAACGGGACTGTTGCATGTGCAGCAGCCCCTTTTTTTGTGCAGGATGTTTTCTTCTGAGACTCCAGGATTTCGTGTTCTGCTGCGAAGGTAAATGTTATAATAGATTCAGTAGCTTAGATTGGCAACGAAGAAATGAGGTTTTGATTTTGAGTTTAACCGTAAATGTCAAGGAAAAGGCCGACCTGATCTGGGCCATTGCCGATAAGCTGACGGGCGTGTACAAGCCGCATGAGTATGGCAATGTGATTTTGCCGCTGACGGTCATCCGGCGCTTTGACTGCGTGCTGCGCGACACGAAACCGGCGGTGCAGCAGGCCATCCATGACGCGCCAGCCATCTACAAGCTGCGCGAGAAGTTTATCTGCAAGGCGTCAAAATACCCGTTTTACAATGCAAGCCCGTTCACGTTCGAGAAGCTCATGGATGATCCGGACAACATTGCGGCGAACTTCCGCAACTATCTGCATGGCTTCTCGGCCAATGTGCGGGAGATTATCAAACGGTTCAACTTCGACCCGGAAATCACGCGCATGGACGACAAGGGCATCCTCTACATCGTGCTGCAGGAGTTCACGACGGAGAAAGCGGACTTCCACCCCGACCACATCTCGAACATCGAAATGGGCTATGTATTCGAGGAGATTATCCGCAAATTCTCCGAGTCCAGCAACGAGGACGCGGGGCAGCACTATACGCCGCGCGAGGTCATCCGTCTCATGGTCAACCTGCTGTTCATGGACGACAGCGAGGTGCTCACGCAGCCGGACGTGGTAAAGACGCTCTACGACCCGGCCTGCGGCACCGGCGGTATGCTCTCGGTGGCGAGTGAGTACCTGCAGTCGCTCAACAGCTCGGCCGAGTTCATCCCGCACGGTCAGGAAATCAACGACCAGACATTTGCCATCTGCCAGGCCGACACGCTCATCAAGGGCGAGGACGCCTCACACATCAAGGTGGGCAACACGCTCTCGGACGACCAGTTTACTGGCGAGACGTTCGACTATATTCTCTCGAACCCGCCGTTTGGCCGCGAGTGGAAAAACGAGAAAAAGGCCGTGCTCAAGGAGGCGAAGGAGGGCTATGCCGGGCGCTTCGGCGCGGGTCTGCCCGCCATCGGCGACAGCCAGATGCTGTTCCTTGAGACGGCCGTGAGCAAAATGAAACGAGACGGCAGCCGCGTGGCCATCATCCACAACGGCTCGCCGCTCTTTACGGGCGATGCGGGCAGCGGCCCTTCGGAGATTCGCCGCTACCTGCTGGAGCACGACCTGCTCGAGGCCATCGTGGCCCTGCCCAACGACATTTTCTACAACACGGGCATCGCGACGTATATCTGGGTGCTCTCCAACCGCAAGTCGCCCCTGCGCCGCGGCAAGGTGCAGCTCATCAACGCGAACGGCATCTACACGAAAATGCGCAAGTCGCTCGGCAGCAAGCGCGTGGAGATTACGCCGGAGCAGATTGACGCCATCAGTCGTCTCTATGGCGACTTCCGCGAGACGGACAACTGCCGTATCTTCGCCAATGAGGACTTCGGCTACCAGAAAATCACCGTGGAGCGCCCCGTGCGCTACGTCGCAAGCATCAACGAGACAACGCTCGATGCGGTGCAGGCGCGGCTGCGGGCTGAGGGCGTCTACACCGACCTGCTGACGCTCGACGAGCGCGCGGCACTGGCGCAGGAGAAGGGCCGCGAGGCGAAAAAGCGCCTGCGCGAGCAGGAAAACCGCGAGGATCTGCGGGTAGCCTTTGCTATCCTGCAGCAGTTGAAGCAGGACGCAGACTACATGGACATCGACGCACTCGCGGAAACGTTCGACCAGCACGCGTGGCAGGAGCGCCTGCACCATAAACTGACGCTGCGTAAGTTCGCCAACCTCGACTGGAAATCGGGCGACCCCGACTACTGCGGCACGGTCAGCTGTGGCCGCGCTCAGGACGAGGAGACGCGCCAGCAGGCGCTCGTGCGGGTGGACGCGGCCGGCGCCATCTACCACAATGCCAAGGGCCAGCCCATGCCGGATCCCAGCCTGCGCGACACCGAGAATGTACCGCTGCGCGAGGACATTGACGCCTACATGCAGCGCGAGGTCCTGCCCTTCGTCCCTGACGCCTGGGTCGACCCCACACGGACGACCATCGGCTACGAAATCCCCTTCACGCGCTACTTCTACCACTACGAGCCGCCACGCCCGGCGGCCGACATCGCGGCCGACATCCGCGCCCTCGCGCAGGAGCTCGACGGCAGCCTGGCGAGGATTTTTCAGAGCTAAATACGCGTGCGGTATACAAAAACACCAGTACGTATGCTATACTTGACGTGAGAGCAGCTGACATCAGCTCTCCCTCGATGGGGAGGTGAATGTCATGAGCACTTACGAAAAGCTTAGCCTTGTACTGGCGTTCGTAGAGATCGTGATTGGCATTCTGCAACTTCGGCGGTAGTTCCCAGCTGCCAATGAAGTGAAGAAAGCCGATCCGGAAGGGGTGATGCTGACATGTGTCGGGCCGCAGCCCCTTCTCGTTCAAGTAATATGGAAGGGCGAGCTGATGGTTCTGGACACCGGCTGCTCTTGTTACTATGATTATATCATTTTGCTCGGGTATCGACAAGCAAAAGCGGAGGATAAACCATGCGGAAAATGAAGGACAGCGGGATTGCGTGGATTGGGGAGATACCAGAAGATTGGACGCTTACCAAAATCGGGAATGCTTATGATGAACGCAATACGAAGGTTAGCGACAAAGATTACCCGCCACTATCTGTTACCAAGCAAGGCATTTTGCCGCAACTAGAGACGGCAGCTAAAACCGATAACGGCGATAATCGAAAGCTGATTTGCAAAAACGACTTTGTCATCAATAGCCGCTCGGACCGGCGCGGCTCATGCGGCATTTCAGAATATGATGGATCATGCTCACTGATTAACACTGTATTGAAACCGCGCCATGCGGTAGATAACCGCTACTACAGTTTTGTCTTTAAGTCTGAGCCGTTTGCGGATGAGTTCTATCGTTGGGGGAACGGTATAGTAGACGATTTGTGGTCGACGAAGTGGTCGAGTATGAAGAATATTTACATCCCGTGCCCACCCAAGGCAGAACAGGAATTGCTAGGAGCATATTTGCAGGATACCTGTGAAAAAATTGACGCGAATATCACGCAAACTCAAAAAATGATTGACCAGCTGACGGCCTACAAGCAATCCCTTATCACGGAGACGGTGACGCACGGGCTGCATCCCGAGGTGCCGCTGCGGGACAGTGGCGTGGAGTGGATTGGGGAGATTCCTGAGACATGGCAGGTTGGGCAGTTAAAGTTCTTCGTAGGGATTAAGGCGGGTATAACCCTTGGCAAGAAATATTCTCCAGAGGAACTGGATAGACTTGTTGAGTGCCCATATTTGCGTGTAGCTAATGTTCAGGATGGTCATCTGGATTTACAAGTGGTCAAGACAATACGGGTATTGCCCGAAGAAATGGATACGTTCGCCTTACATGAGGGGGAACTGCTCATGAATGAGGGCGGTGACCGTGATAAGCTAGCTCGTGGTTGTATTTGGCATAATGAAATAGAAAAATGTCTACATCAGAATCACGTTTTTGCAGTAACTACGAATGATAAACTGGATACGCCGTACCTAGCGTATCTTACAGCCTCGGACGTTGGCAGAAATTATTTTGATATGACAGCCAAAAAGACCACTAATCTAGCATCAACGAATGCCACCACTATTTTAGGCTTTATTATTCCAATACCTAAGTTGCAGGAGCAACAAGAAATCATAACATTCCTTGATGCGAAGTGCACGGCTATTGATGCGGACATCGCGAAGCGTCGGGCGCTGATTGAGCAGCTAGCAGACTACAAGCGGTCGATGATTTATGAGGTGGTCACGGGCAAACGGGAGGTGGAGTGAATGGCTTTGCTGGAGAAGGATTTCGAGGGGGCTATCGAGGCGTGGCTCTGCTCGCCGGATGGGGGCTGGCAGAAGGGCACCTCGAAGATGTACGATGCGGAGCGGGCACTTATCCCGCAGGATTTGCTGGACTTCGTGCAGCAGTCGCAGCCGCAGACCTGGCGGCGCTATGTGGCCGCCGTGGGGGCGCAGCCGGAGCAGAAATTCCTCGACACGTTCTGCCGGGTGCTGGCGCGCCGGGAGACGTCTATCCTCGACGTGCTGCGCCACGGGCTCGAGACGCGCGGCGTGCGGTTCCAGCTCGTCGGCTGGCGGCCTGAGACGGGGCTGAACGCGGACACGCAGGCCCTGTATGAGGTGAATATTCTGCGCTGCGTGCGCCAGCTCTACTACAGCGCGCACAACGAGAATTCCGTGGACATGGCGCTGTTCGTCAACGGCATCCCGCTCGTCATGCTGGAGCTCAAGAACCAGTTTACGGGGCAGAGCGTCGCGGACAGCCGGCGGCAGTACTGCGATGATCGCAGCCCGCAGGAGCTGGTGTTCCGCTTCCGCAAGCGCACGCTGGTGTATTTCGCCGTCGACCTCTACGAGGCGTGGATGACCACGCGGCTGGCGGGCCGGGATACGTATTTCATGCCGTTCAATCAGGGCTCCAACGGCGCGGGGCAGGTCGGCGGCGCGGGCAACCCGGCAAACCCCGACGGCTTTGTGACGGCCTACCTCTGGCAGCAGGTCCTGCAGCGGGATAGCCTGCTGGAGATTTTCCACAAATACATGCTCTACGATGCCGCGCGGGACCGCATGGTTTTCCCGCGCTACCACCAGCTCGACGTTGTCACGAAGCTGCTCGCGGACGTGCGCGCGCACGGCGCGGGGCGCAACTACCTCATCGAGCACAGTGCGGGCTCGGGCAAGTCCAACTCCATCGCGTGGCTGGCCTACCGCCTCGCCAGTCTGCACGACGCGCACGATAGGCCGGTGTTCCGCTCGGTCATCGTCGTGACGGATCGCCGCGTGCTCGACAGCCAGCTGCAGGACACCATTTTCCAGTTCGAGCACGTGCCGGGTGTCGTGGAGAAAATCGATAAAAACGCGAAGCAGCTGCGCGACGCCATCAACGCGGGGCGGAAAATCATCATCACGACCCTGCAGAAATTCCCCGTCATCTATCGGGAGATCCGCGCAGGCGGCGACCATTTCGCCATTATCGTGGACGAGGCGCACTCTTCGCAGACGGGCAAGAGCGCGCGCAAGCTGAAAACGGCGCTCGGCGACCGCGAGGCCGTGCTCGAGGCGTACGCGCGCCAGACGGAGCAGGACGAGGCGGCCCTGCGCGATGCGGATGACCCTCTGCTCGACGAGCTCGCCGCGCACGGCCAGCAGCCGAACCTTTCGTTTTTCGCCTTTACCGCCACGCCAAAGAACCGCACGCTGCAGATTTTCGGCCAGCAGGACGATAGCGGTGCCTATGTGCCTTTCCACATCTACAGCATGCGGCAGGCCATCGAGGAGCACTACATCCTCGACGTGCTGCAGAACTACGTGACCTACAGCATGTACTACAAAATCATCAAGGACACGCCGGAGAACCCCGAGCTCGACAACGCTCAGGCCGTCGCCTCCATCAAGCGCTTTGAGACGCTGCACCCGCACAATATCGCGCAGAAAACCGAGATTATCATGGAGCATTTCCTGCGCATCACGCGGCACAAAATCGGCGGCCGCGCCAAGGCCATGATCGTCACGGCCTCGCGGCTGCATGCCGTGCGCTACCTGTTCGCCATCCGCAGCTACATCGAGCAGCACCACCTGGCAGATGACGTCGGCGTGCTCGTCGCCTTTTCCGGTGAGGTCGAGGACGGAGGCGAGCGTTACACCGAGCCGCAGCTCAACGTGCAGGCGGACGGTGAGCACATCAGCGAAAAGGCGCTGCCCGAGGCGTTCCACGGCGACGACTTCAATGTGCTCGTCGTGGCCGAGAAGTATCAGACGGGCTTTGACGAGCCGCTGCTGCATACGATGTTCGTCGACAAGAAGCTCAGCGGCGTCAAGGCGGTGCAGACGCTCTCCCGCCTGAACCGCACTTGCAAGGGCAAGTCCGACACCTTCGTGCTGGACTTCGTCAATACCGCCGAGGAAATTCAGGCCGCCTTTGAGCCGTTTTACGATGGCACGACGCTGGCGGAGGGGACGGACCCCGACATCATCTACAGCATGCGTGCGCAGCTCGACAACTTCGGCCTCTACGGCCGCGAGGACGTGCAGGCCGTCGCCACGCTCTTTTACCGCTCCGGCGGCGAGGGCGAGGCCATGGGCCAGCTCTCCAGCCTGCTCAAGCCGACACTCGACCGTTACCTCGCGAAGCCGCTGGAGCAGCAGCGCGAGTTCCGCCAGCTGCTGCGGCATTTCAACCGCATCTATGCGTTCATCACGCAGATAGCGCGCATGTTTGACCGCGACATGCAGGGCTACAGCGTCTTTGCCAGCCTGCTCGCGAGCGTGCTGCCACACGAGCAGCACGAGACCGTGGACGTGGAACGCCTGCTCGGCCTCGAGTACTACAAGCTCAAAAAGGACTTCGACGGCTCCATCACGCTCAACGCGGACGGTGTGCTGCAGCCCATCACGGGAGGCAATGGTGCGACCCGCCAGCCCGAGAAAAAGCCGCTCGCCGCGATCATCGAGCAGATCAACGAAAAATATCAGACGAACTTCACGGGTGAGGACCGGGTGCTCCAGCAGATCGCCGACGACTTCCAGCGCGATCCAAAGGCCGTCAACTTTGCCAAACACAACGATGAGAGGATGTTTTACCAGTCCTACTACCAGTCGAAATTCACGGACATCATCCTCGATCGTTTCCAGCAGAACGACGAATTCGTGAAATTCGTCACCGGAAGCGAGGAGGTCATGCGCAGCATCATGGAGGGGATGCTGCATGAAGTCTACGAAGGCCTGCGCCGACAGTGAGGCAGCAAAAAGGGCTGTGCATAAGTGATTCTTCACTCGTGCACAGCCCCTTATTTTTCTTTTGCGTTAGGATTTATCCTCTGCCGTTATAGGCAGCAGGAATGACGCGATGGTCGCGATGATGGCGATGACCCAGAGGATCTGCAACGCGGGCTGCAAGCCCCAGGTATCGGCGGCGCGGCCGATGAGCGGCGCGAGCAGGCCGCCGAACGTGCCCTGCAGGCCGAGCGTGACGCCAGAGGCAAACGCGATGTTCTTGCCTAGGTACGTCTGTCCGAGTACGACGATGGCGCTGTACGGCGCGAACAGGGCGAAGGCCACGGGTACGAGCGCGCCCGTCGCGACCGTGACATTCGTGCTGTTGACGAGCAGCGCCATAGCCGGGATCATGAGGGCGAACGAGAGGCGCATGATGCGGACGAAGCCGAGCCGGTCGGAGATCAGGCCGCCGAAATAGGTGACGAACGCGCCGAGCGTAAAGAGAATCGTGAGCGCCAGACTGCCGTTCTGGGCAGAGGTGTTCAGCACGTGCATCCAGTAGAGCGGGATGAACGCGTTGCACGTGGAGAACGCCGTGGAGCGCGCGAAGATGGCGAACGTGAGCTTGCCAAACGAGCGCCAGTCGTTTTCGCGTACGAGGTTCGGGTGGGCTTTTTCCTCTGCGATGCGAAGCTTTTTGATATCGGCGCGGACGCGCGGGATCTGGTGATAGAGCAGCAGGGCGATGACGGTGTTCACGATGCCGAAGACGACCAGCCCCTCTATGCCGGCGACGTAGGCAAAGAAGCCGGAGACCATCGGCCCGACGGCAAAGCCGGCGTTGCCGCCGACGGAGAATGTGCCGAGCGCGCGCCCTTTCTGGTCGCCGGCAAGGCCGTTGACCATGCGCGCGGCCTCCGGGTGGTAGAACGCCGAGCCGACGCCGCTGAGCATGGAGCAGAGGAAGATGAGCCAGTAGTTCGTGGTGAATGGGATGGCCGCGATGGCCAGGCCGCTGACGAGCGGGCCGATCGGGGCAATCCAGGGCTTGGAGACCTTGTCTGCGTAGTAGCCGAACAGCGGCTGCAGGATGGATGCGAGCAGGATGTTCGCGAACATCAGCGAGCCCGCGTCCTGATAGTTCAGATGGCAGGTCGCGATGAAATAGGGGATGAGTGCCGGCAGGGCGCTCTGTGCCCAGTCGACCGAGAAATGCCCGCAGGCAAACAGATAAATGCGTGGATCGAAACGTTGCATATGTACCTCCTGGAAATATGGCTCTATTATATCGCTGTGGTTTGCCCAGTGCAAATGGCGTTACACTTTGAAGAATTTTGCATACATCTTGCAATTCCTATCGCTATGATGGTATAATAGGAAAGTATTTTTGTACTCATATATTATCTAAGAATTGAGGAATGTCTTATGGATAAACCTGCACAGATGAAACGCGGGCTGAAGAACCGGCATCTGCAGATGATTGCGCTGGGCGGCGCGATCGGCACGGGGCTGTTTTACGGCTCGGCATCGACGATTGCGCTCGCAGGGCCGGCCGTCATCCTGTCCTATCTGCTCGGCGGTATCGTGATCTTCTTTATCATGCGCATGCTCGGAGAGATGGCTGTGGATGAGCCGGTCTCGGGCTCGTTCAGCTATTATGCTTCGAAATACTGGGGCCGCTTCGCGGGGTTCGTTTCGGGCTGGAACTATTGGTTCAACTACGTGCTCGTCTCGATGGCCGAGCTCACGGCCGTCGGCATCTACGTGAATTTCTGGCTGCCCGACGTGCCGCAATGGCTCTCGGCGCTCGTGTGCCTGGTCGTCATCACGGCGCTGAATCTCATCAACGTGCGCGCTTACGGCGAGACGGAGTTCTGGATGGCGCTCGTCAAGATCACGGCCATCGTGCTCATGATCGTGCTCGGCCTCTACCTGCTCGGTGTTTCGCCGCAGCCGTTCCCGGAGAACTTCAGCAATCTCTGGAGCAACGGCGGCTTTGCCCCGAATGGATTCTGGGGCTTTGCGCTCGCGACGGCCGTCGTCATGTTCTCGTTCGGCGGCATCGAGCTCATCGGTATCACGGCCGGCGAGGCAGAGGACCCGGACCGCACGATTCCACGTGCCATCAACCAGGTCATCTGGCGTATCCTGATTTTCTACGTCGGCACCATGATCGTGCTCATGGCGCTCTGGCCGTGGAATGAGGTCGGCATGAAGGCCAGTCCGTTCGTCCAGATTTTCCAGAACGTCGGTATCCCGGCAGCGGCGCACATCCTGAATTTCGTCGTGCTCATCGCGGCGATCTCCGTGTATAACTCCGCGATTTACAGCAACAGCCGCATGCTGTACGGCCTGGCGCAGAAAGGGGAGGCCCCGGCCATCTTCAAGAGCCTGTCCGTGCACGGCGTGCCGGTCGTCGGCATCCTCGTGTCGTCGGGCTGCACGCTCGTGGTCGTGCTGCTGAACTATTTCCTCGAGGGACACGTCTTCATGTACCTCATGATGATCGCCACCTGCGCGGCCGTCATCAGCTGGGTGGTCATATGCGTCACGCATCTGAAGTTCCGCCAGGCCTGCGCGGCAGCGGGCAAGACGACGAAGTTCCAGTCGATCCTCTATCCGGCGACGAACTACCTCAGCCTGCTGTTCCTGGCCGCCGTCGTGTTCTTCATGGCGCAGATCCCCGACATGCAGCTCGCCGTCCTCTTCCTCCCGATCTGGCTCGCCGTGCTCGGCGTGGGGTATCAGATTTATAAAAAGAATCACGCATAAAGCAAAGACCGTTCCCGGCATTGGCTGAGGGACGGTCTTTTTGTATTTCTACAAATATATACTACAAAAAAACCTCCGAACATCTCGGAGGTTTGACTTTGCAATGGAGCTGATTATAGGATTCGAACCTACGACCTGCTCATTACGAATGAGCTGCTCTACCAACTGAGCTAAATCAGCATATTTTGTTTTTGGTCTTTGTCGCTCTCGCAACTGACAAGATATATTATAGCCTCGTCATGCGGAACTGTCAACACTTTTTTCGAAAAAAGTTTCATTTTTTTCGCAGGGCTGTTTTTGCTCCTCCGGTTGACTCCATCAACGGATTAATGAACTTCTTAACGGATTACAATTCCCCCATACGGCCGGTTGGTTAAGATGAAGGGGAAGAATATCGATAGGTATCATAGAGCGGAAAGACGAGAAACGATCTTTCCTAGCTATAGTAAGAAGGTGGCAGATGTGATGAACGTCAGGAAAGGACTTGTGCCCCTGCTGCTGGCTGCCGTGCTGCTCCTGCTGCCGATGACGGGAGCGGCGGCCCCGCAGGTGATCACGGCATCGGGCGTCTATATCATGGGCGAGAACGACTCGCCGAAGGTCGCGAAGGACGCGGCGCGGCAGGAAGCCATGCGCGTGGCGACGGAGAAGGCCGGCGTCTATGTCGAGAGCTATTCGAAGACGCAGAACCTCAAGCTCAGCGAGGATGAGGTCCGCACGATTTCCGGCACAGTCCTGAAAGTGACCGATGAGAAAGATCAGCCGTCACTCACGGGGGATGTCTGGAAATATACGGTGACGATCACGGCAGAGGTCGATACGGACCATCTCGACCTCCAGGCCATGATGCAGCGCAAAGATGAAATCGAGAAACTCCAGAAAGAGCGGGATGCACTCAAGAAACAGAATGAGGAACTCCTGGAAAAGTACCAGAAAGCCAATGGCAAGGAAAAGACGGAAATCGGCGGCAAGCTCGAGAGCCAGTATACGCTTGGGCAGGAATTCGATCAGGTCGTTGCGCTCATCCAGCGTGAGGCGTACCGTGAGGCGGTAACGCGCACGAGCGCGATCATCAGCGACCGCAGTGTCAGCGACAGCCCGCTGGCCTATGCATATTATCTGCGCGGGCGGGCGTATTATGAGATGCACTCGACGTATCTCGCGCTTGAGGATTTCTCGAGTGCCCAGCGTACGCCGCATGATAATGCAATCTACCCGATCTGGCGCAGCCACTACTACCGCGGTCTCATCTACTCGGATCAGGAGCGCTGGGATGTGGCATACGACGAGCTGAAGCTCGCCTGGGATGCCTCGGATAAGACGGACGACAATATATGGCGTGCCCTGCAGCGCGCCGACGAAAAGGCGCATGCCAAGCCACGTGCGTCAAAGCCGGAGGATGTAGACTGGGGCAAGGTACTGGGGGACATTATCATCGGGTCGATTCAGGGCGGCCATCATCACCGTCAATAAGCAGGGAGAGTGCGTAGGCACTCTCTTTTTTGCCTTGACATATACCCCCTATAGGTATAAAATCAATACCGTAAGGGGGTATATGGACTGTGAGAGACGGTCAGGGTACCCCATATAGACAGGAGAGTTTTACGATGGCAGAAGAAGAAAAAACATGCTGCTGTGCAGACGGCGTCAAGCACAAGCACCGCGATAAGGACGGCAGGGAGTACAAATGCCTGATTTCGCGGCTGAACCGCATCGAAGGGCAGGTGCGCGGCGTGCGCAAGATGGTCGAGGACGACCGCTACTGCGTGGATATCCTCACGCAGGTCAGCGCCATCCAGTCGGCGCTCAACGCATTCAACAAGGAACTCCTCGCCCAGCATATCAAGAGCTGTGTTGTGGAGGACATCCGCGCCGGTCACGATGAGGTCGTCGATGAGCTGGTCTGCACGCTCCAGAAAGTCATGAAATAAGCGGCGGAGGGAGCAATCCGCGCGTTTTGCATGACAAGGGGGTATCCTATGAAGAAAGAAAAATTTGATATCACGGGCATGACGTGCTCGGCCTGCTCGGCCCGTGTCGAGAAAGCCGTGAAGAAGGTCGAAGGCACGGCAGATGTCACGGTCAATCTGCTCACGAACAGCATGCAGCTGCAGTACGACGAGAGCAGGACGAATCCAGACACCATTATCGCGGCCGTCGTGGATGCCGGCTACGGCGCGTCGGTCAAAGGCGCGGCAAAGACGACGCAGGCGGTTTCATCGGAAAGCGGTGCATCTGCCGTGCAGAAGAACATCGCAGAGATGAAGCACCGCCTCATCTGGTCCATCGTGTTCCTCATCCCGACGATGATCATCTCGATGCACCACATGGCACACGAGTACCTCGGCGTCCAGTTCCCGCAGTGGTTCCTGGATATCTTCCACGGGCCGGAAAATGCCATTACGTTCGCGTTTTCGCAGTTCCTGCTCGTGCTGCCGATTATGTATCTGAACCGGAAATACTATACGAACGGTTTCCGGAACCTGTTCCGCGGTGCCCCGAATATGGACAGCCTCGTGGGCATGGGCTCCATGGCCTCGGCACTTTTTGGTGCCTTTGCGATTTTCCGCATGGGCTGGGGCCTCGGGCACGGCGATATGGCCCTCGTCGGGGAGTACAGCACGAATCTCTACTTCGAGTCGGCGGGCATGATCGTCACGCTCATTACCGTGGGCAAATACCTGGAGGCCAAGGCGAAAGGGCAGACGAGCAAGGCCCTCGAGAAACTCATGGACCTCGCGCCAAAGCAGGCGACGGTCGTGCGCGGCGGGACGGAGCAGGTCATCCCCATCGAGCAGCTCGTACAGGGCGATACGGTCGTCGTACGGCCGGGTGAGCGCATCCCGGCGGATGGCGTCATCCTGGACGGCCAGACGAGCGTCGACGAATCGGCCATCACGGGCGAGTCCATCCCCGTGGACAAACAGAAGGGCGACGCCGTGACGTCGGCGACGATCAACCGGCAGGGCTTTATCCGTTTTCGCGCGGAGCGCGTGGGCGAGGATACGACGCTGAGCCAGATCATCCGCCTCGTCGATGAGGCCAGTGCCTCGAAAGCGCCGATCGCGCGCCTGGCCGACCGCATCGCCGGGATCTTTGTGCCGGCGGTCATCGCCATCGCCGTCGTCGTGGGCGGCATCTGGCTCGCATCGGGTGCCTCGACGGAGTTCGCGTTCTCCATCGCCATCTCGATTCTCGTGATCTCCTGTCCCTGCGCGCTCGGCCTGGCAACGCCGGTCGCCATCATGGTGGGCACGGGAAAGGGCGCCGAAAACGGCATCCTCATCAAATCGGGGGAAGCGCTGGAAACGGCTCACGCAATCGATACGGTCGTCATGGACAAGACGGGTACGATCACGAATGGGCGGCCGCAGGTCACGGCCGTGCAGCCCCTCGGCGTATCCGAGCAGGAGCTCATCGCCATTGCAGCGGGACTCGAGCAGGGCAGCGAGCATCCTCTCGCAGAGGCGGTCATGGCCTACGCAAAGGAGAAGCATATCGTCCCAAAGGCCATGCAGGCGTTTGAGGCTGTCTTTGGCCGCGGCGTGCGCGCCAAGGCCGATGGGCATACGTATTATGCAGGCAATGTGCGGCTCATGCAGGAACATGGCATCGATGTCAGCACCAGCCAGGGTGCGCTCGACCGTCTTGCCGATGACGGGTGCACGCCGCTGCTTTTCGCACAGGATGACCATCTCATCGGTATCCTCGGTGCAGCGGATACGGAAAAGCCGACGAGCAAGGAAGCCATCGCGAAGTTCCGCGAGCTCGGCGTCGATGTCGTCATGCTCACGGGCGATAACGCGCGCACGGCGGAGGCCGTACGCCGCCGCCTCGGCATCCCGCGGGTCATCGCGGGCGTCCTGCCCGAGCACAAGGCTGAGCATATCGCCAAGCTCCAGGCCGAAGGACATAAGGTCGCGATGATCGGCGACGGCATCAACGACGCCCCCGCCCTCGCGCAGGCCGACCTCGGCATCGCGATCGGCGCCGGCACGGACGTGGCCATCGAGAGTGCAGATGCCGTGCTCATGCGCAGCGACCTCCTCGATGCCGTCGATGCGATCCGCCTTTCGCGGTCCGTCATGCGCAATATCAAGGAGAACCTGTTCTGGGCATTCTTCTACAATGTGATCTGCATTCCGCTCGCGGCGGGCATTCTCTATCCGGGCTTTGGTATCAAGCTGTCCCCGATGATCGGCGCCGCGGCGATGAGCCTGTCGAGTGTCACCGTCGTGATGAACGCCCTGCGGCTCAACTTCTTTCAGACCGGGCGCGCGGCGCATGCCGTCGCTATGGATAAAGCCGAATCCCATGAAAAAGAGCCTGCCCATATAGCAGCCGGGCAGGCAAAGGAGGATACTACGATGAAAACAACGCTGAAAATCGAAGGTATGATGTGTGCACATTGCCAAAAACATGTCCAAGACGCTTTGAGCAAAATGGACGGCGTCACGGCCGTGACGGTTGATCTCGAGGGTGGCAAAGCCGACGTCGAAGCTACGCGCGAGATTCCGCAGGATGAGTTCAAACAGGTCATCACCGATGCCGGTTACGAGCTCGTCGGCTGAGTTTTATTCCGGGAAGGATTCCTGTGAGAATGGTTGGCACAGTTGGGGATGCTGGTTTTGTTGTTCCGCATCTCTGGCCGTGCCAACTTTTTTGATGGAAAAACAAAATCCGTAAATTATATTGACAAATATTCATCTTTCATATTATCATGAAAGAAGTTATACAAAATATGTCATTTTGGGCTTAACCTAAGGAGAAATGAAAATGGCTAGACAGGTAGATTATGATGCAAAAATCGCAGCAATTGATGAGAAGATTGTCGCTAAGAAAGCGCAGCTGAAAAAGCTCAAGGAGCAGAAAAAATCCCTCATCCTCCGGAAGGCGAAGAACGATAATGCTGAGCTCGTGCTGTTCATGCAGGAGAACAAAATCTCCGCTGCAGACGTTGTCAGCAAACTGAAGCAGGATCAGTAAGATAAGAAATCCTCATATGGTAACCGATACGGATGTCCTCTGTCTATTCATATTGATACGATACGCATCTTCCTTTCAGCAAAATCTCTCCATATCTCATGGAGAGATTTTTGCGTGCATGGGTTGCAGATGGTATAATGAAACCATCAATTCTTTGTATGGGGGGAAGACGGATGAAACGGCGGGAGCGCATTTTGGCCTATATCCAGGAGCAGTCAGCGAGCTATACGCGCGAGCAGATGCAGGGGAGCATCGGTATGGATGCGCAGGAGATCGCGCAGGCGCTCGATATCCTGCGCAACAACGTATCGAAGGAACTCAACGAACTGCAGCGCGAAGGATGCATCGTCAAATTCGGCGGACGGCCCGTGCGCTATTTCGATAAGGCAAAGCTGGAGGAACTGCTGGATATTTCCCTGGGCGAGGGGCCGTGCCAGTTCGAGAACGTCGAGGCGTGCCAACCTAAACAGGAAACTGTGGAGGCGGCAAACCCCTTTGACAAGCTCGTCGGTGCACACCGCAGCCTGCAGAAGCAGGTCGAGCAGGCAAAGGCAGCGATCCTCTATCCACCGGATGGCCTGCATACGCTCATCGTCGGTCAGACCGGTGTCGGCAAGACGCTGTTTGCGCATCTCATGTTCGAATACGGAAAAGTCATGCACCGCTTTGCTCCGGATGCGCCGTTTGTGACGTTCAACTGCGCGGATTACTACAACAATCCGCAGCTGCTTATCTCCCATATCTTCGGTCATATCAAGGGGGCGTTCACAGGCGCGGATACCGCCAAGGCCGGTCTCGTCGAGGAGGCCGATGGCGGCGTCCTGTTCCTTGACGAGATCCACCGCCTGCCGCCAGAGGGACAGGAGATGATCTTTTATTTCATGGATACAGGCACGTACAACCGCCTCGGTGAGACGACGCGCAGCCGCCATGCGAAAGTCCTCATCATCGGTGCGACGACGGAGGACCCGGATTCGGTACTTACCCGCACGTTCGTGCGCCGCATCCCGAACATCATCAAGATCAAGCCGCTCGCCGAACGTTCTCTTTCCGAGAAGATCGATATCATCAGCATCCTGTTCCGCGATGAGGCGAAGCGCGTAAAAAAGCCGATCCGCGTGGGGGCGGAGTCGGTCAAGGCGCTCATCGGCAGCATCGGTAACGGCAACGTGGGTCAGCTCAAGAGCAACATCAAGCTGCTCTGTGCGCAGGCATTTCTCAATGGCATCGACAATCCGGACTACCTCGAGGTTGATTTCCGCATGCTGCCGGCACAGATCCGCAATGGCCTGCTCACGCTCTCTGCGAACCGCGAGGTGCTCACGGAACTCACGAAGTATCTGTCGGACTACCTCATCATCACGCCGACAGGCCGTACCGTGCCGTCCGAGGACGGAGAGGAGGGCAGCGAGCCGTTTAATCTGTATCAGGTCGTGGAGGATAAAGTCGAGCTGCTCAAAAGCGAGGGCATAGAGAGCGGCCTCATCAAGCAGGTCGTCGCCGCAGACGTCAACGTCTACGTGCGTGATCTCTATAATAAGAAGCATTCCGTCAACATGACGACGCGCGAGCGACTGCTGAAAATCGTCGATCCGGCACTGGTCGATTTCGCGGAGCAGGTTTCGCTCTACGTGCAGAAACGGCTCAACAGCAGCTATTCGGATTGCTTCCTCTATGCCTTCAGCCTGCATCTGTCCGCTTTTCTGAAGCGCATCAAGTCGAAGGAGACGATTCCTTATACGGGCAGTGAAGGCGCGGTCTCGCAGAACGTGGAATACCTGCAGATCGCTGCGGAAATCGCAGGCCTCATCGAGAAGCATTACGAGATCCAAGTGCCGCATGTTGAGGTGGAGTACATCGCCCTGCTGCTGGAGTCAGCGAAGGACGATGACCTCAACGACAAGGTGATCATCGTCGTCGCGACACACGGGCGCAATACGGCGACGTCGATGGTCGAAGTCGCGCAGAAACTGTTCCGCACGACGGATACGAACCTGCTTGCCGTCGATATGCCGCTGGATGTGAAACCGCAGGATATCTATGAAAAACTCGTCGCCATGCTGAAGACCATGAACGTCAAGCCTGGCGTGCTCATCCTTGCCGATATGGGGTCTCTTTGCAATTTCGGGTCGATGATTGCCGACCAGCTGAAAATCGAAGTCCGTACGCTCGATATGGTATCAACACCGCTCATCCTGGAGGCCATGCGGAAAGCCGATATCGTAGGCATGGACCTCGACAGCATCTATGAGTCCCTACTGGGATTCAAGGGGTACGAGGCCGTCGACGTGACGCCGTCGGATCATGGACAGGGCAAGCCGGACGCCGTCGTAACCATCTGCACGACGGGACAGGGCGCAGCCATCAAGCTCAAGGCCATGGTCGAGGAAATCCTCAACCGCGCAGGACAGCCCATGGCCGTGCTGCCGGTCGGCCTCCTTCATCTCGAGGAGCATCTCGACGAGTTCGCCTCGTCCTATCATCTCGTCGCGGCGGTCGGCATGAAGAAGCCGAAGCGCAATCTTCCTTTCATCACCTTGGAACAGATTATCGACGGTACGGGCGAGCAGATCCTCCTCGAACTGCTGGACCACCGCGAGATGCCGGAACTCGCGCAGCTCATGAGTGAGGCGGCGCAGGAGCCTGCCGATAAGCGGGATATCATCGTGCGGAAAATCTGTGAGGAGTCGCTGCAGCATTTCCTTACCTACCTGAATCCTTCGAAAATCATCAAGGTTCTGCTCGACTTCGATCAGACACTGGAGCAGACGCTCGGATTGAATCTCTCGAACCCGCTGCGCATCCGCCTGATCGTACACTGCGGCTGTGCCCTCGAGCGCGTCGTCACGCGGTCTCCCCTCGTCTATCAGGGAGACCGCAGCAAGCTGGACCAGCGCAAGCTGCATGCCCTGCGCAAGGCATCCGGCGTCTTCGAGCAGGTCCTCAAACTGCATTTTGAGGAAGACGAGCTCTGCTATATGAGCAACATGCTTTGAATGTTGTTTCAGAAAAATTTTCGTAAAAGAGAAAGATGGATACACTTCCATACACTACGGGATAGTATTTCGTAGTGTATTTTTTTCGTGTTATTTTGCGTGGATACCGTATCGAGAGTATCGATACAGATTATTTAGTGTATCAAAAATGATGCAAGAGTATTATTTTTACTGGGAAGATTTTATAAAGTGTCAGAAAAAGGTGCGAAATCTGTCGGCTCTCGAATAATTTTATCTTGATACACAAAGTTGGCACGCAGATTGCATTATAAAAGGGCGTCAGAAAAAATATCTTGGATAACATGGAGAAGTATTTAGGGGAAGAATGGAGGAACCAATATGTTTGGTATTATCGTTGGTACGCATGGCATGTTCTCAGAGCAGCTCGTGAAATCCCTCGAGATGATCCTGGGTGAGCAGAAAAATGTCCGTGCTGTCACGCTCGTTCCGGGTGAGGGTCCGGACGATGTCGTCAAGAAGTATGAGCAGGCGATCAGCGAGCTCGACTGCGAGGACGGCGTTCTCTTCCTGAACGACCTGTTCGGCGGCAGCCCGTACAACGCAGCAGCCCGTCTCGTCATCAACAACGAGAAATACGGTATCGTCACGGGCGTCAACCTGCCGATGCTCATCGAGATGTGCAGCGCACAGATGGTGGACGACGGCTCCGATATCAAGGCTCTCATGGAGAAAGCGGTCGAGGCCGGCAAGAACGGCACGCAGACGTTCCACGCCAGCCAGATCGAAGACGACGAGGACGATCTCTGAGTCATTGGGGAATGACTCGGAGCAGGAATAGGGGACGCCGGATGGCTTTGGGGAAAGCGGTCCGGCATACATAGGAAAATCTGGGAAAAAAGATAAAGTTTATCATCCAGAGCGTAGGTAAGTATATTAGGAGGATGTATCATGAAAATTGTATTAGCACGTATCGACGACCGTCTGATCCATGGCCAGGTTGCTACCGTATGGTCGAAGGCTACGAACTGCCAGCGCATCATCGTCTGCGATGACGACGTCGCAAACGACACGATTCGCGCCACGCTGCTGAAGCAGGTCGCACCGGCCGGCATCAAGAGCCACGTCGTCGGTCTCGAAAAGGCTGTCCGCGTTTATAACAACCCGAAGTACGAGAACGACCGCTGCCTGCTCCTCTTCACGAAACCGGCAAGCGTCCTCTATCTCGTCGAGCACGGCGTGGACATCAAGAGCGTCAACATCGGCGGCATGAGCTTCCATGAGGGCAAACGCCAGATCACGAGCGCTGTCTCCGTGGATGATGCGGACGTCGAGGCTTTCAAGAAGCTGAACGAAAAAGGCATCGAGCTGGAGATCCGCAAAGTGGATACGGATAAGAAAACCAACCTCATGGATGTCCTGAACAAGCAGTAAGGCATTAGGCTGAAAACCAGCGGTTCATCCCCTGTCGATCCGCTGGTTTGAGGATACATCATCAGATCATGTATTTGGAGGGAAACAAAAATGGAACTCAGTACGATTCAGGTGCTGCTCATCTTCATCTTTGGTACGATTGCAGGCATGGGGTCCTGCCTGGATGAGATGCAGACGCACCGCCCACTCATCGCTTGCACGATTACTGGTCTTATTCTTGGCGATATGACGACGGGTATCATCATCGGTGGTACGCTGGAAATGATCGCTCTCGGCTGGATGAACATCGGCGCTGCTATTGCGCCGGATGCTGCTCTGGCCTCCGTTATTTCGACGATTCTCGTTGTCGCCGGCCATCAGGACGTGGCCAGCGGTATCGCCATCGCCATGCCGCTTGCCGCTGCCGGTCAGGTCCTGGCCATCATCTGCAAGACGGTCTCCGTCGTGTTTGCTCATAAGGCAGACAGCTACGCCGAGGAGGGCAACCTCTGGGGCATCGATATCTGCCACTATGGCGCGCTGCTCCTGCAGGGCCTCCGCGTCGGTGTCCCGGCTCTGCTCGTTGCGATGACGATCGGCACGGGCGCTGTCCAGGGCATGCTGGATGCCATCCCGCAGGTCATCACGGGCGGCCTTCAGGTTGCCGGCGGCTTCATCGTCGTCGTAGGTTATGCGATGGTCATCAACATGATGGGCGCGAAGTACCTCATGTCGTTCTTCTTCCTTGGTTTCGTCGTTGCTGCATTCACGACGTTCAACCTCATCGGCCTCGGTGTTATCGGTCTGGTTCTCGCAATCACGTACATCCAGCTGAACCCGAAATATCAGGCTGTCGCCGCTGCCCCGGCTGGTGGTAACGCCGCTGCATCGGGTGCGGATGACGATCTCGATGACGAGCTTGACTGATTGCGTAGAGGAGGAGAATATAACCATGGAAAAGAAACTTACGTCCCAGGACTTCTTCTGGGCTTTCATCCGCTCGAACTTCCTGCAGGCATCCTGGAACATGGAGCGCATGCAGAACCTCGGTTTCTGCTTTGGCATGGTGCCGGTCCTGCGCCGTCTCTATGAGGGCGAGGAGCTCAAGCAGGCCATCAAACGTCACCTCGAGTTCTATAACACGCAGCCGTTCGTTACGGCTCCGATCATCGGCATCACGGCCGCTCTCGAGGAGAAGCGTGCCAACGGTGCCGATATCCCGGACGGCACGATCAACGGTATCAAAGTCGGCATGATGGGCCCTCTGGCCGGCGTCGGCGACCCGATTTTCTGGGGCACGCTGCGTCCGATCACGGCTGCTCTCGGCGCTTCCTTCGCGCTGTCCGGCAGCATCCTCGGCCCGATCCTGTTCTTTGTCCTCTTCAACGCCGTTCGCCTCTGGGTGCGTTGGTACGGCATCAAATACGGTTATACGAAAGGTACGGATATCGTACAGGATATCGCTGGCAACAAACTCCAGAAACTCACGGAGGGCGCTTCCATCCTTGGCTTGTTCGTCATGGGTGCCCTGGTCAATAAATGGACATCGGTCAATATACCGGTCGTCGTCTCGGAAATCACGAACGCGAAGGGTGAGCACGTCGTCACGACGGTTCAGGGCATCCTCGATCAGCTCATGCCGGGCCTCGTTCCGCTGCTCATGACGTTCGCCTGCATGGCTCTGCTGCGCCGCAAGGTCAATGCGATCTGGATCATCTTCGGTCTGTTCGCCGTTGGCATCATCTGCTACGCACTGGGCATCATGAACGTAAAATAAATCGGATTCTGCATGGCGCGGGTGCGCCGTGCTTCGGAGAAAGGGGCCTTATGGCTCCTTTTTTCGTATTCCGGTTCCAAGGTGACCGGCAGGCCTTTACTTTTGCTCCCGGATTCCTTAAAATAGGTATTGTATGGTTTTGGATAACAAGGGGATACAATCTCTGATTCAGCAATAGGAGAGATGATCGATGATTACTAAAGCAATTGCCGTAATGACCTCTGGCGGAGACAGCCCGGGAATGAACGCCGCTGCACGCGCTGTCGTGCGCACGGCGATTTCTGAAGGGGTCAAGGTCTATGGTATCTACAACGGCTATAAGGGCATGCTCGACGATGATATCCGCGAGCTGACTTCGCGCAGCGTGAGCGACCTCATCCAGCGCGGCGGCACGTTCCTCGGGACGGCACGCTGCATGGAGTTCAAGACGCCGGAGGGCCGCCAGCAGGGGTTCCAGAATCTGCAGAAGCACGGTATCGAGGGCCTCGTCATCATCGGCGGTGATGGATCCCTGACGGGCGGCGCCCTGCTGTCCAAGGAGACGGGCATCCCCATCGTCGGCATCCCGGGCACGATCGATAACGATGTCTGGGGCATGGACTACACGATCGGCTGCGACACGGCGGCCAACACGATCGTCGATGCCATCAACAAGCTCCGCGATACGGCATCGGCACACCGCCGCATCATGGTCGTCGAGGTCATGGGGCATCATTCCGGCTGGCTGGCCGTCACGACGGCAATCGCCGGCGGCGCAGAGTACGTCATCGTGCCGGAGGTCAAATCCGACCTGAAGCAGATCTGCGATGATATCGTGGAGTCCTACGAAAAGGGCAAGCGCTACAGCATCATCGTCGTCGCTGAGGGCGCAGGCTCCGGCATCGAGATCGGCAAAAAGGTCGAGGAGATCACGCAGATCGACACGCGTGTGTCTGTCCTCGGGCACATTCAGCGTGGGGGCTCTCCGTCCGTCGAGGATCGCATGAAGGCATCGATGCTCGGCGAGAAGGCTGCGCTGGCTTTGATTTCCGGTGCCAGCAACATCGTGTTCGGCTTTAACGAGGGCCGCGTGGTCAGCGTGAACCTGTTCGATGCGGTCAATAACACGAAGACGCTGGATCCGGAGCTCGTGCGCCTGGCTCGCGTTTTGGCCTGATTGCCCGCTTTTCATGCACATAGGACTTGACAAATGAACAGCAATCCTTTAGGTTTAGAATAACAGGATATTCTAAGACAGGAAGGAGGCTGCAGCAGGATTATGATGAAACGCATTTTCATGGGAATCTTTGCCGTGGTCTTTGCCCTGTCTTTTTTGTGTGCTTTTCTTCCGAAGGGAGAGGCGGCAGAGCTGGATGGCGCCTGGTATTACCGCTATGGCGATCCCGTGATGGAACTCAATGGCCCGGAGGGATGGATTCAGTCCGCCATGGACCATGATACGGTATGGAAACGGTTTGATTTTCCTTATCTGCCGCAAACGGGAAATCAGCACTACGTCTGGCTGACGACGACGCTGCGCGGCACGGATCCTCATGCGGATACGATTTTCTTTTGGACGTATCACGAATCGGTGCAGGTCTGGCTGGATAATCAGGTTATCTATGAATACGGCACGGGAGAGCCGCGTTATCTGGGCTATGGTCAGAAGTGGCATATGGTATCCCTTCCGCATTTTCGGAAAAAGGTACAGCTGACCATCCGCGTCTATTCGGATCTGCCGCTTTATCTTGCGCCGCTGCGCGATTTTCGCATGGATGAAGATATCGTCCTGGCCCAGCATGTCTTTCTCGCTGATATCGTATATGCCATTTCCCTGCCGATCCTTCTGCTGTTTATCTTCATCATCGGTATCTATTATTTCAACCAGCCGGACCGGCGGAAACTGCAGCGGGATTCTATCATCGCACTGGCACTCATTGCCCTGTTCTCGTTCTGCGAGTGCTCGGTCAAGCAATGGTTCTGCGATTGGCCGGTGTTGTGGCAGCATCTGGCACTCATCTGTATCTATCTGCTTCCTATCGCTACGAACCAGGTCATCTATGATATCGTGGAGAATAAGTATAAGCCGCTGATCAAGCATATCCAGCATGCCTGTGCGGTATTGGCCGTTGTGGCGCTGTGCTCGGAGGTGCTTGGGTTCCATGGCCTGGATTACGGCATGTTCGGCTATTATCTGCTGCTGCTCGTCTGCCAGACTGCGGTCATCCGTACCCTGTGGCAATCGGCACGCGGCGGCAATCCTTACAGCTACGCTATGTTTCCGCCATGCCTTGTGCTGTCGCTCCTGGCCGTGTTTGACGGCATGAACATGAACGCGCAGTGGTTTATGGGACCGTTCTATCTCATGCCGCTTGGCGCCGTGACGCTGCTGTCCTTCGTGCTGGTCATTGTCAAGGATCAGCTGGACCGGGAACGCAGGCTGGAAAGTTCGGCGATCCAGCTCGAGGCACAGGCTGCACGCGCCGTCGAGCGCTCGGAGATCGATCCGCTGACCGGATGCCTGAACCGCAATGCCTACGATAAGATCCTTGCGCATGAGGTCAAGCTCAAGGATCCGTCTTTCTGCCTCGTTATGCTGGATATCGACCATTTCAAGCTGGTCAACGATTCGTTTGGCCATGATGCCGGCGACCAGGTCCTGCGCCGGGTTACGGAAACGGTACGGGAGCATATCAGCCATCAGATGAAATTCTTCCGATGGGGTGGCGAGGAGTTCGTCATCTACTGCCCGCAGATGTCCCGCCTGGAGGCAGCGGAGGTCGCCGAACTTCTGCGCGTGGCTGTCGTGGATGCCAGGATCCTGCCCCAGCAGCCGGTGACCATCAGCCTTGGGGTCGCGAGCTGGCATGGCGAGCAGGATGATCTCGATGCCATGTTCCGCCGCTTGGATTCAGCACTTTACCGGGCGAAGAGGACAGGGCGCAACCGCGTCGAGATCGAGTGAGAGACACTGGTATTATCTCAGGAACATCTGGAGAGGAGGGAGAACATGGAATTTTGGCCATTTCGGCGAAAGGGCGGAGCCGCACTGGTATGCCTGCTGGCGTGCCTGATGTTCTTCCTGCCTGGCATGAGTCCGCGGGCGGAGGCAGAGGTCATCGACCCTGTGTGGCAGTATCAGCTGACACCGGAGGAGCCCTGGCAGGATTTCCTTTATCCGAAACTGCCGGATTTGCCGCCGGATACGCATATGATCTGGCTCCGTACGACGGTGCGTCCCAGCGCGGATGCAAACAATACGATGCTTTTCATGACGTCGATGCAGTCGGTGCGCATCTGGATCGGCGACCGCGTCATTTACCATTATGGTTCGTTCGGCCTGCAGGATACCGGCTCTGGCATGCGCTGGCATATCGTCAAGCTGCCACCGATCAGCTCGCCGACGGAATTGCGCATCCAGATTTATGGCGATACGACCGAGGCCATGTTAGGCCTGAATACGCTGATGATGGGGACCGGCGTCGAGCAGATGCAGAAGCTGTTCCTTTTTGATGCGCCGATTATCGTGGCTTTGCCAGCGGCGCTGCTCATCATCCTCATCATGGTGATTTATTACCGGTATCATCCGTATCACTGGAAACGGCTCTATGTGGCGGTTATCGGCTTCATGGTTGTTTTTGCCTGCTGGCTCGTGGCGGCCTCCAACATGAAGAACATCTTCTACGATGATGCGATGCTCTGGTGGCATAAGCTGTCTACGCTTGCCTATCTGCTTCCCGTTTCGGCGAACGTGGTTCTCTATGAGATGCTGAAAAAAGAGCCGCGCAGTTATCCTGGCGTCGTGCTCAGCATCAATATCCTGCTCATGGTGGTGACGGTAGGCGGCTATCTCGGCGGCATGTGGACGCTGAACTGGGGCATGACATTCTTTTACCCGATTCTGGGCATTACCGAAGCGTGCATGGCATGGTGGCTGCTCCAGGCGGTGCGGCGGGGCAATATCCTTTGCCGTGCCATTTTGCCAGCGACGATCGGTTTCACCATTCTCGGCCTGATCGACGGCATCACCGGTCATTTTCATGTTTTTTCCTGGCGTTGCTTTGTGACGCCGCTGGGCATTTTTCCGTTCCTGTATTTCGTCATGGAGCTGCTTAAAGTCCAGCTCGTGCGTGAGCGCAGCCTCGAGTCACAGGCGGCTCGGCTCCAGTATAAGGTCGCCCTGGCGACCGAGCGTGCGGAGCGCGATGCCCTGACCGGGTGCCACAACCGTGCGAGTGTCGGTCAGCTTTTCGAGGATTCTCTCCGGACGGCAGAGCGCAGGGGCGGCGTCTTGTCGGCCATCATGCTCGATATCGATCATTTCAAGAAAGTCAACGATACCTACGGCCATGATACGGGCGACCGCGTACTCATGGATTTCGCTGCGGCGGTCCGCCGTATCATCGATAAGGAAAAAGCCGTGATCCGCTGGGGCGGCGAGGAATTCATCGTCCTTTGCCCAGGACTGGGGCAGTATGAGACGATGGTGCTCGCGAACCTGATCCGCCGCTTTGTTGCCCGCGCACCGCTCGGCGGCAGGAAAATCACCTGCAGCCTGGGCGTGAGCACGTGGCATGGCAAAGAAAAAGACACGATGGAAGCGCTGTTCAAGCGCGCCGATCGTGCCTTGTACGTGGCTAAGGAATCCGGCAGGAACCGCGTGAAGGGGGAGTCTGCGGAGAATCCGGCGTCCCTATGACTGGCTGGGATTTACGGCGTTATTTTCCGAGCGGCTTCATCATCGAACCGGGGAAATAGAGCGTCGCGAAGTAATCGTCGAGGGTCTCGGCGCGGCGGATGAGCTCTATTGTGCCGTCCTCGCGGAGAAGGAGCTCGGCACACCAGAGCTTGCCGTTATAGTTGAAGCCCATGGCACTGCCGTGGGCGCCGGTATCGTGGATGATCAGCAGGTCGCCGATATCGATCTTCGGCAGCTTGCGGTCAATTGCGAACTTATCGTTGTTCTCGCAGAGCGAGCCCGTGACATCATAGACATGGTCGCAGGGCTCGTTTTCTTTGCCTGCAATCGTGATGTGATGGTAAGCACCGTACATGGCAGGGCGCATGAGGTTTGCCATGCAGGAGTCGAGGCCGATGTAGTCTTTGTAGGTCTTTTTCTCATGGATGACCGTGGAGACGAGCCAGCCGGCGGGCCCCGTCATGGCGCGGCCGCTCTCCGTCATGAGGCCGACATCGCCGAGGCCTGCTGGCACCATGATGGCGTCGTAGAGAGCATGGACGGCATCGCCGACGGCCGGCAGGTCGACGGGAGCTTCATCCGGGCGGTAGGGAATCCCGATACCGCCGCCGAGGTCGATGAATTCGACATGGATGCCGAGCTGCTCCTTGAGCTCGACGGCAATCGTGAAGATGAGCTTTGCCGTGAGGGCGAAGGCCTCGACGCGGCGCTCGTTCGAAGCGACCATCGTGTGCAGGCCGAAGCGTTTGACCCCTTTCTCTTTCGCACGGCGGTAAGCCTCCATGAGCTGGTCTTTCGGCAGGCCGTATTTCGCCTCGGTCGGCTTGCCGATGATGTCGTTGCCCTCGATGAGGTCACCCGGGTTGTAGCGGAAGCAGAGTACCTCCGGCAGGCCGGCGTTTTTCTCGAGATAATCGAGGTGGGAGAGGTCGTCGAGGTTGATGATGGCGCCGAGTTCCATGGCTTTCTGGAACTCATCGGCCGGCGTATCGTTGGAGGTCAGCAGGATTTCCTGCCCCGTGACGCCGGCGGCCTCGGAGAGGTAAAGCTCGGCGAGACTGCTGCAGTCCGTGCCCGCACCTTCTTCATGGAGAATCTGCACGATGCGCGGGTTCGGCAGGGCCTTGATGGCGAACTGCTCGCGGAAATGCGGTGCCCACGCGAAGGCACGGTTCAGGGCGCGGATGCTTTCGCGGATCTTGTGCTCATCATAGATATGGAATGGCGTTGGGTATTTCTTGACGACGTCCTGGAGTTCGCTCAGGGAAAGAGGAAAAGTTTTCTCAGCCATATTTTTCGTCCTCCTGTACAGAATGGGTGGAATGAGAACCCTTCTTACCTGTAAATGTGTTAACTCATTATAACAAAACAGCATAATAGTGTCAATTCGTATAACACAAATGCCATGAAATTTCTTGCGGATACTGCCGTATCTGACAAGTATTTTTCATGCCGATATGATAAAATAAAGAAAAGCTTTGTTCCGAAAAAGAAGAAAGGAGTTCGTCATGAATCGCTTTCTGATGTTCCTGCAGATTTTCCGCCATGACTTTCTCGTCATGCTGATTGCCCTGCGCAACAAGCATACGCCGGCATCCGTCAAAGGGCTGCTCGTCGTGGCGCTGCTCTATCTGGTGAGCCCCGTGGATCTTATCCCGGATACCATTCCGCTGCTCGGTATCGCCGATGATGCGGTTATCGTACCGGCAGCGGTCTGCGGCCTCATGAAACTGCTGCCGCCGGCTGTGCGCGATGACAGCGAGGAGAAGGCGCGCCATCTCACGCAGCGCGCGCCGATCATCGTGCTGCTCGTATCGCTGCTCGTGCTCGCATGGGTGATCCTCGTCTGCTGGGGACTCTATACGTTCCTGCACTGGATTTTCGTCGGCTGAGCGTTCGGCCGATTCTGAACAAGGAGTGTTATCGTTTTGAGATTATATATCGCCGAGAAGCCGTCGGTCGGACGGGAGCTCGCGAAATGCCTGCGCGGGCCGATACAGCGCGGGGCTGGATACCTCATGACCGGGGAGGGCTGCGTCACGTGGCTGTTCGGCCATATCCTGCGCCAAGCCGAGCCGCAGGAGTACGATGCGAAATACAAGCGCTGGCGTGCCGAAGACCTGCCCATCGTGCCGCAGCAGTGGAAACTTTATGTGGCCAAGGGCTGCGAGAAGCAGTTTGCTATCGTCAAAAGCCTGATCGCAAAAGCAGACGAAATCGTCAATGGCGGCGACCCGGACCGCGAGGGGCAGCTGCTCGTGGATGAGGTGCTCGACTATCTCGGCAATCAGAAGCCGGTCAAGCGCATCCTGCTCAATGCGCTCGACGAGAAGAGCATCAAGGAAGCCAACAGCCATCTGCACGACAATGCCGAGTTCTTTAACCTCAAGCAGTCGGCACTCGCACGGGCGCGTGCGGACTGGCTCATCGGCATGAACCTTTCCCGCGCCTATACCCTCGCGGCACGGCGCGCAGGGCACGACAAGCTCGTCCTGCCCGTCGGCCGTGTGAAGACGCCGACACTCGCGCTCGTCGTGCGGCGGGAACGCGAAATCGAGCATTTCAAGCCCGTGGATTACTATACGATCAAGGGGACGTTCCAGCACGCGAATGGCAGTTTTACGGCGCAGTGGAAGCCAAAGGATACGGAGCAGGGCCTCGATGCGGAGAGCCGCCTGCTCGACAAGGGTATCGCGGAAAAGAAGCTGGCGTTTTTTGAAGAAGAACCGCATGATGCGGTGATCACGGCCTATCAGAAGACGAAAAAGCAGGAGCAGCCGCCTCTGCCGTTCTCGCTTTCCACCCTGCAGGTGCTCGCGGGCAAGATGTACGGCTATGCACCGCAGCTCGTGCTCGATACGGCACAGAAGCTCTACGAGAAGAAGCTCACGACCTATCCGCGCTCGGACTGCGAATACCTGCCGACGAACCAGTTCAAAGATGCTCCCGCTATCCTCGGCAATCTCGCGCGCTGCGGGGATAAAGCCGTCATGGGCTGGGCACCGCAAGCCGATGCGAAACGGAAGAGCCGCGCATGGAATGACAAGAAGATTTCGGCGCATCATGCAATCATCCCGACGACGGTCTTTGCCGATACGGCGAAAATGACGGAGGAGGAGCGAAACCTCTATCATCTCATCGCACGCGGCTACCTGGCGCAGTTCTATCCCGTGCATCAGTATGACCAGACGAAGGTTTCCGTGACGTACAAGGAGGAACTCTTCACGGCAAGCGGCCGCACGGAGCGCGAGCTCGGCTGGAAGGCCATGTATCTTTCGAAGAAAAAGAAGCAGGAAGAGGACGACCGGGAAGACGATGAGACGGACGGCACGCTGCCTGTCATGAAGAAGAAGGACGCCGTAGCCTGGAAGAAGGGGCAGCTCGCATCCCATGTCACGAAGCCGCCCGTGCGTTTCACGCCGTCGACGCTGCTTGCGGGCATGAAGGAAATCCACAAGTACGTGAAGAATCCCGAGGCAAAGAAACAGCTCAAGGATGTCTATGGCATCGGCACGGAGGCCACGCGCGCAACCATCATCGACGACCTCATCAAGCGGAAGTTCATGAAGACGCAGGGCAAGAAGAAATACCTCATCCCAACGCCATCGGCGTACCTGCTCATCGATGCACTGCCCGACGAGCTCACGTATCCGGACTCGACGGCCATCTGGGAGGACAAGCTCCACTCGATGTCCGAGGGGGATGGTACGCTCGCCGCGTTCCTGCAGGGGCAGGTTGATTTCACGCGGAAGCTCTGCGGCATGGCCCTCGACACGCGCATGGAGGTCACGGGCGAGAACGTCTGCCCGCGCTGCCATCAGGGCGTCCTCATGCAGCGCAAGGGGAAGAATGGCATATTCTGGGGCTGCTCGAACTACCCGAAGTGCCGCATGACCTGCGATGACAAAGACGGCAAGCCGGATATGGAGCAGGCAAAACAGCGGCTGGCTGGCGGATACCGCTCACGCACGGCTGCTGCATCGATGCCGCAGCCCTCGTATACGGCACCGGCCTTCACACAGGCTCCCCCGATGGCCAGCAGCTCGGCACCGACAGCCGATGACTGGGCCGAGTTCGACGACCTTTTCGGTGCGCCGTCCTATGGTCCGCCATCGGGCGGCAGCCGCTGGCAGACGAAACCGAAATACTCGGCGAGCCCCATGGAGAAGATGAAGCGGGAAGCGAAGGCGGGGAAGGAGAAGCCGTCGGGCAGGTCCGATACCTATCTCTGCCCGAATTGCCGGGAGGGCCATCTGCGCCGTATTCACGGGCGCAACGGCTATTTCTGGGGCTGCACGAACTACCCGCGCTGCACGATGACCTACGATGACCAGAACGGTGCACCCGTGTTGAACCGTTGACGGATGGCATAGACATAAAGGAGAATCTATGAATAAATTTATGGCACTCGACGTCGCAGAGCCGCTGGCTGCTGCGCTCGAAAAGCAGGGCATCACGGAGCCGACGCCCATCCAGCAGAAGGCCATGCCGCTGCTCTTTGAAGGAAAGAACCTCATCGGCCAGGCACCGACGGGAACGGGCAAGACACTAGCCTATCTGCTGCCTATCCTGCAGCACATCGATGCGGAGGCAAAGCAGGTACAGGCCGTCGTGCTGGCACCGACTTATGAGCTCGCGATGCAGATCGCGAATGTCGCGCGCGACCTCGTGCAGGCTGCAGGGCTCGGCATCGCCGTGCAGGGCCTGATCGGCGGCGCGAACATCACGCGGCAGATCGATGGCATCAAGAAAAAGAAACCGCAGCTCATCGTGGGCTCAGCCGGCCGCATCGTGGAGCTCGCACGCATGCACAAGCTGAAGCTCGGCGGCGTGCGCCAGGTCGTACTCGATGAGTTTGACCGCCTGCTCGATGACCAGAACGCCGATACGATCCGCGACTTCGTGCAGATGCTCCAGCAGGAGCATGCGGGAAAACCGCAATATATGCTATTTTCGGCAACGAATACGCGCAAGGCCGAGGAGCGCGCCGATTTCCTCGCACAGCCGGAAATCGTGCGCGTCGAGGGCTCGGCGGCGGATCTCAGCCGCTGGGAAAACCGATACCGCATCGTGCCGTTCCGTGATAAGATAGAGATGGTACGCAAACTCGCGCGCCGCATGCAGGTCAAACGCGGCCTGGTATTCATCAACCGCGCTTTCGATGCGGAGCGTACGCTCGAGAAACTGCGCTATGAGGGAATGCAGGCCGATACGCTGCTCGGCACGAAAGGCAAGCAGCAGCGCCAGCAGGCCATCGCGCGGTTCAAGGCCGGCAAGACACAGCTGCTCCTCTCGACAGACCTCGCGGCGCGCGGCCTCGATATCCCCGATGTCGATGTCGTGTTCTGCCTCGACCTGCCGGAGGATGCGCAGACCTACCTGCACCGCGCCGGCCGCACGGCCCGCGCCGGGAAAAAGGGGATGGTTGTCCTGCTCGCGGATATCAAGGAGGCCTACAAGCTCGATCAGCTCCAGAAAAAGCTCGGCATCGAGTTCCAGGCCATCGCGGGCGGCCCGTCCGGCAAAAAACACCATGGGAAGCCAGCAGGGCATAAGCCGCAGCATCCTGCCAAACGGAAAGCAAAAGCAAAAAGCAAACCGAACGTTTAGCATCCATAAGGCATAAAACAAGCATAGGAGGTAAACCTATCGTGGACATTGTGTCCGTTTTTCTGAATCTGTTCCTCGTTGCCGCGCTCATCGCCATGAACGGCTTTTTCGTGGCGGCGGAGTTCGCCGTCGTGAAGATCCGTCCGTCGCGCCTGGAGACACTCATTCAGGAAGGCAGCACACAGGCGAAATACGCCAAGAAGCTGACCGACCGTCTCGACACGGCCCTTTCTGTTACGCAGCTGGGAATCACGCTCGCATCTCTCGGACTAGGCTGGGTCGGCGAGCCGTTCGTGGCACGCCTGATCCTGCCGATCACGCAGGCCGTCGGCGTCAGCGACGCCATGGGGCATACGATTTCCCTGACGATCGCGTTCGCCCTCATCACGGGCGGCCATATCATCCTCGGCGAGCTGACGCCGAAGACCATGGCCATCCAGAATGTCGAGAAGATCATGCTGCATGTGGCGCTGCCCATGCTTATTTTCGATCGCCTCATGTACCCGTTTGTCTGGATCCTCAACCATGTGGCGAATTGGGTGGCGCGCAAGCTCGGCGTGAATATCGATGGGGCAGACAGCGCCCATACCGAGGAGGAAATCCGCCTGCTCATGGAAGAAAGCCACAAGCAGGGCCTCATCGACGATACGGAGGCGGGCTTCGTCGATAATGTTTTCGACTTCACCGACCTCAACGTGCGTGAGATCATGACGCCGCGCACGGATATGGTATGCCTTTACCTCGAGGACAGCATCGAGGTAAACATCGAGACGGTATTCAACGAGAAACTCACGCGTTACCCGATCTGCCGTGAGGATAAGGACCATATCATCGGCTTCCTGCATGTCAAGGACCTGCTCAAGGACCTCTACCGCGGGCGCCGGCCGAATCTGCGCCGCCTCGCGCGCAAGGCCCTCGTTGTTCCGGAGAGCATGGATGTCGATGTCCTGCTCAAGACGATGCAGAAAGGCCGCTCGCAGATGGCCGTCGTCGTCGATGAGTACGGCGGTACGGCGGGCATGGTCACGATCGAGGATATCGTCGAGGAAATCGTCGGCGATATCCAGGATGAGTTCGATGAGGAGCGCCCGACGGCGGAGAAACGTGGCGAACTCGTCTATTCGGTCGACGCGAAGATGCTGCTCGAAGAACTCGAGGACACGCTCGAAATCCATATCGAGGACGAGGACGTCGATACGATCGGCGGCTGGCTCTACGACCAGATCGGCGTCGTGCCGCGCATTGGGCAGATGGCGTCGGCGGGCGGCAATAATTTCTATGTCGAGGAGGTCGATGGCGTGCGCATTACGCGCGTGCTCATCCATCTGAATCAGCCTCTGCAGGAGCAGCACGATGAAATCGCTGCCGCAGGATGAGGCGTACTTTTGCGGAATTTCGTTCCAGCGTTCCTGGTTTGTACTAGGATTCTCCGGCTCACTACGATATAATAAGAAAGGATAGCAGTCTGACGATGTCCGATACGATGATTTTGACCATAGAGAATTTCGGTAAAACCTACGGCGAGAAAATCCTGTTCGATCAGGTAAACCTCAGCATCAATGCAGGGGATAAAGTCGGCGTGGTGGGCATCAACGGCACGGGCAAGTCGACGTTCCTCAAGGCGGTTGCAGGCCTCATCCCTGTCGATGCGGGCAGCCGTGTGACGATGAAAGGCCTGCGCATCGGCTATCTCGCGCAGGATAAAGTCTTCGAGCCGGAGAATACCGTGCTCATGGAGGTGTTCCGCGGCGGCACGCCGCTCATGGAGGCTTTGCGCGGCTATGAGCTCGCCCTGCATGATGCGGAGATGAATCCCGGCGACCAAACCATCCAGCAGGCCATCATGAAATACACCGCCACGATCGACGAGCTCGACGGCTGGGGCATCGAGGCTGCGGCAAAAACCGTCCTGCAGAAACTCGGCATTGGTGACTATACGGCAAAGGCAGGCACGCTCTCGGGCGGCCAGCAGAAAAGGCTGGCCCTTGCGACAGCACTCATTCAGCCCTGTGACCTGCTGCTGCTCGATGAGCCGACGAACCATCTCGACAGCGAGACCATCGCCTGGCTCGAGGAGTATCTCAAGGGACAGAAGGGCGCCCTGCTCATGGTCACGCATGACCGCTATTTCCTCGACACCACAGCGACGAAGATTCTCGAACTCGACAAAGGGCATGCCTATACGTATACGGGCAACTACTCGGCGTTCCTCGAGCAGAAGGAGGCGCGCATCGAGCGCGAGCAGGCCAGTGAGCAGAAGCGGCAGAATTTCCTGCGCAACGAGCTCAAGTGGATGCGCCGCGGTGCACAGGCGCGCTCAACGAAACAGCGTGCACGCATCGAGCGCTACGAGGCCGTCAAGGCACAGACGCCGGACCTCGACCGTGCAAAGGTGGAAATCGGCCTCGCGGGCAGCCGGCTCGGACGCACGGTCATCGAGCTTGAGCATGTGCATTACGAGGTGGATGGGCGCACGATCGTCAAGGATTTCACCTACACGGTGCTCCGCAACGACCGCGTGGCCATCCTCGGCCGCAACGGTACGGGCAAGTCGACCCTGCTGAACCTCATCGCGGGGCGGCTACAGCCGACGTCCGGCACGGTGAAAATCGGTCAGACGGTAAAAATCGGCTATTTCACGCAGCAAGCCGTCGAGATGGATGAGCGCCTGCGCGCCATCGAGTATATCCAGGAGGCGGGGAGGACCATCGAGCTCGCCGATGGCTCGACGGTCTCGGCATCGCAGCTCATGGAGCGGTTCCTGTTCACGGGCGAGATGCAGTGGACGCCAATCGGCCGCCTGTCGGGCGGCGAGAAACGCCGGCTCTATCTCCTGCGCATCCTCATGGGGGCGCCGAACGTGCTGCTGCTCGATGAGCCGACGAATGACCTCGATCTCGAGACCATGAGCGTGCTCGAGTCTTTCATCGACGATTTCAAGGGCGCCATCCTCTTTGTCTCGCATGACCGGTTCTTCGTCGACCGTCTGGCGGACAAGGTTTTTGCCTACGAGCCGGGCGGCAATCTGCGCCTTTACACGGGCGGCTATTCGTACTATCTCGGAAAGAGGGAGGCAGAGGAGGCCGCCCAGCAGGCGGAGGTGCGCGCAGAGAAAAAAGCAGCACCGGTGAAAATCGCGGAGTCCGTCTCTGTGGGCAAAGCGCATCCGGATGAGACGGACCGGCCGCGCCGCTTCACGTTCAAGGAACAGAAGGAGTACGCCGAGATCGAAGGTGTCATCGCGAGCACCGAGGGCGAGCTGCGCGTCGTACGCCTGCAGATGGAACAGAATGCTGCGGACTACGGCAGACTGGCCGAACTCAGCAGGCGGGAAGCAGAGCTCAGCGCAAAGCTCGAGCATCTCATGGACCGCTGGACTTATTTGGAGGAAATCGCCGAAGAGCAGGATTCCTGATGGTATCCTGCGGCGTTTCTATAGAGCATCTTTGGCATCCCGGTGGGGATGCCTGAAATGAGGAAAGGGAGTTTGTATCATGGCTTTTGATCAGAAGCAGTTTGACGACATCATCCGGGAATTCACGGTGGACAGCGATGCGCTGCACACGATTGCGGCGGATTTCCGCTATGACCTGAGGATGGGCTTGAAGGATCCGGATCAGTCTTCGCTGCGCATGCTGAAATCCTACGTCGGCCTGCCGACGGGCGAGGAGAAGGGCGAGTACCTCGCGCTCGATTTCGGCGGCACGAACGTGCGCGTTCTCCGCATCCGCCTCGACGGCCACGGCAAGTTCGAGGTGCTGAAGAAGGTTGCCAAGCCGCTGCGCGTCGAGGGCATCTACGATTATGTCGGCGAGGGCTCGACGGCTGAGCAGATGTTCGACTTCATCGCCGAGCTCGTCGATGAGGCTGTCGAGGGCGACCATGAGACGAAGTATCTGCTGGGGCATACGTTCTCGTTCCCGTCCGAGCAGACGGACCTCTACAACGCGAAACTCATCATCTGGACGAAGGAGTTCGCAACGGCTGGCGTCGAGGGCAAGGTCGTCAACGACCTGCTGAAGGAAGCGCTGCACCGTCAGGGTATCGACAACGTCGAGCCGACGGCTGTCATCAACGACACGGTTGCCGTTCTGCTCGCCGCTGCCTATAAGCAGCCGGATACGTTTATCGGCTCTATCTATGCGACGGGCCATAACACGTGCTATCTTGAGCCGTATGCCGATACGGCGGACGAGCCGATGATCCTCAACCTCGAGTCCGGCGGTTTCATGAAACTCGTCCCGAACCGCTATGATGTCGCTTTCGATGAGAAATCCGAGAAGCCGGGCGAGCAGCGTCTCGAGAAGATGGTCTCCGGCCGCTACATGGGCGAGCTCTTCGGTATGGCCCTTGCGGACCTCCTGGGTGAGTCCGGCAAGGCATATGGTTTCACGAGCATCGATATGAGCAACATCGTGCTCGATGAGGAGGACGACGACGCGGGCATCCGTAAGATCGTTGCCGGCAGGACGGGCCATGAGCTCGACAAGGAGACGTGCGAGCAGGTGCGCAAGCTCGTGAGCACGCTCATCGTTCGCTCGGCACGCCTGGTCACGGCATCCTATGTCGGCATCATCTGGCAGCTCGACGGCGAGGCAAAGCCGCGCAAGCAGCATATCGCTATCGATGGCTCGGTCTATGAGAAGATGCCGCTGGCCAAGGAGAACATCATGCGTGCCCTTTACGAGCTTCTTGGGGAAGAAGCCGCAAACGTCGACACGGTTCTCGAGAACGGCGGCAGCGGCCTTGGCGCTGCTATCGCAGCGGCCATGTCGCAGAACTGATTTTTCAGGGGAATATTCAGGGCAGCCGGTGGAAAGATGGAACAATCACTCAGCATAAGCCTGTCGCAGCGGCTGGCGATGACAACGCAGCTGCAGCAGGCCATCCAGATTCTGCAGCTTTCCGCACAGGATCTGCGGGCAGAAATCGAAAAAGAATATTTGGAGAACCCTGCGTTGGAACTGGATTATCCGGATACGCCGGGCGATGACCTGTACGCAGCGGGGAATATCCATGCCCTTGCCGATTATCTGTCAGGCCGTGGAGGCGAAGACGCCGGCTATGAAGGCGGGGAACAGCAGTCCTTTGAGACCGCTGCGCCCGTGACTTATACGCTGGAGGAAGAACTGCTTGCTCAGGCGAAATTTGCCTTTCCTGAGGAGCGGGACCTCGCCATTGCCACGTTCATCATCGGTTCCATCGACGATCGCGGGTATCTGACGGTACCGATGGGGGAGATTGCGCGCGCATCCCAGGCGACGGAGGCGGCAGTTTCTGTCGTGCTTGCGAAGGTGCAGAGCTTCGATCCGGCCGGCGTCGGTGCCCGCGACCTCTCAGAATGCCTGCGCCTGCAGGCACAGCGCAAGGGCATTTATGAGGGGCTGGTGGCTGCGGTCATCGATCGCCATCTCGCGGAGGTGGCAGAGGCCGATTTCAAGGCTATCGCGAAGGCGGAATTCTGCCACCTGTCCGAGGTGCAGCTTGCTGTCGATGCCGTGCGCCAGCTTGACCCGAAACCGGGAAGTGCCTATGGAGCTGAGCCGGATCTCGTCATCGAGCCGGATGTCTTCGTCAAGAAAATCGACGGGGAATACCGTGTCGTGCTCAACGATAATGGCGTGCCTCAGCTTCATATTTCCCGCATGTATCAGCAGGCGGAACATTTTGATGCGAAGACGCAGAAATACATTACCGGGCGCCTGCGTGCAGCCGAATGGCTTATCCGGAGCATCGCGCAGCGCCGCGAGACCATCCGCCACGTCGTGGAGGAAATCGTGCGCCGGCAGCGTGATTATCTCGAAAAAGGACCAGCTTTCCTGCACGCCATGACAATGAAGGATGTTGCCGATGCCATTGATGTGCACGAATCTACCGTGAGCCGTGCTGTTGCCAACAAATACGCACAACTGCCGGGCGGCATCGTGCCGCTGCGCAAGTTCTTTACGGCAAATCTGGCGAAGGATGGTGGGGACTTCATTGCTTCACAGGCAAAGACGGCCATCGGGGAAATGATTCGCGGCGAGGATCCGCACCATCCGCTTTCGGACCAGAAGATCTGCACGCAGCTGGAGGCGCGCGGCATGACGCTTTCCCGGCGCACGGTCATGAAGTACCGCGAGCATCTCGGGTTTCCTTCCTCGACGAAGCGGAAACGGTATTGAGTACAGGCAGGCGTTTTTACTGCTTTCAGGCAGGGGAGAATCCCCTGCCTTTTTCTGTGCGGGATATGACAGCTATATCTGCCGGAGAGGAGAAAGCCGTTACATAATAACACAATAATGGAAAGAGATACAGCAAAACTATAAAGATAAATAAATTATCTGAAAAGTGTAAAATTCCTCTTGCTAAACTTTTGGAAAGTGGTATAGTAGGAGTCACTTAATCAAAGTGATTTTTTTCACTAGGTTGTATTCATGCATTATGGTATTATGGCTTTTGATAAGGGTATATGTGATTGGGAGGAATTATCATGGCAGAGAGAAAACGTATCGTAATCGTCGGGGCTGGTTTTGGCGGCGTTGCACTCGCCAAGCAGTTTGCGAAGGAGGATGTGGATGTCACTATCATCGACCGCCACAACTTTCATCTGTTCCAGCCTCTCCTCTATCAGGTATCGACTGCGGTGCTTTCCGAAGATGAGATTGCCTACCCGATCCGCGCATTCTTCCGCAATAACAAGAACGTCGAGTTCTTCATGGCAAAGGCAGAGGGACTCGATGCCGAGCGCAAGGTCGTTCTTACGGACCATGGGGAAGTGCCGTATGACTACGTTATCCTGTCTGCTGGTGCTACGACGAACTTCTTCGGCATGGAGAATGTGGAGAAACATTCCTTCGGTATGAAGACGCTGGCTGAGGCAACGCACATCCGCAATCATGTGCTGCACATGTTCGAGCGCGCCAGCAAGGAAATGGATGATCCGGAAGAGTGCAAACGCATGCTGACGTTCGTTGTTGTCGGCGGCGGTGCGACGGGCATCGAGGAGTCCGGCGCACTGACGGAGCTCGTCGATGTGCAGCGCAAGGAGTTCCATCATCTTGATTTCGACCAGGTCGAGGTCCACCTGCTCGAGGGTATGAATACGGTCCTGCCGATGGTTTCCCCGCGCCTGCAGAAGCATACGATCAAGGTCCTTGAGAAAAAAGGCGTCAAGGTTCATTTGGGTGCACAGGTTGTCGATTACGATGGCAAGGACATCACGCTCAAAGATGGCACGAAGATTCCGACGCGTACGGTTATCTGGGCCGCCGGTATCAAAGCCGTTCCCTTCGTTGCGAACTGTGGCGGCCAGCTGAACCGCGGCGGCCGCATTGTCGTCGATGAGAAACTGCAGGTCGAGGGGCTGAAAGACGTCTTTGCGATCGGCGACTGCGCATACTTCCAGCATGGCACGGAACGCGCTCTGCCTACGGTGGCACCGGTCGCCACGCAGCAGGCGAAGACGGCATTCAAGAATGTCATGAAACTCGTGCGCGGGGAAAAAGACCTCGAGACGTTCCATTACAAAGATCTTGGCTCGATGGCTACCATCGGCCGCGGTGAAGCCGTCGTGAACCGTACGAAGATCAACCCGGAGATGACGGGCTTCCTCGCATGGTGTGCATGGATGATGGTTCATCTCATCCGCCTTGCCGGTGCACACACAAACTTCACGGTCGCCATCAAGTGGGTCTGGAACTTCATGTCCGGCACGCGCCTGGGCCGTATCATCACGAATGTGAAAGACTGAAAACAAACATAAGAGTGTGGTATTTCGTTGGGAGCTGAGATAAAGGCTCCCAACTTTTTTATATTATTTTCCGTTTTCGTGTTGACAAAAGGAGTTAAGGCGTGTATCATAATACAGGTCGCGAAGAGATACGGCAACGGACGAAAACAAATCGCTGACGCGAAAGAAAAAAGTTCTTGACAAAGTATTTCGAAAGCGGTAAGATAATAAAGTCGCTTGAAGCGATGGAGTTGTTCTCTGAAAACTAAACAATGTAGATCATGCAACATGATAAAGCCAGATGTGATATCTGCAGCAATGCAGATTTTT
>OMYB01000002.1 GCA_900315155.1 uncultured Selenomonadales bacterium | reverse complement strand
CGGATTCCACTTCCTAACAGAAAACCTATGCTAGAGGAACCGGCTTAGTTACAGGGGAAATCGGCATTTCTTGCCCACAGGGATGCCCGAAGAGCCATAAATATGCTCTCCTTTATGTTTGATATACCTTTATTATACGGGATGTGGTTGATTTATCAAGTATTCCGGGGCGTTCTTGTCGTATCGGGGACCGGCGAGGCGGCACAGAGCCCGTTCTCGGATGTGCCGCAGGATCATTGGGCTTATGATGCTGTGGCCCAGCTGGCAGCGGACGGCGTTATCGAGGGATATGGGGATACGACGTTCCAGGGGAGTAAGCCGATCACCCGTTTCGAGATGAGCCAGATGGTCGCCAAGGCTATGGCAGCACGCGATGCGAAGCACGTCGGGGCATCGGACAGCGCCCTTATCGACAAGCTGAGTGCCGAGTTCGGCGACGAGCTGAACCATCTCGGTGTGCGCGTATCAAACCTCGAGCGCAATGCCGACAAAGTCAAATTTGACGGCTTCTTCCGTATGCGCCAGGAGCACTACGGCAAAGATAGCAACTGGAAGAAGCCCCCGCAGCATAAGAAATCGTACAATAAAGCGTATATCGCAGCGCCCATCCGCAATGTCGAGGTCGGCGCCAAGTATTTCTGGGGCAAGGGCGTCCAAAATGACAAGGATATGACGTTCGTCCGTACGGAGATCAAATATTTCTTCTGATAAAGACGGTAAGCCTAGACATGAAAAAACAGGGATGCCACGAATCGCGTGGCGTCCCTGTTTTGCTGTCGATATAGGCATGGTTCTTAGAATATGGTCTTGCTTGTCTTGGTATGGTGTTTGTCGTTGTGGGTATGGATCGTGCCGATGTAGCCGGGCTGCATGAGGTCTAGCTTTTTCAGGACGTCGCCGATGCGGATGGCGGCGTAGAGGTTGAAGCGGACATCAGGGGAGTTGAGGTCGATATTGAGGAGCTGGGCGATCTTCTCGGCACGGTAGCGGACCGTGTTGACGTGGATGAAGAGCTTTTCGGCCGTGAGCTTGTAGTTGAAGTTCTCATCGAGCAGGGTGCGCAGCGTGAGCTGGAGCTCCGTGTCGTAGTCGTGGTCGTATTCGAGCAGCTTGTCGAGCGTCTGGCGGCAGAAGGCGCGGATATCTTCTGCAGGAGAGGAGAAGAGATTGCCGAAGATGCCGAGATCCCGGAACCATTGGACGAAGCCCTCGTGCCCTTTGATCGTACGGAACGTCAGGGCGATACGCGCCTCATGGAAACTCTTGTGCAGGTCGCTGATCGGGTGGGCATTGCCGACACCGATGGAGAGGGGCACGTGGAAACGGTCCCTGAAAGCCTGCTGCCACCGGTTCGTCATTTCCTGACTCGAGTCGCGCATGAGCATCACGGCATAGCTCTGGTCGGGTTTCAGGTGGATGCCCTGCTGCGTGAGGAGTGTCTCGAGGCGGATGTTGTTATCGATGAGGATGCCCTGGTAGATGCGGTGGAGTTCCTGCTCAACCTGCTGCTGGACACTGTTGCGCTGCTTCAGATACCAGACGAGTGCCAGGTGGGCGGGCTGCGCCTTCTCGATAATGCCGACGATTTCCTCCGGCTTGACTTTCCGGAACAGCAGAAGAAGTTTCCGTGGGGATTCACCGGACAGGCTGGCCTGCAGGATGAGGCACTGATGGTTCTTGTCGTAGAAATATTGGTCGTCCTGAAATACGGGAATCCGATGGAATACGGTATGGCTTTCTTCGTCCAGCGGCTGTCCATCCTTCGGGTAGCATTCCGTGCCGTCCTGGTCGACAATGCACAGCTGGTGGCCGCTGTTATGCTGCAGATCATTCCCGATGGCGTTGATGCCCTGCTGCGCCGTGCGTTCGAGCAGCGAGATCACGGCTGCATCCGGTTGTTTTTCTTTCATGGTCCCCACTCCGATCCGTCGATTGTATGATGCTACAAATAGGCATCGTTCCTTATTGTATAATCCTATTATAGCAAAAAGAGCATCTGCGTGCAGTTTTTTTCTGCACGTAGATGCTCTCTGCGTTGTATCTATGGGTTGTATTTGGAGAAAAGAAGGATTCTACGATGTGTGATGGTGGAAAGGGAATCAGCCTTTCGCAGCATTCTTGCCGGCGAGATAGCCAAATGTGTAAGCGCGGCCATGGCTCGTGCCCGGCGTCGTCGTCGGATAGTCGTTGCCGAAGAAGCTGCCGGAGTTGTTGCCAGCGGCATAGAGGTGCGGGATGACCTTCTTATCCTTGTCGAGTACCTGCATATCCTCGTTGATCTGCAGGCCGCCGAGCGTGACGAGCATGGAGGAACCCAGTTTTGCTGCGAAGAACGGACCTTTCTCGAGCGGCGTCATGAAGAGCGGCTTCTTGTTGAAGTCATCGTCGTGGCCCTTATGAGCGAGCTCATTGTAGCGATCGACCGTCTTCGTGAACGTCTCCCACGGCAGGTCGCACTGCTTGGCGAGATCCTCGAGCGTGTCGGCCTTCTTGACGAGGCCCTTTTCGATGTAGCGCTCGATATCTTTGTCGTTATGATGATACTTCATCTCTTTGCAGGCCGTCTGGTGGAACTTCGCCGTCTCTTCCGGCCACTTGCTGTCCCAGATATTCCATTTGCACTGGCTTGGCTGCGTGCGCACCTGGTTGACGAGGTAGCCGAACGGCAGATCCTCATTGCCGAAGCGCTCGCCTTTGAGGTTGACGCCGAGCCACGGCTGGCGGACGAGAGCATCCGGATTTTCTTTCGGATCATCGACGAAAGCTTTATCGAAGTACATGGCCGTGTGCGGACCTTCGTCAATGGCCGCGCCGATCCACATACCCATCTTCTGGCCATCGCCCGTGTTGAACGTGCCAGGATAGGAAATCTTGTTGACGAATTTTGCCGTCGGGATGTAGTATTTCAGCATCTCCTCGTCATGGCCGTAGTCGCCGGCGCAGAGGATGACGCCCTTGCTGGCGTTGATCTTGATGTACTGTTTTTCCTCGTCCTGTGCGATGACGCCTTTGACGTCGCCTTCGTTGTTCGGGCGGATGAGCTGGACGGCCGGCGTCTTATAATGGATGTCGACGCCGAGTTTCTCCGCCGTGGAGAGCAGCGTGTAGCTCATGGCAATCGTCGGGCCGCCGCCGTACATGCCTTTCGGCATCTTTTCCTCAGCACCCTCCGGCGGGTTCAGCACGAACGTCAGCGTCGGGAAGCACGGAAGCGTGGACGTCGGAGCGACGAGCTCGTCCTGCGTCCAGATATGTTTGACCGTGCAGCCCGCTTTCTCCGCGAGGCCGAACAGCCAGTCGTTGGCTTCACCGCTCTTTTCCGTGTATTTCTTAATGACCTTCTGGTCTGCACGGTAGGAGGCATAGCGCATGAGCTCCGTCTCGAAGAACTCCGGGTCGATCTTCGTGCCGACCTGAGCCTGCACCTTGGCGTTTACGGCGCCGTAGTCGTAGCTGCGGAAGTTGACGTTTGCCGTCTTCTCGATGAGGACGACCTTGGCACCCGCCTCGGCTGCGGCACAGGCCGCACTGAGTCCGGACATGCCGGCGCCGACGACGACGACTTCGGTGTCGATCGTCTTGGCGATCTTGCTGTCGTCGATGGCAGCCGGTGCTTTCATAAAGGAAGGTTCTTCTCCCACTCCCGTGGATTCCTTTTTCTGCGCGTCCTTGGCGACGTTATCCAGGCGTCCACGGCCGCAGCCCGTGAGGATGGCCGGAGCCAGGGCACCAGCGGCAGCGATGGCTGCGCCTTTCAGGAAGTTTCTTCTTGTCATATCAATTTCTGGCATGGAAAGTCATTCCTTTCTCAAATTACTCAATCATATCTTTCGTTTATTATACAATAATGGAAATGCCCTTTCTTTGTACGGAAAGCACAAAATCGATGCGGGTTCTTGTAGGTTTTGTGGAGGAGTATAAACGCAATATCTTATATAATAAACGAAAGAATTGAGGAAGGAGATTGAGTTACGATGTTCAACAAGATAAAGGATGTGTGCATGAACGCGCTCGCGTGGGCAAAAAGGAAGCCATTTCTCGCCGCAGGGCTGGTACTGGTGCTGCTGATCGGCGGCAACCTCGCTATGGTACAGGCAGAGAAGCACCCCAGCCTCGCCTGTGCACCGTGCCATAACATGTCGTCGTATGTCGATGGTTATCAGGGCAAGGGCGACAAGGGTATGGTACTCGCACAGAAGCACGCCGAGGCCGGCATCGCCTGCATTGATTGCCATGAAAATGGCATTGCAGACAAGGCCATGGAGACGTATTGGTACATCACGGACGATTTCGAAGTGCCGACGCTGAAACGCGACTTCGGTAACGAGATGTGCACGAAGTGCCATAAGGTTGACGAGATCATCGCTAAGACGGATAAAGGCAACGGCATCAACCCGCATAACTCGCATCTGGGCGACCTCAACTGCGAGGACTGCCACAAGATGCATGACCGTTCGGAAGCTGCCTGCATGAAGTGCCATGATTTCGACTTCCTGTCGAACCTCCCGGGTGAGTGGATGACGAAGGATGAAATGAAGGCTGCACAGCAGCAGAAAAAATAATCCCATCTCATCGAGCTTTGAAAAAACCTCTGCTGAGCATCAGCTTGGTGGAGGTTTTTTTGTACCCCGGGGCGAAGTTAAAGATGTGACTTATGCAACACCTTCAGGATATCCCTTCATGATATAATAAGACCTAAAACGGGTATTTTCTATTTATGGAAGGAAATGAAGGTGTTACCTATGAAATTACGCGGTGCAGACCTTACCGGACTTCCTTTGTTCAAGGATTTGTCGGAACAGGAAATCGACCGCTTCCTGCAGGCCACGGGCGTGCAGGTAAAAGAATATGGGAAAAACGAGCGCATCCTCAAAGCCTATGAGGAGAACCGGTGCATCGGCGTCATCGTGAGAGGTGAGGCTTTCGTCATTACGGAGGACCGTTTCGGCAACGAGTCGATCAGCCATCACCTGCAGAGGGGCTCGATGTTCGGCAGTACGTCGGCCATCCTGCCGGTGTCCAATATCAGCTCCGTCGAGACCATTACGCCGGCTACGGTTATCCTCGTGACGTATCATGACCTCATCACCGTGGGACCGCGGCTCGGCCGCATCCACGGCGTCGTCATGAAGAATCTGCTCGAAGCGTTTTCGCGGAAGAATTTCCTCATGATGCTGAAGGTCGAGCTTCTCACGCAGAAATCCCTGCGCGAGCGGCTGATTCTCTATCTGCTGCAGCAGGAGAAACAAGGGCATGGGCAGGACGGACGCATCCCGGTACCGGGCCGCATCCGCCTCGCGAAAATCCTCGAGTGCAACCGCAGCGCACTCACGCGAGAGATCCGCGCGATGACGGAGGCAGGTATCCTGCTCTGCGGGGAAGACTGGATGCAGCTCGATAAGGACAAGATGAATGACTGACCCGTTTGGCGGAATCGGTCATTGAGGAGAGCAATATGATCGAGATTACCTTTGAGGATGTCTGTGCGGCCTATGGCGAGCGCACGATCTTTTCGGGGCTGTCGAAACGGATCCCTGGTGGGCGTATCACGGCGGTCACCGGCGAAAATGGCAGCGGAAAGTCGACGTTCCTGCGGCTGGCCGGGCATCTGCTGCGCGCGCATGAGGGCAAGGTTTCCGTCTGTGTCGATGGGCAGGAACTCCGTCAGGCGGAGCTCCGCTCGCACCTCGCGATGGTGACACCGGAGCTGCGGTTCTACAGTTATCTGACGGCGCGGGAAAATATGGAGTTCCTGCTCGGGCTCCGCGGCATCACGCTGACGGACGCGATGTATCAGGATGGCCTCCGCCAGGTCGGCCTGTCGGAGGAAAAGCTGGAGGGCAAATACGCGGGGGCGTTCTCGACGGGCATGCGGCAGAGGCTGAAGCTCGCGGTGCTGTTCCTTTCGGGCGCCGATATCTGGCTCCTCGATGAGCCGGGGGCGAATCTCGATACCGCAGGCAAGACCATGGTCCTGCAGGCGGCGCGCAAAGCAGCCGATGCGGGGAAGCTCGTGCTGCTGGCGACGAACGACAGCGGAGAGGAGGCAGCGGCCGATGATACCATCTGCCTTTGAAGGAGCGCGCATCATCCTGCGCAAGGAACTCCGCATCAGTTTCCGCCAGCAGGCGGGCTGGTGCGCGATGCTTATGTTTGCGCTCACGACGCTGGCCTGTGTGAGCCTGAGCCTTACGGGCGGCGTGCTCGAGCCGAAATTGCAGGCAGCCCTGCTCTGGGTCATCCTGTTCTTTGCCTCGATGGCCGGCGCAGACCGCGGTTTTGCCGACGAGGATATGGCGGGCACGCTGCCGGCGCTTCGCCTCTATGGGGCTTCGCAGGGCGTGTTGTGGGGCAAGACGGCCTATACGTTTTTCCTGCTGCTTGCGCTTGCCTTATTTACGGTGCCGCTCTATCTCATTTTTCTTGACGTCATCGTCGTAAATGCGGTATGGTTATGGGGAACCGTCGTCGCCGGCCTCGCCGGCCTCGCCATTGCGGGCACGCTTCTCGGCGCTCTCGCAACGGGCGCGAGTGTGCGCGGCGGACTGTTCACCGTGCTCATGCTGCCGGTGATCCTGCCCGTATTCCTGCCGGCCATCGCGCTGACGGGAGCGGCTTTCGGCGGGGAGGAGGCATCGGCCTCTTACCTTTTGGGCATAGTACTTTACGACCTCGTACTCGGCGTGGCAGCCTCGCTGCTTTTCGATTATCTCTGGTATGAGGACTGATGAAATGATGGATATATATAGAAAGAAACGGAGAATGGGAGGACGGATATGCCTATCATCCATTATCTTGTGGCTGCATTGACCCTTGCGGTGCTCTTCGCGGTGTTCTTTATCGTACCACCGGCGGAGGGGCTCGGCAATTATGTGCGGCTCGCCTTTTTTCACATCCCCGTGGCGTGGGTGTCGGTACTCGCTTTCCTGCTGAGTGCCTGGTGGGGACAGAAAGTCCTGCGTCACCATGATATGACTGCCGATGCGAAATCGGCGGTCTCGGCCAGGCTCGGATTCATCTTTACGGTGCTCGCGACGCTCAGCGGTGCGGTATTCTCGAAGCTGACCTGGGGCAGCTACTGGAACTGGGACCCGCGGCAGACGACGATTTTTGTGCTACTGCTCATTTACGGTGCCTATCTCACGCTGCGCATGGCGATGCCGGATCGGGAACGCCGCGCGAAGGTCTCGGCGGTCTATGCGCTCTTTTCGTTCCTGACTGTGCCGTTTCTCGTGTTCACCATCCCGCGCCTGTACTTCTCGCTGCATCCGCAGCCTGTGCTGAACGCCAGCGGACACATCGATATGGACCCGGTCTTCCTGTGGACGCTCATAGCCTCGCTCGTGGATATGACGCTCATCTACTGGGGCCTGCTGCACCATGGCGTACACGGCCATGGGAATAAGAAAATTGGAAAGGATGGTGCATCCGCATGAATCAGAAAGGAAAGCTGATCCTTCTCGTTTTGCTTGTCGTCGGCTTTGTCGGCTACGCAGCCTGGAGTTTTTCCGACTCGGTGACGCCGTATGTCGGCATCGATGAGGCCGTGAAGTCGAAGGGCAGTGTGCAGGTCAAGGGGCTGCTCGACAAGACGGCTCCGGCACCGCATATGGAGGGGGAAGATTTCGTTTTCACCCTGCAGGACCCGGATACAGGCTCGGTGATGCCCGTTCGCTATCATGGCACGAAGCCGGATCAGTTCGAGGAAGCCTTCCATATCGTGGCGATCGGAAAATATCAGGATGGCGAATTCCGCGCCAATAAACTCTTGATCAAGTGCCCATCCAAGTATGAAAAAGAAAAGGGGAAAGTCTGATGTATGGTGATATCCTGCTGGCACTGGCGATGTTCTTTTCGCTGGCAGCCATGCTGGCCTATATTGCAGGCCGCAGCGGTGAGGCACCGTGGGGGAAACGCCTCACCGTGCTCGCCGCCGTATTTGTCATCGCGGCAAGTGCCTATCTCTGGGTACTGATCTTCCAGAACCGTTTTGACATCGCTTATGTCGCCGGGTACTCGTCGGCGGAGCTTTCGACGATGTACAAGATTTCGGCGTTCTGGGCCGGACAGCAGGGCTCGTTTTTGCTCTGGCTGCTCCTCCATGCCGTGGCAGGGCTGTGCCTCTGCTACCGGAACCGCATGCAGAATGCCGGCATGATCGTCTATCTGATCCTGCAGTCTGCGCTCTGCGTGCTCGTCCTCGCCAAGAGCCCGTTTGTTCCTGCCGCGCAGGTGGTGGCGAACGGTCAGGGCCTGAACCCGCTGCTCGAAGATCCCTGGATGGCCATCCATCCGCCACTGCTCTTCGTCGGCTATGCCCTCATGGCCGTGCCGTTTGCCTATTCCGCTTACGCCCTGATTTCGGGAGATAAGGGAACGGAATGGCTGGAATCCGCACGCAAATGGGCGCTCACGGCCTGGGCTTTCCTCGGCGCCGGCATTTTCATCGGCGGCTATTGGGCCTATAAAGTGCTCGGCTGGGGCGGCTTCTGGGGCTGGGACCCGGTCGAGAATTCTTCGCTCGTTCCGTGGCTGCTCGCGGCGGTCTTCGTTCATCTGCTCGCCGTGGCGCGTGTGCGCAAACCGACGCTTTCCGTGCTGCATCTTTCGATTATTTTCACCTATGCCTCGGTGCTTTATGGCACGTTCCTGACGCGCAGCGGCATCCTCGGGGATTTCTCCGTGCATTCGTTCAGCGGCTCGAGCATTGGTCTCACGATCGCCGTCGTCAACGGCCTCGTGCTCATCGCCGGCCTCGCGCTGCTCATGTTCCGCGTGAACAAGCTCCCGCAGGGTGAGATGTATCCGGGCTACAACAGCCGCGAGTTCCTCGTGCTGCTCGGCACCCTCGTGCTCGTGTTTATCACGGCGCTCATTTTCCTCGGCATGTCCATGCCGATGCTCACGCAGTTCGCCGGGACACCTGCCTCGGTCGACACGTCGTTCTATGTCCGCACGACGATGCCGCTCGCCATCGTGCTCATGCTCGTGCTGACCTGTGCCTGCATCCACCGTTATGGTGACGGGAATCTCTTGCCAAAGACGAAGCTGACGTACGTCGCTTTCGTCATCGGTGCGGTCTGGGTCTTTGCCGCGGGCGTGCATCAGGTTCTGCCGATCCTTCTCGCCGGTGCATCGGGCATGGCAATCTGCGCCTCGGTCTATACGTGGCGTCAGCATGCGCTGCGCCTCGGCGGCATGGTGACGCATGTGGGCCTCGGTCTTGCCATGCTCGCGATGGTCCTCGCGGGCAGCGGCAGTCAGGAGGCTCAGCAGGAGATGACGCCGGGCGAGCCGGTCACCCTGCTCGGGCATGACATCGTCTATCAGGGCCAGGAATTTGCCGAAGATGGCCGCTCGAAACACTACGTCTACACGGTCGATGGCAGTGAGGTCAGGGCGCTGACGAAGCTTCACGCCAACGGCGAGGATGCGGCGCGTGAGCCGGCCATCGCACGCCTGTTTACGGGCGACGTCTACATCGCTCCGGTGCCGCCACAGGAGGACAGCCAGGAGCAGATGATCCTGAAGCAGGGCAAGATGAAGATGGATGAGGATTATGCGTACCGCTATGATAACGTACGCATGGAGCCGCAGGGCGGTGGCAAGATGCTCGTAACGGCGGAAATCGCCATCACGGATGGCGAGACGGTCGAGCACGCCGAGCCGACGATCGTCGCCACGATGGATGGCGGTACGTCGCAGCCCATCGAGATCTACGGCGGCGCGAAGCGCATCCGCCTCACGGGTATCTCGAGCGATAATACGCAGGCCCGCATCGAAGTCCTGCCTTCCGTGCAGGAGACGGCAACGCTGCCCGTCACCGCGAAAATCAGCACAAAGCCGTTTATCTGGCTGCTCTGGCTCAGTGCGGCTCTTGTTGTCATCGGCACGGCTCTGGGTATCCGCAAAATCTGAATCTCATTCCGGAATACATAGTCAGGCACATGGCAATCCGCTTGCTTCATCGTGGAAGCAGGCGGATTTTTTCTTGTTAAAAAGTTTTTGTCATGGTTGCTTGAGCAACATCATGAAAAATTACTGAATGCTATAATGGGATTAATCAGGATAATGAACAATTTGAGTAAAGACCATTTATCCTTGAGGGGAGGGAAGCAGGAATGGAATGGAAAAACCTGGTTCAGAAACACACACTGGCTTGCCTGGCAGGTGGATTTGTCATCGGCTTAGCCGTTTGCGGGGTTGGATCGGCAGCGATGTCTATCTCCGGTTCTCCGGCGTTCTGTGGCAATGCGTGCCACGCGATGCAGAGTGAGGGCTGGACGTTCGCCGAGTCCTCGCATCGCAACCAGGAGTGTGTCGAGTGTCACCTGCCCCATGACAACATGGCCATCTATCTCATCGAGAAAGGCCGGACTGGCATGGTAGATACCTATCATGAGGTGCTGCGCGATTATCCGGCGCACATCAAGTTGTCGGCTGACGGCAAGAAGACCGTCAACGCCAACTGCCTCCGCTGCCATAAGGCGACGATGGAGAGCGTACATGCTGACATTGGGGTGGACATGGATTCCGGTGCGGATTGCATGAAATGTCATAGCCGCATCGCCCATGGAGCGAACCATATCGAGAGGGGGATAAAAGTTGAGTAAGCTGCAGAAAATCATAGCGGGAATCTGCGCAGTATGCGTTGTGTTCTTCGGCTTTGTGGTGTTCCGCATCGCAGCCGCACCGAACGACAGCAGCGTGAAGCTGGCCCAGATCCCGGAAGATAAGAAACTGACGACAGAAGCGTATAAGGATGCGTACCCGTTGGAGTACGAGTCCTACATGAAGAACAACATGGGCGGTGCATCGCCGACCGGTTACGGCGGCAGCGATCCGGGCGTCTCGTACCTCGAGATGCAGCCGGAGATGCTCGAAAACTTCAAGGGTTATAAATTCGCCCTGCAGTATGATGTGGCCCGCGGCCATACGCATGCCGGTGAGGACTTCCTCGCAACGAAGCGTCTGCCGGGCCAGAAAGGCTCCTGCATCACCTGCAAAGGCTCGTACATGTACGATGTCTACTTCAAGCAGAGCGGCTGGGATTATGCTTCCAAGCCAATCGATGAGGTCAAGGCACCCATTAAGGACGATCAGTGGTTCGGCTGCTCGACGTGCCATGATCCGGATACGATGGAGCTGCGCGTCTATCAGCAGGGCTTCGTTGAGGCCATGGCCCGCCGCGGTGTCGATGTGAACAACGCACCGCATAACGACAAGCGCGCCTATGTCTGCGCACAGTGCCACAACGAGTACTACTTCACGGCTGAAGATGGCCGCGTCAACCATCCGTGGGATAACGGCCTGGAGCCGGAGGATGAATTCCAGTTCTATCAGTCCGGTCAGGCTGGCGGTTTCCAGCAGGATTGGATCCACAAGGATTCCAAGACGAAGATGCTCAAAGCACAGCATCCGGATTTCGAGATCTGGGCAACGAGCGTCCATGCCGAGAACGGCGTAACGTGCGTTGACTGCCACATGCCGTACATGCGCAAAGACGGTCAGAAATACACGTCGCACTGGATGACGAGCCCGCTGAAGACCGTTCAGGATTCCTGCCTGAAGTGCCATGACGAGAGTGCGGAGACGCTGACGGCCCGCGTCAAGACCATCCACGACAACAACTATAAACTCCAGCGCCGTGCCGGCCAGACGGTCGCGAAAGCGCACCTCGCCGTCAAGGCTGCTATGGATGCCGGTGTACCGGATGAGCAGCTCGAGGGTATTCGCCTGAAGCTCCGCGAAGCCTCCTTCTACTGGGATTGGATCGCTGCCGAGAACGGCAACGGCTTCCATAACCCGGACAAGTGCATGCGCGTCAGTGGCGAAGCCATCGACCTCGCGCATCAGGTCATCGAAGAGGCCAACGCACTGCATTGATGTAGAGAGGGATAGCTACGGTTACGGATTAACCCAAGGCATACAGAAATCCCCCGCCCGGGAAATCCCGGACGGGGGATTCTTTGTATGTGACTCTTATTGGATGTTATCTGGACAAGGTTCTTAGCACTTGATGCCGGAACCCTTGCGAGCGTAGAACCACCACGTGATCACGATCGTGGTGACCATGAACGCGATGAGGATGTAGAAGGCCGGCGTGACATTCTGGAAATTGGAGTACGACCAGCCGAAGATCTTCGGGATGAGGAAGGCACCGTAGGCGGCAATCGCTGCCGTGAAGCCCGTCACGAGCGAAGAATGGAACGGGTTGTTGAAGATGTACGGGATCATGCGGAACGAAGCGCCGTTGACGAAGCCCGTCGTGAGGAAGAGCAGCAGGAACGCGCCGAAGAAGATGGCGAAGCTGTGCATCTGCAGGCCGAGCAGGCTCACGATGCTCGCGGCGAGCATGACCCAGAGGGACCAGAACGTCACCGTGGAGCCGCTGTCCATCTTATCGGCCAGCCAGCCGCCAATCGGGCGGACGCCGGCGCCGATGAACGGTCCGAGGAACGCTGCCATCGAGAAGGAAATCTCCGGGAATTCCTTGGAGACGAGCAGGCCGAGTGCTGCGGAGAATCCGATGAACGAACCGAAGCCGCAGGTGTAGATCCAGCACATGAGCCAGGTGTGTTTGTTGCCGAAAATGGAAAGGATGCTCTTTGGGCTCTGTTTCGACAGCGGCAGATTATCCATGAATTTCCAGATCAGACCGAGCGTGATGGCGATTGGGATGGCCCAGAAGTAGCAGACATTCTGCAGATAGAGCATACCATTTGGCGTTGCAACGCCCTCGCCGAAGAGACCAGAAAGGTTCCAGCCGATGAGCAGCGGCGCCGTGAGATAGATGAGCGAGACGCCGAGGTTGCCGACGCCGGCATTGATGCCGAGCGCGAGGCCTTTGTGCGCTTTCGGGAAGAAGAATCCGATGTTCGCCATGGAGGCGGAGAAGTTTGCACCGGCGATGCCGATGAAACTGACGAGCAGGACGAACGTGTCATAGGACGTCGTCGGATCCTGCAGGGCTCTGCCGAGACCGATGATCGGGAGCAGCAGGAGCGCCGTCGTGATGAGCGTCGACGTCTTGCCACCCAGGAGACCCGGCAGGTACGTGTAGAACAGGCGGCCCGTTGCGCCGACGAGGCCCGGGAGGGCGGCCAGCGTAAAGAGCTGATCATCCGTGAAATTGAAGCCGATGAGATTCAGCTTCGCCGCGATGGTTGCCCAAAGCGTCCAGACCACGAAGGAGAGGACGAGTGCCCAGGTCGAAGTGTAGAGGTTTTCGTTCGCGATTTTCTTGCCGAACTTGTTCCAGAACGCTTCGTTTTCAGGCTGCCAATGGGCGAGGATTTCTTTGCGGGAGGGGTTCGGACCCAGCTCCTGCATGATGTTGTTTTCAGCCATATGCATTCTCCTTATGTCGTATTATCCCGCCTTAACGCGAGAAAATAATAACTTTTAGGATTATTATAACGGCATAAGGTTCGTTCGTAAGTAAGGAATGTTACGCATTATGTAACAAAAATCACGGGCAGGGAAATTTGTTTTCTTGTATGATAGAGGTGTATAATAAATTATGAAGGAATTTCGTCAGTCCAGTCGTTTGGCAAAGGAGGATTCGATGGATACGATCGATATGGAGTCGTTTGTCCGCCATTTTTATGAAATACCGGGGCATGTCATCCTACTGCATAAGGATGAGTACCTCTTCCACGAGGGGGATTCTGCGAAGTATTTCTATATCGTGCGCTCGGGGCAGGTTTTTATCACGAAGTACGCGAGCTCGGGCCGTGTGCTCTCCCTGCGCCTCGCCGCGCGCGGGAGCATCATCGGGGAGCTGCCGCTTTTTGAGGCCCAGTCTACGTATATTTTCAATGCCATCGCACAGAGCACGGCGGAGGTCTATGCCATCGAGTTCCCCGTTTTGCAGGATTACCTCGCGAAAAAGCCGAATCTGGCCGTCGATCTCCTGCGCATTCTCGGCGCGCACATGCGCAAGCAGCATTCGAAGTTCCGCGATCTCATCCTATACGGCAAGAAAGGCGCCCTCTACTCGACGCTCATCCGCCTGACGAACAGTTATGGCAAGCAGGAGGCGGATGGTATCCTCATCTCTGTGCCGCTCACGAACCAGGAACTGGCGAACTACTCCGGCACGGCTCGCGAAAGCCTGAACCGCATGCTCAGCGAGCTGCGCAAGGCAGGCATCATCGAATCCCGTGGTCATCTCATTCTCGTCAAGGACCTCGATTTCCTCAAGCAGGCAATCCAATGTGAGAATTGCGGCAGGGAAATCTGCAACATCGAATAAGAATGTTTTTTTCAGACAGGTTATGCGCCTGTCTTTTTTATTTTTTCTTTATCGTGATGTTTATCACATCGCGAAAGGTAAAAACACGATAGAATGAGAACAAATAGGGAGGGAGAGCGCAATGAGCAGTATTTTCAAGAAGTTCAAGCACCTGATCCCCGTGGAGGGTTCGGCAACCGGACGCCAGGGGATGTATGAGGGCGGGCGCGAGTGGGAAGATACCTACCGCAACCGCTGGTCCTTCGACAAGTGCGTCCATTCGACGCACGGCGTTAACTGCACGGGTTCGTGCTGCTGGAATATCTACGTGAAGAACGGTCTCGTAGCCTGGGAGAACCAGGAACACAACTACCCGGAGACCAGTCCGGATATGCCGGATTTCGAGCCACGCGGCTGCCCGCGTGGCGCGTCGTTCTCGTGGTATCTCTACAGTCCGCACCGCATCAAGTATCCGTACCTGCGCGGCGAGCTCGCCAAGCTCTGGCGTGAGGCAAGACAGTCGCACAAGACGGCCCTGGAGGCCTGGGCAAGCATCGCGAACGACACGGCCAAGACGAAGCTCTACAAAGAGGCCCGCGGTCAGGGCGGCTTCGTGCGCTCGAGCTGGAAAGAGGTTTCGGAGCTCATCGCGGCTTCGCTGCTGCATACGGCGACGAAATACGGCCCGGATCGCAACTTCGCCTTTGCCGTTATCCCGGCAAAGTCCATGCTTTCGTATGCGGCGGGCGCCCGCTTCATGCAGCTCATGGGTGGCGCGGCGCTGTCGTTCTATGACTGGTATGCCGACCTGCCGCCGGCGAGCCCGCAGGTCTGGGGCGATCAGACGGATGTGCCGGAGTCCTCGGACTGGTTCAATGCGGACTACATCATCACCTGGGGCTCCAACGTACCGCTGACGCGTACGCCGGATGCGCACTTCCTCACGGAGGCGCGTTATAAGGGCACGAAGGTCGTTTCCATCGCTCCGGACTACGCGGAGTCCACGACGGTCGCGGATACCTGGATTTCGCTGAAAGTCGGCAGCGATGCCGCTTTCGCCATGGCGATGGGTCATGTCATCCTCAACGAGTATTACTGGGGCGAGCCGGCAAAGTTCTTTACGGACTACGCGCGCCGCTATACGGATTTTCCGTTCCTCGTGCGCCTCGATGCGCGGGAAGACGGCGGCTACGAGGCCGGCCGTTTCCTCAACGGCAAAGACATGGGCCGCACGGATAAGCATGCGGACTTCAAGTATTACGTGCTCGATGAGCTCACGGGCAAGCTCGTCGTGCCGAACGGTACGATGGGCGATCGCTGGGATCGCGAGAAGAAATGGAACCTCCACGAGGAGGACAGCGATACGGGCGAGGCGATCACGCCGCAGCTGTCCGTGCTCGGCGGCTTTGATGAAGTCGTCACGCTCGAGCTCCCATATTTCGGCAACGAGCGCGAGGATCGCGTGCTGAAACGCGCTGTCCCGGCCAAGCGGATCCAGACGACCGACGGCAAGGAAGGCTTACCCGCCCATTTTTTGAGGTTTTTCTGGTTTTTCCGCTCCCCAGAAAGCCCGAAAAATCGGCATTTCTCCATCCACGTTTTCCATAAATTCCATTGGTTCCGACCGCTATTGCCCCACTTATTGCCCCACAAGCTTATGGCTCAGAATCGCCGTCCAGCTGCAAGAAAGCTGACGGATTCATGATGCGGATCTCCGTGATGCCAGCTTCGAGGAAGTCTCTGTCCCCTGTCAGCAGGACATCGACGTTCGCTGCCAAGGCTGCACGCAGAATCGGGCGGTCGTACACGTCTCGCACCTTGCGCTCCTGTTCTGCTGCTCTCGCGGGGACGCGGACTACATCGAGCGTCTGCAATGCGAGGGACAAGAAACGCTCCATCACTGGAATCTTCTGTGGAAACTTCCGATTAAATACCCGTCGCATCTCGTCGATGTTCTGGTCGCAGATCACACCCTGATTCGGGAACGTCGCTGCTTTGACGTACGCACGGAACGGCGTCCCCTGTCCGAGCGTAGCAGAAATGAGGATGTTCGTGTCAATCAAGACCTTCACGATTCACTCACCTTCCGAACGGATTTCCTTGACGGTCTGCATGACAGCTTCTTCCGTCTCCAGTCCGTCTGTCCCTCGTACGTCTTCCATCTCTTTCTGCATCATCTGCATCGCATAGACAGCAGAGTTGACGAGACGCACAGAACCGTTTTCGACCACAAAGGTCACACGGCTGCCACTCGAAATCCCAAGGACGGTACGCACGTCCTTGGGAATCGTCACTTGCCCTTTCGCCATCACCTTGGCGTTATCAATAAATGTATTCGGCACTGGTACAGCAATCATGGCTATCACTCCTTGCATGAACCGAAGTAGGATTTTCCCTACTTTTAGTATATCAAAGATTCCAGCTCATGACGATAGTTTTTTGCGTTCTGCTGTCATTCTTCCAAATGGCTCGACTTCAGCACGAACGTCCGTATCCCTTTCTTCGGTATCATCCACTTGCGGCGAATCCGCATTGCCGGCAGTTCGCCTGAGTTCAGCAGCCGGTACATCGCCGTCCTGCCGATCCGCAGGCATTCGCACGCTTCCTCGACTGTCAGCACTTCCACATCATCTTCTGCCATTCATGCCGTCCCCCTTCGTTCCGCGCTCCTTCATCTGCTTCTGGATGTAATTCGCCACCGATTCTGCCGGAATCTTCCATGCACGCGAATCCTTCTCCTTGTACGCAGGCAATTCGCCCGAATGAATCAGGCCATACACACGCTGAACGCTCATGCACAACATCGATGCGGCCTCCGAAGCAAAAATCACGCTCTTATTCACTTGGATCATCATGGTTCTTCACTACCTTTGTATGGATTTGAGTGTTTTAGCACTCTTACAACGATGTTCATTCAGATTCGACCGTTTTTGATTATCTGCTATCGTCCCGCATCCTAAGCATATACCATTCCTATGAGACACCCAGACGAGTATAAATTCGTCTGGGTGTTTTTGTCTTCATGAGACGGACGTGAACAAGCATTTGTACTACCATTCAAAAAGTTAGTACTCAGAGTGATATTTCTATCACTATTTCCCCAAACGCCTAAATCGACGATATGAGATAATTAGAATTAAGAGCAAAGGAGGGCTGAACTGTGGGGATCACGTTTGAAGAAAAGCGCTTCCTCTTAGGACTGAACATCACTTACTACCGCCGCGCGAAGAAAATCACGCAAGCGGAGCTGGCTGAGAGAGTCAACGTCACCAGCAACTACCTATCCCAGATCGAACGTGGCCTGAAAACAGTCTCGCTGCCTATCCTCATGGATATCGCAGACCATCTGGGAATCACGGAAATGGATTTGTTCGACTTCAGGAAGCATCAAAAATGAATCCACTCGTTTCTGCAAGGAGGGTGAAAGATGAAGTCACATCCTACACGCTGTTATGAAGTGCTGGTTCGTCTCCAAAAGGCCGACACATTGCCGGAGGCCTTTGAAATCGTCATGCCGATGGAAGCGTGCCTCTCGGAAGATGGGAAGGACGTGATGTCCTACGACCTTGAAAGTCGCAAATCCCATCTTTTTGGCCGGCCGACAGGCAACATTATGATTCAGGTGCAGATGTATAGCGAGCTTACCTATGCGCTCATCATCAGAGAAATCCCTGCTTCCGCGCCAGAAGGCGAAGCAACCGTGCCGCAGCTCACGCATTTGCCCCAGCTGCAAGCACGACACCATAATGCGGTCACAGGTTTCGTTATCGAAAACGACATCAACTTCTCCGTATGGGAACTCTGCTCCCTTGCCATCGAGCGATTAAAAAACAGCTTCTATGGCTTCGGGCAAATCAAAAATCGATTGCGCCAAGACTATCGCGAAATCGATGAAATCTATGATTCCCATTTCGTGCGTTTAGAAGTCTCTATAATGCAAGATATCTCTCAATTTTGCTTTAATCCCTTTACATATCAGCTTCAATTTACCCCGAAAGCGCTGACAGATTCTTTTTTCGGCTGGAAGATACGACAGGTTCATTGCATCTGGAAAGCAAAGAATGGTGCTTACACGCAAAAGGTCATTGATATCGTTCCCAAGACGATGACAGAAGATGTCTCCTCTGAACCTTTCATGAAGGATATTTTGTTCGAGGAATATGAAACTGCAGAGCATGTTCCCTATCACGGCGACCTCATAGCATGGCGCAAAAATAACATATGTTATTTCATGAAACCATCTTCGTTTCACATGTACCAAAGCGATTTACGCGCCCTAATGTCCGATGGCGTTTCCGTCATTCTCGACTGCAATCCAGAGAAAAATATCAGCGATCACGTCCGAGAATTTTTCCGCCTAGCAGAGCAGAAAGATAAATCTTTCAAAAAAATGAATTGAATTTCATAGGAGGCAAATGACAATGTCAACATTTCGTGTTCAATGGGACGAAAAAGCACCCTCATCCAAGAATCCGTCACGCAAAGCAACAACGATTTCGGCAAACAGCGCGATGGAAGCAAAAGCCAAGGTGCGGCAACGTATCAATATCAGCCTGAAAGTCACAAACATGACGGCAGTCAAAGTCGGCAAGTAAGTGAAATCCGCGTTAGCGAAGGGGGGAATCTGAATGGGCATCGGAAAAAGGATTGAGCCCGAAAGCACGACGCCAAAGAAAGAAGACAAGCAAGACAAGACGGTTTTCGTCCCCGAAGACCCGAAATACACCTTCGATGACATCATTCTGCCGGAGCGCGTCCGCGAAGAAGTCATGAATGTCGCTGACTATGCAAAGAACAGCAGGATCGTGTTCGAGGACTGGGGACTTGCACAGACACACAAGTATTCCAAGCAAATCGGCATCAACCTCTACGGCGAACCCGGCACAGGAAAAACGATGGTGGCTCATGCGATTGCCAAGCATCTCGGGCGGAAAATCCTCGTCGTCAACTATGCCGACATCGAATCCAAATACGTTGGGGAGACGCCGAAGAACATCCGCAAGGTCTTCGAGGCCGGCAAGGAAACAGGCAGCATCATCTTTTTTGATGAAGCGGATGCGATTCTCAGCCGCAGAGTGACGAACATGACGAGTGCGACGGATGTCAGCGTGAATCAGACGCGCTCCGTGATGCTCCTGCTGATGAACGAGTATCAGGACTTCATCATCTTCGCCACGAACTTCATCTCGAACTTCGACCCGGCGTTCATGCGCCGCATCTCCGTTCATGTGAAGTTCGAGCTCCCTGATCTGAAATGTCGGAAGCTACTTTGGGAAAAATACATCCCAGACAAGATGCCTTTGGTTCTCCCCAAATACATCTTGTCTTCCCGCTTGGCTGAACAATTTGAAGGGATTTCGGGAGGTGATATTTCCAATGCCGTCCTGAACGCAGCATTCATGGCTGCGCGCCATGCAGAGCATCGCATTTCGGAGGACTACTTCGAGCGAGCGGTCAAAAGCATTCTCGCAAGCAAGACGGCAAACCAAAAGAAAAGCAATGTCACGGTGACGAAGAAGAATGTGTCAGAGGAATACGTGAAGAAGCAACTCGGAAAGGAAACACTCTGAGTTCCGATGGGAGGATTTCATTATGATACCTGTATTGATTGGCCTTGGCGTGCTGATTGGTGGCGCGATTATCGTCGCCAACTGGGATAAAATCGTCGATTGGCTGAACGATTTCATCCCCAAGCTGAAAGCTGCATGGGAAGAAGTGCGTGAGCTTGTCCCGCACGGTGCGCGCATCTATGGCGATCTGGTTGCAAAAGGTGCTGACCTTTTGGGCAGAATCATGCACAAGTTGTATTATAAGCAGGACGGTCATTGGATTGAGGAAACGACGACACGCAGCGTCGATGAATCCGAAGTGCCCGAAGCCATCCGTGAAAAATTGAGGAAAAAGAAGGAAACCGACATCACGGAAGAAATCGAAGACGAACTGCAGCTGGAGGTGTAACAACATGGACGAAAAAATGATGGGAGATCGCCCAGATGAAATCACGTTGGAAATGAAGCAACGGATTGAAGCCAAGCTCGATAAATTCGCACAGGTCTTTGAAAATCTTCTCCAAAAGGCAACGCAGACCAGCATCGAGCGGATTCAAAGAGAATACTCCGCCGTCATCGACAAGCACATTCTGGCGAAAGAGCGTGCAGAAAACCTGAAATTCATCGGTGGAACATTCAAGATTACATTGGCTACCAGCAGCATCTTTGCTCTGAAGATGGAGCTGTACTACAAGGATGCCAACGGGCATTGGGTCGAGGAGAAAAATTCCTGCCCGATGAAAATGGAATCGCTCGCCGAAGCATCCAGAAAAACGCTGGAAGAACAAAAAGAGCTGGCATACGAAATTGACCCGCCCGCGCCAAAAGAACCGCCAAGGACGATGGCGTAAGATGTTCCCATGTGAACGATGCGGATGCTGCTGCCGGCAAGTCGGACGTACCATCTGGGGCAAGGCGATGGCAGATGAAAACGGTATTTGCAAGCATCTGGATCAAGAACACAATCTCTGCACGATTTATAAGCAACGTCCTGATATTTGCCGTGTAGACCTCATGTATGACCGCTTCTATCAAGGAAAGATAACGCGCGCCGCTTTTTACGAGCTGAACAAACAGGAATGTCGAAAATTACAAGAATCGAGGGGTGTCTATGATTGATCTTATAATCGTCGCTATCGTAGCTATCCTTGCCATCACCGTGATATATTATGTAGTCCATGGAATCGCTACCGTCGTGAAGGCTATCGGCAACTGGGTTTCCGATGTCGCCGAATCCATCGTAGATGCTTTCTCCATATACATACTTCCCGCATTCAATTATTGGTATCTCACGCTGCCATTCCTCGCAGTAGAAATATACCTCTTTCAAAGCCATTCCGTTTTCGGTGAAAGCATTATCCTGCTGATTTATTTAGCGGTCATCTACACCCTAGTCCAGCGGAAAAAGAAAAAAATCATCACCCAAAACATCATAGACTGCATCGAAGAATACGGAGCGCTCCCTGTCGGCTGGGCCGATGTCGCATATTTGAGGCATACCAAGCTATACGATACTGAAGAAGAACGAGGTATCATCGAAGCTTGTTTTCAAAACCTACTGAAGAAAGGGCGTATCGAAGAAGGTACATCATACCAAGATTACAAGTTTTATTACAAGGATGATGCTTCGCTACAGGAAACCGCGAAGAAACTACTTGAATCGCTAGCTACATCTATCGGGAATTCTATTGTGAAAACAGGGATTTTTCAATTCGACCTGCAAAAACATAGCCCCGTAAACGCCGGCTTGAAGACATTTGAAAATCTCTTCTTTTGTACACAGATTCCAAAAGCTATGACACAATTTGTCTCACAATACGGCGGATCATGTGTGCAAACAAATACCCAAATCGTCATTTTATCAAAAGAAACTCTAGACAACATAACTCACTTGCAAGCGGCAAACGCCATCAAAAAGGTCGATCTCTCGGACGTCTTGCCAATCTCAGATCCTCAGGTATTTGACCAAGTGTTTGGCACGATATGTGACAGCTCGAAATGGATAAAGATTGGCGCGGAAGAAAACGAATGGTTACTACTTTCTACTGTCATGAAGCAAATCGAAAAGTCTATAAAAAAAGCTCCGCTTTCCGCTGCGAAATTCATTGAGATGTTCCCTCAACTGGACAATCAGCATATAAACTCTCTGATACGAGCTTTAGCCACCAAGCAGATCATGATGGCAGACGAAAAGAAAAAAATGTATCTGATTGACAGCCGCCAGAAAGGCCAATATTTCTGCAAAAAATGTCATAAATTCTTTGTCCACTTACAAGATTATGGTCCAGATGGCTACTGCCGGTCTTGCCAGAAGGAGCTGGAAGAAGAAGGCGAACAGGTGCGCCGTTACGTTGACGATCTGCCGCCTGGAATAAAAATCAAAACGTAAGTTTCACTTCGATTGCTGCATATGATTGCACGATTTCTCGAATACAAACGCATACTATTCTCATGAAGCCGTCCGATTTCGCATCGGGCGGCTATCTTTATGGAAGGAGGCTGGTCCTCATGGACGTCGATGAAGCCGCAGAGGTCGCGGGCAAAGCTGTCTCGTTGCTGATCAAAATCATCTTTGGCGAGGACGAATAATCGCCCTTGCCGCAACCGTTGTGCCGGAGGAGCAAACGCTTCTCCGGCCTTTATTTTGCTAGGAGGTTTGAAAAACATGGATACTCTGACATTCGACACGATGACCGACAAAGAACTGCTGCAAGCGTTTGTCCCCGAACGCAGCGCCGTGGAGCTCCTGAAGGAATATCAGAACGTTTACAACGTCGTGATGGAATCCTCGGCTTCGACGGTGGATGCCATCCCCGGCATGGGCAACGTGAAGACGAAGAAGCTCATGCTCATCCGCGAACTCGTGAACCGCGTCAACGATGCAACGAGCAAAAACGTCAAAGTCATCAACGGCCCGACCGATGCCATCGACTACTTCAGCTTCCTCAAATCCAAGCCGAAAGAGGAAGTCTGGGTGCTGCTCTTGAACACCAAGAACCACGTCATCTCGAGCCAGATGGTCAGCATCGGTACGATCAACGGCGCAACGTCCGAACCGCGCGAAATCTTCCAGCCTGCCATCCATCGCTTGGCGGCATCCATCATCGTCGCGCATTGCCACCCGTCAGGTGACTGCGCTCCGAGCCCTGAAGATGAACGCGTGACGATGCGTCTCGTCCAGTCTGGCCGTCTGCTTGCCGTGCCGGTGCTCGATCATATCATCATCGGGAAATACGGCAGTTGCAGCCTGAAGGAAGACCGCCCGGATCTGTTCATCGGAGGGATGTAAAAATGGCTTCAACATTCTATTGCCCCGCCTATGAAGATGTGAAAGGCCGTCTGCGTCTCGACGATGGCTGCATCTACCTGAGCCTCAGCATGGAGAAAAGCGAGCTGCACGTCACGCTGAATCCGATGCAAGCCAGCACGCTCGGCGAAGCATTGCAGACCAGCAGCAAGCTGCTCCCCATCAGCGAGGTCGCAGGTGAATCGTATTTCGGCAATCTGGAAATGGAGCTCGAACCCATAAAGGAAACCGCCGAAAAGCCCGCATCCGTCACAGCAATCGCATCCCCAGAGCCAGACATCTATCCCTTGGCCGAAGCTGAACGGCCGGTTGCCTAAGGAGGTCACGAATATGCCAGCAAAAGAATTTATCTGTCCTGATGGGCATCATGTCCGCATCACGGAATGCCTGAAACATTGCCCGCTTTCTGAGCGCTGCATGTTCCTGCCGACACTGAAAATCATCGCGCAATCGCTCAACCGTGGGCTGACGGTGCCAACGGTGACGGAACTCATCGCCGGTGTCCGCGAAACGTACCTGAAGAAAACCACGGAGTATGCCGTCAACCCAAGCGATGTCCTTTACGCCCTCAACGGTCAGGCTATCCACACGCTGCATGAACAAAACGTCGGCGAGCACATCCTCAGTGAAGTGCGCCTTAACGATGACATCACGAGCGGAAAGTTTGACCTGTACGGCAATCTGCTCGACAACGAATCCGGCGTTTTGGGCGATCTGAAAGTCACCAGCTCCTACAAGCTGATGAAAGCCCTCGGCATCTACAAAGTCCGTGTCCCCACGGGTGAAATCTACAAGACGGGCGCGAAGAAGGGTCAGCCGAAGTACCGCTTCGAGCTCCGCTATGATGGCGTGCATCATGTCATGGAATGGGCCTTGCAGCTGAACTACTACCGTATGCTGCTCGAACGTCACGGTTTCCAAGTCAACAAGATGTACATCCAAGCCATCTGCCGTGACAGCGGCTTGCGGATTGCAGCCGAGCGCGGCATCGACAAGAACCTCTACATCATCCCCATCCATCGGATCAGCGACCATTGGCTGACGCGCTATTTCAAGCACAAGGCCTCCGTCTTGCAGGATTCGATGGAGACGAACAACCTGCCGAAGAAATGCAGTTGCAGCGAGTGCTGGCACGGAAGGAAATGCCAGTCCTACTGTGACGTGCGGTCTGAATGTGAAGCAAGAGAGGAACGTGATCTCGATGAAAGAGTTGGCTAAAAAACTCTCCAATGTCATGCAGGAGTGCTCCCATATCCAGAAGAACGGAACGAACTCCTATCATGGCTACCGTTACGCCACGAGCGCAGACGTGCTCGAGCGTGTGAACGAATCCCTCGTGAAGAACGGCATCGCCTCTGCCGCGCATCCCGAACTCGTGAGCATGGAGAATGTCACCAATGCGCGCGGCACAACCGAGCACCTGGCCACCATCTCGATGGCAATCGAACTCATGGATACGGAATCAGGTGACACCTGCACCATCTACGGCATCGGCTCGGGGCAGGATGTCGGTGACAAGGCCGTGATGAAAGCGGAAACCGCAGCCATCAAATACGCCTACCTCCTGAGCCTCGCCGTCTCCACCGGCGACGACCCTGAAGCCGATGCGCGGACAGATGAGCGCATGGAAGGAAGCGACAACCGCCCGCGTCCTGCCAACCAGAGCCAGCCCGCCCCTGCCAAGAGCAACACGCAGTACACCCACCAATGCCAAGCTTGTGGTGCAGCCATCAGCGACAAGGTGCACAGCTACTCCGTGAAGCGCTTCGGGCGGCCGCTGTGCATGGACTGCCAGCACGCGCAGAAATCCGCATAAATCTTATCTGTCCTCCTGTCCTCCCTGTCCGCTATCCTCTTTGTCCTCCTGTCCTTCCTGTCCGCCTGTTATCAAGCCTTGATATTCCTAGGCTCACACGATTTTCTATCACGCGGACGGGACGGACAACGGGGACACCATCATTTGGGAGCCTCATCCGACGGCTCCTTTTTTGCAACGTCAGGGAACGTCTTCTTCGTCTCTTTCTCCAACAAATCTACGACCGTGTCCAAGCAGGTCAAGAAGGATTGATATTGTTCGGCTTGCAACGGGTCTCCCACAGGCTCTTGTTTTTCCTTCTCTCCACGGTTCGACTGAAGCTGTCCATAGATGATTGCATTGTTTTTGTTGTTAATGCTATGCCCTGCTGCTTTTCTCCTTTGTGCCAATAAGTCTACGATTTTATTGATTCGGCCATCTATCTCTTGATCAATTTTTGACCATAACGGATGTCGATAGGCAAGATACGGAGAATCCTTTTTCGTTAAATCATACTTGAATGCTATGAAATCTTTTGCCACTTTGAGGATGCCCTCGGAAGCTCCCTTCTGAAGCATCGCTGCCCATAGATAATGATTTTTACGCTGCCCAGTTGGGTCTTGTCCATAACTTTTGAGCGTCGTATCGCCGCGAAGGTAATCGTACGTAAATCCTGTGACCGCCATCCAGTAGACGGAAAACAGCGGCTCCGTATACAACGTTCCATCGTTGCATTTCCGATAAACGGATGCGGGCGATATGTTGAACAATTTCGCAAAATCCTCTTTCTTCATTCCCGTTTTCTGCAAAAATTCGCTGAGGATACATTGCCGTTGATCATACGAGAAATACGGTACCTTCGTCTCACCTAATATCTTTAGATAATATGAGAGTAAGAGGTTTACAGATTTACACCTATTTTCAGATCCGATAATCTCATGCAGTATCAACAGCTCCTTGAGACTTATCAGACTATGTTTATAGGTTTTAATCGCTTTTGCCTCCGGTCCAGCTAACAGTTCCCATCCTTGATTATCTGCTGCTACTTCTAAATCAATCCCATCATATTCAAACAGCTCGCGTATCCTACCACTCTTATGAACCATCACCTCATAGATATCATCAAAGAAAGCTTCTTGCCTTTCTATCAGGTGGCCAAGAACCTTAGGAAGCGTCACCTGATGACAAAACAAAAAACATAAGACTGCCTCCAAGTTGAAGCAAGAGCTAGCACCGTACTTCATCGATAATAAAACGTTCTGAGCATACGGAAGCTCAAGCCAATCCTCTTCATGATATTCTCTAATCAAATTGGAAAAGTAAATTTTCTGCGTTCCGTAAAAAATTTGCTTATGTAATTCCAAAATCTCTTTTATTTTCTTGCTCCGCTGGGCATCAGCATCCGTCTGCCCGGATATCTCCTGCAACTGTTTCGTATCAATGATGTTTTTGAGTTCACGAATCCATCTCGACTTGAAATTTTCAAAAATGGCGATTTTCTTTTCCTCATCAGATTCGCATCTAATCAACCAATCCTCCCTGATCATCGGCAGTCCTTCCATCCACTGCCAATTTTCCAAAATGAAGGAATACACTTTACCTCGTAGTATTCCCATCTGCATAATCAATGACTTTACCATCCAGACTAGTGTTTTCTGTTTTTCACTTACCGCTTCTATCTTTCGTACATCCCGAAATTCGTTCCGCAACTCTATAAATTGCTCATAGAGCGTATCGATCGTATCCTCTAGAAAGGATTGCGTTTCGTATCGAACTTTCATCTCATAATACGCCAAAACATAAGGCACAACGTTATCCCTGCCGCGTTTCATTTTCTCTCGGACGGTGTCATCGCTCTCGTCGTTTATGCACTCCTCAACATTCTTCTCCCAGTCGGAATGCATCACAAGATACACCTTCGGCAAGTCTAGCAAGCAAGGACTGCCATTCCCCTTAACATATAATTTCTGCGGATAGCCGATTGGCATATCTGAACAATTTTGCTTATTCTCAGCCTTCGTCTCTGGATATGACGTCAGCAAAATTTTTCTCACGACATCATGCAGGCATCTTCGTATGGTCGATACGTCAAATCCTGTTTTCTTTTCCATCTCGCCTCATCCTAACTCCGCTATTCACCGGCCGCAATAATCACCCCTAAAACGATGCCCTTTTTCTTCTCAAAATTCTCAAATTTCAAGGGAGGGGTCTCATTTTTACATTCTACCGAGTTGCAAGCGACAAAACAGCAGCAGAAATCAGTCATCGAAAAGGTTTGTCCCTCTCTTCAAAATTCTCAAAAAACTGGGGAATAACCACCCCTCCGCATCTTTTGTATAATGAAATCAGCTGCACAAGCAGCGAGCAAAGCAGCAAGCGTCAAAGTTCATGAATCTCCGCGAATTGCAAGGGAGCAATCTGGTCAACGTGCCTCGCACCTGCCAACGACAAGTTCGTGCGGTGTTCGCGGATCACAAATGAACGACTCAACAGCTACACGGCTTTGCTACATGAGTTTTCTATTCGACACGGAGGGCAAAACGTCCTCCCTCAAAGGAGGTATTCTTTTGGATACGCAGCAGAATCAAAACACGTCATCCAACAAGGAGAGAAAGGTGACCGTTGTCCGGTTCGACCCAATCCCCCGCAAGTCCCATCAACAAGAGCCCCAGAAAAAGGTAGCTGTCGTCAAGTTCGATCCAAGACGTTGCAAGAACGTCCCGAAGGAAATGCAGCTCACAGAAGTTCCAACCGTGTGTTACAGCGAGGAAATGAACAAACACACGGTCGCTCTCACCGCCGACGAGAACGAACCGGCAAGCGACGTAGAGCGCTGCAAGGTAGTCCATCCAGAGGACGTGGAAATGAAGCCCATGTGCCAGTTCGCGCCCTTGCTTCGCGCAACCGCAGCATACGGGATGATGTTCCCCGTCGAATCAAATCCATATCCTTACCAGACGTACACCACACCGCAATGGTTTCGACCAATCGGCGAAGGCTACCTCGAAGGATGTAACGGGTACTACCACTATACCCAGAGCAAGAAGCTCATCCGTTTCACGACGTTCCGTCTTGAAATCCTCGCCGAAATCCACCAACTCCATCTCCACGAAGGTTCGACATCCACGATTTATCGCATCCGCATCTTCGGCGTCGGCGCAAAACAAGCCACGCTCGAAATTCCGATGGAGAAGTGGGATTCGCTCGAAGACAAGATCAAGAAGCTCTATCCGGCATGGAGTATCTGCAAAGACGCCACGTTCAAGGCAAGTGAATTGTTCAAACGCCTAACAGGTCTCCTTCTTGAAACGAGCAACTTCCCAATTCTCATCGGGTCTGCCGATTGGGGATGGGGAATCGAAGATTCCAGCAAAAACCGGCTCTTCTATCACGGAGGATTGCCCGATTGCTCCTGCAAGAAGACGCTTCTCGAACAACTGCCGCCAGAAGGAAAAACCGTCTGGCTGTCCAAAGCATGGTCCGTACTGGATGTTGGAGACGCATCCATCACGATCCCCATGCTCACCTATGGTGCTTGCGCCTACCTCGACGCGATTTTCGGCGATGCTGATTATCCGCTCGACTTCGCCTTGATGGCGATGGGTGAAACAGGCTTCATGAAGACAGCCTTCTGCCGTGTCCTCTACAACGTATTTGAAGAACGGAAAAAACAGATTCATTCGATTCGTGGCACGGCCGCTGCAATGACAGTCCTGCACCAAGAAGCTTTTGATGACGTTTTGGTCGTTGACGACTTCAACTTAGAGGGCAGCCAACAAGAAGTGAAGGAAAAGACCAAGAACTTCCAAGCGCTCATCCGCGCCTATTCCGATAAAACGCCACGCGAAAAATACGCCGGCAATCATCAGGTCACGAGCTATGCTATCCGGGGCGGTCTCGTGATTACGGGTGAGACGGAAGTGACCGGCCAAATCAAGTCCAGCGAGCTACGTTATCTCCGCGTCATCTTTACCGAACGGCTAAAAGGCGATCGCCTTCAGGTCTTTCAGGATACCCCCGAGATCATGAAGCATTTCTGGTCTGAGTATATCTACTACCTCGAACGAAACTATCGTAACCTAGTTCAGTACTTCAAAGACAGCTTCCCGTCGAAACGAGGACTGCTCGCATCTGTTAAAGAACCTCGCCTCCGTGATGATTACGCTCACTTGGTCCTCGCATGGGAAACGCTCATGGGATTCCTCTCCCAAGCGGGCGTCATCCGGTCAGAAGACCAGTCGAAATGGACGATACTTGCCGCACAGCAATTCGCGGAACTCGTTCATCATCAATGCGCCGAGGCACAGAAGGAAGATCCCTACGTCCGCTATATCAAAGAGTTCTGGAATCTGATTGGGACGGGCAAGGTTGCAATCGCAAGAAACCTTGAGATATACGTCGGGAATCTCGGGAGTTACCTTGGCTATGAGGAACGTGAAAAAGGGGTCTACTGGTTAAAATCTGATGAGCTGTTCAAGTGCATCCGAAACGCCTGCATTGATCGGGGAGAAAACCTTCCCTTGTCGCCAAAAGAAATTCTCCGTCAGCTCAAGGAGCACGATTTGACTCTCTGCAATCAGGGCTCTACCCTGATGAAAGCGTCCTCCAAAATCCCTGGCAGACCTCGAATGGTCGTCTTGAAAATCGCCGCCTGCGAATCCATTATCAACCAAAAATAAAGGAGACTACGATGATGCAAAATCTCATGACCCTCAACAACACCAACACCAACAACGACTACAACTACAACGGCATGAACCTTCCATGGTATGCTGCTGTCGGCAGAAACGGAATCGGCATCTACAACAAAGCATCCCTCCTCAGCGATGCAGCACAGCGTCTTCTCTGGATTGAAATCTACCAATTCCCGACCATCGAATGGGCAAAAGCATGGGCCTACGCTCGTTACACTTTCCGTTACATCTTGCGGAATGGTAACGACACGTCACCCGTGCTCCCCGTGAATATGGCCGAAAACACGACATTCATCGATCCGCGCTATGCAGAACGTGAGGGCAACAAGAAGTTTCCGCCCCTCCTCATGTGATAAAGTTCTCGCCTCAGCAAATGTACTATACCAATGGAGGTGCATCCAGATGGAGGAAAAAAAGTATTACGCCATCAAGGAAATCGCGACCATGCTCGGCGTCAGCAAATCCTTGCTGTATGATATGGTCTACAAGAAGAAGCTCGATGTCATCCGCATCGGCACGCGCATCCTTGTCCCCGAGGAATCGCTGCAAAAACTGATTGCCGCCTGAGATCGAGGCGCAGCGCGGCTGAAGACAGTGCCGAAGGTGCTGTCTTCAGCCGCGATTTTATTGAAGGGAGAACAACATTATGAGCAAACGCAGTTCTGGAGAAGGAACCTTCTATCATGACGACAAGCGCAACCTGTGGATTTTCCAAATCATGTATTACGATGCAGAAAACCACCGCCGCCGTCAAAAATTCACTGGCAAGACACGCCGCATCGCTCGCGACAAGTGGGAAACCTTCAAAGAACAACTCGAGAAATCAAAAGAACCTGTCCAAGAAGTCCTTACGGTCGCAGACTGGCTGCACGAGTGCATGACAACGATGGTGAAGCCGCGCATCCGTGCGCGCACCTACGAGAAGTACGTCAGCAGCCTCAAGAACTATGTCCTTCCGGCTTTCGGGAAAACAGCACTCAACGAGCTTGATGCTACTGCCCTGCAACGCCACTTCAACAGGCTTCTCTCGCATGGCGGGCTCAAAGGGACAGGCATCTCATCCTCAACGGTCAGAGCCGCCCGTCGCTATTTCTCGATGTGCTTGGACGAAGCCGTACGAGCTGGCAAGCTAGAGAGCAATCCAGTCAAGAGGACACGCCCGCCAAAACTGGTGAAAAAAGAAATCGTCGTACTGACGAACACCGAGGTTGACCGGCTCATCGACGCCGCTCTCGAAATCGACCATCCCTACATGGGGCGGATGATGTCGGAGCTGATTGCCCTGACGGCACACACAGGGCTGCGGCAGGGAGAGGTTTTCGGCCTCAAGTGGGAAGACATCGACCTCGATCAAGCTGCCCTGCACGTCCGCCGTTCTCTCGCCCATGTGGTCGGCAAGGGTGCGGTCTTCCAAGCGCCGAAGACGATGAAAAGCCGCCGCAACGTTGCACTGATGCCCAAGGACGTAGAACAACTGCGTTCCTACCAAGTATGGCAGAAAGAATACGCCGAAAGCCTCGGCAATATGTTCCATTGGCACAATCTCATCTTCACCAGTCCGTTCGGCGAACCTCTCAGTCCAACGAACTTCACCCGCCGATATTTTCAGCCCTTGTTGAAGAAATGCAACATCCGTGAGGGATTCACCTTCCATGGGCTGCGTCATACGCATGCAACCCTGCTCCTGCAACAAGGCGTCAACCCCAAGGTCGTGCAGGAACGTCTCGGCCATAGCTCCATCAAGGTGACGATGGACACGTACAGTCATGTCTTGCCCGATATGCAGCGTCCTGCGATTGATGCTCTCAATAAGATTTTCCGAGAAGGGTACGCTGCTATGGCGTCTTCGATATCGTAACAGCGTACTGGCCGGACCAAGAAAATGCCTGAGCATCTCCATCCTCTAAAGTCAGGTCTCCCGCCTTGGGAGGCCTATTTTTTATCACGAAGACGTTCCTCATCATAGTTTGCTTGCAAGCGAAGCCAAAAGGTAGCTGGCACATCCAGCACCGATTCCATTCGATTCGCGAAATCTTCCGCAATCGGCAGTTCTCCACAGATGACACGATGGATGACATCTTCCGAGCAGCCTGTTTGTGCGGCAAGATCTTTTTCTGTCATCTTTCGATCTTTCAAAACATCTGCGATCGTTTCTCCTGGCAGGATCAGCAGATTATCCGAAATTTTTGTCTCTCTGTCCATCAAGTCCAGCTTCTCTCCATCCTATTTTTTCTTGCAAAATTTTTTCAGCAGCCCTATGAAAGCAGAATTTTTTTGCGTTGCCCCACTTATTGCCCCACAAGCGTGAAAAAGACCTCCGAGAAAACCTCGGAGGCCTTGATATTCCTGGTGCGTCAGGGGGGATTCGAACCCTCGACCCACGGCTTAGAAGTCCTCGTCACGACGGTCTACGACCTGACGCTCGCGAACTACGCGATCGACCGCGGCATCGGCGGCGAGTGCGCCTCCTCGTACGATGAAGATGTGCCGTACACGCCGAAATGGCAGGAAAAATACACGGGCGTACCTGCGGAGACCTGCATCCATACGGCCCGCGAGTTCGCAGACAATGCGATCCAGACCAAGGGCAAGACGATGGTCATCATGGGCGGCGGTATCAATCACTGGTTCCACGCCGACGTCGTCTACCGCACGATCCTCAACCTGCTGCTGTTCACGGGCAGCGAGGGCCGCAACGGCGGCGGCTGGGCACACTATGTCGGCCAGGAGAAGCTCCGCCCGGCAGAGGGCTGGCAGCGCATCATGACGGCGCTGGACTGGCAGAAACCGCCCCGCCTGCAGAACAGCACGAGCTTCTATTATTTCGCTACGGATCAGTGGCGCAGCGATGAAGTCGATCTCGGCGACCTCACTTCGCCGCTGGAGAAGCCACGCTACCGCAACGCCGGTGACTACAACGTGCTCGCGGCCCGCATGGGCTGGCTGCCGTCCTATCCGACGTTCAACAAGGGCGGCCAGCAGCTGCACGATGAGGCGGAAAAGGCGGGCAAGGATGTCAAGAAGTACATCGTCGATTCCCTGAAGGACCGCAGCCTCGAGTTTTCCGTGCAGGATCCGGATGCACCGGAGAATTTCCCGCGCAACCTCTTTGTCTGGACGGCGAACCTGCTCGGCTCGTCTGCGAAGGGCAACGATTATTTCATGAAGTACCTGCTCGGCACGGAGAATACGCTGTTTGCCGAGGAGGAGGCTGCCGCGCGTCCAACGGAGATCAAATGGCGCGGCAAAGCGGAGCTCGAGAAACCGGGCGGTGCCGCTGAGGGCAAGCTCGACCTGCTCATCGACATCGACTTCCGCATGGCCGGCACGGCGCTGTACTCCGATGTTGTCCTGCCGACGGCGACGTGGTATGAGAAGGACGACCTCTCCTCGACGGATATGCACCCGTTCGTGCATCCGTTCCAGGAGGCCGTTGCCCCGCTCTGGGAGGCAAAATCCGACTGGGATATCTACCGCACGCTCGCGAAAGCCGTCTCGGACGTCGCGAAGGAAGCGGATCTGAAGCCGTATCACGATGTTGTCGCCATGCCGGTGCAGCACGACAGCGAGGGCGAGCTCGCCCAGCCGGAGGGCTGCATCCTCGATTGGAGCAAAGGCGAGTGTGAGCCGGTCCCGGGCAAGACGATGCCGGGTCTCGTGCCGGTCGTACGCGACTACACGAAGACGTACGAAAAGTGGATCGCGCTCGGACCAAACGTCTCGAAGAAGATGGGCTCGCTCAACTTCACTTGGGACAGCAGTGACGAGTACGAGGAAATCAAGCGCCGCAACGGTGTCATCGAGAATAAGGACTACGTCTCCTATGGCTGCCCGTCCATATATACGGCGCGTCAGGCTGCCGAGGCCGTCATGGGACTTTCCACGACGACGAACGGCAAGGTCGCCGTCAAGGCATGGCATGCCCTGGAAAAGAAGTCTGGTGTCGATAACCTCGCCCGCCTCGCCGCTGACCGCGAAAGTGAGCGTTTCACGTTCGATGAGATCGCAGCCCAGCCCAAGGAGACGATCACGTCCCCGACGTTCACGGGCAGCAACCAGAACCGCCGGTATACGCCATTTACGACGAATATCGAGGAGCTCGTCCCATTCCGCACGGTCACGGGCCGGCAGTCCTTCTATCTCGACCATGAGATGATGCGTGAGTACGGCGAGGCCATGGCGACGTATAAGCCCATCCTCGACTACAAGCCCATCGAGCACCGCCTCGGTGGCGCGAAGGAGATCACGCTGAAATACCTCACGCCGCACAACAAGTGGAGCACGCACTCCATGTATTTCGACAGCCAGCAGATGCTCACGCTGTTCCGTGGAGGCCAGACTGTCTGGATCAACGAAAAGGATGCCGCAGAGATCGGCGTGAAGGACAACGACTGGATCGAGCTCTACAACCACAACGGTGTCGTGTCGTCCCGCGTGGCCGTGACGCCGCGCCTACCGCAGGGTGTCGTATACATGCACCATGCGCAGGACCGCCACATCAACGTGCCGGGCAACTCCATCACGCATACGCGCAGCGGCTCGCACAACACGCCGACGCGCATCCACATGAAACCGACCCACATGATCGGCGGCTATGGCCAGCTGAGCTACGGGTTCAATTACTACGGTCCGACCGGCAACCAGCGCGATATGTACGTGGTCTGCCGCAAGCTGGAGGAGGTAGATTGGCTTGAAGATTAAAGCACAAATTTCGATGGTCATGAATCTTGACAAGTGCATCGGCTGCCATACGTGCTCCATCACCTGCAAGAACGTCTGGACCAACCGCCCCGGTGCGGAATATATGTATTTCAACAACGTGGAGACGAAGCCGGGCATCGGCTATCCGAAACGCTGGGAAGACCAGGACAAGTGGAAGGGCGGCTGGACGCTGAAAAACGGCAAGCTCGAGCTCCGCACGGGCCCGAAGCCGCTGCGCCTCGCCGAGCTGTTCTACCATCCGCAGCAGCCGGAGATCGACGATTACTATGAGCCGTGGACGTACGACTACAGTACGCTCATCGATTCGCGCCGCAAGAACCACCAGCCCGTGGCCCGTCCGCGTTCGCTCATCACCGAGGAGCGCATGGAAATCAAGTGGGGGCCGAACTGGGAGGATGACCTCGCGAACGGCGAGACAGCCCGTCAGGACGTCAACCTCGAGAAGATGGGCGAAGAGATCAAGATGGAGTTCCACGATCTCTTCATGAAATACCTGCCGCGCGTCTGCAACCACTGCCTGAATCCGGCCTGCGTCGCAGCCTGCCCGTCCGGTGCCATCTACAAGCGCGAGGAGGACGGCGTCGTGCTCGTCTCGCAGGATGCCTGCCGTGGCTGGCGTCACTGCGTCCCGTCCTGTCCGTACAAGAAAGTCTATTTCAATTGGAAGACGAACAAGGCCGAGAAGTGCATTTTCTGCTTCCCGCGCCTCGAGAACGGCCTGCCAACGGTCTGCGCGGATACCTGTGTCGGCCGCCTGCGCTACATGGGCGTGCTGCTCTACGATATGGATAAGGTCGAGGCCGTAGCCTCGACGCTGGAGCCGGGCAACATCGCCCACAACATGCTCGATGTCATCCAGGATCCGAGCGACCCGGAGGTCATCGAGGCCGCTCGCAAAGAAGGTGTGCCGGAAACCTGGCTGCAGGCCGCACAGAACTCGCCCGTCTACAAGCTCATCAAGGAGTGGCGCCTCGCGCTGCCGCTGCACGCCGAGTACCGCACGCTCCCGATGGTCTGGTATGTACCGCCCCTTTCGCCGATCGCGCGCCGCGTCGAGGCCGATGTCTACCTGCCGGATGTCGAGGAGATGCGCATTCCGCTCGCCTATCTCGCCGAGCTCTTCGGTGCAGGCAACCAGGGCATCGTGACGAACGTGCTCCAGCGCCTGCTCGACATGCGTCTCGTCATGCGTGCCAAGGAAACGGGGATGGATCTGCCGACCCGCCTCGAATACCCGACGGAGACGTATGAAAAGATGTATCGTCTCCTCGCCATCGCGAAGTACAAGGAACGCTTCAACATCCCGGCTGGCATGCAGGGTGCGTCCAAAGCAAAGATGCGGGAACTGCAGGGTGGCGGCTGCTATACCTGCCCAGGGGGGTGCAACGAATGAGTGAGGAAAACGCAAAACAGCCGGCAGACTATACGAAGGCTCTCGCGAGCACCGCATTCCTGCTTTCCTATCCGGATGCCGACTGGTGGGAGGAATTCCCGGAATGGCGTACTGTCGTCCGCGAGGTGGAGATGCCGCAGGCACGCGACCTCCTGACGCAGTTCTGCGACTATGTCGATGAGACCAGCCCGGAGGAGTTTGAGGCACAGTACGTGCGCAGCTTCGATTTCTCACAGAACACGAATCTGTACCTCACGAACCACGACCGCACGGATTTCGGCAAGCAGTCGCAGGAAATGCACGCGTACAAAGAACTGTTCCTCGAGAATGGCTTCGATGTGAATAAGGATCTGCCAGACTATCTGCCCGCCCTGCTCGAGCTCGCGGCGGCAATCCCTGCGGATCATGCGAAATCCGTCCTTGAGAAGGCATCGGATAAGCTGAAACTCCTGCGCAGCCGCCTCGTCGAGGCGAAGCTGCCGCAGACGCTCCTCATCGATGTCGCGCTCATGACTACAGAAGGATTGGAGGCGGAACACGTATGAATACCTTTCTCTATGGCGTCCTGCCATACATCGCGCTGACGATCCTCGTCGTCGGTACGGTCATGCGCTATACGCGCGGGGAGCGCACATGGACGACGAAGTCCAGCGAGTTCCTCGATAAGAAAAGCCTGAAATGGGCAGGCCCGATGTTCCATCTCGGCCTGGTCATGGCGCTGGGCGGCCATATCATCGGCGTCCTCGTGCCGAAATTCGTCACGAAGATGGCCGGCACCGATGAAGCCACCTACCACATGATTGCCCTGGCGGGCGGTATCCCCGCGGGCATCCTGTTCCTTGGCGGCTTCCTGCTGCTCATGAAACGCCGTTTCGCCGGCTCGCCGCGCATGAAGGCCAACACGAGCAACATGGACCGCGTGCTCTACCTGTTCCTCGCACTCGCGATTATCACGGGCTGCGCGGGCACGCTCAGCAACATCTCTGGCGCGTTCGACTACCGCGAGGCCATCTCCCCGTGGTTCCGCTCCGTGCTCATGCTGCAGCCGGACGTGAGCCTCATGGAAAACATCCCGACGATCTTCCGCGTGCACATGCTCAGCTGGATGCTCGTCGCGATTGTCTTCCCGTTTACGCGCCTCGTCCACTGCCTGAGCCTCCCGTTCGAGTACATGTTCCGCAACGACATCATCTATCGCCGGAAATAACAAAAACCAATAGGTCAATAGCAATAAGAAGGCTGCTGCATGAGGATTGTACCCATGCAGCAGCCTTCTTTGCGTGTCATAATGATTTTTGGAAGATCGTATCAGCGGACGAAGTCGCCGCTTTTGCCGCCGCTTTTGCTGTCGAGGTGGATGTAGCGGATTTCCATGCGCTTGTCGATGGCTTTGCACATGTCGTAGATGGTGAGGAGCGCGACGGAGACGCCGTGCAGGGCTTCCATCTCGACGCCGGTTTTGCCGGTTACCTTTACGGTGGCGATGGCCTTTACGGCGCATTCGTCGGGCAGCATCTCAAAGTCGATGCTGCATTTCGCGATGGGGAGCGGGTGGCAGAGGGGGATGACGGAGCTCGTGGCCTTGATGCCCATGATGCCGGCGATGCGGGCTACGCCGAGTACGTCGCCTTTTTTCGCCGTTCCCTGCTCAATGGCATCGTAGACGGCCTGGTTTACGGCGATGACGCCGCTCGCGACGGCTACGCGGCAGGTCTCCTTCTTGCCGCTTACATCGACCATGATGGCCTGTCCCTGGGCATCGAAATGTGTCAGACCTGTAGCATTATCCATGGTTTTCCTCCTGTGCCTGCTCCTTGTTTTTCTTCAGCGCGGCGATTTTCGCCGCTTTTTTCTTGCGGTACTGCTCGCGGACGACGAGTTTGTGCTGCATGGCTTTGACGAAATCCTGTGCAGCCTGCAGGTCGGCATCATCGGGGTGATTCGCGGCTTTTGCCCAGCGCTCCAGGCTGTGCGGCCCGTGGTGCGGACCATTCGGGGCTTCCTTTTTGCGTTTTTCGAGGAGAGCCGGGTTGATGGCTCCCTGGCAGCCGAATGTGCCGAGGATCTCGCAGCCCGGGCCGAGCGCATATCCGGCACGGGCGAAGGACGTGATGGCGTGCTCACTCGTCGGGTCGGTGCCATGCGTCTGGAAAAAGCACACTTTTGCATCATGAATCTGCGGCAGGAGTTTCAGCGTCAACGGATCGGGGCCGCCGAGGCGGAGCCAGTAGCCGACGCACACGACCTCATAGCCGGAGAGATCCTCTGGTGCATCCTGCACGCGGAAGAGGTCTGCGTCCCCGGCAGCCTCAGCCATCGCCGCGGCGACCTTCTTCGTGTTTCCCGTTACGGATGAATAGATAAAAGCCCATTTTCCCATAATATCGATCCTTTCAACGAAGTTTATTGCATTTTCATACTACTAGTATAGCAGACAATTCTTTTGCATACTGTGATATTCGGCTTACCTGGCGCGTTCTCCTGCCCCGCAGGATTTGCGATCCTGCATGAAAACTTTTTCAGGTTTGGAAAACCGATGGAAAGACGGTTCATCTATAATGAATGGGAAACTTGAAATGGTTGTCGATTTTGTCGATAAAGGGTATGAGGTGAAAGGTAATGAAGAAAAATAGGTTGCAGCGGCTCGTCCTGTCGGCTCTCGTGGCCGGGTCTTTGATGGCGTTCCAGCCACAGGCGGACGCGGCTGTGCAGGTGGACCCGATCCCGAACCTTTCGGATAACTTCATGAAGGGTGCCGATCTTTCCATGGTTCCGGCTCTCGAGGCGAATGGTGCGGTGTTCAAAGATGTCGATGGCACGCCGAAGGATGTGCTGCAGATTTTCAAGGAGCACGGCGTGAATTGGGTGCGCTTCCGCATCTGGAATGATCCGAAAGCCGGCCCGGGCGGCGGCGGTGATACGGATGAGGCCAAGGCGCTCGAGATGACGAAGCGCGCGAAGGCGCTCGGCCTCAAAGTGCTCATCGATTTCCATTACAGCGATTTCTGGGCGGATCCGGGCAAGCAGGCCAAGCCGCATGCCTGGGAGGGGCACAGCAAGGATCAGCTCGTCAAGGATGTCTACGATTACACGGCAAAGGTGCTGAAAGATTTCCAGGCGCAGGGCACGCAGCCGGATATGATTCAGGTCGGCAACGAGATCATGAACGGCATGATGTGGCCGGAGGGCAAGTTCCCCGGCGACGATAACGGCAAGGAGCTCGCGCGCCTCGTGCAGGCCGGCCTGCAGGCTATCCATGACAACGACCCGAAACACGAGATCAAGACGATGATCCACCTCGCGGACGGTGGTAACAACTGGATTTACCAGAATTTCTTCAACGCGCTGATCAACGAGAACAAGGTCAACGATTTTGATGTCATCGGTCTTAGCTACTATCCGTTCTGGCATGGCACGCTCGACGACCTTTCGAACAACATCAACGATATCTCGAAGCGTTACAATAAGGATGTGGTCGTCGTCGAGACGGCGTTCGGCTACACGAACCAGAACTTCGATAAGATGGCCAATGCCTACGGCCCGGCCGAGGAGCGCATCGGCGGCTTCCGCTCGACGCCGCAGGGGCAGGCCTCGGGGCTGCGTGCGGTCATGGAGCGCGTGTCTCAGGTCCCGAATAACCGCGGCATCGGCATGTTCTACTGGGCACCGGATTGGTACGCCGTGCCGAATGTCGGCTGGAAGACCGGCGAGGGCAACGAGTGGGATAACCTCGCGATGTTCGATAACAACGGCCGCGCGCTCGAATCCATGGACGTCTGGAAGGATGTCTCCGATAAGACGGCCAAGGCGGTAACGCCGACGTTCAAAGAGGCCGAGGTGCCGACGGTCATCGGCAACATCGGTGTGCCGACGAAGATGCCGAAGACCGTGCTCGTAACGTATACGGACGATCATACGAAAGAGCTCGCCGTGACGTGGAAAGAGGCGGCACCGGTCTACAGCAAACTCGGCACCTATACGGTCAAGGGCACGATCAACGAGCTGAAACAGCCGGTCGAGGCCAAGGTCAAGGTGATCAAGAAGGTCAACCTGTTCAAGAATCCGGGTTTTGAAGATGTCACGCTGAACGGCTGGACCATCGAGGGCGATGCGAGTGCCGTCAATCCGATCAGCAAGGCCGGCGATTCGCAGGGCAAAGGCTCGATGCATTACTGGGCGGACAAAGCGTTCCACTTCAAGGCTTACCAGAAGTTCACGGGGCTGAAGCCGGGCAAGTATACGGTCCGCGTCTCCACGCAGGGCGGTGGCGGCCAGACGAGCTACAAGCTCTTCCTCACGACGGGCGGCCAGATGAAGACGGCGGACATCAAGGATACGGCGTGGAACAAATGGAACACGTTCGAGATCACGGATGTCGAGATCAAGGATGGCACGGCAGAGGCCGGCGTCATCATGGATGGTGCACCGGGCAACTGGGGCACGCTCGATAACTTCGAGTTTTTCCTGCAGGAATGAAAGAAAACCATACTTTTCTTAAATAAAAAATTGTATCTATATAGGAGGAATTTATCATGAAAATGTATCGTATGACGGCGGCTGTCTGTGCTGCTCTGCTCGCTGGTTCGGTTTTTGCTGCTCCGTCTGTTTCGGAAGCGGCAACGGACGAGACGGATCTCATCCTGAACCCGGATTTCGAGGAAGGCAAGACGGTCGGCTGGGATATCGCCGGTGACCGCTGCGTCGATATCGCGACGAAGCAGGGCGACATGCAGGGCAAAGGCGCTATGCATTTCTGGAAGGACAAGGATTTCAAGTTCACGGCCAGCCAGGTCGTCGAGGATGTACCGGACGGCACGTACACGGTTACGGTCATGACGCAGGGCGGCGGCGGCGAGAAAGCCATGCAGCTGTTCGCAGAGTGCAACGGCCAGAAAAAGACGGCCGATATCAAGAACACAGGCTGGAACAAGTGGCAGACCTGGACGGTCTCCGGCGTCGAGGTCAAGGGCGGCAAGCTCACGATCGGCGTTATGGTAGACGGCAATGCGGGCAACTGGGGCTCGTTCGATAACTTCACGCTCACGAAAGAATAAGACAACCGTTATCATGCCTGACAAGATAGATGGGAAATCGTTTACGAAAGTACTTGACAGAAGTAGGCAAAAGCGGTAAACTAGAAACAACAAGAGGAAAAAAGGCACAGAGAGGGGCAGGTCCTCCGCTGTGCCTTTTCCCCGGAGAAATTGGTAAACGCTTACCGATTTAATTGTGCGAAAGATAACGCAAATCGGGCAGAGCAGAGTAATGGAGGTATTTTCAATGGAAATCCTGGACAACATGAAGAAAGTATTCGAGGAAAAATTCGGTCATCCGGCAAAACGCAGCTTCTTCTCTCCGGGCCGCGTGAACCTGATCGGCGAGCATACGGATTACAATGGCGGCCACGTTTTCCCGTGCGCGATTTCGCTCGGCACGTATGCCGTGGTCGCAGACCGTACCGATGATAAGTCCCGCGTCTATTCGATGAACCTTGAGGATAAGGGCGTCGTCGAGTTCCCGATGAGCGGCCTGCAGTACGATAAGGCGAAAGATTGGGCCAACTACCCGATGGGCGTTGTCGATGTCTTCGAGAAGGCCGGCCATAAGGCAGCTCACGGCTTTGATATCGTGTTCTACGGTACGCTGCCGGCTGGCGCAGGCCTTTCCTCCTCCGCATCGCTCGAAGTGCTCATGTCCGTGATTCTCGAAGATGCTTTTGGCTTTGGCCTCGACATGGTCGAGATGGTCAAGCTCTCGCAGAAGGCTGAGAACCAGTTCGTCGGTGTCAACTGCGGCATCATGGATCAGTTCGCCGTCGGCATGGGCAAGAAGGATTGCGCGATCCTGCTCGACTGCAACACGCTCGACTACCGTTACAGCAAGATTGCGCTGAAGGATGCGAGCATCGTCATCACGAACACGAACAAGCCGCACAGCCTCGCTTCGTCTGCCTACAACGTGCGCCGCGCCCAGTGCGAGCATGCGCTCAACGAGCTCAAGGAAGTCAAGCCGGAACTGGGTGCCCTCGGCGAGCTCTCCAATGAGGAGTTCAACAAGCTCGCAGGCCATATCTCCGAGCAGCTCGAGCGTCAGCGTGCCCGCCATGCCGTCTATGAGAACAACCGCGCGCTCGAGGCGGTACAGGCCCTCGAGGATAACGACATCGAGAAGTTCGGCAAGCTCATGAATGAGTCGCATTTCTCCCTGCGCGATGACTACGATGTCACGGGCGTCGAGCTCGATACGCTCGCTGAGACCGCCTGGTCCGTTCCGGGCGTTATCGGTTCCCGCATGACGGGTGCCGGCTTCGGCGGCAGCACGGTCAGCATCGTGAAGAATGACGCTATCGATACGTTCAAGAAAACGGTCGCTGAGAAATACACGGCAAAGATTGGTTATGCACCGAGTTTCGTCGTAGCGAGCATCTCCGATGGTACGCATCGCATCGACTGAGATAAACGGTTTCCATTTTCATCTTTAATTTTATGGCGGAATCTGCTATGATGAAAGAGGCAGCACGCAGTATTCCGCTTCTTTATGTGTCATGTCAGGAAAAGGGGTTTTCAACATGTCAATCTTAGTTTGCGGCGGCGCCGGTTATATCGGTTCTCATGCGGTTCATCAGCTCGTGGAGAAGGGGGAGGACGTCGTTATCGTCGATAACCTGCAGACGGGTCATCGCGATGCACTGAATCCGAAGGCGAAATTCTACGAGGGTGATATCCGCGATGCATCGGTGCTCGACAAGATCTTCACGGAGAACGACATCGAGGCAGTCATCCATTTCGCAGCGAATTCCCTCGTTGGCGAGAGCATGGAGAAGCCGCTGAAATACTTCAATAACAACGTCTATGGCATGCAGGTCCTGCTCGAGGCGATGGTCCGCCATCACGTCGACAAGATCGTGTTCTCCTCGACGGCTGCTGTCTACGGCGAGCCGAAGCGCGTGCCTATCATGGAGGACGACGAGACGAATCCGACTAACACGTATGGTGAGACGAAACGCACGATGGAGAAGATGATGAAGTGGGTCAGCCGTGCAGACGGCATCCGCTATGTCTCCCTGCGTTATTTCAACGCAGCCGGTGCTCTCGACGATGGTTCCATCGGCGAGGATCATCATCCGGAGACGCATCTGATTCCGCTCATCCTGCAGGTTCCGCTCGGCAAGCGCGACCATATCACGATTTTCGGTGATGATTATGCAACGCCGGATGGCACGTGCCTGCGTGACTATATCCACGTCATCGACCTCGCCGATGCCCATGTGCTCGCTCTCGAGTATCTGCGCAAGGGCGGCGAGAGCAATATCTTCAACCTCGGCAACGGCAAAGGCTTCTCCGTTAAGGAGATGATCGAGGCTGCCAAGAAGGTCACGGGCAGGGATATCAAGGTGGAGATGGGCAAACGCCGCGCCGGCGACCCGGCCCAGCTGATCGCATCCAGTGCCAAGGCCCGCAAGGTGCTCGGCTGGAACCCGCAGTACACGGATGTCGAGCGCGTCATCGGTACGGCCTGGACGTGGCATCAGAAACATCCGGATGGATACGAGAAATAATCGAGAGATATAAAGGGAGCGTCAGATAATCATGGCTATCGACATCAATCATGAAATCAACCGTCTGCTGCATTTCGCAAAGCAGCATGGCATGATCACGCGCGAGGACCGCTACTATGCGGCCAACTGCCTGCTCGATGTCCTGCAGGTGGATGAGTACGTTCCTGAGGATGACCTCATGGAGATGGAGGAGGACCTGCCGACGGCAGCCCCGATTCTCCGGAATATGCTGGAGTATGCCAGCAGCAAAGGCCTGATCGAGAACACGAATGAGCAGCGCGATATCTTCGATACGCGCATCATGGACTGTGTCATGCCGCGCCCGTCGGAGGTTATCCGCCGCTGGAACAGCGATTATGCCCGCAGCCCGAAAGCGGCGACGGATGAGTTCTACAAGTTTTCTATTGCGTCGAACTACATCCGCAAGGACCGCATCGACAAGAATATCGTATGGCAGACGGCAACGCCGTATGGCGACCTCGACGTTACGATCAACCTGTCGAAACCGGAGAAGGATCCGCGCGATATCGCTGCGGCTAAGCAGCAGGCACAGACGAGCTATCCGAAATGCCTGCTCTGCCGCGAGAACGAGGGCTATGTCGGCCGCATCGGTCATCCGGCGCGCAAGACGCACCGCCTGATCCCGCTGCGCCTGTCCGGTCATCGCTGGTTCATGCAGTACAGCCCGTATACATACTACAACGAGCACTGCATCGTGCTGAACCGTAAGCATGTCCCCATGAAGGTGTCGAAGCGCAGCTTTGAGAACCTGCTCGATTTCGTGACGATCCTGCCGCATTATTTCCTCGGCTCGAATGCCGACCTGCCGATCGTCGGCGGCTCCATCCTCACGCACGACCACTATCAGGGCGGCCGCTATACGTTTGCGATGGCGAAAGCTCCGGTCGAGAAGACCTATGCGTTCAAGGATTTCCCGAACGTCAAGGTTGGCCGCGTGAAATGGCCGATGTCGACGCTGCGCCTCACGGGCGAGGATCGCGATGAACTCACGGATCTCGCCGACAAGATCCTCAAGAAGTGGCGCGGATACTCCGATGAATCCGCTGGTATCCTGGCGGAGACGGATGGTACGCCGCATAACACGATTACGCCGATTGCCCGCCGCAAGGGCGAGGGCTACGAGCTCGACCTCGTGCTGCGCAACAACCGCACGACGCCGGAGTATCCGCTCGGCATCTTCCATCCGCATGCAGAGGTTCATCACATCAAGAAGGAAAACATCGGCCTCATCGAGGTCATGGGTCTCGCCGTACTGCCGGCACGACTGAAGTCGGAGATGGCACAGGTGGCTGAGGAACTCGTCAAGGGGACGGAAGATATTTCCGGTATCCCTGAGATCGCCAAGCATGCGGCGTGGTATCAGACGGTCCAGAAGAAATATCCGGGCCTCACGAAAGAAAATGTCAATAAAGTGCTGCAAGAGGAGATCGGGCAGGTATTCCTGCAGGTCCTTACGCATGCCGGTGTCTATAAACGCAATGCACAGGGCATGGAAGCCTTCGATCGCTTCGTAGCAGCGGTACAGGAGGCTTGACAACTTGCTGAAGCAGAAGAAAGCGACCATCATTGACGTCGCGAAGATGGCGCGTGTATCGGTAGCAACGGTATCCCGTGTCGTAAATGGGAACTATCCCGTCCGGCAGGATACCAGGGACCGTGTGCAGGCGGCCATCGACACCCTGCACTATGTTCCCAATGTCCAGGCCCGCGAGCTGAACATGCGCCATTCGACGACCATCGGTGTCGTCGTACCGAGCTTTTACAATATGTTCTTTGCCGAGGTCATCGATGGCATCGAGGAGACGGTGCGCAACTACAATTACTCGCTGCTCATCAACTGCGCAAAGAATGATCCGCAGCAGGAGATGGACTGCGTTCGTGCACTCGTCGCGCGCAATGTGTCGGGCATCATCGTTGTCAGCCCGAATACGGCGCATATCCATGCGTCGTTCTATACGGATGTTATCTCCCACGCACCTATCGTGTTCATCAATACGGGCTGGCAGCAGCTGCCGAATGCCTCCTATGTCAATAATGATGAGCGCAGAGGCTCGGCGGAGGCACTTCAGTATCTCATGGGGCTGGGGCATCGGCACATCCTGTTCGTGCGTGGCGGGCACTCCGATTCCTATACGGTAAAGGAGGAATCTTATCGCCATATCATGAGCGAGAAGGGGCTGCTGGATGAGGAACTCATCGTCAATATCGGTGAGGGCAACAGCATCAGCACGGTCGACAAGACGACGGAAACGCTGATCCCGGTCATCCGTAAGAAAAATCCGACGGCGATCAGCTGCTGCAACGACCTCATGGCCGTCGGTGCGCTCAATGCCTGCAAGAAGCTCGGCCTGCGCGTGCCGGAGGATGTTTCCATCATGGGTTACGATAACATTGCGCTTTCCCGTTTCGTTGAGCCGAAACTCACGACGGTCGACCAGAATATGCTTCAGCTCGGCACCGATGCCGTGACCGTCCTCATCGATTGCATCAAGGGCGCTTCCAGCAGGCACATTACACTGCAAAATGAGATCATCGAGCGTGACTCGACGGGGCCGTGCAAGGAATAAGAGGAAAAGCCTTGCCAAGCTACGCAAAAAAGTGTATAATATCCTTTGTACGTGGCAAGACGTACAGAGCTTTGCGGACGTAGTTCATCGGTAGAATGCGAGCTTCCCAAGCTTGAGAGAGGGGTTCGATTCCCCCCGTCCGCTCCATTGGAAATGCAGACGCTGTAGCGATACAGCGTCTTTTCTTTTCTCTGTCGATAAGGGAGGAGTTCACGTGAACAAGGGGGAGAAGCTGGCAGCGGTCCTGCTGGCCGGACTGATTGTTTCCGTACCGGTATCCGGCCTGGCTGCGGCGAAGGATATGTCTGTCGTGTCGGATACGGTTCGCCAGACGGCGGTGGAGCAACGCACGCTGCCGGGGCGTCCGGATTTTGCGGAAACCCTGCCGGGCAAGGTGAATGAAAAGGCAATCCGCGAGGTGAACTGGCGGCTGGGGAAGGCATACAGCGAGCCCTATACGGCACCGGCAGCCGCGCCGCAGACCGTCACGGTCATGGGACCGGCCACGGCGACGCAGGAGCAGATGGTGCGGTTCATCCTGCGCCGCAATCCGGAGCCGAAATTGCAGTGCACGGTGGAGGATATTGTCCGATTTTACTATGAGGAAGCCGGCCGCGAAGGAATCCGCCCGGATGTTGCACTCTGCCAGGCATTGAAGGAGACGGGGTTCTTTGCCTATGGCGGTGACGTGTCGCCGAAACAGAATAACTTCTGCGGCCTCGGTGCGACGGGGAACCACGAGCCGGGCGCGAGCTTTGCGACGCCGCAGCTCGGCGCACGTGCGCATATCCAGCACCTGCTGGCTTATGCGGGCAAGGATGAGCCCAAGGCGGCCATCGTGGATCCGCGTTACAGCCTCATCGTCCGCTATCATCCGGAGATCCACGGCCAGATCCGCGTATGGACGGGGCTGAATGGCGTCTGGGCTGTGCCGGGCAGGACGTATGGACAGGATATCCTGAAGCTCTGGCAGCAGGCTCAGGCGCCGGACGGCTCGGATACGTCGCTGGCTGCAGCACAGGCACGCGTCGAGGCAAATCCGGGGTCGGCAGATGCCTATATCTATCGTGGCATCGTCCAGGGCTTCCGCGGCGATGATGCGGAGGCGGCAAAGGATTTCGGGAAGGCCGTCCAGCTGGATGATGCGAGTGCCGAGGCACGCTATGACCTCGCGCTCGTGCGGGAGAAGCAGGGAAAGCAGAAGGATGCCCTGAAAATCTACGATGAGCTCCTCAAAAAGACCCCGGACTTCATGGCGGCCTGGTATAACCGCGCTCTTCTGAACCTCTCGATGAAGAAGAACAAGGAAGCCTTGCGCGATTTCACGCAGGTACTTGGCATGAATCCGGAGTCTGCGGCAGCGGCGAACGGCATCGGCGTAGCGCACATCCGCGAGAAGAAGTATGCAGAGGCCTGGCAGGATTTCCGCGATGCTGCAGCACGCAACTCGGCGAATATGGACGTGCTCGGCAATCAGTTCATCTTTGCCTCGTGCATCAAAGAAACAGATAAACATTGAGAGGCAGATTTTTAATCCGCATTTCCTTGAAAACGCAGGACGTTGCATCTATACTGATAGTAGGAGGAGAATTCCTTCTTTTGTTTGAGTGTTCTTTTGTGTCGATATAGAAAGGAAGATGCGCTATGAGCATCAACAGTGTGAATACGCTCAGCTCCCTCAACCGCGCCCATCAGGCCTCTTCGGTGAGCATGCGCAAGCTTGCGACGGGGTCGAAATTCCCCGGTGCGGCGTTCGGGCCATCCGATTATGCGATTATCCAGCGCACCTACAGCGGCATTGGTGCGGCTGCACAGGCCAATAACAATACACAGAATGCCAATTCCATCCTGGCAACGGCAAGCGGCGCAGCTGGCAACACCATTGAGATGCTGTCTTCCCTGCGCTCGCAGATCCTGCAGGCAGCCAATGGCACGAATGGCAGCTCAGATCTCGCCACGCTGCAGAAGTCGGTCAATGCGACGATCGGGGCCATCGATGACAATGCCTATACCGCTACGTTCAACGGCAAGACGCTGCTGGATGGCTCGCAGGGCAGTGTTGCTGTTGCGGATACGGACGGTTACACGAACGTGCCGCTCGGCAACCTCACAGCGAAAGGCCTCGGCCTCACGGACGACCAGGGGAATTCCACGATCGACCTGACGAACCCGGATTCGATTTCGTCCGCCCTCGATACGGTGGACAGTGCCCTGAATAAGGCTCTCGATCAGGCAACGACCATCGGCGCTGCGCAGCAGGGGCTCGAGTACAAATCGGCCAACCAGACGGCTGTCGAGGAAGGCCTGCTCGGCCAGGCTTCGGTGATGGACAGCACGGATATCGCCAAAGAGGTCACGAAACTCAGCTCGTCCCGTACGCTCGAGCAGATGGCACTTTTTGCAACGAAGATGCAGATGCAGAATCGTTCCAGTGTGCTGTCCCTGCTTTCCTGATAAGGAAATTCCGCTCTTCTCCGCGATGGAGGAGAGCTTTTTTTCTTGGCATTTGCAGCAATCGTTTACATTTTTCTTATTTTGTCGCGGAAAACGGTTGACATTGTCCAAATAACAGAGTAAAGTGATAGAGGAAGTACAATTGTATCGAATCGTACGAAATGTCATATAACATTTGGGAGGTTTTTTCCATGGCAGAAATCAGAAAAGAAGCATTTGGCAAAACGAGCGATGGCCGCGATATCGACCTGTATACGCTGCGCAATACGAAGGGCACGGAGGTCAAGATCACGACGTTCGGCGCCCGCATCGTCGGCTGGCGCGTGATGGGCCCCGAGGCGAAATTTGTCGATGTCGTGCTCGGCTACGCAGATGGCGCAACGTACGAGCAGGATAATGATACGGCTATGGGCGGTATCGTCGGACGCCATGCGAACCGCATCGAGGGCGGCAAGGCTGTCATCGGCGGCAAGGAGTATCAGCTGGAGCTCAATACGGGCAGCCATCAGCAGAATCATATCCATGGAGGATTCTACGGTTTCCATATGAAGCTTTGGAAGGCGGAGCCGGTTTATACGGGACTGAAGCTCACGTATCACAGCCCGGACGGTGAGGGCGGCTATCCGGGCAATATGGATGTGACCGTGCTGTACTCCCTTTCCAATGATAATGAGCTCTCCATCCAGTATGAGGCGGTCAGCGATCAGGATACGATCTGCAATCTCACGAACCATACGTATTTCAACCTCGACGGCTTTGACAGCGGCTCGATCCTCGACCAGAATATCCAGATCTTTGCGGACGAGTATACCTGGGCAGATGCCGAGTCCCTGCCGGATGGCCGCATCCTGCCGGTCGAGGGTACGCCGATGGACCTGCGCCAGCCGGTGCGCATTGGTGAGCATATCGACGATGACTTCGATGAGCTGAAGATGGGCTGCGGTTATGACCACAACTGGGTGATCCGCGACGAGCCGGCCGTGGTCGAGATGAAACCGGGCCAGTTCGGCTTTGACCCGACCTGCCCGATCGACTACCTCAAGGGCGGCCTCAAGAAGGCAGCCTACGCCGCATCGGATAAGACGGGCATCACGCTGACCTGCTATACGACGCAGCCGGGCATCCAGTTCTACACGGGCAACTTCCTGGATGGCAGTTTCCCGGGCAAGAAGGGGGCGACGTTCCCACGCCGTTCCGGCTTTGCGCTCGAGACGCAGTATTTCCCGAACGCCCTGGCACATCCGAACTTCCCCCAGCCGATCCTGAAGAAGGGCGAGACCTGGAAAGCACAGACCGTTTACGTGCTGGGTGAGAAATAAGCCGTTTATGCCAATACTGTAATGTGGCAGACTTTCTATAAAGGACATTAATATTATATTTTTTAACACGCACGCGAAAAAAGTGCGTGTTTTCTTGTATACATGGATAATGAGTGAAATTTTAACCGTAAACCTGCCATTTTGCTATAGACAAAGCTATAAAGAAATGGTAGTATGAAGTATGCCAATCAGGAATAGTAAATTTTCAATCCTGAGCATATTGGTCATATAGTGTAAGGCTGTCAGACAATAGGTCTTTACGTAAAAGACGATTGTTTCGATATATGGTGGGGAGGAAATCGTCATGAACATCCATGAATATCAGAGCAAGCAGATCCTGAGCCAGTATGGTGTTGTGGTTCCGGAGGGGATTCCGGCCTTCAGCGTCAGCGAGGCAGTGGCAGCAGCAGAGCGTCTTGGTTCCGATACCGTGGTCGTCAAGGCACAGATCCATGCAGGAGGCCGCGGCAAGGCCGGCGGCGTCAAGATCGCCCACTCCCTGCGCGAGGTGGCCGTTCATGCGGATGAGCTCCTCGGCAAGACGCTGGTAACGAAACAGACGGGTCCGCAGGGCAAAGTGGTGCACCGCCTCCTCATCGAAGCCGGCGCGAGCATCAAGAAAGAGTATTACCTGTCCATCGTGCTCGACCGCAGCACGGGCCGCGCAGTCATGATGGGCTCCGAGGAGGGCGGTATGGAGATCGAGAAAGTCGCCGCCACGATGCCGGAGAAAATCCTCAAAGAGGTCATCGACCCGGCTGTCGGCCTCATGCCGTATCAGTGCAGCCGCATGGCCTACGGCCTGCATCTCCCGAAGCCGGCCATCCGCAAGGCGGAGCGTTTCATGCAGGGGCTTTATGCAGCCTTTACCGATAAGGATTGCACGCTCGTTGAGACGAACCCGTTCGTCGTGACGACGGAAGACGATGTCGTTGCTCTCGATGCGAAGATGAACTTCGATGATAACGCGCTGTTCCGCCATCCGGAAATCGATATGCTCCGCGACCCCAACGAGGAAAACAAGAAGGAGCGCGAGGCTGCCAAGGCTGGGCTCAACTATGTCGACCTTGGCGGCGATGTTGCCTGCATGGTCAACGGCGCAGGCCTCGCGATGGCTACGGTCGATATCATCAAATACTTCGGCGGCGATCCGGCAAATTTCCTCGATGTCGGCGGTGATTCCACGCCGGAGAAGATTGCGACGGCATTCCGCATTATGCTGGAGGGCAATCAGGCACGCGGCATCTTCGTCAATATCTTTGGCGGCATCAACCGCTGCGATTTCGTCGCAAGGGGTATCGTCGAGGCAGCACGCATGGTATCCAATGATGGCAAATCCCTGCCGGTTCCGGTCGTCGTCCGGCTCGAGGGCACGAACGTGGAGCTTGGCCGCCAGATCCTGCGCGAGTCGGATATCGAGAATGTCATCCTGGCCGAGAGCATGGAGAGCGGTGCCGAGTCCATCGTCCGTATGGTCAAGGAGTCCGAGGCAGCCGCTTGAAAGGGAGAACCATGAATGGGTATATTAGCAGATAAAGATACAAAGGTTATTGTTCAGGGCATTACGGGCAAGGCAGCTTCGTTCCATACGAAAGCCATGCTCGAGTACGGGACGAAGATCGTCGCCGGTGTCACGCCGGGCAAGGCGGGACAAACCGTCGAGGGCGTGCCGGTCTACAACACCGTCCGCGATGCCGTCGATGCGACGGGTGCCACGGCATCCGTCATCTATGTACCGGCTCCCTATGCGGCAGATGCGATTCTGGAGGCCGTGGATGCCGGACTGGATCTCGTCGTCTGCATTACGGAGCATATCCCCGTGCAGGACATGGTGAAGGTGCGCCGCTATATGGAGGGGAAGAAGACCCGCCTCGTCGGGCCGAACTGCCCAGGACTCCTGACCGTGGATGGATGTAAGCTCGGCATCATCCCGGGCTACATCCATCGCAAGGGGCACGTCGGCGTCATTTCCCGCTCGGGCACGCTGACGTATGAGGCCACGTATCAGCTCACCGAGGCTGGCATCGGGCAGACTACGGCCATCGGCATCGGTGGCGACCCCATCAAGGGGACGGATTTCATCGATGCGCTGAAACTTTTCAATGAAGATGAGGATACCTATGCGATTCTCATGATCGGCGAGATCGGCGGCACGGCCGAGGAAGACGCAGCGAAATGGATCCATGCGAACATGAAGAAGCCTGTGGCAGCCTTTATTGCCGGGCGCCAGGCACCTCCGGGCAAGCGCATGGGGCATGCAGGCGCCATCATCGCGGGCGGCAAGGGCACGGCAGCGGACAAGATCCGCGCACTCAACGCCGTCGGCATCGAAGTCGCGGATACGGTCGCGCAGATCGGCGATACGGTCGTCGATACGCTGAAACGTGCGGGTATCTATGATGCCTGCCACACCTGTTAAATTTTGAAACAGAGCATACAAAAAGGCGGTGCCGAAGCACCGCCTTTTCGTTATCTGGAATCCGAACAGGTAGGATATTCTTATTTGACGCCAGCACCGTCAAGAGCAGCGCGAACGCTCTTGGCAGCCTTGTGCATTTCCTCGATCTCCTCATCCGTCAGGTGAACCTCGAAGGAACGCATGATACCTTCTGCGCAGATCATGCGCGGCAGGGAGAGGGCGACATCGTGGATGCCGTACTCTCCATCGAGGATCGAGGAGCACGGGAGGATGGAGTGCTCATCATAGAGAACAGCTTTGATGAAGCGGCATGCTGCCATAGCAACACCCGTGTTCGTGAAGCCCTTCTTGTTGATAATGTCGTAAGCGACCTGCACGAGCTCATTCTCGACAGCCTTGCGATCGAGCGGCTCCGTCTTGTGGAAGTACTCGTCCATGTGCTCGAGGCCGAGGCCGCCGCAGTTGACCGTGGACCAGGCAACGAATGCGGAGTTGCCATGCTCGCCGAGAACATAACCGTTGATGTTCTTCGGATCCATCTGGTACTTATCGGCGAGGATGCGGCGGAAACGATACGTCTCGAGCATCGTGCCCGTGCCGATGATGAGGTTACGCGGATAATCGAACTCAGAAGCAACGACATACGTAGCGACATCGAGCGGGTTCGTGATCATGATGATCACAGCCTCTTTCGTGTGCTTGACGATCTCGCCGAAGACGGAGCGCATGATCTTTGCATTCGTGCCAGCGAGGCGCAGGCGATCCGGCGTCTCACCCGGTTTGATGGACGGGCCGGCCGTGATGACGATGATGTTCGCGTCATCGCAGTCGCTGTAATCGCCGAGGTGGAATTTGATGTTCGTGCTGTAAACGCAGGACGTAGCATGGCTGGAATCGAGAGCTTCGCCGGCAGCCTTGTCAACGTTCAGATCGATGAGAGCGACTTCCGAAGCGAGCTGGAAGTCTGCAATCTTGTTCGCAACGGCGGAACCGACGTTGCTGGCACCAATGACGACAATCTTTCTTCTGTTGTTCATGATTTATTTACCCCCCATGAAACAATGAACCTGGCGTACATACCGCTGCGATATCCAGAGACATGTGGTGATGCAGCGCTATGTGAAAAATATCCCTAAGTCTCTTTTATCGTATCATTATCGTGTTTCTATGTCAATCCGTATAGTTGTATACATAAGAAGAAATAAAAGCGATATTTTTCGTGCAATTCTATCGGTTTCGTACGTTTGCACGGCGGTGATTTTCCTTGCAAGATTGTCGTCGGGACTACTTGTATTGCAGGGAAAATTATTATATATTATAGGATGAACTCGCGAGGGGAGCCCCCCTGATTCCCGCTGATTTTTAGTGAGGATTGTTAGGATGAGTTCATGTTTTTGGGTTTGCTGATAACGGGAACCTGCGGTTCCTTTTATATTTGGAAGGGGAAAGAAACGTCATGTTTGGAATGTCAATGGATATCGGTATTGACCTCGGCACGGCCAATGTACTGGCCTATGTCAAGGGCAAGGGCATCGTGCTGCGCGAGCCGTCTGTCGTCGCTGTGGATAAGGATACGAATCGGGTCCTGGCTGTCGGCGAAGAGGCAAAGCGCATGATCGGCCGTACCCCGGGAAATATCCAGGCAATCCGTCCACTGCGCGACGGTGTCATCGCGAACTACGATATCACGGAGACGATGCTGCGCCATTTCATCGAGAAGATTGTCGGCCACAGCTTCGTGTTCCGTCCGCGCATCATCATCTGCATCCCGTCCGGTGCGACGATGGTCGAGCAGCGTGCGGTGCAGGAGGCTGCCGAGCAGGCTGGTGCACGCCATACGCAGCTCATCGAGGAACCGCTCGCAGCGGCTATGGGCGCCGGCCTCGATATCGTCGAGCCGTGCGGCTCGATGGTCATCGATATCGGTGGCGGCACGACGGATATTGCGGTCATCTCGCTTGGCGGCATCGTCAACAGCGACAGCCTGCGCATTGCCGGCGATAAGTTTGATGAAGATATCATCGCGTATATCAAGCGTGAATTCAATATGATGATCGGTGAGCGTACGGCGGAAGAAGTCAAGATGCAGGTGGGCGCCGCGTTCCCGGATGCGCGCAATGAAACGCTCGATGTCCGCGGCCGCGACCTGCTTTCCGGCCTGCCGAAGACGGTGACAATCACGACGGCACAGGCAGCAGAGGCACTGGAGCAGTCTGTCTCCCGTATCGTCGATTGCGTCAAGAAAGTCCTCGAGGAGACGCCGCCGGAGCTGTCGGCAGATATCATGGACCGCGGCATCATCATGACGGGCGGCGGCTCGATGCTCTACGGACTCGATGAGCTCATCCGCCGCGAGACGGAGATTCCGACGGTTCTCGCCGATGACCCGCTCTCCTGCGTGGCGCTTGGCTGCGGCAAGGCACTCGACACGTTCGGGAAATTTGACGGAAAAGCGGCGCTGAACACGAAAAAATAATCGCGCAGGGAGGATTTCCTGCATTTCCGTAGAAGGAATACAGATAGAGTGGAATGTTTTGCGTAGAGGTGAAGAACTATGTGGCGTGGCCTTTATACAGCAGCATCGGGTATGATTACGGAAACGAAGCGCACGGATACGATTGCCAACAACCTGGCAAACGTAAGCACGAACGGCTTCAAGCGCGATGAGGCGATCAGTGCGGAGTTCGAGCCGATGCTGATCCGCCGGATCAACGATACGAAGGCAGATCAGAGCGATGTGACGTCGTTCAAGGGATTCCATCTGGGCCTGCAGGCGCCGGTCGTCGGCACGCTCGGACTGGGCTCCTATATCGACGAGATCGCGGTCGACCAGTCGCAGGGTGTCTTCGAGACGACGGGCAACCCGCTCGATCTCGCGATTGCCGGAAACGGCTACTTTGCCGTGCAGACGCCGCAGGGCGTGCGCTATACGCGCGATGGCAACTTCTACCGTGGAAATAACGGCGTGCTCCAGACCGTGCAGGGACTGCCGGTGCTGGATACGCAGGGGCGTACGATTCAGATTCCGGCGAATGCGGCGTATATCTCCGTCGGGGAGCAGGGGCAGATCCTCGCGGATGGACAGGCTGTCGGCCAGCTGCAGTTCGTGCAGTTTGGCAACGACCGCCGCGCACTCTTGAAACAGGGCAACAACCTCTGGTATCCACAGCAGGGCGCGCAGCCGGCACCGGCGACGGGGTCGATCCAGCAGGGCATGCTCGAGAAATCCAACTCGAGTGTGGTTCAGGAAATGGTCGAACTCATCAACAACCATCGTATGTACGAGGCGAATTCGAAAGCGGTCACGACGCAGGATACGATGCTCGACAAGTCCGTCAATGACGTCGGCAGGGTATCCTGATAAAGGTGGAAGAGACAAATTTCTGCCGATGACTTAAGAAAATTTGCATGGATGCCGATACTATGAGTAGACAGGAATCAGTAAGATAGGAGGCATCTCATTATGATGAGAGCACTTTGGTCTGCAGCTTCCGGCATGATCGGACAGCAGACGAATATGGATGTCATTTCGCATAACATCGCAAACGTCAACACGCACGGCGGCAAGAAGGTCCGCGCGGAGTTCCAGGACCTCATGTATCAGCGCCTGCGCGATGCCGGTGCCCAGAGCGGTGCGGACAGCGTCTATCCGACGGGTCTGCAGGTCGGCCTCGGCACGCGCGTTGCAGCGACGAACCGCATCTTTACGCAGGGCTCGCTGCAGACGACGGATCATCCGACGGATGTCGCCATCGAAGGCGAGGGCTTCTTCCGCATTACGCTGCCGGATGGCACGACGGCTTACACGCGCGATGGCTCGTTCAAGCTGGACGACCAGCGCCGCCTCGTGACGTCGGATGGCTATCCTCTCGCGGATAACATCCAGTTTGCCGACAATGCCCCGAGCGATTCCATCGTCATCGCCGGTGATGGTACGGTCTCGGATACGCCGGCTGGTGCCAATGAGCCGGAGCAGATCGGCCAGATCACGCTGGCGCGTTTCGTGAATCCGTCCGGACTCACGGCAATCGGCAAGAACCTCTATGTGGTTTCCGGTGCCTCCGGTGAGGCCATCGAGGGTAATCCGGGCGAGGAAGGTGCCGGTACGCTTGTGCAGAGCACGCTCGAGATGTCGAACGTCCAGATCGTCGAGGAAATGGTCAATATGATCGTCTCCCAGCGCGCGTATGAATCGAATTCCAAGGCCGTCCAAACCTCGGACTCCATGCTCGAGATTGCCAACGGGCTGAAACGCTGATGCAATTGAAAAGAATCTTGACGGCCATTCTATGCTTGCTATGGGGTGGCTGTTTCTTTCTATTTCCCGCTTCTTCGGAAGCGGTGAGCTTGACGGACCGCTATCCGCAGACCATATCCGGCGACTACATGGCCGATATCGCTCATGCGAAAGTCGTGCAGGAGCTGCAGGACAAGCAGGAAACGCGGCGGCAGGACATCCAGCTCGTGCGCAAGCCGCGCGATATGCGTGTGCCGGCTGGTCAGCTGATCTGCGAGGTGCATCTGCCGAGCGGCATCAGCTATACGGGACAGACCCCAGTCTATGTCGAGGCCTATGTCAATGGTGTGTTTTACCGGCGCGCAATCCTGTATTACCGCGTGCGCATCTATGGAAACGTCGTCGTTGCTGCGCATGATTTGCGGCTGGAACAGGCTTTGGGACCATCAGATGGCACGATACAGGAACGGTGCATCGAGGATGCGGGCGCGGTCTATCTGACGGACCTGAAGCAGCTCGAGGGACATGTGCCCGCACGCGCGATCCACGGCGGCACGGTGCTGACGCCCGCGATGCTCACGACGCCAGCCGTCATGCAGTCCGGTTCTCCCATCACGCTCATCATGCGTACCGGTGCCATCGAGGTCAAGACCGATGGCTTTGCGATGCAGAAGGGACGCATCGGCGCGAGGATCCGCGTACGCAATGCCAAGTCCGGCAAGATGCTGCGCGGCAAAGTCATCGATGCGAATACGGTGGAAATCGAAGGCTGAGAAGCCTTTGGATAGAGGTGTGAAACATGAACGTTATCGACAAGAAACTCTCGCTGGCGCTGGCTGCGGCATTCTGTGCCTCGGCGGTGTTCGCCCCGATGGTCCCGGCCTCGGCCCAGTCTCTCTGGTCTGACCGCGGCAGTTATGGTATCTGGGCGGATCACAAAGCGCATGATGTGGGCGACATCCTGACGATCGTCATTTCGGAGTCTACGACGACATCGGCCACGCGGGCGCACTCGAACAGCAAATCGGGCAATGTGAGCCTGAGCGCCGGTGTCGGCATCTTTGACTTCCTCAAGGCCGCTTCGGCTGGCGGCTCGGATTCGCAGAAGTCGCAGGGCGCTACGTCGGCAACGGACACGGTGCAGGGCAACGTCACGGTGACGGTCGTCGATGTGCAGCCGAATGGCAATATGACCGTCGAGGGGACGCAGTCCATCTGGCAGAACAAGGAGGAGCATCGCATCACGTTCCGCGGCGTATGCCGTCAGGATGATGTTTCCTTCAATAATACAATTCCCAGTACGAAGATTGCAGATGCTACGGTGAAGTTCGATGGCAAGGGTCCATTGAACGCGAAGCAGCGGCAGGGTATCCTGACGCAGATCTTCAACATCCTGTTCTGATGCAGGATCGGATCGCGGAGGTATATGATGAAGAAAATCCTATGTCTTTTACTGGCGCTGGTCTGCTTTGCCGGGCTCCTGCCCTCGACCGTGTCGGCCGATGCAGCGGTGACGCGCATCAAGGATATCGCTAAGGTACAGGGCGTGCGGAGCAACCAGCTCATGGGCTACGGCCTCGTCGTCGGCCTCAACGGCAATGGTGACTCGACGAGTTCCCTGCAGACGTCGCAGTCAGTCGTGAACATGCTGCGCGCCTATGGCATTACGGTCAGCTCCAACCAGATCAAGGCAAAGAATGTCGCGGCGGTCGTCGTTACGGCGACGCTGCCGCCGTTCGTGCGCGAGGGTGATACGATCGATATCACGGTCTCGTCCGTCGGCGATGCGAAGAGCGTCCAGGGCGGTACGCTGCTGCAGACCCCGCTGAAGGCGGCGAATGGAAACGTTTATGCGGTTGCCCAGGGCGCGGTTTCGACGGGCGGCTTCATGGCCGGCAATGGCGGTTCCAATGTGCAGAAGAACTTCCCGACGGTCGGCACGTCGCCGAACGCAGCAATCGTCGAGCGCACGGTAGAGGACGATATCGGCCAGAATGGCAATATCTCCCTTTCCCTTGCCCAGCCGGACTTCACGACAGCATCGCGTATCGCGGGCGCCATCAATGCGCAGTACGGCAGCGTGGCAAGGGCTGTGAACCCGGGAAGGATCGATATCAGCATTCCGGCGTACTATAAGAACAACATCGTCGGTTTCGTCGCCGGCGTTGAGGATCTGCCGATTATGCCGGATAACATCGCCAAGGTCGTTGTCAACGAGCGCACGGGCACCATCGTCATGGGCGGCAATGTTTCAGTCGACGAGTGTGCCATCACGCAGGGCGGTCTCACGATCCATGTTCAGAAGAACAACACGACGAGCCAGCCGGATCCGTTCAGTTATGGCACGACGGTCACGGCGCGCAACACGAAGGCCAATGCGAAGGAAGATAAGTCGAGCAGCATCGTCCTGCCGGCCACGACGAACGTCAGCGATATCGTCGGCGCGCTTAATGCCGTCGGTGCGACGCCGCGTGATACGATTTCCATCCTGCAGGCGATGAAGGCGGCCGGTGCGCTGCATGCCGACCTGCAGATTATCTGATGCAGAACGGGGAGGAATTGCTATGATTACCATGAATCCTTTGACGGAAGGACTGGCTGCGCAGGGGATCCAGCGCAATGCATCGCTCGATTCTGCGATGGAAACCGCCGGAGCAGAGTCCTTCCAGAATATCCTGCAGCAGGCGAAGAACAAGGTCGATGCGGCACAGAAGAGCGACAGCGTGACGACGTCGGCGCAGACGAAGAAGGAGCAGGAGCTCAGGGATGCCTGCAAGGGCTTTGAGGCCATGTTCCTGAACATCATGTACCGCGAAATGCGTAAGACAGTCCCGAAAGATCCGCTGTTCGGTGAGTCGAATGCGGAGAGTATCTTCAAGGATATGCGCGATACGCAGCTGATGCAGAATGTGGCGGACAGCGGTGGAATCGGCCTGGCCGATATGCTTTACAAGCAGCTCGCGCCTTCGGTCCTGAACGAGAAAAACGTTACGCATACGGTAAAGTGATAGAAATGAGGCTGATGCAAGGCAAGCCGTGCATCAGCTTTTTTGTTTGGAGGTCTCTATTTTTGAAACTGGGTATTTGGAAGAAAATCAGTATCGGTACGGTTGCGATGGTCTTTGCGCTGCAGACGGCGGCTTTGGCGGCAGCGAACCTGCAGGGCGTGCGCTGCCACAGCGGCAGTGAGCATGACCGCATTGTGTTCGATCTTTCGGAGACGCCGCTCTATGATGTCCGTACATCGGACGATGGGCAGACGATTACGATCGATTTCACGGATGTCGCGACGCGCCACTTCCGGAAAGTGCCGTTCCACAGCTCCCGCATCGAGTCGGTGAGCTATGCGCTGAAACAGGATCACTTCCTCGTGACGATGAAGCTGAAATCCGGCCTTACCTACAAGGTAGCAAATCTGCATAAGCCGGCCCGTGTGTTCATCGACGTACTGCCGAAACCATCCAATAGCTCCGCAGCGAAACCGTCCAGCCAGCCATCTGCGCAGGCAGGAAAGAAAACCGGTACGCCGGACCCGAAGGATGCCTACGAGGAAGAACTGGCTCCGGGGCTCACGAAGAAAACCTACGTTTATTGGGATGATGCCGGCAAGGTGACGGCGTATTTCGTCGAGGCGGATAAGAACCTCTATACGGTCCGTCCGGCGCTCGGCGGAGGCCAAATCCCCGGCCGGGAGACCGTGAGCGGGATTTCGGACCGATACCAGGCCGTCGCTGCGGTGAATGCCTCGTATTTTAACTGGAACGGCGATCTGCTGGGCGTCACGAAAATCGACGGAAACATCGTCGGCACGACCTATATCACGCGCAGTGCTTTCGGTATCCTGCCGGATGGGCGTTCCGTGTTTGGCAAGGTGAGCTACAGCGGTACCGTGACGATGGGGGGCGTGACGAAGCCGGTCGGCGGCGTTGACTGCGAGCGTGGAGCCGACAGCCTGACGCTGTATAACCGCTATTATGGAAAGACGACGCGTACGAACGAGTATGGGCGCGAATATATCGTGCGGAATGGACGGGTTACAGCGATCGGCGTGGGCAATTCGGCGATTCCTGCCGATGGCTGGGTGGTCTCGACGCACGGCGCCACCATGGATGCCTTTGCAGGCGTGAAGGTCGGCGATGCCGTATCCATTGAGCAGAATCTCGGCTCGCCGTGGAATGAGGCCGTACAGATCCTCGGCGTCGGCCCGCGCCTCCTCGAAAATGGCCGCGTCCATGTGACGGCGGCGGAGGAGCAGTTCCCCGGGGATATCCGCTACGGGGATGCGCCGCGCAGTGCCGTGGGTGTCATGGCGAATGGCAACTATCTGATCGGCGTTGTCGATGGGCGGCAGAAATCGAGTCACGGTCTCACGCTGACGGCCTGGGCGCAGCTTTTGCAGAAATTCGGCGCGGTCGATGCTATCAATTTCGATGGCGGAGGCTCCTCAGAACTCGTCGTCGGAGGGCAGATCGTGAACGCCCCATCGGATGGCAGCGAGCGTCCGGTGGGCAGCGCTCTTATTCTTGTAAAGAAATGAAGGAAATCGGGTAGGGGCAGGTGCGATTCCCTGCCGAGTATGCTATAATTGACGATAAAGCGATCAGAATTGGCGCAGGGAGCGCTATTCGTCAGATGAGGTGAATGTTTTGCAGAAATTCGTCAGGAAAATGATGGCAGCAGGCATCACTGCGATGCTGCTGGTAGCAGGAACGCCGCAGGGAGCCAGTGCGATGGATCCGATCATGGCGACGTCGGATGTCCGCGAGGGGATGTCGGGCAAGGCCTATACCGTTATCGACAGTTCCTCGGCCATCCGCTCCTTCGACGTGGATATCGTCGGTGTGCTCTCGAACGGCAAAGGCTCGAATCCGATGATCATGGCGCGCGCGAATGGTCCGCTGATCCGTCAGGTCGGCGGTATCCTGCAGGGCATGAGCGGCAGTCCGGTCTATGTCGATGGTAAGCTCGTCGGCGCCGTCGCAGCCGGCCTGAAGGACATGACGCCGTATACGTTCTTCATCACGCCGATTGAGAATATGACGCCACTTTGGGAGATGCCGGATACGAAGAACAAGACGCATATCCGCACGGTTGACCTGAAGAAGTTCGCTGCCGACCAGAAGAAAGCGAAGGAAGAAGCCGAGAAGAAGGCTAAGGAGAAACAGAAAGACGGCGACGCCTCGGCTAAGAGCAATCAGGAAGTTCAGGATTTCCTCGATCAGGAACTGGCCAAGATCAAGGCCAAAGAGGAATCCGGTATCGCAGCGAAGAACGGGGACAAGAAAGCTGAGCCGGCAGACGTCCTGTATCTTTCCGGCTTCGATGCGAACAGCATCCGTTTCCTGCAGGACAAGCTCCCGATCGGCAGCGCGTTCCAGCTCATGCCGATGGGGATGCCGATGGTGGCAGGCGAGAAGAAAACCGATTACCATGCAACGCTGAAGCCAGGTTCCCCGGTCGGCGTTGCCATCGTCTATGGCGATTTTGCCGTCGGTGCTACGGGTACGGTAACGGCAACGGATGGCAAGCGTATCCTCGCTTTCGGGCATCCGTTCCTGCATAAGGGAAATGTCAACTACTTCATGACGAAGGCGTCCATTGTCGGCACGATCAGCGGCCAGAGCAATGGCATGAAACTCGCGAATATCGGCGATATCATCGGCCGCATCAACCAGGACCGCGACACGGGCATCGCTGGCAAGCTCGGCGATTTCCCATCGGTCGTGCCCATCAAGGTAAAGGTTACGGACAAGAGCCTGAACCGCACGCAGGATTTTGCGGCGCGCATCGCCTATGATGAGGACTTCCTGCCGCAGATTTCGGGTGGCATCGCCTATGCGGCTATGAGCAAGGTTTCGGATAACCTCGGCGCCAGCACGGCTAATGTCAAGTTCACGATCCGCACGAATGCGGTGAAGAGCGGAAAGGTCGAGCGCAGCAACATGTTTTACAACACAGCCGATGTCGGCCAGATTGCCGTCGCCGAAATCATGCAGGGCATGAACCTCATCTGCAGCAATACGGATAAGGAATCCGATATCCTCGATATCCAGGCAGATATCACGATGGACAGCGAGCGCAAGACGGCTTCTATCCTCTCCGCCACGCCGGACCGCATGAAGGTGGCTCCCGGTGAGACCGTAAAGTTCACGGTGACCATCAAGCCGTACCGCCGCGATAAGGAGACGCTGCTCATCCCGTACACGGTTCCCGAAAATCAGCGCGAGGGCGTGCTGAACCTCGATGTGCGCGGCGGCGGCCTCGTGCCGGTCACGAGCCTCATGCTCCTGCAGCAGTCAGGCGTTGATGTGGCCACGGAACCGGACAAGAAGCAGACGACCGAGGAAAAGCTCAAGAATTTCCAGAATGGCGGGCGCAACAACGATATCGTCATCGGCCCGGGCTCTTTGCCGGTTGGGGAGATGACGGATAGGCAGAAAAAGGAAGCCCTGCGCGAGGCACAGAAGGCTGCGGATGCAGCCATGGCGGCAAATAAGAAGCATGGCCATCAGGTTAACCTGCTCGGCGTGAAGAAAAAGGATCCGCAGACTGGAGAGACGAAATTCGCCACGAAATACATCATCGATAACGTCGTGCATACGACGCTGAAAATCGAAAAAAAGAAGTAATCCGCGATGGACCCTCTTGCCAGTTTTCAAGGATGATGGTAGACTGTTTATTGATGCTTTTTTGAGCTAGGAGGAAATGGGACTTAGAATGGAAAAGTTGATTATAAATGGTGGGCACCGCCTACAGGGCCGCGTCAAGATCAGTGGGGCAAAGAATGCTGTCCTGCCGATTATTGCGGCAACCCTTTTGGGACAGGACCGTCCCAGCCTGCTGGATGAGGTGCCGGCACTGGAGGATGTGCATACCATCACCGAGGTCTTGAACATGCTTGGCGTCAAGGCTGACTTTGATGAGGAGAAACATCAGCTTCATGTGGACAGCACGGTCATCGGCAGCTGCGAGGCACCATATGACCTCGTGCGCAAGATGCGCGCGTCGTTCCTCATCATGGGGCCGCTGCTGGCACGCTGCGGACAGGCGAAGATTTCCCTGCCGGGTGGCTGCGCGATTGGTACGCGTCCGATCGATTTGCATCTCAAAGGCTTTGAGGCTTTGGGCGCAGACATTCACATCGGCCATGGCTATATCGAGGCCGCAGCACCTGAGGGCCTGAAAGGCGCGAAGATTTACCTCGATTTCCCGAGCGTCGGCGCAACCGAGAACATCATTATGGCAGCTTCGATGGCGGAGGGGCAGACCATCCTCGAGAATCCGGCACAGGAGCCGGAGATCGTCGACCTTGCGAACTACCTCAATGTCATGGGGGCGAAGATCCGCGGCGCGGGCACGAATGTCATCAAGATTGAGGGTATGCCGAAGCTCACGGGCCGCGACTATACGATCATCCCGGACCGCATCGAGGCAGGCACGTACATGGTGGCTGCGGCGATGACGCAGGGCGATGTCTATATCGAGAATGCGATCAGCGAGCATCTGAAGCCGGTCATCGCCAAGCTGAAAGAGGCTGGCGTGACGATCGAGGAGGATGTCGACGGCATCCGTGTGACCTGCGACCACCGCACGAAGGCGGTCGACATCAAGACGATGCCGTATCCGGGCTTTCCGACGGACATGCAGGCACAGTTCATGGCCATGCTTGCGATTTCTGAGGGCACGGGCCTCGTAACGGAGACCGTCTTCGAGAACCGCTTCATGCACGTTGATGAGCTCAAGCGCATGGGTGCGAATATCCGCATCGATGGCCGCACATCTGTCGTCGAGGGCGTAGAGCGCCTCACGGGCTGCCAGGTCAAGGCAACGGACCTGCGCGCCGGCGCAGCCATGGTCCTCGCGGGACTCGTAGCAGAAGGCGAGACGCAGGTGGGCTATATCCACCATATCGACCGCGGGTACGACAACCTCGTCGGCAAGCTCGTCGGTCTTGGCGCGGATATCAAGCGCGTCAGTTTTTGATCATCTGGAATTTTCAGGAAGGACTCAGCCGTGAGTCCTTCCTTTTCCGTAAAAAAGTAAAAAGGTAAAGGAGAAAATCATGGCGTTTCAATTCGAGCAACCACTCCAGCTGAAACATATCCAGCTCAAGAACCGGGTCATCCGGTCGGCCACGCACAGTTTCCTGCCGGATGCAGACGGCTATCTGACTGAGGCAGAGTATGCCATGTATGAGGAACTTGCCGCGCATGATGTCGGTACGATCCTTACGGGCCATTGCTGTGTCGATCCGCTCGGCCGTGCGAACCCCGAGCAGGCGAACATCTACCGCGACGAATTCGGTCCGCAGTTCGAGCGTGCTGTGGAAATCTGCCATAAATACGACGCAAAATTCATCCCGGAGATTTCCCATGCCGGTCCGCGTGCTGTCGATAACGATGACCTGGCGGACGTCACGGACCGGCCGCTGAAGAAGAACCACCACGCGCGCATGCTCACGGTCGATGAGATCCATCAGATTGAGCAGAACTTTATCGCTGCCGCCGTACGCCTGCAGAAGGCCGGTGTCGACGGTGTGCAGCTTCACGCGGCACATTCCTACCTGCTGTCGCGCTTTATCGATCCGTATTTCAACACGAGGACGGATGCGTACGGCGGAAGCGCCGAGAACCGCTTCCGTATGACGGAGAACATCATCCGCGGCATCAAGGAAGCCTGCGGAGAGGCATTCCCAGTCCTTATCAAGATCAACAGCGATACGAAAGCCGAGGATGAAGAAAGCTACGAGCAGGATGTCATCTGGATCCTGCACCGTTGCGTGGAGCTCGGTGTCGAGCTCGTGGAGCTTTCCGGCGCGGATTTCATCAACGTGCCGAAAGACAGCCGTCTTTACTATCTGCCTATCGCGAAACGGTACAAGGAAGCCGTACCGGAAATGCCCATGAGCCTCGTCGGCGGCATCCGCTCCGCTGAGGAGATGGAGCAGGTCCTTGCGAGCGGCATCGATGCCGTATCACTTTCCCGCGCGCTCATCGCAGAGCCGGATTTCGTGACGAAGCAGATCGCTGGCGGCAAGCCGTCCATCTGCGTTTCCTGCTGCCGCTGCTTTGTGCTGCCACATATGCATGAGGGTGTCCGCTGTATATGGGCATGGAAGGCGATTCGTGCGGCACAGAAGCGAAAAAAAGCAGAAGGTAGTACGAAATAAGGAACAAAGTCCACAGACTGAAACTGTACCTGTACATTACAGGTGCGGTTTCGGTCTTTTTATGTATACAATGTTTCAGAATATTACTTCTTTATAAATGTATATTGACAGCGGATGTATACAGTGTTATGATACAAAGCACACGAAATCATCGTTTATATCGTGTAAACTGTACAATATGTCTTTTGCAAGAAGACGGTTGAAATTATCAAGATTTGCATTGGGTGCAGGGTGCAAAGAAAGGAGTCATGAACATGACAGGATTAATGGTAGTGGGCCTGGCCTTCGTCGTCTTTGCCTGTGCGTACCTCGGATATGGGCGCTGGCTGGTGAAGACGTGGGGCATCGACCCGCAGGCAAAAACCCCAGCAGTCAAATACGAAGACGGCCAGGACTTCGCTCCGGCTTCGCGATTCACCGTATTTGCTCATCAGTTTTCATCGATTACAGGCGCAGGACCGGTGACCGGACCGATTATCGCGGCCATGTTCGGCTGGGCGCCTGCCCTGTTGTGGCTCCTTGTCGGCGGCGTTTTCTTCGGCGCGGTGCAGGATTTCACGGCACTGTATGCCTCGGTCAAGAATGAAGGCAAATCGATGGGCATGCTCATCGAGAAATACGTCGGCAAGACGGGCCGCCGCCTGTTCCTGCTTTTCTGCTGGCTGTTCACGCTGCTCGTGCTCGCCGCGTTCGCCGATATCATCGCGAATACGTTCAACGGCTTCACGAAAGACGGTGCCCTGAATGTACCAGGCGCACAGGCCGCCACGATCTCCATGCTTTATATCGTCGTCGCCATGGGCTTCGGCGTATTCATCAAGAAGTTCCAGCCGAGCGGTGTCGTGAAGTTCTTCGTCGCTATCGCTCTTGTGTTTGCCATGTTCGCTGTGGGCATGCAGTTCCCGCTGTATCTCGACCCGCAGACCTGGCGCGTCGTGACGTTCGCTTACTGCTTCATCGCTTCGGTCCTGCCGATGTGGCTGCTCATGGAGCCACGTGACTATCTGAGCTCCTTCCTGCTGCTCGGCATGGTCTTCGGCGGCGTCGTCGGCGTCGTCGTCGCCAACCCGGTCCTCAACATGCCGGCTTTCGTCGGCTTCGAGGTCAAGGGCCAGAGCCTGTTCCCGATCCTCTTCATCACGATCGCCTGCGGCGCGGTCTCCGGTTTCCACAGCCTCGTTTCCTCCGGTACTTCCTCGAAAGCTATCGCGAATGAAAAAGATATGCTGCCGGTCGGCTACGGCGCGATGCTCGTCGAGTCCATGCTCGGCGTCGTCGCCCTCGTCATCGCCTGCGCAGCCGCCAGCCCGGATGGCACGGTTGCCGCTGGCACGCCGTTCCAGATTTTCGCCGGTGCGATCGGCGGTTTCTTCCAGATGTTCGGTTTCCCGGCGGCCGTTTCCGCCTGCGTCATCACGATGTGCATCTCGGCCCTCGCGATGACGACGATCGACTCCGTAGCGCGTATCGGCCGCATGAGCCTGCAGGAGCTGCTGGCTCCGACGGAAGGAGAGAAGCAGGGTGCTGCTTCGAAGTTCCTCTCCGGCATCGTTCCTTCTACGGTACTTACGCTGGCACTGGGCTTTGCGCTCTGCCAGGCTGGTTATATGGCCATCTGGCCGTTGTTCGGTGCCGCGAACCAGCTGCTCGCATCCCTGGTCCTCATCTCGCTGGCAGTCTTCCTCCGCACGACGGGCCGCCAGGGCTGGATGCTCTACGTGCCGATGTGCTTCATGTTCCTCGTCACCATGACGGCTCTCGTCATGAGCGTGGTCGGCATCGTCAGCAAACTTCAGGCTGGTTCCTTCGTCTTCATGATCGACGGCCTGCAGCTCATCCTGGCCCTTGCCCTTATGACGCTTGCGGCTCTCGTGGTCAAGCATTGCGGCAAAGAGCTCCTGACGGGCAAGGCAGAGAGCGGAAGCGCTGCGGTCGAGTAATCCTGCCTTACCCCCGTGAAATCGCGTAAAATCCCATTCCCCAGCATAGCAGACAGCCTCTCCGTGTGGTGACGGAGAGGCTGTTTTCTCGCAAATTATCCGTCTTTCCGGATCGATTGCGCCGTGCGCGGGAAAGGATGTGCAGGCAATCTGCTAGCTATTAGCCAGTCAAAATGCTATAATAGATGAAAGGATTTAGTGATGTGCAGGAGGTGCTGATTATGCTAAAGACAACTGGCAGGACAGCCACGATTTATACGCGTGTTGCTCCTGAGACGAAGGCGCAGGCCGAAGCCGTTCTGAGGCAACTGGGGATTCCTATGTCAAATGCAGTGGATATGTTTCTCAAGCAGGTCGTATTGCAGCGCGGCATACCGTTTGATATGAAACTGCCCACGCGTAAACCTGTAGCCATACACGACTTGACGCCTGCACAGTTCGATGCAGAAATCCAGAAAGGTATGGACGATATCGCAGCGGGGCGGGTTAAATCTGCCGATGAAGTTGAGCAGGAAATGCGGAGGCTGTACGGCATATGAAATGGCAAATAGCCTATACGCATCAGGCCAATCAGGATTTGCAGGCGATTTACGAGTATATTGCCTTTACCCTGGAGGCGCCGGCAGCGGCCCAGGATCTCTATCATGAGATTATTGGCACGATACGCTCGCTGGATACCATGCCGCAGCGCTTTCCGCTGTACAAGCATAGGAAATGGCACAATCAGGAATTGCGCTTTGCGCCGGTCGAAAATTATCTAGTGTTTTATAAAACGGACACGGATACGGCATGTGCCTACATTGTGCGTATATTATACGGTGGACGGGATATAGAGCGGCAACTGGGAAATGTTGAGCTTGTAAAGGAAATGGACGAAGATGTTTGAATCAGGCTGTTATGGCCTGATTTTTTTATGTCGAAAATTTTTGTAAGAATCGTAGGATGACAAAAGGTGTCTATCTGAGTTGCTATAATTGAACTATAGAAAACAAAGGATCCAGATAAGCAGGAAGGAGTCTTGGCATATGGATAGGTATGCAGGATGGAGCGATGTGCTGCGCTGGTGGCTGGGAGAGGAGACAAAGGGTAAGCGAAAGTTGTGCGCGGGGGATGTCGTCAGCGTGCGGGCGGATATCTTGGACAGGGAGAGCTTGTTCCGTACCCAGCATTTTGGCATTTGGACTGGCAGGGACGTCATCTTGTATGGCGAGAGGCCAGACGGTGAGGAGGGGGTGTATTGTTGCTCGTTGGATGAGTTTCAGAAGGGCAAGACGTTGTATCTCTATGATTTCCCACGCAACTATGGCTCGCCGCGTCGACGGCAGGCCTCGGCTTTTTTGCCACGCATCCCGCCGTGGGATGACCGCCCGCAGTGGGATATCTTTGATTATTTCCTCAAACGGCGACAATACCACCTCTACACACCTGAGCAGACCGTGGCGCGAGCCGAGGCGGAACTCTGGCACAGGGATGTGTATTATCCGACCAGCGAGCATTTCGCTATGTGGTGCAAGACGGGCGTCAGCGGCGCAGATGCGCTGACAGATTTGTGGCGTTGGCTTATATGTGAAAAATATTAGTTAATTTTGAAAATAAATCTAGTAAAAGCGAAATGAAAGCAGGATTTGATTTACGTTACGCAGAAACAATACACATATACCTTATGTGTATGCAATTATGTCGGAGGTGAGCAGCATGCGCAAAGGCACTGGCGCGGGTGGCAAATTGGCTAAAAGTAGCCGCGTGCTGGAGCTTTATCAGGAGTTCCTCTCGGGACGGGCGGTCAACAAGCAACAGGCCGCTGAACGATACGGTGTGGATTTGCGCTCCATCCAGCGTGACATCGACGCGGTGCGCAATTTTCTCGCTGAGCAAAATCAGCAACAGGGCGTGCAGAGCAGCATCGTCTACGATCACGCCGATAAGGCCTACAAACTGGTCACGGCGCAGCAGACGCATCTGACCGAAGGCGAGATGCTGGCACTTTGCAAGATTTTGCTGGCGAGCCGGGCGTTCCCCAAGGCGCATATGGAGTCACTGTTGCAGCGCCTGCTGCACATTGTGGCCAGCGTGGATGATGCGGCGGTCATTCAGCAGTACATCCGCAACGAGGTGTTCCACTACGTCACGCTGGCGCATCCACCGTTCCCTGTGGCGTGGCTCTGGCAGGTGGCGCAGGCCGTGCAGCAATGCCGCGTGATAGACATTACCTATACGAGCCTCAAGGAGGCCGAGCCCTTTCATCGGCGGTTGGTGCCCGTAGGCATTCTGTTTTCCGAGTTTTACTTCTACCTGTTGGGCGAGGTGGTGCCCGAGCAAGGGGCACAGCCGGAGCAAGACCCACGCATTTACCGTTTCGACAGGATTCATGCGCTGGCGGTGCTGGACGAGCAGAAGTCCATACCGTATAAAGACCGCTTCCAGCCAGGGCCGTACAAAAACCGGATTCAGTACATGTATGGTGGCCACGCGCAGAGCATTCGGTTCCAATATCGTGGGCCGTCGTTGGAGGCGTTGCTGGACAGACTGCCCACAGCCAAAGCCAGCCGTAGTGGAGATGGTTTTATAGTTGAGGCCGACGTTTTTGGTAAAGGCATTCTGATGTGGCTGCTTAGTCAGGGTAGTAAAATCGAGGTGCTGGCACCGGCGGCACTGCGTCAGGCTTGGCAGGAAGAAATACGTAAAATGGCCCAGACGGGCAAGGTAATATGAGTGTAGTAACAGTAAATTTTACAGGAGGTAACCATCATGGCAAGAAAGAATAGATTCCCGCTGGAAATGGGCAACGGCGTCAAGGTCAACAACATCAATGAGTTGCGGCAGAATTTCGACCTCGGTGCAGTGGTGCAGTATTTTCAGAACGGTCAGCTCGTGGAGTGGCTGGACGCCCGCTACTACGACAAAATCGAGGCGGTGAAGGCCATCCCTGCCGATGCGCCGGATATGCGCCAGCAGCTGTGCGCGGCGCTGGGCGTAGTCTACACGGCAGACCAGAGCGCAGATTTTGACGAGACCACGCTGGACCCCGAGCAGAAGCAGCGGCTGGAGGTCAAGAAGAACATTCTGCGCGACCTCACGGACGACAATCAGGTCATCGGCCATGCGCTGCAGACGGCCATCACGCAGGACGATCTGTACGACCTTTGGGATATGCAACTGCCGACAATTTATCTGCTGGGCGGCCGGGAGTTTGAGATTTCACTGCGCGTGAGCGATACGCACTATGTGGGCGCGCTCGTGGAGGAACTGGGCGAGCCCACCGTGAAAATCGATGCGCAGAAACCGGAGGAGTGCGCCGCGAAAAACATCACCTTTGCGCAGGTGATCCTGCCGTGGGGCAACGCAGCGCCGCAGCCGGTGGAACCCACGCAGGTAGTGGCAAGTGCGTCATCTGGCAGCGATGAGAATGTCATGGAGGAACTGCGCGAACTCTATAAAGAGGTTTTTGTGGATAATCCAGCCACAAAACCACGGGGGCTGGTGGCTGCCCATAAATTACTCATGAAATACAAGTCTGAGCAAGAGGGAACTAGCCATCAGGATAATGCTTGGGAGATGACGGATGGCATCTGGCAAGAGGCATGTGCAATGAACCAGCATCAGAAGAAAACGGCCTTGCGCAAAGTTTGCCAAAATCTGTATACGATGGATGAGATTGTGCATCTGAAAGTCAGCAATGATTTCCGATATGGTTGGGCGTTGACGAAAGACAGTTTGTGCCTGGCAACCAATCAGGGGAATTACGTATTCAAGTATAACGATATTACCGAAGTGGATTACACACCGGACGAAGATGATGCATACGACAGAATATTTGCTATCCATACGGCAAATGATTCTTTCTCCACAGCGGATACTACGGATGAGGATGATGAGGACGAGGATGGCGATGGCCATAACTATACTTACTTCAGTGTGGATGCTATCGCGCTGAAGCTGTTCGTAGAGCAGGCTAAGGATATTGTCTGATGATGCGAGCTGGTGCAGGAGTTGTGGAGTAACTGACATGAGCAATACGTTCGATACGCAGGATAAAACGCAGCGTCATTCAGATCGTCTGGGCGAGGACGCGGGGTGGCAGTTCTCGAAACAGGCGGCTGGGGAGGCATCCTATCAGGTCGAGAAGTTCCACGGGCGGCAGGGGCACGGCTTTGCGGCGGAGCAAATGGAGACGCAGGAGGATTACCTCGCGGGGCGCGATGCCAAAATTGTCGGCAGCGACAACGCGAAGAACGGTGCAGACCGGGTCGTGAATGGGCAGCTGATACAGACCAAATACTGCCGCAGTGGTCAGGCCTGCGTCGATGCCTGTTTCGATGAGCACGGTTTCCGTTACTATGCCAGCGACGGCAAGCCCATGCAGATTGAGGTGCCGCAGGATATGTACGAGAGTGCCGTCCGGGCGCTGGAGAAACGTATCGCGGCCGGCGACGTCAAGGGCGTGCGCAATCCGGCGGCCGCACAGCAGATTATCCGGCGCGGTACCTATACCTATGAACAGGCTGTGGCCGCAGCGCGGCCGGGTACGATTGAGTCGCTCGTGTTCGATGCGAAAAACGGCATGGTCATTGCCCGCAGCGCGATGGGAATCTCGGCGGTTCTGACGTTTGCCCTGGCTATCTGGAATGGTGACAGCAAAACCACCGCCCTCAAAAAGGCAGCGCTGGTCAGCGTACGCGTCGGCGGCCTGACCATGGCCACGACGGTCATCAGCAGCCAGATGGCGCGTTTCGGCAAAAATGAACTGCTGGTCAAGGGTGCCGATATGGTGACGCGCCAAATCGGACGCGAAGCGACGGCACAGGCGGGGAAAGGTCTCACAACGGGCACGAATCTCATGCAAGAGGGAGCCGCCTTCCGCAATGCCGCGCAGCTGCTACGGCAGAATGTCCTGACCAGCGTGGTGACGGTCGCGCTGCTGTCTGCCGGGGATGTGGTGCGCCTGTTCAACGGGCGCATCTCCAAAGGCCAGCTGTTGAAAAATGTGTTGTTCACGGCCTCTACCGTGGCGGGCGGTACGGCGGGCTGGCTAGCCGGTACCGTTGCCCTGAATGTCTTTTTGCCCGGCGCGGGGACGATTATCACGGGGCTGGTGGCCCTAACCGGCTCGATAGCCGGTACGGTGGCCAGTGCCAAGGTGGCGGGCGCAGTGCTGGACAAAACCATTCAGGACGATGCTGCTGCCATGCTGGCCATTTTGGATCAAGCTTTAGACGAAGCTTTGCGGGATAATTTCCTGACTGAGAACGAAACGGAAGAGTTGTTCGGCGAAATCGAGGCGGATTTGTCAGCTGAGGCACTGCAGGATATGTATAGCAGTGGCAACCCGCAGCAATGGGCCAACCGCTTCGTGCGCGAGCGCGTGCGGGAGGTGTTGGAGGAGCGGGATGTCATCGCTCTATGGGATGAGCAGGAATGGCAGGCGGCCATGCAGGGCGCATTGACCGATATGTCAGCGTTCTCTACCTTTGCTGCCAAGGACAGGAAGCAGGGCTTTACTGCTGAGCAGAAACGCATCTTGAAAGCAGAATATGGCCTGCAGGATTTCCAGATTACGAAGGTGTACAGGCAGTTGGCCAAACAGGACCACCTGGGCAGGCGCAATATCCATCTGGCGGAACGCCTCGGGCGGGAGGAGATCGGCTACCAACAGCAGCATAGACAACAGACGGAGGAAATAGAGCGCAATTTCCAGCGGATAAAAGAGGAACTGCAATAGGAGGTGGCGTGATGGATTTATTTGAGCGCAGGGACAAGAAAGGTCTGGGCAGCCGGGAGTGGCTATTGGCGATGCTGGACGACCCGCATGTGCAGCATAAGCTGCGGCGGGTGCTGCAGGTACAGCCAGCGGCGAGGCGGTACAGCAGTGCGGAGACAGAGCTACGTGTGGGCAGGCCACAGGAGGATGCTGCAGAGCGGCCAAACGCCCTGGCCAGCCAATATCAGGCGCAGCTTGCGCAGGCCAAACAAGAACTGGAGGCTGCGCGGACGGGGCAGTATGAGACGCAGGCGCGGTTGAAACAGGTGGAGGCGCAGCTGACGGCTTGCCGCAGTGAACTGGCACAGGCACAGCAGGCGCTGGCGAGTGAGCACCAGACGTGCCAGCAGCAGGTGCAGGCGGCGCAGCGGGAGACGGACGCGGCGCGCAGAGACTTGCGGCAGGCGCAAGCGCGTGCGGAGCAGGCCAGTCAGGAGGCCGCGCAGCGCGAGACACAATTACGCCAGCGTTTCAATGCCGATATGGATAAATTGCAACAGGAGAACGATGCACTGGAGGAGCAGCTTGGACAGCGCTTTGCCACGGGCTGGGAACTTTACCGGCGTTGGGGTGAATTGCGCCCAGCCAGCCAGCATCGTTTGGCCAGCGTCTACCCGCAGACGGGGTTTATGTCCTTTATCTGCGGCGCAGCTCAGGATGAGGCGTTGGGCCGGCTCTGGGATGAGATGAGCCAATGCCTGCAGGATGGCGCGAGTGACGACCTGACCTATTTGCAGAAGTTGTTCCGCTATGCGCTGCAGCTCGTGAACGCGAGCAAGACCGAGCCCGTCTATGCCCTGGCTGAGGATGCGGCGGGGCAGCCGTACGATATGGACTGCCATACGCCGGACGCCAGCAGCCGGGCACAGGGGCAGGTGACGCAGGTGCTCCTGCTCGGCTATCGGAACCTCTACAAGGAAAAAATGGACAGCTACCATCATGTGAGCATGGTCAGGAAAAGCATCGTGCACGTGGCGTGAGTCGTAAATGTCATACTGCGGGCCAGCAGACGTTTGCTGGCCCGCAGTATGACAACCGTTGAAGTCTAAGCCTAGAACTGGAGGGATAGGAATGAGCATACCGACAGATAGACGCTTGATGGTGACAGAGATAGAAAAACAGAAAATTGATGACGCGCTGGTGTCAGAACTGCAGGCTGTAGCTGATGATTTTTACTATTTTTTGACGCAATTGAGCGGGCTATGTAATAAACGTTTTTTGAAGATAGAGAATAAGTCGGTCTGGCTGGATCGTGACGTAGCTGGTATCTATCCCCAGTGGGATTTGACGGAATTGAGGTCGTTTGCCTGTAACAGAGGTAGTGAGGTGAAGGCATATGATGAGGAGTCGGGATATATTTATGAACCGGTGACCAAAACAGAAGGGCTGACTACATTTAAGGCAGGAAATGGCAACCCGTATATGGAGGGGGATATCTTTAAATGTGGTCGGGATAAATATACTTACTACTGGTATGATACTGCGGACATAAACAAGCATTGCAGTTCCACAAAACCTCGTTTGGCCTTCAAGGGCGATGGTAGTAGTTGTTGCACTACCGGCTGTGATGGGATGAGTTGTAGCAGTCGGTCTCCACTTATGGCAATTCATCGGTTTAAAGATAAAGATGCGCAGCCACTTTCCTATCCAGAGACAATGAATTATCTGTTATCTTATGAGTTGGTACCTGTTGGACTTGATGAGTCGCAAAAGAAGCTCTTTACAGGTTTCATGGCTAAATATTATCAAGGAAATAATGATTTAAAGGATTTGTTGCCATACCTTGGTTGGCAAGAAAGTAAGTGTGTCTTTGAACACGAGGCAGCGATTAATGATTATTTGACAGGTAAGTACAAGCCATGTCTCGGCGGTAGAACGTTCGACTACCAAAGGGACTTAGAGACCATTTTATCAGGCAAGTCGCAAAAGATTACCACGGTGAAATTGTTTAAAGAACTCCTGACCATCGACCAACGCCGCGCCAATATGGCACCTTATACCGAGGACCAGCTCAGCGATCCGAACAAGGGCGATTGGGAGTTGTTTGAGCAACAACTGCAATGGACAAACAAAGGGACACAAGCAGCCAAGACTACACAGGCCAAGCAGAGCAGGGTGCCTACTGAGCAAGCGGAGACAGTCAAGGTGGAGCAACCAGTCTTTGCCAAGCCACCACAGATGGATATTGTCCGCGGTGGTACCGTTGGCATTGATTTCGGTACAAAGAGTACGGTTGTCGCCCGTCGTAAAAACGCTGATGAACGTTTACTGCGTGTGGGCAAGGGAAATTATACTGCAGCCCCAACTTTGGCCGATTATGAAAATCCTACTGTGATTGAGCTGCGCGATATCGACGCGTTCCGCGAGGCCTATGCCGCGCGCAGCGGGCGGCCCTTTACCGAGTGGGAGCAGCTGACGGTGTCGCATCAGGCCAGCAACGTGCTTTATGACAAGGGCGTGGACAGCTCGGTCTATTATTCCGTCTTCGGCGAGTTGAAACAGTGGGCCAATGACAAGCAGCGCCACCTGCTACTGCGTGACCGGCAGGGGCATACACTGGAGCTCAGGCCTTATCTGGAACTGGGCAAGGATGATTTTGACCCCATTGAGGTATATGCGTATTATCTGGGTCTCTACATCAACAACATGACCAACGGCGTGTATCTCGACTATATCCTCTCTTTCCCCGTGAATTACAGCAAGGATGTGCGCGAGCATTTGCTGGCCAGTTTCGACCGAGGTCTGCGCAAATCGTTGCCGCCAGCTATTCTGAACGATGCGGAGGCCATGCGGTTGTTTCGTGTCTATGCGGGGGCCAGCGAACCGGCGGCGTATGCTATCTGCGCGTTGAAGGAACTGCAGCTGGAACCGAAAGAGCCGGGGCAAAAAGTGTCCTATGCCGTATTTGACTTCGGTGGCGGCACTACGGATTTTGATTTTGGCACAGAGGAAAAGCCCATTGATAAGCGGCGCAACTTTGTCGTGCATCAATTTGGCAAGGGTGGCGATGTCCACTTGGGCGGCGAAAATCTGCTGAACTTGCTGGCCTACGATGTCTATAAAGCCAATATCAAGGAGATGCGCGAGAAGTCTATTCCCTTCGTGTTGCCGACTGACTCGGGCCTGTTCGCGGACAGCTTTGCGGGCGCCGAGCGGCTCGTCTATGAGCCGGGCAAGGCCTCGCAGCAGGCCTATATGAACCGCAAGCTGCTGGCCCAACTGTTGCGCCCCGTCTGGGAGCGGCATGAAGGCTATGCGAAGCTGTTCGAGCAGGGCAGTACGGATATCAACCTGTACAGCCTGAATGACGGCAAGCAGGAACTCGTGCCCGTGAAGCTGACGGTCAATGTCGCTAATCTGGAAAAAATCATCAAGGAACGCATCCGCTATGGCGTGCAGAATTTCTTCCAGAAAATGAATCGCGTGTTTACGGCGAAGGAGCGACTTGAGCAATTGCCCATCCACATCCTATTGGCAGGTAACTCCTGCAAGAGCCCTGTGGTGAAGGAACTCTTTGATGAGGCCATCAATCAGATCGAGCAGGAGGGCGCTAAAACGCTCTTGGAGCAGTATGGCACAGAGGCGAATGCCGACAACCTCTTCAAGCTGCATTTGCCGCTCGGCATGGAGACGGGCACGGCGCCCAAGGCCGAGGCTAAAGAACAGAAGGAAACGCCAGCACAGCCTCAGCCCATACAGGCCTGGGACAAGGTTCGGACGGGCAAGACCGGCGTGGTCTTTGGCCTGCTCAGGAGCCGTAAAGGTGGTAAAGACGTACGCATCGTGAATGAGGATGTCGACGCCAGCGGTGAGGCCTCGTTCGCCTGGTATCTGGGCAATCTGGATACGGACAACAAATTCCACGTCGTCATCAGCCTCGGCGTCGGCTATGGCGACTGGGCGCGTTTTGATTACGCCGATGAGGAGGATTTCGAGCTTTACTATACCTCAGATGCGCAGGCACCTGAGGGCAAATTGCCTGCCAGTGCGGTGAAGATGGTGCGTTGCCGCCTGGATGCCAACGAGGTGGATGAGTCAGACGAGGCCGCCATCTATATCCGCAAGGTGGCACCGGACGTGATTGAGTACGCGGCTGGCCGGGCGGAGGACTTCGCCAGTTCCGAGACCAAGTGCAAGGTACATAAGCAGACGCTTAGATAGGAGGCTCTTATGGAGGCAGAGGCTATACAGCAGGAGCGTGAGGCGGCCGAGGCGTTGCTGGCCTATCTGAACAACGCCAGTCAGCACTCGCTGTTGCAACCGGAGACGGAGTGGTTGCCGTTACGGCGGCGCTTGGAGCAGGATCAGTTTTTCCTGTGCCATGTGGATGAGATCATGTTCGAGGAAAAGGCACCCCGAAGGGAAGCGCTTGAAAATATTTTGGGCACATTCCGTGGCCGCGATGCCATGAATTTCATCTACATTATCCTCGGCGATGGACAGGGGCATGTGGATTTCTATTTCGGCGTCGGGCGGGACCTGACCGCCGATGCCCTGCCGTCCGTGCTCAATGAGCAGGATTTGGCAGGCAAGCTGCTTAAGCCCAGCATCGAGGGCAATTTCCGGGGTAGTCAGGTGACGGAGCTCGACTCCGAGAACCGGGGTGCGGAAAAGGCGGCGGTGCTGGAGCGCTTGCGCAATGCTAAGTATTATGGCTTGATGACGGGCGTGCCTGGGGCGGATATCGACCAGGCAGGTGACGACTTCCAAGGCGTTGATCGCCTGATTGACATTATGGGCGGCAGCAGTTTCGGATTTGTCGTGTTGGCCCAGCCATACACCGAGGCCGAGATGGACACGCTGGAGCAGGAATTGCTGCAGACGTTTGATATGCTCGCGCCGCTTGCGAGTCTCTCACGCCAGTTTACCGACAACAGCACTGACGGCTGGAACCGCAGCGATGGCTTCAGCCATGGCAGGCAGTCGGCGCGTGGTATCCACAAGACACACTCCCAGCATGAGAGCGAGAGCCACAGCCAGATTGCCGATGATGTGCGGCATACGCGCAATAATCAGGTGCAAGCCGGTACGGGTAGCAATACGAGCGCGGACTACGGCCGGCATGACTCCTACAGTTTGTCCCGCAGTAATTCGGGCGGGAGCTCCTCCAACAGTACGGCCGAGCAGACCAGCGCGGGGCACGATGGCCGCGAGGGCTACTCCACGAGCAGCAGCGAGCAGTATAACTACAGCGATGCCTACAGCCGCACCGATGGCAGCAGTGACTCCAGCAGCAGCGGCTCGCAGACGGGCAGCAGCGAGGACAACAACTATAGCAGCAGCTATGCGCATAATCATACGCGCAACCATACGCAAAGCGGCAGCCAAAGTGCCAATCTGACGGAGCAGCTACGCTGTGATAACAAGGCGGCGGTGCTCTGGAGCAAGTATTTGGATGAAGTGCTATTGCCAAGGCTGGACAGGGGCAGGGGCAAAGGCCTCTTTTTGGCCTGCAGCTTCCTGTTCAGCGACGACCGTCCCGTCATGTATCGGCTGGCGAATACCGTTATGTCGCTCTACAGCAGCCCAAAGGGCAACCGTGCCGCTCTGTCCTTTACGGAGCTGGCGAGTGACAAGCAGGGTAATTGTCTGCGGGCGCTGCAGAATTTACAAATTCCCTGCGCCAGAAGTGAGCAGGGAGATAACCTCGGCCGGGCGACATTGGCACAAAAGGCGACGGCCGCCCGGGTGTTTGGTGGCAGCTGGCTTTCGGCGGAGGAACTCGGCATTTTGACAGGCTTGCCGCAGAAGGATGTCATCGGCCTCGGCCTGCGCAAGGAGGTGGAGTTCGGCCTGAACGCGCCGCAGGATATGGCGTCAGGAGACAGGCTGGAGCTGGGCCATCTAGTACAATGCGGCACGGTGCGCCCGCAGATACCCATTGCCTTGAATAAAAGTGCGTTGGATAAACATACTTTTATCGCGGGCGTGACTGGCAGTGGCAAGACCACGACCTGCCAGAAAATCCTGCGTGAGTGTGGCCTGCCGTTCCTCGTTATTGAACCAGCAAAGACAGAATATCGCACTTTATATGGGCAGCAGGATGAAGCCGGTAAACAACGATTTCCAAAGTTGACTTATTTTACGGCGGGTAATCAGAAGGTAGCACCGTTTTATCTGAACCCCTTTGAATTATTTCCGAAGGAGCCAATATCGGCCAGAGCAGATATGATTAAGGCGACGATGGAGGCGGCCTTTGAAATGGAGGCTGCGATACCGCAGATTTTGGAGGCGGGTATCTATCGGGCCTATGAGAGCAAAGGTTGGAACGTCAACACTAACGAATGGTTTGTCAATGGCCAGAAAGGAAAACCGTTTGCCCCGGGTAGCTATGCGTTCCCTACGCTCTCTGATTTCAAGGTGGCTGTGGAGCAGGTGACGCGCGAGCAGAACTTTGGCGAGCGCCTGCAGGATGAGTATCTGGGCTCGATACGGGCACGTATCAATGGCTTGATGGTCGGGGCGAAAGGACTCATGCTGAACACGCCACGCTCGGTGGATTTCCGCACGCTGATTCATCGTCAGGTGGTCATCGAATTGGAGGAAATCCGCAACGGCGCGGAGAAGTCCCTGATTATGGGCTTCATCATGACGAATCTGCTGCAGGCGGTGCGGGCAGAGTACTATGCGTATAAGGAGCGTGGCGAAAAATTCCAGCACATCACGCTCGTGGAGGAAGCGCATCGTTTGTTCAGCCGTTTCGTGCCGGGCGATAATCCCAGCAAGCGCCAGGGCGTGGAGGTTTTTGCCAATATGCTGGCCGAGGTGCGCAAGTATGGCGAGTCACTGATTATCGTCGACCAGATACCGGACAAGATGACGCCCGAGGTGCTCAAGAACACGAACACAAAAATCGTGCACAAGCTGTTCGCACAGGATGACAAGGAGGCCATCGGCAATACGATGGCGTTGGAGAATGACCAAAAAGCGTTCCTGTCCAACCTGCGCACGGGTCATGCCATCGTGCTGACGCAGGACTGGCCAAAGGCCGTGCAGGTCAAGGTCTCACGCGATACGTGTGAGCAGCCGGAGGCCGCTGACGCACAGGTGCGCAGTACAGCGCTGGCTTACTATGCCCAGCCCAAAAACTATCGCTTGGGCGTTTTGCCGGGCTTGGAACGTGTGGCGAAGACGGTTGAGATTACCCCCGCGTTAGTCAATAAATACCTGCAACTGATGCTGGACAGGGATTTGGCTAGCCTATACCAGCAAACGGTATTCGGCAAGGATCCGGCCAAGCTGGTGGCAGCGGAAAAGAAGTTGTGCAATGCCTTGCGCAATACTATGTCCAAATTGACGCCGGAGGAGTTTCCCCTGCTGGTGCAGTATCTTTATTGGCAGGCATATACCAGTGAAAGTGAGCTCAAAGAAGCAAGTTTGGTGAAAATGTTAAAGCATTGGCTGGGAGAAACAACATTGGACGATAATGAGAAGCGGGATTTGCAGGAAGAAATTTTAAATCGTAAGTAATGGGAGGGGCAAACAATGGGATTGTTGAGTTTTCTTGGCAGCATTGGTTCTGCCATTTGCAGCGGAATTAAGAGTGTAGGCAAAGCTATCTGTAGCGGCCTGAGCAAGGTGGTGGCAGTAGGTGCGGGCATCCTGGCGGGAGCGGCAGCGGCCATCATCGCCGGCCCTTTAGGCATTGTGGTCGGCCCCATTGTGGGTTTGCTGACGGTGCATTTCGTTTCCAAGGCGATAACGGCCTTGGGGAAGAAGCTGGGGATTATTAAGGAAGATGTGAAACCAGAGGAAGCTGGCTATCGTTTGGCAGAGGCCGAGAAACATGAGGACTGGAAAAAACGGGAAGATTTCCCAGATTTCGACTCGTATTACCAGTATTTGAAAAAGCAACTGCCTGATGTACCACAGATGACCCTGGCCGAGAAGGTGAATTATCAGAGCGTTTATGTCTCAACCATGAAGAATGAAATCTCGCAAAAGAAGGGCATCGATTTGACGGATACCTTTACGGAGCAGGCGGCGTTGTGCCGCATGGAACCCGAGCAGCAGGAGGTCGTCATTGATACCTTCAAGCAGCTGGGCTATGACCGCGTGGAAATCAAGCAGTATTTGCAGGGGATGTTGCCGGAGAATGAGTCCCTGCGCATCCGGGAGGCGCTGTTGGTCAACCTGCAAAAACAGTACCCGGAGAAGACTCCCACGGAATTACGCGATTTACTGCGTGACTGGCGGCTGGCCAGTACGGATGAGACGCATGCAGGGGTGGCCAGACTGTATCAGGCGGATGTGCTGGAGCAGCGCCAGAAGCTGGAACGTGCCGAGGCGATGATTTTCGACGATTATGGGATGGAGCCCGAACAAAAAGAAGCCATCCGTCAGGAGTCCATCAAGCAGGATAAACAGGAACAGGACGGCTTCGGTCAGATTTAGTCGGGGATAGGGAGGCACAGCCATGAGCTACACGGAGATGGATGCGATTGGACAAAACATTGCCGCCAAAGGCACACAGATTAAGAGGTCTGTCAGTACGCCATCCCATGAGGTCGCTGGTCAGCGCGGCCGCGCCCAGGCACGCCAGGCCACGGAGACGCAGAATACGCAAGTGCTCCATGGACTGGCACGGGAAAAAGAGATGGTACTGCGCGCCCAAAATGTTACGCTTAACCAGCATTTGCAGGCATTGCCTTTGCGTAAGGAGGCGGTACCACAGACCTTGAATAGTACGGCGACCAATGCCATGCAGGTGCTGGCCCAAACGCAGGCGCTGCTGGACGAGGATTGTCAGAAAAACCGGGCGGCCATCAAGGAAAAGCGGCAGCGGTATCACGACGTGCAGACGAAAGTCTGGCAGGACGAAGCGGGCACGTATGTCAACCTGCGGGCAGCCATGCGTCAGAGCAAATATGCGAAAGAGGGTGAAGCAAAATGAGCGAGCAGCACGTGACCAGATACTTATTTGCCATGGCGGATAATCAGGTCTGGGCATATATCGTCCGTGAGGGCTCTGACGACGGGTTACCACCGTATTTCGAGCTGAAACCGCTGGGCGGTATGCCTAGTCAGGATCCCACTAAATGTGCCGGACATATGGAGGAGTACCTTGACCAGTGGAAAAATGCTATGGGGCTGATGATGCAGGCTGAGCGCAGGGTACAAGGGCGGCCGTGGCAACTGCCCTCGCTGGCGGGCAGGAGCATTTGCCTGCTCGCAGACAGCCATACGCGTGCCACGTTTTCGGAAATGACGGGCTATCTGGATGAACTTTGGTCAGCGTGCGCGGATCAGCGGCAGGCTTATACCGATGTCCCTTGGAGCTATGAGGATTTTCAGGAGTTTCTGAGCACAGCAGGCCAGCCTTTTGGCGCGGGCAGACAGATCAAGGCCGTGAAGGCGGAGACCATCAGCACCAATAGCGGTACGTTGCTGCTGAAAGTGTATGGCACTCTGAAGAAAGAGAAAAAGGCAGTGCCTGTTGTACCGCCTAAACCGTCTGTGCAGCCTAAGGCGCAACCTGCTGCTAAGGCAGAAAAGCCACAGGAGACAATAACCAGGGCCGAGCAGAAAGTGGCTGTTCCCGAGCGCCCCGCTACGAAGGTATTTGTGCCCCAGCAGACGGTGTGTGCAACGGCGATGAAAAAGCCTGCATCTGCGGTCAACCCGGCGGAGGTCAAGACGAATCCAACAAGGGCAAGCAAGGGCAAGCAGCTGACGGCCGAGCAGGCGCGGGCTATCTTGCAGAAGAATATCGAGGGCCAGGTCGATACCGTGGCAGAACCGAGGTGAAACGGATGATTGAGCAGACAGAGAGACAGGAAATGGATGTTTTTGCGGAGCGTCTGGCAGGAAGGCTCGCGCGTAACCGTAAAGCACTGGACAGGTTTGTCTTGGAGGGAACAGCGGTACTGCAGGCGGGCAAGAACCAGCGCCGGGAACTGGCCGAACAGGGCCTCTTCACTCGACTGTGGCGCGGCCTGACCGGCGCCAACAAGCGCCTGCAGGCGGAGCTCTGCCAGAATCACGAAAAGGCTATCTATACGCTGCAGCAGAGTCTCTACCGCTTGGCCGAGCAAAACAGCCTGAGCCTGGAACTGGCAACGGTGCTGAACCGCAAGCTGAACAAGCAGGCACTGGCACAGGATGAGGTCAATCTTCGCTTACAGCAGGCTGTTTTGGCCACGATTGAGTATATGAAGCAGCGTGACCGGGAACTGGAACAGCGTGTAGACGCACTGGACTGGGTGGCGGACATCGGCCAGCAGGAGTATCGGGGCATTCGCTATGGCAAGCTGTCGGAACTGGAACAGCTTGTCTGTGTGGTCAACGATTTTTACCGACTGCGGCGGAGTCACAGCGTGGGTTTGTCGCGGCTGTTCTCGGCGCTGGAGAAACTGGGACTGGATTTGGACCGCCGAGTGACCATCCTGTGGTTGGGCACGGAACTGGCGGCGCATCCGGATTTGTGGCAACGGCTGGTGCAGGGCGTGGAGCCGCAGGCAACGGCCGGCTATCTCACCTGTGCCGATATGGTACGTAAGGGGCAGGCTTTACAAGATACCGATAGCTATATCGTGGATACGGTGGCCTCGTTGTCCAGCCAGACGGATGAGCAGGCGGTGCGCCGCAATCTGCTGGTGCAGTATGCGTGTGCACAGGAGGACGCGCTGCCACAGGATACGATCAGCATACAGGCTCTGGCGGAGGAGCTCCTGACCGGACTGGAGATAGTGGACGCCGCAGACAAGGCAGAACTCATCTCCACAGCGGAGGTCGACCAATGCAATGTGCGGGCCTGGGAAATCATCGGCGAGGCTGGAGCCCTGCTGGCAGAACTGGACAAAGCGTTAGCACCGTCAGAACATGCTATGCTGCAAAAATTTGTGCCGCGCATGCTTGAGCAGATGGATGCATTGCTAAAAACGCAGGTTGATAGTGGTTTTAAAAACCGGCTGTCAGTGCGAGAGCGGCAGACCGTGCAAAATGCCATTCAAAAACTCAAACGGCTGCGGGAAACTGCAGTTTAACAATGTTGCATTCCTCTATTCGATATCTTGTGGCGTCGGCCGTATGGCGTTAATCGGTGTCTGATGGCCAGAGTTGGCTGGCAATATTGTGCCGGGCAGATGCAGATGGATTCTGTTGCAGGTGGACTGGATATCTGATATAATGAAGAAGATGTGCGGTTGTAGCTCAGTTGGATAGAGCATTCGCCTCCTAAGCGAAGGGTCGTGAGTTCGACTCTCACCAATCGCACCAGAGTGACGATCAGGCCTTCCCGGTGGGGGAGGCTTTTTTCTTTTAGGGGGAAGGATCATGAGGAATTTTGTTCGGGGCTTGCTGCTCTTTGCTGTGCTGTGTCTGCCGGTGTCTGCCTCAGCGGCGCCGATTCCTGTCCGCGGCGTCGTCGAGGGGTTCTATGGGACACCGTGGTCGCAGGCGCAGCGGCTCGATATGATGGCGTTTCTGGGCGGGCAGGGGTTCAACGCCTATATTTATTCGCCAAAGGATGATGATTATGCGCGCGCGAAGTGGCGGGAGGCCTATCCTGCGGAGCAGCTGCAGGGGATCCGCTCTCTCGTGCAGGCGGCGGATGCAGCGGGTGTGTCATTTGTCTACGCCCTGTCGCCGGGGCTCGATGTGCATTTTTCCGGGGCGCAGGGCGAGGCGGACAGGCAGACGGCGGAAGCAAAGCTTGAGGCCATGTACGCCTGCGGCGTGCGGTCATTTGCCATTTTCTTCGATGATATCCAGGGCAGGGACGGCAGCGGCCAGGCGGCATTCTGTAATGCGCTGACCTCCGCCATGCGGCGGAAGCACCCGGATGTGCAGGCATTCTACACGGTGCCGACGGAGTATTATTATGCCGATATGGTGACGGCGGATGGCCAGGTGAAGCCCTATACACAGGCGTTCATGCGCACCCTTTCGGAGGATATCTGCGTGCTCTATACGGGAAACGGCGTCGTCGTGCCGGCTTTGACGGAGGAGGATCAAAAGCGGGCGGAACAGGCCTGCGGGCGTCCGCTCGGGATCTGGTGGAACTACCCGGTTTCCGACTACCTGGAAAGCAAGCTGGCCTTGGGACCGGTTGAAAATCTGCCCAGGACGGGTGTGGAGGCGGTGTTTTTTAACCCGATGAAATACCCGGAACTCTCGAAGCTCGCGCTCGCGACGGGCGCGGCGTATGCAAAAGATCCGTCGGCCTACCAGCCACAGGCGGCGTGGCGCGCAGCGATGGCGAGCCAGTATGGGGATCTGGCTGAGGTGTTTGAGCGGTTTGCCGTGCAGTCGCAGCACATGGAGAACAGCTGGGCAAAGGTAGGGCCGTCGGACGGCCCGGTCATGCGGCAATGCATGGATGAATTCTGGAAGGCCTGGCAAAAGGCATCGGAGCCGGAGCCTGTGCCGCAGGAGGTGCGAAAACAGGCGGAATCGTACCGCAAGGTGCTGGAGACGGAACTGGCGGCAACAGAATCGGCCTGCCGGACGCTCGAGGAGAAACTGCCCGCCCGGAATCCTGCGGCATGGAAAGAGTGCGCGCCGCAAGTCCGTCAGCTGCAAAAGCTATGCGTGGCTGACCGGCTCGGCATCCGCTATCTGCTGGCGTTGCAGCGGGGCGATGCCCTGCAGGCCAAAGTCCTGCGCGCGCAGCTCCGCTATCAGCGAAACGCCTTGCAGGCCGCGCAGGAGCAGGCTCGCATTGCCGAGTCCACGGCGATGGCATTCCTGGATGAAGTCCTTTCCTTCGAGGGAAATTGACGAAAAACGGTAGAATATGATAAAATAATGGGTGAAAATTGTTCTTGTTTTGGAAAGTGTGCCGGTCAGGAGGAATGATCTTGCGAAAGAAACATCCGATTCTCATGCTTGCCATGGTACTGTGCCTCTGTATCGGGCTTTCGGCCACGGCTTTTGCGGGCATCCTCGTGCGCGAAGGCTCGCGGGGGCCGGCTGTGCGTCAGGTCCAGACCCTGCTCGAGCAGCAGGGGTATGCGGTGGGAGGCGCTGATGGCATCTGCGGAAAAGCGACCGTCAAGGCAATCAAGGCATTCCAAAAGGATCATGGACTCACCGTTGATGGCATCTGCGGTGACGGTACGTATCGCGTCCTGTCTGGCGGGCAGGAGTATCAGCCCCCTGCGGCAAAGCATCACGGCCATGTCATGTATTTTTCTGCCACGGCCTACAGCGCAGAGGATCCCGGCCTGTCGAAGCATACGGCAACAGGGGAGCTTGTGCGCAGGGGCGTAGCCGCGGTCGATCCATCGGTCATCCCGCTCGGCACGCATCTCTTTGTTCCCGGCTATGGCGAGGCTGTTGCAGCGGATATCGGCTATGGCATCCGGGGGAACAGTATCGACCTGGCCTTCGATACCCATGCAGAGGCTATCGCTTTTGGCCGCCAGGATGTCGAAGTCTACATCGTAGAGTAAGACTTTTGTCCCTTTGAGTTTTATACCATCTCTTCGGAGGTGGTATTTTTTTATCATATAAATCCTATGAAACAGAATACATCGCGATATGGGTCCGAGTTATCCCTTTTATGAATACAAGTATACGCATACGGTGAAATAAAAATAACAAAAGTCTATTGACAAGTGTAAACTTGTAAACTATAATGGGAACATCATCAAATTGGAGACTTGGTACAGGGGATTGTACCGGGAGGAGGATTTTATGAAATTCAGTAAAAAAAGCCTGAAATTCATGGGTGCCGTCGTTGGTGCACTCATGGTTGGCAGTGTCTTTGCCGGCTGCGGCAGCAGCGACAACGCGAACGAGATCAAAGTCGGCGCAAACTTTGAGCTGACCGGTAATCAGGCTAACTACGGCACGGCTGCGCGCGATGGCCTCAAACTCGCCATCAAGGAGTGCAACGATGCCGGTGGTATCGACGGCAAGAAGATCGTCCTGACGGAGGGCGACACGAAGTCTGAGGCCTCGGAGGCCGTCAATGCGGCGACGAAGCTGATCTCGGATGACGGCGTCAAGGTTCTCGTCGGACCGGCCGTCACGGCAAACGTCATGGCAGAGTCCCAGGTCGCCACGGACAACAAAGTTCCGGTCATCGGACCGTGCGCTACGAACCCGGATGTCACGGTCGAGAACGGCAAGGTTAAGCCGTATATCTTCCGCAGCTGCTTCATCGACCCGCAGCAGGGCGATGTCATGGCAAACTTCGCCGTCAAGGAACTGAAGGCCAAGACCGCTGTCCTGTACCTCGATTCCAGCTCGGATTACTCGAAGAGCCTCGGCAAGGTCTTCAAGGAGAAGTTTGAGGCCGCCGGCGGCAAGGTCGTCATGGAGGAAGCATTCCTCGCCAAGGATCAGGATTTCAAAGCAGCCCTGACGAAAATCAAGACGGCAAACGCCGATGTTATCTTTGTCCCGGCTTACTATGAGGAAGTCGGCAAGATCGTCAAGCAGGCCCGCGAGCTCGGCATCAAGAGCGCGATGCTCGGCACGGATGGCTGGGACGACCCGAAAGTCGTCGATATCGCCGGTGCCGATGCACTGAACAACACGTATTTCAGCACGCACTATTTCGAGAAAGACCAGGAGGTCCAGGGCTTCATCGAATCCTTCCAGAAGGAATATGGCCATGCACCGAACGTCTTCGCTGCCCTCGGCTATGATGCCGGCAAGATGCTGATCGACGCCATCAAGCGCGCCGGCGGCACGGATCCGGAGAAACTCACGAAGGCCCTGGAGGAGACGAAGGACCTGCAGGTCGGCACGGGCAAGATTACGATGGATCCTGCTACGCATAACCCGATCAAGAGCGCTGTCATCCTTGAGATGAAGAACGGTGAGAAGGTTCTGAAAGCAAAAGTACAGCCGCAAGGCTGATGCCGGTTTTTAGGTTATAGGGGAGGGCCGCAGGAATGCGGCTCTTTCTTTTACGAGGGAGGCGTTACGATGGACTTTACCCATCAGCTTGTCCAACAGCTCATCAATGGTATCTCCCTGGGAAGTATCTATGCACTGATTGCCCTTGGCTATACCATGATTTACGGCATCATCAAGCTCATCAACTTCGCCCATGGCGATATTTATATGGTTGGTGCCTATATTGCCTTTTTTGCCATCACGCAGGCAGGACTCGGCCTGATTCCGTCCCTGCTTATCTCGATGGTCACGACGGGGCTTCTCGGTATGCTCATCGAGAAACTGGCCTATAAGCCGCTCCGTCACGCACCGCGTATCTCGGTGCTCATCACCGCTATCGGCGTGTCGTTTTTCCTCGAATACACGAGTATGTATTTCGTCACGCCGACGCCGCGCACGTTCCCGGATATGTTCGATAACGTCGCCTTCAATATTGGCCCGTTTGTCGTGAACGGCCAGCAGGTCGCCATCTTTACGGTCACGATCCTGCTCATGGCTATCCTGACCTATATCGTCCAAAAGACAAAGACGGGCAAGGCCATGCGTGCGGCATCGTTCGATGTCGAGACGGCCCAGCTCATGGGTATCGACTCAGACCGCATCATTTCGTTCACGTTCGGCATCGGCTCAGCACTCGCTGCGGCAGCCGGCGTGCTCGTCGGTATCTACTATAACTCCATTGATCCGCTCATGGGTATCATGCCGGGCGTAAAGGCCTTCGTCGCAGCCGTGCTCGGCGGTATCGGCATCCTGCCTGGCGCTGTCGTCGGCGGCCTCATCCTCGGTGTCGTCGAAGCGCTCGTTTCGGGCTTCATTTCCTCGACGTTCCGCGATGCGGCGGCGTTCGCCATCCTGATTCTGGTCCTGCTGTTCAAGCCGACGGGTATCTTCGGCAAGAACACGCGCGAGAAAGTGTGAGGTGAGAGCTATGAAATTCTTACGGAAAAATGATCTCATTATGCTCGCTTTCGCCCTCGTGCTGTTCGCTGTGCTGCAGGGACTGATCACGGGGCGCGTCCTGTCGGCATTCTGGCAGTTCAACCTGCTCATCGTCGGCATCAACGTCATCATGGCGGTTTCGCTGAATCTCATCAACGGTTATACCGGTCAGTTCTCGCTTGGTCATGCCGGATTTATGGCTGTCGGCGCCTACATCGCCGTCATCTGTACGGCGAACTTCCACGTGCCATTCCTTCTGGCTCTGCTTGCGGGCGGCGCAGCTGCGGGTTTCATCGGTTTCCTCATCGGTCTGCCGACGCTGCGCCTGCAGGGCGATTACCTCGCCATCGCCACACTGGGGCTCGGCGAGATCATCCGCATCGTCATCATGAATATCGACTATGTCGGCGGTGCAGCGGGCTTCAAGGGCATCCCGCATAACACGAACTTCGCCTGGGTGTTCTTCATCATGCTGTTCGCCCTGTTCTTCATCAAGAACTTCGTGAACTCGAATCACGGCCGCGCCTGCCTCGCTATCCGCGAGAATGAGATCGCGGCGGAGGCGATGGGCGTCAATACGACGAAGTACAAGGTGATGGCCTTCACGATCGGCGCGGCTTTCGCCGGTGTCGCGGGCGGCCTTTTCGCGCATTGCTTCTATATCATCAATCCATCCTCGTTTACGTTCATGCAGTCGTTCAACTACCTCATCATGGTCGTGCTCGGCGGCCTCGGCTCCATCACGGGCTCCATCGCGGGTGCTTTTGTCGTAACGTTCATCTCGGCGGCTCTGGCATCCTGGCCGGAGTTCCGTATGATCATCTATGCGCTCGCGCTTATCGCGCTCATGATGAAGCGCCCGCAGGGCCTGTTCGGTTACATGGAGCTTACGAACGCGAGCATCTTCGATAAGATCTTCAGAAGGGGGCGTGCATGATGGCAGAATTGCTGAAAGCCGAGAATGTCTCGGAGGTCTTCGGCGGCCTGAAAGCCGTCTCGGATTTCAATTTCTATATCAACCGCGGCGAGCTCGTCGGCCTCATCGGGCCGAACGGTGCGGGCAAGACGACGGCGTTCAACTTGTTCACGGGCGTCTACATGCCGACGACGGGCGACATCACGTTCGATGGCAAGAGCATCGTCGGGCTGAAACCGTATCAGATCACGAAACGCGGCATCGCGCGCACGTTCCAGAATATCCGCCTGTTCTCGGAGCTCTCTGTGCTCGACAACGTCAAGATTGCCTATCACACGAACCTGAAGTACAACCTTGTCGAATCCGTCTTCCGCATCGGCCGGTATTTCCGCGAGGAGGAAGAGACGGAGGAGGAGGCACGCAAGCTGCTGAAAATCTTCCATCTGGAGGATAAGGCAGACGAGCAGGCAAAGAACCTGCCGTATGGTGCGCAGCGCCGCCTCGAGATCGCGCGTGCGCTCGCGACGAAGCCGAAACTGCTGCTCCTCGATGAGCCGGCTGCCGGCATGAACCCGCAGGAGACGAAGGAACTCATGGATATGATCCAGTGGATCCGCAAGGAATTCGGCCTCACGGTCCTGCTTATCGAGCATGATATGAGCCTTGTCATGGGCATCTGCGAGCGCATCTACGTGCTCGAGTACGGCATGATCATCGCAGAGGGAACGCCGGTAGAAATCCAGAAGAATCCGGAAGTTATCCGTGCTTATTTGGGAGGCGAGGACTGATGGCAGAAACGATGCTGAAAATCGACGATATCAACGTATACTACGGCGCAATCCATGCCATCAAGGGCATCAGCCTCGAGGTCAAGCAGGGTGAGATCGTCACGCTCATCGGCGCGAATGGCGCAGGAAAGTCCACGACACTGCGTACGATTTCCGGCCTGCTGAAGCCGAAGACGGGCAGCATCCAGTTCCTCGGCGAGAATATCGCAGGCATACCCGCACACAAGATCGTACGCAAGGGTATCTCACAGGTTCCGGAAGGCCGACGCATCTTCGCGGAGATGACGGTCAACGAGAACCTCGACCTCGGTGCGTTCACGCGTTCCGACAAGAAGGGCATCGCCGATGACCTCGACATGGTGTTTTCGCTGTTCCCACGCCTGAAAGAGCGCCGCACGCAGGTCGCCGGCACGCTGTCGGGCGGCGAGCAGCAGATGCTCGCCATGGGGCGCGCGCTCATGAGCCGGCCGAAACTGCTGCTGCTCGATGAGCCGTCCATGGGCCTCGCGCCGATCCTTATCCGCGAAATCTTCAAGATCATCGTCGACATCAACAAGCAGGGGACGACGGTGCTGCTCGTCGAGCAGAACGCGAACATGGCTCTCTCCATCGCGAACCGCGCCTACGTGCTCGAGACGGGACGCATCACGCTTTCGGGTGATGCCGACAAGCTCGCGGCCAGTGAGGATGTGCGAAAGGCCTACCTCGGCGGCTGATTGGGAAATCGTCGCGAACGCAAATTTTTTCACGATTCTTTTAGAGGACTTTACCCGTATCAGACCGAATAAAACAGGTGAAGAGAACAGAAAGAAAGGTCGTTGATACTATGTTCGTAGCAAACCGCATGGCGAAGAATCCGGTTACGGTCGGTCCGGATGAGGGGCTGGATACCGCAGCTTCGCTGATGAAGAAAGGCCATTTCCGCCGCCTGCCGGTCGTCGAGGCCGGTAAGCTCGTCGGTTTTTTCAGTGACAGGGATCTCATGCGTGTCGCCCCGTCGCCGGCAACGACGCTCTCCCGCTATGAGGAGCGGACGCTCCTTGACCAGCTCAAGGTCCGCGACATCATGGTCAAGGATGTCGTTACGGTGCCGGAAGATGCGACCATCGAGGAAGCCGCGCTCATCATGTACAAGCACAAGATCGGCGGATTGCCGGTCCTGTCGAGCGTCGGTGCCGTGGTCGGCGTCATTACGGAGACGGATATCTTCAAATCCTTCGTCGATGTTATGGGGCTGCAGGAAGGCAAGACGCGCCTCACGGTCCGGGTGGACAACAAGGTCGGTGTCATCGCCGATATCGCCCAGATTTTCAAAGAGAATGGCGTGTCGCTCGACAGCTTCGTGACCTGCCGCCAGGAAGATGGCTCCTATGAACTCATCATCCGCGGGGATATCCCCGATGTTGATGTCATCAAGGGGAAGATCGAGGCGCAGGGATACAAGGTCATCCATACCGTTAAGATCGGCTGATGGCGAGAACGTCAACAATCGAATATTCTGTACTATAGCAAAGGTGCTAGTTTTGGAATGGAACTGGCACCTTTTGTTATATTGTACGGTGTATACATATAAACATTACAAAAATGGGCCGATATTACCGAATTTATCTTGTCTATGTATACGCACTATGATATAATGATATACGTTATATAAAAAGTAAGCAATAACAGTTGAGAAGAGCGGAGGGAATTAGCATGAAATTATCTTTTCATAACATGAAAAAAATCCTGACTGCCGGCCTCGTTGCCGTGGCGGCCACGGCCATGCTGGTCGGCTGCGGCGGTGGCGGAGATAACGCAGGCGGCGGCAAGAAGTTCGTCAACATCGCGACGGGCGGCACGGCGGGTACGTACTACCCGATCGGCGGCGCGATCGCGGAGATCCTCAATGGCAACATCGAGGGCATGAACGCGAGCGCGCAGAGCACGGGCGCATCGGTCGCGAATATCAACATGCTGAAGGATGGCTCCGTCGATATCGCCATCGTGCAGAACGATATCACATACTATGCGGTGCATGGCACGGAGATGTTCAAGGATAACCCGGTTCCGGATCTCAAGGGCATCGCTTCTCTCTATCCGGAGACGTGCCAGTTTGTTACGCTGGATGCATCGGGCATCAAGAATATCAAGGATCTCAAAGGCAAGCGTGTCGCCGTCGGTGCCGCCGGTTCCGGTGCTGAGGCCAATGCCCGTCAGATCCTCGAGGCTTACGGCATCACGTACAACGACATCGAAGTCCAGTACCTCTCCTTCGCTGAGGGCGCCAGCGCCCTGAAGGACGGCAACGTCGATGCAGCATTCCTCACGGCGGGCTATCCGACGTCCTCCGTCCAGGATATCGCTTCGCAGAACAAAGTCCGCCTGCTGCCGGTAGAAGACGACAAGGCCGATGCCCTGATCGCCAAGTATCCGTTCTACACGAAGACGGTCATCCCGGCTGGCTCCTATGCAGGCTTCGACGAGGATGTCAAGACGATCTCCGTCATGTCCATGCTCGTCGCCGGCAAGACGGTCGATGACAAGCTCGGTTATGACATCACGAAAGCGATCTTCACGCACCTCGACCGCCTGCAGGCTGCGCACGCCGTCGGCAAGTTCATCACGGTTGAGAATGCACAGAAGGGCATGTCGCTCGACCTCAACGCTGGTTCGAAGAAGTTCTTCGACGAGCAGAAGTAAACGAAAACCTGAAGGAACAACAAAGAGCCTTCCCTTTGCGAGAAGGCTCTTTTGATAGGAAGAAGGAAGTGCCGTGGAACTCTGGTGGAAACGTCCGTGGCCGGTGGCCTGCCTGCTGGGCATCGCGCTGGCGCTCGCGAGCATTCTCCTGCGGCCGTGCTTCGTCGTCCTCGTGGACGGCGACCGCCTGGTGACGCAGGAGGTGCAGGCTGAGCTTCCTTTTTCCATCCACTTTATCCACTCCGTGCAAAAAACGCCGGTGCTGGAGAATCTGCAGGTGGAGCGGGATGGTACGATCACGCTGCTTTCGACACAGTACCAGTCATTTGGCGTGGGATTGCCGTTCCTGGAAAGTGAAGGCGACTTCCACATGGAGGGCACGAGCTACGTCTTTGACCACATGGACCGCCATTTCCGGACGCTCACGCTGCGCACGGGCGTCGGCACGCAGCTGACGCTCACGGTGGGGGAGCGGACGATCCCCCTGTATCAGTACTATCCCCCGGGCACGCGCATCGATCTCATGACCGTGCCCGCCTGGCGGCTCGTACATCTCAGGCCGCTCGGCAAATAAATCGACCTCTTTTTGGAAAGGATTGAAATCGCTATGCCAGACAAGGATAACGATAAAGAAAAGGAACTCGCCGCACAGAGGGCGGATGAGGTCCTCAAGAAATACGATAAAGACTCCAATACGATGGTCTACACCGGCATCATGGGCAAGATCGTCGCGGCTATATGCATCGCGTTCTCCGTGTTCCAGCTCTACACGGCGACGTTCGGCGTCCTCGATGCCCAGCTGCAGCGCGCGGTGCATCTGAGCTTCGGCCTGGCGCTCGTCTACCTGCTGTACCCCTCGCGGGCGAGCTGGTCGCGGCATAAGATTCATTGGTTCGACGTCGGCCTCGCCGTCATCGCGGCATTGTCGCCCGCGTATATCGTGCTCGACTATCAAAGCCTCGTGCTCCGCTCGGGCATGGTCACGCCGACGGACCTCGCCGTCGGTCTCGTGGGCATTGTCCTCGTCATCGAGGCAACGCGCCGCGTCGTCGGCCTGCCGATGGTCTGCGTCGTGCTCGCGTTTCTCGCGTATGCCTTCGTGGGACCATACATGCCGGGCGTGCTCGCGCATCGTGGCCTGACGGTCAACCAGCTCGTGAGCCATCTGTACTTTACGACGGAGGGCATTTTCGGTATTCCGCTCGGTGTTTCCTCGACGTTCATCTTCCTGTTCATTCTGTTCGGTGCCTACCTGGAGTCCACGGGACTCGGCAAGTTCTTCATCGATCTCGCGAATGCCATCGCTGGATGGGCGAGCGGCGGTCCGGCGAAAGTCGCCGTCCTGTCCTCCGGCCTCATGGGCACGGTCTCCGGCAGCTCCGTCGCAAACGTCGTCGGTACAGGCTCTTTGACCATCCCGATGATGAAGAAGCTCGGCTATCACAAGAACTTTGCGGGCGCCGTTGAGGCGGCTGCCTCCACGGGTGGCCAGCTCATGCCGCCGGTCATGGGCGCTGCGGCATTCCTCATGGCAGAGTTCGTCGGCGTGCCGTATATCGATATCGTCAAAGCCGCCGTCATCCCTGCGCTGCTTTACTTTATGGGTGTCTGGCTTGGCGTTCATTTCGAAGCAAAGCGCAGCAACCTCAAGGGTATTCCTCGCGACCAGCTGCCGAAAGTCTGGGTCATCCTCAAGGAGCGCGGCCATCTGGCACTGCCGCTTGTCGTCATCGTCTACCTGCTCGTCTCTGGCTATACGCCGATGCGTGCGGCACTTGTCGCCATCGTTCTTTCCATTCTCTGCTCGGCTCTGCGCAAGTCCACGCGCATGAAGCCCATTGAGATCGTACGCGGTTTGGAAAATGGCGCGCGCAACGTCCTCTCCGTGCTCGTCGCCTGCGCGGCAGCCGGTATCGTTATCGGCGTCGTCACGAAGACGGGCGTCGGTCTGAAGCTGGCCTCCGGTCTGCTCGACCTCTCGGGTGGACTGCTGCTCCCGACGATGTTTTTCACGATGATTACGGCCATCATCCTCGGCATGGGCGTGCCGACAACGGCCAACTACGTCATCACCTCGACGATTGCGGCGCCAGCCCTCGTGCAGATGGGCGTGCCCGTGCTCTGTGCGCACATGTTCGTGTTCTACTTCGGCATCATCGCCGATGTCACGCCGCCGGTCGCGCTTGCAGCGTTCGCTGGCTCCGGCATCGCGGGCGGCAATCCGCTCTGGACGGGCGTCAACGCATCGAAGCTCGCAATCGCGGCGTTCATCATCCCGTACATGTTCGTGCTGTCGCCGGTCCTGCTCATGATCGATGCGACGCCGTTCGCGCTCATCAGTACAACACTCACGGCCATCGTCGGCATGATCGCGCTCTCCTCGGCGCTGATCGGCTACCTCGCCGATAACTGCACGATCGTGGAGCGCATCATCCTCGTCGCCGGCGGCCTGCTCCTCATCAAACCGGGCCTCATGACGGACGCCGTCGGCCTCGTGCTCTTCCTCTGCATCCTTTTCTTCCAGCTCCGCCGGAAAAAGGCACAGAAGGCTCTGGCACATTAAGTCCATGAAATTTTGAAGCAATGAAAATCCCACGGATACCGGAAAGGCATCCGTGGGATTTTTGTTTGTGCTTTCTTGTGGATGTATCGTTCGATCGGTTCAGAGTTTGTAGAAGATGTCTGCGACGTTGACGAATAGGTCATCGTACAGAGATACTTTGATCGTATTCTGTATTTCTGCGCGGTCTTCGTCGCTCATGTGCTCGAGTTCCCATTCGGAGTACTGCGCATAGGCATTGTCTATCTCGAACTTACCATTGTGGTTGAGGTAGACTTCAACGGTTTTAGCCAGTGGGGAAACGATCCAGTATTCTTTGACGCCTGCTCTGGCATAGGCGAGCATCTTTGGCCCACGGTCATTTTTCGTCGTGGACGGAGAGAGTACCTCTACGATGAGATCCGGAGCACCGTAAATCGCATCTTCTTTGATGATATCCGGATGGCAGACAATCATGACATCGGGGATGAACCAGTTCTTGTCATCGAGGTGCACGTCAACTCCATCGGAAAAGGATTCACAAGGTTTACCCAAAAGGTAATTACTGAAAATGCGGCTGATATTTCGCACAACCCGGTTGTGACTGACACGCGGACGCGGTGACATCATGACGATTTTGCCGTCAATCCGTTCCACGCGGGGTGGCTCTTTCAAGGCGAGATTGTCCATCGTTAAACACTCCTTTCATCTGCTTTGATAATATTATACCATTTTCTTGTTGTTGGTGGAAAGCAGGATTCTTTCTGTTGACTTTATATGAAAATTCTATTTTCTATATGCTTGTTTCTATGGTAATATAGAATTGTGTAACAGGAAAATAGGAGGAGTTTCTTCATGAGCAAAGCCAAAGTTTATTTCACGGATTTCCGCTGCCCAGTTGGCACGAGCATCACGGACAAGCTGCGCCGTCTCTGCCTCGCGGCCGGGTTCAAGGATATCGATATGGAGAATAAGTTTGTTGCCATCAAGATGCATTTTGGTGAGCTTGGCAATCTCGCGTATCTGCGCCCGCAGTATGCGAAGTGCATCGCAGACCTCGCGAAGGAGCAGGGTGGCCGTCCTTTCCTCACGGATTGCAACACACTCTATCCGGGCAGCCGCAAGCATGCACTTGAGCATCTGGACTGCGCAAACCTCAATGGGTTCAACCCCATCTCCACGGGCTGCCAGATTATCATCGGCGATGGCCTGAAAGGCACAGATGATGTGGAAGTGCCTGTGCGCAATGGTGAGTATGTCAAGAGCGCCAAGATCGGCCGCGCCATCATGGATGCGGATGTCCTTATCAGCCTTGCTAATTTCAAAGGGCATGAGGCGACGGGGTTCGGCGGTGCCATCAAGAACATCGGCATGGGCTGCGGCAGCCGCGCCGGCAAGATGGAACAGCATTCCTCGGGCAAGTGCAAAGTCAACGAGGAACTTTGTAAAGGCTGCCGTAAGTGTGCAAAGGAGTGCGGCTCGAACGCCATCACCTACGAGAACAACAAGGCGCATATCCATGAGGATCTCTGCAAAGGCTGCGGCCGTTGCATCGGTGCTTGCGGATTCGATGCCATCTACAACGAGCAGTGGGATGCCGGCGAGCTTCTCGACCGCAAGATGGCGGAGTACGCACAGGCTGTCGTCGATGGCCGTCCGTGCTTCCACATCAACATCCTGCGCGATATCTCGCCGAACTGCGACTGCCATGGTGAGAATGACGCCGCCATCCTGCCGGACATCGGTATGGCCGCCTCGTTCGATCCCGTCGCCCTCGACCAGGCCAGCGCTGACCTCTGCCTGCAGGCTCCGCCGATGCCGAACAGCCAGCTCAGCGACAACCTCGCGAAACCGGATTGGCACGTGCATCACGACCATTTTCTGGATTCCAATCCGAACATTCATTGGAAGGAAACCCTCGAGCACGCCGAAAAGATCGGCATGGGTACGCGTGCGTACGAACTGGTGAAACTGAAGTAAATTCAAAAGGCAGGAAAAACAAAGCGCATGGAAACCGTAGTTGTTGGGTTCCATGCGCTTTTTGTGATCAAAAATCAGTGATTGAGGATCATCGTGAGGGCGCCGGTTGTCGGCAGGGCGACGATGAAGAATTTGAGGATGGGACGCGGGGCAAGATGCGTGCCCTTTGCGCCGAACCAGGCGCCGATCATGAGGCCGAGCAGTGTCTGGATGAAGATGCTGAAATCCAGATGACCGTTGAAGAGATAGCCGAGGCCGCCCGAGGCGGAGATCGGCAGCACGATCATCATGCACGTGCCGATGGTCTGCAGCAGCGGTACGCCGAACACGACCATGAGCGTGAGCTGGATAAAAGCCGCGGCACCGATGCCGAACGCACCGGACAAAAAGCCGTTGATGATGCCGGCGATGATGCCGTAGATCCAGAGCTTTCTGCCGGTCAGCAGCGTTTCCCGCACAGGGAAGTGGTGTTTCAGCCAATCTCCCTGGTAGACTTTGATGTAGAGCAGGATAGCGCTTGAGAGCAGCATGATGGCCGTCATGTTCGTGAGCAGAGGCCCGGCCATGACATTCGATACGGAGGCTCCCACCCAGGCGCCGATGACGCCGCCGAGACCGATGATGGCGCCCGTCTTGACGAGCACCTCGTTCTGCCGGAAATGACTGATCGTGCCGGAGATCATCGTGAAAAACATGGCGGCAAGAGCCACGCCGAGCGCCGTATGGATGGGGACGTTAAACCCGACGGTGAGCAGGGCAATCGTCACCCCCGCGCCGCCGGCTCCGACAAAGCCGATGATGGCGCCGAGCGCCAGCATGGAAGCAAATAGCATCACGGCACCTCCTCAGTGTCTCAGCGTTTTGTTTTGGCGCAGGGAGAAGTAGACTTCATCCGTGCGCGAAATGTTCGGCGCGGCGGCCTGCGGAGCATCAACGATCTCGATGTTATCGAGCATGCCCTTGAGCTGCCCGCGGATGCCGTCGAGATATTCGCGGCGGACGCGGGCCTGCTCTGCCTTTTCCTCCGCCGTGAGGCCGACGCTGCGCTGCTTGCGGGACAGCTCGTTGATGCGGGCGATGAGTTCTTTCGTAATCATGAAAATTCCTTTCCGGCGTTATGCCAAATCTATAGAAATATGGAAGTTCAAAAAATATGCCTATATTATAACACAACCCTTGCTTTTTGACGCGTATTCTGCTATAATAATTTCTGTTCTTCAAAAGCATAAGGAACATGGAGAGGTGTCCGAGTGGTCGAAGGTGCTTGACTCGAAATCAAGTGTGGTGATGAGCCACCGTGGGTTCGAATCCCACCCTCTCTGCCATTGAAATTACAGAGTCTGTGAGTTTTCACAGGCTCTTTTTTCATGCCCGCAAACGGACTGCCCTAAAATATGTATAGACACTTATTCTTCAAAATATACTTATTTTTACATTTACAAGGATTTTTATCACAAAATCAAACTTTTTTGTTGCATTCCAAGAAGGCACGGTGTATAATGTTTCCAACAAGTAAAGTAAACATATCTATAAAGTATGAATTAAAGGGGCGAGGTAAGCTATGGGCAATTTATCGCATCTGGATGCGTTGGAGGCGGAGGCCATCTATATCATCCGCGAAGTCGCAGCGGAGTGTGAGAAGCCGGTCATGCTGTATTCCATCGGCAAGGACAGCTCGGTCATGCTGCATCTGGCGCTGAAGGCTTTTTATCCGGAGAAACCGCCGTTTCCTTTCCTGCATGTCAATACGACGTGGAAGTTCCATGAGATGATCGAGTTCCGCGACGCGCAGGCCGAGAAGTACGGGCTGGAGATGATCGAGTACAAGAATGAGGAAGGCATCCAGAACGGCATCAATCCGTTCGATCATGGCTCGTCCTATACCGATATCATGAAGACGCAGGCGCTGAAGCAGGCACTGACGAAATACGGTTTTACGGCAGCGTTCGGCGGCGGGCGCCGCGATGAGGAGAAATCCCGCGCGAAGGAGCGTATCTTCTCCTTCCGCAATGCCGCGCAGGCCTGGGACCCAAAGAATCAGCGCCCGGAGATGTGGAAGCTCTACAACACACAGATTCATCCGGGGGAGAGCATGCGCGTGTTCCCGATCTCGAACTGGACGGAGAAAGATATCTGGCAGTATATCCGCCGCGAGAACATCGATATCGTCTCACTCTATTTCGCGAAGGAGCGCCCGTGCATCGAGCGCGATGGCAACATCATCATGATCGACGATAACCGCATCGTCGAGAAGCTGCACCTGAAGCCCGAGGATATCCAGCACAGGAAAATCCGGTTCCGCACGCTCGGCTGCTACCCGCTGACGGGCGGCGTGGAGTCGGATGCCGATACGCTCGATGCCATCGTGCAGGAGACGCTCGGCGCCGTCGAGTCGGAGCGGACGAGCCGTGTCATCGACCACGATGGCGGCGCGGGCAGCATGGAGAAACGCAAACGGGAGGGGTATTTCTGATATGAACGGTTTACTGAAATTCATTACCTGCGGCAGTGTCGACGATGGCAAATCTACGCTCATCGGGCATCTGCTCTACGATGCGAAACTGCTCTATGCCGACCAGAAAGAAGCTCTCATGCTCGACTCGAAAGTCGGCAGCCGCGGCGGGGCTATCGACTACTCGCTGCTCCTGGACGGCCTCATCGCCGAGCGCGAGCAGGGCATCACGATCGATGTGGCTTACCGCTATTTCACGACGGACAACCGCAGCTTTATCTGCGCGGACACGCCGGGGCATGAGGAGTACACGCGCAACATGGCCTGCGGTGCTTCGTTTGCCGACCTCGCCATCATCCTTATCGATGCGACGCAGGGCGTGCTCACGCAGACGCGCCGCCATGCCCGCATCTGCGCACTCATGGGCATCCGCTATTTCGTCTTTGCCGTCAACAAGATGGACCTTGTGCAGTATGACGAAAAGCGCTTCCGCGAAATCGGGCAGCAGATCGCTGAGCTCAAGCAGGAACTCGGCCTCGAGCATGTCGTGAGCATCCCGGTCTCCGCGACCGAGGGCGACAACATCACGAAGCGCTCGGACAATCTTTCCTGGTATGACGGTCCGGTGCTCCTGCCGTATCTCGAGCAGGTTGACGTCGAGGCGGTCAAAGAGGAGGGTTTCTACCTCCCCGTGCAGCGCGTCTGCCGTCCGAACCACGAGTTCCGCGGTTTCCAGGGCCAGGTCGAGAGCGGCTCGATCCATGTCGGCGATACCGTCACTTCGCTGCCGAGCGGCGAGCAGGCACAGGTGCGCAGCATCCTCGTAGCGGACCACGAGGCGCAGGAGGCCGTGACGGGACAGCCCGTGACGATCCAGCTGAGCCGCGAGGTCGATGTCTCGCGTGGCTGCGTGCTGGAGGCAGGGAGCGGCCTGAAACTTGCCGATACCTTTACGGCAGAAATCCTCTGTATGGACGATGCGGAACTCGTGCCGGGTAAGAACTTCATGGTGCGCCTCGGTACGAAGAAGATCCCAGGCATCCTCACGCGCATCGCCTCGCGCATCGACATCAATACGGGCGCCAGGCAGGCGGCAGAGAACCTGCACAAGAACGAGATTGCGCTGTGTGAGATCGCCGTGACGGAACCCATCGTCATCGATACGTTTGACCGCCACCGCACGCAGGGCGAGCTCATCCTCATCGACCGCATCAGCAACATGACCGCGGCCTGCGGCGTCGTCCGCGAACTGCAGAGCGGCGCGAAGAAGCAGCCGGGCGCGACGCGTCAGATGCGCAGCGCACTCAACTGGCAGGCATCCGGCATCGTGACGTTCCAGCCACAGGAGGATGGAACGACGCTTGAGATGATCGGCGAGGCCGAGAACCTCCTCGTACGCGCGAGCCGTCATACCTACCTTTACCATCCGGCGAAAGGCGAGGACTATGCGCTCGTTGCCCATCATCTCGTACAGGCCGGTCTCATTGTCCTGCTCGTATTGGAGGAAGGCTTCGAGCCGCAGGGGGTCCTCAGTGAGGCCAGAAACTGGAGCAGCCTGCGCAAGGACCGCGACAATACCGCATCCGCGATTGCCGACGCAGTTCTGCACGAGACGATGGTCACGAGCCTCATCGAGCCGGATAACTGGGTTATCTGATGGCTCGAAAAAAATTCTTGAAAAAATTTCGCAAATACTATTGATAATCATTCGCAGATATGGTATATTATATTTGGCTTTCGAAAGGGATGTGAGGACACATCTCAAAGCTCTCCTAAAATATAATACACAGCAAAGAACCCTCGCGTACTGCTCATGCGCGAGGGCTTTTTGTGACATAATCCTTAGGCAATCGTCAAAGGGTATGATATATTGGATGGGAGAGAAAACATTTCTTGGAGGTTGAAGGATGGTACAGCAGGACGATAAAAAGACGGCAGAGAAGCGGGAACGGGAGAAGAAGACGGTAACACTCATGATGCATATCTATTGCCGGGGAAAGCATGCTGCAACTCCCCGGGGGACGCTCTGTCCCTCCTGCCAATCCCTGCTCGATTATGCCCTGGAACGGCTGGAACGCTGCCCGCGCATGGCGGTAAAGACCTTCTGTAGCGTTTGTCCGATTCACTGCTATTCCCCGGAGCGCCGCGAGGAAATCCGCCAGGCGATGCGCTACGCAGGCCCTCGCATGCTGTTTTACCACCCACTGCTCACACTGCACCACATGTTCCTGCAGTTCCGGTATCGTCATAATCCTTGAGCTGAATCTCTTCCATGCTTTTCCTCATTTCAAAATTTCTGCCCATCAAGGACCTTTTCAATTAAGTTATCTCCTTCATACCGCAACTTGAGGGAGAAGAATGGCCTTTCCTCTTCCATGAATTGGAAAAAGATCTTGTCTCCTTCCCAGATGGGCAGGTCGTAGACAGCTTTTTTGTCGATCCATTCCAGTGTTCCTTCGTTGCAGCCATGTAGCTCTCCATGGAATTTGGTCGCTGTATAGAGGAACATGTACTCCGTCTGCCAGCGGTCGGATTGGAATGTGATGACGCCGCGCAGGCGGTATTCGTCCAGGATGAGACCCGTCTCCTCCCATGCCTCCCGCAGCAGGCATTCCTCAGGGGATTCGTCCACCTCAAAGTGACCGCCGATGCCGACCCATTTATCTTTATTGATATCGTGCTCTTTCTTGACGCGGTGCATCATCAGGTACTTGCCATCTTTCTCTACATAGCAGAGGGTTGTGAGATTACTTTTTTTCTTCATGCTTCTTTCCTTCCCGAACGTTTCAGCGCAGGCAGATAGACTGCCACGCAGTAAATTGCGGAAATCGCTGCGATGACAGAAGCACTCAGACCGATTAGCGAGAGATAACCGGATGACGTCGTGACGCCGCCAAGGAATGTTCCACTGTCAATGCCGAGCGTGAAATACGCCGTCGCGAAAGCAAGGGAAAGCAGGAATACGCCGCGTGCCATTGATGAGTGGAACAGGGCCGGCAAATCCTTTGGCGAGAACGAAGTATCTCCCGAAGCGATTTTGGGGAAGCATCGCCACAGATAGAGAATCGCCAGTCCCGTGATGGCAGCGATGCAGAGAAATGTCATACGCCATCCAAGGGCAAGGCCAACCACACGTCCGATTGGCAGATCGAATATCATTGCAATTATCGTATATTGTTGTCAGAATAAATCGCTGTGGCTTCCCGTTCTGGTCAGATATAGGATAAGATCTTGATCGACCTTTTCGTAAATGAGTAGCCAGTCCGGTGTGATATGGCATTCCCGGCAGCCAGCGAAGTTGCCGGATAGGTCATGGTCACGGTTTTTCGCTGGCAGTGGTTCATCTTTGGCCAGCTTCTTGATGATGTCAGTGAGCAGGTCGATGTCATATCCCCGCTTCTTTGCGCGCTTCAGGTCTTTCTGAAAACGCGTGGTCGGACGGATATCATACATCGGACAGCAGCTCCTTCATCATGGCATCAACGTCTTTATAGCGTTTGCCGTAGTTCGGATCTGTCTTCATCCGCTTGACCTCAGCCAGGGCTTTGAGTGTTTCCTGGTTCGGCAGGTCTCTGCCGATGGAGAACGGAATTCTCTGTTCGGATACTGCTTTCTTGGCAAATACGTTAAATGCGGCGGTCATCGTCAATCCAACGTCCTTGCAAAAGTCTTCAAACTGATTCTTGAGGTCGGAATCCATACGGATATTGACATTTGCACTGGGCATGATGCTTCCTCCTTTTGTATCGATGTCTTTGTCTTCATTGTAAATAGATTTACACACATTGTCAATATAAAGAGTGACGTTCCTTTCATTAAGGCACATCAATATGTTCCTGAAAAGGAATCCTGCTTGGCACAGAATGTGGCGAGAGATTCGATGAAGGCGCGGGCGGCGTGGGAGAGGTAGCGGTGGCGGCGCCAGATGATGTTGACGCGGCGCAGGGGGTGCGTGCGGAGTGCGGCGAAATGCGGGGCTGGTCCGGGCGGACGCCCGATGCATTGCGTGATGGGCAGCAGGGCGGCACCGAGACCCGCTCCGGCGAGGGCAAGGGCGGCTTCCATGCTACTCGTCGACATGCGCACATCGGGCGTGAATCCGGCTTCGGTGCAGAGATCGAGGATGATCTGGTGCATTTTCTGCTCCGGGCTGATCTGGATGAATGGGGTGTGGGCCAGTTCCCCGAGCTCGATGGCGGGGAGCGGGTCCGTTACCTGATCCGGCAGGCGGCAGGCAGCAGTGAGAGGATGCGTCGCGGGCAGTACGGCGAGGACTTCTTCCTCGAAGAGCGGCCGGCTTTCGAAGCGGCGGTGGTCGATGGGATCGAGGGAGATCGCGGCATCGACCTCACCGTTTTGGGCCATCGTCTCGAGCTGGAGCGTGTTATGCTCGCGCAGGCGCAGCTCGATCTGCGGGTGTGCCTGCTGAAAGCGCGGCAAAAACGGTGCGAGAAGATAGGCACTGCGGAATGGGGAACTGCCGATGGTCACGATTCCCCGGTCGAGATGCAGCATGTCATCGACGTGCTGATGAAACTCTTCATCGAGCTCGAGGATATGCCGGGCGTTTTCGAGGTAAAGTTTCCCGATTTCCGTTGGCTGGAGCGGATTCGTGCTGCGGTCGAAAAGCGGTGCGCCGAGCTTCTTTTCGACGCTGGCGACGAGCTGGGAAAGCGAAGGCTGGGAAACAAAGAGTTTCTGCGCGGCGCGGGACATCGAGCCTTCCAGGGCGATGGTGCGGATATAGTGAAACTGACGGAATTCCATAGGGAACCTCCTTCTGGTTGCTGTCTTTTTATCCTTTCTTACAGTATAACGCAGGCATGGATTTTATGTGATAAGTTTTTCTTTATATGAATTATAGATAGATTCATATTAGACTTATAGAAGGAAGCGCGATACAATGACAATAGAAAGAACGCAGAGATAAACCGCGCTATAGGGAATCGATAGAGAGGATGGAAGTCATGACGAAAGAAGAAGCTGTATCCCGCATGACGGATACCGTCGCCAAATTCGTTGCCTTCACAGGCAAGCGTCTGCCGGATGATGTCCGGAAAAAGATCAAGGAGCTCGCTGCGCAGGAGGAAGAGCCTCTGGCAAAAGCCATCTACGCAACGATGGACAAGAATCAGGAGCTCGCACAGAAGCTGAACCGCCCGAGCTGCCAGGACACGGGTGCCGTGCAGTTCTTCATCAAATGCGGCTCGAACTTCCCGTATATGGCCGAGCTGCCGGAACTGCTGCGCAACGCCGTCATCCAGGCGACGAAGGATGCGCCGCTCCGCCACAATGCCGTCGAGACGTTTGACGAGTACAACACGGGCAAGAACGTAGCGCTCGGTATCCCGTCCCTGTTCTGGAAGATTGTCCCGGGCCGCGATGACTGCGAAATCTACACGTATATGGCCGGCGGCGGGTGCTCGCTGCCGGGCCGCGCGAAGGTCCTCATGCCGGGCGAGGGCTACGAGGGCGTGACGAAGTTCGTGCTCGACTGCATGACGAGCTACGGCCTCAACGCCTGCCCACCGCTGCTCGTCGGCGTCGGCATCGGTACGTCCGTCGAGGTCGCTGCGCTGCATTCGAAAGAGGCCCTGCTCCGCCCAATCGGCTCGCATAACCCGAACCCGAAGGCGGCTGAGATGGAACGCCTTCTCGAGGATGGCATCAATAAGATTGGCCTCGGTCCTCAGGGACTGCGCGGCAAGAACTCCGTCATGGGCGTCAACATCATCAATTCGGCGCGCCATCCGTCCGTTATCGGCGTCGGCGTGAGCGTCGGCTGCTGGTCGCATCGCCGCGGACACATCGTTTTTGACAAAGACCTGAACTACACGATCGATTCGCATTCGGAGGTGGACTTCTAATGGCAAAGAAAGTACTTACGACGCCAATCAGCGCAGAAGATCTCGAAGATATCCATGTCGGCGACGTCATCTACCTGACGGGACTGCTGACGACCTGCCGCGATGTGGCCCACCGCCGCGTCATCGAGGAAGGGCGCGACCTGCCCGTCGATATCAAGGACGGAGCTATCCTCCATGCTGGTCCGATCATCCGCCCGCTCGGCGAGGAGAAATACGAGATGGTCACGGTCGGCCCGACGACCTCCATGCGCATGGAGAAGTTCGAGGAGGAGTTTATCGCGAAGACCGGCGTCCGCCTCATCATCGGCAAAGGCGGCATGAGTGAGGGCACGATGCGTGGTTGCCGCGATCACAAGGCCCTGCATTGCGTATTCCCCGCCGGCTGTGCCGTCGTCGCCGCCACCTGCGTGGAGGAAATCATCTCGGCAAACTGGAAAGACCTCGGCATGCCGGAGACACTTTGGACCTCGAAAGTCAAGGAGTTTGGACCTCTCATCGTCTCCATCGACACGCACGGCAACAACCTTTTCGAGCAGAATAAAGTCATCTTCAACGAGCGTAAAGACAAAGTTTACGAAGAAATCTGCAAGCACGTGAAATTCATCAAATGATTCCCTGACAAAAAATGACCCCGCACCAATCTACTCACGGTTGGTGCGGGGTCATTCGCATTTCCGTGCATCGCTATCCGGTTTATCGCAGAAGGCCAGGCCATCCTTTTCTTGTTTTTCCTTTGTAAAATCGCTACAATAATAACATCAAAAGCAGAAAAAACAAAAAGGTGCGATTGCGGAGGTCAAAGATGAGACAAAGAGGATTTGAGTTTGTGACTGGCTGGGAGCAGAGGGGCGTCAGCCTGCCGCGGCGGGCGACGGCGTCGAGTGCGGGGTATGATCTCGCGGCGGGGGAGGCCGTCACCATTGCGCCGGGCGCGAGCGTGCTTGTGCCGACGGGCGTCAAGGCGTACATGCAGCCCGATGAGGTGCTTTACGTGCATATCCGTTCCAGCATGGCCGTGAAACGTGGCCTCGTGCTCACGAACAGTGTCGGCGTCATCGACGCGGACTACTACAACAACCCGGATAGCGAGGGGCAGATTTTCGTGGCACTCATGAACCGCGGCACATCGCCCGTGACGATCGCCAAGGGCGAGCGCATTGCGCAGGCTGTGTTTCAGAAGTACCTCACGGTAGATGGCGATACCGCCGGCGAGGGTGCTCTGCGCCGAGGGGGCTGGGGCTCAACCGGCCGCACATCTGCAGGGGAGCTTTTTTAGTTCTGCTGGCGGAAGATGATGTAGGCGAGGACGATTTCTACGAGGAGCAGGCTGGCGAGAAAGGCGAAGGCAGAGGTGATGCTCGTGGCCTGCACGATGAAGCCGATGAACGCCGGTCCCATGAGTACGCCGAGGTAGCCCATCGTACTCACGGCGGGCACGGCCTCGTTGACGGGCATGACTTTTTGCCTGCCCATCATAGAGTAAAAGACGGGCACGACGTTCGCGCAGCCGACGCCGACGAGGAAGAAGCCTGCGTAGAGGAGCGGCAGCTGCGGCGCGAAGATAATGGCGAGGAAGCCGATAAAGGCGAGCACGGCGCCCGCGTAGATGACGCGGCGCTGGCCAAGGCGCATGATGAGCGCGTCGCCCGTAAAGCGCATGACGAGCATCGCGGCTGAGAACACGGCAAATGCCGTGCCTGCGAGCGAGAGATCAAAGCCGCGTGCCGTCGTGAGGAACACGCCGCTCCAGTCCATCATCGCGCCCTCCATGAGGAAGGCGATGAGCGTGACGAGGCCGAGCAGGATGACGACGCCGCGCGGCAGGGCAAAGAGCTTGCCACTGCCGTCGCCGCCATACGGGAGGTAGTAGCGGTAACTCATGAGCAGCAGGAGCAGCATGGTGGCGCTCGCGATGAGCGTGGAGACGGTGGGCGAGAGGCCGAGCCCCTTCATCCAGATTGCTGAGACGCCGGCACCTGTGAAACCACCGATGCTCCAGAATGCCTGCATGCGGCTCATGATGAGGCGCCGTGCCGCCTGCTCGATGATGACGGCCTGGATGTTGATGCAGGTGTCGATGCTGCCCATGCAGGCGCCGAAGGCCAGCACGAGCACGGCGGCCAGCCACAGGCTTTCGACCTGCGACAGGCCGAACAGGATGAGCGCAAAGCCGATGGCCGCCGTCACGAGTACGCGGCGGCAGCCCCAGAGCGCGGCGGCCTTTCCGGAGAACGGCAGCGTCACGAGCGAGCCGCACCCCACGCAGAACAGCAGCAGGCCGAGCGTTCCGTCATCGATGGCGAGCCTCTCGCGCAGCACAGGGATGAGCGGTGCCCACGAGGCCGTGCCAAACCCTCCGATAAAGAAAATGGCCCAGCCAGCCCACTCAGCCGCGCGGATACGGCGCTGGCGTTCGGTTTCAGGGATCTGGGGATTCGTTAAGTCTTCCGGATGCATGGAATAGGGTTCCTCCTTTTGCTTGTCTTATGAGCGCCCCTGGCAGGCCAGTATCCGTTAGGAAAAAGTCTGCAGGAAGTTGCTGGCCAGTTGCGACAGAGCGCGGTCTTTGCGCCAGATACAGGCGAGCCGGGTGTGGAGTGCGGTGTCGTTGATCGTTTTGACGTGCAGGTGCGCGTGGTCGGCGAGCGGCACGGCGGAGGCGGGTGTGATGGCGATACCCAGGCCGGCATTGGCCCAGAGGATGCTCGTGCGCGCATCGTCATTCAGGCAATAGATATTGGGCGTGATGGCAGACGCGGCAAACGCGTCTTCGAGCAGCTGCTGGAAACGGCGGTACAGGATAAGCGGCCGCCCCGATAGCTCTGCCAGGTCGATTGTCTGGCGCTCGGGGCACCAGTCCAGCGCCTTCGTCATGGAGGCCGTCATGGGCTCGGGTGCGAGGTAGCGGCAGTGAAATCGGCTGTTGCGAAATGGTGTGCGCACGATGCCCAGGTCGATGCGGCCGCTGTCCAGCATCTCGATGAGCTGATAGGTGTTCGCATCGTGGATGGCAAAGTGGACATCGGGATGGGTGCGGCAGAATGTCTGCATGGCTGGCTGCAGCAGAAGGCCGCCCGAGGAGGAGACCATGCCGAGCGTGAGCGTACCGCGCAGGCCGGCGCGGCAGTCGGCTACAGCGCGGCGCGCTGTGTCGGCCTGTTCCAGGAGTGTGCGGGCGTGGCGGGCGAGCACCGTGCCCGCCTCCGTGAGCCGTATGCGATGCGGCCCGCGCTCGAACAGTTTGACCTGGAGTTCTTCTTCCAGCAGTTTCATCTGATGGCTCAGCGGCGGCTGCGCGATATGCAGTTTGCGAGCCGCGGCCGTGATCTGCTCTTCCTCGACGATGGCCAGGAAATAGTGCAGTTGTTTCAGATCCATGTGTGTCTCCTTCTTCATACTCACCGTGTATGGTATATAGATATTAAATATATTTTCTATATCGTCATACGGATGCTATAATCATAACGGAAAAAGCAAATGAAAGCAAGAAGGGTGAGATTATGGCAGGTATCGGTGTCCCAGAGTTGGGTCTTATTTTACTCGTTGGGCTGGTCGTGTTCGGCCCGGGTAAGCTGCCCGGCGTTGGCAAGGCGCTGGGCAGGAGCATCCGCGAGTTCAAGCATGCTTCGGCGGGCGAGCAGTCTGCTTCCCGTCAGCTGGAACAGGCAGACCGGCCGCAGGAGTCCAGGAAAAATTCATGAGTGTCAGTGCAAGCAAAAAGCCCAGCACGCTTCGGTGTGCCGGGCTTTTTCGTTGCGGTTCTTGTTTATTGCTCCACGGGGATGGGTTCGCCATCGTCCGGATCGTTGTGCGTGAACAGGGCTGGCAGCAGGATGATGGCGCTGATGCCGAGGCCGATGAAGAGCGGGCTGATGCTCGTGTGCATGCCGGCAGCCGCGACCGCTGCGCCTGTCGAGACCAGCATGGAGAAGAGGGCGAGGTGCGGCGCGACGGCCTGCGGGCGGAACACGGCGATGGTCAGCGGCAGGAAGATGCCGCCGCCGCGCAGCGCCATGGAGAGATAGTTCCAAAAGAGCACCTGCGAGCCCTCGTTGGCCAGTGCAAAGCCGCAGGCCGCGAGGATGACGCCGAGCACGACCAGGCGGCTGAGCCGCAGCATGGAGGCGTCACCGGACACGTGGAACAGCCGGGCAAAGATATCCCGCGTGAGCATCGTGCCGATGCCGAGGGAGAGACCCGCTACCGAGCCGATGAGCGAGAGCAGGATGCCGCCCATGGCGATGGAACCGAGTACCGTGGGCGTTTCCGTCAACAGATAGGTGGGGAGAGCGAGCAGAGGAGCGACCTCCGGGTGCGCGGCGTGCATGTACATGCCAATCATCGCACAGGGCAGGCCGACGGGGATCGTGATGAGCGCCGCCGTAAACGCGCCGACGGATGCCGTGCGCGGGTTGGAGGCAGAGAAGATCGCCTGGATATAGCTCTGCGTGCAGATCATACCAACCAACAGGGAGAAGACGCTCACGAGCGCATTTTGCAGGCCGTTCCCGAGTAGGCTGAACCATGGAAAGGCAGGCAGCAGGGCAGCCGTTTCCGGCTGGGAGGTGATGCCGTTCCAGGCGAGACCGCCGGCGACGGAGAGGCTGCACCAGAGGATGGCGGCCTTGATCATGCCGCCGACGCCGGTGCTTTTCAGTCCGCCGAAGAAGCCGTAGCATGCGACGAGTCCTGTGAACAGCAGCGCGGCCAGCCATGCCGGCATGCCGGTCAGGGCTGCGAAAATCGCGATGCCGGGCAGGCAGCTCGCAACGGCGCTGAAGAAGATGCCGAACGAGGAGACGACAGTCGTGAAATGCCCGGCACCTTTGCCATAATTCAGTACGAGGTACTGGGTGATGGTCTCCAGCGCTGTGCCGCGCAGTGGGCGCGCGTAGAAAAGCCCCATGACGATGAGCGCGAGTCCCGTCCCGATGGTGAACCACCACGCGGAGAGGCCAATCGTGCCGGCGAGCTGCGCCGTACCGACGGTCGCGCCGCCGCCGATGCAGGTGCCGGCGATGGTACCTGCTACCATGGGCACACCGGCTGACCGCCCGCCGAGGCTGTAGCCCTCCGCGGAATGCACGGAGCGGGCTGCGTAGATGCCGCCGCCGAGGGCGAGGACGATGGTCAGCGTGATGAGCATGATTTGCACCGGGGTTAATGCCATAATGAGGACTTCTTTCTAAAAGATACAAGGTGAAAAATATCGGTGAAAAATTAAGTCCTATTATAATACCCCGGTGCAGAAAATCAAGGATTTCCTGGGATTTTTCGCGGTACCTTTTGGTATACTTTCCAGATAAAGTCGGTTATTTCATCCGCGCGGCAAGCGTCATGTCGTGCGCGTTTTCCGCAGCGGTCTTCTGCGGGTCGAACGCCTTGAGTGCAGCGGCCTGCTGGTTCTTGTTCTCGCAGAGGACGAGCTCGACGCGGCCGCCGAGGAGGCGCTTGGCCTGCCGGAACACGAGCCAGAACTCGCGGCTCCAGGCGACCATGACGTAGGTTTCGGCGAGGTCGCTGTGGGCGGCGTTGATGAGCTCCGCGACGGAGGGACTGCTTTCCTCGCTGCCGTTTACGATGAGGTTCAGGCCGTCTTCTTCGAGTTCCTTGGCCTGGACCTTGTTTTCAGCTATGGCGAGCAGGCCGACGGGCATGAGGGCATCGTGGACACCAAGGGCGTGGCTCTCACTCATGTTCGTGATATGGACGTCGCGCAGCGGCCCCCAGCCGACGGCTTTCTCGAGGAGCTGGCCGACGTGATCCGTGTGGACATGGATGCTGATATAGCGATCCTCGCGCTCGACGAGAGCGAATGAGGAGAACTCATGCAGCTGTTTTTCGAGCTGCGGGACGTTGAGCTTGGGATTGCGCACGAGCAGGCGCACGCACCAAGGGCGGACCAGGTCGTCGACCGGATTTGGGAGACCGGGCTGACGGGCACTGAGCCCCAGCTGCAGGCTGATGGCCGGCGAAACGAAGTTGCCGTCGAGGCCTTTGAGGCAGCCCGTGAGGAAGCTCAGCATGACCTGAGCGCCAGCTTCGTTTTCGTCGCCAGGCTGCAGGGAGGCTTTGCCGGAATCCACGGCAGCCTGCAGGATTTCCGTGATCGGCTTGTTGGCGCGGACGGCATGGTAGGCGCCTTTCGCGACCTCGCGGGCCACGCGGATAAACGGTCTTTCCGTGTTTTCCGGGATGACGCGCTGGGCGTAGAGGATGCCGTACTGGAACGCCTTGCCGAATTCCGACGAGGTGGCGTCCTGTTTGCCGAGCAGGCCCTTGCCGAGACCGCGGAACATTTGTGCAAGCACGACGCCTGCGTTGCCGCGTGCACCGAAGACGGCGCCCGTCGCTGCACGGCGCGAAAGTCCGCCGATGCTGTCGTCCTTGACTTCATTGAGCATCATGACGGCCGCACCGATCGTGCGCAGGATATGCGTACCCGGCAGATGACCGGCTCCTTTCATCTCGTTGATATGTTCATATTCCAGCAGGAGCTCACTGTAGGCGCCGCCGACCATGCGCTTGAAATCGCTGCCGGTAATGACTTCCCGATTCTGTTCTTTCATACGAAATCACCTGTTTCTGAAATTCTTCCTGTTTTTCTTTCGCCAAAAACAGGATTCTACTATATATTTCGCGAAAGAATACAAATAACCTTTAATTATTATGGAAATTACGGAAAGTAAGGAGTTTTTTATGCCTGAAACCACTAAAGCCAATAACGCCAATAGCACAGCAGCGACGAAGCCGAAGCGCGGCCCGGGGCGTCCGCGCAAGACGGAAGGGACAGCCACGCGCAAAAAGACAACCCCGCGCAAGACCGCGCCCAAGGCCGCGAAAGAGACAAAAACGAAGGCGGTGCGCGAGCACAAAGACCGCCTCTTTGCGCTCGATATCGGCACGCGCAGCGTCATCGGTATCGTTGCGGAGAAAGAGTCCGATGGCCTGTTGCATATCGTGGCGACGGAGCGGCAGGAGCATAAGACGCGTGCCATGCTCGATGGCCAGATCCACGATGTGCCGCAGGTCGCGGAGGTCATCAAGAACGTCAAGGATGCGCTCGTCAAGGATACGGGGCCGCTGCACGATGCCGCTGTCGCAGCCGCAGGCCGTGCGCTCTATACGATGACGGCCGAGGCGGAGATGGATGTCAATGGCCTCATCACAGCGGAGATGCAGCGCAACCTCGATTTTGCCGGCGTGCAGGCCGCGCAGGCGAAGCTGTCGACCTCCCATGCTGTCGATGACCCGACGCGCTACTACTGCGTCGGTTACAGCACGATCCGCTACGTGCTCGATGATATCCCGCTGAAGAGCCTCGTGGGCCAGCGCGGGCATAAGGCGAAGGCGGTCGTCATTACGACGTTCCTGCCGCGGCAGGTCATCGACTCCATGCAGTCGGCCCTGCATTTCACGAAACTCGAGATGCGCGCCCTGACGCTCGAGCCGATTGCGGCGATCAACGTGCTCATCCCGCCGACGATGCGTCACCTGAATCTCGTGCTCGTCGATATCGGCGCGGGCACGTCCGATGTCGCCATCACGAAGAACGGCTCGGTCATCGCCTACGGCATGGTGCCGCTCGCAGGCGATGAGATTACGGAGGCCATTTCGCAGAAATTCCTGCTCGACTTCAATGTGGCTGAGCGGATCAAACGGCAGGCGAGCCAGGGCGAGGACGTGACGTTCTCCGATATCCTCGGCCAGGAATACAGCCTCAAGGCATCCGAGGTCATCGGGCCGATCATGCCGAATATCGAGAATCTCGCTGCGGCCATCTCGAAGCAGATTCTTGAGCTGAATGGAGATGCCCCACAGGCCGTCATGCTCGTCGGCGGCGGCTCGCTGACGCCGCATCTGCAGGAATCGGTCGCCGGTGCGCTCGGCATGCCGGAGAACCGCGTCGCTGTGCGCCGTCCGGATCAGGTCGATGGCGTCGCCGATATCCCGGAGGAGCTGCATAGCCCGGATGCCGTCACGCCGCTCGGCATCCTGAAGATCGCCTCACTGAATACGCTGCATTTCCTTTCGGTCTATGTCAACGATGAGGAGACAAGCCTGTTCAATTTCCGCGACCTCACGGTCAGCGATGCCCTGCTCAATGCCGGGCTCAGCCTGCGCGACTTCAACGGGCGTCCGGGCCTCGGCCTGATGGTCAACGTCGGAGGCGAGCGCAAGATGTTCCCCGGCACGATGGGGACACTCGCGAAGATCACGCTCGATGGCGAGGAGGCGGATCTCGACAGCATTGTCCACGACGGCAGCCGCATCACGATCACGCGCGGCGAGGATGGACAGGTGCCGGAGGTTCACCTGTCCGATGTTGCCGGCGATACGGGAGAATTCGTGCTTTATATCAACGGACGCGAGAAGATCCTCAACCAGTTCGCCACGGTCAATGGAGAGAAGCAGCCGGGCGATTATCTCCTGCAGGATGGCGATGTCGTCGAGAGCCGCGAGTTCCACAGCCTGGGTGAGGCTCTGAATGCGGCGGGCTATCCGCCGACGGGCCGCCACATCCACTATGTTCTGAACGGGAACGATACGACCTATGCCTGCTCGCCGGAAATCCTGCTCAACGATATGCCGGCTTCGATATCCATGCCGATCCACGAGGGCGACCATGTCGAGTACAGCGTAGATGACGCACCGAAACTCGGCGATGTGCTCTCCTTGTCCGATACGAAGACGGAAATCACGATCTACTATAACAATGCCGAGTACCAGATTCCTTCGGCCAGCTTCGAGCTCCTCGTCAACGGCCGCCGCGCGAGTGCGGGGACAATCATCGATGAGGGCGCTGAGGTCACGTTCCATCGGTCGGAGCGCCGCGCCACGACGGTCAGCGATGCCCTCGTCGCCGTGGATTTCCAGCCGCCCGCAGCGACGAGCCGCATGAAATTCGAAATCCGCGTCAATGGGCAGCCGGTCGATTTCACGGCGCCCATCAAGAACGGCGATAACCTTGAAATCGAGTTCACGCCGATCGAGCCGCCGCAGCCACCACAGCCGCCGCAGCCCACGCATGTCGTCCTGCCGGGAGAGGAACCGCAGCCGGTGGAAACGCCGGTAGAAACGCCGGTGATGGGGAAACCGGCAGGCGGCATTACCGGCGTACCGACATTGTCCGCCATCAACGCCGGCGCGGCGAATCCCGCAAGGCCTCAGGAGCGTCCACATTTTTCCTGGATGCGCCATGAAGCACCGAAGCCGCAGCCTGAGCCGCCACAGCAGCCGGAACCGAAACCGCAGCCGCAGACGGAGCACGTTTCTCCGTTCGCGCGCTTCGGCATCAGCCGTCCGCCATCGACGCCGCAGCAGAAGCCGGTTCCCCATATTCCCGGCATGCCGACGCCGCCGGATCACCACTGATACCGCTGATTTAGAAAATTTCTGTCCATCGGAGCAGATTTTCCTTGCATTCAACGGGCAAAACATGTATCATAGAGACATGTGTCAACGATGAAATCAATTCAGCATCAACCCAATGGCATTGATTTCACCTGTGGTGATACCACGAAATCGATGGAGGTGAATATCCGATGGCAGTACCAAAGCGTAAGATGTCCAAGGCCCGCCGCGATCAGCGCCGTGCCAACTGGAAACTCGAGGCGCCGGGCTATGTTGCATGCCCGCAGTGCCACGAGCCGAAGATGCCGCATCATGTATGCCCGGAGTGTGGCTACTATGACGGCAAAGAGGTCGTCAAGGCCGCAGAGTAATTCTCTGCTTTACGGATAAAAAGACCGCTTACCTGCAGATGCAGGCGAGCGGTCTTTTTTATTGCTATCCATGGACGCTGTTTTGGAGGTTCAGGCGGTAGTCGCGCGGAGAGCAGTGGTAGAACTTCTTGAACGTGCGGGAGAAGTGGTCAGCAGAGCTATATCCCACCGCCTCGCTGATGTCCTGGATACTCATGGCACTGGTCTCGAGATAGTTTTTGGCGCGGCCGGTCTTGAGCTTGTTGAGCAGCGTGGAGAAACTCATGCCGGCATTCTTGCGGATGAGCGTGGAGAGATACGTTTCATTATAATGGAACTGCTGCGCCAGTTCGCGCAAGGTGACGGTCTGGTAGTGGTTCTGGATATAGCGCATGATGAGTGGGAACCGAGCGGAGAGAAAATCGTAGCTGTAGAACTGGATCGTGTCGCTGTAGTTGCGCAGGATGACGCTCATGAGCAGGTTGATGAGGCTGATGCAGCAGATGTTATAGTAGGAATCGGCAATGTAGTTTTCCATCGTGAGCGTCTTGATGAGGCTGCGGACGTGTTCCTCATTCTGTGTGGTGAAGAGCATGTAATTCGGATAATCCGGTCGTGCGAGGATGGACTGGAAGAAATAGGAGAGGAGATCCTCCGTGGCCATGAGGTTGAAAAAGGAGTTTTCAAATGTGCTCTTGCGGATGTCGATGCAGATGAGCACGGAGGTATCATCGTCCATCGTGATGGCATGGCGGGCATTCGGCCCGATGATGTAGAACTGGCCTTCGTGCAAGTTCAGCATTTCCTTTTCGACCTGCATCTGCAGCTGGCCGCGCAGCAGGTAGCCCATCTCGAAGAAGTCATGGCGGTGGACATCGTTGTTGATATAGTTGAACGCGCGGAAGACGATGACGTCGCTGTTCAGGGCAAAGAGCAGGTTCTCGCCGATCGGGTTGTCCTGGTTCTGGATATTGTCCTCGTTCTTCATGATGAGATCGAGGCCGATGGGCAGTTCGTTGACGCGTCGGATGAACTCGTCATCGTCGTACCGGCTCCAAAGCTCTTCGGTCGGAACGTGTGGTTTCTTCTCCAAAAATTTGCCGGACTGATAGATATGGTAGAGCGCCTGCGGGACGCTGAAATGGCGGTGCAGTTCGTGGAAGCCTTTGGCGAGCTCCGCCTGGACGGCGCCGACCGTGGTGTAATAGGCCATTTTTTTCGTTTACTCCTTCCCGGATTTTGCGGAACCAAAAAGAAAACAGAGGAATCCTCACGGAGATGTTGGTAGAAACAAGCCATCGGATACAATCGTATTATATCAGAAAAAGTCCTCGAAAAAAACGATACACCTAAAAATATGTCGGAAGTATATAACATGGGAACATGGAGCAGCAGGGGCCTGCGTGCTACAATTTAACTATCGAAAGGGAAAAGAAAAGACAGACAATTTCAAGGATTGCCAATTGCCGTTTTCACACAGGGGGTAAAAGTTATGGAGAGAATCGTTTGGAACAAAACGCCGTTCTATCGCCTCATGGCAGCGATGCTGCTGGGCGTAGGAACATCGATCGCACCGCTCGTGCTGCTGATGTTCGGGCTGATCCAGTTCAAGATCATGAGCATTGTCGGCCCGGATGCGGTCACGAGCTCCTTCGGTATGGCCGCGGGTATCGCGAGCGTTGCCATCGTCGTGCTTTCGCCGCTCGGCGGCATGATCGCTGATAAGACGCATGTGCGTTTCGGACGCCGCCGGTTCTGGATGATCGCGGGTTCGATCGGCGGTTTCGCCTGCATGATGGGGCTGGCCTATGCGACGTCGATGGCATCGCTCATCTTCTTCTGGTGTATCGCCCAGTTCTTCTACGGTCTCGTCTCGCTGTCCTGCTACGCGATGATCCCAGAGCAGGTCGAGCAGTCACGGTTCGGCCGGGCATCGGGTCTCGTGAGTGCCGCAGCACCGATTTTCGTCATGACGGGCTCCATCCTCATGGGCGTCTATGCCGATACGCCGGTGGATCTGAAAATCGCCGTGGTCTGCGCCGTGCAGCTGGCCTGCGGTATCGCCGCTGCCCTCATGGTCCGCGATACCTACATCGATCCGGCCCTGCTCCCAAAGAAGGACGACGGGGTGAATCCTTTCAAGACAGGGCTCCGCAATTTCTATCCTAGCTTCAAAAAATATCCATCCTACACCTGGGCGCTGCTCACGAAGCTGTTTATCAATTTCTCGAATGCCGGCCTCACGATGCTGACGCTGTTCTACGTCGCGCGCTTCCGTCTTTCGGAGGCGGAGGTCTTCCAGATCGGTTCCTATACGGGCGCCTCGATCCTTCTCATGGTCATTGCCGGTGTTGCCGGCGGCTGGTTGTCGGATCATTTCCAGAAACAGAAGCCGTTCGTTATGGGCGCTTCGCTCATCACGGGCGTCTGCCTCATCTTCTTCGCGTTTTCCTACAATATTTGGTCCGTCGTTGTCGGCTATTTCATCTTCAACTTCGGCTTTGGCCTGTACAACGCCGTGGATAACGCGCTGGTGAACCGCATCCTGCCGAGCAAGGAAAACGCCGGCAAGGATATCGCTATCATGAACATCACGACGAATCTCGCTTCGTCGCTCGTCAATTTCGTCGCACCGGCGATCATCGCCCTCGGCGTGAGCGTGATGGGCGATGATGGTTACACGTTGTTCTTCATCCTGCTTTCGTTCTGCTCTGTCGCTTCGTTCCTCGCCGTCATCCCCATTCCGGAGGTCGGCAAGGCACCGTTCGCCCGGGCCCTCGATGAGAGCGATGAGCATGAGCCGGTGCAGGCTGCGAGCCAGGTCAATGAAGAATTATCGGACCGTCATATGTCCCAATGCGTGGAACTGAAGAAAGCCTGAAAAGAAGGCCTGAAGATAAGGGAAAACCGCCGTGGGGATGGCGGAGAACAATATAGGGGAAATATACCATGAGCATGAAACTGAAGAAATCTGCCGTCGCAGGCATCACGCTGCTGCTCTGCGCGGGACTGACGGGCAATGTCTGGGCGGATCGCCTGCACGATGAGGCCATAGACCTCGCACAGGCACAGAATGAGAAGGCTGTTGCGGACCGGAAGGCACGCTCCAATAAAGTCCCAAATGATGTCTCGGCTGGGCACTGGTCGTATGAAGCCGTCAAGAAACTGACGGAGGAGGGCCTCGTCGAGGGCGTTACGGATGGCCTGTTTGAAGGCGACCGCCCGCTCACGCGCTATGAGATGGCTGTGATCATCGCACGCGCTGCGAAAAAGGAGCAGACGGCGAATGATTCGCAGAAAATCATCATCGAGGCGCTCAAGGACGAGTACAATAAGGAGCTTACGAGCATCTGTGGACAGATTGCCGAGCTCAACAAGAAAATCGACCGCTGGCAGATCCACGGCTACATGGGCGCGCGCTACGACTACGTCAAAGGTACGGCCAAGACCGACCCGGTCATGAAAAAAGCGACACAGCTTTCCTTTGATATCCAGTATCATTTCAACGACCATATCATGCTCACGTCGAACCACACGTTCAACCGCAGCTTCAAATCCGTGCAGGACGATTTCACGAATCTCGGCACGCTGCAGTGGGTGGACTACACAAACAAGGGCACGCGGCTGCGCTTCGGCCGCTGGGGGCAGAACATGGGCTACGGCCTCCTGTACTACGATGGAAAGATGCAGGGCATGCGCGCACAGCAGCGTTTCGGCAAGCTCGATGCGACGTTCATCTACGGCAAATATGCACCACCGACCTCCATCGAGGCCTCGACGGACGATGCGCTCGAGAATACGCTGTCCTCAACGGATATCCACGCGGCGCTCATGAACAAGAAGGTCCTGGCCGCGGAACTGGATTACAGCTTTGACCAAAAGACGAATATGAAATTTGTCTACCAGACGAAGCCGGATACGACAAATTTCATTCCATCGGATGAGGCGAGCCTGCCGGCGAACATCCAGGCTTTGGGTGGGGCGCGCAACCAGATCAGTAAGGCCAGCCATTTTGGCGAGCTCGGCTTTGATCGCAAGATCGGCCACAAGACGACGCTGACGGTCGACTGGGTGCACTCGAACGCCGCGAGCCAGAACGATGGCTTCAAGGCCGAGCTGCTCTTTGGCAATCCGTGGCCACCGCTCAAGGGGCATGAGGGATTCACGGTGGCATGGTACTACCTGCCGAGTCCGGCGAATATCCTTGGCAGCTCCGGCAGCATGATCGGTGACTATATCGATATGCTCGGCGAAGGCTACCGCGGTCCGGTCATCGGCTATCAGTGCTCGCCGATCAACAACACGCTGTTCGACGTCTTCTACATGTACGGTGAGACGGTGACAGAGTCGCGGCCGTGGCCGGGTGGTTATGTGAAGCCGGGCACGACAAAGAAGATTTTCCGCGCGGACTTCGCGTTCCTGTTTTAACTGACAATGATGCATGAAAGTATGAATAGGTGATAGGATGAAAGATGTGAACTTTCCACAAGATTTTCTGTGGGGCAGTGCGACGGCTGCGCATCAGGTTGAGGGCTGGAATACGAATTGCGATCTTTGGGCAGAGGAGCACGTTGAGGGCTCGATTTATCCGGACCGTTCGGATGCGGCTTGCGATCATTACCGCCGATACCGCGAGGATATCGCTCTCGTCGCGGGTCTCGGCCTCACGGCATACCGCTTCTCCATCGAGTGGGCGCGCATCGAGCCGGAGGAGGGGCGCTTTGACGCAGCGGAGCTCGCGCACTATGCGGATATGATTGCGGCCTGCGAGGAGCATGGACTCACGCCGATCGTGACGCTGCACCATTTCACGAGCCCGCGCTGGCTCATGCGCAAGGGCGGCTGGAAAAATCCGGTGACGGCGAAATATTTTGGCCGCTATGCCCGCTATGTGCTCCGCGCACTCGGCACGCATATGCCCTACATCGTGACGATGAATGAGATCAACATCGCGACAATGCTCAAGAAGCTGTTTTCCGACTGGCAGTTCGTCCCGCCGATCGGCATGGCCGCAGAGGGCTGGACGGCACCGGAGTGGCGCCAGAAAGCGGCGGAGGCATGCGGCACGGATATCGAGCATTATGCGACAATCCATACAGCCTCTGAGCCGGAGGACATCGATGTCATCCGGCAGGCGCATGCGGAGGCCGTAAAGGCAGCGCGCGAGTTTGCCCCGCAGGCAAAGGTCGGCGTGAGCCTGGCCCTGTCCGATGTCTGCGCGGAGCCGGGCGGTGAGAAGCGCGCCGCAGACGTTTGGCAGAGTTATTTCGGGCAGTACAAAGACATCGTGATGAACGCGGATTTCGCTGCCGTGCAGAACTATGAGCGCGAGATCTACGATGCGGATGGGCGTGTGCAGCCACCGGTAGGCACGGAGCTCACGGAGTGCGGCTATCCGTACTGCCCGCAGGCCGTCAGCGCCGTGGTGCGCCGCGTCCATGCGGAGACGGGCATGCCCGTGCTCATCACGGAGAACGGCATCGCGACGCAGGATGATGCGCGCCGCATCGACTTTATCCGCGAGGCTCTCACGGGCATCCATGAGGCCATTGAGGATGGCGTGCCCGTGCTCGGCTACACGTATTGGAGCACGATGGACAATTTCGAATGGGCCATGGGCTACAGCAAGCACTTCGGCCTCATCGCGGTCGACCGCGAGACGATGCGCCGCACGGTGAAGCCGAGCGGCCGTTACCTGGGCCGCATCGCGCAGGCAAATGCCCTGGTAGATTGAGATATATATGGTAAAGAAAGACGGGATATCCATGACGAAACATATCGATTTGCAGGCAAAGCCGTTTGCCTTGGACGAGGCCCAGATTCAGTGGGTGGAGGAGACGCTGGCGGGCATGACGCTCGACGAAAAGATCGGCCAGTTGTTCTGCCCAATCGCGCTCGGTCCGGAGCCGGGGCAGCTCGATACAGTCCTGGATACCCTGCATCCGGGCGGCATGCTGTTCCGCGCGATGGACGCGAAGACCATCCAGGATGCCCAGCGTTATCTGCAGCAGAAATCGCGCATCCCGCTGCTGCTCGCGGCGAATCTCGAAGCCGGCGGCAACGGTACGACGACGGATGGCACGTATTTCGGCTATCCGATGGAGATGGCGGCGACGGATGACGAGATCCATGCCTATCATCTCGGCAAGGTCGCGGCGGCAGAGGGGCGCGTGACGGGCTGCAACTGGGCGTTTTCCCCGATTCTCGATATCAACCGCAATCCGCTGAACCCGATCACGAACGTGCGCACCTACGGCGACGATCCCGAGCGCATCATCCGCATGGCGAAGGCGTTCACCAAAGGCGTGCGCGAGCATGAGATGGTCGTTTCCATCAAGCATTTCCCGGGCGACGGCATGGATGACCGCGACCAGCACCTGCACCCGACAATCAATTCGTGCACGGCGGAGGAATGGGATGCGACTTATGGTAAGATTTACCGCGCGATGATCGAGGACGGCGCGGAGACGGTCATGGTCGGCCATATCCTCCAGCCGGCCTGGCAGATGCGGCTGAATCCTGCGCTGAAGTTCGAAGACCTGAAGCCGGCCACGCTTTCGCCGGAACTCCTGCAGGGACTCCTGCGCGGGCGGCTCGGCTTCAACGGCCTCATCGTCACGGACGCGACGCCGATGGGCGGCTTCACGGGCATGATGAGCCGCCGCGATGCCGTGCCGATGGCCATCGCCGCAGGCTGCGATATGTTCCTCTTCAACCGCAACATGGCGGAGGATTTCCAGTTCATGAAAGACGGCATCGCGCGCGGCATCCTCACGGAGGAACGCGTCGACGAGGCGGTGACGCGCATCCTCGCGGTCAAGGCGCATATGAACCTGCCGAAAGAAAAGGCTGAGGGTACACTCGTGCCGCCAGAGTCCGCCATCGAGACGGAACTCGCCCGTCCGGAGTATGCCAAATGGGCGCAGGAGGCCGCCGATGCAGCCGTGACGCTCGTCAAGGATACGCAGCATGCCCTTCCGCTCAACCCGTCGAAGCAAAGCCATATCCTCCTGTATGTATTCGGTGACGAATGGGGCTATTTCGGCAGCGACAGTGCGCCGCATTTCAAGGAACTCCTGGAGGAAGCCGGCTTTGTGGTCGACGTCTTTGACAAGGACAAGATGCGCTTCGCCTATATCGATATCCGCCTCGAAGATTTCGTGAAGCAGTACGATGCCGTCCTCTACTATGTCAACGTGGAGCCGGCGAGCAACAAATCGACGCTGCGCGTGGAGTGGAACAAGCCCATGGCATCCGATATGCCTTGGTTCCTGCAGGATGTGCCGACGATCGGCATTTCCGTCGGCACGCCGTACCTGCTCAAAGATATGCCGCTTCTGAAGACCGTCATAAACGGGTACTCGGCGAATGCATTCGTGCAGAAGGCCATCGTCGAAAAACTCACGGGCAGGAGCGCATTCTGCGGCAAGAGCCCGGTGGATCCGTTCGCCGGGCAGTGGCTCGCGAAACTTTGAACCGGCAGGATTTTTGGGAGGATATCCAGATGAAATATCAGAACGTCATTTTCGATCTCGATGGAGTGCTCGTCTCGACCGATGAATACCATTACCAGGCATGGAAGCGCATTGCCGACGAGGAACATATCCCATTCGACCGCGAGACGAACAACAAGCTGCGCGGCATCTCACGCATGGCCAGTCTCGAGATTATCCTGCAGAAAGCAGGGCGCACGTACTCGCAGGAGGAAAAGGAAGCGCTGGCCGCGAAGAAGAATACATATTATCGGGAAAGCCTGAAAAATCTGCAGGCGGAGGACACGCTGCCGGGCGTGCGCGAGACGCTGGCCTCGCTCAGAAAGCAGGGCGTCAAAATCGCCGTGGGCTCGTCGAGCCGCAACACGATGACGATCCTCGCCCAGCTCGGCATGACCGATGCGTTCGATGCCATTGCCGATGGCACGGAGATCACGCACAGCAAGCCGGATCCGGAGGTATTCCTCCTGGCTGCGGAAAAAATCGGCGCGGCACCTTCAGACTGTCTCGTCGTCGAGGACGCAAAAGCCGGTATCGAGGCCGGTCATCGCGGCGGCATGAAGACGGCGGGCATCGGCGAAGCGGCATCGGTCGCGGACTATCCGCTGCACGGTATCGGCGAGCTGCTGCAGATTGCCTGAACGGGAAGGCTTTCGTATTTCGGAATCAGAGACGGGGAGAGTGGAGTTAACGATGTTTACGATCAAGGAAATCCTGCTGGATGGCATGAAAGAGGCGGATGGAGCCATCCGTTTCCCGACATTGACGTGGAAGTTCGATACGGATGAGCGAGGCTTCCGTCAGACGGCTTATGAGGTGCAGGTGTCCCGGACGGACGATTTTGGCGCGCTCGTCTATACGAGTGGTGAGACCGCGTCCAATGCCTCGGCCAACGTCTCCCTGCCCGTCTCCCTCGAGACGGCATGCCGTTATTTCGTGCGCGTGCGTGCTCAGGCAGGAGATCGCTGGTGCGCATGGTCTGAGCCTGCCTCGTTTGTCTCAGGCAATGTCGAGCGGCATTGGCAGGCGGGCTTTGTCTCTGCGGAGACGGAGGCCGATGCAGCGGACTCGAAAGGCACGTACGTGCGTGGGGAGATTTCCCTGACAAAGCCTGTCGCGGAGGCTTATGCCTATACGACGGCGCTCGGGCTCTACGTATGCTCCATCAATGGGCAGCGCGTCGGCCGGGATGCCCTCACGCCGGGCTGGACGGTCTATCCGCAGCGCCTCTCCTATCAGACGTACGATGTGACCAGCCTCCTGCACGAAGGGGAAAATGCTCTCGGTGCCGAGCTCGGCGCAGGCTGGTTCAAAGGCCTCATGACGTTTGAGCATCAGCGCAATTTCTACGGCAAGCGCACGGCTTTCTTCCTGGAGCTCCACGTGCGCTACGTCGATGGGACGACGGCGGTTTTCGGCACGGATACTTCCTGGAGGGGTGCGGACAGCCCGACGACGTTTGCGGAGATCTACGATGGCGAGACCTACGATGCGCGCCTGGAGCAGCCTGGCTGGTGCACGGCTGGTTTTGATGATTCGGCATGGCGTCCGGTGGAGACCGTGAAGTGGGATGAGAATACGCTCGTCCCGCAGACGGCATCGCTCGTCCGCGACATGGGCACACTGCCCGTAAAGTCACTGTTGATGACGCCGAAGGGCGAGCGCGTCCTCGATTTCGGGCAGAATATGGCGGGCGTCGTCTCGTTCCGCGTACGCGGCAAGGCGGGCACGCAGGTGAAGCTGCATTGCTTTGAGGTGCTGGACGCTGAGGGGAATGTGTACCTCGAGAACCTGCGTGAGGCGAAGGAGACCATCACGTATACGAAGAAAAGCGATGAGGAGGAAACGTTCTGCCCGCGCTTCACGTATCAGGGATTCCAGTACGCCTGGCTCGAGCAGTGGCCGGACGATGCAAAGGCAGAGGATTTCACGGCACATGTGCTTTACTCCGATATGCCGGAGGCGGGTTCTTTCCATTGTTCGAATCCGCTCGTGAACCAGCTGCAGCATAACATCGTCTGGGGCCTGCGCAGCAATTTCGTCGAGGTGCCGACGGACTGCCCGCAGCGCGACGAACGCCTCGGCTGGACGGGTGATGCGGAGATTTTCTGCAGCACGGCGAACTTCCTCGTGAATACGCAGGCGTTCTATCGCAAATGGCTGCTCGACCTCGCGTCCTCGCAGGCGCAGGACGGTGCTGTGCCGCATGTCGTGCCGGACATCCTCACGCCGACGGCGACGCAGGATATGATCGACCACATGGGCATGGACGGCGCATCCGGCTGGGCCGATGCCGCAACAATCGTGCCGTGGGAACTGTACTGCGCGACGGGAGACCGCCGGATCCTCGCGCAGCAGTACACCTCGATGCGCGCATGGGTCGATTTCATGGCTGCGCATACGGATGAGAAAGGCCGCTTTACCTACAAGATGCAATTCGGTGACTGGCTGGCTTTGGATGGCGACGGCAAGACGCCTTTGGGCGCGACGCCGACGCCGTATACATGCTCCGTTTATTCCATCGTTTCGACGCGTATCATGGCGCGTACGGCCAGGATCCTCGGCAACGCCGTCGAAGCCTCGATTTTCGAGCGCCGCGCAGAAAACCTGCTCGGACACTTCCGCCAGAACTACCTGCAGGATGGCGAGCTCACCGTGCATACGCAGACGGCCTATGCAATGGCACTGGCCTACGACCTGCTGCCGGAGGAGCACCGCGCGCAGGCCGCGGCAGAGCTGGTGAACCTGCTCCAAAAAGACGGCCATCTCGTGACGGGCTTCATGGGGACGCCGTGCCTGCTGCGCGCCCTCTCGGAGAACGGACAGGCCGAGGCCGCGTGGGAGCTCCTGCTGCATGAGGACTTCCCCGGCTGGCTTTATCCCGTCAAGCAGGGAGCGACGACGATCTGGGAGCACTGGGACGGACGCCGCCCCGATGGCAGTTTCTGCAGCCCGGATATGAATTCGTTCAACCATTACGCCTACGGCGCCGTCGGCGACTGGCTCTACCGCTACGCGGCAGGACTGGACTACGACGCATCGGCCCCAGGCTACCAGCGCATCCTGTTCCACCCCTGCCCGGGCGGAGGCCTGAGCTTTGCCGAGGCAGAGCATGAGACGCCATACGGCCGCGCAGCCATCCGCTGGGAGCGTGAGCAGGACACGTATACGGTGATCATGACCGTGCCACCAAACAGCGAAGCCGTGCTGCAGCTGCCAGCAGGCGCGCAGGTGTCGGCAGACGTCGGCCTGCAGATCCAGGACGGTCGTTCTGCGGCCTTTGGTTCCGGCGAGTGGCGCGTTCCGTTCACCTTGCCTGTGCAGAAAAAGTCATGACTCACATTCCCAGATGAATGGTGCTTTTGGATACAGAAAAAAGGAAAACTCTCACAAAATAAAAAGCGCGTTGCCGTTTTGTGCAATGCGCTTTTTGCTTGCCTGCTTATTGTTGGGCAGAGGGTTATTTTTCTGAGCTGTAGTGTTCCCTTTCCAGCTTGAGATCAAGAACTGGTGTGCCGTCCAGCGTATCTACGCCCTTGAATGTTATGGTGGTCCCGTCTACGGCAACCACATCGATGACGGATGCACCGATGAGATTGGGACGGCGCGAACTGCGGCATGCGAATACGCCCGTTACGGGGCCGGTTCCACGTTTCTTGACCTGCAGGCTGTGGTTCGTACTCTGGTTGAAGACGAAAAGCATCAGGAGTTTCATGCCAGGCTCGACGCCGAGCAGGCCGTCTGCGTATTCTGGCAGGATCTCCAAGGTAGCCGTGATATCACCACTCTCCGTGTAGAATTTCGGCGCGCTATTGCGGTCTGGAAAAGGGGAATGAACGTAGCCGATAGGCTGGAATTGGAATGTTTCCATAGTTTACCTGCCTCCTCTGTTTCTTTCCTTATATTTTATACATTTGTTCGGCAAAAGGCAATCATTTGTAGCTTGGCAGCAACAATCAGAATGATACGGGCACGGCGAAACTCAACGCGACGTTCGCCTCAAATCATAACGACACGTTCACGGTGCATGTGCAGGCCCTCGTACTCTCTAAACCGTGGCATCAACATGTGCCACGGTTTTTTTACCTATGGACTCACAAAAGATAGATTTAGATGATGGTCATTGTATTGACACTGGATAGTTAAATGCTATAATTGAAACAGAAAGGAGATGGTAGTGATGAATACGAGCATGACCATCAGAATGGATTCCGATATCAAGTTGGCATCGCAGGAACTGTTCCGCTCGTTGGGGGTGGATATGACGACAGCAATTAATATTTTTTTGCGTCAGGCACTGATACACGGTGGTTTTCCCTTTGAGATAAAGCAGCCTAGGTATAACGCAGAGACTGAGGCTGCGTTGCAGGAGGCCAGGGATATTATGTCAGGGCGCAAACAGGTCAAGAGCTATGCCTCAGCCGAAGAAGCCTTTGAGGAGATGGATGCAGAGTGCTAAGGTTGGAAATGACGACCAAATTCCGCAAGGATTACAAGCTTTGCAAAAAGCGGGGGCTGGATATGTCTTTGTTACAAGACATCATCAACATACTGCTCCGTGAAGAACCATTGCCAGAGCGCTGCAAAGACCACCCTTTGATTGGTGACTATGGTGGCTTCAGAGAATGCCATGTTTTACCGAACTGGCTCCTGATTTATGCGGTACAGCAGGACAGACTAGTGCTGACCGCCGCTCGGACAGGTACCCACAGCGATTTATTCTGATATACCAACACAAAATATCGACCCGCAATCTGAGGTGGGGATATAAAATAGCAGGCACGTGAGGCCTGCTTTTTTTGTTTGCGATTTTTATTTGTTTCGTTGCTTCAGCAGCTCGCAGAGTTTTTCGTGCACGGTGCTGGGCTGGATGGCGCGCATGCAGGCGTTCGTGTGGTGCTGGCAGTGCGTCTTGCAGCAGGCGGTGCAGGGGTGCGGGCTGAGGATGAAGGTGTGGCCCTCCGTGAGGGGGCCGTAGATATCGGGGTGGGTCGGGCCCCAGAGCGAGAGTGTGGGGAGGCCGACGCCTTCGGCGATGTAGAGGGGGCCGGTGTCGCCGGTGAGCAGCAGCGTGGCGGAGCGCATGAGGGCAGCGAGCTCCATGAGGCTCGTCTCGCCGGCGATGCTTATGACCGTGTTTGCTGTGTCGCCGAGCGCCCTGCGTGCCTCGGCGATGTACGGTGCGTCACCCGGCGCGCCGGAAAAGACGATCTGCACGTCCGGCGGGAGGTCTTTCAGCGCCTCACCAAAGAACGCGGGCTCCCAGTTCTTGTCCGGCCACGTCGTGCGCGTGTTGACGAGGAGGATCGGTTTGGACGGATTGATGCCGTGTGCGGGCCAGAACTTCCCCGCAAAGTCCTCGAGTTCCTCCCCGAGCGGCAGGATGATGCCGGGCTCGAAGTCCTTCCCATCGAAGCCGAGGGGCAGGAGCGCCGTCATGTAGCGCTTGATCTTGTGGCGGCTTTCGATATCGGGGGCCATTTCTGTCATGAAAAAGGGATTGCCCTCGTGGCGTTCATGGATGCCGATGCGACGTGGTGCGCCGCTCATCTTCGTGAGTAGGCCCGTGAGGAAAAGCCCCTGGATGTCGAGCGCGATATCGAACGTGTAGGGCGCAAGGAGCTTTTTCGCCTTTTGGAGCTCTCGCCAGGCCGTGATGGGATGTTTGAATCCTACGCGGTCGATCGGGCGGCGGTCCCAGACGAGCAGGCGGTCGATGTCTGGGTTATGCTTGAGCATGCCGGCAGCGGGCGGGCTCACGAGCCAGGTGAGCTCGGCATCGGGCAGGAGTTTGCGCAGGTTATGCACGACGGTCGTCGCATGGAGAACGTCGCCGATGGCCGAGAGGCGGACGATCAGGATACGTGTCATTGGAACGTTTTTCCTTTCTTCTGGCTCAATCCATGATACAATAGAAGGATAGGGCCAGATACGAATTACTTTTAGTTTAGCATAGATTTTCGTGGAAAGGAAGGATAGCGGCGTGCTGAAAGATATCGTGATCCGTTCCATGTCCAGTGATGCGGCGTATGAGCAGGGATGCCGCCTCTACAGCAGTGCCCGGGTATTCTGCCAGCAGGCAGGGAAAAATCCCCCCGTATACGAGGGAAAGGTCCGCGATGCGGCGGATGGTGTCAGCTATAGCGTGAACGTGCGGCTTTCGCAGGATGGCAGCAATGTCGACCGGTACCACTGCCATTGCCAGGAGTCCAAACGCTACCTCGGTGCCTGCCGGCATACCGTGGCGCTCATGAAAGCGATCATCGACCTGCAGGATGAGGAAGTGAATGAATCGGGCAGCCGGCTTTTTGCCTTGTTCCGTGCATCGGTAGAGAAGCCGGCCGGTGCTCCACAGCCTGTCTATCTGCTGCCGCGGCTGCAGGTCCAGCAGGAGTACGGCAAGGTGACGAAATGGCTGGAGTTCCGACTCAACTACGGGCGAAACTATGTCCTGCAGAATTTGCAGGATTTCCTGCGCACGGTCAAGCGCGGCGAGCCGTGGACGCTCGGGCGCACGGCGATGCTCGATACGCGGCGCATGGTCTTTGCCGATGCGGCCTCCCGCGCGCTCTGGGATATGATGAAAGAGGCCTGGGAGGCGGAGGCGAGCCTGCTGTCCTACAGTGCATCGTTCCAGTACTACCACGCCCTGAACAAGAGCTATATCTTCGACCACAAGGCATTCAAGCTCACGCCGGCGAATTTCCGCCAGTTCCTGTCTATCATGGATGAGACCAGCTTTGATATGCGCGTCGATGGCGATGAGGTGGGCGATGTGCATGTCGTCCATGGCAATCCGGAGCTCGATGTCGCCGTGGAGGAGCGCGATGGCGGCGGGCGGCTCGTCCTGCGTTCGGAGCCTGTGATCGCCCTGGATGATGCGTACCGGTATTTCTATCAGGGGGATGCGATCTATGCGGCTGACGAGGCATTTTCGCGCCGGGCGAAGCCGCTGCTGCAGGCCTTCGTGCATACGTCGCGCATCCGCCTGAACCAAAGCGATATGGCGCGGTTCTTCGGCGAGGTGCTGCCCGCCGTCGAAGATGCGGCGGATGTTGCTGTCGATCGGAAATTCCGCGAGCAGTTCCTGCTCGTGCCGCTTGCCGTGGAGCTCTATATCGACTATTACAAAGACGGTATCGCCGTGAAGCCCGTGTTCCGCTATGACGAGCTGACGTTCAACCCGCTCCGTGAAGCGCCGCAGCCGCCTGCAGACCGCCAGCTCATCCGCGACAGCCGGCGCGAGGCAGAGGTACAGAATCTGTTCCTCACCTATGGCTTCGTGGCGAAGAACGACCAGTTCGTCCAGCCCGATGAGGACAAAACTTACGCATTTCTCACGGAAGGCATCGCGTCGCTTCCCGAGAATATCGCCGTGTTCTATGCGGATGCGATCCAGAGCCGTCCCGTGCGCCCGATGCCGCGTATTGAGATGGGTGTCAGCATCAACGATATGAACCTGCTCGAGATTACGTTTGATACGAGGAACCTCGACATCAACGAGCTCATGGACATCCTGGCGTCCTATCGTCAGAAACGGCGCTATCACCGCCTGAAGGACGGCACGTTCCTGACGCTCGGCGACCAGCAGCTCGCCGCGGTGTCGGATTTTGCAGAAAAGGCCGGCGTTCGCGCAGAAAATCTGAAAGACGGCAAGGCAGAACTGCCGTTGTCGCGTGCGATGTACCTCGACGAGCTTGCGGCAGAGGATGAGCGCCTGCATCTGGAGCGGAGTGCGAAATTCCGCTCCATCGTGCACGAGGTCGAGCATCCTGGGCTGCTGCACGTCGAGGTGCCGAAGAGCCTCAGAGGTGTCCTGCGCAGTTATCAGGTGACGGGGTTCAACTGGCTCTCGACGCTTTCTGCCTACCATTTCGGCGGTATCCTCGCCGACGATATGGGCCTGGGCAAGACGCTGCAGGTCATGGCGTTCCTGCTCGCGCAGAAAGAACGGGCACAGCAGGCGGGGGAGAACATGGCGCCGTCTCTCGTCGTCGCGCCGACGTCGCTCGTCTACAACTGGTTCGCGGAGATTCAGCGCTTTACGCCCGGCCTGCAGGCTGTTGTCGTGGCGGGAACGAAGAAGGAGCGCAGCGAGGGGCTGGAGCAGGCTTTTGCCGTACACGCGGATGTGATCCTTACGACGTACAACATGCTGAAGCGCGACATCGGGTCCTACGAGGCGCGTGTGTTCCACTATGTCTTCCTCGATGAGGCACAGCATATCAAGAACCCCGAGACGCAGAATGCGCGTGCCGTCAAGAAGCTGCATGCGGATGGCTGGTTTGCGCTCACGGGTACGCCAATCGAGAATACGCTCACGGAGCTCTGGTCGATCTTCGACTTCCTCATGCCGGGCTATCTCGGCACGCATCGCCAGTTCAAGCAGCATTATGAGATTCCCATCGTGCGCGAACGCGAGAAGGAGAAGGGAACGGGCTCGGAGGCGGAGGAGCATGCCCAGCGTGCGCTCATCGACCTGCGGCGCCGCATCCATCCGTTTATCCTGCGCCGTCTCAAGCGGGATGTGCTCACGGAACTCCCGGACAAGGTGGAGCGCGTGCTCGTCAACGAGATGACAGCGAAACAGGCGAAAGTCTATCAGGCCTATTTCCTGCAAAGCCAGAAAAAATTCGCGAAGATGCTGAAAGAGCACGGTCTCGGCGAGAGCCATATCCAGGTCCTCGCCATCCTCACGCGCTTGCGGCAGATTGCCTGCGATCCCTCGCTGTTCCTAGAGAGCTGGGAGGGAGGCTCGGGCAAGCTCGACCAGCTCGAGGAAATCGTGCTCGATGCCATCGAGAGCGGCCATCGCATGCTCATCTTCTCGCAGTTTACGCAGATGCTCGCCCGCATCCGCCAGCGGCTCACGGCGCGGCGCGTGCCGTGCAGCTACCTCGATGGTTCGACGTCGGCGCTTGAGCGCATGGAGCTTGTCGAATCGTTCAATCAGGGCACCATTCCCGTTTTCCTCATCTCACTCAAAGCGGGCGGCACGGGACTGAATCTCACGGGCGCGGACATGGTCATCCATTTCGATCCCTGGTGGAATCCGGCCGTCGAGGATCAGGCAACCGACCGCGCGTACCGGCTCGGCCAGCAGAGAAATGTGCAGGTCGTGAAACTCATCACGAAGGACACGGTCGAGGAGAAAATCTACGCGCTGCAGGAAAAGAAGAAGAGCATGATCGACCAGATGATCCAGCCGGGCGGCAGTTTCCTGTCGAAGCTCAGCGACGAGGAAATCCGCAGTCTGTTCCATTGGGAACAATACGCCGGAAACAGGCGATAAAAATTTGATAGAAGCAAGTTTTTTTGGTATAGTAAGGGATATAATCAGCTATGCAGCATCAGGAAAAGCATCAGGCATAGAGTCAGGAATATTGAGTAATTGGATGTGATTTTTGATGGAATTGACGCCCATCGCCAGGGAAGAAAAAGAAAATGCCAGTGATTATGCGCTCCGCGTGCTCAGCCGGGCTATCGCCCGCCTGCAGCTTCGCCCGGGGGAATTTCTCTCGGAAAATGAGGTCGGCGGGAAGCTGAACCTCAGCCGCACGCCGGTGCGCGAGGCGTTCATCCAGCTGTCGCGTGGGGATATGGTCATCGTTCTGCCGCAGCGCGGGACGTATGTGGCACGGATCGATATCTCACGCGTCAAGGAGTCTGTTTTCCTGCGGGAGACGATGGAGCGGGCCGTTATGGATCTGGCCTGTGCCTCGTTTCCACAGGATATTCTCGGCGCGATGCGCGACAATTACCGTCAGCAGGAAACGTGCCTGGCAAATGACGACATCGATGGGTTCTACACGCTGGATGCCCAGTTCCACGGCAGCTTGTTCGAGGGCTGCGGCAAGCCGCATGTCTGGCAGATGATCATGCAGATGGGACAGGACTACAACCGCGTGCGTATGCTGAATCTCATGAATGGACGGCATAACGTCGATCGCCTGCTGCACCAGCATCGCGATATCCTGCGTGCCATCCTCGCGCACGATCCGGAAGACGGAGCCCGCGCTATCGCCGGGCACATCGGCACGGTCATGCCGAACCTCCAGAGCCTGCTCGTTCAGTATCCGCACTATTTCCGCCGCGAGAATTGAATCCTTTCAAAAAGAAAAACGAGTGCGAGTCTTCCTTGACGGGAAGAGCTGCACTCGTTTTGTTTTGCATGGAAAGAGACGAAACGGGACTACCGCAGAGCAGTAATCCCGTTTCAAAGCAGGGGTCTAAGGTGCCGGTCGCTTTATATGCCTAAAACCTGCGACTCGCAGGTGGGTGCCTTAAGTCCGGACTCCATTTTCGCCGAGGCGAATGTCCGCCGGAATCAAATCGGGCTCCCTAGGTAAAATGTAGGTTAGACACTGTTAAAGCTAACGCACATCCGAGGCTTGTCCTTCTTTGGCTATTATATTAGCATAAATTTTTTTTCGTGACAAGTCTTGACAAATATTGTTTCGGTGCATTTCACAAAAAATCTGACAAAATTCATTTATACTTGCCAGCAAAGTGGAATATAGATTATAATAGAACAATGGATTCAGAAAATTATTCCTATCCGAGAGGAGATTTTTGCGATGGCAAATACCTATAGTGTCGCAATCAGCTACCAGAAAGACCTGGGCTGGATCGATTATGATGGCGATACGAAGACCGCCGAAGTTCACCTTGCCAACGACGAGGGCAGGAAGCTGACGGAGGATTGGCTCAACCACAAGCACGAGATCAACGTGCCACACGAGACGCTTATGGATTTCACGCCGGAGACCGTGGATCCGCTGGCCGATGTCGAGAGCTTCAAGCTCGCGCTCACGCGCCTGTGGAACAACACGCAGGTGTCCGTCGACTGGTCCAGGCCGGTCGAGTACGTGAAGCAAAATCCACATTACTGAGAAAGAACCTGAGGCTGCCTGGGGGCAGCCTCCTTTTTCGTAGGGAAAGGAGGCAGGAATATGGCTGTTACACCGCCGACGGCACCGACGCCACCGACACCGCCGACTGTGCCGCAGGTGACGCTGCAGGATGGCGGCTCGGTGCAGGAGAGCACAGCACCGCCTGCCTACCAGTCCCGGACGGGGGACGAGGCGAACGAGGCACAGGCGCGGCAGGCCGTCGCAAATGGCGATGGCGCCCTGCAGAAGACTACGCGCTCGAAGCCGCAGGCGAAAGATGCTCAGACGCAGAAACCGGCACAGAACCAGGCACAGGCGGGAGGCTCGGAGACGCAGAGCACGCAGAATGGGGCTGCACTCGATCCGCAGACCGCCGCCCTCCTGCAGCAGAATGGGCAGCAGGGCCAGGCTCAGCAGAATACACAGACGCAGCAGGTGCAGCCGCTAAAGCCCGGTATGTACGGCAGCGGCTACGGCGCGGCGTTCTGGATTGGGAGCATCGCGGTCATGATGGTTCTCGCCTTTGTTTTTCTGCGGACGTTCCTCAGGAAGAAAAAACGCAAGGGCGAACTCGGCATCGAGGATATCGCAGGCGACGTGACACCGCCGTCGAAAGCCTATGCGGGCATGACGGCGGACGAGGTGCTGCGCGCGATTTCCGCAGAGGAGAGTGCTGCGAAAAAGCCCAGCGATGTGCCGGAGGAAAAGACCCGCATCGTGAAACGCCCGATGCCCGAACGCGAGGACGGCCATTTTGAGGTCAAGGTATGAGGGCGGAAACCGTTGACAGGGTTTTCTCTGTGCGCGTATAATAGGATAGATGTAACAAGATTTTTCTGCGTGGGGTCCGCGCTGAGATAAGTAAGGAGAGGTTTTTGTGCTAGACATCAAATTCGTACGTGAGCACCTGGACGAGGTTCGTCAGATGCTGAAGAACCGCAACAATTCCCTGAAGCTGGATGATTTCGAGGAGCTGGACAAGAAGCGCCGCGAGCTCCTGCAGGAGTCCGAGGGCCTGAAAAGCCAGCGCAATGCGGTCTCCAAGGAAATCAGCGTCATGAAGAAGAACAAGGAGGACGCATCGGAGAAGATCGCGGCGATGCGCGAAGTCGGCCAGAAGATTTCGGCACTCGATGGTGACCTCAAGGAAGTGGAGGCAAAGCTCCGCGATATCATGCTGCATATCCCGAATATGCCGCGTGAGGACGTGCCGATCGGCAAGGACGATACGCAGAATCCGGAAGTCCGCAAATGGGGCGAGCCGCGTAAATTTGATTTCGAACCGAAAGCGCACTGGGATCTCGGCACGGAGCTCGATATCCTGGATGCGGATCGCGCAGCAAAAGTCACGGCCGCGCGCTTTACGTTCTATAAAGGCCTCGGTGCCCGCCTCGAGCGCGCCTGCATCGCGTTCATGATGGATCTGCATGCGAACAAGCACGGCTACACGGAGATGCTCGCACCGTACATCGCGAACAGGGACAGCATGATCGGCACGGGCCAGCTGCCGAAGTTCGCCGAGGATATGTACAAGCTCGAGGGCATGGACTACTACCTCGTCCCGACGGCAGAAGTCCCGATGACGAACTATCATCGCGATGAGATCCTGGATGGCAGCAAGCTGCCGGAGTACTACAGCTGCTATACGGCATGCTTCCGCGCTGAGGCTGGCAGCGCCGGTCGCGATACGCGCGGACTCATCCGTCAGCACCAGTTCAACAAGGTCGAGATGATCAAGTTCGTTACGCCGGAGACGAGCTGGGACGAGCTCGAAAAGATGGTCGATAACGCCGAGGATGTCCTGCGCATCCTGGAGCTCCCGTATCATGTCGTCAAGCTCTGCACGGGTGATATGAGCTTCACGTCTGCTACGACGTACGACCTGGAGGTCTGGTTCCCGGCACAGAACAAGTACCGCGAGATTTCCTCCTGCTCGAACTGCACGGATTACCAGGCGCGCCGTGCGAACATCAAGTTCCGCCGCGATGCGAAGAGCAAGCCGGAGTTCGTCCATACGCTGAATGGCTCGGGTCTCGCTGTCGGCCGCACGGTCGCCGCCATCCTCGAGAACTATCAGCAGGAGGACGGCTCCGTCGTCATCCCGAAGGCGCTCGTCCCGTACATGGGCGGCGTCGAGGTCATCAAGAAGCCAGAATAATTTCTGATAATTAAAAGGGACTGCCCGGACAGAAAGGCAGTCCCTTTTCGGCACTTTGGTGCGGCGTCAGCGATGCCGCATGGCTTCGCCGCGTGCGAGCTCGTCACAGCGCTCGTTGAGGGCGACGCCGACATGGCCCTTGACCCAGTGGAACGTCACCTGATGTTTCTGAACGAGTTCGTCGAGTGCTCTCCAGAGCGGCTGGTTGAGCACGGGCTGGCCATCGGCTTTTTTCCAGCCACGGCGCTTCCATGATTCTACCCAGTGGCGCGTAAAGCCGTTCTTGAGATACTGGCTGTCCGTGTAGAGCGCGATCTTCGCCGGATGATCGGGAAAGGAAAGCCCCTGGATGGCGGCGGTGAGCTCCATGCGGTTGTTCGTCGTGCTCGGCGTGCCGTCGTGGAGCTCTGTGACTTCGCCCGTCGCGACGTTGCGGACAACGGCGGCCCAGCCGCCGGGACCGTCGGGATTGCGCAGGCAGGAGCCGTCGGTATAGATGATGTAGTCCTGCTCGGTATCCGGCATGGCCGGCGCTGCGGATGCCGTGCTGCCGGCGGGACGGCGTTTGACCCCGGCACGGTGCGCGCCTGTGGTGGATGCCGCAGCGGGAGCAGCAGGCCTCGGCGCATCGCCGTTGAGCCAGAGCAGGGCTTCGCGCACGTCCGTGAAGCTCTTGTAACGGGCGCCTGCGTACCCGTCGACCTGTTTCCGGCACTCGTCCCAGCTTGTGAAGATGCCGCATGCACGGCCCTGCCGTACGGCGTAGACTTTTGGTTTCTTTTCCACCATGATGTTCCTCCGTTTTTGTTTTTCTTTGCTATCATTCTAGCACGGGAAAAAGATTTTCTGCAATGGGAGAAAAAATAGTCAACAATAATTTACTATTTCGCGTGAAATATGGTACAATGCTAGATGTATTCCAAGCAGATGCAGAAAATAAGGGGAAGGAGAGATACGATGCTCACGAAGATACTGGAGGCAATCGGCGGATTCGTCATCCATCGTTTCGAGGAGTTCGGCCGCATGGTCCTGCTCTATGTGGAGACCATCCGCCAGATGTGCCATCATGCGCGCATCCGATCCATCCTCTATCAGATGTCGCACCTCGGCGTGGACTCCCTGCTCATCGTGAGCCTGACACTCGCGTTCACGGGGATCGTGCTCACGCTGCAGACGGCGGATGAGCTCATCAAATACGGCGCGCAGAGCACGGTCGGTGCCATCATCTCCATCGGCATAGGCCGCGAGCTCGGCCCTGTGCTCGTCGCCGTCGTCTGCGCGGGCCGCGTCGGCTCCGCGATCACGGCGGAGATTTCGACGATGAAGGTCACGGAACAGATCGACGCGCTGCGCGTCATGGCTGTGAGCCCGGCGGATTACCTCATTGTGCCGCGCATGCTCGCGTGCATGTTCGTCGTGCCGATTCTCACGATTTTCGGCGACGTGATCGGCGTCGTGGGCGGCTATCTCATCGCCGTGTATTATTCGGGCATCAGCTCGATGACGTTCATGAATTCCATCCATACGTATGTGGATGTCTACGATTTCACGGGCGGCCTCATCAAGGCGATCTTTTTCGGCAATATCATCGCGGTGCTCGGCTGCTACTACGGCCTGAACAGCCCGGATGGCGCTGAGGGTGTCGGACGCGCGACGACGCGCACGGTCGTGGCATCCATCATCGTGATTTTCATCCTGAACGCCCTGTTGACGCTGATCCTTTTCTAAGAGATAGCAGGAGATTCCATGATCAAGATAGAAGATGTTGGCAAGGTCTATGATGGCAAAGAGGTCCTGAAGCATATCCATCTCAACATTGAGGACGGGGAGACGCTGGCCATCATCGGCGGCTCGGGTTCCGGCAAGAGTACGCTGCTGCGCCTGCTCATTGGCCTTATCCGGCCCTCCTATGGGAAAATCTGGGTGAACGATGAGGAAATCACGCATCTCGACGAGCATGAGCTCGACCGCGTGCGCCTGCGCATGGGCATGGTATTCCAGTACTCGGCGCTTTTCGACTCGATGACGGTCGGCGACAATGTCGCGTTCGGCCTGAGGGAGCACACGAAAAAGAGCGAAGAGGAAATCCGCGCCATCGTGAAGGAGAAGCTCCACATCGTGGGGCTCGACGGCGTCGAGAATAGGATGCCGCCGGAGCTCTCGGGCGGCATGCAGAAGCGCGTGAGCCTCGCGAGGGCTATTGCTATTGAGCCGGAGATCATTCTCTACGATGAGCCGAGCTCGGGCCTGGACCCAATCATGTCGGAAAAAATCGACCAGCTCATCATCCATACGCAGCGGGAACTGCATGTCACGAGTATCGTTGTCACGCATGATATGGCGAGCGCGTGCCGCATTGCGGACCGCATAGCGATGATCTACGAGGGCGAGCTCATCGCCGTGGCACCCGTAGAGGAGTTCAAGAAGCTTAAGGATAAGCGCGTGCAGGCGTTTTTCCATACGCTGCGCACGGTAAAGGAGGACGAAGCATGACGACAGAAGCGAAAGTAGGCGGGTTCACCGTGGCGGGCATCATCCTGCTCGTCGCGGTGGTGATGCTGCTCGGAAACTTTTCCTTCGGCGGCAGCAAGGGCTACACCCTGTACGCCGGCTTCAATCAGGTGAACGGCATCCAGCCGCAGGCGCAGGTCTGCCTCTCAGGCGTGCCGGTCGGCACGGTGAAATCCGTCAGCAATGAGGGCGGCGGCGTCACGGTCAGCCTCGATATCCAGGGAAAGACGAAGATCCCGCGCGGCTCGCATGTGACGGTCGGCTCCCCGGGCGTCATGGGCGATAAGTTCATCAATATCCTGCCCGCCAAGGACAGCGGCGATTACCTCGCCAACGGCGACTACCTCATCGGTGAAGATGAGGCCGGTATGGATCAGCTTTTCACCGGGCTGAGTCAGGTCGTGACACAGGCGCAGAGCCTGCTCGACTCGATGAATAAGGTTCTCGGCGATCCGAAATTCCAGAGCAATATCATCCAGATGACGGCGAACATGCGCGATGCCACGGCCCATATCAGTGGCCTCGTGGCAGCGCTCGAGTCGACGATGCAGCAGAATCAGGGCAACATCAGCCAGATGATGGCGAACTTCAATGCCATGTCGGCGAGCCTCGAGCGTACGGTGAACTCCGCAGAAGCCGTCATGGCGAATCTCGAGACCGTCGGTGCAGACCCGCAGACGGCGGAGAACCTGCGCCTCACGCTTTCGAATATCGCGGACGCGAGCAGCCGCATCGAGCACATGGCGACGAATCTCGACAAGTCGCTCGGCGACCCGGAGACGTCCAAGGAACTCACGGAGACCATCCACCATGCGCGCAACGTTTCCGTACGTGCGCATAACCTCATGGATAAGGTCGATGCCATCCAGGCTAAGCCGTCCGTGGACGTCCTCTACAGCGGCCAGCGCAGTGACTGGACGACCGATGCGAACCTCGACCTTTCCACGGGTGAGGGCAAGCCGTTCGTGCGTCTCGGCATGGAGGATATCGGCGAGGGCAATGACCTCAACGCGCAGCTGGGTACGCGGTTCGGCTCACTCGGCGCGCGCGCGGGCGTCATCGCCGGCGACCCGGGCCTCGGCTTGGACGCCTATGCCGGGCGGTTCCGCTTCAGCGCGGATGCCTATGATTTCGATGATACGAACCTGCGCCTCACAGGGCAGTATGACCTGACGGGTGGTGGCACGTATCTCATGGGAAGATGGGACAACGTCCGTGACCATCACGACCGCACGGCATATTTCGGTATCCGCCAGGAATTCTAATCTTAATGGTGTTTTTAATGTCTTTGGGATATACTAACCCCAATGTGTATTCTATGACATGGAGATAAAGCAGGGTTTTTGAGGAGGTACACACCTTGAAAAGCAAATTTTTCTATAAAAAACTGACGGCACTGGTCGTCTCCGGACTCATGGCAGCGATGACGAGCACGGCCATGGCGGCCAATACCGTTGAGCTCGGCCTCGAGGACAGCATCCAGATGGCACTCGAGAACAACCGCACGATCAAAGAGTCGCTCGCCGATGTCGATACGGCAAAATGGGCCATCTCGCAGTCGCGCCGCAAATTCGGTCCGGCACTGAGCTGGAGTGCTACAGGTATGCGTACGGGTGGCGAAAGCTTCAAGCTGGCAAAGCTCCACCAGTCGGGCGGAAATCCGGATTATGAGTGGAACTACGGGAATACGCTTCAGGTAGGTATACCGCTCTATAATGAGCCGCTCCGCCAGCAGGTAGAGGCTTCAAAACTTGCCCTGAATGGAGCAGACCTCACGCTGGAGAATACGAAGCAGGCCATCCGTCTGCAGACGACCTCGACGTACTATCAGATCCTGCAGTGCCGCAATCTCATCGACGTCTCGCAGGATGCCGTGAATACGCTGCAGGAGCATCTCGACAACGTCAACGCGCAGTACCGCGCCGGGACGGTCGCGAAGTCCGACGTCCTCGCCTCCCAGGTCCAGCTCGCGAATGCGCAGCAGGAGCTCGTGTCGGCGCAGAACAACTACGACGTCGCGATGTCGACGCTCAATAACATCATCGGCCTGCCGACGAATACGACGCTCTCGATCCACGATCAGCTGAAATACACGAAATACGACCTCACGCTCGACGACTGCACGCGCTATGCACTCGCGAACCGCGCGGATGGCGCCGCAGCCGTCTATGCCGTGAAGCAGGCGGAGCAGGGCGTCAAAGCGGCCAAGGCGGGCAATCTGCCAACCGTCAATGCAGCGGCGGCCCGTACCATTGGTGGTGAGGAGCCATTCCGTGCAAATCACGACAGCAGCAACAACTGGACGGCTGGCATGAGCGCATCCTGGGATATCTTCGATAACGGTGTTACCGCTGCCAACACGCATGCGGCTGAGGCAGCTGTGACGAAGGCGAAGGAAGCTTCGGCTCAGACGGATGAGGCCATCCAGCTCGATGTCCGCACGGCACTGCTGAACCTCCGCGCTGCCGAGCGCAACATCCACACGACGGAGGTTGCGGTGATGCGTGCGCAGGAGGACTATAAGATCGCGCAGGTCCGCTACAGCGCGGGTGTCGGCACGAACCTCGACGTCATGGATGCCGAGGAGAAACTCACGTCCGCCCGTACGAACTACTATACGGCGCTCTATAACTACAACACGAGCAAGGCTTCGCTCGACAAGGCCATGGGGATCCCGGTCGACCTCGATGTCACGAAGTACATGGAGGCACAGCAGGCTGGCAAGTCGGCGGTGGAGGCCCGTGAAGCAGGCCGCCTGAACGACAAGGCACTCTTCGAGACGCCGAAGGCGAAGGCAGAACAGGCTAAAACGGATAAGAAGGCCAAGAAAGCCGATAAGAAGGCTGCGAAGAAGGCGGAAAAAGCGGAGAAGTCTGCTGCCAAGACGGAGACAAAGGCAGCCCAGACGGCCAGTGCTCAGCCAAAGGCTCAGACAGCAGCCGACGTCGCAGCGGAAATCGCAAAATAAACCGGGGAGCGAGGCTCTTCGCAGGGAAATGCTGGGATAGACGATGAAGAAGAGAACGCTGGGAATCACTGCCGGATGTCTGTTTGCTGTCCTGCTGCTCGTGGCAGCAGGGCTCTACCTGACTGCGCGCAGCCAGGACATCCTGGGACAGGTCGCGCAGACGGCCGCAACAAAGGCATCGGATTCCCTCGGCGTTCCCGTAGAGGTCGGGGATATCCAGGTCAAATCCCTGCATGAAATCGAAATCCGGGATCTTGCTATCTATGATAAGCAGGCGGAAGTCATAGCCAGGGCCGATGAGGCGCAGGTGTCCTTCCGCCTGCTTTCTGCGTTCCAGGCAAAGGAACTCCTCAGCCAGCCGGCCGACGCCATCCAGGCGGTCGAGCTCACGGGTGTCGAGGCAAATCTCTCGCAGCGCGAGGATGGCACGTGGAATTTCGAGGATCTTTCCTCTTCCAGCAGCGGCGAGACACAGTTCCATGGTCTCGTCACCGTTCACGACGCTATCGTGCATGCCAAGGTGCCTGCCTACGGGGTCGATACGGCACTGGAACAGGTCGAGGCAACGTTGGATTTTGCCGATTACCCATCCATCCGGGTGGAGGCCACGGCAAATCATGAAGGCATGCCCATCCAAGCGGAGGGGCGCCTGAGCGAGGATAAAAAGATCCTGAACGTCGAAGTCGCAGACGTGGATCTTGCTCATTATCTGGGCTATCTGCCCGAGGGTACGCTGCCGGATGGCATCGAGATCTGCGGCGGTCGGGTGCCGAAGGCAAAGGCGACGGTGTACAAACGCACGGGTGCGCCGCTTTCCCTCATGGGGCAGGCGGAGTATGAAAATATCGCCGTGAACGTGCTTGGCACGGAGGTGGACAACATCCACGGTTTTGCGTCGTTCACGCAGAAGGATGTACTGCTGCAGACGGATGCCGAGGCCGCCGGTCAGACGGTCCACGCGCACGGCAAGGTGCGCTGGGATACGGATACGCCGTATCTGGACCTCGATGCAGTGTCGGATTCGTTCGATCCCTCGCTCGTGCTGACGGACATCCCGTATCGCGGAGCGGCCGCCTTTACGGCGCATATCACAGGCCCGGTCAAAGACCCGGTCGTCGAGGGAAGCGTGCAGGTGGCGAATGGCTATGTGTCGGATATCCCGTTTGCGGATGCTTCGGCGAAAATCCGCTTCCGTGAGCAGCATCTCTATGTGCAGGTTCTCCATGCGGCTCTGTTTGGCGGGCAGGTGTCTGGCGAGGCGGAACTCGCGGCGGATACGCTCGCCTATACCGGTCATCTGCGCGCCGATGCCCTCGACCTCGATGCGGCAGGCGTTTCTGTGCCGCAGATCGCTGCCATCGGCGCATCGGGCCGCATCTCGGCGGATGCCGGTTTCTCGGGCAAAGGCACCGATCTCATCAGTGTGCGTGCCTACGGCAGCGCGAGCATGAAGCAGGGCTCGTATCAGGGGCTGCCCATAGAGGATCTCTCGACATCTTTCGATGTCGCGGGACGCGATGTCACGATCGACTACCTCTCGGCCACGCTGCCAAACCGCACCAGTCTGGGCCTCGAGGGTACGGTAAAAGAAGGACAGGATCTCGACCTGGCGCTCTATGCGGGGCATACGGACCTGTCGCTCCTCCAGACTCTCGTGCCGGATGCCGACATCACGGGCATCGGGGATTTTGAGGGCACGGTCCAGGGCAATATCGCCAATCCGCAGGTCGAGTTCAAGTTCTCCGCTTCGCACGGCAAATTCTTCAAGCAGCCGTATGACTCGCTGAAGATCACGGCGGGCGGCAGCCTCGACGAGGTCCATGTCGACGACTTCCTGCTCGAGAAAGACGGCCAGCAGACCTGGTTCGTACAGGGCACGGTCGGTCTCACGGGCGAGCGGAAAATCGATATGCGTATCGACACGAAGGGCGCGCGCATGGAGGACATCATGGCTCTCGTTGCGCCGGATCAGCCGCTCACCGGTAATGTCGATAACGTCATCCAGTTCACGGGCACACTCGACAACCCGAAGGCCGTCGGCTATGTCCATTTCTACCGCGGCAGCTATGCCGGCGTCCTGCTCTCCGGTATGGATGGCGATTACTTCATCGATGATGGCGTCATGCGCCTGCAGGATTTCCATCTGTTCAGCCCGATGGTGGATGCGGTGCTTAATGGCACGCTCAACAAGGAGAAACAGCTGGACATGCACGTCAAGGCAGCGGATCTCGATATGAGCCGCGTGCAGGCAAAGATGCCCTATCCGGTCAGCGGTCATGGCACGTTCGATGGCCTGCTCGATGGCACGATCGATGCCCCGCGGTTTCACGGCGTGCTCGATGCGCCTTCTCTCGTCCTCAACGGGCAGGAGGTCCAGCAGGTCCACGGCTTCGTGGAGTATATGAATGATGAATTCGCCGTGCGCAACTTCGGCTTTGTGCAGAATGAGGGAACCTATGACATGGAGTTCTCGGCCAATCAGGCGACGCGCAGTATCAAGGGCACGGCTGTTGTGCAGAATGCCGATGTCAATGCCGTTGCGGCCATCTGCAATTTCCGCAACGATAAGGTCCAGGGGCGCCTCACGAGCGGTATCGATGTCAGCGGCACCCTGGATAATCCCTATGCTATCCTGCACGGCAGCATGGAAAAGGGCACGGTTGCCGGCTACGATGTGCACGATGTCACACTTCAGCTCCACCTGCTGGATCGAACCCTCTATGTGGATCAGCTCGAGGCAAAGCAGGGTGACAAAGGTCGCCTTTCCTTCAAGGGCAGCGGCTCGCTCGACGGTCCTCTCGAGGGCAATCTCTCGGCTCAGGACATCGCCCTCGGCATGTTCACGGGATTGGGAGGCGTGACGACGGAGGTCGTCGGAACGGCGGATATCGAGGCAGCGCTGGGCGGTTATGTCCATAACCCCACGATTGATGCAACGATCCGCGGCAAGGATGGCGGCGTGCGCGGCGCGACGTTCGATACGCTGACGAGCGTGCTGCATCTGAAGAATGGCCAGATCGATATCGATTCGCTGAATGTGCAGAAAGAACTGAACGGAAAGTCCTATCAGCTCACGGCAGGCGGCGTGGTTCCGCTGAGTGCCCTGCAGGTCAAAGACCCGTCTCAGGCGAATAACATCGAGCAGATTATGCTCAACATCTCCCTCGATAACGCGGACCTTTCCCTGCTGCCGATGCTCTCGAATCAGGTGGACTGGGCGGTCGGTGCGACGAAGGGCAATCTCACAATCACCGGCACGGCGGCGAATCCGCAGATCAAAGGACAGATTCTCGTTCCGGATGGCGGCGTGAAACTCAAGCTGCTCGAGAAGCCTTTTACAAATTTGCGTGTGGAAGCCGATTTTAATGGCACGGCAATGGACCTGAAAGAGTTCTCTGCTAAAATGGGCGATGGTTCCCTTCAGGGCAGCGGCCATGCCGAGCTGGATGGACTGGCTCTAAAGAATTACAGCCTGGATGTCAAGACGGATAAGCTCGATATCCAGAGTGATTTCTTCCGCGGGCCTCTGAATGGGGAAGTGCATATCGGAGAAGGCGAGGTCTTCGGGCATAAGATGCCGAAGGTTTCCGGCCAGATCGATTTCCACGATTGTATGGTTTCCGTTCCGGCCATCCCGGATTCGGATGGTGAGCTGCCGCACATCCTGCTTGATGTACAGGTCAATGTCCGCGATAAGGTCCATTTCTACAGTTCCGCGCTCTACGATATGTATCTCACGGGACAGGTTCATTTCGGCGGCACCACCCGTCATCCGAAGACGTCCGGGTCGCTGTCGGTCAAGCGCGGCGGCAAGGTGAACTACCTCAAGACGGTGTTCAACATCACGGAAGGCGCGGCCTATTTCAATCAGGTCGATTCGTTCCTGCCGAGTATCACGTTCCATGCGGCCACGCGGCTCACGCAGGCGCGCGTCTATCTGAACCTCGATGGGCCATTGGATGCGATGAACATTTCGCTGACATCCAGCCCGGAGATGAGCCAGACGGAGATTATCCAGCTCCTCACGCTGCGCAATGCCTATAAAGCGGGCAAGCAGATGAATGCGATGGACATCCTCAATGTCGGCCTGCAGATGAGCGTGCTCTCGGAGGTCGAGGATGTCATGCGGAAGATGCTCTGGCTCGATGACTTTACCCTGGCACGCGGCAGCGGCGCCATCCTCGACTCGCACGACCGCGAATCCTCGAATGAGGACGAAGATGTCTATAACGTCGAGATGGGCAAGTATATCAGCGACAAGGTCATGATCAAGTACACGCGCGATTTTGGCGGCGGAAAGGAAATGAACCGCGTCGGCCTGCAGTATGATATGAATGACCACTATGGTTTCATCGTGGGCAATGAGGATGGCTCGGGCTTCGTCGGCGGCCTCATGCAGTTCAAATTCTGAGAAAGGGATAGAAAGGAGGCGGTAGGATGCGCTTTGAGCAGTATATGGCGGAACTCTCGCATGTGCAGGTCCTCGAACCTGCGGAGGAGCGGGCTCTTTGGCAGGCGTACAAGGAAAACGGGGATGCGTCGGCACGGCGCAGGCTCATCGAGTCCTATCAGCCTCTCGTATTCAAGCAGGCGCTGCCATACCGGCAGTATCAGAGTGTCATGGATATCGTGCAGGAAGGGACCATCGGCCTCATCGAGGCCGTTGAGCGCTATGATCATCAGAGAGGCGTAGCCTTCAGTCTCTTTGCCGTGCACCGCATCCGCGGCCGCATGATCGACTTCCTGCGCAAGGAAGGCAGCGTCGATGCGCCGTGCCTCGAGGCGATGCGCCCGGGAGAGGATGAGCATGCAATCGCCTGGAAGGACCAGATCCCCGATACCGGAGTGCCCGTCGCCGAGCAGGCTGAGCATCATGTGCTCTGCGATAAACTGCATCAGGCCATGGATCGCCTGCCGGGCAAGGAGAAAACGGTGCTCGAGAGCATGTATCTGCAAAGTGCCGACGCGAAGGATATCGCAGCCGACCTGCAGGTCACGCCGGCGCATATTTACCGCCTGCAAAAGACGGGGATCCGCCGCGTGCGAGGCATGTTATCCAAATTCATGCATTATTGGGAGTAATCCTTAGGTAATAGGCTATATGGCTTTGAAAGAGGCTGAAAAAAAGAATATATCGCACACAAACGGGGATAACGATGAAAATCGCCCTGTGAGGAAACATGCCCCTCCTCCGAATATAGCAATATGAGCTTCGGAAGGAGGGGCATGGCATGAAGGACAACCAAAAATCCAAGGATCATATCCGTGCGGCGCGGGATTGGCTGGGCGATGCGGAGCATTCGCTCGACCAGGACGATGAAATCCGCGGAGATCTCAAAGTCATGCTGGCAAAGGCAGAGCTTTCCCAGGTCCATGAAGGGGAGCAGACGCAGGCCGTGAAACGCTGGTTTCGCCGGATGGCACCGCTCGCTGCGGCCGTCTGCATCACGGCGGCCGGCTTTGCCGGATGGCAAAGCATCAGCCACATGTCAGATACGCCAGCCACGTCGGCGGATGCCGGCGGCGCAAACCGGCCGGATATGCCGAAACCACTTCCGCCGGCCGCGCCTGCTGCTCCACAAACGCAGAAGCAGGCGGCTGCGGATGCACCGGCTGCCGATGCCGCACCGGCGGCTCCCGCTGAGGCGGCTGTGCCTGCTGCCACTCCGGCACAGGAACCACCAGCTGAACGCCAGATGGTACAGGAGAAACCGTCAGCGGAGATACCTGTTCCCGAATCCGCATCCTCGCCGCGTGTGCCGGATGCGCAGAAGCAGAAACTCATGCAGACGGCCGGACAGGCCCTGCGGGCACGGTAATCTTTTCTATGCTTTTCCAGGGATTTGCCGATTATCCGGCAGGCAGGACTTGCAAGATGAAGGAATTCCCTATAAGATAGTATGAGCATGAAGTTGTTTCAACGCAGAAAGGAAAACAAGTTTAGGAGGTTTGTTCCTTGAATAGCAGAAAATACAGATCGCTGGCCTATGCTGTGGCATTGGCCACCAGTTTTGCTGCCCTGCCGGGCATGACGTACGCCGCAGAACCGGAAGCGGCTCCAGCCAGCACGGCTGCCGTGAGCGGGGATACGTCGGCCAGCGCGATTGCCGAGGCATCGGCGGAGAAAGTCAAAGAAGATGCCGAGGCAAAGTCTGGCGTCAAGTCGGAAACGGATCAGCACACAGCGGATTGGGTGAAATCGCGCCCGGCCGAGGACGTCGTCACGAACGCCATGAAGCAGTTCGAGGGGCAGACCATCGTCGATACCGTTTTCGATGGTACGACGGATATCACGAGCAAAGATGCCAAGGCAGCGCTTTCCATGCATACGGGTGACATGTTCACGACGAACGGCATGAACAAGGACCGCGAGGCCATCTACGCAACGGGCTATTTCTACGATCTCTATCCGACGGCGGAGCAGGTGCCCGAGGGCATCGTGCTCACGTATCACGTACTCGAGAACCCGGTGCTGAAGAGCGTCGCCATCACGGGCAATACGGTGGAGAAGACGGATGATCTCATGAAACTCATCGAGGTGAAGCCGGGGCAGATCCTCAACAGCCGCACGCTGCATGAGAACGTACAGGCGATCCAGAGCCAGTACCGCAAGGATGGCTACATCCTCGCGAAGATCACCGACCTCAATATCGACAAGGCGGGCAACCTCACGGTCAAGATCAACGAGGGCGTGATCGAGGACTTCAAGGTCAAGGGCAACACGAAGACGAAGAATTACGTCATCCTCCGCGAGATGCGCCAGAAGAAAGGCGAGCCGTTCAACTCGAAGCTGGCCCGCCGCAGCATGCAGCGCGTCTATAACCTCGGCTTCTTCGAGGATGTCAACATCAAGATGAATCCGGGCGTCGCACCGAATGCCGTCGTCATGGAAGTCGACGTCAAGGAGAAACGCACGGGCTCGTTCGGCATTGGCGCCGGCTACTCGAGCGAGGACGGCGTCGTCGGCATGCTGAGCGTCTCGGATTCGAACTTCCGCGGCACGGGCGATGCGGTGAGCATCAGCTACGAGGTCAGCGGTGATGACTCCGATGCACACGGCTATACGTTCTCGTGGCGTCATCCGTGGATCGACGCGAAAGAGACGGTCGGTACGCTGAAAATCTACGACCGCGTCTATGAATACAGCGACTACAACGACGACGGCGACCTCCTGGAGGAGTTCATGCGCAAATATACTGGCGGCGAGATCACGCTGGGTCGTCCGGTCAGCGAGTATTCGACGAACTATGTCACGCTGCGCAACCGCAAGGATAAGTATGACAACTTCGATGAAGAAGATGAAAGCACGACATTCCATGAGGATGATTATCAAGATGCCGATGGGTATTGGCATTATAGAGGTCGTAGCGGCGACCACTATGCAGATTGGCGTAAACGCAACTTCGGTCTGACGCGCAGCATTACGCTGGAGCACATCACGGATACGCGCGACAACGTCTATCAGCCGACGACGGGCGGCCGCATCAGCCTGTCCGGCGAGGTGGCAAGCTTCGGCGGAGATTTCGATTTCCAGAAGGTTAACATCGAGGATAAGCGTTACTTCAAGGTTGGCCATGCCCAGGTCGTCGCGACCCGTCTCGAGGCCGGCGGTGCGCATGGGCATGTCTCGTACTACGATGAGTACCGTCTCGGCGGCCAGGACAGCATCCGCGGTTACCGCGACAACCAGTTCCGCGGCACGCGCATGGGCCTCGCCACGCTCGAGTACCGTTTCCCGATCATCTCGAAGGTGCAGGGCGCGCTCTTCACGGATTGGGGCGGTGCATGGTATGATGGCTGGACGCCGGATGCGGATAATATCCACGGCAGCGTCGGCGTCGGCCTTTCGCTGAATACGCCGGTCGGTCCGCTGCGCCTCGACTATGGCCGCGGCGACCAGGGCGGCCGCGTCCACTTCACGGTAGGCGGCAGCTTCTGATATGAAAACAAGATGCAGGAATGGGAGAATCCTCCTCGTCCTGCTTGCCGCCCTGATGATCGGGCTTCTGCCTGCTGCACCGGCATCGGCATTCGGACGCATCACCCAGGTGACGGCAGAGGTGCAGGGCGGGCAGATCCCGCCGCTCGTCGCGCAGCGCATGCGCGACAGCGTGCAGGTCATCGCGGAGCAGGTCGTGATGGGCAGGCCAATCGCGGACCGCTATCCGCAGGAGGAACAGCTCATCCACGAGGTATTCGATAAGGTCCTCGTCGGCTATACGGTCCAGTCGGTCTCCATTCATGCCGATGGCGAAGCAGCAGCGGTAAGCGTTGCTCTCCTGCCATGGGATGATACCGTCTCCCGCGTGGCCGTCGATACGCGCATCGAGGGCATGCCGCCGGAGGTGGAGGCCCTCGTGCGGCAGGACCTGCAGAGCGTGGAGACGGTCTTTGACGATGCGCTTCTCGGCCTGCCTGTCGCGGCGACGGATTGGACGAATGGTGTCCTGAAACATCATCTGAACGATTGGCTCGCTGCGCATCTGCCCGAGTTCCGCGCGGATTTCGACCTGGAGCCAGCCGGGGACGGTGTCATGCATGTGCATCTCACGGTGTTCCCGCGGCTCCCCGTCGTGCGCACGACGGACCTTTCCATGCGTTCCGATACCGTGCCGAATTTCACGCTGCTGAGCCACCGCGAACGCGTCCAGCAGACGGCCGACCTTCTCGTCGGCGTGCCGGTGGCTTTCGTGGAGCGGCACAAGGAGGCGTTTGAAAGCCTCATCGCCCATTCCCTCGATGACCTGCCCGACTCGCGGCAGATCCGCCTGCAGTCGCAGGTCACGATCGACTCGGGCGAGCGGCTCCACATCATGTGCCGCTCGAATACGCGGTATTTCCGCCTGCGCCTCACGGGATGGCTCGATATAGGACGGAAGGACAACAGCGACCACGATCTCATGTTCCGCCTGCATGGCGGGCATATGCTGAGCAGCCGCGATGAGCTTTTCGCCCTGCTCGATGTCTATCCGCAGGATGTGGACTGGGACTGGCAGCTCGGCGTCCGGCACGCGCTTTCCTCGCGCGGCGACGGCGAACTCCGCTACGATATGCGGGGCAAGCGGTTCCTCTTTGGCGTTCGCCAGCAGCTCTATCCGCGCTGGTGGATCCGCTATGAGTACCGCTGCCTCGGCCGCATCGGAGAGACGGCAGTCGGCTATAAGCTCCACGACTTCCTGAGCCTGGAACTCGCACGTGACAGGCAGGATGACTGGCTCCGCCTCATCGGAAACTTTTAGGTATCCTGACCCGACAATTCCGCTTGAATCGGGATTGAGAGTCTGATATAATGAAAGAGCTTTGATTGATAAAGTATTTGATCACTCTACCAAAAACCCATCAGGGAAAAGGAGTAAAGAAAAAATGGTACAGTTACAGAAAAAGACGGTCAAGATCGTCAGTGTTCTCATTGCCCTCGTATTCGTCGGCTCGGTCGTAGCCCTTGCGCTCACGCAGTCCGGTTCGGGCATCGCTTCCGCAGCAAGCTCGAACGTCGGCGTCGTCGACTACCGTCAGATTGCCAGCCAGCATCCGCAGCTGCAGCAGGCAAACAATGAGATGCAGAAAGCCGTCGCTGATGCTCAGAAAGAGTTTGAGGAGAAATCCAAGAACATGAACGAGCAGGAAAAGAACGATTACTATCAGCAGACGCAGCAGCGCCTCCAGCAGAAGAACCAGGAGCTCATGGATCCGATCCAGAAGGATATCGAGGATAAAGTCAAGACCGTTGCCGAGGCAAAGGGCCTGTCCGTCGTTCTCGAGAAGAGCACGGTCGTCTATGGCGGCAACGACATCACGCAGGATGTCCTCAACAAACTCACGAAGTAATTCGCGCAGATCACCAGAAGTACCGGGCCGCATTGCGTGCTCGGTACTCTTTCGTGTAGGGGCTGTTCATCCCGGAGGGAGGCGCTGACATGGCGGAAAAGCCGCAGGCCGCGGAAACGGAAGCGAAAACGGATCCGGCGGCAAAACGGCATCGGCGCCGTAAGATAGCTGTCGGGGCGGCTGTGACGGCAGCGGTCCTCATCGGTGCCGGTGCGTGGCTCGCACGGGATTTCCTAAACCCGCCGGTACCAGCTGCACAACAGGCGCAGAGCGGAGTAGGCATCATGGACGTCAAGGCGGTCATGGAGGCACATCCTCAGTATGGGGAGCTCCAGCAGCTCCGCGGGGAGGAACAGAGCCTCGCCCTGCAGCTGCAGGACCTCATGACGCTGGAGCCGCCGGAGCTCACGGTAGAGCCGCCCGAGGTGGATGCCAAGCCGTTCGAGGATTCCGTCTGGCAGAAGAACGCCCAGACGGTCATCGGCGGCCGGTTCGAGCTTGAGCGTGAGGCAAAGCGCCTGCGCACGCAGTACAAGCAGGAGCATGAAGCCGAATATCTGGCGCGCAGCACGGCGCTCGACGATGCGTACCGCAACACGATCCTGAACATCCAGATCAAGCTCGATAATGCCGGGGTCATGGGCCTTTCCCAGTCCTCCGTCACGCAGCTCCAGCAGGAGCTCGAGGCGGTGAAGCGGGAGCGTGGGGAGCGGCACTGGCAGCAGTATCAGGCCTGGCAGAAGGAAATCAGCGATTATGTCCAGTCCGTTATGGGACCGAAGCTTTCGAAGTGGAGGCAGGAAGCGGAACAGGCAAAGGCACAGCAGCAGGCGGATGCCCTCGCGAAGCAGTCCGCTGCGCAATCTCGCGATACCGATGCGATGCAGCAGCAGATGGATTTCTCGAAGAACATGCAGGACCGCGACCGCGTGAAGCAGAAGCTGCTCGCGAAACAGGATGAGGTGAATGCCCTGGAGGCGCATATCCTCAACGATATTGCGGGACGGGCGGCAAAGCTTGCCATCCTGCATCATTTCACGCTCATGCTCACGAGCCCAGCCCGGACGATGGAGTCCCTGTTCCCCTATGCGGTGCATACGGGAGCTATGCCAGAGGCCTATGAGCCGGTCATCGGCGTCGATACGACGGACGTGACCGATGAGATGGTTTCGGAGATGCAGAGCCTGACGCCACAGGACAAGTAGAAAACAAGCACGAAGAAAGAAGAGATACAGTATCATGAAGTTGAAGAAGAAATCGGCAGCACTCCTCATGGCAGCGCTGCTTTCCATGGCCCTCATGAGCGGTTGCGGCAAGGCGCAGATCGGCTATATCGATGGTTCCCGCGTCATGAAGGAAGCCCCGCAGATCACCGCCATCGTCGAGGAAGGCAATCAGAAGATTGCCGATGCACAGAAGGAAGCGGAGCAGAAGGCGCAGGAGAACCCGGATATGTCGCAGGAGGATATGCAGAAGCTCCAGAGCGATACCCAGCGCAAACTCGCCGGGCTGAACCAGTCTTATACGATTCAGGTCAAGCAGAAGCTGGATACCGTGCTCGGCGATATTGCCAAGCAGAAGAAACTCGATGTCGTCATCGACAGCGAGAAATCGCAGCCGACGGCCATCACGGGTGCTACCGATGTGACGGATGATGTCATCCAGAAGTTGCAGTAAGGACGGGTTGAAAAAATGAAGAAAACCTTGCAGGAAATTGCGGATTATGTAGGCGGCAGAGTGGCTGGCACGAATGATGCTTCCAGCATCGTCATCACGGGCCTGGACAACATCGAAGGCGCAGGTGCGCATGACCTGACGTTCGCCGTAGAGCCGCATATCGACGAAGCGAAGGCTTGCCAGGCGGCAGCGGTCATGCTGCCGGAGGGCGTGGCGGATTTCCCGAAGCCGGCTCTCTATGTCGAGAACCCGCGCGAGGCGTTTGCCAAATTGCTGGCGCATTTTACGCCGAAGCTGGAATTCCCGCAGGGTGTGAGCCCCGAGGCGCACGTCGGTAAGGACGTGAAGATTGGTGAGCATGTCACGATTATGCCGTTTGCCGTCATCGATGACCATGCTGTCATCGGCGATAACGTGACGATTTATCCGCATACCTATATCGGCCAGTACGCGGAAGTCGGCGCGGACAGCCTCATCTACTCGAACGTTACGATCCGCGAGCATTGCCAGGTCGGCAAGCGCTGCATCATCAACGCGTCGGCCGTCATCGGCTCGGATGGCTTCGGCTTCACGACGAGGGACGGCGTGCACACGAAGGTGCCGCAGGTCGGCAACGTCGTCATCGAGGATGATGTCGAGATCGGTGCGCACAACAGCATTGACCGTGCGGCTATGGGTTCGACGGTCATCGGCCATGGCACGAAGACCGACAACCTCGTGCATATCGGCCATAACTGCAAGATCGGGCCGAACTGCCTCATCGTCGCGCAGACGGGCATCTCGGGCTCGACCATCGTCGATCATAATGTCACGTTCGGCGGACAGGTCGGTACGGTCGGCCACATCCACATTGGTGCGAATTCCGTTTACGCCGCCCGCTCCGGTATCATCAGCGATATGCCGGAAGGTGTATTCTGTGCCGGATTCCCGGTTCAGCAGCATACGGAGTGGCTCCGCATGCAGGCCACGATGAAGCATCTGCCGGAGATGTACAAGAAGATGAAGCAGCTCGAGAAAAAGCTCGCGAAGTTCGAGCAGAAATAATCCGGGCTGATGAACAGGATAGGGCCTTCTCCGCTGGGGGAAGGCTATTTTTTCTTGATAACAGGGGGAGGAGTCGTATGTTCGCGTATTATCTGCTGAAGGTCCTCAGCTGGGTATGCTGCCGTCTGCCCCGCGGCTGCTGCGAGTGGATGGGCCGTATGCTCGGCGCTGCGCTCTGGCCGCTGGTGCCGAAAAAAAGAAAAGACCTTGCCCGTGAGCAGGTGAGGAAATGCCTCGGCGTGGATGAAAAGGAAGCGGAGCGTATCGCACGCGCGAGTTCTGTGCGCTTTGGCCCGATGCTGTTTGAGGTGCTGCGCTTCCCGGTGATCCGCAGGCATATCGGGGAGTATGTACGCGTTGAGGGACTTGAGAAACTGCAGAAAGCCATGAAGGAAGGCAAAGGCGGCATCATCGCGACGGGGCATTGCGGCAACTGGGAACTCATGGGCGGCGCGTTTGCCCAGTATGGGATCCCGCTCGTCGGCGTTGCGATGAAGCAGAAGGATGCCGGCGCCGATAAATTCATCATGGAGTACCGTACGCTCATCGGCATGCATATCACGTATAAGACCGGCGTGCGGGAGATGTTCAAGATGATGGATGAAGGCTGGTTCATCGGCCTCATCATGGATCAGGATACGAACAAACGCGACGGCATCATCCTCGATTTTTTCGGGCAGCCGACGAACTGCGTGCCCGGTGCGGCCTCGATGAGCCGATTCCGCGGCGCGCCGATATTCCCCTGCTTTATGCATCGCAATCTGGATTGCACGCATACGCTCATCATCGGGGATCCGGTCTATACGGAAAAGACGAAGGACAAGCGCGAGGATATCCGCCGCACAACGCAGCTGCTCACGCATGATATCGAGGCCCATATCCGCCGGTATCCGGAGGAATGGTTCTGGCTGCATGACCGCTGGAAGTCGATGCGTCCATGACGAATCGTAGCAAAATAGCTTGCATACTTGCGCGAAAGCCGAATGTTTTGTAAAATAAAAGGGAATGTTTATCTTAAAAGGAAGCGGAGGCGTTAGTTTGCAACATCAGGTCACCCTTGCCCAAGCGGTTTCCTACACGGGCGTCGGCCTGCATTCTGGCCTGGAGGTACATGCCAGGCTGTGCCCGGCTCCGGTGGACACAGGCATCGCCATCGTGCGGACGGATCTGCCAGGCCGGCCGGTCATCCATGCACGGGCGGAGAATGTCACGTCGACCCTGCGTGCCACGACCGTTGAGGAAGCGGGCAATAAGGTCTTTACCATCGAGCACGTCATGAGTGCCATGCATGCCAGCCGCATCGATAACTGCTATATCGAGCTGGATGCCGAGGAGCCGCCCGTAGCGGACGGTGCTTCCCTTACGTATTTCCAGCTGATCCAGAAAGCTGGCCGCAAGGAACAGGATAAGGAACGCCATGAGATCGTTATCGACCGCGTTTACCGCATCGACGACGAGGAGACGGGGCGTTTCGTCATGGTGGTTCCTTACGATGGGTTCCGCGTGAGCTTCACTTCGGTCAATCCGCACAAGCTCATCGGCATCCAGTATGAGGATTTCCGGATTACTCCGGAGACGTACGAGCAGGAGATCGCTCCGGCGCGTACGATAGCCTATGAAAAAGAAATCGAGCAGCTGCGCCAGATGGGGCTCGGCCTCGGCGGCAGCATCGAGAACGTCATCGTCTACAACGATGAGGGATGGATCAATCCCCTGCACTTCGAGGATGAGCTCGTGCGCCATAAGATCGTCGATGTCATCGGCGATCTGCGTCTCGCAGGCATCATCCGTGGTCATGTTATCGCTGCAGCATCGGGCCATGCGCTGAATACGGCATTGGCGAAACAGATTGCCGCTGCACAGTTATAAAAAACGATTAGGAGAGAAAACGATGGAACTTGATATCAACGAAATCATGAAAATCCTGCCGCATCGCCCGCCGATGCTGCTCGTAGACCGCATCATCGAGATCGACCCGTTCAAATCGGCAACGGGCATCAAGAATATCACGATGAATGAGCCGCAGTTCCGCGGCCATTTCCCCGGCCATCCGATCATGCCGGGCGTCCTCATCCTCGAGGCTATGGCACAGGTCGGCGGCGTCGCCATGCTTTATCCGGAGGAAAACCGTGGCAAGATCGCGCTCTTCGGCGGTATGGAGCACGTCAAGTTCAAGCATCCGGTTGTCCCGGGCGACCAGCTCGTGACGAAGGCACAGCTCATCCGTGTGCGCGGCGATTTCGGTCTGCTTCACTGCGATGGCTATGTGGATGATCAGCTCGTTGCTTCTGCTGACTTCAAATTTGCTCTGAAAAGAGACGAGAAACTCTGAGATTACCTCATATGGGGGAGATAATCAAAGATAAGCTTTGTTCAACTCGTAAAACGCCTGGATTTGCTGAAATATTGCATATGAAATTTGGAAGTTACGTGAAGAGTATAGTAAAAGTAGACAGAGCAAAGCGGCTGGCACGCACATTGCCGGCAGTCAAATCATAGGAGAGTCAAGGAGTTGGAGCAGATGAATACGGAAACAGAAACCGTCAGCAAGATTCACGCTACGGCCATCGTGTCTCCAAAGGCACATATAGGTAAAGATGTCGAGATCGGCCCGTTTGCGGTCATCGGCGATAATGTCACGATCGGCGACCGCACGGTCATCGGGCCGCACGCCGTCATCCATGGCTGGACGACGATCGGTGAGGACAGCCATATCTTCCAGTTCGCTTCGGTCGGCGAGATCCCGCAGGACCTGAAGTTCAAGGGGGAAAAGAGCTACACGTATATCGGTGACCGCACGTCAATCCGTGAGTTTGCGACGATCCACCGCGCAACGGGTGAGGGGGAAGAGACGCGCATCGGCAACGACTGCCTGCTCATGGCGTATACGCACGTCGCGCATAACTGCGTGGTCGGCAATAATGTCATCATGAGTAACGCTGCGATGATTGCCGGACACGTTGTCGTCGAGGATCGCGCGGTCGTCGGCGGCATGGCGGGTGTCCATCAGTTCGTCAAGATCGGCCGCAACGCGATGGTCGGTGGTGCATCGAAGCTCGTTCAGGACGTCGTCCCGTACACGATCGTCGATGGCCGTCCGGCGAAGGCGGTCGGCCTGAATACGGTCGGCATCTCTCGTGCGGGCATTTCGCCGGCATCGCGCCGCAGCATCAAGCAGGCCTATCGCATCCTTTACCGCTCGGGCTTGTCGCTCGCACAGGCTATCGCCGTCATCGAGCAGGAAGTCGATTCCTGCGATGAAGTCGATCATATCCTGCGCTTCCTCCGCAATGCGGAGCGCGGTATCTGCCGTGTCCGCCATGAGGCAGACTGACGGGGAAAGATTCGGAAATAAGATTACGGAGGGGTTTCGATGGAAAGAGTTGGACTGCTTGCCGGTATCGGCAGGCTGCCCGTCGAGTGCGCGAAAGCAGCCACAGCGATGGGATATGAAGTCTATGCGGTGGCGCTGCTGCCCGACACGGATAAGGAGCTCGCGGACTGCGTAGCGGATTACCGTGAGATCAGCATTGCCCATCTCGACGATATCCTGAACTACCTGAAGGATAACGATATCCATAAAGTCACGATGCTCGGCAAGGTTACCAAGGAACTTCTCTTTGCGGGGAATGTTCAGCCGGATGCCCGCATGTTGAAGCTCATCATGTCGCTGCCGGACCGCAAGGACGACACGATCATGATGATGTTCGTGCGCGAGCTCGCCAGCATCGGTGTGCAGGCGTTCGATCAGACCGCCCTGCTGCACAAGCTCATGCCGCACCGCGGTACGCTGAGCAAGCGCGAGCCGACGGAGGAAGAGAAAGCCGACATGGAGTTCGGCATCCGCATGGCGCGCGAGCTCGGGCGCCTGGACGTCGGCCAGACCGTCGTCGTCAAGAACAAGGCGGTCATGGCACTCGAGGCGATAGAGGGAACGGATGCCTGCATCCGCCGCGGCGGCCAGCTCGCCCGCGAGGGCGCCGTCGTTGCGAAAGTGGCGAAACCGCAGCAGGATAACCGCTTCGATGTGCCGACGGTCGGCGTACAAACGCTCCAGACCATGATCGAGGTTCATGCGGCGGCCCTGGTGATTGAAGCGGACAAGACGCTGCTGGTGGACCGGGATAAGGTCCTGGCCCTGGCCGATGAGAACGGCATTGCCGTTGTAGCCATGTAAGAGAAGGAAAGCGCGGCGAAATCCTGATGGATGGGTTTCCCGTGCTTTTTTTGCGTGAAGGATAGAAGAAATCCTTCGTTGATGCTACAATAGGAGAAGAGACACAAAGAGGAGAAAGGGGAAGCGGGATTGAAGATCATGCTATCCGCCGGCGAGACGTCCGGCGATCTCCACGGCGCGCGCATCGCGACAGCGATGCTGGAGCAGGCACCTGAGACGGAGCTCATTGGTTTCGGCGGCAAGGAGATGGCACGTGCAGGCGTGCGCCTTGCGGCAGATTTTGAGAGCTATAACGTCATGGGCGTATGGGAGGTCATCTGCAATCTGCGCCGCATCCTCCGCCTTCTCGACCAGCTTACGGAGTTCCTTCGCGAGGAGAAACCGGATCTGCTCGTGCTCATCGACTATCCGGACTTCAACTGGCGCCTCGCGAAGCGCGCGAAGAAGCTCGGCATTCCCGTCTTTTCTTATATCCCGCCTTCGGCGTGGGCGTGGCGGAAAGGCAGGGCGAAGGACTGCGCGAAGCTCGCGGAGGAATTCGTGGCGATCTTCCCGCATGAGCTGCCGGTCTACGAGCAGGCTGGTGCAAAGATTTCGTTCGTCGGCAATCCGCTCGTGGATACGGTGAAATCCGAGCTGACGGAGCATGAGGCGCGTGCGCATTTCGGCATCGCCGAGGATGAGCATGCCGTACTCCTCATGCCGGGCAGCCGGCGCCAGGAGATCGAGCTGCTGCTGCCGGCGATGCTCGGCGCGGTGCGCGAGCTTTCGCAACGCCGTCCGGAAACGAAGTTCTTCCTGCCTGTTGCACCGGGTATCGATGAGGAGAACCTGCGCGGGCGCATCGCGGAGGCCGGCGTGTCCGTCAGGCTCACGCACCGCTACCGCTATGCCCTCATGGGACTGGCTGATGCCGCGATGGCGACATCGGGCACGGTCGTCATGGAGGCAGCGCTCATGGGGCTGCCCTGCGTCGTGCTTTACCGCCTTTCACCGATATCGTACCGCGTCGGCCGCCTGCTCGTCCACGTGAAGAACTTCAGCCTGCCGAATATCCTGCTGGACGAATCGTTCCAGCCGGAACTGCTGCAGGATGAGGTCGAGCCCCGGCGCATTACGGAAGAAATCATGAAGCTGTACCGTGGCGAAACCCATCGCGAAGAGACAGTCCGCAAGCTTCGGCAGGCGTGTGACCGCCTCGGTCCGCCAGGGGCATCGGGCCGCGTGGCTGAGAAGATCCTGTCGGCAGCACGCCGCCATCAGCAAATCCGGTAACGGGATTTTTTAGGAGAGTTACATGAAGAATTATAAGCGTCTGCTGAAATATATCCGTCCCTATGTGAAGCAGCTGTGCTTTGCCATCGTCTGCATCATCATGGCGGCGGCAGCAAACCTGTATCTGCCGTGGATCATCAAGGACATGGTCGATAAGGTCCTCACGGACAAGGATATGGGCATGCTGAACATCATCTGCCTCGGCATTGTCGTCGTCTTTATCCTGCGAGGTGTGTTCTACTATGGGCAGTCCTATCTGGTTTCGTATATCGGCCAGAAAGTCATCATCGATGTGCGTGAGGTCATGTTCCGCAAGTTCCAGCGCATGCCGATGGCGTATTTCGATAAGCATCAGACGGGCGAGACGATGAGCTACATCACGAACGATGTCGCGGCCATCCAGTCCGCGCTCGTCGATAACCTCATCGAGATGGTCACGGAGGGCTCGATCCTCATCGGTTCCCTCGTCATGATGCTTGTGCTCGATTGGAAGCTGTCCCTGCTGACGCTCGTCATCATCCCGCTCGTCGGTCAGGCCATGAAGATCTTCGGCCGCAAGATCAAGCGGAATGGTACGGTCATCCAGGAGCGCATGGCCGATATCACGTCGCTGCTGCAGGAGAGTATTTCCTCGATCCGCGTCGTGAAATCTTTCGTGCGCCAGGACTACGAAATCGACCGTTTTGTCAAACAGAACGAGCTCAACTTCCAGGCTGCCATGAAGAACGTGCAGCTCACGAGCCTGCTGACGCCGTCTGTGGAGTTCCTCGCTGCGATTTCCGTTGCCGTCATCCTCTGGTTTGGCGGCTATGAGGTCATCAACGGTGCGCTGACCGCCGGTGCACTCATCGCGTTCCTGACGTACGCCGTCAACCTCGCGAACCCGGTCAAGCGCCTTTCCCGCGTCTATGGCAATCTGCAGCGTGCGATGGCCGCAGTCGACCGCGTTTTCAACGTCATCGACCTGCCGGAGCCCATCCACGATAAGAAGGATGCGATCGAGCTTCCGCCGATTCAGGGCCATGTCGCCGTCGATCATGTGGATTTCGCATATAAGGAGGGCGTACCGGCTCTCGTCGACATGAACCTCGAGGCGAAACCGGGCCAGATGATCGCGTTTGTCGGCCCGAGCGGCGCTGGCAAATCGACGATCGCGAACCTGATTCCGCGCTTCTATGACGTGACGAGCGGGGCTATCCGTATCGACGGGCACGATGTCCGCGATGTCACGATTGCGTCCCTGCGCAACCAGATCGGTATCGTGCCGCAGGAGACGATGCTGTTTTCCACGACCGTCCGCGAGAATATCCGTTACGGCCGTCTCGATGCAACCGATGAGGAGGTCGAGATGGCGGCAAAGGCGGCGAATGCCGATGGCTTTATCCGCGACCTGCCGATGGGTTATGATACGAAGGTCGGTGAGCGCGGCCTGAACCTCTCGGGCGGCCAGCGCCAGCGCATCTCGATTGCGCGCGCCATCCTCAAGAATCCGCGCATCCTGATCCTCGACGAGGCGACGTCCGCGCTCGATACGGAAAGTGAGAAGATCGTGCAGGCTGCGCTCGACAAGCTCATGGTCGGCCGCACGTCGTTCGTCATCGCCCACCGCCTGTCGACGATTTTCGGGGCAGACCAGATATACGTCATCGATCACGGCCATATCCAGGAGCATGGCACGCATGAAGAGCTCCTGGCAAAGGGCGGCCTCTACAGCACGCTCTACAATATCCAGTTCCGCAAGACGAACGGGATAAGCGAGGAGAAGTGAAATGCAACTACTGTATAATATCGCAGGGATCATCGTCGTATTCCTGATCATCCCCGTGTTCCTGGTACGGTCGGTACGCGAGAAAGGCTTCGTGGAACGCATCCGGCAGAGCCTCGGGTTCTTCCCGGAGCACGCGCTTGATAAAGTCGAGAAAAAGGACTGCATCTGGGTACATGCGGCCTCGGTCGGCGAGATCGTGGCGACGAGCCCGATCATCAAGGAATTCCGCAAGGAGTTCCCGCGCAGCCCGATTCTCGTGTCCGTCGTGACGACGAGCGGCTATGAGATGGCGAACCGCATCATCAAGGATGCGGATGCGATCATCTATTTCCCGCTGGATCTGCCATTCGTAGCGGCACATGTCATGCGCCGCATCCATCCGCGGGTATTCCTGCCGGTAGAGACCGAGCTTTGGCCGAACTTCCTCAAGACGGCACGCCAGCTCCGCATCCCGGTCATGATGGTCAACGGCCGCATCAGCGACCGCAGCGTCAAGCAGTATAAGCATCTGCACAGCCTGCTGCGCGATATGCTCGGGACGGTCAAGGTGTTCGCGATGCAGTCGTCCATCGATGCGGATTATATCAAGCGCCTCGGCGCGGATCCCGCACGCGTGACGGTTACGGGCAATACGAAATTCGACCAGACCTACACGGATGTGAGCCCGGAGGAAAAGCAGAAGATCATCACCGACATGGGCCTCGAAGAGAACGATGGCATCTTCCTCGCCGGTTCTACGCACCGCGGCGAGGAGGACTATGTGCTCGATGCGTTCCGCGCCGTGCGCGAGAGCCATCCGCATGCCCGCCTCGTCATCGCGCCGCGTGAGCTCTTGCGCACGGCAGAGGTCGTGCACCTCTGCAAGAGTGCCGGCTTCACCGTCGCCTGCCGCACGGAGCTCCAGAAGCGGCAGCCTGCAAACGAGGATATTGTCATCCTCGATACGATCGGCGAGCTCGGCAAAGTCTACAGCATCGGCGATGTCATCTACGTCGGCGGCAGCCTGGTCTCCCATGGCGGGCACAACATCCTCGAGCCTGCTGCCCATGGCAAGGCCATTATCGTCGGCCACTATATGTTCAACTTCAAGGACACGCATGCGCTCTTCAAGAACCGCAATGCGGTCATCACGGTCAAGAACAGCAAGGAGCTCCGTCAGCAGGTGGTCCGTCTCTTCGATGATCCGGAGGAACGCCACCGCATGGAGCAGGAAACCCTCGCCATCGTGCGCGAAAATAAGGGCGCATCCCGCAAGTCTGCCGTGATCCTGCGCCAGATGCTCGATGCCTATGAGAGCGATGAGGAGACGCGCCGCGTGCGTTCCACGCAGAAAATCGCGAATTTGCAGACGTATTTCATTGACCTCGTGCATGCTAAGGAAGTAGACGGATTCTTCATCAACATCCTGCTCGGTGTACTGCATGTCTTTTCGTTCATCTACGCCGGCCTCGTGAATTTCAAGCTGGCCGGTTACTCCATCGGTATGTTCAAGCGCCATAAGCTCGATTGTTTCGTCATTTCCCTCGGCAATGTGACCGTGGGCGGCACGGGCAAGACCCCGACGGCACAGCGCCTCGCACGCACGATCCGCGATATGGGCTACCGCGTCGTCATCCTGAACCGCGGCTACCGCGCGAAATGGCACGGGGAGGTCGGCATCGTTTCCGACGGAAAGAAACTCTATATGGATTCTTCCGAGGCGGGTGATGAGGCGTACATGCTCGCGAAGCACCTGCCAGACGTTCCGGTCCTCATCGGCGCGGAACGCGTCAAGACGGGGCGTTACGCCATCGAGCATTTCGGCGCAGAGGTCGCTATCCTCGATGATGGCTACCAGCACTGGCAGCTCGAGCGCGACCTCGATATCCTGCTCGTCGATGCGGTCAACGTATTCGGCAACGGCTATATCCTGCCGCGCGGCACGCTGCGCGAGCCGATTTCGCATATCAGCCGTGCCGATGTCTGCCTCATGACGAAGGTCGATCAGGCAGCGGAAGGCTCTTGTGACTACATCCAGCAGACGGTCAGGAAGTACAATCCTGAGGCGCATATCCTCGAGTCGGTGCATCAGCCGCGCAATTTCATCCCTATCTCGGAATGGTACAAGGATATTGCGAACGACAGCATGAACGTCCACATGATCAAGGGACACCGCATCGTGGCGGTCTCGGCCATCGGGAATCCGGCATCGTTCGAGCAGACGCTTTCCGACCTCGGCGCGACGATCATCGAGAGCCTGCGTTATCCGGATCATCACGACTACACGATGCAGGAGATGCAGGATATCCTCGAGCAGGCCGAGAATATGGGAGCAGAGGCCATCGTCATCACGGAGAAAGATGCCGTGAAGATTCCGACGGAAGTGATCAATGCGCAGTGGAATATCCCGGTCTACGTCATCTGCGTAGAGGTTACGTTCACGAAGGGCGGCGAGGGATTCCAGAAGATGCTCGGCGAGCGCCTGACGGAGAAGCTGGGCCATGCGCCGCAGCTGCTGCAGCAAAAAGGAGAGGAAGACTGACATGAAGGTATTATGCGTCATTCCGGCACGGTATGCATCGACGCGCCTGCCGGGGAAACCCCTGAAAGATATCTGCGGCAAGCCGATGGTCGTGCGCGTCTACGAGCGCGCGGCAAGGGCTTCCCGCGTCACGGATACGATCGTCGCGACCGATGATGAACGCATCTATACAGCGGTCCGGCAGGCTGGCGGCAAGGCCATGATGACGAAGAAGGACCATCCGACGGGCACGGACCGCCTGGCAGAGGTCGCCGCCGCGCATCCCGAGGCAGAGCTCATCATCAACGTACAGGGCGATGAGCCGCTCATCGAGCCGAAGCTCATCGATGACCTCGCAGCCGCTTTCGATGACGATCCGGAGCTCCAGATGGCGACGGTCAAGACGGAAATCACGGACCCCGAGGAGCAGAAGAACCCGAACAATGTCAAGGTCGTCACGGACAGGAACGGTTATGCGCTTTACTTCTCGCGCTCCCTGATGCCGTTCCCGCGCCATGAGGGTACGCCCGTCTACAAGCATATCGGCATTTATGCCTACAAGCGCGATTTCCTGCTCCAGTATGCGGAGATGGCGGAGACGCCGCTCGAGCATGCAGAAAGCCTGGAGCAGCTGCGTGCGCTCGAGAACGGATACCGCATCCGCGTCATCGAGACGCCGTACCGCTTCGTCGGCGTCGATACGGCGGAAGACCTGGAGAAGGTCCGCGCTATTTACAGCGAAGAAGGAAATCAGTAAGGAAAGGTGGCATTCATCATGACGAAAGTCAAGGTAGGAAACTTCGAAATCGGCGCGGGCGAGCCGCTCGCCCTGCTGGCTGGTCCCTGCGTGCTGGAGGGACTGGACCGCTGCCTCTATATCGGACGCACGATCAAGGAAATCTGCGGCCGCCTCGGCATCCCGTATGTCTTCAAGGCATCGTTCGACAAGGCAAACCGTTCCTCGTACCACAGCTTCCGCGGCCCTGGCATCGAGAAGGGCCTTTCCATGCTGCAGACCATCAAGGATGAGCTGCACGTACCTATCGTGACGGATATCCATGAGCCGTGGCAGGCGGAAAAGGCCGCCAAGGTCGCCGATATCCTGCAGATCCCGGCTTTCCTCTGCCGCCAGACGGACCTCCTGCATGCCGCCGCGCAGACGGGCAAGGTCGTCAACGTGAAGAAGGGCCAGTTCCTCGCACCGGATGACATGCGCAACGTTGTCGACAAGCTCCACGAAAGCGGCTGCTCGCAGCTCATGCTCACGGAGCGCGGCGCCTCGTTCGGCTATCACAATCTCGTCGTCGATATGCGCAGCCTGCCGATCATGCGCGGGTTCGGCTATCCGGTCGTCTTCGACGGCACGCACAGCGTGCAGCTGCCGGGTGCAGGCGGCACGACGTCGTCCGGCAACCGCGAGTACGTCGAGTATCTCGTGCGCGCAGCCGTCGGCGCTGGTGTCGATGCCCTGTTCCTCGAGGTTCACGACAACCCGGAAGAGGCGCTTTCCGACGGGGCGAACATGGTCTATCTCGATAAGCTCGAGGACCTGCTGAAGGATGCCCTCGCCATCCACGAAATCGTACGCAAGAAGCTTTGACTCCCTGTGTTTTTTCATGCTGGGAGATTCTGGAACATAACGGCTCCGCGCCGTGAGGAGGAGAAAGTCTTTGATCAAGGAAAAAGCCATTGAAACGCTGAAGATCGAGGCGGATGCCATCGAAAGGCTCATACCTCGCATTGATGACGAATTTGAGGCGGCTGTGAAATACATCCTGACGTGCAAGGCGCGCGTCATCGTGACGGGCATGGGAAAATCCGGGCATATCGGCCGCAAGATTGCTGCGACGCTCGCCAGTACAGGCACGCCGTCGTTCTTCCTGCATCCGGCAGAGGCGTTCCATGGCGATCTCGGCATGGTCACGGAGGACGATATCGTCATTGCGATTTCGAACAGCGGCGAGTCGTCCGAGGTCGTGAAGATCCTGCCGATTATCCGCCGCATCGGTGCGGGCATCATCGCGATGTCCGGCAACCGCGACTCGCAGCTCGGCAAGTTTTGCGACTATTTCATCGACACGGGTGTCGAGCGCGAGGCATGCCCGCTGGGACTCGCTCCGACGGCCAGCACGACAGCGACGCTCGCGATGGGCGACGCCATCGCCATTGCGCTGATGTCGGTGCGCAATTTCACGAGCGAGGATTTCGCGCTGTTCCATCCGGGCGGCGCGCTCGGACGCCGTCTGCTGCTCACCGTGCGCAACGTCATGCACACGGGCGAGGACAACCCGATCGTCAAAGCGGATGCGACGGCGCGCGACGCGCTGTTCATCATGACGGACAAGGGGCTCGGTGCCGCCTCCGTCGTCGATGCGGATGGCAAGTTCATCGGCCTCGTCACGGATGGCATCATCCGCCGCGCCCTCGCGAAGGATAACAATTTCCTCGACATGCCAGTCAAGAACATCATGTTCGAGACGCCGATGGTTATCGCGCCGGAGCGCATGGCTGCCGAGGCGCTGCACGAGATGGAAAAGCACAAGCCGCGTCCGATTACGGTCCTGCCGGTCATCGACAAGGACAACAACCCGGTAGGCATCGTGCATCTGACGGATCTCCTCCGCCAGGGAGTGGTTTGATATGGATTGCACAGCAGATGCCATGGTGCGCGCGAAGCGCGTGCGCCTCGTGATTTTCGACGTGGACGGTGTCCTCACGGATGGCGGCATCTATACGGGGGCGGACGGCGAGCTGTTCAAGCCGTTTAACTGCAAAGATGGGTTGGGAATCACATTGGCGCAGCGCGCCGGCATTGAGACGGCCATCATCACGGGGCGGACTTCAAAACAGGTTGCGTTCCGCGCCAAGGAACTCCATTTTACGCATGTCTACCAGGGGAAACCGGATAAGCGCGCCGCTTACGCGGAGCTCAAGGAGAAGCTGGGGCTTTGCGACGAAGAAATCGCCTATATCGGCGATGATCTCATCGACCTGCCGATCCTGCTGCAGGCCGGATTCCCCGCGGCGCCCTGTGATGCGGTGCCCGAGGTGCGTCAGCGCGTCGCATTCGTTTCGCATTTTGGCGGCGGGCACGGTGCGGTGCGCGAGATCCTGACCTTTATCCTGCAGGCACAGGGAAAATGGCAGGACCTCATCGCAGGATTCTATGAGACAGACGCGCAGCAGGAGAAGCAAAAGGCGGAGGCAGAACACCTCGCACAGTAAGGCAGTGCATCTGCCCGAAGGGGGAACATTGTAAACATGATCTATAAATCGCTGATGGCGTTGAGCTGGCTCGTCTGCCATACGCCTTATTGCCTGCTCATGGGCATCGGCCGGGTACTCGGCAATCTCTACTATCTGCTCGTCAAGAAAGAGCGGGAGCGCGCGGTCAGCCAGATGGTGGAGGCTCTGCAGATGGATGAGGGTACGGCGCGCCGCACGGTCCGCGAATCGTTCGTGAATCTCGCACGCAACGTGCTCGAGATCCTCTATATGCCGCATCTGAACGAGAAGAATTTCCGCGAGTACATCGATGTGGAGCATCTGGATACGCTCAAGGAAGCGCTCGCGAAGAAAAAAGGCGTCGTTATCCTCACGGGCCATATCGGCACGTGGGAATGGCTGTCGGCATCGTTTACGCTCAACGGCCTGCCGGTCACGGCCATCGCAAAACCGCAGCCGAATATCCAGTACACGCAGGTCCTCGACGATCTCCGCGCGACAATCCATGTCGAGATTTTCTCCCGCGGCACGAGCGAACTGCTCGCAGCGGCGCGTGCGCTGAAAAAGGGCAAGATCCTCGGATTCCTTGCCGACCAGGACGCGGGCCCGGGCGGTGCGTTCATCCCGTTCCTCGGCAAGGTCGCCTCGACGCCGATGGGTCCGGCGGTATTCTCGCGCAAGTTCCACAGCCCCGTCATCCCCGCGTTCATCCTGCGTCAGCCCAATGGCAAGCACAAGGTCGTCATCTATGACGAGATTCCCTACGTGGATACGGGCGATGCGGATGCGAACCTGTTTGCGTTCACGGAGAAGATGACGCAGCGCATCGAGCAGGTCATCCGCGAGAATCCGACGCAGTGGATCTGGTTCCAGAAGCGCTGGAACACGAAGCCGGAAGAGCGTAAGACCGGCAAGCATCATACCGTCATCGAGGAGGGGAAAAAGGCATGAGCGCAAAGGGCAAGGCACTCGCAGGCATCGTTGCTGTCCTGTTCATCGCGCTCGTGGTGTGGACCGTGCGCACGATTCCGGAGGCACCGGACCGGTCGGACCCCGAGCCGTCTACGCATGTCATGTCCTATGAGGGCAATACGATCAGCGAAGAAAAAGACGGCAGGAAAATCTGGGAACTCACGGCGGAGCATATCCAGATGGACCTCGATACGAAAAATGCGGATATGACGGGCATCACGGGGCATTTCTATGCGGAAGACGGCCGCGTCGTTGATGTGAAGGCATCGAAGGCACATTACGATGCGAAGACGAAAGACGTCACGATCGAAGACGGCCTGGCGATCACGACGAGCGACGGCGCCAGCCTCAAGAGCGAGCAGCTGATCTGGACGGCAGCGAGCGGCACGCTCACGGCGAAGGGCGATGCCTATATCGCAAAAGACGATATGCAGGCCAAGGGCGGCAGCATCGCGAGCACGAATGGTTTCCGCGAGATTACGATGGAGGATCACGTCTACATCGTGAAAGGCGATATGCAGGCCGCAGGAGACCGCCTGGAGAGTTCGGATAACCTCCAGAAGATCAAGCTCATCGGGCATGCGCACATTCAGAAAGGGTAATGAAGATGATACATTTACATGGCAAACGGATTGCGCTGGCAGCAGCAGTCGCGGCCGCGTTGACGATGGGAACCATCTACGCAGCTGGTGCCGCTTCCCTCGATGCAGATACCGTGGAGTATGATATGAGCTCCGGCGAGATCACGGCGACGGGCAACGTGCTCATGAAGCAGGACGGCAGCCGCATCGCCGGGGCTCAGGCGACGTACAATACGAAGACGCAGCAGGGCCGCGTGACGGGCGGCGTCATCGCCGAGAAGGATGACATGCGCCTGAACTGCCAGGAACTCGTCGTCGACGGGCAGGATCACTACATCGCATCCGGCTACGTTTCGGGTTCGCAGGGGGATAAGAGCTTCTCTGGCGCACAGGTCGATTACTATCCGTCGCAGAAGTATGTGACGATGGCAAGCGGCGGCACGCTGACGAGCAGCGAGGGTACGTTCACGGCGGACAGCCTGCAGGGCTGGCTCGGTGAGCAGCACTACCAGGGAACGGGCAATGCGCATATCGTGAGCCCACCGCGCGACCTAGAAGCGGGCGGCGACCAGTTCGATTACTACGGGCAGGGCGATGGCCGTGCCATCCTCACGGGCAATGCCTGGGCGGTACAGGACAACAATACGATGCATAGCGGTAAATTGACGATATATCTTGCATCGGATGGCAAAGCTAAGGTACAATAAAAGAATCGAATCGATTCAGCCGCATGGCGGATAAGGATGTTGGAGGGCACAGCAGTGCATATCGAAGCGAAGAATCTGGTCAAGCAGTACAAGAGCCGCAAGGTCGTAGACCGCGTTTCGCTGCGCGTGGAAAAAGGGGAGATCGTCGGCCTGCTCGGCCCGAACGGTGCAGGCAAGACGACGACGTTCTATATGATCGTCGGCCTCATCCAGCCCACGTCCGGGCAGGTACTCCTCTCGGATATCGATATCACGAACCAGCCGATGAACCATCGCGCTTCGCTCGGCATTGCCTATCTGACGCAGGAGGCGTCAATTTTCCGGAAACTGACGGTTCGGCAGAATATCCTCGCCATCCTCGAGACGACGAGCCTTTCGAAGGCGGAGCAGCAGAGCAAGTACGAGGAGCTCATCCAGGAGTTCGACCTGTCCAAGGTCGCTGACAGCAAAGGCTCGGAGCTCTCAGGCGGTGAGCGCCGCCGCGCAGAAATCGCGCGGTGCCTTGCCCTTGAGCCGGAGTTCATCCTGCTCGATGAGCCATTTGCGGGCGTCGATCCGCTGGCCGTCGCCGATATCCAGAAAAATATCGAATACCTGCGCCAGAGAGGCATGGGCATTCTCATCACGGATCACAATGTCCGCGAGACGCTTTCCATCGTCGACCGTGCCTATATCCTGAGCGAGGGAAAGATCCTTCTCGAGGGGAACAGCCAGATGATTGCCAACGACCCGACGGCCAAGAAATTCTATCTGGGCGAAAACTTTAAGCTTTGAGCAGGGGGCAGATTATGCATATCCGGATTTTGGACAAATACATATTCCGGGAGGTATTGCTTACCTTCCTGTTCGGCATCTGTGCGTTTTCCGCCGTGTTCATCGGCTCGGGCACGCTGTTCAAGATTGCGAAATATATCACGGATTACGGGGCTTCCCTGCAGTCTGTGGCAAAGATTTTCGTTTTGGGCCTGCCCAAGGTCGTCATCTGGACGTTCCCGATGTCGATGCTGCTGGCAACGCTTATGACGTTCGGCAAGCTTTCCGGCAACTCGGAGATCACGGCGATGAAATCCTGCGGCATCAGTTTCAGCCGCATCGCGATGCCGGCGCTTGTGCTCGGCTTTATCGTGAGCATCGGCGCGGTCGCATTCAATGAGTATGTCGTGCCATGGGCGAATACGGCTTACCGCAACGTGGTATACTACGAGATCGAGGGCAATCAGGGCGTCAAATCCCAGCAGCATGTCATCCTGAAGGAAATCAAGGATGGCAACATGCAGCGCCTCGTCTATGCACGGCTCTATGATGCCGATTCGCAGACATTGCAGGGCATTACGATGCAGGATTTCGATGAGCAGGGCAGGGTGCGCCATGTAGAAAATGCGACGTACGCAGACTATACGAACAACGTCTGGACCATGCATGACGGCATGATCTACGATATTTCCGCAGAGGAAGGCGAGAGTGAGCACAGCGTCCGCTTCAGCACGCAGGTCCTGCCGATTTCGGCAAATCCGAAGCAGATCGTCCGCGAGCAGAAGGACCCGGAGGAGCTCACGATGAAAGAGCTGCGCGCGGAAATCAACATCATGAAGTCGCAGTACGTGAATACGAACAAGCTCGAAGCGGAGCTTTACCAGCGCGTGAGCGTGCCGATGGCGAGCCTGATCTTTGCGCTCATCGGCGTGCCGCTTGGCCTGCAGCCGACGAGAAACAGTTCCTCGGCAGGTTTTGCGATGAGTATCGTCATCATCTTTGTCTATTACGCACTTATGACAATGGGCAATGCCCTCGCGCGCAGTGGTGCGATCCTGCCGCTGATTGCCGTATGGATTCCGAACATCGTCGGGATCATCGCGGGCTTCTTCCTGATACGGAAGGCATCGCGGTGATATTTCTGCCTTGGGCACCAAGGAAATGAGTAGCATATTTTGGGGAAAGAGAAATTTTCGTCTAAGGGGGCTGGCGTATGTTGTATGGGATTCTGCTGATCCTGGTACTGGTCATTACCGGTGGAGCCATTGCCTTCATCGGTGACCGTCTCGGTACCAAGATCGGCAAGAAACGCTTATCGCTGTTCGGTCTGCGTCCCCGCCACACGTCGATTGTCATCACGATTTTCACGGGTATCTGCATTTCCACGCTGACGCTGGGGGTCAGTGCAGCGGTCTCGCAGAATGTGCGGACGGCGCTTTTCGGCATGGAGCGCCTGCATCAGAGCATGGTGCAGACCCAGCAGAAGCTGGATGCCGCCTCGGACGCCCTGGCCCGTGCGCAGGATGAGCAGCAGCAGACGAATGCGGCGCTGGAGCAGTCGAAATCGGATGTGGAGAAGCTTCAGGCCCAGCAGGAGGAACTGCGGGCGGAGTCCGAACGGCTCGAGGAAGGAAACCGCATCCTGCAGCTCGCCAATGAGGCACTGAACAGCAGCAATGCCGATCTCATGGCGGAGAACGACAGCCTGGCGAGCCGCAACGATTTGCTCGTCGGCCAGAATGAGAAACTGACTTTTGGCAACAAGGAATTATCCCAGCGCAACGACATATTGACGCAGGTCAACAATGTTCTCGGGAAACGCACGGAGGAACTCCAGACGGGCCTCATCTCGATGCGCGAGGGCGATATCACGTTCCGTGCGGGCGAGATCATCGCGAGCGCCGTCATCCGCGGCAATCGACCGGAGGAAGAGGTCCGCAAAGACATGACGACGCTCATGCAGCTGGCGAGCCGCAATGTGTCGGCGCGCGTCGGCCAGAACAAGGATGATGAAAGCATCTGGGTCTATAAGCCGGAGTATGAAGGTGCGGTCAAGGAAATCGCAAAGAGCGACCGGGATATGGTCGTCCGCGTCGCGGCTGCGGGCAATCTGATCCGTGGCGAGGCGGTGCGCGCCTCACTGGAACTCTATAAGAACAGCGTAATCTATCAGGCTGACGAGTTCATCCTCGCACGGCGTTATACGATGGAGGGAAAGACGCAGGATGAGGCCGAGCAGACGGTCATGAGTTTCCTGCGCGATGTGAATTTTGCCGCTGTGCAGAAGGGCGTCCTGCAGGATCCGCTCAATGGAACGGTCGGCATCATCGAGGGCACGCAGTTCTACGATGTCGTCCATGCTCTTGCACCGCTTCGCGGCAGCATCGTTCTCTCGGCCTATGCGCGGGATAATACGGACGCGCAGGGACCGCTTCGCCTGAAGATCAAACTGGAACAATTGTCGGGCACGAATCCGTGACCGGAGAAGGAAAAGCCCCAACGAGGGGCTTTTTCTGTTTTCCGGACCGGGAGGCTGTGAGGAGGAATCGCGATGAAGACGCTGGCTGCACTCGATCCCGGCAGGGATAAATGCGGCTTTGCCGTGCTGCAGGCGGACGGCCATGTCCTGTATCAGCAGGTCATAGCCACAGAGGACCTGGAGTCCTGTGTCCGGCAGGCGCAGGAGAAATTTGGATTTACGCATCTCATCGAGGGGAACGGCACGACGAGCCGTGAGGCGCATGCCCGCATCCAAAAGGCACTGCCGGAACTGGCGGTCACGGTCATCGATGAGTACCGGACAACGGAACTGGCGAAAGAGTACTACTGGCAGGCGCATCCGCGGCATGGCTGGCGCCGTCTCGTGCCACAGGGCATGCAGGTGCCGCCGGAGCCCGTCGATGACTTCGTCGCCGTTATCCTCGGCAGGCGCTTCATCCAGCGGGAGGGCAGCCTGGCCGATGACCTGCCCCGCGTACCCGAGCGGCTCGAGCCGCGCAGCGGAAAGAAGTCCCGAAATCACCCGGAATCATAGGAGGTTTTCGATATGCCATGTGAAAAGCAGACCCGTCCGGACTGGACGGAATATTTCCTCGATATCGCCAAGGCGGTCGGCCGCCGCGCGACCTGCCTGCGCCGCCGCTATGGGGCAATCATCGTCAAGGATCACATCATCGTGAGCACGGGATATAACGGTGCTCCCCGCGGAGAGGCGAACTGCATCGATACAGGGCTCTGCGAGCGCGAGCGCCTGCATGTCCCCAAAGGGCATAATTACGAGCTTTGCGTCGCCGTGCATGCAGAACAGAATGCCATCATCAACGGCGACCCGGCCGCGATGGAGGGGGCGACGATCTATATCGTCGGCTTCAATGCCGATGGCTCCCTGGCATCGGGAAAACCGTGCCTGCTCTGCCGCCGCATGCTGCGCAACGCGAAGCTGGCGCAGGTCGTCTATTACGATGAGGATGGCAGCATCGTGCGCTGTGCACCGGCGGAAATCCATGATTGAGCGGCCTGGTATGGGGCGAAAAGGTCCGGTTGACACCCGGATGCCCCTGTTGTAAAATGAATCTGTTATGAATGCCTGCCCGAAAGCGGGCAGGAACCGTGAAAATAAAGGGGTGCGACAATTCTATGCCAGATTATCTGTTGGCGTTCGTCATCGCCGCCGGTGTGGCGCTGCTCGTTACGCCAGGTGTTATTTGGTTTGCAAGAAAAACCGGTGCGCTGGACAAGCCGAACCAGCGCAAGGTACATAAGAAGCCGATTCCGCGTATCGGAGGACTGGGTATCTGGCTGTCTTTCATGATCGCTATCCTGATCGTGAACAGCTATACCGATGTGCCGGATGAGCAGGAGTTTGAGCTTATCGGCCTGCTGGTCAGCAGCACGCTCATCGTGATCCTCGGCCTCATCGACGACTACACGGACCTTCCGGCCAAGGTCAAGCTGCTCGGCCAGATCGTGGCGGCGTGCGTGCTCGTCGTCGGTTTCGGCGTCCGCGTGGACTTCATCACGGATCCGTTCGGCGATTACATCTTTCTCGAGTATCTCGCGATACCGCTGTCGGTATTCTGGGTCGTCGGCATCACGAATACGGTCAACCTCATCGATGGCCTCGACGGCCTGGCAGCCGGCGTCTCGACCATCGCTGCCATCACGATCTGCCTCGTTGCGCTGCAGCAGGATATCCTGTTTATCGCCGTGGTTACGGCCTGCCTGGCCGGTTCGGCCGTAGGTTTCCTTTACTACAATTTCAATCCGGCGCGCATCTTCATGGGCGATTCGGGCAGCATGTTCCTCGGCTTCATGCTCTCGGGCATTTCCATCATCGGTGCGGTGAAGGCTGCGACGACGATTGCGCTCATCGTGCCGATCCTTGCGCTCGGCCTGCCTATCATGGATACGACGTTCGCTATCGTGCGGCGCTATCGCGGCGGCGTGCCGATTTTCAAGCCGGACAAGGGCCATCTGCATCACCGCCTGCTCGACCTGGGTTTCACGCAGCGGCAGGCTGTCCTGCTCATGTATGTCATCAGCGCGATGCTCGGACTCTCGGCTGTCGCGCTCACAGAGGTCAGCAGCCAGATTGCTGTGGTCATCGTCTGTGTCGTACTGGTTGTCGTACTTTTTGGTGCCAAGAAAATCGGCATCTTCCATATGAATGATTCGGCGAATCAACAATAAGCAAGGAGGTCACCCGATGGAGAAGAAGAAAATCAAGGTGATGACGGTATTCGGCACGCGTCCGGAAGCCATCAAGATGGCGCCGATCGTGCTCGAACTGCAGAAACATCCGGAGGAGATCACGCCGGTTGTCGCTGTGACGGCGCAGCACCGCGAGATGCTCGACCAGGTGCTCGGCCTGTTCCACATCACGCCGGACTATGACCTAAATCTCATGGCGAAGGGGCAGACGCTTTTCGATATCACGACGAGGGCGATGAACGGCCTCGATAAGGTGCTGTCGGAGGAGCAGCCGGATATCGTGCTCGTGCATGGCGATACGACGACGACGTTTGCTGGTGCCCTCGCCGCATACTATCATCAGACCACGGTCGGTCATGTCGAGGCCGGGCTGCGCACGCACAACAAGTATTCGCCGTTCCCGGAGGAAATGAACCGTCAGCTGACGGGCCGTATCGCCGACCTGCATTTCGCGCCGACGGCGACGTCGGAGCAGAACCTCCTCGCCGAGAACGTACCGGCGGAAGGCATCTTCGTGACGGGCAATACGGTCATCGATGCCCTCCACCATACGGTACAGGACGAATTCGATTTCGATGCTTCGCTCGATGGCGTTGATTTCCGGAATCATCGCGTGATCCTCGTGACGACACACCGCCGCGAGAACCTCGGCGAGCCGATGCGCCATGTGTACAAGGCGCTGAAGCAGCTTGTTGATGAGTTCGATGACGTTGAGGTCGTGTTCCCGGTCCACAAGAACCCGAAGGTCCGCGAGGTCGTCAATGAGGAGCTCGGCGGCATGGACCGCGTACACCTCATCGAGCCGCTCGATTATGAGCCGTTCGCGAACCTCATGCACCGCGCCTGCCTGATCCTCACGGATTCGGGCGGCGTGCAGGAGGAGGCGCCGGCGCTCGGCAAGCCGGTCCTCGTCCTGCGCGATACGACGGAGCGCCCGGAAGCCGTTGCGGCCGGTACCGTCAAACTCATCGGCACGGACCGCGACCGCGTCTATGAGGAGGCAAAGAGCCTGCTCACGGATAAGGCTGAGTACAGCCGCATGGCAGAGTCCGTGAACCCGTACGGCGATGGACAGGCGGCACGCCGCATCATCCAGGCCATTCTCTATCATTACGGTTTCACGCAGGAAAAACCGGACCGTTTCAACGAATAAGCAAATCCAGAGTCCTTCCCCATCCGGGAGGGCTCTTTTTTATCGGGAGGAAACTATGTCAGAAGAAAAAGAACCAAGGCATGAGGGACTGCGTCAGGCCGTGCGGGCATTCGCCGTCCTCAGCGGCATCGGCATCTATTTTGTGGTTTTTGTCGGAATCTGCATCTTTCTCGGCTATGAAGCGGATATGCATTTCGGCCTCGGGCATACCGGACGGCTCATTGGAGCGGTCATCGGTTTCCCGGGCGCCATCTACACGCTTTACCGCCAGCTGAAATCCGGTGGACTTGTCTGAGCATTCCAAGAAAAGGAAAAAATGTCACATGTCCCCTTGTCAAAATGGAAAATACCCCTTATAATATGAATTGCTATTAATTAGGACAAAACAATCAAGCAGGTTTATCCTAGTATAAGCACGGTTTATTTCGGACATAAATCCTTATATCATAAAAATAAAATTTTTATTTTTAGAAGGTTAAGGGATAGTACTTGTCGAAGTAAACACCGATAGGGGAATCCCTGTCTCAAAGCAATATTCGACGATGATACCTGCATGCAGGCTATCGGAGGAGGAATATGAAAGAAGACTTATCCTTGTTTGTGCGGCATATGCTGACCGGTTTGGGCATTTGCACGGTCTTTGCGGCCATCTCCCTCCTGACAGCGGGGAAGGGGATGCTGCTCGGTGCACTGTTCATCGGCTACGCAGCCGCCGCCATCTGCATCTTTACTTTGGTCTGGCGTACGTGGCGGAGCATGAAGCTCTCTGCGGAGGCCGCGAAGAAACAGATGTTGTGGGGCTTTTTTGTCCGGTTATTCACCATTTTTGCCGTGTTCTTTGCAGCAGTACAGATTTCGCGAGCGGTGTTCTACACCGCCGTTCTCGGGTTTGCGCTCTGCTACGGACTGGCGATGGTACTGCTCCTCCGGCGCGGGCTCCTCCAGGATAAGCACTAAGCCGCGGCTCCGGCCGTGCAGAAGTAAATTCCGGGACACATCCCGGAGAGGGAGGTAAGGTATATGCATGAAATCGGTGTTCGCGAAGTAGTGCACTGGGCTGGCTTCACCTTCAACTGGGAAACACTGTGCATGACCTGGCTCACCATGGCGATCGTTCTTCTCATCGCGTTTCTGGCCACGAGAAACCTGAAAATGGTTCCGACGGGCTGGCAGAATGTGGTCGAGATCATCGTCACGAGCCTTGAGGCGCAGATCGAGACCACGATGGGCAAGCGGGGCCAGTTCCTCGCGCCGTTCATCGTGTCGCTCTTCATGTTCCTGCTGGTTTCGAACTGGCTGGGACTTTTCCCGACGATGTCGTCGCCAACCAATGACTTGAACACCACACTCGGGCTTGCCCTGCTGGTCATCGTAATGGTTCACACGCTGGGCCTTTACATGAAGGGCGGTCACTACATCAAGCATTTCTTCCAGCCGACGCCAGTCTTTGTCGTTATCAACGCCATCGAGGAGATTGCCAAGCCGATTACGCTGTCTTTCCGTCTATTCGGCAATATCCTCGCGGGCGAGATTCTCATCATCATCCTGCTCAAGCTCATGCCGGTCTGGATGCCGATCCCGTCAGTCATCTGGCTGGCCTTCAGTATCTTCATCGGCGGAGTCCAGGCCTTCATCTTCACGATGTTGTCCATGGCCTATCTCGCGAACGCAGTCGGCGGCTCGGATGATGAGGGAAAGTAAGGTCTTTTCAGTATCCGTATCATTCTGATTTTTAAGGAGGATTCTATTCATGGAAAACGCAATTATGGTCGCAGGTGCCCTGATCGGTGCAGGTATTACGATGGGTCTCGCAGCAATCGGTGCTGGTCTCGGTGATGGTCTCGTCACGAGCCGTTTCATCGAGGGTATTACGCGCCAGCCGGAAGCACAGAGCAAGCTCTTCACGAACACGCTGATCTCCGTCGGCCTCATCGAGTCCATGGCTATCATCGCTACCGTCATCGCGCTGATCATGCTTTATGCAAACCCGCTCATCAAATAAGTTTTCTTGTCTGATGATTGGAAGGGAGGCATAGTAGTTGATAGACCTGAATATGACGCTCGTAGCGCAGATCCTGAACTTCCTGATCCTGGTCCTGCTGCTGTGGTATTTCTGCTATAAGCCGGTCAAAGGCATGCTCCAGAAACGTTCCGACCGCATCGCGGAGAGCCTGAACAAGGCGGATGCCGATGTGGCCGAGGCGGATAAACTGCTCGCTGACTACAAGGCAAAGCTGGCTGAGGCCAACAAAAAGGCAGAGGAGATCCGCCTGCGTGCGGAGAAAGAAGCCGCAGCATACGCAGAGCAGAGGAAGCAGGAAGCCGATGCGAAAGTCGCTGCACGTCTGAAAGAGGCAGAGGCTCAGATCGCAAGCGACCGTGCCAAGGCTGTTGAGCAGCTGAAGGGCGAGGTCGTGACGCTGTCGCTGGCTGCTGCTGGCAAGATTCTTGCCAAGAATATCGATAAGGACGATAATGCGCAGCTCATCGACGAGTTCGTCGCAAAGCTGGACAAGGATAAGATTGGTGATTTGCCATGCTAAACATACAGCTTGCACGCAAATACGCCCGGGCGATGTTTGAGCTCGCCCAGGAGGAAGATAAGCTTGTGGAGTATGGCAAAGAGCTCGCCGAAGTACGAGAGGTCATTGACTCGATTCCGGCGGCGGGTGCTTTCCTGTCGAATCCGCAGGTGGATAACCAGGCCAAGAAAGACCTTCTGAAAAAGGCATTCGAGAAGAATGTCTCCACGGAAGTCTACCATTTCCTGCTGCTGCTTGTCGATAAGCGCCGCATCGGTCTCATCGATGCAGTCGAGGATCTTTACCGCGGTTTCTCCTACGATGCGCGCGGTATCGTGATCGCCGATGTCACGACGGCCAAGCCGGCATCGGAAAAGCAGCAGAAGAAGATTACGGAAAAACTGGAGCAGGTTACGGGCAAGTCCATCAAGCTGCGCCTGCATGTGGATGACCGCCTCATCGGCGGCGTCGTCGTGCAGATCGGAGACAAGCGCATCGATGGCAGCGTGACCGGACGCCTGATGAAACTCCGTAAGGAATTACTGGCGAACAAGTGATGAAACTGGGGTGACAGCGAAGTTATGAAAATGAATCCGGAAGAAATAACGTCCATCATCAAAGACCAGATCAAGAACTATAACGTCGATCTGCAAACGGATGAAGTTGGTACGGTTATCGAAATCGGTGACGGCATCGCCCATATCCACGGCCTCGACAAGGCTATGGCTGGCGAGCTGCTCGACTTCGGTAATGATATTTACGGTTTGGTCCTGAACCTTGAGCAGGACAATGTCGGTGCCGTTATTCTCGGCGGCGACACGGAAATCAAAGAGGGCTCGCGCGTCAATCGTACGGGCCGCATCATGCAGGTACCGGTTGGCGAGGCCATGATCGGCCGCGTCGTCGATGCACTCGGCCGTCCGATCGACGGCAAGGGCCCCATCGCGACGACGGAGTCCCGTCCGGTCGAGTTCCACGCACCGGGCATTGCTGACCGCAAGCCGGTCAAGGAACCGCTGCAGACCGGCCTGAAGGCCATCGATGCCCTCGTCCCGATCGGCCGCGGCCAGCGCGAGCTGATCATCGGCGACCGCGGCATCGGCAAGACGGCCATTGCTACGGATACGATCATCAACCAGAAGGGCCAGAACTGCATCTGCGTCTACGTCGCCATCGGCCAGAAGGCTTCGACGGTTGCACGTGTCGTCAAGACGCTGCAGGAGCATGGCGCTATGGAGTACACGATCGTTGTCGCAGCAACGGCTGCCGACAGTGCTCCGCTGCAGTATCTGGCACCATATGCCGGCTGCGCCATGGCCGAGTACTTCATGTACAAGAAGGATGAGAACGGCAAGGGTCATGCATGCCTCTGCGTCTACGATGACCTGACGAAGCATGCTGCTGCATACCGCGCTATGTCCCTGCTGCTCCGCAGACCGCCAGGACGTGAGGCTTATCCGGGCGATGTCTTCTATTTGCATTCCCGTCTGCTCGAGCGCGCAGCAAAGCTCAACGATAAGCTCGGCGGCGGCTCGATCACGGCTCTGCCGATCATCGAGACGCAGGCAGGCGATGTCTCGGCCTACATCCCGACGAACGTTATCTCCATCACCGATGGCCAGATCATGCTCGAGACGGATGCGTTCTACTCTGGTATCCGCCCGGCTATCAACGTCGGCCTTTCGGTCTCCCGTGTCGGTGGTTCCGCTCAGATCAAGGCCATGAAGCAGGTCGCAGGCACGATGCGCCTGGATCTCGCTCAGTACCGCGAGCTCGCAGCGTTCTCGCAGTTCGCCTCCGACCTCGATAAGACGACGAAGGCAGAGCTCGACCGCGGTGCCCGCATGGTCGAGACGCTGAAGCAGGCTCAGTACAGCCCGCTGCTCGTACAGGATCAGGTCATGGTTATCTACACGGCCGTCAAGGGCTTCCTCGTGGATATCCCTGTCGAGAAGGTCGTGCAGTTCCAGGCGGATTTCCTGCAGTTCATGCGCAACCAGCATCCGGAAGTCGGCCAGAAGATCATCGAGCAGAAGAAGCTCGACGATGCCCTGGAGAAGGAACTTTCCGATGCCATCAACGAGTTCAAGGAAACTGTGACGTATAAAATGGCATAAGGCAGCGAGGTGATTCTTTTTGGCTAGTTTACAAGATATTCGCCATCGCATCAAGAGCGTCAAGAGCACGCGCCAGATCACCAGTGCCATGAACATGGTCGCGACCTCGCGCCTGCGCCGTGCCAAAGAGGCAGCCAATGCCAATCGTCCATACGCCGAGAAGGTCATGGAGGTCGTGAACGAGATCGCCTCCAATGCGGGTGCCGATTTCTCGCATCCGCTGCTGAAGAAGCACGAGACGGGCAAACGCCTGATTCTCGTCGTTACGGCCGATAAGGGCCTCGCCGGTGCCTATACGAGCAATGCCTGTAAGATGGCGGAGTCCCTCATAGAGGATAAAGCCAATACGCAGCTCATCGTATGCGGCCGCCGCGGCGTGAGCCATTTCGTCAGCCGCGGCTACGATGTCGTCGGCGAGTACACGGGCTTCAGCGACCATCCGGATTTCGAGAGCGCGCGCCGGATTGCGATCAACGTGATCGAGCGCTTCCAGTCCGGGGACGTCAAGGATGTTTTCATGGTCTGGACGAAATTTATCTCGGCCATCAGCTGCGAGGCTCAGGCTACGCAGCTTCTGCCGTTCCAGAATGTGAAGACGGAGGATGCGGGGATCCATACCGAGTACATCTACGAGCCGGATGCGGCCACGGTGCTCGGCTTCCTGCTCCCGCAGTACCTTTACACGACGGTCTATGCCTCGTTCCTGCAGTCCGCAGCGAGCGAGGTGAGCTCCCGCATGAATGCGATGAGCAACGCGACGGATAACGCCGACGATCTCATGCATAAGCTGGATCTCTACTACAACAAGGTCCGTCAGGCCGGCATCACCACGGAGCTCACGGAGATCGTGGGCGGCGCGGCTGCTCTTGAATAGTGTAAATCCAAAGGAGGTTTACCATTGGCAAAAGGTAAAGTCGTACAGGTCATCGGACCTGTCGTAGATATTGAATTCCCGGCAGGCGAGCTGCCGGCCATCCTCAATGCCGTTACCATCAAAGGCAAAGCGGGCAGCATCGATATCGACCTCACGGTCGAGGTCATGCAGCACCTCGGCGACAGCGTAACGCGCTGCATCGCCATGAGCTCTACGGATGGTCTCGTGCGCGGCATCGAGGCAGAGGATACGGGCGCTCCGATCACGGTTCCAGTCGGTCAGGAGTGCCTGGGCCGTATCTTCAACGTACTCGGTCAGACGGTTGACCAGGACCCGACGCCGGTCGGCAACAAGATGTCGATGCCGATTCACCGTCCGGCTCCGCAGTTCGAGGATCAGGAGACGTCCACGCAGATCATGGAGACGGGCATCAAGGTCATCGACCTGCTCGCTCCGTACTCCCGCGGTGGTAAAACGGGTCTGTTCGGCGGTGCAGGTGTTGGCAAGACGGTCCTCATCATGGAGCTGATCCACAACATTGCAACCGAGCATTCCGGTTATTCCGTGTTCGCCGGCGTCGGCGAGCGTACCCGTGAGGGTAACGACCTCTGGGGCGAGATGAAGGAGTCCGGCGTCCTCGATAAGACGGCCCTCGTTTACGGCCAGATGAACGAGCCGCCAGGAGCACGTATGCGCGTTGCCCTGACGGGTCTGACGATGGCGGAGTACTTCCGCGATGTCGAGCACCGCGACGTGCTGCTCTTCATCGATAACATCTTCCGTTTCATCCAGGCTGGTTCCGAGGTATCCGCACTGCTCGGCCGTATGCCGTCCGCCGTTGGTTATCAGCCGACGCTGTCCACGGATATCGGTGCCCTGCAGGAGCGCATCACGTCCACGAAAGACGGCTCCATCACGTCCGTCCAGGCTGTCTATGTCCCGGCCGATGACCTTACCGACCCGGCTCCTGCGGGTACGTTCACGCATCTGGATGCGACGACGGTTCTGTCCCGCCAGATCGCTGAGCTCGGTATCTATCCGGCCGTCGATCCGCTGGATTCCACGAGCCGTATCCTCGACCCGCAGGTCATTGGCGAGGAGCATTACAAGGTCGCCCGCGGCGTCCAGGCTGTGCTCCAGAAGTACAAGGATCTGCAGGATATCATCGCGATCCTCGGCATGGAGGAGCTTTCCGATGAGGATAAGCTCACGGTTTCCCGTGCGCGCAAGATCCAGCGTTTCCTGTCTCAGCCGTTCTTCGTCGCTGAGGTGTTTACGGGTTCGCCGGGCAAATATGTCCCGCTGAAAGAAACGGTTCGCGGCTTCAAGGAAATCCTGGAAGGCAAGTATGATGACCTGCCGGAGGCTGCATTCTATATGGTCGGCACGATCGACGAGGCTGTGGAGAAAGCAAAGAAGCTGCAAAAGGAGGCATAATCTATGTCTACGATTAAGCTTGAGGTTGTTTCTCCGGACAAGGTCGTGTACACGGAGGATATCGGCATGCTCATCGTTCGCTCTACGGGCGGCGAGCTCGGCATCCTGCCACATCATGCCCCTCTCGTCACCGGCCTCGTGCCGCACGCCATGCGCGTGCGCGTGAGCCAGGACCGCGATGAACAGCTCATCGCTGTTGCCGGCGGCTTCATGGAGGTCACGCCAGAAAAGATCACGGTTCTCGCGACGGCGTCGGAGATGCCGATCGACATCGACATCAACCGCGCGAAAGAGGCCATGGCTCGTGCCAAGGAACGCATCGCGAGGTTCCACCAGGGCCAGCCGGAATCCGATGGCATCGACATCGAGCGTGCTCAGCTGGCTCTGCGCCGCGCGATTGCGCGTCTGCGTGCCGTGGGTACGGAGTTGGAGGCCTGATTTTTCGGATAAGAAAACTGCCACACGAAAGTGTGGCAGTTTTTTGCTATCCAGTATCGAAAGGGAAGAACTTACTTCATGAAGTCTTCAATGAGCATGACGACGAACATCGCGACGGCAAGGCCGATACCGATGAGGCTCGCGCGGTCGCAGATCCGCTGCTGGGCCTCGGAAAGCTTGGCATGGCGGCGCGCATACGTGAGGACCAGCGAGATGTCGAGAAGCACATACATCGCTCTGTTCCACAATGTCAGGCTGCCCCAGCCGAGGACGGTTACGACGATCGTGAAGATCATGACGCCGAGGAGCAGGTAATCCTTGCCGATCTTCTCTTTCTCCTTTTTCTTGTCATCCTGCTTTTTCGGATACAGCTTGTGCTGTAGTTTCTTGTACTGTTTTGCCATAGGATCAAACCCCTTTACTTTTGCCTGATTTTCAGATATCTTTCTTATTATAGCATTCCTGTATGTTCTTTGGCAAAAGATTTACAGGAAGAGGAAATCTTTCCTTTACAGAAAGTGGAATATGCGGTAGAATGAAATGCTATGAATGTAAAGTATCCATGTGTTCTGCCAGGGGTAAAAGCAGGAATCATGGAAGGGAATAGAGAAATAGAAAGCTAAGAATCAGGAAGCAGGAAAAATTGGAACAGAACAGGAGGAATCAGCCACATGATCAGAGAGCACAGAAGCCGGGAAAAGCTGGATAATTATTACCGGCAGTTTATTGAGAAGGGCGTCATGGACGCGAATGTCCATCCGTGGGTGGCTTCTTCGTGGAGACGGTGCCAGCAAATGAATATCGCAAGGGACAAGATGAATATCTCCAACCGTCTGCCCGCAGAGGAATTCCATAAGCTCCAGCGCCAGAACCATGAAGCGATCGCGTACCTCGGTCATCTGGCCGATACCATCAAAGAGTTCTTTCAGGAGTATAATCTGTCGCTGCTCTTGGTCACTTCGGACTGCGTCGTGCTCAAGAGTTACTCGCTGCCATTCTATCAGATGACGCCGGGCGAGATCGAGGGCGTGCGCGTCGGGGAGGAGGAAGTCGGCACTTCGAGCATCTGCGTCGTACATGAGCAGCAGACGCCGTTCTGGATGTTCGGCCCGGAAATGTGGGTTGAGGAATGCCAGCTCGGTGATGCCTGCTCGGCACCAGTATTCGTCGGCGGAGAGTTCCGCTATATCATCACGCTCGTATCGATGGAGCAGGTCGTCATGCCGCAGGATGCGGTTATCTCGCTGCTGTTCACGATGAAGAACTCGCTGGAACTCCATATGGAGGAATATATGCGGCAGCGTGCGGAGGAGGCTATCCTCGATGCCACGCCGTTTGCTGTTTACCATGTGCTGCCGGGCGGTGAAGTGGCGTATGCGAATACGCTGGGGCACAAGCGGCTCGCCGGCATCGGCCTGAGGCATCAGCAGAGGATGAGAAAGCGGGAAAACCTCAACGATGTCATCCTGAATTACCAGCATACGCCAATCTACAATGGCTTCCGCGGCATCCCCAGCTACAATAAAGAAGTCACTTGGATTACACCGAATAAAACCTATGAGGATATCACGACCGTCGTGCCGCTCGAGCGCGATCGGAATCATGCCGTGAAATCCGTTGCTGTCGTTTCGATGCCCATCGAGGATCTGCGCACGCTCGTCGCACACGCGGCAGGCTATACGGCAAAGTACAGCCTGAACTCGATGGTCGGCGAGGGCGATACGTTCAAGGCGGTGAAGAACAAGGCGGCGCGCATCGCGAAGAATAAGCACCATATCCTGATCCAGGGCGAGGCCGGAACCGGCAAGCAGCGTATGGCGCATGGCATCCATCAGGCCAGTTCGCGTGCGGCAGGCCCGCTCATCACGCTGCGCTGCGGCGATGCGACGCCAGAGGTCCTGGAGCATGAACTGTTCGGCATCGTGCAGGGGGAGGTCAGCCATCAGGGACGGCTCGAGCTCGCTTCGGGGGGCACGCTTTTCCTGGATGAGATCGAGCGCATGCCGAAGAAGGTAGCGCAGGAACTCGCCGATGCGTTGAATCGCGGTACGGCGTGCCGCATCGGGGAAAACGTGGACCGCCCGATTGATGTACGCATCGTTGCAGCCTGCGACAGCGACCTCAAGCGCCTGACGGAGCGCGGCCTCTTTGCGCGCGATCTCTATGATATCGTGTCGAAGTGCGTTATCCGCCTGCCGGCCCTGCGCTCGCGCCGTGAGGATATCCCGGTGCTCACGAAGCATATCCTGAACGAGCTGGCGGTACAGCATCAGATGCAGCCGAAGGACATCCTGCCGGAAACGGTCGATGCGCTGACGGCGTATGACTGGCCGGGCAACATCAAGCAGCTGCAGAGCGTGCTGGAGTATGCGTTCTTCAACACGCCCATGGACGTGATCCGTCCGGACGATATCAACCTCATGGGCGATATCAAGCCGGATAACCGCTGGAAAGAGGATAAGGGAGTCTTTGTCCGCGCATGGCAGGCTGCAGGAGGCAATGTCAGCCGCCTTGCGAACCTGCTGAACGTAAGCCGTGTGACGCTCTACCGTTACCTGAAGAAATACGATCTGGAAAAGAAATGAGGAAAATCGATTGCGTTTAAGGAGAAAACCCTGGGTAGATCAGGCCATCCATGACTTTGACGATTTCGTCGTCAGCCGCGATATGACGATCGGAGAGGAGCGCCAGGGGCACTGGGCCGACTGGTTCGGCCGTACGGCACCGCTTCACGTCGAGCTCGGAACGGGCAAGGGCGATTTCATCACGCAGATGGCGGCGCGCCATCCGGAAATCAACTTCATCGGCATAGAGATGCAGCAGGATGTGCTCTATATGGCTGCCAGGAAAGTGGCGGAGATGGAACTCAAAAACGTGAAGCTGCTCGTCTTTGATATCAACAACATCGAGACGATCTTTGCCCCGGGTGAGGTCGACCGTTTCTACATCAACTTTTGCGATCCGTGGCCCAAAAAGCGCCACGCGAAGCGCCGCCTTACCCATGTGAATTTCCTCGGGAAGTACCGCCGTCTGCTGAAGAAGCCGGGCGAGCTGCATTTCAAGACGGATAACCGTCCGCTTTTCGACTTCTCTCTGGAGCAGTTCGAGGAGGCAGGACTGGACGTGCGCGACGTTTCCTATGATCTGCATGCGGAGAACCGTCCGGACAATATCGAGACGGAGTATGAACGGAAATTCAGTGGCTTCGGTGAGAAGATCAACCGCTGTGAGGTGCTGTTCCGCTAAGGGGGACTGAAGGTGCGCGTCAGGAAAATCATATGGACGAGTGATGCGGAGCCGATCATTGTCATCATGGCTATCCTCATCGTCTTAGGCACGATCAATGTTTTCAGTTCGAGCTATGTGCTGGCATCGATGCAGGACCATGTACCGTATTATTTTCTCATCCGGCATTGCGGTATGCTTGTCTTTGGCATTATCGCATTCCTTCTGTGCCGACGGCTGGATTATAAGAAGTGGCGTGCGATTATCCTGCCATTCCTGGTCTTTATCGGCGCATGCCTCGTTGCCGTGCTGATTTTTGCGACGCCGATCAACGGGGCCAAACGCTGGCTGAACCTTGGCATCACGGCGTTTCAGCCGGCGGAGTTCGCGAAGCTGCTGTCTATCCTGATCGCTTCGGCGAGCATTTCGCACCAGCTCATGCGCAAGGGAGCGGTGACGCTGTTCAACCGGCAGTTCCTCGTGATCCTGGGCATGGCGTTCCTCGTCGAGCTGGAGCCGGATATGGGTACCGCTATGATCATCGTGGGTGTGCCGTTCTTCATGTCCTGTATCGCGGGCGTGAAGAAGGGACAGCTGAAGACCGTCGTCGGCCTGGCTGTGGCAGCACTCACGGCGCTCATCTTCCTGCAGCCCTACCGCATGAGGCGTATGTCTGTGCTTTGGGATCCCTGGGCGGATGCGCAGGGCATCGGCTATCAGACGGTACAGTCTCTTTCGACCATCGGGTCGGGCGGATTCTGGGGCATGGGCCTCGGCGAAGGCGTCAGCAAATACGCCTACCTGCCGGAAGCGCATACGGACTTCGCCTTTGCTATCTTCAGCCAGGAGCATGGGTTTATCGGCGCGCTGCTGGTTTTCGGCCTCTTCCTGGCACTGACGCTTTACTGCGTGCGCATTGCCAACCTTGCACGCGATGCCTTCGGGCAGATTCTCGCGCTCGGCATCATGCTGCTCATCTCCGGGCAGGCGTTCATCAACATGGCGATGGTCTGCGGCCTCGCACCGGTTATCGGTGTGCCGCTGCCCTTCATCAGCTATGGAGGCTCCTCGCTCATCGTCACGATGGCGGCCATGGGCATGCTCGCGAATATCGCTGACGGTGCCGTGCACTCTCCCCGTGAGCGGCACAGGGAGGAGCAGGCAGCGGAGGAGAAAGCGGAACGAAAAAAAGAACCGTATCTGCATCTGGTCCGCAAGGAACATCAAACAGAATAACAAAAAAATCCCGCCGGAGCGGGATTTTTTATTGGCGTCGGGGAAACAGGCTTATTTCTTGGATTTGCGCTCTTTCGCGCGCTCCTTGGAAGCAGCCTCTTTGGCTTTGACCTTATCCTCGATTTTTTTCTGCTGCTGCATCTTGGCGTAGTCGACACCCATGCTCGCGAGCTTGTGCTTGAAGGTCATCATGGGATGATGGAGGAACATGCGCTTCTGCGAAGAATGCATGATTTCCATGAAGTCCTTCGCCTGGCGCGGCCCGAAGCACTGGTCTGCGAAATCGCAGCGGTCGCAGATCGGCTTCGTGATGCCATAGCGGCAGCGGTTCATCTTGGTCATGACCGTGGCGAGGAGTGCCGTGCATTTCGGGCAGAGCTTGTCTCCGTCCGTGCCGTGATGGGCGTGGCAGTAGATCCCGAAAGTCTTGCGGATATTGGCTTTTTCCTTCGGGATATTATTCTTGATTTCCACCGGTTTCCGTTTCGGGAGGAAGCGGGAGAAGATACTCATGAGCGATCACCTTTCGATTCTATAGGATAATTACTCTTTTCATTTTAAAGGGTATTGGCGGGAAAAGCAACCCAAAACCGCAATCTTTCCTTCGTTTGGGACTTTACCAATGGATGTGTTTTCGATAAAATAGAAAGGAGAAGTTCGGAAATGGAGGGATTGAGATGGCCATAACGAAGCATCCGGAACAAGCGGAAGGCAGCGATAAGGACATCCTGAAGAACGGTTCCCTGAAAAAAATCCTCAACAGCACGATCCAGACGATCGAGGATAACAAGTCGCAGGTCTTTGAGATCTACGAGACGGCACGCGAGGAGGTCGACAACTGCCGCGAGCAGTTACGTATCCTGCGGGTGCAGGCACGCGAGACCATCGAGCGCGTCGATGTCCTGGCGGAGCAGGAACAGAAGGAAAAGCAGAAGCTCGTCCGGGTTTCTGCCAATTTCGCGGATTATTCGGAAGAGCGCATCCGGCAGACGTACGAAGAAGTCAAGAACGTACAGGTCGAGCTCGGCGTGGCACGCGACCAGGAGCAGCAGCTGCGCGAGCGGCGCGACCAGATGGAGCTTCATCTGCGGAAACTCGGCAAGATGCTCGATCAGGCGGAGCACCTCGCACTCGCTATCGGCTCGGTGCTGTCGTTCCTGTCGGCGCAGTTCAGCAGCGTCGTCTGGAAGATCGATGCCGTTCAGAAAGATAAGTTCGTCGGAGCCCGTGTGATCAAGGCGCAGGAAGAGGAACGATACCGCCTTTCCCGCGAAATCCACGATGGTCCGGCACAGGATCTCGCGAACCTGATTTTCCAGACGTCGATTGCGGAAAAGCTCATCGACTATGATCCGACGGAGGCAAAGCATTCCCTGCAGGATTTGCGCCAGCAGATCCGCGACTGCCTTACGAGTGTGCGTCAGGTGATTTTTGATATGCGTCCGATGGCACTGGACGATATCGGCCTCGAGGCCGCACTGCGCCAGCTTATCCAAAAGCTCGTACAGCGCGGCATCGTTTACGCGCGGTTCGATACGGATGGCGAAGCCTATCCTCTGCCGAAGCACGTGGAGATCGCGATATTCCGCATTGTGCAGGAGGCTCTGTCGAATGTGGCGCATCATTCGGGGCAGAATAAGGCTTCCGTGCGCATGCTCTATACGAGGGATGCCCTGTCCGTCCTCATCGAGGACCATGGGTGCGGGTTCGACCAGGATGTCGTGGATGAGAAAACGGCGGAGGATGATAATCCGAATTCTGCCGGCCATTTCGGCATCATCGGCATGCAGGAGCGCGCGCGCCTCATCGGGGCGAGCCTGAAGATCACGGGGCGCATCGCCCATGGCACGCGCGTGCACCTGCGCCTGGAGCGCAAGGCAGAAAAACAGGCAGCCGCCGGCCAGGCAGGCACGGCGGAGAGCAAGGAGCCTGTGGCGGCTGCCGTCAGCCAGGGGGCAGCCGCTGACACGGGGGCTGCCCTTTGAGCCGCCAGGACCATGCGCCCATCGCAGAGGCGATGCGAGCCTATGCGGAGGATGGGGCACTTGCTTTTCATACGCCCGGGCATAAACAGGGGCTCGGCGCGCATCCGCTGCTGCGTGAGCTCATCACGGAGCAGGGGCTCCGGGAAGAGGTCTCCCTCATGGAGGAGCTCGATGACCTCCATGAGCCGACGATGTGTATCCGGGAGGCGCAGGAACTCGCCGCCGAGCTTTATGGGGCGGATCGTGCGTATTTCATGATCAACGGCACGACGGGAGCCATCCATACCATGGTTCTCGGTGCCCTGCAGCCCGGGGACACCGTTCTCGCGCCGCGCAACGCACATCGGTCGCTGGTCGGCGCCTTTATCCTCGCGGGTGTGCAGCCCGTATGGATCCAGCCGGAGATCAGCGGGACCTATGGCATCGCTATGGGGCTCCGCCTGGCGGATATCCAAAAGGCTGTCGAAGCACATCCGGAGGCAAAGGCGCTGGTACTCGTCTATCCGACTTACTATGGCGTGACCGTGGATTTGCAGGCAATCGCCGATTTCGTCCATGCACATGGCATGCTGCTGCTCGTTGACGAGGCACATGGCCCGCATCTGCGATTCAGCGAGGAACTGCCGCCGCAGGCACTCGATGCGGGTGCCGATATGGCCGCCCAAAGCACGCATAAGATTGTCGGTGCGATGACGCAGGCATCCATGCTGCTGACGAAAGGACCGCGTGTCGATGACGAGCGCGTGCGGCAGGCGGCGAGCCTGCTGCAGTCTACCAGCCCGAACCAGCTGCTGCTGGCATCGCTGGACATTGCGCGGCTGCAGCTCCATGAGGCCGGGGCGGAGCGCATCGGGCGGGCGGTACAGCTGTCGGATCAGCTGCGCCGGGATATCGACGCGATTCCCGGCCTCCATGTCATGGGAACGGATGAGATGACGACGCCGGGGGCGAGCGGGCTTGACCGTACGAAGATCACGGTCAGCGTGCGCGGCATAGGACTTTCCGGCACGGAGGCTGAGCATATCCTGCGCCATGCCTATAGGATTCAATGCGAGCTTTCCGATGCGTACAATCTGCTCTTTATCATCTCTTATGCCGATAATGAAGATACATGCAGCAGACTGCTTGCGGCTTTGCAGGGATTGGCACGGGATCATCGGAAATCCGGCAGCTTCGCGGCTGCGGCGGAGATTCCCCCGGTCCCAGCGCAGGGAATGACGCCGCGGGAGGCATTCTTTGCGCCCGTAGAGCGCGTGCCTTTTGAGCAGGCAGCGGGACGCCTTGCAGCGGAGCAGGTCATGTTCTATCCGCCTGGCATTCCCCTGCTCATGCCGGGGGATGAGATCGGGCGGGATATGCTCGACTATATCCGTTCCATGCAGGAACTTGGACGGAAGGTTGTCGGACCGGAGGACGCTTCCTTGCAGAGGCTCAAGGTCGTCCGCCGTTAAGATGAATCTGTGGATATCGGAAATCCGAAAATCGTTCAAAAGAAATACAGAGAAAGAGGGAAGACACGAAATGGCAAAGGGAAAGCTGATCGTCTTTGAAGCTGGGGATGGCTCGGGAAAAGAGACCCAGGTGATGAAGGCATATGAGAGGCTGAAGGAACTGGGATATCCCGTTCACCATATTTCCTACCCGGACTATAACTCGGAATCTTCCGCGCTCGTGCGCATGTACCTGCGCGGTGATTTCGGCAGCAAGGCAGCCGATGTCGATGCTTATGCAGCGGCAACGTTCTATGCCGTGGACCGTTATGCCAGCTATGCAACGAAATGGAAGAAATGGTATGAAGCCGGCGATATCATCTTGGCAGACCGCTATATCGACTCCAATACGGTACATCAGTCGGTCAAGATTGATGACGAGCACAAACAGGATGACTTTATCGTCTGGATATGGGATCTGGAGTACGCGAAGTTTGGCTTGCCTATCCCGGACTGCACGATCTTCCTCGACATGCCTTCGGATATTGCCGCAAAGCTCATCGAACAGCGCTCCAAAGCAGAGCAGAAGGATGAGGATATCCATGAGCTCGACAAGGACTATCTGGGCAAGGTTCATGATGCCTATGCCGATTTCGCTTACCGCTATGGCTGGAAAACCGTAAGGTGCGGTGAAGAAGGGCATCCGCGCCCAATTGAGGAAATCCACGAGGATGTCTTTGCCATCCTGCGCAAGATCGTCGAGCAGAAGTGAGGAGCAGAATTTGATCAAAGAAGTATTGGTTGTCGAGGGAAAGATGGATGTCGTTGCCATCAACAAGGCGGTAGAGGCGGACTGCATCATCACGGAAGGATTCAACCTGAAACCGCAGGCACTGAAGAACATCGCTGAGGCGGAGAAGAAACGGGGCATCATCATCCTGACGGACCCGGATTCCGCCGGTGAGCGCATCCGCCTGTATCTTTCGCGCCGTTTCCCGCATGCCAAGCATGCGTTCATCCCGGTGAAGGATGCGACGGCGAACAACGATATCGGCGTGGAGCAGGCGAAACCGGAAGCCATCCGCAAGGCACTCGAGAAGGTGCGCACCCTCGATTGGGAGCCTGGTAATGCGTTCACGGGAGCCGATCTCATCATGAACGGCCTTTCCGGCTCGCCGGAAGCTGCCCAGCGGCGGGCAAAAGCAGGGGAACTCCTCGGCCTCGGATTTGCGAATGCCAAGACGTTCCTGAAGCGGCTCAACCATTATGGTGTCACGCGCGAGGAGTTCGATGCAGCGATGGAAAAACTGGCAGAGGAGGAGCAGCAGTGAGCGGATTGAACCAGGAAGATGAGAAAATCCTCCAGCCGAAGATCGCAAGCCGTGAGGTCACGACCCATATTCTCAAGGCTTTCGGCCTGCATATGAGCAAGAAGCTCGGCCAGAACTTCCTCATCGATGCGGGTGTCGTGCGCGGTATCGTTGAGGCAGCTGACGTGCAGCCGGGCGACCGCGTGCTAGAGATCGGGCCGGGCATCGGCACGCTTACGCAGGGACTCGCCGAAGCCGGGGCAGAGGTTCACGCCGTTGAGCTCGACAAGAAGCTCCCGGCGGTGCTCAAAGAGACCCTGGCGGCCTATGATAATGTCACCATCGTTCCGGGGGACATCCTCAAGGTCGATATCCCAGAAATCATGGGACCGAGACCGTTCAAGGTTGCGGCGAATCTGCCATACTATATCACGACGCCCATCCTCATGGCACTGCTCGAACGGCATCTGCCGATTACGGTTATGGTCACGATGGTGCAGAAAGAAGTTGCCGAGCGCATGATCGCGGAGCCGGGGTCGAAGACGTACGGTGCCCTGTCCGTCGCGGTGCAGTATTATACCGAGCCGGAAATCGTATTGAACGTGCCGCCGCGCTCGTTCATTCCTGCTCCGGAGGTCGACAGCGTCGTCATCGCCTGCCATGTGCGGCAGACGCCTGCGGTACAGGTCATCGACGAGAAGATGTTCTTCCGCGTAGTCAAGGCCGCTTTCGGCCAGCGCCGTAAGACGCTCAGCAACGCGCTGCGCGGCGGCGGCTTCCCGAAAGAGCAGGTCCGCGATGCGATGGAGAAGGCCGGCATCGACCTCCTGCGCCGTGGCGAAACGCTCTCGCTGGAGGAATTCGGCAGACTAGCCGATGCGTTTTCTACTCTATAAAGACAAAAATAAGATGGCAGAGAAGTGCATGTGTCACTTCTCTGCCTTTATGTATACAGGAATATTTTTCTGTAACGTATTGCTTCTATATAATATTTGTTATACAATGTAGACTGTATTCGTAAAAAATACATAATTTCAGAAAGAAAGCAGGAATCACTATGGCAGGAACAGCCTGGGCGGTGCTGCCACCGCTCATTACCATTATCCTGGCCCTTTGGTCCAAGGAAGTCTACATGTCCCTCATCATCGGTATCGTTTCCGGTGTGCTGATTTTTACGGGGGGCAGCATCCTCGATTCGATCATGCTGATGTTTACGGTTATGGGCGACAAGGTTGGCAAGAACGTCAACATCTTGATCTTCCTCGTCATCCTCGGCATCCTCGTGGCGGCTATCGCGCGCAGCGGTGCGACGCGCGCGTACGGCGAGTGGGCTGCTCATACGATCAAGAACAAGCGCATGGCCGGCATGCTTACGGCCATTCTCGGCGTCGTGATCTTTATCGATGACTATTTCAACTGCCTGACGGTTGGTACGGTCATGCGCCCGATTACGGATAAGTTCAAGATCGCCCGCACGAAGGTCGCTTACATCATCGATGCAACGGCGGCGCCGGTCTGTATCATCGCACCGGTTTCGAGCTGGGCAGCGGCCGTGGGTTCGTCCCTGCCGGAGGGCAGCGATATCGATGGATTTGAGCTGTTCCTGGAGACAATCCCGTTCAACCTCTACGCATGGCTCACGATTTTCTTCATGGTCTTCCTGATTTGGACGGGACGCGATTTCTCGAAGATGCGGGAAAGCATCCTGGAGAATGAAAAGGAATTCGTCGTGCCGGAAGAGTACAAGGACAGCGAAGAGGCCACGAAGGTCGAGGAGGGGCATGGCAAGATTCTCGATCTACTCCTCCCGCTCATCGTTCTCATCGCCGCCTGCATCTTCGGCATGCTTTATACGGGCGGTTTCTTCGAGGGCAAGGATTTTGTCAAGGCCTTCGCGGATTGCGATTCCTCGGCCTCCCTCGTGCTCGGCTCTTTCATTGCCTTTGTCTTTACGGGGCTCTTGTATCTGCCACGCCGCGTCGTGACGTTCAACGCGTTCTGCGACAGCTTCGGCTGGGGCTTCAAGGCCATGACGCCGGCCATCTTCATCCTCTGCCTTGCGTGGACGCTCTCGGGCATCTGCGGGGAGGATTATCTGAATCTCGGCCAGTTCGTCGGCGGCATCGTCAGCGCGCATACGTCGATCGTGATGTTCCTGCCGGTCATCTTCTACGCCGTGGCGGTTGTCCTCGCTTTTGCAACGGGCACGTCGTGGGGCACGTTCGCCATCCTGATTCCGATTGCCGTGGCCATCCTCGGTTCGGCGGATACGACGATGCTCGTGCTCTGCGTGACGGCAATCCTCTCCGGTGCCGTTACCGGTGACCATGCATCGCCGATTTCCGACACGACGATCCTCGCGTCGGCCGGCGCGCAGTGCCATCACATCGACCATGTCAATACGCAGATTCCGTACGTGGCGACGGTTTCCGCCTGCTGCATCATCGGCTATTTCATCGATGGCCTGACGGGCAATGGCTGGCTTGGCATGCTCGCAGGCATAGCATGCCTCGGTGCCGCCATGGCATACATCGTGGCGAAGGTTCCGTCCCTGGATAAAGAATAAGGCAGGAATCGCATAGAAAATCCCCACCGGTCCGCTTGCGGAATCCGGTGGGGATTTTTTACGTTCTTTCTCAGTCCTGCCGGTCAGGACGGTTTCTGGATGACGAGCATGACGGGGTGGCCGTCGTGCTTCCAGGTGAGGTTGCAGGCACGTGTATAGGTCAGGCAGCCCCAGCTATGCATTTCCTGTTCCAGGTATTCGTAACCCGCGCCGGTGAGCTTTTGGGCGGGGCAGTCCTTGCAGGGGGCGTCGAGATGATGGAACCGCATGTAGCAGGGTTCTTCCGACGAGCTGTCGGAGAGCGTCTGCCGGATGGTCTGGTTCACGTAGACCGGCACCATGGTTTCGCGGTCGACGATATAGATCATTTCCTGCATGTGGTCGAGGAGGTCGCGCAGATGCTCGTTCTCCTCCCGGGTACGGGTGTCGGACTCCTGTGGGAGCAGGATGTTGCCGAGCAGAACGCAGAACGTGTGCAGGTCGTTGAGCTCTTCCTGCGTGAAATCATGCGCGTCCTGGCACTCGAAGCCGAAGCAGCCGATGGTGTCGAAACCATGCGTGATGAGACAGTGCGCAAAGGCACCGACACGGAAATAATCAATGGCTGGCTGATATTTGACATCCAGCAGGGACGTATTGCGGCAGATGGAAACGACGCCATAGGACATCGGGTGATAGAGCGAAAGGACCATCTGGTTTTTCAGGTTGCGAAGCTCAAACCCGCTTCCCCGATCGTTGTCACGTGCCGGATGCATCGAGATGCCGCGTGGGCTGAGCCACTCGTAGGCATTCGTGTACTGGTTGGCCTTCTTATCGTAGCGGTCTACGGCTACGCGGTCGAAATTGAACTGCTTGCCGAACATGCCCAGCGTAAGCTCGATCGTCGCGCGCGGGCTGTTCGTCTCATAGAGCAGGCGGAAGATGAACTCCAGCATGTTGTCCTTGAAGGCTTTTTGCTGGAAATCCTCAAAACTCTGCGGGTCGCGGCTGTTCTTGACGAGCGGGACGCTGCCGAGGAGGCTCGGGCGGTAAAGGACCAACTGGTTCTTGCCGTTGCCCTTCGCCTCGTAGAGCGCGCGGTCTGCGCGGCGGAACAGCTCCGTGTAGTTCGTGCCGTGGTCCGGATAGAGCGCAGCGCCGATGCTGATGGAGAAATTCAGGCTGTGGCCGTTATCCTCGTACGTGCGGCTGAGGTTGCGGATGAGCGCCTCGCAGCGGTCTTCGAGCACATCCGTGCTGCGCAGGTTGCGGAACAGCACGACGAACTCATCGCCGCCGATGCGGCCTTTGAGATCGGAGTCGCGGAAATTTCCCTCGATGGCGAGTCCCATATCCGTGAGGACGGCGTCGCCGAAGAGATGGCCAAACGTATCGTTGATATCCTTGAATCCATCGGCATCGATGAGGAGCAGGGCGCAGCGGTCGAGCTTCGGCGAGATGCTGTCGAGATAGTTCGAGACACTGTTTTTCATGCCTTCTTTGTTCAGCAGTCCCGTGAGATGGTCGCACTCCGCCTGCTGCTCCATCTTCCGTTCCCATTTTTTCTGAGCCTGGATGTTGCGGACGGTGCCAAAGAGAGCGGTGGGGCGCCCTTTTTCGAAATAGACAAGCGTGTGGATGTTCACCCATATATAGCCGTCGCCATTACGGCTGCGCAGGCGCAGCTTTGCCGGCAGGCGGCGTTTATGCACCGAGCTGTTTTCGCGTGTCGGCTGGTAAAGAATCTTCATGAACCGGTGGAGAAGGCGCACGTCATCCCGGTGGATCAATCCGCCGACCCAGAGCGCGCTGGAGGCATTGTGCATGACTTTATCCGGCAGTGCGTAAATGCGTCCTGCGCGTGGATTATCGAACTCCATAACGTCCGTTGTGAGATCCCAATGGAAATATAAGATGCGTTCGAGTTCGCCCAAAGCGGCGAAGATTTCCCGATCGAACGCTCGGGGGACTTGATTGTTTGGTTTATCCATAACCAAAGTCCTTTCTCATAGAAGTTTTACGAGCATAATAAGCACTTATTTTATTATACAGGAAATAGGACGTTTTTTCTACTGACTTTGCATTTTTTTTGTGAGGTTTCTTGTTCTTTATCGGGAAATGCCGTATGATTATGGCAGAATATTTCATAGGAGGGAGCGCCATGTTGTTTGATAGTCACAGCCATACCGCATTTTCCGCTGATTCGGAGATGCAGGCCGAGGCGGCCATTGAGGCGGCTGAAACCAAGGGAATCGGCCTCGTCTTTACGGAGCATCTGGATTTCGATTTTCCGGGAGAGGAGGACTTCGTCTTCGATCCGGAGCAATATTGGAACGCGTACGAATCTTTCCGCGGAGAAACGCTGCGGCTCGGCGTCGAGGTGGGGCTGGAGGCGGCCGCGCATGACCGGGTCCGTACTTTCCTCCAAAAGGCACCGTTCGACCTCGTAATCGGCTCGATTCATCTGCTGGAGCATCACGACCTGTATTACAAGGATTACTATGCAGGCAAAACGAAGGAAGAGGTCTTCCACCGCTACTTCCAGACGATGGCCGGGGAGGTGCGCGCGTTTGATGCCTTCGATGTGCTCGGCCATATCGACTACATCGCGCGCTATGCGACGTATGAGAACCCGGAAATCGAGTACGGCGTCTACCATGACGATATCGACGCCGTGCTGTGTGCCGTCATCGAGACAGGGCGCGTCCTCGAACTCAACACGCGCCGCCTCGGCGAACGCCGCGCGCTTAAGGAACTCGTGCCCGTCTACGCGCGCTACCATGAGCTCGGCGGCCGCTACGTGACGCTCGGCTCCGATGCCCACACGCCGGACGCCATCGGCGCAAACTTCGCGCGGGCCCGGGAACTTGCTGAGCAGATGGGGCTTTCTGTCGTCACATTCGCGGGTCGCGAGATGGAGCTTTGCAAATAAGCCTTGCATAAAGCCTCTAAAGACGATAAAATATAAGAATACAAACATTCTTGAACCGGTAAGGAGGGAAAAGTAATGAAACATATCCAGACGGTCAACAAACCATCCCTGCAGGCTTCCCTGAAGAAGGGCGGCTGCGGCGAGTGCCAGGCATCCTGCCAGTCCGCTTGCAAGACTTCCTGCACGGTCGGCAACCAGGTTTGCGAGAAATAATCTTCATATTCTCGGATTACCGGATTGAAGTGAAAGCCTTCCCTTCGGGGAGGGCTTTTTCGTTTGACAAGTTCGATGGGCGGATACCAATGCAGATAAAGGAGACAGTATGAAAGCCAAGATCCACAAGTTTGAGCAGAATGGCAGCTATATCCTGCTGGATATCAACAGCGGCGCGGTGCATGTCATCGATAAGATGATTTACGATATGATGGACACGTTCGACGGTACGAATGATGAAGCCGTCATCGAGCGCCTGAAGGAAAAATATCCCGAGGGTGACCTGCGCGAGGCCTGCGGGGAACTGCATGAGCTCATGGAGCAGAAGGAGCTCTTTGCGCCCGATATCGATGTGCCGCCGACGTTCCGGCAGACGGGCATCGTGAAATCGCTTTGCCTCATGATCGCACAGGACTGCAACCTCCGCTGCAAGTACTGCTTCGGTGATGGCGGCAGCTATGGTCAGGAACGCGCCATCATGACGCCGGAAGTCGGCCGCCGCGCCGTGGACTTCCTCATCGAGAAGAGCGGCCTCCGGAAGCATCTCGAGATGGACTTCTTCGGCGGTGAGCCTCTCATGAACATGAAGACGGTCAAGGCCGTGACGGAGTACGTGCACCAGCGTGAAAAGGAAACGGGCAAGAAAATCAAGCTCACGATGACGACGAACGGCATGCTGCTGAACGACGAGAATATCCAGTGGCTCAACGACAACAACTTCGCCGTCGTCCTGTCGCTAGACGGCCGCAAGTCGGTCCATGACGCCGTGCGCCCGACGGCCGGCGGGCAGGGCAGCTATGACCGGGTCGTAAAGAATTTCCACAAATTCATCGACAGCCGGAAAGGCGGCGACTCGGACTATCGCGGTGCGTATACATTCCTGCGCGGCACGTATACGAAGAAGAACCTGGACTTTACGAAAGACGTGCTCGCGATGAACGATGAGGGCTTTGATGTACTCTCGATGGAGCCGGTCGTTCTGAAGGATAACCCGGAACTCGCCATCGCGGAGGAGGATCTGCCGCGCGTGCGCGAGGAGTACGACCACCTCGTCGATGCGTATATGCAGCGCCACCGCGAGGGGAAGGGCTTCTTCTTCTTCCATTTCAACATGGACATCTCGAATGGTCCGTGCGTGGCAAAGCGCCTATCGGGCTGTGGTGCCGGTCACGAGTACATGGCCGTCGCGGAGAACGGCGACCTCTATCCGTGCCACCAGTTCGTCGGCCGCGACAAGTACAAGCTCGGCAATATCTGGGATGGCGTGACGAACGCGGAGCTCCCGCAGTACTTCCGCGAGAGCCACGTACTCAATAAACCGAAGTGCCGCGACTGCTGGTGCCGGTTCTTCTGCTCGGGCGGCTGCCACGCGAATGCGGACCTGTTCCACGGGGATATCCGCGACGTCTACGAAGTGGGCTGCGAGATCCAGCGCAAGCGCCTCGAGTGTGCCATCTACGTCCAGGCGATGCTGGCCCTCGAAAAATCTGGAAAAGCTGCGGAAGATAAATAAAGTGCGGAAACTTATGCTGCGATTGCCGATATTTATCTTAAAATGATTGACTTTTTCTACCGAAATGGGTATCATAATACATGTAAGACAAAAACTTCTAAGTGATTTTAGGGGGTATTTTTCAAATGGCAGTAAAAGTTGCTATTAATGGTTTTGGCCGCATTGGTCGTCTGGCTTTCCGTCAGATGTTCGACGCTGAGGGTTATGAAGTCGTCGCTATCAACGACCTCACGAGCCCGAAGATGCTCGCTTACCTGCTGAAGTATGATTCTTCCCAGGGCAAGTACGAGTATGCTGACACGGTTGAGGCTGGCGAGGACAGCATCACGGTTAAGGGCAAGACCATCAAGATCTATGCCGAGAAAGATGCTAAGAACATTCCTTGGGCTAAGCATGACGTTGATGTCGTTCTCGAGTGCACGGGCTTCTATACGTCCAAAGAGAAGGCTTCCGCTCATCTCGAGGCTGGCGCTAAGAAAGTCGTCATCTCCGCTCCGGCTGGCAAAGACCTCCCGACGATCGTGTTCAACACGAACCATGAGACGATTCCGGCTGGCACGAAGATCATCTCCGCTGCTTCCTGCACGACGAACTGCCTCGCTCCGATGGCAAAGGCTCTGAATGATTTCGCTCATGTTGAGGGCGGCATCATGCAGACGATTCATGCTTTCACGGGCGACCAGATGACGCTCGATGGCCCGCAGCGCAAGGGTAACCTCCGCCGCAGCCGTGCTGCTTCCGAGAACATCGTTCCGACGTCCTCCGGTGCTGCTAAAGCTATCGGCCTCGTTCTTCCGGAACTCGATGGCAAACTCATCGGTGCTGCACAGCGCGTTCCGACCCCGACGGGTTCCACGACGCTCCTGTACGCTGTCGTCGACAAAGAAGTTACGGCTGACGAAGTCAACGCTGCTATGAAGGCTGCTTCCACGGAGTCCTTCGGCTACAACACGGACGAGATCGTCTCCAAGGATGTTGTCGGCATGCGTTTCGGCTCCCTCTTCGATGCTACGCAGACGATGGTTCAGCCGCTCGGCAATGGCAAGTCCCTCGTTCAGGTTGTTTCCTGGTACGATAACGAGAACTCCTACACGAGCCAGATGGTTCGCACCATCAAATACTTCTCCGAGAACGTTCAGTAATCCAGCAACAGCTGTATAACGAAACATAGGAAAAGATCTCTTGAGGTCCGGCCGTTTGTTTGGGCCGGACCTCAAGTTTTTTATGGAGGTTTTTAGACATGGCAAAGAAAACCCTGAAAGACATTGATGTCAAAGGCAAGAAAGTTTTCGTCCGCGTTGACTACAACGTTCCGTTCGATGAGAACCTGAACATCACGAACGATACGCGTATGGTCCGCACGCTGCCGACGATCAACTACCTGCTCGACAACGGCGCTGCTGTCATCCTGGCCTGCCACATCGGCCGTCCGACCGAGGCCCGCGAGGACAAGTTCTCCACGAAGCATCTCGTGAAGCATCTCTCCGAGCTCCTCAAGAAAGACGTCAAGTGGGCTGCGGACTGCGTTGGTCCGGAGGCTGAGAAGGCTGCTGCTGACCTCAAGCCGGGTGAAGTCCTCCTGCTCGAGAACCTGCGTTATCACAAGGAAGAGAAGAAGAACGATCCGGAGTTCGCAAAACAGCTCGCATCCCTCGCCGATGTCGCTGTGGATGATGCTTTCGGCGTCTCCCACCGCGCGCATGCTTCGAACGCTGGCGTTCCGAAGTACATCGAGACGGTTGCCGGCTTCCTCATGGAGAAAGAGATCAACTACATCGGCAACACGCTCGAGAACGCACAGCATCCGTTCGTCGCTATCATCGGCGGTGCCAAGGTTTCCGATAAGATCGGCGTCATCAGCAACATGATCGACAAAGTCGACACGATCATCATCGGCGGCGGCATGGCGCATACGTTTGACGCAGCAAAAGGCCTGCCCATCGGCGACAGCCTCTGCGAGCCGGACAAGTACGATCTCGCCCGCGAGCTCCTCAAGAAAGCCGAGGATAAGGGCGTAAAGGTCGTCCTGCCGGTCGACCTCGTCATCGCAGACAAGTTCGCTGCGGATGCCAACACGAAGACGGTCCCGGTCGATCAGGTTCCGGATGGCTGGCAGGCTCTCGACTCCGGCGTGAAGACGTCCGAGGAGTACACGAAGGCTCTCGCCGGTGCCAAGACGGTTATCTGGAATGGACCGATGGGCGTTTTCGAGTTCGATGCTTTCGCAAAAGGTACGCTCGCTGTCGCTAAGGCTGTTGCCAAGGCTACGGACGAGGGTGCTGTCTCCATCGTCGGCGGCGGCGACTCCGTGGCAGCCCTCAAGAAGACGGGCCTCACGGAAAAGATTTCGCACGTCTCCACGGGCGGCGGCGCTACGCTCGAGTACCTCGAGGGCAAAGAGATGCCGGGCATCGCAGCTCTCGCAGATAAATAAGTCATCCATTCCATTCATATGATGGTATCAGGATAAAGGCAAAGAGGTCTCCACTGGGAGGAGACCCCTTTATCCTGTTTGTATTCAGGGGGTAATAAAATGGCAAGAACTCCGATTATCGCTGGTAACTGGAAGATGAACAACACGATTGCCCAGGGCGTCGCACTCGTCAAAGAGCTCGCACCGCTGGTCAAGGATGCCAAAGTGGACGTCGTCGTCTGCCCGACGGCTACGGCTCTGTCCTCCGTTGCGGATGCCGTCAAAGGCACGAACATCCATGTTGGTGCGCAGAACGTGCATTGGGAAGACCACGGTGCCTTCACGGGCGAGGTCTCCACGGGCATGCTCACGGAGATCGGCGTAGATTACTGCGTCCTCGGCCACAGCGAGCGCCGCGGCTACTTCGGCGAGACGGATGAGGGCGTCAACAAGCGCGCTCATGCTGCCTTCGCTGCCGGCATCACGCCGATCATCTGCTGCGGCGAGCCGCTGGAGGTCCGCGAGCGCGGTTCCTATCTCCAGATGGTTGCGTTCCAGGTCCTCGAGGCTCTCGCCGGCTTCAAGCCGGAAGAAGTCGCTAAGATCGTCATCGCTTATGAGCCGATCTGGGCTATCGGCACGGGAAAGACGGCTTCGTTCGAGCAGGCTGAGGAAGTCTGCGCCCACATCCGCAAGACGGTTGAGGGTGCCTTCGGCAAAGAAGCTGCGGACAGCATCCGCATCCAGTATGGCGGCAGCGTGAAGCCGGCAACGATCAAAGACCTCATGAAGCAGCCGAATGTCGATGGTGCACTCGTCGGCGGCGCTTCCCTGAAGGCAAAAGACTTCAGCGAGATCGTCAACTACTAATTCGATTGTTTACTGCGTTTTTTCGATAAGGAGAAACAGAAAACATGGCAACACTCAAAAATGCACCGGTCGCACTCATCATCATGGATGGCTGCGGCATCGGCGACCAGGACGATAAGAACAACGCTGTCGTCCAGGCCAAGACTCCGGTGCTGGATGGCCTGATGAAAGCATATCAGACGAGCCAGCTGCAGGCTTCCGGCGAGTACGTCGGCCTGCCGGATGGCCAGATGGGCAACTCCGAGGTCGGTCATACGAACATCGGCGCTGGCCGCATCATCTATCAGCAGCTCACGCGCATCAACCGCGATATCAAGAATGGCGATTTCTTCAAGAACGAAGCCCTTCTCGGCATCGTGAACGGCGTCAAGGAACATGGCGGTGCCCTGCACCTGCTGGGCCTCGTCTCTCCGGGCGGCGTCCACAGCTATGAGGCGCATCTCTACGCACTGCTCGACCTCGCGAAGCGAGAAGGCGTCAAGGAAGTCTATGTTCACGCTTTCCTCGACGGCCGTGATGTCCCGCCGCAGAGTGCGCAGCCGTTCCTCGAGAACCTGCAGGCACAGTGCGACAAATACGGCGTCGGCAAGATCGCTACGATCAGCGGCCGCTACTACGCCATGGACCGCGACCACAACTGGGACCGTGAGCAGAAAGCCTACGAGGCCATCGCTCACGCCGAGGGCGTCAGCGCGAAAGACGCGGTCTCCGGCCTGAAGGCCAGCTACGAGAACGGCGTGAACGATGAGTTTGTCGTTCCGGCTGTCATCGAGGGCTACAAGGGCATGAAGAACGGCGACGGCGCCATCTTCTTCAACTTCCGTCCGGACCGTGCGCGTCAGCTCACCCACGCTTTCGTTGATGAGACGTTCGATGGTTTCGAGCGTGACGAGAATCTGCACATCCCGTTCTGCACGTTCTCCCAGTACGAGGACGGTATGAATGCGACGATTGCGTTCCCGCCGGAGTCCATCAGCAATACGCTCGGCCAGATTATTCAGGATAAGGGCCTCACGCAGCTCCGCATCGCGGAGACGGAGAAGTACGCACACGTTACGTTCTTCTTTAATGGCGGCGTCGAGGAGCCATACAAGGGCGAGGACCGCATCCTCGTTCCATCCCCGAAAGTCGCTACCTACGATCTCCAGCCGGAGATGAGCGCCATCGAGGTTACGGACAAGGTTGTCGAGGCCATCAAGTCGAAGAAATACGACTTCATCATCCTCAACTATGCAAACTGCGACATGGTCGGCCATACGGGCGTGTTCCCGGCAGTCGTCAAGGCTGTTGAGACCGTCGATACCTGCGTTGGCCGTTTCGTCGATGCCATCAAGGAAGTCGGCGGCGAGGTCTGCATCACGGCAGACCACGGCAATGCCGATAAGATGATGGATTACGACAATAACCAGCCGTTCACGAAGCATACGACGAACCCGGTTCCGTTCATCGTCGTTTCCAACCGCGTGAAGTCCGTCAAGGACGGTGCGCTCTGCGACATCGCTCCGACGCTCCTGACGCTGGCCGGCATCGATATCCCGTCCGACATGACGGGTAAGAACCTCGTCGAGCTTTGATTCCAGGTTAAAAAGGGTACCTCCTGCTGGCGGAGGAGAGGCGGTAACGCCTCATGCTAGCCCCTGTGTCCGCAGGAAGGCTTGCCTTGTGTTATATTTTAGCAAAGAGAGGAATACGAACAATGATTGCTTATTCACAGAAAGTGGAAGACATGGCATGTGTAGCTCAGGAAGTGCACCATGGCGCCGCTCCGATTCCGGAAGAAGGCAAATGGGTCAAATCCAAGAATGTGCAGGACATCAGCGGTCTTACGCATGGTGTTGGCTGGTGCGCTCCGCAGCAGGGTGCCTGCAAACTGACGCTGAACGTCAAAGACGGCATCATTCAGGAGTGCCTCGTTGAGACGATCGGCTGCTCGGGCATGACGCATTCCGCCGCTATGGCAGCGGAGATCCTCCCGGGCCTGACGGTCCTCGAGGCTCTGAACACGGACCTCGTCTGCGATCGGCGCTGGTCTCGATGACCTCGGCAAAGGCCTCCGCAGCCAGGTCGGCACGCTGTATGGCACGCTGAAGAAAGGCCCGCGTTACCTCGAACTCGCTGAGGGCTATGTCAAGCGCCTCGCACTGGACAAAGAAGACCGCATCATCGGTTACGAAGTCGTGCAGCTCGGCAAGGTCATGGACGATGTACGCGCTGGCAAAGATGCCAACGAGTCCATCAAGAAGAACACGAGCACGAAGGGTCGCTTCGCCGATGGTGTGAAGTTCATCGACCCGCGTGAGGAGTAATCTCCTGTCCATCGTCCGAGTTTCAGGTAAGCGAAAGGAATGAAATAAATGTCATTATTCGAAGGCTATGAGCGCCGCATTGACAAAATCAACGAAGTTTGCAAACAGTATGGTATTGCGTCCATCGAAGATGCGCGCAAAATCTGCAACGACAAAGGCATCGACCCGTACAAGACGGTCGAGGAGCTGCAGCCGATTGCGTTCGAGAACGCAAAGTGGGCTTACACGCTGGGCGCTGCTATCGCCATCAAGAAGGGCTGCACGAAGGCTGTCGACGCGGCAAAAGCGATCGGCGAAGGCCTGCAGGCTTTCTGCGTACCGGGCTCCGTTGCTGACCACCGCAAAGTCGGTCTCGGCCACGGCAACCTCGGCGCTATGCTGCTCGACGAGAAGGCTGGCTGCTTTGCTTTCCTCGCAGGCCACGAGTCCTTCGCGGCTGCTGAGGGTGCTATCGGCATCGCGATGACGGCAAACAAGGTCCGCAAGAACCCGCTGCGCGTCATCCTGAACGGCCTCGGTAAAGACGCTGCCCAGATCATCAGCCGTATCAACGGCTTCACGTATGTCGTGACCGATTACGACTACAAGACGGGCAAAGTCAATGTCGTTGACCAGATCGCATACAGCGATGGCGAGCGCGCAAAGGTTAAGTGCTACGGCGCTGACTCCGTTCCTGAGGGCGTGGCTATCATGCACCTCGAGGACGTCGATATCTCCATCACGGGTAACTCCACGAACCCGACGCGTTTCCAGCATCCGGTCGCTGGCACGTACAAGAAGGAGTGCATCGAGAAGGGCAAGAAGTACTTCTCCGTGGCTTCCGGCGGCGGCACGGGCCGTACGCTCCATCCGGATAACATGGCAGCCGGCCCGGCTTCCTATGGTATGACGGATACGATGGGCCGCATGCACAGCGATGCCCAGTTCGCAGGCTCCTCCTCCGTGCCGGCACACGTCGACATGATGGGCCTCATCGGCGCCGGCAACAACCCGATGGTCGGCATGACCGTCGCTGTGGCCGTCTCCGTGCAGGAAGCTATGAACAAATAATTGCGGTTTTTAACCTCATAAACAAACCCATATATGCTAGCAAAGAGCTGGTGGCCTCGGCCACCGGCTTTTTTGTTGGCAGAAAACGGAAATTATGGCGAAATCATAACCTGTTTATGGGAAAACTCAAGATAAGCGGAGTATAATAGAAGGAATCTCATGGAGGAGGAGAAAAACGTATGAAGAAATGGATCGCAGCAGCAGCACTGGCAGCCCTGCTCGCCATCAGTCCGGCTGCCTCGGCACAGGAGATTATCGTCGATGGCATGGGCGCAGACATGTCGAGTGCCGTGAAAGATGCCTCGCGCAACGCCGTGGAGCAGATCACGGGAGCGATGGTCGAGTCGCGCACGCAGGTGCAGGATGGCGCGGTCGATACCGATCGGATCCGCACGCGGTCACAGGGATATGTCAAAACCATCCAGATTCTCTCCCAGGATTACCGCGGCGGCGTGCTGCACGTACGGGCGAAAATCGATGTCGAAACCGACCCGAAGAAATTGAGCGGCCTGAAACTGGGGCATCATCCTACGGTCGGCGTGTATCCCTTCCAGAACAAGGGCATTGTTTCGAAAGAATGGTCCGATGCGGATATGGATCTCGTGAATGACTATGTCTATGCGTCGCTCAGCGATGCGGATCTCTTTACGCTCGTATCCCGGACGGATGGCAAGCCGCTTCTCGATGAGAGGGCAATTTCACAGGGAAAGGATATCGACCCGTCCACGGAGTTCCATCCGTACTGGCTGAAGGGAGCGCAGTACATCCTCGTCGGGAATATCCTGGGTGTGACGGCACGTACGTCGAAGACCTCAGTCGTGGGAGCAGGGGCGAATCAGTATAAGGTAACGGCAACGGTCTCCATGCGTCTCGTCGATACGGAGACGAGTGAGGTCGTCCTCACGGCCATCGGGCGGGGGACGGCAAAGAACACCGTCGTCAAGGCACCCTTTAACATCATCCGTATCGGTACGGCTGAGCTCGATGACCAGCAGGTGCTCGATGCGCTGCATGAGGCTGTCGATGATGCCGTCACAGGTCCGCACGGCCTCCAAGCGAAGATGCAGAAGCAGGCGGGTAAGCATTGAGCCTTCCGGGATATGAGGATAACGATATGAAAAAATGGCTATCTTATCTCTTCGCGGCCGTTGTGTGTCTGCTGATGCTGTCACCCGTATCGCAGGCCGCGGGATTCCTTTCCCAGACGCCAGAGCGTACCGTTCTGCTCGCCGAGATACAAAGCTATGGGGATTACGAGCTGAAGCCGGAATATTTCCAGACGCTTGCGGACAAATTGGGTGCGGCAATCCCCGCAGAAACGCCTTTTTTCGTCAAGGGACGCAGTACCGACAATATGACGAATGAGGCGGGACGTCATGATACGGCAGCGACGGCGGAGGATGCGGCTATTTCTCAGATCCACATGGATGCGATTGTGCGCGGACATCAGTTCAACTATGGTTTCGCTGCAGCAAAGCTCATCCGCTATGCCGATGCCTCCGTCGGGCGGACGCATTTCTACGACGATACGGTCGTGAAGGCCTGGCAGAATCAGGTGGATACGCCGTATCATCTGTCGCCGTCCATGACGGATGCGGCGCGCGCCATCGGTGAGAAATACGGCGCACGGTACCTGCTGTTCGTCAATGTCCGGGATGTCGATGTGCGGCTGAAGCATACGATGTTTGCGACGCATACGGAGCGGGCGACGCGTGGCAAGAAAATGAAGGCCGCGCTCGACTACTATCTCGTCGATGCAAGGACGGGACGCGTCTATGAGGGGCACTGTGACAACGGAAAGACGGCGCAGATGCTCAATCTCGCCGTTGCGCAGTGGGGCAAGGGCATGGATGTCGATGCGATGCTGAATGAAGTCATGGAGGCGCAGGCAAAGGACGTCGCTGACAATCTGAGCAGGAAAGGCTTTTCTGCCATGAAGGCCGATGCATCCGAGGCAAAGGTCGTACAGGGAAAGCCCGTTATCGTGCTGGCCGGATTCCAGAGCCGCGTATCCGATGTCAATAACTCCATCGAGTCCGGTGCGATGCTGCCTGTGGTCCGTGAGACGATGATGGAACAGCTATCCGATTCCCCCGCCTTTACGGTAAAGGATGATTCGGAACTGGTCACGCGCATGCGTATGACGGAGCAGGCCCTGGTGCAGGCACTCGGCGATGGCGAGCTTCAGGCGCAGGTGGGTGCAGATGCGGATTATATCATTTACGGATACCTGACGGAATTTAGCGATATCAAGGCGCAAAGCGGCGTGCTCGGCGTGCGGGGCAAGGATACGACGGTCCACCTCGAACTCACGATGCGCGTCGTCGATGCCCATACAGGGGCGGTCGTCTTCGTGACGCAAGCCGATGCCAGGAGGAAAAGCAATCTGGACTATGACGTCATCCTTTCCCGCCATGATAAAGGCAAAGAGGATGCCGCAGAAAACGCGCTCCGCATGGCGGCTGTCAATCTGGCCGACCAGTTCCTGCGGGCGGCAATCTGAACGAGACGGAAGGGAGATCCGGAACAAGGGATGGGAGAGATTCGGCATGATGCATAAGAGAAGCTGGAAAAGAAGGCTGGGAGCCGTCCTTTCGGCAGCAATCCTGTTTTTTACCGTACCAGCGGGATTGGTGGCAGCCGAGGGCAATATCTGGATGGATGAAAATCTGGAAATCCCGGCCAGCAGGTACAAGAAAGTGGTCGTATTCCCTATCCGCTATCCGGGCGAGATGATGGGGGACTATGAGCATGACCCGGCATACAACACGATGCTACTTAAACGACTCAACAAACGCGGCAAAGGCGTCAACTGGTTCGGTTTCTCGCCGATGCTCGAGGAAAAGAGCCATATCCTGCGCGATAATCCGAAATACGAGGCTCTGCTCAAACCGTTTGTGAAGGAGAAAGACCGGGCGGATGCCGTCTTCGATGCGACGGCGGCGGATGGCTATCTGCTTCCGTGCGTGCGGTGGGACCATGTCCGCGTCGACCATTCTCCAGCGACGTGGACGATGGTCCGCATGGAGTCGTATGTCGACATCAAGAACGGAGAGCACGGAAACCAGTACAAGCTGCATCACCGTACCTGGTATGAGAACCATCGGATTCCGGCGCATGACAGCGAGCTCCGCATGCTCGACGTCGATTTTTCCCTCATCGACAGCCGGACGGGCAGAAAATCCCTGACGCTCGTCGATTACTATCGGAACTATGAATGCGACAAGGAGCACGCATTTAACCAGATTTTCAAGAATTTCGCGGGGGACTGGAGTCGTCAGCGGAACGATAAGAAACAAAGCGTGCGGGCAGGCGCGCCGACCTTGGGATTCCGCAACCTGAATCTGCTGGAGGAGGCCGGGAACAATGAGTTCTCTGTCAAGACCATCTATTATGCGTATAAGGATGCGGCGGAGGATAAACTAAAAGGCGTGCGGGTCGTGCCGGATGCGGATACAGCCCGCTACTACGTGACGGGAACCATAGAATCCTACCAGCGCGGCGAGACCTGGCATCCGCCGACAGCCTCTTCCTATACGAGCCTCGATCATACGGATACGTATGATTGGTATGACTCCGATGGCAAGAAGCATACGGCGGAAAAGAAATATTACCGCTCGGAAATCAGCGATTCCTACGGATATTATTCCTTCTGGTATCACGTCGCCGCGAACCTCCGCCTCGTCGATGCAATCACCGGCCAGACGGTATTCGAAAACCATTACGATGCCACAGACCCCGACCGCTTCGGCAACGCTCTGCGCAGCGTATTCAACGGGTTCTATCGGGATGTCGATGACCAGATTGGAGAGAAGAAGTAATGGATGATACCTGTATCGGATTTCCGCCGAGCGTGGATGCGGAATGCTGCATATTGATTCTCGGGTCGATGCCGAGCGTGAAGTCGCTGGCAGAGCAGCAGTATTATGCGCACCCGCAGAACCGATTCTGGCCGATGATGACGCGGCTGCTGACGGGCACAGAAAAACCGCCCTCCGATTATGGAGTGCGGCTGAAGATGCTTCTTGAGCATCATATTGCCCTTTGGGATGCCATCGCGCAGTGCGAGCGTCAGGGCAGCCTCGATACGGCTATCCGCCATGAGGTCGGAAATGACGTCACGGCATTCCTCGAAGCATACCCGAAAATCCACACAATCCTCTGTAATGGCACCAAGGCGTGGCAGTGTTTCCGCCGGTATAACAAGTCTCTGCTCGACCGCACCGATCTCACGATCCGTCAGATGCCGTCCACGAGTCCTGCCAATGCCCGCTGGCGCTTGCCGATGCTCCTGGAGACATGGGGAGAGGCATTGGGAATCACGGTAAAATAAAGGTCATCGGATGATTTTCGTGTTATCGATGCCTGGCTTTCCTGCATGGGCGGATATATGGTATAATAGCTGCAGATTGTTTATGTAGAAAGGTTGTGTTTCCTGTGGCTGTTGTCCACGTACGAAAGATCAATCATCGCAAGTCGATGCGGATGTATTTTCTGGCCAGCGCCGTCTGCGCGGCTATTACCCTTGGGGGCATCTATATCACGGTGGCGAAGCCGGAGAAGTATCCGATCAGCTTCATGCTGCTGTGGTTCTTTATCGGCGTGCTCGCCGTCCGCGCGTTCCAGACGGCACGCGTACATCGGAGGGACCTGCATGCGCCGCAGCAGGAGGCGGTGTTCCTGGAGCGACTGCCGGACAGTTTCCATATCTTCACGCATGTGCGTTTGCATGGCCACTGTCTCTACGACGCGGTGGTTGTCGGCAAGGACATGATTTTTGTCATCCTGAATAAGGATGGGGAAACTGCGCAAGAAGGCACTTCGCCGATGGAGCAGCTCAAATGGGTCACGACGCAGATGCGCGGCTATATGCTGGCTCATGGCGTCGATGCCCAGGCGGACGGCAGTCTCTACTGCCCGGATGGCGACATGCCGGGAGATGCGGAGCACTGCTTTACGGACGAGGAATCCCTCATCGAGCATATCCGGGCGGACGTCCGGCGCCGTTCTTTCACCCCAGCGGAGAAAAAACAGGCCGTTTCCCTGATACAAAAACTGGTCTGAATCATCCGAACAAAACTAGATAGCAAAAATCCCGAGCCATGGTGGTTCGGGATTTTTGCGTATTTGGCATCGGCGGGTCAGATATTCCTCTGATAGAATCCCTGTACGAGAGTCGTCAGATCGACCTGGTCGTAGACGGCCATGAGTTCGCGGGCGGAGTGCATGGCGAGGAGGGGAACACCGATGTCGACCGCGCGGATGGGGAGGATGGCCGTGGCTTTTGCGGTAAAGGTCGAACCGCCGCGGATGGTATTGCGGTTCAGATAGTCCTGGGAGCCATATTCCGTATAGCGCTGGCAAAGGGCGCGGGCTATGGCGATGGCTTCGGCATCGCCGACATAGGCCTGGGAGCAGTTTTGTTTGATGACGACGCCCCTTCCGAGATAGGGGGCGTTAGAAGGCTCCATCTTTTCGGCGTAGCCCGGATGGGAGCCCTGGGCTACGTCCAGCGAGAGCATGAACCCGCGTGCGACATCCTCGTACATGGCATCTTCTCCCCAGCCCATGAGGCGGTAGATGCGGGCGATCGTGTCCCGCAGGACGAGGGAGGCAGCGCCCTGTTTCGTCTGGCTGCCGACTTCTTCGTTATCGAAGAAAGCACCGACGAGCAGCCCTTCTCCGGACAAGGATCCGCTGCATAGGCCGTCGACTTCGGCTTTGACAGACGTGAGATTATCAAGGCGGGGCGCCGAGAGCATCTCGTTCTGGAGCCCGAGCGTGCATCCTTTTTCGGCGTTATACAGGTGGATGTCACACGCATAGCTGTCGATGCCGAATCCTTCCTTTGGAATTTCTTTTCCCAGTTTCTTCAGGAGATATTCCGAAAAGTCATGCTTGTCCCGTACGTCATTCCAGGACTCCTCGAGCGAGAGGATGGGGAGGAATTGGGTCTGGGGGTTGATCTTTACGCCTTCGTTGAGTTTCGGGTTCAGATGGATGGCGAGGCTCGGAATCGTGGCGACCGGCTGTTTCCAGTCGAACAGATGGACATCCGGATGGAAGGGATCCTCCGCCTGCAGAACCATCTTCCCGGCGAGGGAGAGCGGGCGGTCCAGCCAGGACGGGACGCTGAGGCCGCCGTAGATCTGGATGCCCAGATAGGTCAGTTCTTCCTCGCTGCAAAGGGAATTCGGCTTGATACGCAGTCCGGGGGAGTCCGTATGCGATGCCGTGATGCGGATCGGGCCGCGGCTGCCAATCGAAAAGGCGATCAGCGAGGAATCGTAGATGGAGACAAAGTATTTCCCGCCCTGCTCCAGTTGCCAGGGGCGGCGCGGGTCCAGCTCCGTAAAGCCGACCTGCGCCAGGCGGCGGCTCACGGCCTGGACGGTATGAAAGGGGGTCGGGCATTCCTGCAGGAAGGCAATGAGCTCTGAGGCGGTCTGATCGATGCGTTCTTGTTCTTCTGGTTCCATGATGACAGTACTCCTTTACGGGAAAATGATCGGGTCGCTGGACACGGTGCAACTCAGCGGTGCTGCCGGATGCAGTCGAGGAACTGCTGGCCGAATCGTTCGAGTTTCCGTTCACCGACGCCCTTGACGTTCAGCATTTCGTCGAGGCTCGTGGGCTGGACTTCGCACATATCGCGCAGCGTAGCGTCGGAAAAGACGAGGTACGGCGGGATGTGGTTCTCGCTCGCAATGTCCTTGCGCAGCGTACGCAGATAGTCGAAAAGCTTCGGTGTGGCGGGCGCTTTTTCGACCTTCTTCGGCACGGCCTGCCAGACCTTGCGCCTGCCTTTGAGGACGTCGTAGGCGGCGGGCTGCAGGCGGATGACGGGGTATTCGCTTTCCGTGAGCGCGAGGTAATCCGTCGCGATGAAGCGCTGGATGAGCAGCTTGATGTCGGCGAGCTTGCGGTTCTTCATGAGGCCATAGGTGGAGAGTTCGTCGAAATGCAGCTGGCGCACGCGCTGGTCAGCAGAGCCTTTGAGCACCTGCGCGACGAGCGTGAGGCCGAAGCGTTCGTGCATGCGGTAGACGCAGGAAAAGACCATCTGCGCGGGAATCGTGATGTCTTCCTTTTCATCTGCCGAGAGGCATGTACTGCAGTTGTCGCATTCGTCTTTCTCCGGGACTCCGCCGAAATAGCGGATGATGAAGGCGCGCAGGCAGTCCGGCGTGTGGCAGTAGTCGACCATCTTCTGCAGCTTGCTGAGATTGTGGATCTTGCGCTGCTCGTCCTCGGTCGAAACATTGATGAGGTAGCGCTGGGTCATCGTGTCCTGTGGCGAAAAGAGCAGGATACATTCACCTGGCTCGCCATCGCGGCCCGCGCGGCCGGCCTCCTGATAGTAGGCCTCGATATTTTTTGGCATATTGTAGTGGATGACGAAGCGCACGTTGCTCTTGTCGATGCCCATGCCGAACGCGTTCGTCGCGACGATGACCTGGAGGTTATCGTAGAGGAAATCATCCTGTGCCTTTGCACGTGCCTGGTCGGAAAGCCCCGCATGATAGCGGCCGACGGCCAGGCGCTTTTTCTTCAGGAACTCGTAAAGCTTGTCGACCTCCTTGCGTGTGGCCGCGTAGATGATGCCCGATTCATCGGGGTGATCCTTGAGGTAACGCGTGATGAATGTCTTCTTGTCGACGCCGCGCTGCACCTCGAAGTAGAGATTCGGACGGTCAAAGCCTGAGACGTGGATGTCCGGGTGATGGAGATCGAGCAGGCGCACGATATCGTCGCGGACCTCGGGCGTCGCCGTTGCCGTGAAAGCGGTGACGAGCGGGCGGCGCGGGAGCCCGGCGATGAACGGGGCGATCTGCCGGTAGCTCGGGCGGAAGTCGTGTCCCCATTGCGAGAGACAGTGTGCCTCGTCGACGGCGACCATCGAGATGGGCTGATGCTCGAGGATGTATTGGAAATAGCCCGTATCGAGCCGTTCGGGTGCGACGTAGATGAGTTTGTACTTGCCGCGGGCGATGGCGTCGAGGCGCGCGCCCGATTCTTTCATCGAAAGGCTGCTGTTGATATAGGTCGCCGCGATGCCCTGCTCCGAGAGCGCATCAACCTGGTCCTTCATGAGCGAGATGAGCGGCGAGATCACGAGCGTGATGCCGGGAAATATGAGCGCGGGAATCTGGAAGCAGATCGATTTGCCCGCCCCTGTCGGCATGATCGCGACCGTATCGTGTCCCGCGAGCAGGCTGCGCACGACGGGCTCCTGCGCCGGGCGGAACGAGGGATATCCGTAAAATTTCCGGAGCAGGAGCAGAGCCTGCTCGAAATATGAATCAGTCATGGATGTTTATTAACTCCTTTTTTATGACGACCTAAGCGTCGGTCAACAACTTTATTTTATCATATTTCGAGTAAAAACTTTGTAAGAAGCAGGAATTTCCCGGGATTTCGCAAAAATATTCTCGTAGGAGATACCTGTTATGTCTCTCTCATTGGACTAATCCATGAAACAGAAGGAGAACGATCGATATATGAAAAAGAAACAAGCATGGCTCGCAGCGGCCGTGGCAGCGGCTCTGCTGACGGGGACGCCGTCTGCGTATGCGGCGGACGTATCCCTCGAAGATGCCATCCAGATAGCCCTGGCGCAGAACACCGGCCTGCTCATCACGCAGAAGGGCGAGGACTCGGCCGAGCATACACTGGAACAGGCCAAGGGCTCGAACCGCGTCAGCGTGGATACCAGCGCGAATGTGTTCAAGACGTCAAAGGAACAGGGAGAAGACTGGCAATCCTCGTCCTCTCTGGGCGGCATCTCGGCTAGTATCCCCCTGTACACGGGCGGCGCGAATGAGGCTCGCATCAAGAGCGGCGAGATCGGCGTGGATGCAGCCCGCCTGACGACGGAGCGCGAGCGCGAGGACCTGAAACTCAGTGTCATCAAGGCCTACTATGACGCGCTGGAGGCGCGCAAGACCATCGACGTCGACCAGGAGTCCGTGAACAACTACGAGGCGCACTATACGAACGTCAGCCAGCTGTACTCCGCTGGTTCCAAGGCGAAAATCGATGTGCTGCGCTCGTCCGTCGAGCTCTCCAACGCGCGCCAGCAGCTCATCAAGGCCCAGAACGCTTACGAAGTCGATCTCGCGACGCTGCGGAACCTCCTGAACATCGACCGCCGCGAGCCGCTGAACCTCACGACGGATTTCCAGTACGATACGTTCGAGATCGGCATGGATGATGCCATCGATTACGCGTATCGGAACCGCAAGGATCTCCTCGTCGATCAGTACACGCTGGAGCAAAAAGAACTCAGCATCAAGCAGGCCAAGGCTGGCAATATCCCGAAGCTGACCATCAATGGCACGGCCAACCCGAATTGGGGCGTGGACTGGAATGACGGGAAAGGCAGCGGCAGCCCCTCCTATTCGGCTGGCATCGGCCTGTCGTGGAACATCTTTGACAGCGGCGTGACGAAAGCGGAGATCAAGGAAGCCGAGAACCAGCGCGATATCGCGAAACTCAATGTCCTGAAGACAAAAGAGAGCATCGATCTCGACCTGCGTCAGGCATATTACAACATGCGCGAGGCGGAGAAGCGCTTTACTTCGACGTCGGATGCGGTCGGCCAGGCCGAGCAGGATTACTACATCGCCCGGGAGAAGTACCGCGCGGGTGAAGGGCTCATGCTCGACATCATCGATGCCCAGCTCGCCCTTTCCACGGCACGACTGAACCATATCAGTGCGCAGTATGACTACGCCCGCTACAAGGCACAGGTCGAAAACGAGATGGGCATCGGCCTGAACGACGGCGAGCGCAAGGCATCGGGCGAGCTCGTGACGGATGTGAAGACCGTTCTCGAGAAATCCCCGATTTCCGCTGACACTCCTGCAACGACTTCGGCTGCTTCGAAGACCTCGAAGGCTTCGGCGAATGAGGCGCAGGCCACTGTTCAGGAACTCGCACAGGATAAGAAGTGAGCAGGGTGTTTTTGAGCCCAATTCATGAGGTGAAAACGATATGATAAAAATCCCTGGCAAGGCGAAGATCGCCATCGCCGTCGCCCTCGTCGCGGCCTGTGCGTTCGGCGGCTGGAAATACTACCAGAGCCAGCAGGCAGCAAAAGCGCAGAAAGCTATCGAGACGACCGCTGTCATGCGTATGGACATGAAATCTACGGTATCCGCGACGGGTACGATCCGTCCGGTCGACTCCGTCGAGGTCAGTTCGAAGATCACGGCGCGCATCAAAGAGGTGCTCGTCAAGGAAAACGACACGGTCAAGGCTGGCCAGACGGTCGCTATCCTCGACGGAAAGGACTACGAGTCCAAGCGCGACCAGGCGCAGTTCAAGGTCACGAACACCAAGGCGAAGTTCGACCGCGTGAGCTATCTTTACTCCATCGGCGCGGACACGCAGGAGCAGTACGAGGACGCAGCCTACAACTACGATACGGCGAAGTCTGCGCTGGAGGAGACGGAGTCCGACCTCGCGGAGACGGTCATCACGGCGCCGATGGACGGCGTCGTCGTCGGCGAGCCGAAGACGGCCGGCACGATGGCCACGCAGGGCTCGGACAATCCGACGGTCATCATGCGTATCGCCGACCTCTCGAAGAAGCAGATTCAGGCAAAAGTCGATGAGACGGATATCGGCAACGTGAAGGTCGGCCAGGAGGCCACGTTCACGGTCGATGCCTATACGAACAAGAAATTCACGGCCCGCGTTTCCAAGATTTCGCAGACGGATACGAGCAACACGTGGGATACGCAGTCTTCGAGCTCCAGCTCCAGCAGCTCCTCGGCAAGCGTCATCTACTACTACGTCACGCTGGATGTCGATGACCCGGATAACGAGCTCCTGCCGGCCATGACAGCGCGTGTGGAGATCAACACGGCAAACCGGGATAACGTACTCGCCGTGCCAATCTCGACGCTGAAGACGGACTCCAACGGCTCGTACGTCATCATCCGGAATCCGGATGGCAGCCAGGAAAACCGCTACGTCGATACGGGCATCTACAGCGATGAATACGTAGAAATCCTCTCCGGCCTCGAGGAGGGCGAGGAGGTCGTCTCGACCTATACGGCCACGAAGAAATCCTCGAGCTCAAGCAAGAGCGATCATCCGGGCGGCCCACCGATGTAATGCGGGAGTGAGCACTATGGCAGAAAACAAACAGGACAACCGCGTCGCGACCATCCAGCTGCGCGGCATCCGGAAAATCTATCATATCGGAGAGGAAACGCTCGCGGCGCTCGACGGCATCGACATCGATATCCACAAAGGGGAGTTCGCGGCGCTCATGGGACCGTCCGGCTCGGGTAAATCGACGCTCATGAATATCCTCGGCTGCCTCGACCGACCGACGGAGGGCTCGTACAAGCTGGACGGACAGGAGGTCGCCCATCTCAGCGACGACGACCTCGCCCATACGCGCAATGGCAAGATCGGCTTCGTATTTCAGAACTTCAACCTGCTTTCGCGCATCTCCGCGCTCGACAACGTGGCCCTGCCGCTCGTCTACGCGGGCGTCGGCCTGCACGAACGCCGCGAGCGCGCCATGCATTTCCTCGAAGCCGTCGGCCTGGCAGACCGCGCCGACCATCAGCCGAACGAGCTCTCGGGCGGCCAGCGGCAGCGCGTCGCCATCGCGCGGGCTCTCGTGAACGACCCGCACATCATCATGGCGGATGAGCCGACGGGCAACCTCGATACGAAATCGACGAAGGAGATCATGCGCATCTTCGAGCGCCTGCACGAGGAGGGCCGCACGGTCATCCTCGTCACGCATGAGCCGGAAATCGCTGCCTGCGCGAGCCGTCAGCTGCTCGTACGCGACGGGCGCATCACCCGCGACGAAGGAAAGGGCGTGGTCATGGATGTTGTTTAAAGAAAGCTTTGCCATGGCACTGACCTCGCTCATGGCGAACAAGATGCGCACGCTCCTGACGATGCTCGGCATCATCATCGGCGTCGGCGCCGTCATCGCGATGGTCTCCATCGGCATGGGCGTCCGCAGCAACGTGACAAGCTCCATCGCGAGCCTCGGCTCAAACATGCTCATCGTCTCGCCGGGCTCGTCGAACCGCGGCGGCGTGCGCGGGGCGGCGGGCTCTATGCAGACGCTGAAATACGATGATGCCAAGGCCATCGAGAGCAAGGTCAAGAACATCGACTACGTTTCGCCGGCCGTCAGCACGTCCTCTCAGCTCGTCAACGGCAGCAACAACTGGAACTCGAGCGTGCAGGGCGTGACGCCGGAGTTCCTCGCCATCCGCTCTCTCGAAATCGATTATGGCTCGTTCATCACGAAGAACGACCTCGATAAGCGTCAGCGCGTCTGCGTCATCGGCACAACGGTGGCCTCGAACCTGTTCGAGAACGAGAACCCCGTTGGCAAGACCATCCGCATCAAGAACCAGCCATTCAAGGTCGTCGGCCTCCTGAAATCGAAAGGCCAGTCCTCCATGGGGCAGGACCAGGATGACATGGTCTACATCCCGCTCACGACGGCGCAGGAGCGCGTCATGGGCATCACGTATGTCCAGTCCATCAACGTGCAGGTCTCGGACCCGGATAAGATGGACCAGGTGCAGGAGCAGATCGAGCAGCTGCTGCGCAGCCGCCACCATATCACGAATGGCAAGGACGATGATTTCCATGTGCGCAACCTCACGAGCCTCATGGAGACCGTGAGCCAGTCCACGGCGATGCTCACGCTGCTCCTGGGCTCCATCGCGGGCATTTCGCTGCTCGTCGGCGGCATCGGCATCATGAACATCATGATGGTCTCCGTCACGGAGCGCACGCGCGAGATCGGCATCCGCAAGGCACTCGGGGCGACGTTCATGAACATCATGACGCAGTTCCTCATCGAGTCGATGGTCATCGGCATCATCGGCGGGCTCATCGGCATCGGCCTTGGCTGCGTGGCCTCGCAGCTCATCGCGAAATTCGGCAATTTCACGACGGTCATCACACCGCTGCCCATCATCGTTTCCTTTGTCTTCTCCGTCGGCATCGGCCTGTTCTTCGGCATTTATCCGGCGCGAAAAGCCGCAAAGCTCGACCCAATCGAAGCTCTGCGGTACGAATAAAAAAGCTCCCTCAGGTGAGGGAGCTTTTTTATTTCGGGTTGTATTCTGTGATGACGAGCTCGGGATGGTCATTGAGGTTGAGAATCTCGGTCGGGGATATCTCGATGACCGGGTGCGCGGCGTAGTCGTTCGGGTAGGCGGCTATCTTGCCCTTCTGCCCGTTGCTGAGCACGACGCGCGAGCCGAGGAAGGCGTCCTTGATGCGCGTGAGCACGGGGACGCAGACCTCCGGGTCGAGCGTGGAGAACATGTTCTCCGTGAGCGTCGCGATAGCGGAGAACGGCGTGCGCTTGATATGCCCCTCGCGCTCCGTCGTGATGTTGTCGTAGATATCGGCAATCATGACGATCTTGGCATAGAGGTGGATATCCTTGCCCGTGCAGCCGAAGGGGAAACCGGAGCCGTCCATGCGCTCGTGGTGCTGCATGGCAGCGAGCTTGACCCCCTCGGGGAGGCCGGGCAGGTTATTGAGCATGTGATGGCCATCGACCGTGTGCTGGATATAGGCTTCGTAGTCCGCACCGCTGAGGTTCTCGATATCCTTGTCGAGAAGGCGCTGCTCGAACTTCGTCTTGCCGATATCGTGCAGGAATCCGGCGAAAATGATATCCTTGGTCTCTGCGCGGCTGCAGTGCATCCATTTGGCGATGACACCGGACAGGATCGAGACGCGCAGCGAATGATTGTAGACATCGGAGGCGAGATGATTCAGTTCGTAGAGGTAGTCGATGGCACCGCTGTTCTTCGTGAGCGGCGTGATCGACTTCGTGACCATCTGCTCGGTTTCCTGGATCGGCACCGTGCCGTTCGCCCCCGTCTCCTCGAAGATGCGTTCCGCCTCGCTCAGGACGCTGTCGTAGTCTTTGACGAATGCGTTGCCCCGATTAAAGATGGCGGAGACAGCCTGATAGTTTTGGCTCAGCTCGTATTCATCCTTGATATAGACAACGGGGATGTTCAGGAACGTGAGACGCGTGATGTGCGCTTTTGTGAGTAATGTATCTTCGGAAAGCACCACGACCATGTCCGGATTGACGATGGTGCGGGCGAGAATCATGCCAGGTTTCAGGTCTTCGACAGAAACGGCTCTCAAGATAATCCCCTCCTCTTATATGTTTCCCTATTCATTACTTACTATTCGCCTTAGTAAGAGAAATACCTGCTTTTGTTTTATTTTATTTCTATGGATGCAGAAATTTCCTTGACAGGGAGCCCCCTATCCCTTATAATCAAACCTGTTAGTACTTTAATACGATAAAGAAAGAAAACAAGGAGCTGGTTTCTATGCAGTGGAAGAAACTTTTAGCCGCAGGATTAGCTGTTATCGGAATGGCTGCCGTCATGGCAGGCTGTGGCGGCAACCAGGCCGCAACGAGCAGCTCGGGCAGCGGAGATGGCAAGGCCATCGTCGTCGGTCTCGATGATAACTACCCGCCGATGGGCTTCAAGGGTGATGACGGCGAGATCACGGGCTTTGATGTCGATGTCGCCAAAGAGGCAGCCAAGCGTCTGGACCGCGATGTCGAGTTCAAGGCTATCGACTGGGACAGCAAAGAGGCTGAACTGAAGAGCGGCCGCGTCGATGTCCTTTGGAATGGCCTTGACATCACGGAGAAGCGCAAGGAGAACATGATGTTCTCCGATCCGTACATGGATAACCGCCAGATCGTCTTCGTGCGCAAGGGCGAGCAGGGCGATGTCAAGAACGAGAAAAACCTCGCTGGCAAGACGGTCGGCACGCAGAGCGGCGGCACGACGGAGGAATACTTTGAGAGCAACAAGGAGCTCAAGAACAGCTTCAAGGAGCTCAAGAAGTATCAGGACTACATCTCCGCCTTCATGGACCTCGAAAACGGCCGTATCGATATGGTCGTTTCCGATGAGATCACAGGCCGTTACTACATGGGCAAGCATCCGGACAAGATCGAGGCTCTCGAAGTCGTTGTCGGTCCGGTCAGCCAGTTCGGCATCGGTTTCCGCAAGGATGACCAGAAACTCCATGATGAGATCCAGAATGTTCTCAACGAAATGGTGAAGGACGGCACGATGGCGAAGATTTCCGAGAAATGGTTCGGCAAGGATATCACGAAACACTGATTCCGTCGTAAGACAATTACATACGGGATAAAAAGGCGGGTTCTTTGCGGGACCTGCCTTTTTGCGTGCATATTTTTGGCTGATATGTTAGAATAGATAAGATAGTTTGAGAAGAAACGAGGTGGAAAGATGTTCTTGAGGCTGGCGGGTTTTTTCCAGAAAGCCCATGATTTTATCCGAAGGCACTGTCTTTCTACCTTTCGTTCGACCGTATTGAGCTTCTTCATCCCGGTCATTATGGCGTTTATTCTCGTGACGGGCATGATTTCCTATCTGCTGGCAACGCGCCAGGCTGAGGAGAGTGCCCGCCATGAGGTGGAGAATCTCGTCCATCAGACGTGCCAGTATACGGACAGCCGGCTGCAGTCGGTACTCGAGCAGCTCACGGCATTGTCGGGAGACCCGGTTATCCTCGAGGCGCTTCAGCATAACCGCGAGGACATGAAGCCGCAGTATTACCTCTCGGTGCAGTCGCATGTCGATACGGTGCGGCTCTATAACAGCTCGATCATTGACACCGTCTATATCAACCTGAACCACGGCAGTTTCAAGTTCTTCCGGGGAGACAGCGATTACTGTTCCCTGACGGATCAGTACGGGGATATATCCCATTTCCAGAAAGAAAAGGAAGCGGAGGGGAATATCTCCTGGTACGTTCGGGATGAGGGCGAGCAGGATGGGAAAACGGTCCACAGTGTCGATGTTGTCAAACGTATCGGCGGCGACACGAGTGAGAAGGAAGGCATCCTGGTCCTTCGCCTGCGGGAGGAGTTTTTCCGGGGCGTGCTTACCCAGAAGCTGCTGAACGGCAATGGATATCTCACGGTTGTGGATACAGAAGGGCATGAGGTGCTCGGCGATATGCCGCAGGAGTACCGCCCGGATCAGGAAACGGACCTGCTGATCCGTACGAACGATATTCCGCATGGCTTCATCGAGTTCCAAAGCCGTACGGGCGAGAAGATGATTGCCATCTATGATACGCTCGAGACGAACCAGTGGAAACTCGTGGGGATATTCCCGCAGGACACCCTTCTCGGCAAGATTGTCTATATCAAATACCTGACGTTTGTGGCGGTGCTCATCCTCATGGTACTGGCTCTGCTGCTGACGAATGCGCTGACCGGCTATGTCATGCGCCCGATTTCGGAGCTCGTCGACCGCATGGCGAGGATGCGAAAGCAGGAAATCACGGCGGCGACGCCGGGAGCACCGCATACGCTCACCCGAAAGGGACCGGTCAGTGAGGTCGAAGTACTCGGCCATGGCGTCGATGACCTCATGGGACATGTCACGGAGCTCATGGAGCAGGTCAAGAAGGACCAGGAGCTGCAGCGCGAGCTCGAGCTTTCGGTCGTGCAGATGCAGGTCCATCCGCATTTCCTGTACAATACGCTCTTTGCCATCAAGGGGCTTTGCGATATGGGGCTGAATGAGGATGCGAGCCGCATGATCCTGGCGCTTGCGAACTTCTTCCGCATCGGGCTTTCTCACGGGCGGGAGATCCTCCCGGTCTCGCAGGAGGTCGACCATGCGCGCAATTACCTGTATATCCAGGAAATGCGCTATGGTGATGTCTTTACCTACCAGTTCGATGTCGATCCGGATACCGGGCAGTACAGCATCATCAAGCTGACCCTGCAGCCGCTTGTCGAGAACGCCATTTATCATGGCGTCAAAGAAAAGCGCGGGCAGGGCCTCATCAAGGTCCGTGGATGGGAGGAAGCAGGAATGCTTCATTTCACGGTCGAGGATGATGGCATGGGCATGAAACCGGAACGGCTAGCCGAGCTCCGGAAGGGGCTGGCAGAGACGCGTCTCGGCCGCAAGCATATCGGATTCGGCGTATTCAGTGTATTTGAACGGCTTCGTCTCCACTATGGGGAAGAAGCAGGTTTGGAAATAAAGAGCGAGTATGGCGTGGGGACATGCATCCATGTGGTGCTGCCGGCTCGTAAGATGGAGGAATCACAAGATGCACAAGATCATGATCGTGGATGACGACCGGATTATCCGCAAAGGATTGATCCAGACGATTCCCTGGGAAGAACATGATTTTCAGCTGGTTGGGGAAGCCGGCGATGGGGAGCAGGCTCTGGAAATCATCAAGAAGGAACATCCGCAGATCGTCGTGTCGGATATCCGCATGCCCTTTATGAACGGATTGGAACTGGCACGGCAGACGAAGCAGGCGTTTCCGGACATCAAATTCATCTTCCTCACGGGTTATGAGGATTTCAGCTACGCCAAGCAGGCCATCGACCTGCAGGCCGTAGACTACCTGCTGAAGCCGGTTGACCGGAAGGTCCTCCTCGAAAAGGCCGGCAAAGCTGCGGCGGCCTGGGATAAGGAACAGGGAAATGCCCAGAAACTCAAAGCGGCACGCCCATTCCTGCGCAGCGTCCTCTTCAATCAGATCGTTGCCGGTGAGGAATCGGAGGATATCCTGAGGGCTAAGATGGCGGAGCAGGGACTTTCCCTGCAGCATCGCTTCTTTCTCGCGATGTACCTGCGCATCGACGATTACCGCAAGGAAGAGATTCATCCGAAAAGCGAGCATAAACGCCTGAAGGAGCAGATTGCGACGGGGGCGGAGCGCATCCTGCAGCGCCGCGGCGATGGCAATGCTTTCGTGCTCGAGCAGAATGCCATTATGGTGATCTATGCGGATGATGTCGAGGCGGAGATGGAGGAGAAAGCCAAAGAAATCGCACAGTCCATCTGCGACTGGACGCGCACGGACCTGAAGACGACGCTGACCATCGGGCTCGGCATGCCACATGAGGGCCTGAGGCACTTTTCTGAGTCCTTCGATGAGGCACACTCGGTCATGGCATTCCGTCATGTGATCGGCCGGGATAAGGTCATCACGATGGATGACCTGGACCATCTCGTGAGCGAAGTCAGCGACAGCGCGGGCCATACGGAGCAGGACCTCCTCGAAAAGGTCCGCCTGGGGCTGGCGGATGACTCCCAGCAGGTGCTTTCGGAGGCGGAGGACGACCTGCGCAACAGCCGTCTCTCCCTCGGCGAGGTCCGCCTGCGCGGTGTCGACCTTTTCCTTGCGCTGTTCAAGGGCTCGGAGAACTGGGCACCGAACTGGAGCAAGGAGCACAAGAAGGAAAAGGCGGATTATTATGCAAAGATCAGCCAGGCGACGACGGTGACGGAGATCATCGGCTTCCTGCGCGAGATCGTCGATTCGCTGGCGAAGTACATGACGGATGAGAACAGCCGCGAGCGCACGGATGTCATCGATGATGTCACGGAGTACATCGAGCAGCATTTCTCGGAGCATGGCCTTTCCCTGCAGGATATTGGCCGCTACGTGCATATGAACCCGATTTACCTCTCCGTGCTGTTCAAGAAAAAGAAGAAAATCACGTTTACGGGCTTCCTCCTGCAGGTGCGCATGACGCACGCGATGGAGATGCTTCGTTCGACCGACCTCAAGACCTACGAGGTGGCCGAGCAGACGGGCTACAGCAGCCCGGAGTATTTCGGGGCCTGCTTCAAGAAATATACGGGCTGTTCCCCGCTGGAATTCCGGAATAGGAGCTGATGGAACTTGCGCTGTACGAACCGGAGGAAGGCGGTGCGTCCGTTTTCCCTATCCGCTTTGCTTTGTTCGCTCATCCTGCTTTCTTTCGTTCTGCTGGCTGCAGGCTGTGCGCCGACGAACCTGCCGGCCTTGCGTAACAATCTCGATGAATTCCCGCAAGAGAAGACGACCATCGTATTCTGGAATGAGAATGCGGCAAAAGACCGCACGAATTATTACCACGAGCTGATCGAGAAATTCGAGGAGCAGAATCCGGATATCCATGTCGAGTATGTCGGCCTGCCGAAGAAAGCGGCACGTCTGAAGCTGAATACGGCTATCGCGACGGGCGAGACGCCGGATGTCAGCGGTATGCAGTCCGCCTGGATTGCCGAGTTCTGCAGCCAGGGCGTGCTCATGGATCTCGATCCCTGGTTCCAGCAGTCCGGGGTAAAGGCGGATATCCTGCCGGCTGTCATCGAAGCGAATCGCAGCCTGGCTCCCGATGGCGGCCTGTACCAGCTGCCGAACACGATGAGCGCGGAGACGCTCTGGTACCGCGCCGACTGGTTTCAGCAGGCTGGACTTGGCGTACCGCGCACCTGGGATGATTTTTTCCGCGCGGCGGAGGTCCTGAACCATCCGGATCAGGAACAGTACGGCTTCACAATCCGCGGCGGCGATGGTGCGGGACTCCAGCTCATGCGCGCGATGTTCGCGTACTCCGGCTATACGGACTTCTTTGATGCGGATGGGAAATGCCGCATCGACGATCCGGTGCATATTGCGTTCGTCAAGCAGTATCTCGGCCTCTACCGCAGGAATACGCCGATGGGCGATATCACGAACGGCTATCAGGAGATGGTCGAGTCCTTTGATAACGGTACGGCGGCGATGATGCAGCACAACATCGGTTCCTATGGCAGCCAGGTGCGTGCGATGCAGCCGGAACAGTTTGCCATGGCGATGCTGCCGCGCTCCCGCTCCGGCACGATCGTACAAGAGGCCAATAACGTCGACGGCTACAGTGTTTTCAAGGGAACGAAGCACCCGGATGCAGCATGGCGTTTTGTGCAGTTCCTTTGCTCGGCTGAGACGCAGAGCTGGTGGAACGAGCGGATCGGCCAGATGCCGGTGAGCCGGAAGGCTCTCGATGAGACGTGGGTTTCGGAGCGGCAGCACCTGCAGGTTGTCCGCGATGCGGTGGAGTCACCGGAGTTCCATCTTTACGAACCTCCCATGTACCTGCCGGATTACCGGAAGATCGTCGATGGTGCAGACAGTCGAATCGAACAGGTCATGCTCGGTAATCTGACCGTGGAGGAATTCCTGCACGGATGGGCCGATGCCTTCAACCAGGCTGAAAACACTTATCGTGCAGAGCATGGCGGAAAATAAGAGGCTTCCCCTTTACAAGGGGAAGCCTCTTCCTGTATAATTAGGCTATTAGTACTTTGCCACATTAAAGGAGTGCGGCAGAGTGACAAACGGAGGAAATCATCGTGGATAAACTCATTACCATGGTCACCCAGATGCTCGAGGGCTCAGAGATCACGCTCGAGATCTTTTTCGTCACGCTCGTGCTGGCGCTGCCGCTCGGCATTTTCGTTGCGCTGGGCCGCATCTCAGCGCCGAAGATCATCTCACGCCTGCTCGAGGTTTATATCTGGATCATGCGTGGTACACCGCTCATGCTCCAGCTGCTCTTCATCTATTTCGCCCTGCCGATGATCGGCATCAAGCTGCCGGATATCGCGGCGGCGCTTCTGGCGTTTACGCTGAACTATGCGGCGTATTTCGCCGAGATCTTCCGCGCGGGCATCCAGTCCGTGCCGCGCGGCCAGTATGAGGCAGCGAAGACGCTCGGTATGACGTATCCGCAGACGATGCGCCGCATCATCCTGCCGCAGGTCATCCGCATGGTCCTGCCGCCGCTGAGCAACGAAACCATCAACCTCGTCAAGGATACCTCTCTCATCTACATCCTCGCGATGAACGACCTCCTGCGTGTCGCGCGCAGCATCGTGCAGCGTGAGTTCGACATGACGCCGTTCGTCATCGCCGGTATCTTCTACCTCGCGATGACGGCTGTGCTGACCTGGATTTTCAAGCGCCTGGAGGTTCGTTATGGCAGATATGCAAAATAAGGAAGAAGTCATGCTCCGCGTGCAGGGCATCCATAAATCGTACGGCAGCCTCGATGTGCTCAAGGGCATCGACCTGGAGGTGCGCCGCAGTGAAGTGCTCGCCATCATCGGACCGTCCGGTTCGGGCAAGAGCACGCTGCTCCGCTGCATGAACCGCCTGGAGGAAATCGACAAAGGGTCCATCGAGATCGAGGGCGGTTTCCTGGCGAAAACGGGGAAAGACGGCAAGGCCGCCTATGCCGAGCCGGCGGAATGCCGCCGCCTGCTCGGCTGCATGGGCATGGTGTTCCAGCAGTTCAACCTTTTCCCGCATATGACCGTCATGGAGAACCTCATCGAGGCTCCGATCCAGGTGCAGAAGAAGCCGAAGGAGGAAATTCTGCCGCGCGCACAGGCACTTTTGAAGAAAGTCGGCCTCGCCGACCGTGCGGACTACTATCCAAGCCAGCTCTCGGGCGGTCAGCAGCAGCGCGTGGCGATTGCGCGGGCGCTCTGCATGCAGCCGGACATCATGCTTTTCGATGAGCCGACCTCTGCACTCGATCCGGAGCTCACAGGCGAGGTCCTGCGCACGATGCGCGAGCTCGCTGAGGAGCATACGACGATGGTCGTCGTCACGCATGAGATGGCGTTTGCGCGCGAGGTTGCGAGCCATGTCATCTTCATGGCAGGCGGCAGCATCGTCGAGCAGGGGGAGCCGAAAGAGTTCTTTGCGCATCCGAAAGAGGAGCGCACGCGCGCGTTCCTCAAGAATATGCTCTGATGTTCTGTTAATAGGATCCTTAGCCGTTGCATCCCGTACCCTGGGGATGTGACGGCTTATTTTTCTTGCTTTTTTCAGCAAGAGGGTTGATAATGAAAAGGAGTAACGTCTGAATGGAGGGAGTTCATGGAGAGAAACCGTTTCTCAGATGAGAAAAAGGGAAATCCCTTATATCGTATAGGCAGGCTGTTCCTGCTTTGCCTGCTCCTGCTCACGGCCTGCCTCGTGCCGATGACGGCAAGTGCTGCATCGGACTTCGGAGACCGCGTCGCGGGTATGGCGGAGATCCGGAATGTCCGCGTCGGCAATACGGCAGATAAGACAAGAATCGTCATCGATGCGGACCGGACGGTGAGCTTTAAGCAGTTTACGCTGAAGAATCCGGACCGTGTCGTCATCGATATCCCGAATGCCTGGATGGCGAAGGGCATCAAGATACCAAAGGCGTCGAGCCGCTTTGTCGGGGGCGTGCGCATCGCGCAGCACGATCCGACGACCGTGCGCATCGTCGTCGAGAACAAAGTCGGAAGCAGCAATTATAAGGCATTTACGCTGAAAAAGCCGATGCGCGTGGTCCTGGATTTCGGCAATATCGGACCGGATACGAGCCAGGCAACAATCGCCGTTCCAGGCGTCCAGAAGCCACAGGCACAGCAGCCGAAGCCGCAGGAACAAAAGCCGAAGCCACAGGCACAAAACCAAAAACCACAGCCGAAGCCGCAGGCACAGAAGCCGAAACCACAGGCACAAAATCCAAAACCGCAAACGCAGACCTCGTCGACAAAGCCTGCGGAGGAGGCAGCAAAAGATCAGCCATCTCAGCAGCCGACGGCAAAAGACGAAGATCAGACGGATGAAGAAATTCAGAATCTGACGAGCCTCCAGGGCCGCAAGATCACGATCGATCCGGGCCATGGCGGCAATGATTCGGGGGCCATCGGCCCAACGGGCATCATGGAGAAGTCCATCACGCTCCGCATCAGCAACGAATTGCGCCGCCTCCTCGTCGCGCAGGGTGCCGAGGTCACGATGACGCGCACGACGGATACGGAGGTCTCCCCGAAACATGCGAAGGCCTCGGATATCGAGGAATTGCAGGCGCGCTGTGATGTGGCGAACCAGGCGGGTGCGGATGTCTTCGTCTGCATCCACATGGACTCGTTCTCAAACGGCGCTGCGCATGGCACGACGGGGTATTATTACTCTCTCGGCTCGAAGAAATCACGCGACCTCGCCGATAAGATCCGCGCGGGCGTCATTGACCAGATCGGCACCGCGAGCCGCGGCACGCAGAGTGCGAACTTCTACGTACTGAAGCATACCGACATGCCGGCAACGCTTATCGAGGTGGCATTCATCTCGAACCCGGATGAGGAGAAGCTGCTCGATACGGAGGCAGGCGTCCGCAAGGCGGCGCAGGGTATCGCCGACGGCATTGCCGATTACTTCGGCTGAGATACCGCATAGATAACCATCGACAGAAAGGATTTTTCGATACATGGATAAGAAAGAACAGCAGAAGGAGAGTCTCCGGCAGTGGGAGGAGCAGGCTGCGGCATACGAGCAGAAACGCCGGCAGGGCCTGCTGCGCCATAAGCTGCCGGCAGAGAAGGACCGCGACCTCCAGCATGCCCTGCATGCGCTGACGAAACAGGAACTCGACGATATCCGTGCGAACCTGAACCTCCACGGCATGAGCTCGCTCAAAAAAGCGGAACTCGTGGAGAAACTCATCCCCGCCGTCCGGCACTTTGCCAAGATCTGGTTCGGCACGATGGTGCAGGAGCAGTATGACTTCCTGCAGCGCCTGAGCGAGAAAAAAAACGTTGCCATTGCGGCAGAGGCGGATGAGAACGATGCCTACGACTCCCTGCTGGCGATGGGGCTTGTCGGCGTTGGCGGCGATGGCGGCAGCCTCGTGTGGTATCTGCCACAGGAGATCCACGAGCTTTTGGGAAAAGAGAAAGACCTTGAGGCGCGTGTGCAGCAGAACTCCGAAATTGCGCGCCTTACACGCGGCCTGCTGTTCTATTACGGATTCCTCTCGTATGAGGAACTGCTCGCTCGGCTCCTGCCGTGCCTCACGACGGGGACGTCTGTCGATGCCCCGCACGTTGTCGGCGTTCTCATGAACGTCGCAAGCTGGTCGGATTTCATCCAGATCGAAAACGATGGCGTGAGTTATTTCGCACTGGCTTCCGTTGACGGACTGACGGCCGAGTGGCAGCAGCGTGAGTCACTGCTGTATGCCGACCCGACGCCCCAGCAGATTGGGGAGGCCGGCGATACGGACTATCCGGTCGCAGGCCCGTTCGCGCAGCCGGCGAGAGCGTTCCTCATGAAGACCCTGAAAGGGGACAAGGCGCTCGTCGATGACATTCTGCTTACGCTCTATCTTACGATTCAGAATGGCGGTACGCTGCAGGATGGCCTCGCATCCCTTCAGGAGGAAGATCGGCTGCAGCTCACGAAGCCGGAGTGGGAGAAACTCATGCCGCTTCTTGTGGCGTACAACAACGAGATGCCGCAGTGGATCCTCAAGGGGCACTCTCCAAACAGCGTCAACCAGGCCGGGCATGGCGGCCATATCGTTTCCTTTGGCGAGCACATTCAGAGCAAGCCGAAGGTCGGCCGCAACGATCCCTGCCCCTGCGGCAGCGGCAAGAAGTACAAGAACTGCTGCCTGCGCAAGGATGAGCTCTGAGGCAGCTGGATTTTCTGAGGATATTTTATGAAGGCTACACGTAGTTACGGGGAGAAGGCATGGCAGTTCTTTGCCGTGCTTCTTCCTATTTTTATTACCCAGCTCTCGCTCATCGCGACGGGCTTCTGCAACACGGTCATGGCGGGACATATCAGCGAGATGGACCTCGCAGGCGTGGCCGTGGGCGTCAATCTGTTCATGCCGTTCTTCGGCGCGGCTCTCGGCATCATCTCGGGGCTCACGCCGGTCATCGCGCAGTTCTACGGCGCGGGAAAGGGGCAGGCCATCCGCTATACGGTGAAGCAGGGATTCTACTGGACGTTCGCTTTGGCGCTCGTGTTCCTGGCGTTCGGCTGGATTGCCGTGCCGCTCGTGCTGCCGGCACTCGCCCTGGAGCCGCATGTCGAGTACATCACGGCGCATTATCTCATGGCCGTCTCGTGCGGCATCATCCCGATTTTCCTCGCGGGTGTTCTGCGCAACTTCATCGATGCGCATGGCTATACGCGCCTCACGATGCTCATCACGATGACGACGGTACCCGTGAATATCGCACTGAATTACATCTTCATGTATGGCAAGCTCGGCCTGCCGGCGTTCGGCGGCATCGGCGCGGGCATCGGCTCCGCGCTCGCGTTCACGCTGAACCTTGTGCTCAATGTGGCCGTCGTGCTCACGATGCATCCGTTCCGCGACTACCGCATCTTCCATGATTTCCCGCGGCCGCGCTTCGCCTCATGGCGGCGGCAGCTCGCCGTCGGCATCCCGATCGGCGGCACGATGTTCACGGAGCAGAGTATCTTCGGTGCGGTCGGCCTGTTCATGACGTCTTATGGCACGGCGGTTGTCGCCGCGCATCAGGCGGCGATGAACTTCACGACGATCGTCTACATGATCCCGCTCTCCGTGAGCATGGCGCTCACGATCCTCGTCGGCTATGAGGTCGGGGCACGCCGCCTGCGCGATGCGCATCAGTACGTCCGCCTCGCGCGCGTGCTCTCGCTCGTCTTCGTCGGCAGCATCGCCCTGCCGCTCACACAGTTCAAGGGGCAGGTTTCGGCCATCTACGCCTCGAGCCAGGAACTGCAGACGATCATCGGCGGCTTCCTCATTTATGCCGTGTTCCTGCAGATGTCCGACTGCATCAATGCCCCTTTGCAGGGCGCCCTGCGCGGGTACAAGGACGTCCACGTCACATTCTGGCTCGCTGTGCTCTCGAACTGGGTCATCGGCCTGCCCCTCGGCTGGCTCATGGCAAACTACGGCGGCCTCGGTCCCTACGGCTACTGGATCGGCCTTATCGCCGGCATCGCCGTCGGAGCCGTCTGCCTCATCATCCGCCTGCGCAAAGTAGAGCACAGCATGCGTAAACAAAACGCGTAAACCAAAAAGACCAGCTCCGAAGAGCTGGTCTTTTATGTTATCTGCGTCAAAGCAGAACTTATTTTGCCAGTGCGTTGACCTTGCGAGCCAGACGGGACTTTTTGCGGCTGGCAGCATTCTTATGATAAACATGGTTTGCAGCAGCCTGGTCGATCGTCTTGCAAGCAACCGTAAGGAGGGATTTCGCTTCGTCAGCGTTTCCAGCCTCTACAGCATCGAGGACGCGGCGGGAAGCCGTGCGGACACGGGATTTCTCAGCGGCATTCTTGGCATGGCGCTTTGCGTCAGATTTTACGCTCAGGATAGATGCTTTGATATTTGGCAAGTAGTTCACCCCCTTGATTGATTCGTTACCTATGTATCATAGCATGATGAAACGGAAAAAGCAACCATTTCCTGCAGTTTTCTTGCTAGAAAGTCTGAGAGAATGATATAATGAAACATACACAAGAGCTATTGGCGGCGATGGGGGAGCAGTAGAGCGATGTTTTATTCGATGATCCAGAAAGCCTGCGAGGCATGGTACGCTTCGGGGCATTGCCCAGCGGAAAGCATCATCCGATATATTGAGGAGGATGGGCATCTGCGTGATGCACAGGTGGAGGCTATCCGGACATACCTGTTCCTGAAGCTGGCTGGCAGGAACCATCCTTTATATACCTTGTTCACGGAGGGATTTTTCTGTACGCAGAATCTGGATGAGCTGCCGCTTTCCGTTGCCGCACGGGAATCCCTGCAAGCTGACCCGGCGCGGATCGCCCTGTATGCATATAGCTGCAGCACGGATGCCAATGGGCACCGTCTGGCTCCCCGTATCGCGAAAGCGATCGAGGCGAATGAGACGCTGGATAGCTGCCGATTTTTCCGTCAGGCCTTTGGTGATAAGAATTATACGGAGTATTTGTTCAGCCTGCCGATGGGCGCCGGAAAGACGTATCTCATGGCGGCATTTATCTATCTGGATCTCTACTATGCCATGATGGAGCCGGATAATCCGGCTTTTGCGCATAACTTTATCGTGCTCGCTCCCTCAGGGTTGAAATCCTCGGTCGTTCCGAGTCTGCGCACGATTCAGCGCTTTGATCCGCATTGGGTTCTGCCGGAGCCGGCGGCCTCGCAGGTCAAACGCCTGCTCAAGTTTGAGGTGCTCGATGCACAGAAATCCGCAAAGCGATCCAATAAAGTGCGGAATCCCAATGTACAGAAGATAGCCCTGCATCGAAGCGACCCGAACCTCATGGGCCTCGTGGCCGTGACGAATGCAGAAAAGGTCATCCTCGACCGTGTGAAAGTGGACGATGGCCAGCTGAATCTCTACGAGGAGACGGATGATGATCGCGATCGGCAGGCGAATGAACTGAGGAACATCATTGGCAAGCTGCCGGGGCTCGCCGTCTACGTCGATGAAGCGCATCATGCAGCAGATGACGATATCAAACTGCGCAGTGTCATCAATCACTGGATGGCACAGAATCGCTCCGGTGTCCGTGGCGTGATCGGCTTTTCCGGTACGCCGTATTTGGCAAAAAAAGAGGATCTGTCGTTATCAGACGCACTCTCTGTCAAATCGGAGGAGATTCCGACCATTGTACATTATTACTCGCTCATCGATGGCATAGGGAACTTTTTGAAATACCCGGTTGTTCACCGCGCCTCGCCGGGTACGGAGAGCGTTGAGATTGTCAACCGTGGCATCCGGGATTTCCTCGACAAATATAAGGATACCGTCTATGCGAACGGATGCACGGCAAAGCTGGCGATATTCTGCAGCAGCATCGCCTCGCTGGAGGGAATCTACAGCGATGTCGCAAATATCGTGGAACAGTATGGGATGAACGCATCCGAGACCATCCTGAAGTTCCATCGTGGCAACAAACAATTCCCACAGCCGGAGGGCGCACAGCTTGCGTTCGATTCGCTCGATACGGTCGTTTCGCGCAAGCGCATTATCATGCTCGCTGGTATCGGCAAAGAGGGATGGGACTGCCGCAGCCTCACGGGAGTCATTCTCTCTCAAAAGGGGGCATGTCCGCTCAACAAGGTGTTGCAGACCACCTGCCGATGCCTGCGTCAGGTGGATAAGGGAAAAGCGGAAACGGCGCTGATCTATCTGAATGCTGAGAATGAAAAGCTTCTCGCCGCCCAGTTGAAGAAACAGCAGCATACGACGGTGGAGGAGTTTCAAAAGAAGCCCACTTCGCGCGAAACGGTTTTGTCGCGTTACCATCGCATGGACCATCTGCATTTGCCGGAGATTCCGTTCCGTCAGCTGCGGATTTCCTACACGGCGGAAATTTCGCAGCGCCCGAAAAATATCGATCGGGCGATTTCGCAGGCCGTCGATGCGGATGCGTTGCGCCACGACGAGATGCGGATGCAGGATTTCTCCGGGCAGGTCCTGGAGACGCGCCGGATTGCTTACGGCGAGAAGATGCCGACTCCTGCAGTTTATCCGTACTGGCTGAATGGCATCGTCAAGGAGAGCATGAATACGCTCACCATAGAGGAACTAACGCAACACGATAAAGCCCTGCGCAAGGTATTTCGCTCCATTACCGAGGAGCAGGACGGTATCTGCTACTATCGTAACGATATCTGGCAGAACCGCGTGCGTGTAAACATCCGTCGGGCGTTCACACAGGATTGGCACTATGTGACGCGCGAGGAGACGATCCCGATGCATGTGCCGCTGCTCAATGTCGCGAACTTTACCGACTCCGTGCTCACGGTGAAGCCGGAGGAGTACTATCCGGAGCAAAAGGATGTCCAGCGTATCCTGGAGGATGACCGCGGTGCGTTCCAGCTCCCGGATGCGATGGCGGAATCCATCCGCATGGCCGAGCAGGATCATCATCCTGAGATCGCGCGCATGATCAGAGCGCAGTATGGACTCATCCCGGGAAAGGATCGTTCCTTCCACTACCTGCCTTACCACATGGACAGCGCATTTGAAATCCAATTTCTCAGGGAAGTCCTGCCGGAGGATTTTTTGGAGCGCCAGGATCTCGAAATTTACTACAATGGCGATCGCAGCCTCACGGCGTTCCGCATCCGTTGCTATGAAAAAATCAAGGGACGCGGCTGGAACTATGTGGGCATGTACACGCCGGATTTTCTGATGTTACAACGCGAGCAGAGGAGAATTGCCCGCGTGCTCATCATCGAGACAAAGGGCAGCCTGTACGCGGGCGACCTGAAATATCAGAAACGGCGGGAGTTCATGGAGACGACGTTTAAGAAGCTCAATCCGAACTATGATTACCTCTACCTCGAGGACAGCCTGTCCGATCTGCAGCGCCATGCGCAACTGCGGAACTGTGTGGAGCATTTCTTTCGGCCACGGGAGGCTAAATAATGGCAGTACGATATATTCCGTTTTACCCTGACACGATCGAGGGGCAGGCGATTCTGAATAATTTCAAACGCACACTGCGTTACCACGGGAGCGAACAGCTCTCCGATGATCTGCGTCGCGGCATGCCTCTGTTCGAAGTAGAGGAGACGGAGCGGGTCGGCAGCGAGCCGCAGGACAACGCCATCGTACGCGGCGAATGTGTCTCCGCCTGTGCATGGCTCAACCATCAGGGGAAAAAGGTCGATCTCGTGTACATCGACCCCCCGTTTGCGAGCGGGGCAGACTACGCAAAGCAGGTCTACCTCCGCAGGAACCCGAAACTCGCGGCCCAGGTTAAAACCGCGGAGCAGGAACTCGCCAGCGACGAGCTGCGTGCCTTCGAGGAGAAAATGTATGGCGACGTCTGGGACAAAGAAAAATACCTCAACTGGATGTACGAAAACCTCGTCGCGATCAAAAGCGTCATGAGCGATACGGCCAGTATTTATGTGCATTTAGATTATCATATAGTCCACTATATGAAAGTCTTGATGGACGAAATCTTCGGCGACGATAGTTTCAAAAACGAGATTTCCTGGAAACGACAGACAGCACATAGTGATTCAACTGGCTTTGGAAACGTACATGATACGATTCTATATTATGCGTTAGGCGAACATGTCTTCAACATACAGTATGCCGATTATGATGAGGAGTATATCGAATCACGCTATAAACATACAGATAAAGGCGGTAGAAGATATGTTGATCGCGATTTATCAGCAAAAGGGTTGACAGGTGGCGGATATACCTATGTCTGGAAGGGCGTAGCTGGGTTGTGGCGGTGTCCCAAAACACGCATGGAAGAATATGATAAGTTAGGCCGGTTGTATTATACCAAGAATGGAACGCCACGTTATAAACAGTACTTAGATGAGATGCAGGGAATCCCAGTGCAAGATCTTTGGACTGATATCAATGCTGTTAATTCGCAGGCAGATGAGCGTGTGGACTATGCAACACAGAAGCCCGAAGCTTTGCTCGAACGTATCATTCAAACCTCGTCCGATGAGGGCATGCTTGTGGCCGACTTTTTTGGTGGCAGCGGCGTGACGGCGGCGGTGGCGCAGCGGCTGGGACGGCGGTTCTTGCATGTGGACGTCGGCATCAACAGCGTGCAGACTGCGCGTGACCGCCTCATGGGGCAGAAAGCGTCTTTTACCTGCTATGAGGTGAAGGACGGCGTACAGCTCTATCGCAACCCGGTACAGACCATGGACGCCATCACGAAACTCATCCCCGGCCTCAAAAACGAGGATGCCGTTGATGAATTTTGGGAGGGCGTCATCACGGACAGTCAGTACGGCATGGTGCCTGTCTATATCCCCAACCTCATGGACAGTACGACGCGCCTGCTCACGAAGGATCTCATGAACCGCATCCTGCGCGAGGGCATCCCCTCCCTGCCATCCAGTGTAAAAAAAGTCATCGTCTATTACGTGGATATCGACGACATCCGCGAAATCCGCAAATTTATCGACGAGGACGATAGCGTAGATGTGAAAATCGATCTGCGCGACCTGAAAACCGTCCTCGATAATACGATTCTCGCCGATACGGCAAAATTCCATGTGGACGAGCCGGACTACGGGCAGGGCGATATGCTGTACCATGTGGTGATAGATGCCTTTCTGAGTGAACGCGTAGCCTCCAAGATCGATGCCTATAACCAGAAAGGCATGGTGAACAGCGCGGGCAAGAAGAAGCCATTTAGTCCGATCGTGCTGAGCGATACGGGGCTGGAGACCATCGAGGCGCTCAGCCTGGACTGTACGGAGGCGGCTCAGGATGCGATATGGCACAGCGATAGCGAAATCAAGATTGACAAACTCGGCTATGTCGTTGAAAATGGTGTCAGAACCGACCATTTTTGGGATGGGACGATTGCGGCAACGCAGCGGCCGCTCCGCCTGCGCATCCGCAATATCTGTGGGGATGAGAGCGTCTATTGCCTCCCTGCTGATGCATAAAACAAGGATTACTTTTGGAAAGGAAAATACGGATGGAAAATAAGAATATCCGCAATTTCTCGATTATTGCCCATATTGACCATGGCAAATCGACGATTGCGGACCGTCTGATCGAATATACGGGCACGCTCAGCAAGCGTGAGATGGAGGATCAGGTCCTCGACAGCATGGATATCGAGCGCGAGCGCGGTATCACGATCAAGTCGCAGACCGTGCGCCTCGACTACCAGGCGAAGGATGGCGAGACGTACGAGCTGAACCTCATCGATACGCCGGGGCATGTCGATTTTACGTATGAGGTCTCGCGCAGCCTCGCGGCGTGCGAGGGCGCGCTGCTCGTCGTCGATGCGACGCAGGGCGTGGAGGCGCAGACGCTAGCGAACGTCTACATGGCGCTGGAGCACGATCTCGAGATCATCCCGGTCATCAATAAGATCGACCTGCCGAGCGCGGATCCGGAGCGCACGAAAAAGGAAATCGAGGACGTCATCGGCCTCGATACGTCGAACGCCGTGCTCTGCTCGGGCAAGACGGGCATCGGCATCCCCGATATCCTCGAGGCCGTCGTCGACTACATCCCGGCGCCGGAGGGCGATGAGGATGCGCCGCTGCAGGCGCTCATCTTTGATTCGTATTTTGACTCCTATAAAGGTGTCATCGCGCATATCCGCGTGAAGCAGGGTCACATCAAGAAGGGCATGAAGCTCAAGATGATGGCGACGGGCAAGACGTTCGAAGTCACGGATGTGGGCTGCTTCAAGCCACAGCCCGTGGACGTCGGCCACCTCGATATCGGCGAAGTCGGCTTTGTCGCGGGCTCGTTGAAGGATGTGCGCGACGTGCGCGTCGGCGATACGATTACGGGTGCCGATCATCCGGCTCTGGAGCCACTGCCGGGTTATCGCGGCGTCACGCCGATGGTCTACTGCGGCCTTTATCCGGTCGAGAGCTCCGACTACGATAACCTCAAGGATGCGCTGGAGAAGCTGCAGATCAACGATGCCGCGCTCGTCTTCGAGCCGGAAACGTCCGTGGCGCTTGGCTTCGGCTTCCGCTGCGGCTTCCTCGGACTGCTGCACATGGATGTCGTGCAGGAGCGCCTGGAGCGCGAGTACAGCCTCAAACTCATCACGACGGCACCGACCGTTATTTACCATGTCTATAAGACGAATGGCGAGATGGTCGCGGTCAGCAACCCGTCCGAGCTGCCGCCGGCGACGGAGATCGAGCACATGGAGGAACCGTACGTCAAGGCGACGGTCATCGTGCCGAACGACTACGTCGGCGCCGTCATGGAGATTTCGCAGGATAAGCGCGGCGAGTTCAAGACGATGAATTACCTCGATGAAAACCGCGTCATGATCGAGTATCATATCCCGCTGAACGAGATTATCTATGATTATTTTGACCGTCTGAAATCCGCGACGCGCGGCTATGCCTCGCTCGACTACGAGCTTGCGGACTACAAGCCATCGAAGCTCGTCAAGGTCGACATCCTGCTGAACGGCGATCCCGTCGATGCCCTGTCGACCATCGTGCACAAAGACCGCGCCGTCGCACGCGGCCGCCAGCTCGCCGCGAAGCTCAAGGAGATCATCCCACAGCAGATGTTCGAAATCCCGATCCAGGCGGCCATCGGTTCGAAGGTCATCGCGCGTGAAAACGTCCGTGCCCACCGCAAGGACGTGCTCGCGAAATGCTACGGCGGCGATATCAGCCGCAAGCGCAAGCTCCTCGAGAAGCAGAAAGAGGGCAAGAAGCGCATGAAAGCCGTCGGCAGCGTCGAAATCCCGCAGGAAGCTTTCATGGCTGTTTTGAAGATTGACTAAGAACATAGGAATACCATGCAGAATCAGGAAAACATAGGGCAGGAAACCCTGTCTAAAACATCCGCTCCAGAACGATGGGGCGTCTACATCCACATTCCCTTCTGCCGGCAAAAATGTTTCTATTGTGATTTTCCTTCTTTTGCAGGAAAAGACAAATTTCAGGAAGCATATATCGAGGCTCTGTGCCGGGAAATCCGGCAGCAGGGCCTTTTCTATCGCCAGCAATGGGGCAAGCCATCCACCATCTACATCGGCGGCGGCACACCGTCTATTTTATCCGAAATTTTATTGGAGCAACTGCTTACAACGATTGCTGAAACCCTGAATCTACGTTCGGCGCCCCCTTTGGGGGAGCTGTCGCCAACGGCGACTGAGGGGGTCCCCCCGCAGGGACGGCCCGAGTTCACGGTCGAGTGCAACCCCGGCACACTCACTCTTTCCAAACTCCAGATCCTTCGCCGCCTAGGTGTCAATCGCATTTCCATCGGTGTGCAGTCCTTTGATGACGTGCTGCTCCACCGTATCGGCCGCATCCATACGGGGGCGCAGGCCGTGAAGGCGGTTCAGGCGGCGCGGGCGGCGGGCTTTGCGAATGTGAGCCTCGACCTCATGTACGGCCTGCCGGGGCAGAGCCTCGATGACCTGCGCAACAGTATGGCGCAGACGTTCGCGCTCGCCCCGGACCACATCAGCATCTACGGCCTGCAGCTCGAGGCTGGCACGGCCTTTGCACGCATGCAGGAGATGGGGCGCCTCCACCTGCCCGACGAGGATACGGTCGAGGCCATGTATGACCTCATGACGCACGAACTCCCCGCGCATGGCTACGCGCGCTACGAAATCTCGAATTTCGCACACCTGGGCTTCGAGAGCCGGCACAACCTCGGCTACTGGCATGGCGTTCCCTATCTCGGCCTCGGTGCGGCGGCCCATTCGTATCTCGGCGGCGTGCGCTACGAGAACACCGCGGACATCGAAACCTATATTTCCTCCATAAAAGAGGGAAAGCTCCCGCGTGCCGTCGAGGAGCCCGCCACGCGCACGATCCAGATGGAGGAGGCCGCGTTCCTCGCCCTGCGCACGGCCAAGGGCATTTCCCGCACGCGTTTTGCGCATCGTTTCGGTGTGACGCTCGACAGCATCTATGCTCCGGTCATCAAAAAGCTCGTGCAGCAGGGCGTTCTCGCCGACGAGGGAGAGAACGTTCACCTCACGGCGAAAGGCGCGAAATACGGCAATCTGGTCTTTGAAGCGTTTCTGCTGGACTGAAAGAAAATATTTCTGACCTTTTGACCAATTTAGCTATTGACTTTTTGCTTTATTAGGGTTACACTCTTAATAGATTCAAGGTTAGCACTCAGACCTGTTGAGTGCTAACAGGGGAATCCACCCGAAGGGAGGGGAGAGCATGGAGGATAAGCTTGACGCCCGGAAACAGCGGGTGCTCAAGGCGATTATCGAGGATTACGTCGAGTCCGCTGAGCCGGTCGGCTCGCGGACACTCGCGCGGAAATACGACCTCGGCGTGAGCCCGGCCACCATCCGCAACGAGATGGCGGACCTCGAGATGCTGGGCTATCTCGAACAGATCCATACATCCTCCGGCCGTATCCCTTCCTCGAAGGGCTATCGCTTTTACGTGGACGGATTGATTCCGCCGAAGCCGGTCAGCGATGAGGAGAAAAAGCGCATCGATGAGTGGTATCGCCGGCGTGTCCAGCGCATCGAGGAGGTCTTTCAGGAGACCGCGAAGATCATCTCGCAGGTCACGAAGAACGTTTCCCTCGTGCTGGCGCCGCAGATGACGCAGGCTGCATTCCGATGCCTGCAGTTCCTTCCGCTCGATGACCACCGCGTGATCACGGTGCTCATGACGGATGCCGGCTTCATCGAGAACAAGGTCCTCACGATGCCGGATGGGGCACGGTTCGAGGATTTCCAGCGCATGGCCGCGGTCATCAATAGCAACCTCGCCGGGCGCACGCTGAAATCCATCGGCAGTCTGCAGCTCCAGCAGATCGAGGATGAGATTCAGGACGGCCCGCTTTACGAGTCTGCGCTCGAAATCATCAACCGGGCCCTCGACTCGGGCAAGCGCGAGCGCCTGTATCTCGGCGGCACGACGCAGATGCTCGAGCAGCCGGAGTTCCACGATGTGGAGAAGGTCAAGGAAGCCCTGCTCGTGCTCGAGAAGGAATCCCTCATGAAGGATATCCTCCACGCGCATACGGGCGACGGGCTGGAGGTCACGATCGGCCAGGAGAATGAGGACAGCCATTTTCAGAGCAGCAGCCTCATCACGGCCACGTACCACCTCGATGGCGAGCTCCTCGGCACGATTGCCGTGCTGGGACCGACGCGCATGGAGTACGCAAAGGCGATGAGCCTGCTGGAGTACATGAACAAGAATCTCACCGAAGTCATCAAGCGTTACCATTGGTAGGGCCTGATGCAATACAAGAACAATGAAAGAGGTGAATCCATTGCCAGCATTTGAGAAAGACGCGCTCAGGAAGAAAGATGAGCAGAGACTCGAAGAAATGCAGGAGGAGATCGACAACGCCGAGGCAGATGCCGCAGGCGCAGAACAGGCTGCGGATTCGTCTGAGGCCGGCGAAAGCCAGGCGGAGGGCGGCGCAGAACAGCAGGAGGATCTCTCAGGCAAGCTCGATGAACTGCAGCAGCAGCTCGACGAGAAAGATAAGCGTTATGTGCGCCTGCAGGCGGATTTCGAGAACTTCCGTCGCCGTTCCGGCAAGGAGCGTGAAGAGCTCTCCGCGGTGATCACGCAGGAAATCCTGAAGGATATGCTGCCGATCCTCGATAACTTCGAACGCGCCATGGCAGCGGAGACGAAGGATGCCGAGGCCTTCCAGAAAGGCGTGGAGATGATTTTCACGCAGTTCCAGGAAGTCCTGAAGAAGGATGGCCTCGAGAAAATCGAGACCGAGGGCCAGAAATTCGATCCGAATTTCCATCAGGCCGTCATGCGCGTGCAGAACCCGGAGCTCGAGGACGACACAATCGCCCAGGAACTCCAGAAGGGCTACATCGTCAAGGGCAAGGTTATCCGCCCGAGCATGGTCCAGGTTGTTGCTAACTAGGCAGGCTGCCCGATGAGGGCTTCTGCTGAACATAAATTGTTGTAAAAATGAGATTGTCAGACAATCTTTGAGGAGGATTTTAGAATGTCTAAGGTAATTGGTATTGACTTAGGTACTACGAACTCCGTTGTGTCCGTCATGGAAGGCGGCGAGCCGACCGTCATCACGAACCCGGAGGGCAGCCGCATCACGCCGTCCGTCGTCGGTTTCACGAAAGACGGCCAGCGCCTCGTCGGCCAGCTGGCAAAACGCCAGGCGGTCTCGAACCCGGAGCGCACGATCAAGTCCATCAAACGTCACATGGGCGAGAACGACTACAAAGTGTCTATCGATGGCAAGGACTACACGCCACCTGAGATTTCTGCGATGATCCTGCAGAAGCTGAAGGCTGACGCAGAGGCTTACCTCGGTGAGAGCGTATCCCAGGCCGTCATCACGGTTCCGGCATACTTCAACGACAGCCAGCGCCAGGCGACGAAAGACGCCGGCAAGATCGCAGGCCTCGATGTCCTGCGTATCGTCAACGAGCCGACGGCTGCTGCACTCGCATACGGCCTCGATAAGGACGACGATGAGACGATTCTCGTGTTCGACCTCGGCGGCGGCACGTTCGATGTCTCCATCCTCGAGCTCTCTGAGGGCACGTTCGAGGTGCAGGCCACGAACGGCGATACGCACCTTGGCGGCGATGACTTCGACCAGAAGGTCATGGACTGGATGGTCGACGAGTTCAAGAAAGAGAACGGCATCGACCTTTCGCAGGATAAGATGAGTGCCCAGCGCCTCATCGAGGCTGCTGAGAAAGCGAAGATCGAGCTCTCCAGCATGACGCAGACGAACATCAACCTGCCGTTCATCACGGCGGATGCTACGGGCCCGAAACACCTCGACCTCACGCTGTCGCGCCAGAAGTTCAACGAGCTGACGAGCGACCTCGTCGAGCGCACGATGGATCCGGTCCGCAAGGCCATGGCCGATGCGGATCTCACGGGTGACGATATCGATAAGATCATCCTCGTCGGCGGCTCTTCCCGTATCCCGGCTGTCCAGGACGCGATTCGCAATATCCTGCACAAAGAGCCGTCTAAGGGCGTGAACCCGGATGAGTGCGTCTCCGTCGGCGCAGCGATCCAGGGCGGCGTCCTCGTCGGCGAAGTCAAGGACGTCCTGCTCCTCGATGTCACGCCGCTGTCCCTGGGCATTGAGACCCTCGGCGGTGTCTGCACGAAGATCATCGAGCGCAACACGACGATCCCGACGCACAAGAGCCAGATTTTCTCCACGGCTGCCGATAACCAGCCGTCCGTCGATATCCACGTCCTGCAGGGCGAGCGTGAAATGGCCGCCGGCAACAAGACGCTCGGCCGCTTCGAGCTCTCCGATATCCCACCGGCGCCGCGCGGAGTGCCAAAGATCGAAGTTTCCTTCGATATCGATGCGAACGGCATTGTGCACGTCTCCGCAAAGGATCTCGGCACGGGCAAAGAGCAGAAGATCACGATCCAGTCCGACAGCGGCATGAGCAAAGAGGACATCGACCGCATGGTCAAGGAAGCCAAGGCGCATGAGGCTGAGGATAAGAAGCAGAAGGAAGCCGTCGATGCCAAGAACATGGGCGAGAACCTTGTCTATCAGGCAGAGAAGGCCGTCAAGGACTTCGGCGACAAGGCAGACGCCGCAAAGGTATCGGCCGTCAACGATGCCATCGGCAAACTGAAGGATGCCCTCAAGGGCGGCGATACCGAGGCCATCAAGAAGGCTACGGAAGCCCTTCAGAAACCGCTGTATGAGCTCAGCGCACAGGCTTACCAGCAGGCAGGCCCGCAGGCTGGTGCACAGGGCGCCCAGGGTGCCCAGCAGGCTGGTCCGCAGGCTCAGCAGGAGAAGAAGGACGATGACGACGTCGTCGACGCCGAGTACACGGATGTCAAAGACGACAAGAAATAAACCGTTCGGGCCAGAGCGGCAAGATAGATGATCCGTGTTGGGAGTTGGGAGACCAACTCCCAACACCATTATATGAGGATGGTGCAAAGTGAGCGAGAAACGCGATTATTACGAGGTGCTGGGCGTCGACAAGAGTGCCGACGAGAAGACCATCAAGAAGGCATACAAGCGCCTGGCCCGCAAATATCATCCGGACCTGAACCCGGACAACCCCAAGGAAGCCGAGGCAAAGTTCAAGGAAGTCAACGAAGCCTATGACGTCCTCAAAGACCCGAACAAGCGCGCCCAGTACGACCGCTTTGGTGCCGATGCCTTTAACGGCATGGGCGGAGGTGGCGGAGCCGGCGGTTTCGACTTCAGCAATTTCGGTGGAGCTGGCGGTTTTGGCGGCTTCGGCGGAGGCGGTATGGACGATATCTTCGACATGTTCTTCGGCGGGGCCGGCGGCAGCCGCGGGGCGCGCCAGAGCCGTGGTCCGCAGCCGGAACGCGGTGCGGACCTGCGCTACGATATCGAGCTTACCTTCGAGGAGGCGGCTTTCGGCGTAAAGAAAGAGCTGACGATCCCGCGTACGGTTCCGTGCCATGAGTGTCACGGCTCGGGCGCAGCGGCGGGCTCTTCGAGAGAGAAGTGCCCGGACTGCGGCGGTACAGGCATGCGCCAGACGGTGCATAACACGCCGCTGGGCCGCATGATGAGCCAGTCGACCTGTTCCCGCTGCGGCGGCACGGGCGAGATCATCAAGAATCCGTGCAAGCACTGCCACGGTACGGGTCAGGAAAGCATCCGCGATACGTTCGATGTGACAATCCCGAAAGGCGTCGACCAGGGCCAGCGCGTGCGCGTGTCCGGCAAGGGCAATGCGGGCAAGCATGGCGGCGGCACCGGCGACCTGTACGTCTACATCTACATCAAAGAGCACAAGTTCTTCAAGCGCCAGGGCAACGATGTGGTTGTCGAGGTGCCCATTACCTTCGTCCAGGCCGCGCTCGGCGATACGGTCGAGGTGCCGACCATCGACGGCAAGGTGAACATCAAGATCGATCCGGGCATCCAGTCCGGCAAGGTCCTGCGTGTCCGCAACCACGGCATCCCGCATCTGCGCGGGAACGGCCGCGGCGACGAGCTCGTCCGCATTAAGGTGCTGACGCCACAGAAACTTTCGCCGAAGCAGAAAGAACTGCTCAAGCAGTTCGATGAAAGCTGCGGCACGAAAGAAAACCCGGAGCAGAAAAGCTTCTTCGACAAGATGAAGAACTTCTTCTCGAACTACGGAGATTAAGATATCCACAGGAACCGTCGTACCAGAAATGGTGCGGCGGTTTTTTCTGTGGCATGTGCGGCAGGATATCCGCAGGCCATTATCGAAATAGAATAACAAATCCGTCATATTTTCGAGAAATGGTGGGGCAGCGCCTATGAAGAAGATCCTTTTATCCTTTCGCCAAGCCAATCAATGGGGCGTGGGAATCCTGATATCCCTGCTTGTCGCGCTTGTCGTGATGGGCAGCATGCTGCTGTATGCCAGAGGTCATGCCCGGCAGCTCGGCGAGGTTTTCTTGTCCGATATCGTCTGGGAAGTGCAGGCCGGCGTCTGTACGGCGCAGGCGCTGGCAGAGCGGATGCAGGATGCCAATGGATTTGAGGGGGATTTCCATCAGATTGCCGAGGGCATCCGCATCGAAAATCCCTGTATCGACAGCGTCCAGCTGGCACCGATGGGACATGTCAGCTACAGCGAGCCGCAAACATCGGAGTATATCTATATCCGAAGTCTTTTTGATGTGCCGCAGGCCGAGCGGCAGGCCCGTGTCAGCGTACACGAACATACGACGCTGCTGCTCGGTCCGCTGGACTATGGGGACCGCCGGATCATCCTGGTGGGACAGCCGGTCTATCTGCAGTCTGCTGAGGGGGAGGAATATTTCTGGGGCTTTGTGCTGATTAACCTGAATCTCGAAAGCATCCTGAAGGAAGAAGAGGTCGATACTATCGATGCCCAGGGCTTGGACTACCGCCTGATGCGCGAAGAAGATGGCCATCGGGTCGTCCTTGCCGAAAATATGAGAGACTCGTTCCTTTGGGCAGCAACATGCCGGGATGAGGAATTGGATGAAATCTGGAGCCTGGAGCTGCGCCCGCAGTGGCGGCTCATTGGATTGCCGGTAGCGGCAACTGGAATCCTTGTGTTCCTTGTCGGGCTCTTTTTGACCTGGCTGCTGCAGCGGCTGAAGACGATGGGCGAGGATATGGATATCGTCGATGCCGCGAATGTGCGCCTCAATGAAATTTCCTTTACGGACCCGCTGACGGGACTTCTTAACCGGCGCGGTTTTGATATCGAGGCCTCCGACTGCATCAACCGCTGGCCGTCCTCCGTTATCGGCATGGTCGATGTCAATGATTTCAAGCGGTTCAACGATGTCTATGGCCATGCTGCCGGCGATGCCGTACTCACCGATATTTCCCGCGATCTGCATCGTATGGCATCGTTGTTCTGCGGCGTGGCCGGGCGGAACGGCGGCGATGAATTCCTCATCTGCCTGCCTGGGACGCCTGCCGAAATCGAGAGTTTCCTGCGCTACTGGGGCGGCCAGACGCATTATTTTTCCTGCCAGGCGGGGGGACAGATCACGTATACATTCAGCCTCGGCTATGCGGTATACCCTGAGCATGCAGGGGCTTTGCATGACCTGATCAAATGCGCGGATATGGCGGTCTACGAGGCGAAGCAGATCCGCGATGGGGCACATGTCTACCGCTACCACAGTGAACTGAAAAGTGTCGCACGCATCAATCTCGGGTTCAATCTCAAGACCATCATGAATGGCCTGCCCGTCGGCGTGCTCGTCAGCCAGGCGGGCGGTTCCAGAAAAGTATTCCTCGTCAATGAAAGGCTCGCGCAGCTCTATGGATGCCAGAGCGTCGAGGAGCTCCTCGGCAAGAAGGAAACGAGCTTTATCCATCCGGATGACCGGGAACATGTCAATGCTTATGCCGCGGAAATGCTTCGCCGCCACCTGGCCAATCAGGATCAGCAGCAGAAACCGCTATACTATCGCATCATTACGCCCCAGGGTGAAATCCGCCATCTCTACAGCATCGGCAAGTTCATGGAGGATGAAAAACTCGGCACGCTCGTTTACGTCGTCGTTTATCCGCAGGATGACCACAAATGAAGGGACATAAGGTGTTGCAGGAGGCGATGCGCATGTTGTATACTTCTATTGATATATAGAAGGGAGCGGTCATTTTGAAATGGGCTGAGGTCAGTATCGTCGTGGCGCGGGAGGCGCAGGATATCGTCGCGCAGATTTTCGATCAGCTGGGCGCACAGGGCGTGAGCATCGAGGATCCGCAGGAGGTCAATGCATTTATCGATGCCGGTGAATGGGATTTCGAGGATATCCCGCGCGTGCCGGATGGAGAAAACGTGACGGTGAAGGCATGGCTGCCGCATGACGAGCAGCTGGATTACCGTCTCGAGCGCTTCGGCATTCGCATCCGGAAGATGCAGGAGGTCGACGGCATCGACAACGGCCCCTGCACGATTTCGTGGAAGACGGTGCAGGATGAGGATTGGGCCGACCAGTGGAAACAGTATTTCCACGTCGATAAGGTCGGCGAGCATATCGTGATCCAGCCGAGCTGGGAGACGTATACGCCGAAAGACGGCGATATCGTCATCGATCTCGATCCGGGTGCGGCGTTCGGCACGGGCACGCATCCGACGACGGCCATGTGCCTGCGCGCGCTCGAGACGCTTGTCAGGCCGGGCACGTCGGTCTTTGATGTCGGCACGGGCTCCGGCGTGCTCGCGATTGCGGCGGCAAAGCTCGGTGCGGCGTCGGTTGTCGCGAAGGATTACGATCAGACGGCGGTGCGCGTCGCACAGGAGAACGTGGAGAAGAACAACGTCGCGGATACGGTCACGACGGGGGTCAGCGACCTGCTCAAGGATTTTGAGGGCAAGGCCGACCTCGTGATCGCGAACATCATCGCGGATATCGTCATCCGCCTCATGGATGAGCTCGATGCGCACCTCGCAGCGGGCGGCCGTCTGCTTGCCTCGGGCATTATCGACGAGCGGGCAGCGGACGTCGAGGTGGCGGTGAAGGCACATGGCTTCGTCATCGAGAAGGCCATGCACGATAAGGGCTGGACGGCACTCATCATCCGGCGGGAGACGGAGGCATGAGGCGGCTTTTTTACCGCGGGAAGCTCGCGGATACCATTACGATTACGGGACCGGATGCCCACCATCTCATGCATGTCATGCGCGCAAAGCCCGGCCAGCAGGTGACGGTCGTCGACGATATGGGGCAGGCCGCATGCATGGAGATGACGGATTTTACGGCAGAGACCGTGACGATGAAGCTCGTCGGGCTCCTCGATGCGGATACGGAGCCCCCCGTCAACATCACGCTGGCGCCATGCCTGCTCAAGGCGGACAAGATGGAACTCGTCGTGCAGAAGGCCGTCGAGCTCGGCGCGACGGCAGTGGCACCGCTTCGCAGCCGTAACTGTGTCGTGCGTTATGATGCGAAGAAAGCGGCCCAGCGCCAGCAGCGCTGGCAGAAGATCGCCGATGAGGCAGCGAAGCAGTGCGGCCGCACGAGCCTCATCGAGGTCGCGGCGATTGCGGATCTGATTCCCTATGTACAGGGGCGGTCCGGACATACAAAACTGCTGTTCTGCTATGAGAACGAGACGCAGCAGGGCATAAAAAAGACCCTGCGCGAGGCCGCAGAGGAAGGCGTAAAGGATTTTGTCATCCTCATCGGCCCTGAGGGCGGTTTTACGCTCGAAGAGGCGGAAGCCATCGAGCAGGCGGGTGGCGCGAGCGTCACGCTCGGCCCGCGCATTTTGCGCGCCGAGACAGCCGCCGTGGCAGCGCTGACGGTCGTGCAGTATGAGAACGGAGATTTAGGCGGAATCACAGGAGGAGAATAATTTGCCAAGTGTAGCTCTGACCACGCTCGGATGCAAGGTCAACCAGTTCGAGACGGAGTCGATGGAGGGATTGTTCAAGCAGCGCGGATATGAGATCGTGCCGTTTACCGGCAAAGCGGACGTCTACGTCGTCAATACGTGCTCGGTCACGAGCATGGGCGACCGCAAATCGCGCCAGATCGTGCGCCGCGCCCGGCATGAGAATCCGGATGCCATCATCGCAGTCTGCGGCTGCTATGCGCAGGTCTCGCCCGATGAGGTCAAGGCCATAGAGGGCGTGCGCGTCGTACTCGGAACGAAGGAGCGCGCGCATATCGTCGACTATGTCGAGGAGGTCATGCGTGAGGACGGCATCCTCGATGAGGTCGGGGATATCATGCAGGCGCATGACTTCGAGGATATCCCGCTCTACGACATGCCGCAGCGCACGCGTGCATTCCTGAAAATCGAAGATGGCTGCGAGAATTTCTGCTCGTACTGCATCATCCCGTATGCGCGCGGTCCCGTGAAGTCGCGCCATCCGCAGGCCGTGCGCCGCGAGGCGGAGAAACTCGTCGCGGCAGGCTTCAAGGAAATCGTGCTCACGGGCATCCACCTCGGCGCGTATGGCCGCGACCTCGAGGAGGATGTACATCTCGTCGATGCGTGCCGTGAGGTCCTCGCCGTGCCGGGGCTGCGCCGCCTGCGCCTCGGCTCGCTGGAGTCGCTGGAGCTGTCGCCGGAGCTCTTTGCGCTCATCCGCAGCGATAAGCGGTTCTGCCCGCATCTGCACCTGCCTCTGCAGGCGGGCTCGGATGCCGTGCTCCACGATATGAACCGCCATTACGATACAGCGGAGTTCGCGCGCCTCATCGAAAACGTCGAGCGCGAGGTGCCGGGCATCGCGGTATCGACGGATATCATCGTGGGATTCCCGGGTGAGACGGAGGAACTGTTCCAGCAGAGCCTGGATTTCGTGGCGAAGATGAATTTCTCTCGCATGCACGTGTTCCCGTACTCCCCGCGAAAGGGCACGCCGGCAGCGGTTCGCAAGGATCAGGTGCCGGCTCCCGTAAAGAAGGACCGCGTGCACCGGATGCAGGCACTCGCGAAGCGCAAGAGTGAGGCGTTTGAAAGCCAGTTCCTGGGCAGGACCATGGACGTGCTCATGGAGACAACGACGGATGGCATCACGGATGGTACGACGGTGAACTACATCCGTGTTTATACGGATGACCCGGTCACGGGCGGCGAAATTTATCCCGTAAAAATGGAAAAACTTTATAAAGATGGCATCTGGGGGAAGGTTTTTCGCGGCTGACCTAGAATAGTATAAAGGTCGGGACGGAAAATGCCCCGAATAGAACGGAAAAGGAGGTGTTTCCTATGGCAGATTGTATCTTCTGCAAAATCGCAAACAAGGAGATCCCGTCGAGCATCGTCTATGAGGACGAGCAGGTTGTGGCGTTCAAGGATCTCGAGCCGCAGGCTCCGGTACATGTCCTCGTGATTCCGAAGAAACATATCGAGAGTATCCTCGCACTGACCGCAGAGGACGCGGAGCTCGTCGCCCACGTCTTCACGGAGGTCCTCCCGAAGCTCGCCCGCGACCTCGGCGTCGCGGAGAAGGGCTTCCGCGTTGTCGCCAATACGGGCGAAGAGGGAGGCCAGAGCGTCAAGCATCTGCATTTCCACCTCCTTGGTGGACGCTCTATGCAGTGGCCCCCAGGCTGATGAAGGATTTTTGTGTTGACATGGCTGGACCCCTGCGCTATAATGGTGTGGTGTAGTTATGAAACACAAATACTCCCAAAATAGTGGAGGGGGGGAAATCATAGATGGCAAACGAAATCAAAGTTGGTAAAAACGAATCGATCGACAGTGCTCTCCGCCGCTTCAAGCGTATGTCCCAGAAAGCTGGTACGCTCGCAGAGGTAAGAAAACGCGAGCACTACGAGAAACCGAGCGTTCGCCGCAAGAAGAAGTCTGAGGCAGCTCGTAAACGCAAGTACAGAGGCTGATTCAAGCAGGGCGCCTGCGAGTCGTAAGATTCGCGGGTGCTCTTTTTATTTTTTCAATAGGAGGGAAAATTATGTCCATCAAAGAACAGCTTACGGCGGATATGAAAGAAGCCATGAAAGCGCATGAGAAAGAACGCCTCGCCGTCATCCGCTCGGCTCGCGGCGCCATCCGCCAGGCCGAGATCGACGGCGGCCACGCGGAACTCGATGATGACGCGGTCGTCGGCGTTCTCAGCAAAGAGATCAAGATGCGCCGCGACTCCGTCGATGAGTTCAAGAAAGGCGGCCGTGAAGACCTCGTTGCCCAGACACAGGCCGAGATCGATGTGCTCATGACATACATGCCGGCACAGCTTTCCGAGGACGAGGTAAAGGCCATCGTCAAGGAAGCCGTCGAGAAGACGGGCGCGCAGACGCCGAAGGACATGGGCAAGGTCATGGGCCTTGTCATGCCGAAGGTCAAAGGCCGTGCGGACGGCAAACTCGTCAACACGATCGTGCGCAGCATGCTGCACTGATGGGAAGCGCCTGTCACAGGGGCCCCGGAAGGGGCTCTTTTTTTGTGTGCAGGCATCATTATCTTTAGTCCTTTCGTAGGTTATTTTAGAAGCGTGGTCATGAGCACGTCTAAAGTATAGGAAAATCAAGGTAAATATCCTATAATAAAGAAGAAAAGAAACACTGATCTTTGGAGGGAAAAGGAATGAAGTGGTTAAGCAATGTGCGCGTGATCTATAAGATCCTCGCCATCGCTATCGTTGCGGCCGTCGGTCTGGCTGCGGTTTCCCTGACGGGATTCCGTTCGCTGCAGGGCGCGCAGGATAATGTGAGCAAAGTCGTGCAGGTCTATCTGCCTGCCCGGCAGTACCTGGCCGATGATGAATTGAATATGCGGAAGATGCAGTCTGCTATGCTCGAGGCGATTGCGACCGCGGATCCTTCGCGCCATCAGAAGATGCATAATGATATCGAGGGCAAGTATGCGCCGGAATACGAGCAGGCCTTCGAAGCCTATCAATCGCTCATGGGCGGTGAGCCGGGCGTCGCGGAGATGGCCGCTAAAGCGGAGAGCGACTGGCAGGCGTATCACGTCGTTGCCCTGCAGGTTGTCGATCTCACGACAAAAGGGCAGATCGAAGAAGCAAGCAAGCTTTATGGCGATCAGGGCATCAAGAAACTCAATGCGCTGAAAACCTCCCTTGCCGATCTGAAGGAGCATGCGGAGCAGGCCGCTGCGGCGACGAATGAGCACAACGCATCGGCAGCAGCGGCATCGAAAGGCGCGATGGCGGTCATCTCCCTTATTGCTTTTGCTCTGCTTTTCCTGGCGGCTCTCTATATCACGAGGGACATCAAGGCGGAACTCAGCAAAATGGTCGACAGCTGCAATGCTCTCCGTGACGGCGATCTTCGCAACCGTGGACGGCTTGAGGATTTCCGTGAGGACGAGTTCGGTGATATGTGGCGTGCCCTCTACGGCGTCAAGGATAACCTGCACAAGCTCATGGGGACGTTCCACGACGGCTCCAATCAGCTCGCAGCGGCATCGGAGGAACTCACGGCAACGTCGGAGCAGGCCTCACATGATGCGGAGCAGGTGGCATCGGCTGTGGAGCAGACGGCGGAGTCCGTCGCCCAGCAGCGCGATGCGGTCGCCAGGAGCACCGAGGCGATGAATCAAGTAGCGGGCAGTATCCTCCATATCCAAAGCAATGCCGACCAGGTCGCGCAGAATTCCCGCCGGGCATCCGAGCGCGCCGACGGGGGCAATCAGGCTGTCGATGGCGCGGTGCAGCAGATGGAGAATGTGGCAGCGACCGTGCGCCAGTCCGCCGATATCGTGAGCAAGCTCGGTGAGCGTTCACAGGAGATCGGGCAGATTGTCGATACGATTACGGAAATCTCAGACCAGACAAACCTGCTCGCCCTCAACGCGGCGATCGAGGCTGCGCGCGCCGGTGAGGCGGGCCGCGGCTTCGCTGTCGTCGCCGATGAGGTGCGCAAACTTGCCGAGGCCTCGCAGCAGTCGGCAGGGCGCATCGCGAGCCTCATCGAGAGCATCCAGGCCGATACGGCGGATGCCGTCCAGTCCATGCAGGCAGGGCGCACGCAGGTGGCGAATGGCGCCAAGGCGGTCGAGGGCCTGAAGGATAACTTCCGCGAAATCACGGAGCTCGTCGACCAGACCTCCGCGCAGATGCAGGAAATCGCGGCGTCCATCGCGGGCGTATCGAACGACTCGGGCGAAGTACAGGGCGAGATCGAGCAGCTGGACAGCATCAGCCAGCACATCTCGACCGACATGGAGAGCATCGCAGCCTCCACAGAGGAACGCCGGACCTCGGCCAAGGATATCGCCGAGGCGAGCAGTGCCCTTGCAACACAGGCACAGCGCATGCAGGATGCCCTGCAGGTATTCAAGCTTTAAGGAATGGTCGATAAAGAAGAGGCTGCCGGAAAGGCGGCCTCCTTTTTTGTCTCATGGAATCTTTATCTTTTATGGCAGGGATTCCGTTACAGGATGGGGAATATTATAAAGAATAACAAAAAAAGAAAGGAGGGTGAGCTATGGGAGAAGTGACGATGCCGGCTATCCAGGTGCTGCTGCTCGCCATCATGTTCCTTGCCATCCTCGTCGAGATCAAGACCGGAGGCATGGGCGGCGGCATCATGATGGGCATTATCGCGGCCGGTGTATTCTGGGGCAGTCAGTACGTGCAGGGGCTTGTCGATCTCTATCAGATTGCGATTTTCCTCGTGGGTATTCTCTGCCTCATCGTCGAGATGCTCATGCCGACCGTCGGGCTCCTTGCAGGCGTCGGCGTCGCAGCGATGCTATACGGCGTCGTCATGGCACTCGGCGGTGACAGCCATGCCCTGGTGATTCTCGGGGCGTCCCTCGTGCTCGCCGTGATCGTCTTTGCGCTCATCGTCCAGAAACTGCCATCGAGCCGGCTTTGGAACAAGGTGGTGCTCCATGACCGTTCGACCTCGAAACGGGGCTTCGTGAGTGCGGAGACGAAAGCAGACCTGGTAGGCAAAGAGGGGACGGTTCTCACAGAGCTGCGCCCGGCAGGCTCCGTCCTCATAGACGGCGCACCCGTCGATGTCGTTTCCGAAGGCACTTTCATCAAAAAGGGTGAGCGCGTCAAAGTCATCTCGACGAACGGCGCCCGCGTTGTCGTTCGTAAAATTTAGGAGGTTTCGTACTATGGGTTCTTTACTCGGTTCCGGTTTCTTTCTCGTCCTCGTCGTCGCTTTCATCATGCTGTTCCTGCACTTCGTGCCGCTCGGCCTTTGGATTTCGGCCCTCGCCGCGGATGTGCATGTGAGCATCGTGACGCTCATCGGCATGCGCATGCGCCGCGTCCCGCCGGCAAAGATCATCCTGCCGCTCATCAAGTCGAACAAGGCAGGCCTCGATGTGCAGGTCAATCAGCTCGAGGCTCACTACCTGGCCGGCGGTAACGTGGATAAGGTCGTGGACGCCCTTATCGCGGCGCATCGCGCGCAGATTCCCCTGTCCTTTGAGCGCTCGGCGGCCATCGACCTCGCCGGCCGCGACGTGCTCGAGGCCGTGCAGATGAGCGTCAACCCGAAAGTCATCGAGACGCCGATCGTCTCGGCCGTCGCCAAAAACGGTATCGAGCTGAAGATCAAGGCGCGCGTCACGGTGCGTGCCAACATCGACCGCCTCGTCGGCGGTGCCGGTGAGCCGACGATCATCGCCCGTGTCGGCGAGGGTATCGTCACGACGGTCGGCTCCTCCGAGAGCCACAACGACGTGCTCGCCAACCCGGATGACATCTCGAAGACGGTTCTCGACAAAGGACTCGATGCCGGCACGGCTTTCGAGATCCTCTCCATCGATATCGCGGACGTTGATGTCGGCCGCAACATCGGTGCGCAGCTGCAGACGGACCAGGCCGAGGCCGATAAGCGCATCGCGCAGGCAAAGGCAGAGGAGCGCCGCGCCATGGCCGTCGCGAAGGAGCAGGAGATGAAGGCCTACACGCAGGAGATGGAGGCCAAGGTCGTCGAGGCCCAGTCCGAAGTCCCGCACGCGATGGCGGAGGCACTCCGCAGCGGCAACCTCGGCGTCATGGATTACTACAACCTCAACAACGTCCAAGCCGATACGGATATGCGCCAGGCCATCAGCCAGGCGGGCGGCGACGGCAAGATTCAGGCACCGGGAACGCCGAAGCCGGTGAAATAAGGGGGGAGTGAGCATGGATCCGGATCTTTTCCTATTCCTGTTCCTATCTTTTCTCCTCTGGCTCTTTGCCCGTGTGAACGGCAAAAAGCGGCCGCGTCCGGTGCGGAAACGCGAGAATATCTACGCAGAGCCGGGAACGGCGCTGCAGGAGCAGCTTGAGGCGTACCGGGAGAAAATGGCCGACCGTGCGAAGGAAGCTGCCTATGAGGCGGAGCGCCAGGCTGAGGAGGTCGAAATCCGCGCCGAGGAGCAGGCCGAATACCAGCGGCAGACGAAATTGCCCACGGCGCCGCAGAAACCGCAGGCGCCCCTCCATCTGACGCCGGAGAATACGCTCTCGGCCATGGCACTCTCCGTCATCATCGGTCCACCGGCTGCCCGGCGGCATGGCCGTTATCGTTGGCATCATTGAAGGTTATGGAGGTTTATGGTGCCGGCAAAATTATCCATGACAAAAGTGGAACAATATGATAGACTAAAGAAATGTAGTATTTATTCATGATAAATGAGATAAATTTCTCCTGTATCGGATAGGGCAGGGGAAATAGGGATTTTGTAGGTGATTGATGTGGCAAACCCCATGTTCGATGTGATCCAGAGTGATTTGGAAAAACTGGAAGACCGTCTGAAAGAAGATGTGGCATCCCCGGTCGAGGGCGTCACGCAGACGATCCTGGATCTCATCACATCTGGCGGAAAGCGGATCCGTCCGGCCTTGTGCCTGCTCGCAGCACATGGCGGCCCAAAGTTCGACCTTGAAAGGACGATGCCGATGGCGGAGGCGATGGAACTCATCCATACCGCCTCGCTCGTCCACGATGATGTCATCGATGAGTCGGATACGCGCCGCGGTACGGCTACGGCAAATGCACGCTGGGGCAACCAGGTGGCAATCCTGGCCGGCGATTATGTCTTCGCGCGTGCGTTTTCGCTCATCGCGGATGGGAATTACGATGCATTCGTGACGAAGAAGCTCGCGGAGCTCGTGAGCAACCTGAGCATCGGTGAGATTATCCAAGACCGCAATATCTATCAGGCCGTGCGCGACGTCGAGGATTATTACAGCCGCATCCAGAAGAAGACGGCGGATTTCCTCGAGACCTGCTGCGAGTTCGGCGCGTGGATCAGCGACATGGAGCCGGGCGACGTCCGCCGCATGGCAGAGTATGGCCACGATATCGGCATGGCATTCCAGATCACGGATGACTGCCTCGATATCGTTGAGACGGAGGCCACGACGGGCAAGCCGACGGGCAATGACATCCGCCAGGGTATCCTCACGCTGCCGGTCATCCACGCCATGGAGGTAAGCACGGATGCGGCGGAGCTCCAGCGCATCGTGACGGACCCGGAGATGACGGACGAGATGGCGGAGCGCGCTCTTGTGATTGTCCGTGCGACGGATGGCGTTGACTTTGCCAAGGATAAAGCCGATGCGTTCCTCGACAAGGCCCGTGCGGCTCTGCCAGAGAATCTGCCACCGGATATCCGCGAGGCATTCCTCATGGTCGTGGATTTCATCGGGGATCGTGATTTTTGATCGACTGGATTTATTTTGTATATGAATTTCTAATACTAGGATTTATGCTGTTTATGGAGGAAAGGTTATGTTCGGCATTGGTTTTCCAGAGCTCGTCCTCATCCTGATCGTCGGGCTTATCGTATTCGGTCCCAGTAAGCTGCCAGAGATGGCCCGGACGCTCGGCAAGGGCGTCCGGGAGTTCCGCCGCGCGACGAGCGCCCTGCAGCAGGCTATCAATGAGCCGGATCAGGTCGTGAAGACGCAGGTCAAGAAGACGGTACAGAAAACGGTCGAGAAGACGCTGGACCCTGAGCCGAAACCGGAAGAGAAGGCAGAACCTGTCCCGAAGGAGGAAGCTCCGAAGGCGGAGGCGCCGAAGGATAAGACAGCATAATTGGATAAAGTATGTGTGGTTTGTAGCATTTAGGAGGAATCAGCATGTTTGGTTTAGGTGTACCGGAACTCGTACTCATTCTCGTCATCGGTCTCGTTATCTTCGGACCGGGCAAACTGCCGGGCGTGGGCAAGGCACTTGGCCAGAGCATCCGTGAGTTCAAGAGCGCGAACAAGGATGACGCGAAGGACACGAAGAAAGACAACATGATCAATGTGACGGAGCAGCCGAAAGAAATCGCGGAAAAGACGGATAAGCCCGCAGAGAAGTAAGGACGTGGGTGAAATCCATGGCGGAAGAAAAACAAGAAGAAAACAAGAATCTGCCGGCGGAGCAGCCAGAAGAGGAACTGGAAGTCTACGAAGAAGATAATGGTGAGGGGGCAGAGGAGGACGACGGCAGCATGTCGCTCGTCGCGCATCTCACGGAGCTCCGCAGCCGTCTCATCAAATGCGTCATCGCGGTCGGACTCGGCAGCTGTGTGGGGTATTACTACATCGAGCAGATCATGCACTACCTCACGCTGCCGGCAGGCAAGCTTTACTATATGCAGCCGTCGGAGGCATTCTTCACCTATTTGAAGGTTGCGGTTGTCGTCGGTTTCCTGCTGGCACTGCCCGTGATTTTCTTTCAGGTCTGGCGGTTCTTCCTGCCGGCACTGACGAAGACGGAGCGCCTGGTGCTCGGCCTCGTCGTCCCGGCATCGGTCATCCTATTTTTCTGCGGGCTGGCCTTTTCCTTCTTTGTCGTGCTGCCGGCGGGCGTACATTTCTTTATGGGATTCAACACGGCCGAGCTGCAGTCCCTGTTCTCGGTCGACAAGTATTTTGACTTCGTGATCTGGTTCGTCCTGCCGTTCGGCTTCGTGTTCGAACTGCCGCTCGTCATCACGATTCTCGGCAAACTGGGTCTCGTGACGTCCGAGTTCCTCGGCAAGCACATGCGCGTACTCATCTTTGCCTCGTTCGTGCTCGCCGCTATCATCACGCCGACACCGGATGTCTTTACGCAGTGCGCCATCGCCCTGCCGATGATCCTGCTGTACGGCGTGGGCTACCTGATCGTGCGCTTTATCCTCAGAAGATAAAAGGAACAAACGGGAGGTTTTACCTTGGCTTATAAAGATTTACGCGAATTCATCGAGGTGCTCGAGAGCAAAGGGCTCCTGAAACGCATCCAGACGGAGGTCGACCCGGAGCTCGAGATCACGGAAATCACGGACCGCGTGTCGAAGATGAAAGGACGCAAGAACGTGGCGCTGCTGTTCGAGAACGTCAAGGGCTCGAAGATGCCCGTGCTCATGAATGCGTTCGGCAGCTATGAGCGCATGGCTCTCGCACTCGGCGTCGAGAAGCTCGATGATGTGGCGGATGAGCTGCGCGAGCTGCTGAGGCTCCCGTATCTCACGATGAAGAATAAGATGAGCGTTGTCTCGCTCATCCCGAAGCTCAAGAATGCGGTCAATTTCCCGAAATACGTGAAGAATGCACCGTGCCAGGAAGTCGTCGAGACGGAAAATCCGAACCTCGATGAGATCCCCATCCTCAAGTGCTGGCCGGATGACGGCGGCCCGTTCGTCACGCTGCCACTCGTGTTCACGAAGAACCCGAAAACGGGCAAGCGCAACGTCGGCATGTACCGCCTGCAGAAATACGACAGCAGGACGACGGGCATGCATTGGCATATCCACAAGAACGGCGCAGAGAACTACCGCGATACGGCAGCGATGGGCGGCGACCGCATCGAGTGTGCCGTCGCCATCGGCACGGACCCGGTCGTGACCTATGCAGCCACGGCTCCGCTGCCGCGCGACGTCGACGAGATGGTGCTCGCCGGTTTCCTGCGGCACAAGCCCGTCGAGATGGTCCAGTGCAAGACCGTCGATATCCAGGTGCCGGCCTCGGCGGAGATCATCCTCGAGGGCTACGTGCTCGAGGGCGAGAAGCGCCGCGAGGGGCCGTTCGGCGACCACACGGGCTACTACTCGCTCGCCGATGACTATCCGGTGTTCCACATCACGGCCATCACGCACCGCAAGGACGCCATCTACTCGGCTACGGTCGTCGGCAAGCCGCCGATGGAGGACTGCTACCTCGCCAAGGCGACGGAGCGCATCTTCCTGCCGCTCATGCAGCAGATGATGCCGGAGATCGTCGACATAAACATGCCACTCGAGGGCGTGTTCCATGACTGCTGTATCGTCTCGATCAAGAAGTCGTACCCGATGCAGGCGCGCAAGGTCATGCATGCGATGTGGGGCATGGGGCAGATGATGAACGTCAAGATGATCATCGTCGTCGACGCTCACGTCGATGTGCAGGATATCAGCGAGGTGGCCTGGCGCGTGTTCAACAACATCGACGCGGAGTACGACCTCGAAATCGTCCACGGCCCGCTCGATGTCCTCGACCACTCCTCGCCGATGGCGAAATGGGGTGCGAAACTCGGCATCGATGCGACGAAGACCTGGCCGGAAGAAGGCCACAGCCGCGACTGGCCGGATGAGATCGCCATGAGCGAGGACATCCGCAAGAAAGTGGATGCCAAGTGGGCCGAGCTCGGCCTCGATTAAGGATTCAGAGTTGGGAGTTGAGAGTTGTACCAGCAGCATTCGACTCCCTCTTTTTGTATATTTTAGGAGAGTGAACATAACTTGATCGACATCAAGGCGCATATCAACAACGTGGCGCTGCACCATACGATCTTTGACCTGCCGTTCGCTTTTATGGCGGCGTTCCTGGCCTCGAACGGCCACCCCCGTCTCTGGGACCTGTTCTGGATCGCGCTGGCCATTACGTCCGGGCGTGCGGCAGCCATGGCGATGGATAACCTCGCCGATTTGAAATACGACAGCCAGCAGCCGCGCATGGCCTACCGCGCGATGGTCGCGGGGCGCATCAGCAAGCGTGAGGCGAAGATCTTCATCGTGCTGTGCCTCGCTATCATGGTGGCCTCTGTCTGCCAGCTGCAGCCGATCTGCATTTACCTGCTGCCTGTGGCCGCAATTCCGTGCCTCATCTATCCGTACCTGAAGCGCGTGACGGGCTGGGTGCACCTGTTCCTCGGCCTCGCCATCGCCATGGCGCCTGCGGGCGGCTGGGTCGGCGTGACGGGGACGATCTCGGCGCCGCTCATCGTGCTGTGCCTCGCCGTCGCGCTCTGGATCGGCGCCTTTGACGCCATGTACGGGACGCAGGATGAGGAGTTTGACCGCAGTCAGGGCCTGCACTCGCTGGCCGTCTCGTACGGCGCGGAGGGGGCTTTCCGCATCGCGACGGTGCTGCACGTGATCTGCATCCTGTGCTTCTTCGCCGTCGGCGTCATGATGCAGCTGCACTGGTTCTACTTCGTGGGTGTCGGCATCGCGGCGGGCACGCTCGTCTACCAGCACCGGATCATCGGCCCGCATGATTTCCGCCGCCTCACGCAGCGCTATTTCATGCGCAATGGCATCGTGTCCATTGCGATTTTCCTCTGCACGTGGATCAGCTACTATATTTGATGGCTGATTTTCTATATGCCATTCCTTCACTCAGTTACCCATCCGTTAAGGGGGAGTTCTATGTCAGCAAGAATCCTTTCGGGCAAGGAGTTTGCCCAGCAGATCAAAGAGGATGCCGCAAAACGCGTTGAGGAGATCCAGAGCCGTTACGATGTCACGCCGGGCCTCGCCGTCATCCTCGTCGGTGACGACCCTGCCTCGCAGGTCTATGTCCGTAACAAAGACAAGGCCTGCGCACAGGTCGGCCTGCGCTCTGAGGTCCTGAACCTGCCCACGGCAACGACGCGCGAGACCCTGCTGCAGGAGATCGACCGCCTGAACGCGGATGAATCCATCCACGGCATCCTCGTGCAGCTGCCGCTGCCGGAGCATCTGCGCGCCTGCGAGAAAGAGGTCATCCAGCGCATCGATCCCGCCAAGGATGTCGATGGGTTCCATCCCGTGAACGTCGGCCGCCTCGTGACGGGGGAGCCGGGCCTCGTCTCCTGCACACCGGCCGGCTGCCTGCGCATGCTGGAGCTCGCCGGTATCTCCATCGATGGCAAACGCGCCGTCGTCGTGGGGCGCAGCAACATCGTCGGGAAACCCATGGCGAACCTGCTGCTCTCGCGCAACGCGACGGTCACGGTATGCCACAGCCATACGCAGGATCTCGCCAGCGTCACGCGTGAGGCCGATATCCTCGTGGCGGCGATCGGCAGGCCCCGGTTCATCACGGCGGATATGGTGAAGCCGGGTGCGACGGTCATCGACGTCGGCATCAACCGCATCGCGCCGAAAAAGCTCGTGGGCGATGTGGACTACGACGCCGTGAGCGAGATTGCAGGTGCGATCACGCCTGTGCCGGGCGGCGTCGGACTGCTGACGGTCGCGACGCTCATGGAGAACGTCGTGCAGGCAGCGGAGATGCAGCTCGCGAAACGTTCCTGATTTGCCAGCACGGGCGTGGGAGCGCCCTGCACATAGATGTTTTCTCTTTTGATTTAAGCTTTATGGAGGAGAAGAAACATGAAAACCGATGTGGAAATCGCTCAGGAAGCAGAGATGCGTCCCATTCAGGAGATCGCGCAGAAGCTCGATCTGACGGAGGACGACCTCGAGCTCTACGGCAAGTATAAGGCGAAAGTGAGCCTCGATGCCTGGAACCGCGTCAAGGACCGCCCGAATGGCAAGCTCATCCTCGTGACGGCCATCAACCCGACGCCGGCCGGCGAGGGCAAGACGACGACGAGCGTCGGCCTCGCGGATGCATTCCACCGCCAGGGCAAGAAAACAGCCGTGGCACTGCGCGAGCCCTCGCTCGGCCCCTGCTTCGGCCTGAAGGGCGGCGCTGCGGGCGGCGGCTATGCCCAGGTCGTGCCGATGGAGGATATCAACCTGCATTTCACGGGAGACTTCCACGCCATCACGACGGCGCATAACCTGCTCGCCGCCGTCATCGACAACCATATCCATCAGGGCAATGCGCTCGATATCGATGTCCGCCGCGTGACCTGGAAGCGCGTGCTCGACCTCAACGACCGCGCGCTGCGTCACGTCGTCGTCGGCCTCGGCGGCAAGGCACACGGCGTGCCGCGCGAGACGGGCTTCGATATCACGGTGGCCTCCGAGATGATGGCCATCCTCTGCCTCGCCAACGGTCTCGAGGACATGAAACGCCGCCTCGGCGAGATCATCGTGGCCTATACGCGCGATGGCCGCGCCGTGCGCGCCGACGAGCTCGGCGTCACGGGCGCGCTCACGCTGCTCTTCAAGGATGCGATCAAGCCGAACCTCGTGCAGACGCTCGAGGGCACGCCCGCATTCATCCACGGCGGCCCGTTCGCGAACATCGCGCATGGCTGCAACAGCATCATGGCGACGAAGTTCGCGCTGAAGTTCGCGGACTACGTCGTGACGGAGGCAGGATTCGGTGCTGACCTCGGCGCGGAGAAGTTCCTCGACATCAAATGCCGCTTCGCTGGCTTCCACCCGGATGCGGTCGTCATCGTCGCGACGGTGCGCGCGCTGAAGATGCACGGCGGCCTCGCGAAGACGGAGCTCACGAACGTCGATATGGAGGCACTCGAGAAAGGCCTCGCGAACCTCGAGAAGCACATCGAGAACATCCAGGCATTCGGCCTGCCGGCGGTCGTCGCGATCAACGCGTTCCCGACGGACACGAAGGAAGAACTGGATTTCGTCGAGCAGAAGTGCCAGGAGCACGGCGTCGAGGTCGCGCTGTCCGAGGTCTGGGCGAAAGGCGGCGCAGGCGGTCTCGCGCTCGCGGAGAAAGTGGAGGCGGCCACGCACAAGGAGAACCATTTCCACGTGCTCTACGACGTCAACGACTCCATCCCGCAGAAGATCGAGACTATTGCCAAGACGGTCTACGGTGCCGATGGCGTGGACTTCACGAAAGACGCCCAGAAGCAGCTGAAGGAGATCGAAGATCTCGGCCTCGACAAGATGCCGGTGTGCATGGCGAAGACACAGTACTCGCTCTCCGATGACCCGGCCAAACTCGGACGCCCGACGGGCTTCCGCATCACGGTGAAGGAGCTCCGCCTCTCCGCGGGTGCCGGCTTCATCGTCGCCCTCACAGGCAACATCCTCACGATGCCCGGCCTGCCGAAAAAGCCAGCCGCGGAAAACATGGACATCGACGAAAACGGCAAGATCACGGGCCTGTTCTGATCCGATATCTCCTATAACAACGATATGGCGGCATAACTCCTGTTTATGCTGCCATATTTTTATGTAATCACCCTATCTTGCAATTTTCCCGAAAACAATCTAAAATGTTACGTGTGTCTGACAGACAACAGACGAAGGAAGAGAGCGGAGGTAACGCCTATGAAACGAGTATCGGTGGAGCTCGTCCCGCGGGACGAGGAAGCTCTGCGCGAGGAACTGAAGATCGTCGCGCCGTACCAGGAACAGATCGACGTCATCAACATCCCAGACCTCCTCCGGCTCCCCATGCGGAGCTGGGAGGGCGCGGCCGTCGCGCAGGAGACCTATGCGGCCTCCATGCCGCACATCCGCGCCATGGACATCGATCTGCGCGAGGAGCTGCCGATGAAGGATTTCCTGCGTGCGCACGATATCCGCGAGGTACTCGTGATCCAGGGCGATCCACCGCAGGATATGACCCACGAGGTCTACCCGACGACGAGCACGGATGTGATCCGCAAATTCCACGAGGAGATGCCGGAGATCCGCGTCTATGCGGGCATCGACCAGTACCGCAGCTCGATGCGCGAGGAACTCTACCGCATCCGCCGCAAGGAGCAGGCGGGGGCCGCGGGTTTCTTCACGCAGCCGTTCTATGACCTGCGCTACCTTGCGATGTACGCGGACATGCTGGAGGGACTCGATGTCTACTGGGGTGTCTCGCCCGTCATGACGAAGCGTTCGCAGAGCTACTGGGAGCGCAAGAACAACGTCGTGTTCCCGAAATCGTTCGAGCCGACGCTCGACTGGAGTGTGGACTTTACGCGGCGCGTCATGGATTTGGCGGAAAAGAACGACGCGAGCCTCTACGTCATGCCGATCAAGACCAATCTCGAGGCATATCTCAAAGGCATCTTCGCCTGATTCCGTGTGTTTAGGAGAGTGTAATATGTTTAAGATTCTTTCGAAAGAAGAGCTTTCCCCGAACGTCTACGCGATGACCATCGAGGCACCGCGCGTCGCGAAGAAAGCGCAGCCGGGACAGTTCATCATCCTGCGCATCGACGAGGAGGGCGAGCGCGTCCCCCTGACGATCGCGGATTTCGACCGCGAAAAGGGCACGATCCTGCTCGTGTTCCAGACGATCGGCGCCTCGACGATGGAGCTCGCTGCCCTGAACGAAGGCGACGAACTCATGGATTTCGTCGGCCCGCTCGGCACGCCGTCCGAAATCTCGAAAATGGACGGCACGGTCGTTGTCGTGGGCGGCGGCATCGGCGTGGCTCCGACGTACCCGATCGCGCGCGCCATGAAGGAGGCCGGCAACAAGGTCATCGCCATCATGGGCGCGAAGACGAAGGATATCCTCATCATGGAGGAGCAGATGAAAGCGGTCACGGATGAGATCCTCGTGACGACCGATGACGGCTCCCGCGGCATCAAGGGCTTTGTCACGTACGCCGTGCAGGCGCTCGTCGACCGCGGCGAGAACATTGCCCAGATCACGGCAATCGGCCCGTGCATCATGATGAAGAGCGTGGCCGATGCGACGCGCGACCTCGGCATCAAGACGGTCGTCAGCCTGAACCCGATCATGGTCGATGGCACGGGCATGTGCGGCGGTTGCCGCGTGACCGTGGGCGGCGAGACGAAGTTCGCCTGCGTCGACGGACCGGAGTTCGATGGCCATCAGGTCGATTTCCAGGGCCTCATGAGCCGTCAGCGGATGTACCGCGACCTCGAGGCAGAGGAAAAGGATCATGTGTGCCGTATCGGTCTGGGGAGGAAATAATCATGGCATTGTCTTTGAAGAAACACGAGATGCCGGTACAGGATCCGGCCGTCCGCGCGCATAATTTCGACGAGGTGGCTCTCGGCTACGACGAGGAAACGGCTGTGGCCGAGGCAGAGCGCTGCCTGCATTGCAAAAAGCCGATGTGCCGCCAGGGCTGTCCCGTGAGCATCGATATCCCGAGCTTCATCGAGAAGATCAAGGAGCGTGACTTCGATGGTGCGCTCGCGAAAATCAAGGAATCCAACGGTCTGCCGGCCATCTGCGGCCGCGTGTGCCCGCAGGAGACGCAGTGCGAGCAGAAATGCATCCTCGCGCACAAAGGCGAGGCCGTCGCGATCGGCCGCCTCGAGCGCTTTGTCGCAGACCGCGGCCTCGCGAAGAACGAAGAGGTACAGCCGGTGAAAGCCGCCGATGACGCACAGAAAGTCGCGATTATCGGCTCCGGTCCGTCCGGCCTCTCCTGCGCGGGCGACCTCGCGAAAAAGGGCTATAAGGTTACGGTGTTCGAGGCGCTGCATAAGGCGGGCGGCGTGCTGTCCTACGGCATCCCGGAGTTCCGCCTGCCGAAGGACGCCGTCGTGCAAAAAGAGATCGACAACATCCGCAAGCTCGGCGTCGAGTTCCAGATGGACGCCGTCGCCGGCCGCCTGTTCACGGTCGATGAGCTCATGCAGGACGAGGGCTACGATGCCGTCTTCATCGGCACGGGTGCCGGCCTGCCGCGCTTCCAGAACATCCCGGGCGAGAACCTCAACGGCGTATACTCCGCGAACGAGTTCCTCACGCGCTGCAACCTCATGAAGGCGTATGACTTCCCGAACGCCGTGACGCCGATCAAGGTCGGCAAACGCGTCGCGGTCGTCGGCGGTGGCAACGTGGCCATGGATGCCGCACGCACGGCCCTGCGCCTCGGGGCGGAGTCCGTCACGATCGTCTACCGCCGCAGCGAGGCCGAGCTGCCCGCACGAAAGGAAGAAGTCGAGCACGCGAAGGAAGAGGGCATTGCGTTCCAGCTGCTCACGAATCCCGTCGAGGTGCTCGGCGACGAGAACGGCTGGGTCAAGGAACTCCGCTGCATCCGCATGGAGCTCGGTGAGCCGGATGCCTCCGGCCGCCGCCGCCCGGTGCCCATCGAGGGCTCGGAGTTCACGGAGCCGATGGATACGGTCATCATCGCCATCGGCACGGGCGCAAACCCGATCATCTCCCGCACGACGCCGGGCCTCGCGACGACGAAACGCGGGTACATCGAGGCAGACGAGGAGTCCGGCCAGACGTCGAAAGAAGGCGTGTTCGCGGGCGGCGATATCGTCACGGGTGCCGCGACGGTCATCCTGGCCATGGGCGCCGGCCGCAAGGCAGCCGCTGCCATCGATGCCTACCTGCAGGAAAAGAAGAACAAGCACTGAGAGTTAGCAAGACGGTCATGACTATGATGAACTTTGCAGCGATAGATTTTGAGACGGCGACGAGTGCGCGCAACTCGGCCTGCAGCGTCGCCGTCGTCGAGGTGCGTGACGGGAAACTCTACGATTCCTATTACACACTCATCCAGCCGCCGGGCAACCGGTATAACTGGTTCAACACGAAAATCCACGGCATCACGCGCGCCGATACGGCCACGGCACCCGATTTTGCGGGGATATGGCCGGAGCTCGCCGCCCACCTCGAGGGGCGCATCGTCGTCGCACACAACGCGCGCTTCGATATGAGTGTGCTGCGCGCCTGCCTGCAGGATGCCGGCCTGTGCGTACCGGGCTTTGCCTACGCCGACACGGTGACGATCGCGCGCCGCGTCTGGCCGGATCTGCCGAACCACAAGCTCGACACCGTGGGCGATTTCCTGCACATCGACTTCCAGCATCACAACGCGCTCGACGACGCGCGCACCTGCGCCGCCATCCCGCTCTACGCAGGACAGGCCGTCGCCGTCGACGACTTCCGTACCCTGGCCGAGCGTCTCGGCTTCCGCATCTATCCCTTCGGCGGGCGAAGCCAGGGCATCCCGCAATAAGCTGAAGTATAAAAATAGCAGGCAACATGTATTCCAGTGGTTTTCTACCGCACTCCGTAGGGAGTGCGGCTTTTTTTATCGCAGATTTTCCAAGACAATAAAAATATTGACGGAAAATCTAAAGACACTCTTGTTTTTGGGTATGCATTGTGCTATACTAAAAGCGTTCCTGAGGGAACAGTTCCATAACGTATCAGAATGTTTAGCGGAGGAAACAGGGGAACTCCCTTAAAACTTCTGATACGAGTTGTAAGAATTTTTAGGGGGATAAGAAAAATGAAAAAGACTCTCGCATCTGCACTGACTGCTGCACTGGTTGTCGGTGCTGCCAGCACGACGTTCGCTGCCGCTAATCCGTTCAGCGATGTTCCGAGCGACCATTGGGCATATGATGCTGTCGCTCAGCTCGCACAGGACGGTGTCATCGAAGGCTATGGGGATACGACCTTCCAGGGCGACAAGAACATCACGCGCTACGAGATGGCGCAGATGGTCGCAAAGGCCATGGCCAAGAAGAACGTCGGCACGAACGACAAGGCTCTGATCGACAAACTCGCTGCTGAGTTCTCCGATGAGCTCAACAACCTCGGCGTCCGCGTCAGCAACCTCGAGCGCAACGCAGACAAAGTCGCATGGCATGGCACGGCTGAGTACACGTTCAACCACTACATCAACAAAGATAGCAAGGAAGATGTATTCGATAGCCGCAACAACCTCCTGCTTCGCCTCCTCCCGGATGCTGAGATTAACGAGAACTGGCATGTGAAGGCTCGTATCGATGCCAACACGGCTCTCGATACGGATACGGGCGCTGACGGCAAACTGAATCTCGAGCGTGTTTGGGCTGAGGGTCACTATGGCCAGATGCGTTACATGGCTGGTAAATTCGAGATGCCGGATCCGGATACCATCACCGATAATGCCTTCTCCGGCGTTGAGGTTGGCTATCGTCCAGCTGCGAAGGGCCTCGGCCTGATCGTTGGTGCTGGCCGCTATAAGCTGGATGATCATTTCTACAGCGCGAAGGATACGACGGCTGGCGATCTGCAGTACGTCTCCGTGGCTGGCGATCTGCAGTACGTCTCCGTTCCGTACACGATGGGCAAGTTCAATGCAGCTGGCAGCTTCTATCATCTGAATGCCGATAACCTCCAGGCTGGAATCAAGATGACTGGAACGGATGGCAAGCGCGCTATGGCAGCTGGCAAATATGCCGACAGCGCTACGGATGATGCAAACATCTGGATGGGCAAGGCTGGTTACCAGTTCGATCACAACTGGGGTCTGAAAGGCTTCTACGCGGAGAACACGGAGGCTGACTACTACAAGAAGGCTGGTTCCGTTGAGGTCGATTACAAGGGCTCCCAGCTCCAGAATGCTGGCACGTACGGTGTGTGGGTGGCTTACCGTCACTTCGGCCGCAACGCCTTCATCAGCAGCCCGTGGGATGTCATCAACATCTGGAACGATGGTGATAGCAACTACGGTGAAAAAGGCTGGGAGTTCGGCGGCAATTTCGTTCCGTTCAAGAACACGATCGTTACGCTCCGTTATGGCCTTGGCGAGTATCTCGACACGGGCAAGGACGTTCACAACATGTTCGGCCGCGTGAACTTCCTGTTCTAATCGAGGACCGCACACCTCTCACAACAGTTACACAGATACCTCAGATACCTCAGATACCGCAGAGTTTCCGCTCTGCGGTATCTTTTTTGTAAAAAGGGCTTGCATTCTTTGCGTAAATGCCGTATAATATTCTTCGTCGATGCGATTGCATCGGAATCGGAAATGATTCCTCGATAGCTCAGCCGGTAGAGCACCTGACTGTTAATCAGGCTGTCGCAGGTTCGAATCCTGCTCGAGGAGCCATGGCGCGTTGGTCAAGTGGTTAAGACACCGCCCTTTCACGGCGGCTTCATGGGTTCGAATCCCGTACGCGTCACCATGCATATACCAGGCTGCCTGTGGGCAGCCTTTTTTCGTTATGAGGAAGGCAGAGTGGGATTATGACGACAGAGGAAAGACGGCAGGGCATCCTGCAGCGGCTGCGAGGCGCGGAGACGCCTGTGACGGGCTCGGGACTCGCGAAAGCATTTCACGTGAGCCGGCAGATCATCGTCGGGGATATCAACATCCTGCGCGCGGAGGGGCATGGCATCATCGCGACGCAGCGTGGCTATATGCTGCTTCGTGAAGATGAGCAGGACGGCATGCGCGCGGCTATCGTATGCCGGCACAACGCTGCGGGCATGGATGCGGAACTCAAAGCCATCGTCGACAATGGTGGCAAGGTCCTGGACGTGATTGTCGAGCATCCGCTTTACGGCACGCTGCGCGGCGACCTGTTTCTCGCCAGCCGCCGCGATATCCGCGCCTTCATGGAAAAGATGCATAAGACCAAGGCGGAGCCACTCTCCACGGTCACAGACGGCGTTCACATCCATACGATCCAGGTGGCGGATGCCGATGCGCTCGAAGCCATCCAGGACGCCCTTTACCATCTCGGTATTCTCGTGGAATGACGCGCCGGGAAGCCTTTCCATCCATTGCGCCCCTATGCGCGATGGTGTATAATCAGTATAGTATTTTACTATAGGTAGAAAGAAGGAAATCCTTTTTGGACGAACTTTTACACGAAATGCATACCTGGATGGCCCAGTACATGAAATCCTTCCATACGGACGATACAGAGGTCATGCAGGGCATCCGCATCAAAGAGGTGCACACGGGCTATGTCACGGCCATCGCGAAGGAGCTCGCGGAGCATCTGCAGCTCGGCCGGCACGACATCCAGCTTGCGGAGATCATGGGACTGTTCCACGACGTCGGGCGGTTCCGCCAGTACAGCATCTACAAGACGTTCAACGACGCGCAGTCGGAGGATCACGCCGACCTCGGGCTCAAGGTCCTTTCGGAGCTGGATTTCATGAAGCAGCTCAGCCCGGAGGACGAGGCGCTCGTGCGCTTTGCCATCGGCCAGCACAACAAAAAGGAAATCGCGCCGACGGAGGACAAGCGGGCAATCCTCTTTGCGAAGATCCTGCGCGACGCCGATAAGCTCGATATCTACCGCGTGCTCGCGCCGTACATCGCGCCCGAGAACGAGAGCAAGGCGCCGAAGTTCGTGCAGCAGGACGCAAGCGAGTTCGTGAGCCCGAAGTTCATCGAGGACTTTGCCGCGGGGCAGCAGGCGGACTACCGCAAGCTCCGCACGCAGGGCGACCGTAAGATCGTGCGCCTCATGTGGGTCTACGACATCAACTTCAGCTGGACGCTGCAGCGCGTCGTGGACCGCGGCTACGTGGCGCTCATCGAGAAGTACCTCCCGGATCAACCGGGCATCGATAAGGGTATCCAGAGACTTCACGATTATATCAAACAGAAACTCGCGACACCGGATACGGTCTCGCTTTAATCGATAACAGGTTACGAGAAGGGCAGGAATACACTATGGCAGAAACGACAATGGGGACGAATTTTATCCAGAATGCAATCGATGAGGATCTCAAGCAGGGCAAGTACAGCGACGGCATCCATACGCGCTTTCCGCCCGAGCCGAACGGCTATCTGCACGTCGGCCATGCGAAGTCGATCTGCCTGAATTTCGGTCTCGCGGAGCGCAACCACGGCCTGTGCAACCTCCGTTTCGACGATACGAACCCGACGAAGGAGAACACGGAGTTCGTCGACTCGATCAAAAAGGACATCCAGTGGCTCGGTTTCAGCTGGGGCGACCGCATGTTTTACGCCTCGGACTATTTCGACAAGCTCTACGATTTCGCCGAAAAACTCATCGAGAAAGGCCTCGCCTACGTCGATGACCTCACGGCCGAGCAGATCAAGGAGTACCGCGGCACGCTGACGGAGCCGGGCAAACCGAGCCCGTACCGCGACCGCCCCGTAGAGGAGAACCTCGACCTGTTCCGCCGCATGAAGGCCGGCGAGTTCGCCGACGGCGAGAAGGTGCTGCGCGCGAAGATCGACATGGCTTCGCCGAACGTCGTCATGCGCGACCCGGTCATTTACCGCATCGCGCACGTTGCGCATCACCGCACGGGCGACAAATGGTGCATCTACCCGATGTACGATTTCGCGCATCCGCTGTCCGATGCCATCGAGGGCATCACGCACTCCGTCTGCACGCTCGAGTTCGAGATTCACCGTCCGTTCTACGACTGGCTGCTCGACTCGCTCGATTTCGATCCGATGACTCGCCCGCGCCAGATCGAGTTCGCGCGCCTGAACCTCACGAATACGGTCACGAGCAAGCGCAAGCTGCGCCAGCTCGTCGAGGAGGGCTATGTGCGTGGCTGGGATGACCCGCGTATGCCGACGATCTCGGGCATGCGCCGCCGCGGCTACACGCCGGCAGCCATCCGCAAGTTCTGCGAGGAGATCGGCGTCGCGAAGGCCGACAGCCTCGTCGACTATGCGATGCTCGAGCACTGCGTGCGCGAGGACCTCAACGAGAACGCCGACCGCGTCATGGCCGTGCTGCACCCGCTGAAAGTCGTGCTCACGAACTACCCGGAGGATAAGCAGGAGTGGCTCGTCGCCGACAACAACCCGATGCACGGCGGCAGCCGTTTCGTTCCGTTCTCCCGCGAGATCTGGATCGACCGCGACGACTTCCTGGAGGACGCGCCGAAGAAGTTCTTCCGCCTGAAACCGGGCGGAGAGGTTCGTCTGAAGCATGCCTATATCATCAAATGCGAAGAGGTCATCAAGGATGCCGAGGGGCACATCACGGAGCTGCACTGCACGGTGGATCCGGACTCGAAGACGGGCGGCGCGACGGCCGGACGCAAGATCAAGGGCACGATCCAGTGGGTCGCCTGCCAGACGGCTCTCGACGCCGAGGTGCGTCTCTACAACACGCTGCTCGAGACCGATGAGAACGGCAACGTGCCGCAGGACTTCATCGCCGCGCTGAACAAGGACTCGCTCGAGGTCATCGCGGATGCGAAGATCGAGCCGAGCGTGAAGCTCACGGCCGCGGGCACGCACTACCAGTTCCTGCGCATCGGCTATTTCGTCGTCGATCCGGATACGACGCCGGAGAAGCTCGTGTTCAACCGCGTCGTCGGCCTGCGCGACAGCTGGGCAAAGGCGCAGAAAAAGTAAGAGATAGATTTTGAGGGAGGATGGGACTATGTCCAAGATTCCGAAGAATTTGACCGATAAAGAAATGTTCCGCAACTGGGTGGAGGATACGAGCATCGAGGATCACTTCCTCTCGGCGGAAAAGCGCGCGAAAGAAGAGAGCCGCGAGCGCGGCGAGATCGAGCCGCCGGCGGATTTCCGCCAGGCAGGTTTCCATCCTGCACTCATGCAGGAGCTCGGCAAACAGCTGCTGCAGCTCCGCCTGCAGCTCGCGCAAAAGGGTGCGACGCATCTCACGTATCAGATCCGGCGCGACGGCGAGAACATCGTCATCACACCGAAGTATCAGGCGTGAGCCACAGGGGAGAGAGAAGAGAAACGGATAGAAGAGAGGGATTTTCGTGTTCACTGCTCATACGATCGCTATCACGATCTTTATCGTGGCCTACGCGCTGATCATTTCAGAGAAGGTACACCGCACCATCGTCGGCATCGTCGGCGCCATGCTCATGATCTTCTTTGGGATCCTCGATCAGCAGACGGCCATCACCCATATCGATTTCAATACGCTAGGACTGCTCATCGGCATGATGGTCATTGTCAACATCACGAGTGAGACCGGCCTGTTTAACTTTCTCGCGATCTGGGCGGCGAAAAAGGTCAAGGCCCAGCCGGTCGCCCTGCTCGTCGCGCTCTCCGCGCTCACGATGGTCTGCTCCGGCCTGCTCGATAATGTCACGACCGTCCTGCTGACCGTGCCGATCACGTTCAGCATCACGTCGCAGCTGCATGTCGATGTCAAGCCGTATCTCATTTCGCAAATCTTGTCGTCGAATATCGGCGGCACGGCGACGCTCATCGGTGACCCACCGAATATCATGATCGGCAGCGCCGTCGGGCTGAACTTCATGGACTTCATCGCGAACCTGTCCCTGATCTGCGTCTTTATCTTTATCGTGACGGAGCTCGTGCTCATCGCCGTCTACCGCAACGATTTCAAGACGACGCCGGAGCTGCAGGCCCAGGTCATGCGCCTCAACGCCAAGAGCCAGATCGCGAACCCGAAGCTGCTGAAAAAATGCCTTGCGGTTATCTTCATCACGATTTCGCTTTTCGTCATGCACGACCAGCTGCATCTGCAGACGGCAACGGCCGCGCTCATGGGCGCCGGCCTGCTGCTCTTGATCTCCTATACGCGTGATGAGGGCATGATCGCGAAAGTCCTCGGCAAGGTTGAGTGGACGGCCATCTTCTTCTTTGCCGGCCTGTTCGTCCTCGTCGGCGCCCTCGTCGAGACGGGCGTCATCAAGGAGCTCGCCGCTGCGGCCATCACCGTCACCAACGGCGACGTCATGGCGACGTCGTTCCTCATCCTCTGGATGAGTGCGTTCGCCTCGGCCTTCATCGATAACATCCCGTTCGTCGCGACGCTCATCCCGCTCATCCAGGATATGGGTGCCATGGGCATGTCGAACCTCGACCCGGTCTGGTGGTCTCTGTCCCTCGGCGCCTGCCTCGGCGGCAACGGCACGCTTATCGGCGCCAGCGCGAACGTCGTCGTCGCCTCGCTCGCAGCGAAGCACGGCAAGACGATTTCGTTCCTCGGTTTCATGAAGATCGCGTTCCCGGTCATGATAATGACCGTAGCCATCGCCAACGTCTACGTCTGGCTGTGTTATCTCTGAGTATAAAAAAATAGCAGGTACAGAAATTTCTGTACCTGCTATTTTTTTATGTGTTGATTTAGTTTTTTGCGATGCGCCCGAGGATGGTGCGCGCGACATAGACGCCGCTGGCGCCGGCCTGCGACAGGCCTCTCGTGACGCCGGCGCCGTCGCCAATGGCGAAGACATTCGGGAGCTTTGTCTCGAGCTCGTTCGTGAGCACGACGCGGGAGCTGTAGAACTTGACCTCGACGCCGTAGAGCAGCGTGTCGTCGTTCGTCATGCCCGGCGCGATGTGGTTCAGCGCCTGGATCATCTCGATGATGTTATCGAGATGGCGTTTCGGCAGGACGAGGGAGAGATCGCCCGGCGTGGCCTGCAGCGTCGGATGCGTGAAGCTCTTGCTCATGCGGTGCGCATTCGTGCGGCGCCCTTTGATGAGGTCGCCGTAGCGCTGGACGATGATGCCGCCGCCGAGCATGTTCGAGAACGAGGCGATGCGCTTGCCGTACTGGTGCGGCTCTTTGAACGGTACCGTGAAGTGGTTCGAGACGAGCAGGGCGAAGTTCGTGTTGTGGCTCTGCAGTTTCGGATCGCTGTAGGAATGGCCGTTGACCGTCACGATGCCGTCCGTGTTCTCCATGACAACGTGGCCGTGCGGGTTCATGCAGAACGTGCGGACGAAATCGCCGTACTGCTTTGTGCGGTAGACGAGTTTTGCCTCGTAAACCTGGCTCGTGATGTCATCCCAGACGGCGTCCGGTACCTCGACGCGCACGCCGACATCGACGCGGTTGTTCTCCTGCTCGAGGCCGAGGCGGTCGCATTCGTTGCTGAACCACTCGGCACCCGCGCGGCCCGGGGCAACGATGAGATACTCGGCCTGCAGTTTCTCGCCGTCCTCGAGCTCGACCTCGTTGTCGCCGCTGCCGTCGGAGTGGATGTACGCGACGGGGCATTCGAAGCGGAACTCGATCTTGTCCTTGAGGTACTCATAGGTCTGCTCCAGCATGCAGAGGTTGTTCTCCGTGCCGAGGTGGCGTACGCTCGCGGAGAGCAGGTGCAGGTCGTATTTCAGCGCCTGGCGGCCGATGTCCGAGCCCTTCGTCGTAAAGACCTTGGCCGGTGCGCCGTGTTTCTGGTTGATCTGATCGACGTAGTTGATGAGCTCCATGACGGTCTCATCGGAGACGTATTCGTTGAGCCAGCCGCCGAACTCCGTCGTGAAGTTGTATTTGCCATCCGAAAACGCGCCCGCGCCGCCGAAGCCGCGCATGATGCTGCAGGGCTTGCACCCGATGCAGCCCTTGACCTTACCCGCGGAGATGGGGCAGACGCGGTGATAGATATCGTGGCCGCTTTCGAGGATGAGGATCTTGAGCTCCGGGCGTTTCTCGATGAGCTCGTAGCCCGCAAAGACGCCGGCAGGACCGCCGCCGACGATGATTACATCATATTGTTTCATAGTGTATCCCTCCAAAACCTTACGTATTATACAGGACTTTCTCCACTTTGGCAAGTGTTTTTTGAAAAAAGTGTACGCTATGACGAAAAAGATATAGTTCCTATAAATATTTTTGTTGCCAATATACACCGTTTTCGCCTATAATAGGGAATGTAACTGTAAGCTGTAACGAGCTGTCGTGTGGATATGGCGGTTGTTCGGCACAAGTTTGGAACCAACGAAAGGACGGAATCCCTTTGACGCATGATCTGACAATTATTAACATGTTTGTCCTCTACATCGGCCTCATGATGGCCATCGGCGTTTACTACTATCGCCGCACGAGGAACATGAGCGACTACTTCCTCGGCAACCGCAAGCTCGGTGCCTGGGTGACCTCGATGAGTGCCGAGGCGTCCGACATGAGCGGCTGGATGCTCATGGGCGTGCCGGGCATGGCCTATCTCTCCGGCCTGAATGCGGGCTGGATCGCCGTCGGCATCTGCCTCGGCACGTGGGCAAACTGGCGCTTTATCGCCGCGCGCCTGCGCAAATACACGGAGCTCGCGCAGAACGCGCTGACGCTGCCGGAGTTCCTGCAGAACCGCTTCGAGGATAAAAGCGGCATCCTGCGCATCGTGCCGGCGATCTTTATCCTGATTTTCTTCATCATCTACACGTCGTCGGGCTTTGTCTCGGCCGGCCGCCTGTTTGAGACGGTCTTCGGCATCCCGTATGAGTTCGCCATCTTCATCGGCGCGGGCTCCGTCGTGTTCTACACGCTCATCGGCGGCTTCCTCGCCGTCTCGCGCACGGACTTCATCCAGGGCGTCATGATGTTCTTCGCCATCCTCGTCGTCCCGATCACGGCCGCCATGGAAATGGGCGGCTTTGGCCATGTCGTGACGGAGCTCGAGAGCGTCCAGGCCTCCATGCTGCAGCCGCTCACGAAGCCGGACGGCACGACGATGGGCGCAATCGAACTCATATCCCTGCTCGCCTGGGGTATCGGCTATTTCGGCCAGCCGCACATCCTCGTGCGCTTCATGGCCGTGCGCAGCTCGAAAGAAATCACGCAGGCCACGCGCATCGCGATGAGCTGGGTCATCATTTCCATGATCGCGGCCGTCGCTGTCGGCATGGTCGGCCGCGTCTATCTCGATACGCCGCTGGAGGGCACGGCCTCGGAGACGGTCTTCCTCGTGCTCACGAATACGCTGTTCCCGTCGGCGGCCGCCGGCCTCATCCTGTCCGCCGTCCTCGCGGCCATCATGAGCACGGCCTCCTCGCAGCTCCTCGTCGCGGCCTCCGCGTTCGCCCAGGACTTCTACCGCACGCTCCTGCGCAAGAACGCAGACCAGACGGAGCTCGTTTGGATTTCCCGCGCCTCCGTGCTGATCATCGCGGCGCTTGCTATCTTTATCGGCATGAACCCGAACAGCTTTATCCTCGACATGGTCTCCTACGCTTGGGCGGGCTTCGGTGCCGCGTTCGGCCCCGCGATCCTCATGAGCCTGTTCTGGAAACGCACAACGCGCAACGGCGTCGTCGCAGGCATCATCACGGGCGGCGTCACTGTCCTCGTCTGGAAGCAGTTCGCATGGTTTGGCCTCTACGAGATCGTCCCGGGCTTCACGTTCGGCCTCCTCGCCATCGCCATCGTCAGCCTGCTCGATAAGGAGCCATCGAAATCCATCCAGCAGACTTTCGACGCCGTCGGCAAGAGCGAAATCTGATGAAGTCTGCCGCTTGACGGATACTCCCGTCAAGGCGTATAATGATAGTGTAAATAGAAACCAAAAGGACGCCCTGCCAGGCGTCCTCTCGGTCGAATGAGTGATGGTCACTATCCGAGTGCTTCGACAAGTATAGCTATCGATGTTGCAAACGCTACAACAAACTTGCCTGAAACGAAGAACTTGAGGCCTTTCGTCTCAAAGTACATCGGAACCACCTCCTTATTCAGTTTTGCGGCTCAGCGTGCCAGCGCTGGGCCGCTCTTATTATAGCATAATCTGCGTGGAATGGAAAATTGTAAGATGGACAAATTACCTGACGTTTGCCGTATTCAGTATGGATATGCGTTTGACTCAAAGAAATTTACCGAGGATTCCTCAGTATATCCGCTCTTTGATGCTGTGTCAATAAATTTTCGTACAGGTAAGATAGCCAGAAGGGACGAAAGGGGTGGGTATATAGTATAATGACGACAAGGAGGTGTTGATGATGGCGGATGTGATCTGTGGACTGTGCCCGCGTCATTGCCATCTGCGCGAGGGACAGAGTGGTTTCTGCGGGGCGCGGGCGTGTGTGGATGGACGGATGGTCTGCACGAATTATGGGCAGCTGGCGGCGGTTGCGCTCGACCCGATAGAAAAGAAGCCGCTGTACCATTTTCATACTGGCAGCGTCATTCTCTCGGTTGGCAGCTATGGCTGTAATCTCGACTGTCCGTTCTGCCAGAACCATGAGATTTCCCGTGCACGGGCGGGGGAGGTGCGCACGCAGGTCGTGTCGCCGGAGACGCTCGTGGCGCTGGCTGTGGAGGCACGGGAACAGCGGGGGAGTATCGGCGTGGCCTTTACGTATAATGAGCCACTGGTGAGCTATGAGTATTTGCTCGATTGTGCGCCGCTGCTGCGCGCACAGGGATTGGCCGTTGTGCTGGTGACGAACGGACAGATCTGCGAGGAGCCACTGCAAAAATTGCTGCCACTGGTCGATGCCATGAACGTTGACCTCAAAGGCTTTACACAGGCCTACTATGACTGGCTGGGCGGCGACCTGCGTACGACGCAGCACACGATCGTGGCGGCGGTTGCCGCAGGCGTGCACATCGAGGTCACGACGCTCGTCATCCCGGGGCGCAACGACGATCCCGAGGAGATCGCGGCGGCCGCGCAGTGGCTGGCCTCGCTGTCATCGGATATTCCCTTGCATCTTTCGCGTTATTTCCCGCGCTACCACTGTGACATCGCGCCGACACCTGTGGCAAAGCTGCAGCAGCTGCAGCGCGTCGCACGGCAGTACTTGCGCTACGTGCACTTAGGCAATGTGTAGTTTCCGTAAATTTTTTGCCTTTCATCAACTTCGGGGCTCTTTTGTGGATATTTACTCGTCTGCGGGAGTGGATTCTATTTTATGTCGAATTGCTCCAATAGACGCTGAAACGTGTCCTGGCCGTCGAGGCAGCTATCGGTGAGCCAGCCGTGCTCCTGCGGCCAGTTGGCAAGGCCTCTGTAGTAGAAGGCTTCGTCGACCGGAACGCCGTCACCGCCGTCCAGCGTAGCCGTCTCGAAAATCATGCGCGTCTGTTCCTCGGTCAGGCGGCTGCCCTCGGTGTGGTTGGAGTTGTAGGTCATGCGCACCTGCAGCTCATGGTAGATGCCGCCCGAGATTCTGGCAGTTTTCTCCTCGCGCAGGCGTTGCAGCAGGGGATTGTCAGCCAGCTCTTCGCAAAGTAATTCTGGGGCGCAATGCAAATAATCAGCCATGCGCTGCAGGACCCGCGCAGACAATTTTCCACCCCGGGCAATTTTGGCAATCGTACTTGATCTCGAGGGCACGCGCGACCCGTATGCCTGCATGGATATTGCGCCCGAGGAAGTGTATGGCGGGCAGGTCGTTTTTGATTCGTTCGAGGGTACGGCTTGAGTAGGATTAGCAACAAAATTTAAGCTGTAAAAAAGGATTTATATAAGGTATAATAGCCTTGTATAAGTCTTTTTTTGCGTAGAGAGGAAATATGCGATGGTATTGACACCGAATCCCTATCGGCCGGGCGCAGGTACGACCCCGGCGTATCTCGCAGGGCGCGAGCAGGTTTTGCATGATGCGCAGGCTGTGTTGGAAAATATCCGTGTGGGGTTTCCCGCGCGTTCGGTCATTTACTATGGCTTGCGCGGCGTAGGAAAGACGGTGCTGCTCAATCGTATCGGCGAAATGGCCGAGGATATGGATGTGCCGGTGGAATATATGGAAATCGCTGAGCGGGAGCACAGCTTCCAGGAGGCCATCGTGCTGCATATCTACAAGCTCATGAGCAAACTGAGCCCGATGGATAAACTCGAGGGCTATGTCAAGAAAGCGATGGGCATCCTCAAGGCGTTTTCCGTGAAATACACGGACAAAGCTGCGGGCATCGAGATTGCCTTTGACCCCGTACATGGCATTGCAGACACGGGCAACCTGCCGAACGATATGACAGAACTTTTTCTTGCACTTGGGCGTCTGGCACAGAAAAGGGAGCAGGGCGTGGCCTTGTTCATTGATGAAATTCAGTACATCGATGATGCGGATTTTGAGGCATTGATTGAGGCATTGCATCGCGTGAACCAAAAGGGCTATCCGTTGGTCGTTTTCGCTGCCGGTCTGCCGAAAATCGTACGTCTGGCTGGAGAAATCAAGTCGTATGCGGAGCGCCTGTTCCAGTTTACGGCGATAGGCAGCCTGTCCGAGGCGGATGCCAGGCTTGCGTTGGAGAAACCAGCGGCAAAAATGCAAGTTACGTTTGAGTCGGACGCTGTGGCACGTGTGCTGGTGGTGACAGAGGGCTATCCCTATTTCATTCAGGAGTATGGCAAGTGGATATGGGAGAACCGCGCGCACGCGGACACGATTACGGTGGCCATTGTTGAGCGCGCCTATCGGGATTTTGAGAGCGCGATGGACGAGGCCTTTTTCAAGGTGCGCCACGACCGCGCCACACCGCGCGAGCTCGAGTTCATGACAGCAATGGTACGCTCTGGGGAATTGCCTTGCAATATGAAGGATGTCGCGCAGCAGATGGGTGAGTCCGCGCAGAAAGTCGGCCCCCTGCGCGCACAGCTTATCCACAAGGGCTTTATCTATGCGCCTCAGCGTGGCACCGTAGCCTTTACCGTGCCGCAGTTTGACCGGTATTTAAAGCGGGTCTATCATATCGGATGAATTATGGGCAACTGGCGGCGGTTGCGCTCGATCCGATTGAGAAAAAGCCGTTGTATCATTTTTATCCCGGCAGAGTCATTCTCTCGATTGGCAGCTATGGCTGTAATCTCGACCGCCTTTACACATAGCGGCTACCCTTTACGGTCGTTGCTTTAAAAAATAAGGACTGCAGCATTCCGTGACGGTTTGCTGCGGTCCTTCGTTTGTTTCCCAATCAGTTTTCTGTGAAAGCCGGTACGATGGCGCCCTGGTATTTGTCGAGGATGAACTGCTTGAGTTCATCGCTGTGGAGGACTTCCATGAGCGTCTGGATTTCCGGACGGCTTTCATCGCCTTCACGGACGGCGACGATGTTGACGTAGGGGGATGTGCTATCTTCGAGGATCAGCGCTTCCTTGGAAGGAACGAGACCAACCTTCAGTGCATAGTCCGTGTTGATGATGGCTGCGTCCACGTCCTCGAGGGAGCGCGGAATCTGGGCGGCTTCCATTTCCTGGAATTTCAGATGCTTCGGGTTTTCGGTGACATCCTGTACGGTTGCCTTGAGGCCGGCGTTCGGATTGAGCTTGATGAGGCCGGCCTTCTCGAGGAGGAGCAGAGCGCGGCCCCCGTTGGTCGGGTCGTTCGGCAGGGAGACGCTGGTACCATCGGCGAGGTCGTTGAGGTCCTTGACTTTTTTCGAGTACACGCCCATCGGCGCAATGTGGATGCCGCCGACGGATTTCAGCTTGACGTCCTTGTGCTCGTCCATGAAGTTGTCGAGGTAGGGCTTATGCTGGAAGAAGTTGGCGTCCAGTTCCTTGGAGTTCAGCGCGAGGTTTGGCTGGACGTAGTCGTTGAATTCGACAATCTCGAGATGGATGCCTTTCTTTTCGAGCAACGGCTTGGCTGCTTCGAGGATTTCCGCATGAGGCACGGCGGATGCGCCAATCTTGATGGTCTTGCCGTTGTCTGCGCCGGAGCCTCCGCCGCAGCCGGTGAGCATCATGGTGGCAGCCACCAGGATAGATAGAATGGTCAGGATAGCTTTGTTCCGCTTCATGCAGATTCCTCCTTACGTGTGATTTCTTTAACATATCATTTCAGCATGTCTAGTATCATATACGGATTCTATCTCCTTGTCAAGAGGAAAGTTTACATATTTTACTAATTTTGCGGATAATTTTTAACGAGATTGACAAAATGTCCATAGAGGAGTAGTATTATGTTCATAGTTAAAACCTTGTTATCGGATATGATTTATGGATAATAGAAAGGTGGACTTTTTATATGAAACCATTGAGCGAAAGATCGGCACATTTCACGGACTCGGTGATCCGCCGTATGACGCGGGTGGCGAATCAATACGGCGCGGTGAACCTGTCGCAGGGCTTCCCGGACTTCGACCCGCCGAAGGAAATCACAGACCGTCTGTCCGAGGTCGCCAAGACCGGCCCTCACCAGTATGCGATTACGTGGGGCGCGCAGAACTTCCGTGAGGCACTCGCACGCAAGCAGAAGCATTTCTCGGGGCTCGACTACGACCCGAACAGCGAGATCGTCGTCACGTGCGGCAGCACCGAGGCCATGATGGCGGCGATGATGTCCATCACGAACCCTGGCGATAAAGTAGCGATCTTCTCTCCTTTCTATGAGAACTACGGCGCCGACACGATCCTGACGGGCGCGGAGCCCATCTACATCCCACTCGTGCCACCGGCGTTCACCTTTGATCCCGAGAAACTCGAGGATGCGTTCCGCCAGGGGGCGAAGGCACTTATCCTCTGCAATCCGTCGAATCCGTGCGGCAAGGTCTTCACGATGGAGGAGATGACGACCATCGCCGACATCATCAAGAAATACGATGCTTATGTCATCACGGATGAGGTCTACGAGCATATCCTCTATGCGCCGAACAAGCACGTCTACATGGCGGCACTGCCGGGCATGCGCGAGCGCACGATTACCTGCAATTCGCTTTCAAAGACATACTCCATCACGGGCTGGCGCCTCGGCTACGTGCTCGCCTCGCCGGAAATCACGGACCGCGTGAAGAAAGTCCACGACTTCCTGACCGTCGGTGCAGCGGCACCCCTTATGGAGGCAGCGGTCGTCGGCCTGAACTTCGGCGACGCGTACTATCAGCAGCTGCAGGCGCACTACACGCACATGAAAAAGCTTTTCGTCGGCGGGCTCAAGAACCTCGGCTTCACGTTCACGGATCCGCAGGGCGCTTATTACGTCCTCATGGACGTCTCCGAGTTCGGCGTCAAGGACGATTACAAATTTGCCGAGTGGATGACCGCCGAGGTCGGCGTCGCTACGGTCCCGGGCTCCAGCTTCTTCCGCGAAGACGTCCACAACCTCGTCCGCTTCCATTTCGCAAAAGAAGACGCCACGCTGCAGGACGCCCTGAACCGTCTCGAATCCCTGCGCAAAAAAGCCGTCAGTGCCACGAACGTCGATTGGCGCTGAACCGCCGAGGGTAACATTGACTTCCAATTCTGAAACTTAACAATATCACGGGCTTGATTGGAGCTGAATGACAGCTTCCTGACTATAGAGAGGCTTGGCGCTCCTTCCTTCGGGAGGGGGCGCTTTCTGGGGGATTATTCATAGCTAAATACTTATGAAATTTATTAAAACAAAGTATTTTACATATACATAAACCTTCTGTATACTAAGGACGAAATGATTCGTGGTATTCTATTAGGAGGTTTTCTTCGTGGGACTGATGCGTACTTTCTTTTCGCGGTATGCGGTAGCAGTGGGACTGTTAGTGACGTTGGCCTGTTCATTGGGCGGGCAGTGGCTCGTGATGCTGCCGGGGCTATCACTCGTGGGAGCGCTGGTATTGGCGTTGCTGCTGGGGATGGCGTTGCAGGGCGTAACGAGCCTGCGCAATGCAGCACGGCAGTCGACGCCGTTTATTGCCAACAAGTTTCTGCGGGCGGGCATTATCCTGCTGGGCTTTAAGCTAAACCTCATCCTGCTCATGGGTGCGGGTATGAAAAGCCTGTTGGCGGCCATCGTGGTTGTCACGGTCATGGTCACGCTGAACTATGTCGTGGCGCGGCGGTTGTTTGGCGTGGAGCATACACTCGCGGTGCTCACGGCCTGCGGTTCGTCTATTTGTGGTGCTGCGGCGGTCATGGGCGTGGCGGGAGCGGCCAGAGCAAAAGCGGATGATTCGGTGCTCGCCGTGGCCTGCGTGGCCATCCTCGGTACGGCGTTCACGTTGGTGCTCGTCGCCTTGCAGCCAGTGCTTGGCTTCTCAGAGACGCAGTTCGGTACGCTCGCAGGGCTCAGCCTGCATGAAATTGCGCACGCCGTTGCCGCAGGCGGGGCGGCTGGCGCGGTCGGTACGGATGCCGCCATTGTGGCGAAACTCTCCCGCGTACTGTTGCTCGCACCAGTTGCCGTGCTCGTCGGGGTACTGGAGGCGCGCCGCACGGCCGTTGTCCAGCGTCAGGCGATTCTGGCCGGTGTGGGGAGCGTGGAGGTCGAGACCACTTCTGCAAATGCTACGGCGTCGCAGGGCTGGTGGGCGCAGCTGAAGCGCGTGCCAATCCCCTGGTTTATGGGCGGTTTTCTGCTTGCAAGTGCCGTGGGCACGTATGTGCCGTTCGTCTCGGAGCTCACGAGTAGTCTCGTGACGCTCGCCTATATCCTGCTCGGCATGGCGATGGCGGCATTGGGACTCAACGTGAATTTCTCCGTCGTCGCGCATAAAGGTGCGCGTCCGCTCACGAGCGCTTGCCTGTGCTCGATATTTTTGGTAGGCTTAGCGTATACCATTGTGCGGGTGTTTTTCTGAGTAAAATTTTACGGCTGAGGAAATGCTGAGGGGTGAGCAGCGTTTCCTGAGTATAGGCTGACAATGGGTCAGCCTTTTTGTGTTGGTAGGAGCTTGTACTATGACACTGCGTCATTTTCGTATATTTCAGGCCGTCTGTCGTGAGTCCTCGATGACGGGGGCGGCGGGCGTACTCCATATTTCTCAGCCGTCGGTGAGCCAGGCTGTGCGTGAGTTGGAGGAGCATTACGGCACGGCACTGTTCGACCGTATCGGGCGGCAGCTGCACCTGACGGCAGCAGGGGAGGCTTTGCTCGGCTATGCCACGCATATGCTGGCACTGGCACATCAGGCAGATGAGGCCATGCGCGGTTTCGCGGTGGCCAGCCCATTGACTATCGGTGCGACACTTTCCATCGGCGAAAGTGTATTCGTGCCCCTATTGCATGCCTTCCATGTGACACAGCCGCATTGTCGGTTGCTTTCACGCGTTGGCAATACGCGCGAGCTGGAACAGCGCCTGCTGGCGGACGATATCGACGTTGCGCTGATTGAGGGCGAGATCACATCGTCACAGCTTGTGGCGCGGCCATTTATGCGTGACGAGCTCGTGTTTCTCGCGGCACCGGTGCGCCAGTTGCATGGAGAGGCGTCGCGCGAGGCCATTGCGGGGGCACCTTTTATCCTGCGCGAGGAGGGCAGCGGCACGCGGGCACTTTTCGAGGCGGTTATGCAGGCGGCTGAACTGCCTTTTACAACGGTCGGCGTATACAACAATTCCGCCTCTATCCTGCAGGCTGTGGCCGCAGATTTGGGCCTGACGGCACTTTCTCAGCGCGTAGCAGAGCCATTTTTGCGTGCGGGGCGTCTGCAGACGTTTGCTGTCCAAGGTGTACGATTCTCGCGTACTTTCCGTGTCGTTTATCACCAAAACAAATATCTCACGCCCACATTACAGGCTTTTTTGGACTTTTGCCAGAACTATGGGCAATCCCTGAATTGATATTGCGCCCGAGAAAGTGTATGGCGGGCAGGTCATTTCTGATCCGTTAGAGGGCACGGCTTGAGTAGGATTGGCAACAAAATTTAAGCTGTAAAAAGGATGAATTATGGGGAGTTGCTGGTTATGGCGGAGAGGCCTGCAGTGGTCTGCGGATTGTGCCCGCGTCATTGCCATCTGCGCGAGGGACAGAGTGGTTTCTGCGGGGCGCGGGCGTGTGTGGACAGGCGGGTGGTCTGCACGAATTATGGACAGCTGGCGGCTGTCGCGCTAGACCCGATCGAGAAGAAGCCACTGTATCATTTTCACCCGGGCAGCGTCATTCTCTCCGTTGGCAGCTATGGCTGCAATCTCGATTGCCCGTTCTGCCAGAACTATGAACTCTCCCGCGCACGGGTGGGGGAGGTGCGCACGCAGCAGGTCGTGTCGCCTGAGGCGCTCGCAGCGCTGGCCGTGGAGGCGCGGGAACAGCGGGGGAGTATCGGCGTGGCCTTTACGTATAACGAGCCGCTCGTGAGCTATGAGTATCTGCTCGATTGTGCGCCGCTGCTGCGTGCGCAGGGATTGGCCGTCGTACTGGTGACGAACGGGCAAATCTGTACCGAGCCTCTGCAGGCGCTGCTGCCGCTAGTGGATGCCATGAACATTGACCTCAAAGGCTTTTCACAGGCGTACTATGACTGGCTGGGCGGTGACCTGCATACGACGCAGAACACGATTGCGGCAGCGGTCGCCGCGGGCGTGCACGTCGAGGTCACGACGCTCGTCATCCCTGGGCGCAACGACGATCCCGGGGAGATCGCGGCGGCCGCGCAGTGGCTGGCTTCGCTGTCATCGGATATTCCCTTGCATCTTTCGCGTTATTTCCCGCGCTACCACTGCGACATCGATCCGACGCCGGTGGCGACGTTGCGGCAGTTGCAACATATCGCCCGGCTCTACCTATCCCATGTGTATCCGGGCAATGTGTAGGAAAATTCGTCTTTTTGCGTAGAGAGGGAATGGGCGATGGATCAATTTCCGTAGATTTTTTTTCGCTCTTTATATGATGGGTGCGAGTACGAATCGTCAGAGATGCCCGCGGCTTCGAGGTGCGCCCAAAGGCTGATGGCGGTGGTGGGCGCGATGCCTGCGCGTGGCAGAAGTGCCGCTGCCCATCGGTCGGCTTCACGCTCTTCGCGCAGGCCGAGTTCGGCATGGAGTGCGGCGTTCACGAACGCTTTTGCACCGTCAGTCAGTGTTTTTGCCCGTGCTGCGCGACGCATGAAATACTGTGCACGCATGCCACGGCGGCCCGGACATACGCCTCACGCCCGTCCGGTGCAGCGGTATAACATGCGACGGTCGTATCGGGTGACGCGGCGGCCGTCACGGTAGCGCTCGTCAGCAAAACGGCGACGATCAGTAAAAATAATCGAATCGTATGCATTAGATATCCCCCTTCCGCTTTACTTTATTGTAATTCGATAATATTAAAAGGAAGGGTCTGTTACTGTCCTCGATGGTGACGATTGTTTTCACCTCGTCAGTTTTTGAAAACATTTTCATGAGGGACTCGTGTATAATGAGTATAGTGTATCAATGAAGTGGTGTGAACAACAGGAAAGGATGGACCTCATGTTATATGCATTGGAAAATGCGGACCTGCTCGTGCAGGTACGTGACCACGGCGCGGAGCTGCGCTCGATCAAGGAGCGGGCGGATGAGACGGAGTATCTGTGGCGCGGCGATCCGACGTGGTGGAAATACAGCGCACCGCTGCTGTTCCCCATCGTCGGCAAGCTTGTGGACGGGAAATACCGCGTGGGTGGCAAGACGTACGAACTGCCTGCGCACGGCCTTGCGCGTATCTCGGACTTTACCCTGGTGGAGCAGAAAAAGGATGCAATCCGCTTCATGCTCAGCTGGACGGAGGAGTCCCTGAAACAATACCCGTGGAAGTTCCGCCTCGAGGTGGGCTATGTGCTCGTCGGCCGCAGCATCCGCGTGACATGGGACGTGACGAACGAGGACGAGACGGAGATGGTGTTCTCCATCGGTGCGCACCCGGCGTTACGCTGTCCGATTGTTTACGGAGAAAAGCTGGAGGACTGCTACGTCGAGTTCAACCGTGAGGAGGACACGGAGTGCTACCAGCTCGCCCCGGGCGTACTGTTTTCGCATGAGAAAGAGCCGAGCCTCCAGGGCACGAAACTGCCGCTCACGGATGCGCTTTTCGCGGGCGGCGTGCGCGCCTACGACGATCTGAAGTCCGACACGCTCACGATCCGCTCGACGAAGAGCGAAAAGTCTATCTCCATTTCTGCGCCCGGATTCCCCTACTGGGGCCTCTGGATGCCCGAGAAAGGCGGCGGTCCGTTCCTCTGCCTCGAGCCCTGGTACGGTCACGCAGACTTCGCGGACTTCAACGGCGAGTTCGTCGACAAAGCCGGCACGCAGAAACTCGCGCCGGGCAAGACATTCCACGCAGAATATACCATTACAATCGGCTGATTAAAAACACAAACATTCCTTTATATCATACGATGCCGCCATGAAGGGAAAATATTCCTTTTTCATGGCGGCTTTTTGCTTGACGTTTTCCTGGGATTCCGCTATAATAATTCATCGTAAGTTAGTTAGAAAGCTAACTAACTAGTGCGAGGTAGATGATACAGGAAGGTGGAGCGATGAAGAGGGAGATGATCCCTACGTGGGAGGAGCTGGAGCGGCATGCGGAAGTGGTGCCGGAGATTCATCCGGCGGCGGTGATTGCGATGCTGGGCATCAAGCAGGCGGCAGAGGGTATCCAGGCAGAGGTCCTCGATGTGCTGCAGGCGGAGTACCACTTGTCAGAGGGCAAGTTCTGCGCGCTCATCGTGCTGCATCAGAACCGCGAGGGGGTGGCGCCGTCACAGCTGGCCGCGAAGGTCGGTGTGACGCGCGCGACGATCAGCAATATGCTGCAGCGGCTCGAGCGGGATGGCATGGTGGATGTCGTGCCAGCTGCGGGCGACGGCCGCGGCAAGGTCGTGCGGCTCACGGCGAAGGGGATTTCCTTTATGGATACAATCCTGCCGCCGCACTACCTGCGCGTGACGAAGCTCATGGAGAAACTCACAGAGTCGGAGCAGAAAGAGCTCATCCGCCTGTTGAAGAAGTTGTCGGCGTGAGGCCGGCATAGGCATAGAAAGGATAGGGAATTATGAATCCGGTCAATACGAAGAAGAAAGCCCTGCGCGTCGGGGTGGCGTTCATCGCTCTGCTGTTCATCGGCGGGCTGCTGCTCATGTACAAAGGGCATGATGCCATTGCCCTCGGCATGGAAAAGAAGGAGGGTATCCTCACGGCGGAGCAGGTCAAGATGTCGTTTGACAGCGTGAGCGGCCGCCTCATCAGCCAGTGCGTGAACGAGGGCGACGAGGTCAAAAAAGGCGATATCATCATGCAGCTCGACTCGACGGATACGGATCTCGCCATCGAGAAACTCCAGGCGCAGATTGCGCAGCTCGATGCGCAGATCCGTTCGCAGGGCGGCACACAGGCCATCAACTATATGAAGGCCGATAATGACGAGACGCAGAGCTTCCGCCAGATCGACCAGCAGCGCGCGGCCGTATCCGCAGCGGCTGCGACGCTGAAAAACAGCCAGATCGACTACCAGCGTAAATCCGCTCTCGTGGCGGCCGGTGCCGTCGCGCAGTCCCAGCTCGATGATGCCACGATGGCGCTGAACGTCGCACAGGCGAACGTGGAGCAGCAGCAGCAGCTCCTCGACAAACTCCTCGCCGGTGCCCGCGACACGGGCGATACGGACAGCCTGAACCTGCCGACGATCGCGCAGCAGCGCCAGGCCGCGAGCAACATGAGCAACGATATCGATGCGCTCAGCCAGCAGAAGCAGGCTCTCGAGGTGCAGAAAGAGCGCCTGACGCTTCGCGCGCCGGAGGATGGCAAGGTGCTGAAGGTCCTCGCGAAAGAGGGCGAGATGATCTCCCCGTCGACGCCGGTCGTACTGCTCGAGAGCAATCGCGCTTACTACGATATCTACATCAGCGAGGATCAGGCTAAAGGCCTCAGCGAAGGCGACACGATTATGGGCACGACGGTCGCGGGCGAAAAGCAAGTCTCCGGTACGATCCGCCTGCTCACGAAGGCACCGGGCTTTGCCGATCTCAAGCAGTCCCGCGAAAAAGGGCAGGCTGACCTCACGGGCTTCCAGGTCCGCATTTTCATCGATCCGCAGGACGGTGTGGTTCCAGGCATGACGATCGGGGTGAAAGACAGTGAATTCACTAAGAGATGAAATCCGGTTCCTGTTCTCCGGTCAGGGCATGCCGTATGAAAAAGTCTGCATCATGGTTGCGACGGTCATCGCTCTCGTGCTGGGCACGATGCTCAGCGGCAACATCTCGGAGGACGCGCCTGTCGCGATCATCGACCTCGATAACTCGGCCTACAGCCGCGAGATGACGAATAAGATCAACGCTTCGGAGTACATGCACGTCACGGCTGTGCTCAATACGCCGACGGATCCGTCCACGCTGTTTTACCGGGATCAGGCCATCGCCGTGATTTATTTCCCGCCGGATCTCGAGAAGAGCCGGTACACGGGAGAGGCCGCGAATGTCGGCGTGTTCTACGACAATACGAACACGGCGCAGAGCTCGAACATCAAAGTGGCACTCAACCAGCTCCTCGGGCTCGATAACGCGGCGGCGTCGGGCGACCCGGGCAGCACGAATGACAGCTTGCAGGGCACAATCGGCCTCGCGGACCGCAATCTGTTCAACCCGAACGGGTCGAACTACAACGTCGAGGTGCAGGGCTTCCTATTCTTCTTCGGTTCGATGTTCTTTACGTTTGCGACCATCGGTATGATTCCGCGCCTGCGCCTCACGCATCAGCTCGACGGCATCCTCATGAACGGTACGCCGTGGGATCTCATCCTGCGCATCATTCCCTATGGCGCGTGCCTCGCGGTATCGTTTGTCTTCGGCATGGGCCTCTTGCGCGTGCTCGGCGATATGACGTTTTCCGGAAATCTCATTGAGTTCCTGATTTTGCAGGTTTTCTACGTCATGACCGTCGGCATGCTGAGCCTGCTGTTCGGCTGGACGGCGGCCAACCCGGGCATTGCGTCCTCGCGCATGATCCTCTTTATCCCGGGCGGCTTTATCTTCGGCGGACCGACGGGACCGACGGCGTTCTACCCGGACTGGGTCGTGAACGTTTCGCATATTTTCCCGCTCACGTGGGAGTTCCATTTCACGCGCGACATCATCGAGCGCGGGGCGAGCCTGCCGGATATTTCCAAGGAAATCGGCGCGTTCCTCATCTACATGGGCATCGTCGCAGTGCTGTTCTGCATCAAGTTCTACAAGTCGAAAAAGCAGATGCAGCAGCGCCTGGCGGCAGAGGCTCATCAGAAGGCCGAGATGAAGCGTCTCGCGGCAGAGATGGACTAAAGGAGGGTGTATCATGTTTGACGCAAAGCGTGTCGAGGAAAAAGACCCGGCGCAGATTGTCGAGGATATCCAGAACCGTCCGAAGCAGGCGGGCAGGCCGGTGCGCTGCGACCGCATCCTCGTGCCGACCGACGGCTCGGGCACGGCGTTCAAGGCCGTGGGCAAGGCCATCCAGCTCGCGGAGGCCACAGGGGCAGAGCTCACGCTGCTCATGGTCGTGGATTTCAACAAGAATGTCGCGGCGTTTGAGCAGGTGAGTCTCAGCGGCTATGTGCCGGCGGAACTGAAGATCGCTGCGTACCAGTTTCTCGCGGATCTCATGCATGTGATCCCGCGCGAGATCCCGGCGCATACGCGTGTCGAGACGGGGGAGCCGGCCGATACGATCCTCGACGTGGCGGAGGAGGAGGAAAGTGACCTCATCGTCATGGGCGGCCGCGGCTTCGGCACGTTCCACCGCATCGTCATGGGCAGCGTCAGCAGCCAGGTCATGCAGCAGGCCCCCTGCCCGGTCCTCGTCGTCAAGGGGATGCCGGACGATTGGAGCGATGAGGATAATTTCCTGCCGGATATCGGAAAAGAAGGATAAAAACGAGGATTTCGATGCAAAAACTCTTTCCTTTTCCCGCGAAATAGGCGATAATAGTATTAGGGAAAGAAGTCCCCAGCATACCATGGAAGGGAGGGAAAGATCATGGCTACGATTTCCTCGATGGCCGGTAATACCTACATGATGTACAAGATGGCCCAGAATAACGGCCTCTCGCTCTTTGGCAATAACCAGACGCAGAGCTCGCAGAAGACTTCGACGTTCCTGACCCAGTGGCAGAACGTGCAGAATACTCCGGCGAGCCAGCTGCAGTCCTATAACGACACAAGTGAGCAGGATCTGGCGACCATCCAGAGCATCCGGAGTGGTATCAACGGCCTGACCAGCTCGTATACGTCCACGCGGACCACGTTCTACGCGGAGTATGACAGCACAATGGATGACCTCAAAAGCGCTGCGCAGCTCGTAAAGGGCAGCAACTTCTCGTTCTCGGACAAGGACATCACGCAGGGAGCGGATGGCAAGACGACGTACAGCGAAGGACTCCAGCAGACCCTCGATAACGTCAAGAACCTCGTTTCGAAGTACAACGATGCGTTGCAGTTTACGCAGAGCAATGCGGAGGTGAGCACGCGCGTGAAAGCACTGGGCACGACGTTTGCCGACACGACGTACCGTGCGAGCCAGTACGGCTCCATGGGCATCAGCGTCGATAGCAAGACGGGAGCGCTCAGCGTCGATGAGAGCAAGCTCGCCAAGGCGATCGTCGATCGCGGTGAAGCCGTGCAGTACTCGCTCGGCAGCTACGGTGGCCTCGCCGGCAAGGCAGAGCACCACGCGGATCTCGCGCGGTCGCAGCGCAGCCGCATGTTCCCGTCGATGCAGAGCATGATCGGCGGCGAAATGGAGGTGGCTTCCCTGTACTCGGGGAAGACCCTCAACAGCATGACCCAGTACACGTCGGTGGGCAATCTGCTCAACTTCATGTTCTGAGCCTGATTCTGACTTTGTTTTTTACAGCCATCCCGGTTTGGGGGATGGCTGCTTTTTTTATCCGAATTTCGTTTCTTTTTATCGATAATCCTTGTTTATACATGACAATAGAAGAAATAAATATCGTGCATATTCTGAAAATAATTTCTTTAACCAGATAGGGGGATTTTGGTTGCCCGTGCCGAATAAAGAGTGTAGAATGGTTCATAGCAAGGGGGTCCGGTGAGGCCCCGATAGGGAACGAAATAAGGTTTTTTTGATTACTTGATGGGGGTAAAAACATGCTGAAAAAAACGAAGATCATCTGCACGCAGGGTCCGAGCACGGAGAAACCGGGCGTCGTTGAAGCACTCATTGAGGCAGGCATGAACTGCGCACGTTTCAACTTCTCGCATGGCGATCACGAAGAGCACCTCGGCCGCATCAACGCGGTGCGCGAGGCAGCAAAGAAAAAGCATACGGTCATCTCCTTCATCCTCGATACGAAAGGCCCGGAGATGCGTTTCGGCGAGTTCAAGGACGGTAAGGTCATGCTCGAGAAGGGCAACAAGTTCACGCTGACCTACGATGATGAGCCGGGCAACGAGAAGCACGTCTCTATCAACCACAAAGGCCTGTACACCGAGGTAAAGCCGGGCGACAAGCTCCTGCTCTCCGATGGTCTCGTGGAGCTGAAAGTCGATGAGATCAAAGGCAAGGATATCGTCACGACGATCCTCAACAGCGGCAAGATGAGCACGCGCAAGCGCGTCGCTGCTCCGGGCGTCTCCCTGGGCCTGCCGCCGATCTCCGAGCAGGATGAGAAAGATATCATCTTCGGCTGCGAGAACGACATGGACTTCGTCGCTGCCTCCTTTATCCAGCGCGCGAGCGATGTCCTCGCGATCCGCGAGCTCATCAAGAAGCATAATGGCCACATGGAGATCATCCCGAAGATCGAGAACCTCGAAGGCGTCAAGAACTTCGACAGCATCCTTGAGGTCTCGGACGGCATCATGGTCGCCCGCGGCGATCTCGGCGTGGAGATCCCGGCGGAGGATGTGCCGCTGATCCAGAAAGAGATCATCAAGAAGTGCAACAAGGCCGGCAAGCCGGTTATCGTCGCGACGCAGATGCTCGAGTCTATGACGACGAACCCGCGCCCGACGCGTGCCGAGGTCTCCGATGTCGGTAATGCCATCCTCGACGGCACGGATGCCATCATGCTGTCCGGCGAGACGGCCAACGGCGATTATCCGGTGCAGGCGGTGGAGACGATGGCCCGCATCGCCAAGCGCATCGAGGCTTCGCTCGACTACAAGCATCTCTTCGTGAGCCGCAGCATCCACAAGCAGGATACGACGACGGATGCCATCGCACATGCTACGGTTGAGCTCGCTTACGAGCTCGACGCCAAGGCGATCGTCACGCCGACGATCTCCGGCTACACGGCGAAGGTCGTCTCCAAGTATCGCCCGAAGGCGATTATCGCTGCCTACACGCCGGACGATGTCGTCGCACGTCATCTGAACCTCCGCTGGGGTGTCTATCCGCTGAAGGGCCGTTCCTGGCATACGGTGGACGAGATGACGGGCTCCGCTACGACGAGCGCACTCGATCACGGTCTTGTCGAGATCGGCGATAAGACGATCGTGACCTCCGGCATCCAGCTCAGCGAGGGCAACACGAGCGCCATCCGCGTTTACACGCTTGATGCGTAACATCGTATAAAACAGGTTATTTTTGCACCTGCCCTATGGCAGGTGCTTTTTCTTTGTGGTAAAATGTGGATAGAACATATTGAAAGCAATTACACCCCACGAAAACACAGAAAAGAAAGAAGGATTATTTATGCAGTTAGGTATCCGCCTGCACGATATCGCGCCGGGCACGCTGGAGGAGCGGCTGGCCATAGCCAGGGAGCAGGGCTTCGCCTGCGGTCACCTGGCACTCACGAAGGTCATGAAGGATTATCCGGGCAATGCGGCGCTGACACCGGGGTTCGCGATGTACCTCCGGAAGCTCTTTGCAAAATACGATATCGACATTGCGGTGCTCGGCAACTACAAAAACCTCGGCAACCCGGCCCCAGCACAGCTCGCTGCTATCCAGCAGGGATATTTCGACCATATCCGCTTTGCCGCACAGCTCGGCGCAGGTGTGGTCGGCACGGAGACGGGGGCGCCGAATGTGGACTACGTGGAGGATACGCCGGAGAGCAAAACCGAGGAGGCACTCGGCACCTTCATCCACAACCTTGCACCAGTGGTCGAATGCGCGGAGCGTTTCGGTGTCATCGTTGCCATCGAGCCGGTCTGCCGCCATATCGTCTACGACTCGAAGCGGGCTCTCGCCGTGCTCCGTGCCATTGCCTCGCCGAACCTGCGCATCATCCTGGACCCGGTAAACCTGCTCGGACCGCACAATGTCGATACGCGTGAGGCGGTCATCCGCACGGCCATCGAGGATCTCGGCGAGTACGTGTCCGTCGTACATCTCAAGGATTTCCAACGCGGTAAGCCGGGCGAAAAGCTCCGCTCCGTGGCGTGCGGCACGGGCGAGATGGATTATACGGATATCCTGCGCTTCATCAAGGCACGCAAGCCATACATCCATGCCACGCTCGAGAACACCGTGCCGGAGAATGCCGTCGCTGCGCGGCATTTCATCCAGGATCAGTACGATGCACTTTAAGCATTGTTTTTCTTTTTCCATCGAGGACTGCTTCGGCAGTCCTTTTTTCATGCAAAGGAAGGAATTTTCCTTCCTTATGGAGAAAATATAAAATAATAATGTTTTGGACGGGGAGGGAGAGCTTATGAATGGATTGCGCACGCTCATCATCGATGGGGCCCTCTTTACCCTGAAAGATATGATGGGAGCGTTGAGCCGGGAGATGCCGGGAGGCTCAGAGTTCGACAAGGCAGTATCCATCCATGAAGCGGCGGAGAAGTATCACTCGTTCCGCCCGACGAGGATCCTCGTGAATTATGCAATGGCGGGACTGCGGTTTGGGCAGGAGCCTTTCATTGACGTCCTGGTTCAGCGCACGAATGTGCCAATCGTTGCTTACGGCATCAGCCGTGCCATGGAACCGGAGGCGATGAAGGCGGGAGTCTCGGCCTTTGTGACGAAGCCGATTGCCCGCGACCGCCTGCCGGCCTTTTACCGTGAGTGTGCGGATCAGCTGCAGAAAAGTGCCCGGACACCAGCCGTATCGCGCCCAGCAGCGAAGAAAAGCGCGCCGCCATCGGTCAGATCGCGGGCGGCCACAGTGGGATCTCTGACGCGGCCGGATGTCCGTCCGTCTGCATCAGCGCAGAGCCGGCCGTCACGTCCGGCTGCTCTGCAGCCGCATTTGCGGACGAGGGCGGATCGTGCGGTGGAAGCGGCACAGCAGGCTATTGCCCGCATCAGCGGCAAGAAGGGAGCCGTGCCAAAGGCAGAGCCGCGCCGTCTGACACCGACGCTGCAGGCGGAATTATCCCGCTGGCCGAGCCCGGAGATCATCGTCATCGGCTCCTCGACGGGAGGAACCGAGGCCCTGGCAGAGATTTTCCGTACGCTCAAACCGCCACTGCCGCCTATCGTCATCGCGCAGCATATCCCGTCGATGTTCTCGCGGCTGTTCGCTCAGCGGCTCAACGGGACGAGCCCGCTGACCATCCGCGAAGGGGCACAGGATGTGGCCCTCGAACGCGATCATGTCTATATTTCACCGGGCGGCATGCATACGGTCGTCCGGCGGCATGGCGGGCAGCTCATGCTCGTCTGCCAGCCCGGCCCGAAACTCCACGGCGTCAGGCCGTCCGCCGATGTGCTGTTTGCCTCGGTTGCGCGGTGCGTGGGGAAAAAGGCGCTCGGTGTCATTCTCACGGGCATGGGTGGCGACGGGGCGAAGGGACTCGTGCGCATGCGGCGCGTGGGAGCCCATATCCTCGGACAGGATGAGGCGAGCAGCGTGGTCTATGGCATGCCGAAGCGCGCCATGGACCTCGGCGCTGTCGAGCATCAGGTTTTCCTGCTCGATATGGCAGCGGCCATCATGGCAGCCGCACGGAACAATCAGGGGTAAAGAGAGAAGCGCAAAACAGACACAGGGAGGCTCTATCATGGCGAAACCGGTCATGCTGATCATCGACGATGTTGAGATGAATCGTGAGATGTTGAAGCAGTATTTCCTGAATGACTATGATTTTCTCGAGGCGGATGATGGTGACATCGGCCTCGCAATCATCGAAACGAAGCACGTCGATATCGTCATGCTGGATCTCATCATGCCATCGCTGAATGGCTACGAGGTGCTCACGCGCATCAAGAACAGTGAGCACGCCGACCTGCCTACCATCGTCATGACGGCCTATACGGATGGCCAGAGCGAGGCGCTTGCGATGGAGATGGGAGCGGATGATTTCATCACAAAGCCCTACAACCCCATCGTCGTGCAGTGCCGCGTGCGCAACGTCATGGCGCGGCGCGAGCGGGATGCCAAGGACCTGCAGGTGCGCGAAATGACGCATACGCTCGAGCACGACAGACTCACCGGCATCTACAACCAAGAGACGTTTATCCGGAAGGCAGAGAAGCTGCTGCAGGAGCAGGAGCATGGGGACTGGCAGCTCAGTTATTGGGATATCCACTCTTTCAAAGTCATCAACGACCTGTTTGGCGTTATCACGGGCAATGCCATATTGAAGGCTGCGGCGGGGTATCTCCAGCATGTGTCCAAGACGTCAGGCGGCATGTGCTGCCGTATGGGGGCGGACCGGTTCGCGCTTCTGCTGCCGGAGGGCGCACCCGATATGGAGGCACTGATCCATGGCATGGACCAGGAGCTGCAGAACATCGAGGTGACGGCGAATATCACCTTTTTCGTCGGCGTCTATACGATTGCCAATGCGCGCCTGCCGGTCGACCGCATGCTCGACCGGGCACGCATGGCGATGAAGAGCACGCATGGCAACTATATCAAGCGCTACGCCGTCTACGACGATGCGATGCGGAATCAGCTCATCGAGGAGCAGCTCCTCGTCAAAGAGACGGAAATCGCCGTCCAGCAGGATCAGTTCTGCGTGTATTATCAGCCGGTATACGATCTGCATACGCGGGAAGTCGTGAGCGCGGAGGCACTCGTGCGCTGGCACCATCCGGAGAAAGGCATGGTTCCGCCGGGCATGTTCCTGCCGGTCTTCGAGCGGAACGGCTTCATCATGCGGCTCGACTACATCATCTGGGAGAAGGTCTGCCAGTTCCTGGCGTGGGAAAAGCGCTTCCTTCCCCAAGTCACGCCGGTTTCGGTCAACGTCTCACGGCTGGATTTCTTCAACCGCGGCCTCATCGATGATCTCTGCGGCCTGGTCAGGAAGTATGGCCTCGAGCCCAGGATGCTGAAACTGGAAATCACGGAGAGCGCGTATATGGATCATCCGGCGCAGATCCAGAACATCACGCAGCAGTTCCGCGATAAAGGCTTCATTATCCTTATGGACGATTTCGGTACCGGCTATTCCTCGCTGAATATGCTGAAGAACCTGCCTGTGGACACGCTCAAGGTGGATATGGCTTTTGTGCGGGAGATCGAGCAGGATCAGACCGCGCGCATCCTCATGCGGGACATCGTGCGCATCGCGAAGGATCTCGGGATCTCGACGATCATCGAGGGCGTGGAGACAGAGAATCAGCTCCGGTATCTGGCGAGCATCGGCTGCCGGGATATTCAGGGCTATTATTTCTCCAAGCCGCTGCCAACAGAGGCGTTCTGCAAACTGCTGCAAGGTGCATGATGCATGATCTCCTATCGTGGGCGATTTCAGGAATGTGTTGTTAAAGGAGTAAAGGTGCCATGAAGAGTGAGCCCAGCCTCATGGAGCGTCGCCTCGAACTGGAAGAGTTCGCGCGGTATGCCTGTCTGACGAATGAGCTTGTCGCTCGTGTCGATTTAGACAAGGGCATGGCGACGTATTATCGTCTCGAGGAAGACGGTTTTGTGCGCATAGAAAAGAAGCCTTGGGATGCTATGGATTTCGTCGGCATCCTCATCCCCGAGGAGCAGAAACGCTGGCAGGTGGACGGCGATTGGCATATCGCGATGGTCAAGGCCATCCGCGAGGGAAAAACCTATCGCTGCCAGGAACACCAGCGTATGCCGGACGGCTCGCTGCGGTACCTCATGGCCATGTTCCAGCCGACGCATGATTCGACGAACCATCATGCGCAGTATATCTATTTCCGTTACGATAACACGGAGGAAATGCTGCAGGAAAAATGGCAGCGCGAGGCGCTGAAGGCTGCCGTGGAGAACGCGCGCCAGGCGAGTCGGGCGAAAGGGGATTTTCTCTCGAATATGAGCCACGAAATCCGCACGCCGCTCAACGCCATCATCGGCTATTTGCATATCCTGAACGACGACAAGGAGCAGGAGGGACAGCGGAAGGCTGCACTGAAGAACAGTCAGCTCGCGGCGGATCACCTGCTGTCGCTCATCAATGATATCCTGGACATGAACACGATCGGGCAGGGCAAGATGAAAGTCGTTTCGACGTCGTTTCAGCTGACGGGCATTGTTGAGGAGCTTCAGGCGGTTTTTCATGGGCAGGCCGCGAGCAAGCGCATCGAGCTCGTATGCGACACGTCAGCCCTATTGGTGCCGGATGTTCTCGGCGATCCTCTGCATGTTAAGCAGATCCTCATGAATATCCTGGGCAATGCCTTGAAATTTACGCCGGAAGGCGGCAGCGTGTTCTTTAAGGTTTCCCAGGTGCTCAAGGAAAAAACGGCTTTGACGACCTTTATCATCCGCGATACGGGTATCGGCATGACGCAGGAGGAGCTCAGCCGCCTTTACCGTCCGTTTGAGCAGGCAAATGCCAATACGCGCCAACGCTACGGTGGGACGGGGCTGGGACTCAGTATCTCCTGGAATCTGGTCAAGCTCATGCATGGCTCCATCCGGGCGGAGAGTACGCCGGGCGAGGGGACGACGTTTATCGTGACGATCCCCCTGCAGCCGGTGCTCTCGTGCCCGGTCAGGCGTCCGACGGTGGCTGGCAAAGCGTTTAACCCGCACGGAATGCGGCTGCTCATCGCCGAGGATAACGAAATGAACCGGGAAATCGCAGAGGCCATCCTCACGGAGCAGGGATATGTCATCGACACGGCCGTCAACGGACAGGATGCCGTGCAGCAATTTGAGTCGAACGATCCCGGCACGTATCAGGCCATCCTCATGGATATCCAGATGCCCGTCATGGACGGCTACGCGGCAACGCGCGCCATCCGCCACAGCAGCCATGAGGATGCTGCAAAAATTCCCATCATCGCATTGAGCGCGGACGTTTTTGATGAGGATGTGGCTCAGGCGATGGCGAGCGGTATGAATGACTACGTCACGAAGCCCATCGACGTCAAGAAGCTGCATGCTGCCCTGCAGAAACATATTTCGGCAAGACAAAGGAAATAGAGGGAGCGGCAAAACCGCAAAAACAGGAAGCGCCCTGCCATCACGGGATGGTCAGGGCGCTTCCTGTTGTTAATAGTTGGATTGGATGATAGGATATGTGGAAAATCCGTTGGGATTATTCACCGAAATAACGGTCGAAGAGACCTTTGAAGCCGCGGCCATGGCGGGCTTCATCCTTGGCCATCTCATGAACCGTGTCATGGACAGCATCGAGGTTGAGCTGTTTGGCGAGGACGGCGAGGTCCTTCTTGCCCTGGCATGCGCCGTGCTCGGCGTCGATGCGCATCGTGAGGTTCTTCTTCGTGCTGTTCGTGAGGACTTCGCCGAGGAGTTCTGCGAACTTGGCGGCATGCTCCGCTTCCTCGAATGCATAACGCTTGAAGGCCTCGGCAATCTCCGGATAGCCTTCGCGGTCTGCCTGGCGGCTCATGGCGAGGTACATGCCGACCTCGGAGCACTCACCCGTGAAGTTCTGGCGCAGGCCTTCGAGGATGCGCGGATCCGTATCCTTTGCCGTGCCGACATGATGCTCATCCGCAAACTTCATTTCGCCAGTCTGCTCGACGAACTTGGAGGCCGGTGCATGGCAGATCGGGCACTCAGCCGGTGCCTGGTCGCCCTCATAGACATAACCGCAAACCGTGCAAACAAATTTTTTCATCGTCGATAACCTCCTAAAATATAGTACAACACACTTATTCCTTATCAAGTAACCATAGTTGCTCTTTACTTGGTATGGCTTTATTATACGTCATGGCGTGCAAGTTATAAATCTTGATTTTTTATGATTATTGCATAATATCTTTGAAATTCTTATCAATGCTCTAGGATTCTCGCCATTTGATAATATCTCGAGAATAAATAGTTATGGATAATAATTATTGATTGTTGGAAAGAAAATCCGATTTACAGGAGGGACGGCCTACGGTATAATAAAATGCTGAATATAATTTATGGTGTCGATTTGCGATTTTATGATAGGAGAGCAAAGTAACCGATGTTTACATGTATGACACATTCCCCGGCGGAAACCGCGCAGCTGGCTGAGCTGGTCGGCAAGAAGATCCACGAGGGTACGGTCCTGTGCCTCGTGGGCGATCTCGGTGCGGGCAAGACGCTGTTCGTGCAGAGCCTTGCGCGTACGCTCGGCGTCGAGGGAGAGGTCACAAGCCCGACATTCAACTTGATGAATATCTATGAGGGCATCTGCCCCATCTACCATTTCGATCTCTATCGCCTGGAGACGGAGGAGGAACTGGAGGATATCGGCTTCTACGAGTATACGGACGAGCCGGAGGGCATCGTGGTCATCGAGTGGCCGGACAAGTTCCCCGATTCCCTGCCCGAGGATTACGTCGAGGTGCATATCGAGCGCATCCCGGGCGATGAGACGGGTCGCCAGATTACGGTTTCGAGCATCGGAGAGGAATACGAGCCGTTTGTAAAGGAGTTGGAGAAACTTGTCTATCTTAGCCATTGATACGGCGACACAGGTATCGAGCGTGGCTGTGGCTTCGGAGGCGAAGCTGTCCGCCGAGCTGACGATGCAGGCCAAGCTCACGCATTCGGAGACGCTGCTGCCGCATATCGAGCAGGTCCTGCGCATGGCATCCGTCAAAAAGGAAGACCTCGACGGCATTGCCGTGAGCATCGGGCCAGGCTCTTTTACGGGATTGCGCATCGGCCTCGCAACGGCAAAGGCGATGGCATATGTGCTGAAGAAACCGATCGTCGGCGTATCGACCCTGGCGGCACTCGCCTGCCATTTCCCTGTGCCGGGCGTGCGCATCGTGAGCCTGCTCGACGCACAGAAAGGCAATGCCTATCGCGAGAGCTTTGAATGGGTGGACGGTCGGCTCGTCGTGCGTGAGCCCATTTCCGTGGAGAAAACGGTGGATGTCGTCACGGCCTGCGGCGAAGTGGACGGGCCCGTCGTGCTCACCGGCGACGTCATCGCGAAGCGCATCCGCGGCAAGATCGAACTGCCGGAGAACGTGAAGATTGCCCCGGCGCATCTGCTCATGCCGCGCGCGGCCAATGTCGCCATGCTCGGCCTGCAGAAACTGGCTGCCGGTGAGGCGGATAACGTCATGGATATGGAGCCGTGCTACATCCGCCGCAGCGAGGCGGAGGTCCTTTGGGAGAAACGGCATCCGGAGGCGGCGCGATGAGGCTGCGGTTCCGGGAGATGGTTCCGGAGGACGCGGGAGCCGTAGCCGAGGTGGAGAAGGAATCTTTTCCGACGCCGTGGTCACGCGAATCGTTCTGGCGCGAAGCGGCGAATGAGAATACCTGCTACCTGCTCGCCCTGGATGGAGAGAAGGTCATCGGCTATGCAGGCTGCTGGATTTCCTTTGGCGAGGCGCAGATTACGAATATCGCTATCGCGCGGGCGTACCGTGGCAAGGGCATCGGTACGCAGCTCATGGAGGCGGTGATCCGCGCGTCGATGGCACGCGGCTGCACGGCGATGACGCTCGAGGTGCGCCCGTCGAATGCACCGGCGCTGGCGCTTTACCATCATTATGGATTCCGCGAGGCCGGGCGCCGCAAGGGCTATTATTCGGATAACGGCGAAGACGCTATCATCATGTGGAATACGAAACTGGCGGAGCTTTTCCCCGATGCCGTGGGGCAGGGGAAACAGGTTCCCCACGAGGAAGATATACCGGGAGGGAAAGAACGTGAGTGAAAAACTGACGCTGGGTATCGAGTCGAGCTGCGATGAGACGTCGGCGGCTGTGCTGCGCGGCGGCAGGGAAATCCTGTCGGATGTCATCTCGACGCAGATCCCCGTACATCAGAAATTCGGTGGGGTTGTGCCGGAAATCGCCTCCCGCAAGCATATTGTGAACATCATGCCGGTCATCGATGAGGCGCTCCGCCAGGCGAACGTGGAACTCAGCGATATCGACCAGGTAGCCGTGACGTACGGGCCGGGGCTCGTGGGTGCCCTGCTCGTCGGCGTTTCCGCGGCAAAGGCTCTGGCTTTTTCGCTCGATAAGCCGCTGATCGGCGTCAACCATCTCGAGGGGCATATCTTCGCGAACTTCCTCTCAGAGCCGGCGCTCGAGCCGCCGTTCATGGCGCTCGTCGTTTCGGGCGGGCACACGGCCCTCGTCGATGTGCGCGGCTATAATTCGTTCCATCTCATGGGGCAGACGCGCGATGATGCGGCGGGTGAGGCGTTCGACAAGATCGCACGCGTCATGGGTGAGCCCTATCCGGGCGGCCCGCGCATCGATGCACTTGCCAAAGAGGGAAAGCCGACCATCGATTTCCCTGAGGCGCTCGTCGGCAAGGGCAACTATGAGTTCAGCTTCAGCGGCCTGAAGTCGGCCGTGCTGAACTACATCAACAGCGAAAAGATGAAAGGGCACGAGCTCAACAAGCCGGATATCGCGGCTTCGTTCCAGCACGCCGTCGTCGATGTGCTCGTCGGCAAGGCGTTCGAGGCTGTGCGCGAGGCGGGGCGCGATACGCTCGTGCTCGCGGGCGGCGTTGCGGCAAACAGCGGCCTCGAAGGCAGGCTGCGCGCGGAGGCAGAGCGGCAGGGCGTGCGGTTCTTCTACCCGAACCGCATCCTCTGCACGGACAACGCGGCGATGATTGCCTGCCGCGGCTACTATCAGGCAGAGGCGGGGCATTTCAGCGACCTGTATCTCAATGCGATTCCGGGACTTGACCTCGAAGAAAAATAAAAAGGAAGCGGTTTTATGCATGCAGCCAAAGACTTAGCATCCTTGTGCCGCGAGAATACGTCACTGACTGAAATGCAGATCAACCTTCTCGTGCGCATGAGCGCGGCGTTTTCGTTTATTTCTGACCTCGTCTACGGGCAGCTGTTCCTTTTCGTGAAAACCCGCGAGGCGGGCAGGCTTCTCGTGGCGGCGCAGCGTCATCCGCATACCATCTATATGACCGGGGTGCCGGATGAGACGGGGCATATGATCCATGCGCAGGAGGAGCCGCTCGTCCGGGAGACCTTCCACGACGGGCAGCCGCGCCGCGGCAAGCGTGAATGGAACTACGGCGCGATGATCGATATGTATACGTTCGGCATCCACGACGGTTCGCGCGTCATCGCCGTCGTGAGCTTTAATGTGGATGGCGAGAGACTATCCATTGATGGCTATCATCATCTGCTCGATTCGGCGGTCGACATCCTAGAATATGCGCGGCATGGGCTCGTACCAGAGGCGTGGACGCCTCTTTCGCCACGCGACGGCGTCATCATCACCGATGGGCGGAACCGCATCACCTATGCGGGCACGGACGCCCAGCGCATCTACCGCGTGCTCGGTGTCGGCAGCCTGAAAGGACACTACCTGTTCGACCGTCAGCTCACGCAGCATGTCGTGCGCGAAATCGTCGAGACCGACCGGCCATGGGAGAAAGAACTCGAGGAAGGCGGGCTCATCATCATCCGCCGCGACCTGCCGCTGCAGTTCGGCGGCGTGCTGAAACGGCGCATCGTGATTCTGAAGGATGTCACGGAGACGCGTGCGAAGGACAAGGAAATCCGCATCAAGTCGGCCGTCATCCAGGAAATCCACCACCGCGTGAAGAATAACCTTCAGACCATCGCCAGCCTTCTGCGGCTGCAGGCCCGCCGCTCTCCATCGGCGGATGTCAAAGCGGCGCTCGCCGAAAGCATCAACCGCATCCTTTCGATTTCCGTCGTGCACGAATTCCTTTCCCAGCAGGGCTCGGAGGATATCGATGTACAGGAGGTCATGAAGCAGATTTTCAATCTCGCTGCCCATGACATGGCGGACAGTGAGTTTACCATCCATACGGAGTTCGAGGGGCCACGGCTTGTCCTGCCGTCGAAATGCGCGAGCTCCGTTGCCCTCGTGCTCAACGAACTCGTGATCAATGCCATGGAGCACGCGTTCGAGGGGCGCAGGTCCGGCACGATCGGCCTGCGCGTGACGGAGGACAGCGGGAACTGGTATCTCGACCTCTACGATGACGGTGTCGGGCTTCCTGAAAATTTCTGCGATAGGCCGCGCCGCAGCCTGGGCCTGCAGATCGTCCGCACGCTCGTCGAGGGAGACCTGGGCGGCACGTTCCGCCTCGAAAACGATCCGCGTGGCAGGGAGCATGGCACGCATGCACGCATCAGCCTGCCGAAAGATCAGCCGAATCCCACCGATGATTGATAAAGGAGCGCTCATCTATCATGCATCACAAGAATCTGAATATCGTCATTGCCGATAACGAATCCATCATCCGCCTAGACCTCCGGGAAATGCTGGAGGAGGCGGGCCATACGGTCGTGGGGGAGGCCATCAACGGGCGCAAGGCCGTGGAGCTCACGCGGAAGTTCCATCCGGATCTCGTGATCATGGATATCAAGATGCCGGATATGGATGGCATCACGGCATCGCGCAAGATCGCCGATGAGCACCTCGCACCGGTCCTGCTGCTCACGGCCTACAGTCAGCCCGAGATCGTCGCGAAGGCAAACGATGCCGGCGTGCTGGGGTACCTCGTAAAACCCGTGCGCGAGCAGAACCTGTTCCCGGCTATCGAGATCGCGCTTTCGCGCTGGCAGGAGATGCAGGGCCTCGAGCAGGAACTCGCAGGCCTGCGTGACTCCCTCGAGACGCGTAAGACGCTCGACCGCGCGAAAGGCATCATCATGGCGGCGCACCACCTCACGGAGCAGGAGGCGTACCGCCGCATCCAGCGCTATGCCATGACCAAGCGCCTCACCGTCAAAGATGTCGCAGCCGCCATCGTCCGGGCTGCGGGCGGAAAGGTTTAACAGGAAAGCTTCCCGAGAGGGGAGCTTTTGTTTTTTTGACTTTTTTAGCTTTATGGGTTGACATTTTGACTTAAAAAGGGTACTATAAGAACTGTAGTTAGCACTCGGGTGTGTTGAGTGCTAACAGATAGCATCGTCATTTCATTTATAGGAGGAAGATACCTATGATTAAGCCATTGGGCGAAAGAGTTGTCATCGAAGTTGCAGAGAGCGATATGAAGACTGCCAGCGGCATCGTCCTGCCGGATACGGCAAAAGAGAAACCGCAGGAAGGCACGGTCGTTGCTGTCGGCGAAGGCAAGATGCTGGACAACGGCACGCGCGTCGCTCCGGAAGTCAAGGTTGGCGATAAAGTCATCTTCTCCAAATATTCCGGCACGCAGGTCAAGGTTGAGGACAAGGAGTACCTCGTCGTTCGCGAGAGCGACATCCTCGCTATCTGCTGAGTTTTCGGACTTCGCTGATTCTCGATTCTCATGGATAAATCCGCAATTTACTGGAGGTAACATAAATGGCTAAACAGATCCTGTTTGATGAAGAAGCACGCCGCGCTCTGAGCCGTGGTGTTGATGCTCTGGCTGACGCCGTCAAGGTAACGCTTGGACCGAAAGGCCGCAACGTCGTTCTCGAGAAAAAATACGGCGCTCCGACGATCACGAACGATGGTGTCACGATTGCCCGTGACATCGAGCTCGCTGACCCGTTCGAGAACATGGGCGCTCAGCTCGTGAAGGAAGTCGCCACGAAGACGAACGATATCGCCGGCGATGGTACGACGACGGCTACGCTTCTCGCACAGGCTATCATCCGCGAGGGCATGCGCAATGTCGCTGCCGGTGCAAACCCGATGATCGTCAAGAAGGGCATTCAGCGTGCTGTGGATACGCTCGTTGAAGAAATCAAGAAACGTTCCGTCAAGGTCGAGAGCAAGGACAGCATCGCACAGGTTGCTGCTATCTCCTCCGCCGATGACGAGACGGGCGAGCTCATCGCTGACGCTATGGAGAAGGTCGGCAAGGACGGTGTTATCACGGTCGAGGAGTCCAAGACCATGAAGACGAACCTCTCCGTCAAGGAAGGTATGCAGTTCGACCGCGGCTACATCTCCCCGTACCTCGTCACGGATACGGACAAGATGGAGGCTGCCCTCGATGATCCGCTGATTCTCATCACGGATCGCAAGATCTCCGCAATCAACGACATCCTGCCGATCCTCGAGCAGGTCGTGAAATCCGGCAAGCAGCTCGCCATCATCGCTGAGGATGTCGATGGCGAGGCTCTGACGACGCTCGTTGTCAACAAGCTCCGCGGCACGTTCAAGTGCCTGGCTGTCAAGGCTCCGGGCTTTGGTGACCGCCGCAAGGCTATGCTCCAGGATATCGCTATCCTGACGGGCGGCACGGTCATCAGCGAGGAACTCGGCCGCAAGCTCGACAGCGTTACGCTCGAGGATCTCGGTCAGGCTCACAAGATGTTCTCCACGAAGGACGAGACGACGATCATCGGCGGCAAGGGCGACAAGGCTGCTATCGAGGAGCGCGTTGCCCAGATCAAGAAGCAGATTGCTGAGACGACGTCTGACTTCGATAAAGAAAAGCTCCAGGAGCGTCTGGCAAAACTCGCTGGCGGCGTAGCCGTCATCGAGATCGGCGCTGCTACGGAAGTCGAGATGAAGGATAAGAAGTACCGCATCGAGGATGCCCTGAACGCAACGCGCGCTGCTGTTGAGGAAGGTATCGTCGCAGGTGGCGGCACGACGTTCCTCGACATCCAGGGTGCACTCGACAGCGTCGAGGCTGAGGGCGACGAGAAGGTCGGCGTTGACATCGTCCGCCGCGCCATCGAGGAGCCGGTCCGCCAGATTGCGAACAACGCGGGCCTCGAGGGTTCCGTTGTCGTCGAGCATGTCAAGAATGCGGACGACGGCGTAGGCTTCAACGCCCTGAAGAACGAGTACGTCGATATGATCAAAGCTGGTATCGTCGATCCGGCCAAGGTTACGCGCTCCGCTCTGCAGAACGCTGCCTCCATCGCTGCGATGGTTCTCACGACCGAGACGCTCGTCGCTGACAAACCGGAAGAGAAGCCGGCAGCTCCGGCTCAGCCGGGCATGGGCGGCGGCATGCCGGGCATGATGTAATCCCCGAGGGGTTCTTCAACCACATAAATTATGAGGAGACCGTGTCAATGGATGCGGCCTCCTTTTTGTTTCAAAAAAGTATTGTTTTCTATTTCCCGTTATGCTATAATCGTTAGCGGTGTAAAGAAAAAGCATGCAGGTGGATTTCTGCCCTGTGCCCAAAAGAGGTGGTGCAGAAGATGAAACCTGCAGAAGAACAAAACAGGAGGTGCACCACTATGTCAGTTATTTCTATGAAACAGTTGCTTGAGGCCGGTGTCCATTTCGGTCATCAGACCCGCCGCTGGAACCCGAAGATGGCGAAGTACATCTTCACGGAGCGCAATGGTATCTATATCATCGATCTCCAGAAGACGGTCAAGAAGGTTGACGAGGCTTACGCTTTCCTGCGTGACGTTGCAGCTCAGGGCAAATCCGTCCTGTTCGTCGGCACGAAGAAGCAGGCTCAGGAAGCCATCAAAGAAGAGGCTCTCCGCGCCAACATGTTCTATGTCAACGAGCGTTGGCTCGGCGGCATGATGACGAACTTCCGCACGATCCAGCAGCGTATCAGCCGCCTGAAGGAACTCGAGCAGATGGAAGAGAACGGCACGTTCGAAGTTCTGCCGAAGAAGGAAGTTCAGACGCTGAAGCACGAGATGGAGAAGCTCGAGAAGAACCTCGGCGGTATCAAAGACATGAACAAGCTGCCGGGCGCACTCTTCATCGTCGATCCGCGCAAAGAGCGCATCGCCGTTGCTGAGGCCCGCAAGCTGAACATTCCTATCGTTGCTATCGTAGACACGAACTGCGATCCGGATGAAGTCGACTACGTCATCCCGGGCAACGATGATGCTATCCGCGCTGTCAAGCTCCTCACGGGCAAGATGGCAGACGCTGTCCTCGAAGGCCGTCAGGGCCAGGATGGCGACGAGGCTTCCGAGAAGAATACGGACGCTGAGTAATTCCGTTATCGAATAGAAGAGACAAGTTTAGAACGGGGTAAGGGCCTTATCCCTTGCCCCGTCTTTTTATAGGAGGAAAAAACCAAATGGCAACAAAGATTACGGCTGCAATGGTTAAGGATCTGCGCGAGAAGACGGGCGCAGGCATGATGGACTGCAAGAAGGCACTCACGGCTACGGACGGCGACGCTGCTGCTGCTGTGGACTGGCTTCGCGAGAAGGGCATCGCCAAGGCTGCCAAGAAGGAAGGCCGCGTTGCTGCTGAGGGTGCTGTCGGCGCATACATCACGCCGGATGGCAAGACGGGCGCCGTCGTCGAGATCAACTGCGAGACGGACTTCGCTGCCGGCAACGAGCAGTTCAAGAGCCTCCTTGCCAAGGTTGCTCAGCACATCGCTGAGACGAAGCCGGCTGACCTCGATGCACTGAACGAGAGCGAGCTCGATGGCCAGAAGGTTTCCGACCTCATCACGAACGCTACGGCTACGATCGGCGAGAAGATTTCCCTCCGCCGTTTCGCCTGCTATGAGTCCGCTGGCCGCCTTGCTTCCTACATCCACATGGGTGGCAAGATCGGCGTCCTCGTCAACCTGACGGGCGGCGACGAGCAGCTTGGCAAGGACGTAGCGATGCAGATCGCTGCCGCTGCTCCGATCGCTATCGATGATTCCGGCGTTCCGCAGGACATCATCGATCATGAGTCTGAAGTTGCCCGCAAGCAGGCCCTCGAGGAAGGCAAGCCGGAGAAGATTGTCGATCGTATCGTTGAAGGCCGCATCAAGAAGTATCTCAAGGAAGTCTGCCTCATCGACCAGATTTTCGTCAAGGATTCCGAAAAGACGATGAAGGACGTCCTCGGCGATGTCAAGGTTACGGAGTTCACGCGCTTCATGCTCGGCGAAGGCATCGAGAAGAAGCAGGAGAACTTCGCTGCAGAAGTTGCTGCTCAGATGAAATAATTTCTTTTGACAAATCGGGAAAGAGGACACATAATCTATATGGTTGGTGTCCTCTTTTTTGAAAGGTAAAAAGGAGAAAGACACGTTTGTGTCGAATAGCATCCGATAGGAACGTATTGGCGTGTTCTTGTCTGTATGGAGGTAAGTGTTTTGAATTCAGCGAAATATAAGCGCATCGTTCTCAAGCTCAGCGGCGAGTCGCTCGCGGGGGATCAGGGCTTTGGTATCAACCCGGCTGTCGTCGAGGATATCGCAAAGCAGGTCAAGAAGGTCCGTGAGCGCGGCATCGATGTCGCCATCGTCGTCGGCGGTGGCAATATCTGGCGCGGGCTCGCAGGCTCGGCGAAGGGCATGGACCGTGCAACGGCGGACTACATGGGCATGCTGGCAACGGTCATGAATGCCCTGGCTCTCAAGGATGCGCTGGAGAAGCTGGATGTCGACACGCGCGTACAGACGGCTATCGAGATGCGCCAGGTTGCTGAGCCGTATATCCGCGGCAAGGCAATCCGCCACATGGAGAAAGGCCGTGTCGTGATCTTCGGCGCTGGTACGGGTAACCCGTATTTCTCCACGGATACGACGGCGGCCCTGCGCGCGGCGGAGACGGAGGCCGATGTCATTCTCATGGCCAAGAAGGGCACGGATGGCATCTACGACAGCGATCCGAATAAGAACGCGAATGCCAAGAAATTTGATACGCTTACGTATATCGATATCCTCAACAAGGGCCTGCAGGTCATGGATTCCACGGCCACGAGCCTTTGCATGGACAACAAGATTCCTCTCGTCGTCTTTAACATCGACCATCACGAGAACATCGTCAAGGCCGCTCTCGGCGAAGAGATCGGTACGACGGTAGGAGGCACTGAAGAATGAGCAATGAAATCTTTTCTGCGCAGGAAGAGCGCATGAAGAAATGCATCGAGTCCCTGAAACGTGAACTGGCGAGCCTGCGTGCCGGCCGTGCTACGCCGTCCCTGCTGGATCACGTCATGGTGGACTACTATGGTGCACCGACGCCGGTCAACCAGGTCGCAAAGGTCTCGGTTCCGGAGCCGCGCATGATCATGATCCAGCCGTGGGAGAGCTCGATTCTCCACGACATCGAGGTCGCTATCATGAAGTCGGATCTCGGATTGAACCCGAACTCTGACGGTACGGCCATCCGCCTTTCGATTCCGGCTCTCACGAAGGAGCGCCGTCAGGAACTCGTCAAGGCTGTGAACAAGAAGTCTGAGGATGCCAAGGTCGCTCTGCGCAACGTCCGCCGTGACGGCAACGATGCATTCAAGAAACAGGAGAAGGCCAAGGAGATCACCGAGGACGAGTCCAAACGCGGCCAGGAGAAGATGCAGAAGCTCGTGGACAAGTATGTGAAACTCGTCGATGAGCTCAAGGCAAAGAAAGAAAAAGAGGTCATGGAAGTCTGATGCAGGGGATACCAGACTGCATCGGCCGGCCGCAGCATGAGGCGGAAGCCCTGCTGGAGGCAGCTGGCCTTTCTTTTGAAGAGGAAATTACACGCCCAACGCGTGATTTTTTCAAGACGGATCCAATCTGTCTATATGTCGTCCGCCAGCGTGAGCGGGAGGACGGCACGATCAGCCTGACCCTTGCGGCCAGGATGGAAAAGGAGGTGTCCTGTCATGGCATATAAGATTGGTGACGACTGCATTTCCTGCGGTTCGTGCGCTGCTACCTGCCCGGTTGAAGCTATCAGCGAGGGTCAGGAGCACTATGATATCGATCCGGAGAAGTGCATCGAGTGCGGTGCCTGCGCTGCCGGCTGCCCGGTAGACGCGATCGCAGCTCCTTGACGAAAGGAACCGGCCCCTCGCTTGAAAATAGAGAGGGGCTTTGTTCTTTTTCTGTGAAAATCAACCTGTTTAAGCCTGTACAGACTTGAGGGAAGAAATATGCTGAAAAAATTCATCGGTGGTCTTGGCTCCTCGGAGAAATTTGAGATCCCTGCGCATGATTCGCCGTTATTCCAAAATATACAGTGGGACCGCCTGCCCCGTCATGTGGCCGTCATCATGGATGGCAATGGCCGCTGGGCCACGGGCAAAGGCCTCATCCGTACGGCTGGCCACCGCGCAGGCGTCAAGACGCTGAAGAACATCCTGAAAACGGCTATCGGCCTCGGACTCGATGCATTGACTGTCTATGCGTTCTCGACAGAGAACTGGAAGCGTCCGCGCCCGGAGGTGGATTTCCTCATGAACCTGTTTTCGGAGTATCTCATCAAGGAACTCCGGGAAATGGATGAGGATAATGTACGGATCCACTTCATCGGCCGCATCGAGGGCCTCCCGCCGGGACTGCAGAAGCAGATGCGTGAGGCAGAGGAGCTCATGAAGGATAACACGGGCATCCATTTCAATGTCGCCGCGAACTACGGCGGCCAGGATGAGCTCGTGCGCGCGGTCCAGCGCCTTGCGGCGAAGGCTGCCGCCGGTGAAATCCAGCCGGAGGATATCGACGAGGCTGCTATCGACCAGGAACTCGATACGGCGGGAAATCCACCTGTGGATCTCGTCATCCGTACGAGCGGCGACGAGCGTCTTTCGAATTTCCTGCTCTGGCAGTCCGCCTATGCGGAGTTTTATTTCACCGACGTAAACTGGCCGGATTTCCGTCCGGAGGATTTCGTCGCGGCGATGGAGGATTTCGCCGGCCGCAGCCGCCGCTTCGGTGGATTGAAGAACCAATAAAGGAGCGTTATTTTTGCTTACGAGAATCATCACCGGGATCATCGGCATCGCCCTGATCGCGTTCATCATTCAGACGGGCGGCGCCCTGTTCGCCGGTTCTGTGCTTGTGCTCGCCCTGCTTGCGTGGTTCGAGTACGTGCGTGCCTTCCGTCATAATGGAGGAAATCTTACGTTTATCACGGGGCTTGTCGGCCTCGTCCTGTTATGGGGCTGTGCATGGCTCGGCAATACGGATGAGTTCATGGCTGTCGTATCGGGCATCGTGCTCATCATCCTGCTCGAATCCGTGCTGCTGCATGGCCGCGTGAGTTTCGTTGATGCCTGCACGTCGATTGCCGGCGTCCTTTATTTCGGCATCTCGTTCTCTTATATGGTGCAGCTGCGCTTCTGGGAGCCGGATATCCATTTTGCCACGATGCTCGGCTCCTTTGATTTCGGCTCGGCGATGATCTGGGTCATGTTCATCGGCACGTGGGCGAGCGATACGTTTGCGTATTTCGTCGGCTCCGCTATCGGCAGCCATAAGCTCTGCCCGTCCATCAGCCCGAACAAGACCATCGAAGGCTTTCTGGGCTCCGTTGTCGGTACGACGGCTTCCGTCTATGGGCTGAGCCTTTTCTTCGGCCTGCCCGGCATGGAGATGGCCATCCTCGGTTTCGTCATTTCGCTGCTTGCGACGCTCGGCGACCTCGTCGAGTCGGTGGCGAAGCGCTATACGGGCATCAAGGATTCCGGTAATATCATCCCGGGCCATGGCGGCGTCTGGGATCGCTTCGACAGCGTGCTCTTTACCGCGCCGCTCGTGTACTATTTCGTGCAGTTTGCGAACCTCGCAGCGAAGTAAGGAAGATAAGGGAGGAAGCCGGATATGAAAAACATCGCTATCCTTGGCTCAACGGGGTCTATCGGCCGCCAGACACTCGACGTCGTGCGCAGCCATCCGGAACTGTTCCATGTGAGCGTCATCGCGGCAAACCGCAGCGATGAGCTCTTCGAGAAGCAGATCCGCGAGTTCGAACCGGAGCTCGCCGTTCTCTCCGATGAGGCAGCCTATGGGCGCCTTAAGGAGCGTTACAGTGGGAAGACAAAGCTCGCCGGCGGCCGTCAGGCCTTTATCGATGCAGCGGCTTTCCCGGATGTGGATAGGGTCGTGACCTCGCTGATGGGTTTCGCTGGTCTCGAGCCGACGATGAAGGCGCTCGATGCGAAGAAGGACATCGCGCTCGCCAACAAGGAGACGCTCGTCGTCGCCGGCGAGCTCGTGACGAAACGCGTCAAGGAGCAGGGCGTATCCCTGCTGCCCGTCGACAGCGAGCACTGTGCGTTTTTCCAATGCCTGCAGGGCGAGCAGCGTGCGAAGATCGAGAAGCTGCTGCTGACCTGCTCGGGTGGCCCGTTCCGCGGCAGGAAGCGCGAAGAACTCACGGATGCCACGAAGGCACAGGTCCTCGCGCATCCGACGTGGACGATGGGACAGAAGATTACGGTGGACTCGGCCAGCCTCGTCAACAAGGGTCTCGAAGTCATCGAGGCGCGCTGGCTCTACGACGTCGATTACGATAAGATTCAGGTCGTCGTGCATCCGCAGAGCATCGTGCACTCCATGATCCAGTTCTGCGACGGCGCTGTCATCGCGCAGCTTGGCTGCCCGGATATGAAGCTGCCCATCCAGTATGCGCTGACCTATCCGGAACGCCAGCCCTCGAACTTCGAGCGGCTCGATTTCTGGAACATGCATGACCTCACGTTTGAGAAGCCGGATACGGATACGTTCAAAGGCCTGAAGTTTGCCTACGAGGCGGGCCGCATCGGCGGTTCGATGCCGTGCGTCTTCAATGCGGCGAACGAGGTGGCCGTCGGCGCTTTCCTGCAGGATGCGATTCATTTCCTGGACATTTACGACATCATCGAGCAGACGATGCTGAAACGGGAAACCATCGTGGAGCCGACGCTGGACGAACTCATGGAGGAGGATCGTTGGGCGCGTGATTATGCCCGTACCCTGCTCGCTAAGGTATCGAAATAAATTTTAGAAAGGAACTTTACCAGAATGGTTTTGACGATTGCCGCCGCCATTTTTGTTTTCGGCCTGCTCGTGCTCGTTCATGAGCTCGGTCATTTTGCCACGGCAAAGCTGACGGGCATGCGCGTGGATGAATTCGCCATCGGCTTTGGGCCGAAGCTCGTGAGCGTGAAGAAGGGTGAGACGGTATACTCGATCCGCGCGGTTCCGCTCGGCGGCTTCAACGATATCGCGGGCATGGATCCGTCCCAGAACGATGCCGGCGACCGCGGTTACTGCGAAAAGCCGGTCTACAAGCGTATGATCGTGATCCTTGCGGGTTCGTTCATGAACTTCGTGCTGCCGGTTTTCCTGTTCTTCGGCATCTTCTTCTTTGCCGGTGTCGGTACGCCGAACCCGGAGCCGATCCTCGGCCAGGTCATGGCGGACAAACCGGCTGCCCAGGCAGGACTTCAGAACGGGGATCGCGTGATTGCTGTCGATGGACATCCCATCAGCTCGTGGAAGGAATTCGTCACGGAGACGAGCAAGCTGGATGCGGGTAAACCGGCTGCCTTTACGGTGCAGCGCGGAGAGGAGACCGTGACGGCTCAGGTGACGCCGACGTACGACCAGAACGGCAAGCGCTCGGTGATCGGCGTCATGAGCGATGTGAAGATGACCTATCCGGGGCTTTTTGAGTCGATGGGCATGGCTGTCCAGCGCACGGGGCAGATCATCTATGCGATGATCGATGCGCTTTACAAGATTCTGCTGGAGCTTTCGGGTGCGGATCTCGCAGGCCCGATCGGCGTCGCACAGATGGCCGGTCAGGTGGCTCAGCTCGGCATCGTGCCGCTGCTGAATTTTACGGCCTTCCTGTCGCTGAACCTCGGCATCATCAACCTGTTTCCGATTCCGGCGCTCGACGGTGGCCACTTCGCCGGCCTCTGCGTGGAGGCTGTGCGTGGCAAGCCGATGGGCGAGAAAGCCATGTATTACCTGCAGATCACGGGTATCACGCTGCTGGTGCTCCTGATGCTGCTCGCCACGAAAAATGATATCGTGCGCGTGTTTATGGGAGGCTGAACATCTTGATCCAACGTAAGAAGACACGCCAGATTCACATCGGCCCCGTCGCCATCGGTGGCGGTGCCCCGATCTCCGTGCAGTCGATGACGAATACAAAGACGACGGATACCGAGGCAACGGTCGCTCAGATCCGCGCGCTCCAGGCCGCAGGCTGCGACCTCGTACGCCTCGCTGTGCCGGATATGGATGCGGCGAAAAATCTTGGCAATATCATTCAGGCCGTCAGGGTACCGCTCATCGCGGATATCCACTTTGACTACCGGCTCGCCATCGAGGCAATCCGTCAGGGCATCTCGGCGCTGCGCCTGAATCCGGGCAACATCGGCGGCGAGGAGAACGTCCGCGCCGTCGTCAAAGAGGCGAAGGCCGCCGGCATCCCAATCCGCATCGGCGTCAACGCGGGCTCTCTCGACAAGAAGATTCTCGCGAAGTACGGCGGCATCACGCCGGAGGCGCTCGTGGCCTCGGCCATGGAGCATGTGCATATCCTTGAGGCACAGGGTTTCTACGATATGAAGATTTCGCTGAAGGCCCACGATGTGCCGCTGACGATCGCGGCCTACCGCCTTATGAGCGAGACGTGCGACTATCCACTGCATCTCGGCATCACGGAGGCCGGCACGGTGAACACGGGCATCATCAAGTCGGCGGTCGGCATCGGCGCGCTGCTCGCGGAGGGCATCGGCGATACGCTGCGCGTGAGCCTCACGGGTGACCCGGTCGTCGAGGTTCGCGTGGCCAATGAGATCCTGAAATCCCTTGGCCTCAAGGAATACGGCCCGACGCTCGTCGCCTGCCCGACCTGTGGCCGTACGAGCATCGACCTGCCGGCTATCGCAGCGCAGGTCGAGAAAAAGCTCGCAGGCATCCAGGAACCCATCGAGGTCGCGGTCATGGGCTGTGTCGTCAACGGCCCGGGCGAGGCGCGTGGCGCGGATGTCGGTATCGCAGGCGGCAAAGGCGAGGGCCTTGTCTTCCGCAAGGGCGAGATTATCCGCAAGGTCCCCGAGAGCGAACTGGTCAATGAATTATTCAAGGAAATCGACGCAATTTTAGAGGAGCGTAAAAAGTAATGAGAGCAAGCAACCTTTATGCACCAACCCTTCGCAATACCCCGGCAGAGGCCGAGGTCGTGAGCCATCAGCTCATGTACCGTGCGGGCATGATCCGCAAGTCTGCCGGCGGCATGTACACGTTCCTGCCGCTGGGCTGGCGCACGATCCGCAAGATCGAGCAGATCATCCGCGAGGAGATGGAGAATGCAGGCGGCCAGGAGATCATGATGCCGATTCTCCAGCCGGCGGAGTACTGGAAGGAAAGCGGCCGCTGGGATGCGTACGGCGATGAGATGATGCGCATCGATGACCGCCATGGCCGTGGGTTCTGCCTCGGACCGACGCATGAGGAGATGATCACGGCTCTCGTGCGCGACGAGGTTCGCTCCTACAAGCAGCTCCCGCTGCTGCTTTGGCAGATGCAGGACAAGTTCCGCGATGAGCGCCGTCCGCGTTTCGGCCTCATGCGCAGCCGTGAGTTCATTATGAAGGATCTTTACTCGTTCGATAAGGATGAGGAGGGCATGCGCGAGTCCTACCAGAAGATGTACGATGCCTATTCGAAGATCTTCACGCGCATGGGCCTCGAGTTCCGCCCGGTCGAGGCGGATAACGGCGCTATCGGCGGCGCGAAGTCCCATGAGTTCACGGTTCTCGCCGATGCCGGTGAGTCGAATATCGCGGTCTGCACGAAATGCGAATACGCGGCCAGCGATGAGAAGGCGGAGCTCAAAGTCATCAAGGCTCCGGTCGAGGAGATGCAGCCGCTGGAAAAAGTGGCTACACCGGGCACGAGCACGATCGAAAAGCTCTGCGACTTCCTGAACGTGCCGGTAGAAAAGACGATCAAGGCCGTGGCCTATCAGACGGACACGGATGCGCTTGTACTTGCGTTCGTTCGCGGCGATCATGAAGTCAACGAGACGAAGGTGCTCAACTGCATCGAGGGAGCTCTCGACCTGCGCATGGCGGACGAAGAGGCCATCACGGCAGCGGGCGGCTGCGCGGGCTTCATGAGCCCCATCGGCATCCAGAAGGGCACGCACATCGTCGTCGACCAGACGGTCATGAAGATGGTTAATGCCGTGGCCGGTGCCAACGAAAAGGATACGCACTACAAGGGCGTCAACCCGCAGCGCGACTTCACGAATGAGGGACTGATCGTCACGGATATCCGCCTCATCAAGGAAGGCGATCCGTGCCCGGTCTGCGGTGCCCCGGTCAAGATGACGCGCGGCATCGAGGCCGGTCAGGTCTTCATGCTCGGCACGAAGTACAGCGAGGCCATGGGCGCGAAGTTCCTCGATGAGCAGGGACATGAGCATCCGCTCGTCATGGGCTGCTATGGCATCGGCGTCGGCCGCACGATGGCCGCTGCCATCGAGCAGAACAACGATGAGCAGGGCATCATCTGGCCGCGTGCCATCGCTCCTTTTGAGGTCGTCGTCGTCCCGGTCAACGGCAAGAAAGAGGATCAGCTCTCCTATGCGGAGTCTATCTACGATGAACTCAAAAAAGCCGGAATCGACGCACTGCTCGACGACCGCCCGGAGCGTGCCGGCGTCAAGTTCAAGGACTGCGACCTCATCGGCTATCCGCTGCGCATCACGGTCAGCCCGAAGGGCATGGAGGCCGGTACGGTGGAGATCAAAGTCCGCCGCACGGGCGAGGTGCTCGTCGTGCCGCGTGAGCAGGCTCTCGCCAAGGCGCAGGAACTGCTCGCAACGCTTTGATACCCGCAGCCGGGAAATCTTATCCAAAAAAAGGAAACCATTTCGTGAAAAAAACCACGAAATGGTTTTTTATAGAAGGATTTCCCTACTCTGTAAAGAATAGGTAAAATTAGGATAACCTGTATACAGAAAACATGATATATTTGGGAGTGGTGAAACAATGAAATTCCGGACAAAGCTGCTCGGCGTGCTGACGGCATGCCTGCTGCTGGTGGTCAGCGTGCTGGCAGGCGGGTGTGGCTCTACGACCAGCAATACGGTAGCCTATCTGAACTACAATGGGGATGATGGCTTCTGCACGATGCTTGCGGACGCGTTCAAGGCAAAGGCTCAGGCTGATGGCACGGAGGTCCTCTACTACGATGCCAAGAACGACGTGGCGCTGCAGATCGATCAGATGAACGAGGCGATGGATAAGGGCGTCAAGACCATCGTCCTGCTCGCTGTCGATCCGGATCTGCTCGTACCGACGGTCGAAAAGGCCAATGCCGCGGGCATCAACGTCGTGACGGTCAACCGCGGCCTCAACGGCGGCAAGTACGTCGGCGTGTATTCAGACGATAAGAAAGGCGGCGAGATGCAGGCGGAGTACATGGCAGAGAAATTGCCGCCAAACGCCAAAATCTGCTATCTGCGCGGCCCGAATGGTTCGAAGGATGCCAACAACCGCCTCGAAGGCTTCATGACGGTCCTGAAGCAGAAACGCCCGGATGTCCAGGTGCTGGATCAGGCCGTTGCCGCCTGGAGCGATACCAATGCCATGAAGATCACGGCCAACTGGCTTTCCATCTTCCCTCAGATCGATGGTATTGCAGCGGCGAATGACTCGATGGCTCTCGGTGCGGTTGCCGCGCTGAAGCTCGCTGGCAAACAGGACGTGGTGGTCTGCGGCCTCGATGCGGTCGACGACGCACTGAAGGCCGTGCAGGCCGGTGACATGGGGCTGACGCTCAAACAGGACGCGGTCGAAGAAGGCGAGGCAACGTATGACCTCGCGAAACAGGCTATGTCCGGCACGATGCCGGGCGAGGGCTACACGGCGAAGTTCACGGCAATCACGAAAGACAACGTGAGCCAGTTCCTGAAGTAAGGAGGGGGAAGGAATCATGGAAAATCTTTCCGTACGCACAAAAATCCTGGCCCTCTCGGCCATTATGATCCTTATCACCGTTTTGGTTGCGGGCGTTGGCGTATTTTTCAACAGCCGCTCCAACAATGCGGTAAAGGAAATTTACGAGAAGAATATCATCACGGCGCAGTACGTCAATGACATTAATTCGCGTTTCCGTTCCATCGATGTCAATGCGTCCTATCTGCTGCTCTCCGATGCGAGCAAGATGGACCACAAGATGCTCGCCAAGGAAATCAACACCGATTTCAGCGCTGTGGATGCGGATATCGAGAAACTGAAGGAAATCAACGCGGATCCGAAGATGGCAGAGGGCCTCGATAAACTCGCTGCCGATGCCAAGGATACGAATGCGGTCATCCAGAATGTCTCGAAACTCGGCAGTTCGCCGGAAGAGCGTCTGCAGGTCGAGCAGGCCGTACTCAAAGTCCAGGCTGTAGCGGATGACCTGAGCTCGGTCACGCCGCGCAACGTGCTCGCCGGTAAGGAGCTCTATCAGCAGAGCAGCGAGTCCTACGCGACGTCCATCAAGATCTTCCTCGCGATTATCTTCGTCGGGCTGGCGATCAGCATTGCAGCGGCCATTCTGATCGCGAAAAATATCGCGGATCCGCTGCAGGCTGCGATCCATGAGCTCGACGCGGTCGCAGCCGGTGATCTCACGGCCGAGGTTCCGGAGAGCATGCTCCACCGCGAAGACGAGATCGGTCGCATGACACAGGCGCTGGCCAAGATGCAGGCTTCGCTGCGCAGCGTAGTCGGCAAAGTGCACGACGAGGCCGTGCAGAGTGCCGCGATGGTCGAGAAAGTCCAGACACTCCTCGACAGCCTTAACGCGGATGCCCAGGATATGTCGGCTGTCACAGAGGAGATGGCTGCGGGCATGGAGGAGACGGCTGCCTCTACGTCCAACATGCAGCACATGACCGATCAGGTCAATGCCAGCGTGCAGGATGCCGCGAAGAAAGCTGAGGACGACAAGGCCTATACCGAGGAAGTCCACGAGCGCGCCGATAAGCTCCGCGCGAATACGAGCAAATCCATTGAGGCGGCAAAGGGCATTTATGCCTCGACGAAGGATACGCTCGCGCAGGCCATCGAGGCGGCCAAGGTCGTCGACAGCATCGGCAAGCTCACGGAGGATATCTCCGGCATCGCGGAGCAGACGAACCTGCTCGCCCTCAATGCGGCCATAGAAGCAGCGCGCGCCGGCGAGTCCGGCCGCGGTTTCTCCGTCGTCGCGGATGAGGTCCGCAAACTCGCGGAGGCCTCTACGCAGACGGCAGAAAAGATCCAGGGCCTCACGGGGCAGGTCATGGGCGCCGTCAAGCAGCTCTCCGACGGCGCGGATTCCCTGCTGCAGTTCGTCGATGATACGGTGAACACGGACTATCATGCGATGAGCGATACGGCTGACCAGTATCAGGCCGATGCCAAGCGCTTCCGTGATTCCTCCATCCAGTCCAGCCACAGCGCGGAGTCGATGACCGAGGCCATCGAGACGATGACACGGGCGATGGACGAGATCACTAAGGCTACGCAGGAAGGCGCACAGGGCAACTCCTCGATTGCGGAGAAGGTTCAGAACCTCTCGGATAAGTGCAACCAGATCCTCACGGAAATGGAGCAGTCGAAGCAGGGCACAGACCGTCTGCTCGAGGAAGTCAATCACTTCAAAGTTTGATACCTGGCAAACGGGCAATAAAAAAGCCACCGCAGATGCGGTGGTTTTTTTTTGCGTAGGAATAAGCAATTACTGCTCAGCACCGACAGCCTCGTTCAGGCCCTTGATGAGGGCATCGACATCGATGCCGTGTGCGAGCGCGCCCTGCTCGATGTTCTCGAAGTGCGCAGCAGCGCAGCCGAGGCAGCCCATGCCAGCGCTGATGAAGACATCAACCGTGTCCGGGTACTGCTGGACGACGTCCATAATGCTCATATCCTTGGTAATAGCCGCAGCCATAGTGATAACCTCCTGTAGAAAAAATACGGTGATGGGGTATATCTACCCCGCCTCAAAGGCATTATAGCATACTTTTTGCTTTTTTTCATCACCTTAGGGTGGTTTTTTATGGCCTGCCGCGTTAAAATAAATGTGAGTATTGGATAAAAAAGGGGGAAGAAGGATGGGCATGATAGCCACCGTCATCGGCGGCGTACCAGTCTATACCTACGGGCTCCTGCTGCTCGCAGCCATCCTTGTCGGCACCGCTGCCGCCTGGGTGAATACGCGTCTGCATGGGGAGTCCTTTGCGCCGGTGGTGGATATGCTGTTGTGGGGGATTCCCCTCGCGGCGGTCTGCGGGCATGCCGGGTATGTGCTGAGTCATTTCAGCGAGTACAGCGGTGACCTGCTCGGCGTGATCTGTCTCTGGCAGGGGGGCGTTTCCTTCTACGGATCGATTTTTGGCGGCCTCCTCGCCGTGTTCGGTGTGTGCCGTGTGCATGGTCTCGACACCTGGTACTGGCTCGATCTTCTCGTGCCCGCCTTTGTGCTCATGATTGCCGCGTACGAGTTCGGCATGTTCAACCTGCAGCAGACGCTCGGCATGCCGCTGCCGCTCGACGTTCCCAACGACCACGCCATCATGGAATATGTGGAGTACGATTACCGGCCGGATGGGTTCAAGGATAACTTGTATTTCCAGCCCATCGCACTGTACCAGTCCGGTATGCAGTTTGCCGTGTTTGTCCTCATGGTGCTGCTCACGGCCGTCCAGGCACTCATCCATCGGCCAAGGCAGGCCGGGTGCCTGTTCCTGCTCGGGGCGAGCCTCATCGCTTTCGTGCGCTGTGCCTGCGGGTTCTTCTATCTGTCGAGCTCGCCGCAATCGCTGATTCCGCTTGGGCGCGCGCTGTCGGGCGGCCTCGGCATTGTCCTGCTTGCCTGGTTCCTCCTGCGCTGCCGCCGGAGCCATACGAGCTTTTCGTGATCCATCGTTGTTAGATAAGGAGAGAATATCCATGCATTTCGGCAAGTTCGGGGAAAAACACAAAGTCAGCTGGTGGAAACGCATTCTGCTGCTCCTCCTGCTGCTGGCCATCCCATTCCTTGCGGCGAGCCCGCGCCATATGACAGCGCGCATGGTGGCAGACAGCGAGAATGGCACGAAGGTACTGGTGCTGAATTACCATAAAGTCGATAACATGAACATTTCCCTTTCGGTTCTGCCAGAGGATTTCGACGAGCAGATGTCGTACCTGAAGAAGCATGACTACCATACGATTACGCCCGCAGAGCTCTACGACAGCCTCGAGGGCAATGCCGAGCTGCCGGAGAATCCGGTGCTCATCACGTTCGATGACGGATACCGCGATAACTATGACAACGCCTATCCTATCCTGCAGAAGTATGGATTCAAGGGCACGATTTTTGTCATCACGAGTTTCCTCGGCAAATATCCGAACTACATCACCTGGGATCAGGCGCGCGAGATGGAGGAGGATGGGACCATCTCCATCCAGTCCCATACGGTGGACCACAAATCGATGACGGATCTCTCGGACGAGCAGCTGCGTACGGAACTGGTGGACTCGAAAAAGCAGGCAGAGAAGGAACTCGGCCATCCGGTCGATTTCATGGCCTATCCGACGGGCACGTACAACCTCCATATCGCCGAGCTGGTCAAGGAAGCGGGCTATAAAGCAGCGTTTACGATCAAGTATGGCAACGTGGATAAGGCGAGCAATATCTTCGCTCTGGAGCGCGTGCCGATCTTCCATACGGAGAACACGAATAAGGATTTCATCGAACGGATCCGCTATGTCCCTATCTTCGAACGCTTTGGATGGATCAAAAGCTGAAGCACAGGTTTTTACCGGTATACAAGTAAATATGAAATAAATCAGGAAATTCCCTTGCAAAAGAGGGAATTTTTTGTTATAAAAAGAATAGGTAAAGTGGTGAATAGTGGGGGAAAGTGTCAGAAAGGTGGTGAGGCAGGATGTTCATGGGGGAATATGTCCATGCCATCGACGCCAAGGGGCGTGTCATCCTGCCCGCTGATTTCCGCGCGGAACTCGGTGTTTCCTTTATCATTACCAAGGGACTCGACCAGTGCCTTTTCCTCTATGCCCAGCCAGAATGGGATGCGCTCGCGGAAAAGCTTCGCAAGCTGCCGCTCGCAAAACCGGAGGCACGCGCCATCGTGCGGTTCTTCTTTGCGGGAGCGCGCACGCTGGAATGCGATAAGCAGGGGCGTTTCCTCGTGCCGGCGAATCTGCGCAATTACGCGGGAATCCAGTTAAGACAGGATGTCGTGCTCACGGGTGCGGACAACCGCATCGAAGTGTGGAGCAAGGAGCAGTGGATGAAGTACTCGGATGAGGTCGAGCCGGATGTCACGGCAATCGCAGCCTCGCTCGCAGGACTCGGAATATAAGGCAGGACAGGGGATAGAGCAGTGGAATTCCATCATATCAGCGTGATGCTGGAGGAAACCGTCAAGGGATTGGTTACGGACCGCAGGGGAACGTACGTGGATTGTACGCTGGGCGGAGCGGGCCACTCGCACCGCATCGCCGAGATGCTGGAGCCGGAGGGCCGCATCATCGGCATCGACCAGGATGAGGAGGCTATCGAGGCAGCCAGAGAACGCCTCGCGGATGTCGCGTGCCATGTGGATATCGTACACGACAACTTCCGCCATCTGGAACAGATCCTCGCGGACCAGCATGCCGAGGAGGTGGATGGTGTCGTCTTCGACCTCGGCGTATCGTCGCATCAGATCGATACGGCAGAGCGCGGCTTCTCCTATATGCAGGATGCCCCGCTCGACATGCGCATGGATCCCGAGCGCGATTTTTCCGCCTATGACGTTGTGAATACCTACAGCGCGGATGAGCTCAACCGCATCTTCCACGACTATGGCGAGGAACGCTGGGCGAAGCGCATTGCCCAGTTCATCGTCGAAGCGCGCAGGGAGAAACCGGTTGAGACGACGGGCGAGCTCGTGGATATCGTCTGCAAGGCCGTGCCGAAAGCCGTGCGCCGTGCAGAGAACGGCCACCCGGCGAAGCGTATCTTCCAGGCGATCCGCATCGAGGTCAACGACGAGCTCGGCATCCTCGAGCATGCCTTTCGTACGGCGGTGCAGCACCTGAAGCCGGGCGGACGCATCGCTATCATCACGTTCCATTCGCTGGAGGACCGCATCGCGAAACAGACGCTGAAGGAAATGTCGCGCGGCTGCATCTGCCCGCCGGAACTCCCCGTATGCGTATGCCATCACCATCCGGAAATCAAGCTGCTGAGCAAGCCTGTGAAGGCGCGCCCGGATGAGCTTGCACATAATTCGCGTTCGCGCAGCGCCAAGCTCCGCATCGCAGAGAAACTGCCACCCGATACAGAGAAAGAAAGGAGGGGGTCCTGATGCTTGCCAGACAGGAAGAGGAAGAGATACGCAGCCATGAAGACGAAATCGCCGAACTCGAGCAGCACGTGAAGGAACCCCTCTATCAGACCGTTCTCGATACGAGTTTGCGGAGCCATTTTCGTGCGCTTTTTACCGTGGCAGCCATCCTGGCCATGCTCGTGACGATCCAGAGCGGCATCTCCGCGAACCGCGGGTATCGGCTCGTTGCCACGCAGGATGCGGTGCGAGAACTCGAGCAAGAGAACGAGCGCCTGCAGATCGAGATCGATAAGCTGAAATCGCCGCAGCGCATCAAGACGGTCGCTGCGGATAAGCTCGGCATGGAAGTGCCGAATAAGATCTATTTCGCGCGTGAACAGCATTGAACAGGACACAGGAAAGGGACCGGGAAACGTCTCTTTCCTTCTTTGTTTTCCCAGCCCTATAATTTTTGCTGTTCCCTCTATAAAAATCCATAGGTAAAGCGTATAATAGTTAACGGCTCAGATCATGGGGCCGCTGACAGAGGAGGAAATCGGATTGAAGACCATAGAAGATCTCGCGTCTCTCGTCGAGGGCGCGGTTGTCATCGGAGATAAACATACGGAGATTACGGGCATCGAGCATGATTCGCGCAAGGTAAAGGATGGGACACTGTTCGTCTGCATCCCCGGCGTGCATGTCGATGGTCATGCCTTCATCCCGCAGGCGCTCAAGGCCGGTGCGAAGGCTGTCCTGACGACGCGTGAGGACGTAGAGGTGCCGGCGGGCATTGCCGTGCTGCGCGTACCGGAACTTCAGCAGGCACTCGATACCATCGTTCCGTATTTTTACGATTACCCGGCAAAGAAGATGCGCGTCATCGGTATCACGGGCACGAACGGCAAGACGACGACGAGCTACATCACGCGCGCGATCCTGCGCAACGCGGGCTATAAGGTCGGTCTCATCGGCACGATCCAGATCATGATCGAGGATGAGGTCTATCCGATCCATAATACGACGCCGGACGTCGTTGAACTGCAAAAGACGCTGGCCATGATGCACGACAAGGGCATGGATTATGTCGTTATGGAGGTCTCGAGCCATGCGCTCGATCAGGAGCGCGTGGCCGGTATCGAGTTCGATACGGCGGTTTTTACGAACCTCACGCAGGATCATCTCGATTATCATAAAACCATGGAGAACTACAAGCTCGCGAAGGCGAAGCTGTTCGATAAGGTATGCCAGCCGGGCGTCAAGAAAGGCAAGACGGCCGTCGTCAACATCGACGATGCGGCAGGTCAGACGATGCTCGAGCATGCGAAATGCGAGCATATCACGTACGCCATCGACAACGAGCAGGCCAGCCTGCGTGCGACGGACGTCAACGTGCTCGCTTCCGGCGCGAAGTTCACGCTGAACGAGGCTTCGTTCGGCAAGATGCCGCTCGACCTCCATATCACGGGCATCTTTAACGTCTACAACGTCATGTCCGCCGTGGGCGCGGCTCTTGCCGAGCACGTCGATGCGGCAGTCATCGCGAAGACGCTCGCGGACTTCACGGCGGTTCCGGGCCGTTTCGAGCTCGTGCGTGCGGGCCAGGATTTTTCCATCATCGTCGATTATGCGCATACGCCGGACGGCGTCGAGAACGTGCTCGAGACGGCGCGCAAGATCGCAAAGAAGCGCATCATCGCCGTGTTCGGCTGCGGCGGCGACCGCGACAACACGAAGCGCCCGATCATGGGCCGCATCGCGGGTAAGCTCGCCGATATCGTCATCGCAACGTCGGACAACCCGCGCACGGAGAATCCGCAGCAGATTCTCGACCAGGTCGAGGCCGGCGTCGAAGAGACCATCGGCAATAAGCATCACGAGAAGATCGTCGATCGCCGCGAGGCCATCTGCCGTGCCATCGAGCTTGCTGAGAAAGACGATATCGTCGCCATCCTCGGCAAGGGGCATGAGAACTACCAGATCCTGAAAGACAAAACCATCCATTTTGATGATAAAGAAGAAGCGCGTGCCGCCGTTGCCGCGAAACTTGCGAAGGAGGGCAAATAATGCCAGCATTCCATGTCCGGGATATCCTCGTCGCGACGAAGCCCGTCGCAGCAAAGGCTACACCGTCTGTTACCGAGTTCACGGATGTCGTGACCGATACGCGTAAGATCGTGCCGGGCGTGCTCTTCATCGCGCTCAAGGGCGAGCGCTTCAACGGTGAGGACTTTGCGGAAGAAGCCGTAGAGAAGGGTGCTGCGGGCGTCGTGGTCTCCAAGGCATGCCCGGAGGAGAAATACGCCGCCATCGAGAACGCGGATGTCTTTCGCGTCGACGATACATTAAAGGCATACCAGCAGATTGCGCATGCCTGGCGCGAAAAGTTCAAGCTCCCCGTCATCGCGATCACGGGCTCGAATGGCAAGACGACGACGAAAGACCTCACGGCTGCCGTGCTCTCGGCACGCGGCCCGGTCCTCAAGACGCAGGCAAACTTCAACAACGAAATCGGCCTGCCACTGACCCTGCTCGGGCTCCAGAAAGAGCATAAGGCAGCCGTTGTCGAGATCGGCATGCGCGGCTTCCATCAGATCGAGGCCATGGCGCCGATTGCCAATCCGTCCATCGGCATCGTCACGAACGTCGGCGAGACGCACATGGAGCTCCTCGGCTCGCTCGAGAACATCGCCAAGGCGAAGAGCGAGCTCGTCGAAGCCATCCCGGCGGGCGGCACGGTCATCCTGAATGCGGACAACCCGTATGTGGCAGGCATGCGCGATAAAGCGGAGAAGGGCGTGCGCGTGCTGATGTTCGGCATCGAGCAGGAGTCTGACGTACGCGGCAGCGACATCCGCACGGAAGGCCAGCAGACGACGTTTGCGGTCACCTATGCGGGCGGGACACATGACTACACGATCGCTATGGTCGGCCGGCACAACGTCTACAATGCGCTCGCGGCCATCGCGGCAGGTTTTGCGCTGGGGTACAGCGCAGAGGAGATCCAGCAGGGTCTCGGCAACCTCGAGGCGACGAAGATGCGCTTCGAGCTGAAAGATGTCAAGGATTGGCATGTCGTCAACGATGCCTACAACGCCAGCCCGATGTCGATGACGGCGGCCATCAACACGCTGTCGGAACTCGTCAAGGGCCGCAAGATCGCCGTCATGGGCGACATGCTTGAGCTCGGCGATGTGTCCGAGAAGGCGCATTTCCATGTGGGCGAAGAGCTCGCGGCGCATCATTTCGCCGCTGTCGTCACGCGCGGCAGGATGGGCAGCCTCATCGCGGACGGCGCCGAGCAGAATGGCGTGCCCGTTGTCTATCGCTGCGGGAGCCATGAGGAAGCCGCGGAGAAACTCCACGAGCTCCTGCAGCCGGGGGATACGATTCTTTTCAAGGGGTCGCGCGGCATGCAGATGGAAAAGATTATCGACCTGCTCTGAGCAGGACAAAGCATGCAGTCAAAGCTTCAAAGCATCAAAGCATAAAGTTAGGAGACGTTATTCTTGAGTTTGCAACCGTTATTGCTGGCTGCCGTCATCGCGGCGGCGTTTGTGCTCATCTCGGGCCCGTTCTTCATCCCGATGCTCCACCGCCTGAAGTTCGGCCAGAGCATCCGCGAAGAGGGACCGAAGAGCCATCAGGCGAAGAGCGGAACGCCGACGATGGGCGGCATCATGATCATCCTCGGCATCACCGTCGCAACGCTCGTCGTTGCCCCATTTTCGAAGGAAGTGCTGCTCGCCCTGTTCATCATGCTCGGCCATTTCCTGCTCGGCTTCCTCGATGACTACATCAAGGTCGTCAAGAAACGCAACCTCGGCCTCAAGGCAAAGCAGAAGCTGCTCGGGCAGATCCTCATCGCTATCGTGACGATGGTCGTCGGCACGCAGGAGCTCGGTATCGATACGACGGTCTGGGTACCAATCGCCAATACGTCGGTCAACATCGGCTTCGGCTACTACCTGCTCGTTCCCTTTGTGCTCGTCGGCGGTTCGAACGCGGTCAACCTGACGGATGGCCTCGATGGTCTCGCATCCGGAACGGTGGCCATCGCCTGCAGCTGCTATGCCGTTGTCTGCCTGCTCACGGGACATCCGGATCTCGCGATTTTCTGCGTGGCTATCGTCGGTGCCTGCCTCGGCTTCCTGCGCTTCAATGCGCATCCGGCGAAGGTATTTATGGGCGATACGGGCTCGCTGGCGCTGGGCGGCGCTTTCGCAGCCGTCGGTATCCTCACGCATACGGAGGTGCTGCTCGCCATCATCGGCCTCATCTTCGTCTGCGAGGCCCTTTCGGTTATCATTCAGGTCATTTCCTTCCAGACAACAGGCAAGCGCGTGTTCCGCATGAGCCCGATCCACCACCATTTCGAGCTCGGCGGCTGGTCGGAATGGAAAGTCGTTACGGTGTTCTGGGCGGTCGGCCTGCTGGCCGGTGTCGCCGGACTCGCTATGCTGCCGTAACAGGGAGGCAATATCATGAATCTCAAAGGTAAGAAAATCCTCATCGTCGGTGCCGGCATCAGCAGTTTTGCTGCCGCGCGCATCACGAAAAAAGCCGGGGCAGAGGTCGTGCTCAGCGATGCCAAGGCGGAGAGCGATATCCAGGCAGATTTCACGGAGATGCGCGAGCTCGGTGTCGGGCTCGTTTTCGGCCCGCAGCAGGAAAGCCTGCTCGACGGCGTCGATGCGGTCATCGTGGCCCCTGCTGTTCCCGTTGCCATCCCGCTGGTTCAGAAAGCCTACGCGCGCGGCATCCGCGTACTCAGTGAAGTCGAGCTCGCTCAGGAGCTCGCGCAGTCCCCGATTCTCGCGATCACGGGGACGAACGGCAAGACGACGACGACGACCCTCACGGGCCTGCTCATGGAGACGAAGTTCCCGAAGGAAAAGGTCGGCGTTGCCGGCAATATCGGCGTGCCTCTTTCGGAGACGGCGCTGAAAATCGGTGCTGACGGCTGTATCGTCGCAGAAATCTCGAGCTTCCAGATGGAGGGATCGAAACATTTCCATCCGCATATTGCGGCGGTGCTCAACGTGACGCCGGACCATATCATCCGCCACAAGACCATGGACGTCTATCAGGCGATGAAGGAGAAAATCTTCGCCGAGCAGACGGCATCGGATTTCCTCGTGCTGAACTACGACGATGCGCGCACGCGCGGCATGAAGGAGCGCGCCCTGAGCCGCGTCTGCTACTTCAGCCGCCGCGAAGAGCTCGCAGAGGGCGCTTTCGTCCGGGATAACCGCCTCGTCATCCGTTGGGATGGCCAGGAGTATCCGCTCTGCGCCGTCGACGAGCTCGGCATCCGGGGCGGGCACAACGTCGAAAATGCCCTGGCGGCTTCTGCTATCGCCTTCCTCGCCGGCTGCGCGCCGCAGGCCATCGTCCAGGTCCTGAAATCCTTCCAGGGCGTCGAGCATCGTCTCGAGTATGTGCGCACGGTCGCCGGCGTCCCTTATTACAACGATTCGAAGGCGACGAATACGGATTCGGCAGAGAAGGCGCTGCTTTCGTTCCCAGGCCATATCATCCTGCTCGCGGGCGGCGATGATAAGATGACGGACCTCACGGAGTTCATGGGTCTCGTCAAGGAGCGCACGGATGCACTCATCCTCATCGGCGATGCGGCAGAGCGCTTCCACAAAGAGGCCGTAAAGAACGGCTACCCGGAGTCGCAGATTTTCGAGGCAGGTTACTCGATGGAGAAAGCCGTTTCCATCGCACACGATATGGCAAAGGAGCCGCAGACGGTCCTGCTTTCCCCGGCCTGCGCAAGTTTTGATATGTATGATAACATGGCCGTGCGCGGCCGCGATTTCAAGCGCCTCGTTATGGCGATGCCGGAGTAAGGGAGAGGAGATCGAGCGTGAACATCATCGTTTCCGGCGGGGGAACGGGCGGACACATCTACCCGGCCCTCACCATTATCCGCACGATTCAGGCGAAATGCCCGGACGCGAACTTCCTCTATGTGGGAACGAAGCGCGGCCTCGAGTCGGATATCATCCCGAAAGAAGGGCTGCCCTTTACGACGGTCGATATCCAGGGTTTCGAACGCCATCTGACGCCGGCAAATCTCGTACGGGCGGGCAAGGCTATGGCGGGCGTTGCCAAGGCCATGCACATCGTGAAGCAGTTCCATCCCGATGCGGCGGTCGGAACGGGCGGCTACGTCTGCGGACCCATCCTGCTCGCGTCGAGTCTCATGCACGTACCGACGCTCATCCAGGAGCAGAACGTCGTGCCGGGCATCACGAACAAAATCCTGTCGAAGTTCGTCACGAAGATTGCCGTCGGTACACCGGAGGCTATGAAGCATTTCCCTGCGGATAAAGTCGTCTACACGGGCAACCCGATCCGCAGCGAGGTCATGACGGCAACGCGCGCGGAGGGGGCGAAGGCTTTTGGTTTCGACCCGGAGAAAAAAACGGTGCTTGTCTCGGGTGGCAGCCGCGGCGCACGCGCCATCAACCGTGCGATGGTTCCCGTCATCGCCGAGGCAGTGAAGCATACCGAGGTACAGTTCCTGCTCGTGACGGGCAAGAAGGAGTACGAGGATATCCTCGGCCGCATCCGCGAGACGGGTACGGATCTCGATGCGGTCAGCCATGTCAAGGTCGTTCCCTATCTGTACAATATGCCGCAGGCACAGGCTATGGCTGACCTCGCGGTGTTCCGCGCAGGGGCCACGGGTCTCGCCGAGCTGACGGCACGCGGTATCCCGTCCGTCCTGATTCCGTATCCGTATGCGGCAGAGAACCATCAGGAGCACAATGCCCGCGCGCTCGAAGAGGCAGGTGCGGCGCGCATGATCCTGAATCGCGATCTCACACCGGAGGTCCTTTCCTCCGTACTCACGGAACTGCTCAGTGAGCCGGAGAAACTGGAGCAGATGGCTGCAGCCAGCCGAACACTCGGGCGGCCTCAGGCGGCATCGGATATCGCGGAAATGGTGCTGGAACTCGCATCCGGCCATGAGAAACATTGAATCGTTGGTTGATAGGAAATAAGGGTGAGGAAATTGAAGAAACAGCTCAAGGAGCTTGCAGGAATCCAGAAAATCCATTTTGTCGGTATCGGCGGCGCTGGCATGAGCCCACTCGCGCGCATCATGGTTGAGCTCGGCTATGAGGTATCCGGTTCGGACCGCAGCGATTCGGACATCATCCGCAACCTGCGCGAACTCGGTGCGACCATCTATCTCGGCGGCCAGCGTGCAGAGAACGTCCGCGGCGTCGATGCTATCGTCGTATCGACAGCCATCCCCTTTGATAATCCGGAAGTGCTCGCTGCACGTGATCTCGGTATCCGCAAGCTGCATCGCAGCGATATCAATGCGGCGCTCGTCAACGAGTACAAAGGCATCGCTGTTGCCGGTGCACATGGCAAGACGACGACGACCTCGATGATCGGCGTGGCACTCGAGAAAGCCGGCGTATCCCCGACGATCGTCGTCGGCGGCGAAGTGCCGGATCTCGGCACGAACGCCCAGCTCGGCACAAGCGACTATCTCGTTTCGGAGGCCGATGAGAGCGATGGCTCGTTCCTGAAACTTCATCCGCATATCGCCGTCGTCACGAACGTCGAAGACGATCACATGGATCACTACGGCACGATGGAGAACATCATCAAGGCCTTCACACAGTTCATCGAGAACACGGACAAGGAAACAGGCTATGCCGTGCTCTGCTTCGAGAACGAGAACCTGCGCAATATCGCAAAGAAGATCGACCGCAAATATATTTCCTACGGCATCGAGCACGAGGCAGACTATAACGCGAAAAACATCGCGCACAGCGGCTCGGGCATTTCCTTTGATGTCTTTCATGGTGAGGAGGAGCTCGGCCATATCGACCTGAACATCCCGGGCCGCCATAACGTGCTCGATGCCATGGCCTGCATCGTCGTCGGCCTGTCCATCGGCGTGCCGTTCGAAAAGCTCGCTGCCGGTCTCGCCGCCTTCCACGGTGCCAAGCGCCGTTTCCAGACGAAGGGCCGCGAGCAGGGCGTCTGGGTGGTCGACGACTACGCACATCATCCGACGGAAATCGCTGCAACGCTTGGCGCGGCTCGCCAGACCAGGCCGGGCCGCCTCATCTGCGCCTTCCAGCCGCACCGTTATTCCCGCACGCAGCTCCTGCACGAGGAATTCGGCAAGGCTTTCGTCGCTGCCGATCTGCTGATTCTCACGGATGTCTATGCTGCCGGCGAAGCCCCGATTCCGGGCATCAACGGCGAGACCATCCTCAAGGAAGTCGAAAAACAGTCCGGTCAGAAGGTCGTCTACATCAAGGACCGCGAAAAGATTGCACCGTATCTCAAAGACCATTGCAAGGAAGGTGATCTCATCATCACGATGGGCGCCGGCGATATCTATAAGACGAGCGAGGAACTCGTTGACATGCTGAAGGCCTGAACTAGGCCATCTGGAATCGGGATCACGGAAATAAAGGAGAAAACAACGATATGAGCAACGATAAAATCGTCGTCGTCATGGGCGGCACGTCCACCGAGGCTGAGATTTCCCGCCAGACGGGGTCGGCCATCCTCAAGGCACTGCAGAGCAAAGGCTACAACGCTGTCGGCATGGAACTGAAGCCGGAGACGTTTGCGGAGGATATCAAAAAGAGCGGCTGCGCCATCGTATTCAATGCCCTGCATGGCAAATACGGCGAAGACGGCCTCATCCAGGGTACGCTCGAAATGCTCGGCATCCCGTACACGGGCTCGGGTGTCCTTGCGGCGGCCATCACGATGGATAAGGCGGCAACGAAGCGCGTCTGCGAGGCCGAGCATATTTCCACGCCGCGTGCGAAGATTTATCACCGCTATGAGATGGAGCAGCGCGACCTGGCTGCGGAGATCGAGAAGGAATTTTCCCTGCCGGTCGTCGTCAAGGCTTCTTCCCAGGGCTCGAGCATCGGCGTTTACATCGTCGAGAAATCCGATGCGCTCAAGAAAGCCCTGACCGATGCGTTCCAGTACGACGAAGAAGTGCTCATCGAGCAGTTCATCAAGGGCATGGAACTCACCGTTGCCGTATGGGGCAATGCGGAGAAGAAAGAAGCATTCCCGATCATCGAGATCACGACGGAATCCGGCCGTTACGACTACGAGAGCAAGTACACGAAAGGTGCTTCGCACCACATCATCCCGGCGCGTGTGTCCGAGGAAAAGACGAAGGAGATCCAGGATCTTGCCGTCAAGACCTTTACAGCATGCGGCTGCCGCGGCGTGGCGCGCGTCGACATGATGCTCGCAGAGGATGGCACGCCGTATGTCATCGAGGTCAATTCGGTACCGGGCATGACGGAGCTCTCTCTCGTTCCGGATGCAGGCCGTGCCATGGACATCGAATTCCCAGAGCTCTGCGCCCGCATCCTCGAGATGGCAGGTTATCAGAAATAAGGAAAACCGGCCGGGCAAGACTTGTCCGGCTTTTTGCACGCGGGCGAAGAAAAAACGGAGACAGGAGATGATCGCATGGAACAGCGGGAAGAACAGCCACAGCATAAAGTGAGACGCAGGAGAAGCCCGCGGAGAGTCATCAAAGGAGGACTCTTCCTGCTCATCTGCGGCATCCTCATTGCCGTGATCATCTATACGCCGCTTTTTACGGTCCAGCGCATCGTCGTCCATGGCAACCAGTACCTGCAGGATAACGATATTGTGGAAATCGGCCGCGTATACAAGGGACAGCCTCTTTTTCAGCTGGAGACGGATCAGGTGACGGCAAACCTGATGAAAGACCTGCGCATCGAGTCGGCCGTCGTACGCCGCCAGTTCCCGGATACCCTCGATATTACGATTGAGGAACGGCGGCCGCTGGCCACCGTGGAAAGCAACTACGGTTATGCCGACCTGGGCCGTGAAGGCAAGATTGTAGCAAGCTACAAAAACCTTCGACAGGCTCCTCTGCCTCTGGTCACAGGCGTGGTCATCCAGGATAAGTTCGTAGGGGATGACAACAGCGACGAGAACATCAGCAGAGCACTCGCCTTCCTGGGAAAGCTCGACAATCATGCGCTCGATATGCTTTCTGAAATCTATGTCGGAAATCCGGATGCGGTCATCGCCTATACCACGAGCTCGGTGCAGATCCGGCTCGGCAGCCTCGATGACCGGCTGGAGGAAAAGGCGAAGCTGACGCAGGATTTCCTCGATGCCTTGCCTGCAAGCAAGCACCTCATTGATTTCGTGGACTTCCGTTTTAAAGCTCCCTATATCCGATTGCGTGATTTTAACCCGGATGCACCGGAAAAAATCAAATAAGTTTCCTGTTACCTATGGAAATCCGACCGGATTGATGGTAAAATTATAAAGGTATAGCTATAACTGCATAACTACAGTAACGAATATGGGGATTTTACGGATGCCGGACCGGCGTCCCGTCATCCCTCGAAAATAATCGCATGGGGGTTTACAGAGTGTTTGAATTGGATGATAATGAGCAGGGCCAGCTCGCAAAGATCAAGGTAATCGGTGTTGGCGGCGGCGGCAGCAACGCCGTCAACCGCATGATCGATTTTGGCCTGCAGGGTGTTGAGTTCATTGCCGTGAATACGGATGCACAGGCACTGCTGAAATCCAAGGCGCCGAAACGCATGCAGATCGGTGAGAAACTGACGCGCGGCCTCGGTGCCGGCGCAAAACCGGAGATCGGCCAGAAAGCGGCGGAGGAGAGCCGTGATGACATCGTCGAGGCTTTGCGCGGTGCCGATATGGTCTTTGTTACGGCCGGCATGGGCGGCGGTACAGGTACCGGTGCAGCTCCAGTCGTCGCTGAGTGCGCCCGCGAAATCGGTGCGCTGACCGTCGGTGTGGTTACGCGTCCGTTCTCCTTCGAAGGCATGACGCGCCGCCGCAACGCAGACAGCGGTATCGAAAACCTTAAAAAGCATGTGGATACGATCATTACGATTCCGAATGACCGTCTCATGCAGGTCGTCGACAAGAAGACGCCGATTACGGAAGCCTTCACGATTGCCGATGATGTCCTGCGTCAGGGTGTCAAAGGTATTTCGGACCTGATCGCTATCCCGGGCCTCATCAACCTGGACTTTGCAGATGTCAAGAACATCATGAGCAATTCCGGCTCTGCCCTCATGGGTATCGGCGAGGCGACGGGCGAGAATGCGGCGGTCGAGGCTGCCAAGATCGCCATCAAATCCCCACTGCTCGAGACGAGCATCGACGGTGCACGCGGCGTCCTGCTCAACGTTACGGGTACTGAGGAGAACCTCAGCATGTATGAGGTCACCGAGGCTTCGAGCGCCATCCGCCAGGTCGTTGACGATCAGGCAAACATCATCTGGGGTGCTGCCATCGACGATACGCTGGGGGATACGGTCCGCGTTACCGTTATCGCTACGGGCTTTGACGCGCAGGAGGAGATTGGTATACCTGCCAGCAAACTCGCGGCTCAGCAGACCGCAGCAGCGCAGCAGGTGCCTCCGATGACGCAGGGCATGCCACAGCAGGGCCAGGCGGCCATGCAGCAGACGCAGCAGGCCCAGCAGCCGGTACAGCCTGCCCAGCAGGTTCAGCAGCCGAAACAGCCGAACTGGGAGATCGATATTCCGGTTTGGATGCGTAAAAAATAAAAATACTTGACAAGTGTTGGTGAGTTCTGTATAATACTTTATGTTATCAACGCTTGTTGTTAACGGGTAGGTGCCCGAGTGGTTAAAGGGAACAGACTGTAAATCTGTCATCTTCGGATTACGATGGTTCGAATCCATCCCTGCCCACCACTATGGCGGCATAGCTCAGTTGGCTAGAGCATGCGGTTCATACCCGCAGTGTCCGGAGTTCGAATCTCTGTGCCGCCACCATCTTGAATCATCAAGCCCCGACTTCGGCCGGGGCTTTTTTGATCTCAAAAATGACAAAAATTTATTTGAAAAAGTTTTATAAAAAGTGTTGACATGGAAGCGCGGACGCGCTATACTAACATAGTCGCTTGAAGCGATGGAGTTGTTCTCTGAAAACTAAACAATGTAGATCATGCAACATGATAAAGCCAGATGTGATATCTG